>NZ_CAWQKG010000063.1:0-131392 GCF_963895295.1 Aeromonas sp. sia0103 | reverse complement strand
GGCTTTTTGTGAAAAAGATCTCGCTTGCTGAAAAAGCAGGCTGACACGTATAAAACTCGAACTTCCCCCCGGTTTTACGCCGCTTTTTTGTTCATCCCTTCGCTCTGGGCCTGGATATAGCTGACCCAGCTGGTCGCCCGCTGCTGCCAGTTGCTTTCCCGCTGCAGCTCCAACGCCAGTGTCAGCGCCTCGGCATATTGCTCCTTATTAAGGTATGCCTGCACCAGCAACGCCTTGGCTCTGTTGCCCTGCTCATCCTTGGTCGACTTGATGACGGCCAGCTGGCTCATGGCCGCATCTGTCTTGCCCTGTTGCAGCAACAGTTCGGCGGCACGCATACCGGCCTTGGGGTGCGCATATTGCTTGGCGAGGAGCTGCCAGCTATCTACCGCTTTCGGCCACTCACGGGCACCTTCCCACAGTTGGGCCAGCAGGTGCTGGTTCTCGGCACTTGCCTGCATCTGTCCCTTGGCCATGGCCGCCTCCAGCAGGCGGGCGCCGCGATAAGGCAGCCCCTGCCAGGCATAGAGGCGAATGAGCTGATTGCGGGCGGCAGCGTCGTCCATCAGTTGACGATCGATGGCGGTCTGCAGCAGGGCCAGCGCCTGGTCCCCACGCTTGGCCGACAGGTTCAGCGACACGGCCTGCTGCCACCACTTGCTCTCTTTTGGCTCGTGACGGATCAGCTCGCCGGCCTGATCGGCCGCCATCCCGTAACGCTGCTGGGCGGTGAGGGCGGAGAGACGAATGATAGCGGCCTGCTTGTGCCAGCCTTTCTTCAACAGTTGTTCACTCTGGCTCGCGGCCTCGCCGTACTGTTTGTTGTGGTAATAGAGGCCCGCCAGCCGCAACCGCAGCGCATCGTCCGGCTTCAGTGCCAACGCCGCCTTGTAGCTGGCGATGGCGCCGGACCAGTTGGATTGCTGAGCCTGGATGTCGCCACGCAGGCGCAGCAACTGAAGCTGCTGTTGCTCCGGCCACTCTTTATAGGCCAGCGCCTGCTCGACGTAGCGGCTCGCCTGCGCGGTCTGCTGCAAGTTGGCGGCCAAGGAGGCCTGCAACTGAGCCAACCAGGCCCGCTCGGCATCTGAGCCTGGCTTGAGCCCGGTGGCCTTGTTCTGAGCCTGTTGCCATTGCCCCGACTGGTAGAGCTTCATCACGGGTTCCAGCTGGCGGGAGAAATGAGGGCTCACCTCCATGGCCAGGCAGGCTTGGCTGACCAGGGCCAGCAGGCAGATCCAGATCCGCAGCATCGTTATGACTCCAACTTGAATTTGAGATTGATGACTTGCTCCAGCTTGTCGGTCGCGCCAGGCCGTGGCTGGTAGCGCCACTTGCTGACCGCCTGAATGGCCGCCCGCTCGAACTGGCGCTTGGGCTTGGCCTCAATCACTTCCACATTCTCGACCCGCCCCTCGCTGTTGATGGTGAAGCGAACCGTCACCGATCCTTCGATGCCAGCCTGCTGGGCACGGTATGGATAGACCGGTTCGACCCGCTGCAGCGGGGTCAGCATGTCGCCAACGCCGACCCCCATCCCTTCCGATTGACCATGAAAGTTGCCGCTCGCCACCGGAGTGGGACTGGTGGCCACCCCGGGGGCAGATACCTGCACGGCACTCAGGCTGGACACCAGATCCAGGCTGGGTTGCACCGAGGGCAGGGGCGCCGCCGCCGGCATGGGCAGCGGCGTGGAGGCCAGGGCGGCAGGAGGCTCAGGCAGTGGCTCGGGCTCTTGCGGTACCGGCCGCTCGCGCACCTGTACCTCGTTCACCTCGGTCTGCATGTTGATGACGATGGACTTCTGCTCGGTCGAGGCCTTCTCCCCCCTGGGGGGCTCCACCAGGGTGGCCATGAACAGCAGGATCCCCAGACTGAGGGCGACCCCCAGTCCCAGACTCATCAGCTTGAATTTCATTTCGGTGCCACCGCCACGGCGATGTTGGCTATTCCGGCGGCCTTGGCCTCATCCATCACTCGCACCACCCGACCGTGGGGCACTCGCTCGTCGGCCTGGATCACCAGGCTGGCGTCGGGTTGCTCCGTCAGCAGACGGGCCAGGCGGGCCTGCACCCGCTCCACATCGACCTGTTTGCGATCGAGGAAGATCTGCCCCTGGGCCCCGATCGCCAGCATGATGCTGGAGGATTTCTGGGCCTTGGCCTGACTGGCCTGGGGCCTATGCACCTCAAGTCCGGCCTCGCGCACGAAGGAGGTGGTCACGATGAAGAAGATCAGCATGATGAACACGATATCCAGCATGGGGGTCATGTCGATCTGCACTTCATCGCGCTGGCGTTTGGATTGCCGTCTCATTGCATTACCTTCTCTTCTCGCAAGCCGTCACGGGTCTTGGCCAAGGCGCGCTTGGCCTGGCTCTCGAGCCGGCTGAGTAACAACACGCCGGACAGCGCCACCACCATGCCTGCCATGGTGGGGATGGTGGCACGGGAGATCCCGCCCGCCATGCTCTCCGGGTTAAAGCGGTTGGCGGCGGCCAACGCATCGAATACGCCTATCATGCCGGTCACTGTGCCGAGCAGACCCAGCATGGGGCAGAGCACCACCAAGGTGCGGATGAAGATCAGATGACGGTTGAGCTCCAGCTCGGCCTCGGCCAGCCAGCGGCCACGAATGGCCTGAGCATGCCAGCTGTGGCGCTCGACGCGCCCCTGCCAGCGACTGAACAGCTGCTGCTGCAGCGGGCCAAAGCCTAGGTTGAGGTAGAGCAGCCGCTCGATCATCAGAATCCACATCAGTACCAGCAGGGCCAGGATGACCCAGAGCACGGGGCCGCCACGGCCCATGAAACTCTGCAACTGCTGCCAGATGTCGAGCATCATGCCACCCGCTCCATCCCGTTTCCGTTGCTCTCGGCGCGCTCGGCCAGGATGCCGGCGACCTGTTGCTCCAGCACATTGGAGAGCTCAGTGAAGCGGGATTGCAGCAGGCTGTGGGCCAGGATCAGCGGAATGGCGGCCACCAGCCCCTGTACCGTGGTGATCAGCGCCATTGAGATGCCGCCCGCCATAATCTTGGGATCGCCGGTGCCGAACTGGGTAATGGCCTGGAAGGTGCCGATCATACCGGTCACAGTCCCGAGCAGGCCCAGCATGGGGGCGATGGCGGCGATGACCTTGACCATGCCGATGCCGCGCTCCAGCCGTGGAGTCTCCTGCAGGATCGCCTCATCGAGCCGCAGCTCCAGGGTCTCCATGCTCAGCTCGGGATGTTGCTCTGCCACTGTCAGCACCCGGCCGAGGGCATTATTGGTGTGGTATTCACCGCTCTTGAGCTGGCGGCGCACCAGGGTCAGTTCGCGGGACAGCGTCCACAACCGCACCCCGGCAATGCCCAGACCGATGGCGGCCAGCAGCACTATGATGGCGCCGACCTGTCCCCCTTGCTGGACTTGCTGCCAGAAAGTGGGGGCCTGGGCCAGCATGTCGAGCAGCACGCCGTGGGAAGGATCCAGCGGCAGGGCCTCGCCTTCCTTGCCCTGATAGGTGGTCAGTTCGGACAGCAGGCCGCCGGGCAGACCCAGTACCGGGCTCAGCCCTTCACCACTCGGCTGCAGGAAACCGGCGCTCCCGAACAGCGCGAAGCTGCCGATCCGGGTCAGCGACTGTTCGCTGGCCGCGCCCTGGGCATCGAGCACCTTGCCGCTGAACTGGGCCACCCGGCCCGATTCGCGGATCTCCTGCAGCAGGGTGGCGGGCAACAGGGCGAGGGCGGCGCGATCCGGCACCTGCTTGTCCTGTGCCAGCACCTTCAGCGCCGCCAGTCGATCCGGGAACTGACCCTGCACCGAGGATTCGGCCAGCAGCTTGACCGCATCGCTCGCCCCCTGGCGGGTGACGGCGAAAATCTCGTTCATGTCACCGGAGGCTTGCTCCCACTGAGCGTTGAGTTCAACCAGCTGCTTTTCATTGTCGGCAAACTGGCTGGCCAGCTGCTTGCTCAGGCTCTGGGCCGCGGCCAGCCTGGCGCGGGCACCGCTCAGCTGATCGGCGACCGAGGCCAGATCCTGCTGGGCATTCTGCTCACGAGCCTGCTCCTGCGCCTGCCAGTCGTCATTGGCGAGGGCCGCGTGGGAGCCGAGGGAGAGCGTGATAAGAAGGGGGAACCATTTCATGACTGAGCCTCCTGGCTACGCGCGACAGACAGGGGCACATGCAACAGTTGCGGGACTCGCTTGTCGGCAGCCATGTCCAGCGCCTCGGCGATGGGCTCCAGCCACTGGCTGTCGAGTGCCAGCCACTTCTTGCTCTCCGCAGACCAGCGCCAGGCCTGGCTGCGATCGGCCGTCATCGCCAGCAGGGAGACGCGGCCCAGCGCCAGCACATCGACCCGACGTTCGGCACCATCCAGTTCCAGCTGAGCGGGATAGGCATCCATCCGGCTGCCGTACTCGGCTTCAATCTGATAGGCCTGCAGCAGCTGGCGGAATTTCTCGGCCTCGCTCACGTCGGCACGGGCCATGGTCAGCTTGAGCTGCTCGATGCGCGCCAGACGATCGTCCTTGCGCAGGGGGATGTCCTCCTGCACCAGCTGCTCCAACTCGGCCTGCATCTGCAGCATCAGCGGGATCAGCCCCTGCCGGGTCTGCTCTACCGCCGCCAGCTGGCTGCTGAGCTTGCCCAGTTCATTTTGCTGATCGGCCACCAGTGACTGCATGTAGCTGTTGTAGGCTTCCAGATCGCGCAGCTGCAGCTGCGCGTTTTGCAGCTCCATCCTGGCGGAAACGGCCGCATCGGCCGCCTTTTCTACTCGCTGCTGGGAGGCTTTCCCGGCAGCGATGCTGTTTTTCAGTGCGGGCGCGACCAGTTCGTCGGCACTGGCGACGAAGTGGGCGGCCAATGGCAACAAGGCCAGACCCCAGAGCTTTTTCATGGTACATAATCTTAACAATGATAACTATTCTCATTGTCTCAAAGAGTCGTGCCAGTGGCAATCAGATGATTTCCTTGGCCTGCGGCCGAAAAAACAGGATAATTTTTAGACAAGCACGGGAGTTACTGGCGTTGGTACTAACAACACCACATTAAATAACTAAAAAATATCTTTTCGATCAGGATGATAAGGGTCGAAAAAGGAGAGTGACATGTTTAACGATGCGATCTGGGAACACATAGATCGGTTCACCAAGGCCAAGAAGACCAGCGATATCCAGCAACAACTGGAGCGCTTCAGTCACCAGATGGGATTTGATTACTTCCGTTTGCTGATCATTTTCCCCATCAGCATGCAAAAATCCCACGTAGCCTTGTTCAACAACTGTCCGACCAGCTGGTTTGATGCCTACACGGAGCGGCACTACCTGACCCAGGATCCTGTGGTCTTCCTGGGACTGAAGCAGACCCAGCCCATCTTCTGGAACAAGCTCGACTGCGACTCCCCCTGGCTGCCCAGCGCCAGCCGGGAGGTGATGAACCTCGCCGCCGATTTCGGGGTGCGCAACGGCGTCTCCTTCCCGCTGCATACCCCCCAGGGGGAACACGGCATCCTCTCCTTCATCAGCAAGGAGAAGTCCAACTCCGACCTGATGTTTGAAAACGTTCCCCTGCTGTCGTTCTGCGCCAGCTACATCTTCAACTCGGCACTGCAACTGATAAAGAGCAGGCCGGATCTGATGAAATGCCTGGCCGAGCTGTCGGATCGGGAGAAGGAGTGCCTGTTCTGGGCCAGCGAGGGCAAGACCTCCTGGGAGATCGCCACCATACTCGGCATCAGCGAGCGCACCGTGAACTTCCACCTCAACCAGGTCACCAACAAGACGGATTCGAAGAACCGCAACCAGGCGATCGCCAAGAGCATCTCCAGCGGCATCATAGTGCCCTCGCTGAACGATGTGACCATCACCAACCTGCGGCTGTCATAGCCGGGTATCCGGCCAGACGAGCCCATAAAAAAGAGCCGCAATGCGGCTCTTTTTTCATTTCCGACAATGGCTTATTCCACGGTCACGGATTTCGCCAGGTTGCGCGGCTGATCCACATCGGTACCCTTGATCAGGGCGACGTGGTAGGAGAGCAGCTGCAGCGGCACCGTGTAGACGATGGGGGCAATCATCTCTTCCACGTGGTTGAGGCTCATCACCCGCATGGTGGCGTCGCTCTTGAAGCCAGCATCCGCATCGGCGAACACGTAGAGGATGCCGCCGCGGGCACGCACCTCTTCCACGTTGGACTTGAGCTTCTCCAGCAGATCGTTGTTCGGCGCCACCACTATGATCGGCATCTCGGCATCGATCAGCGCCAGCGGGCCGTGCTTGAGCTCACCGGCCGCATAAGCCTCGGCGTGGATGTAGGAGATCTCTTTGAGCTTGAGCGCCCCCTCCATGGCGATGGGGTACTGGCTGCCACGGCCGAGGAACAGGCTGTGGTGCTTGTCGGCAAACTCTTCGGCCAGGGTCTCGATCTGCTTGGCCAGCGCCAGGCTCTCCTTGATGCGCAGCGGCAGGGCTTGCAGCGCCTTGACCAACTCGGCCTCGGCGGCGGCACTCAGGTTGCCACGGCAGTGACCGACGGAGGCCACCAGCATCAGCAGGCCGGCCAGCTGGGTGGTGAAGGCCTTGGTGGAGGCGACGCCGATCTCGGCCCCGGCCCGGGTCATGAAGGCAAGATCCGATTCGCGTACCAGGGAGGAGCCCGGCACGTTGCAGATCGCCAGCGAACTCATGTAGCCGGACTCCTTGGCCAGCCGCAGGGCGGCCAGGGTATCGGCGGTCTCGCCGCTCTGGGACAGGGTCACCAGCAGGCTGTTGGGGCGCACCACCGACTTGCGATAGCGGAACTCGGAGGCGATCTCCACGTCGCAGGAGACACCGGCGATCTCTTCGAACCAGTAGCGGGCCACCATGCCGGAGTTGTAGGAGGTGCCGCAGGCGACGATCTGGATGTGCTCGACCTGGTCGAAGATGGCGCGGGCGCCGTTGCCGAACGACTCGATCACCACGTGATCGGTGCCGAGGCGGCCTTCCAGGGTATTGGTGATGGCCTTGGGCTGCTCGTAGATCTCTTTGAGCATGTAGTGACGGTACTCGCCCTTGTCACCGGCATCGTGGGAGAGCTCGGACTCCAGCTCCTCGCGCACCACGGCGTCGCCGTGAGTGTCGAAGATGTGCACGTCGCGACGAGTCACCTCGGCCACGTCCCCCTCTTCCAGGAAGATGAAGCGGCGGGTCACCGGCAGCAGCGCCATCTGATCGGAGGCGATGAAGTTCTCGCCGATGCCGCGGCCGATCACCAGCGGGGAGCCGGAGCGGGCCACCACCACGCGGCTGTCGTCGCGGCTGTCCATCACCACAGTGCCGTAGGCGCCACGCAGCTGCTTCACCGCCACCTGCATGGCGGCCAGCAGGCTGGGGGCGGATTTCAGTTCGTGGTGTACCAGATGGGCGATCACCTCGGTGTCGGTGTCGGAGCTGAACTCGTAACCCATGCCCTGCAGCCTGCTGCGCAGCTCTTCGTGGTTCTCGATGATGCCGTTGTGCACCACCACGATATGTTCGGAGACGTGGGGATGGGCATTGCGCTCGGACGGCTCACCGTGGGTCGCCCAGCGAGTGTGGGCGATGCCGGTGCCGCCGTGGACGGACTGCTCTTCCAGCGCCTTGGCCAGTTCGGCCACCTTGCCCAGACGACGCACCCGCTGCAGCGGCTGGTTGGCGCTGAACACGGCCACCCCGGCGGAGTCATAACCGCGATACTCGAGACGGCGCAGGCCTTCCACCAGAATTTCAGCCACATCACGTTGGGCGACTGCCCCGACGATGCCACACATAGACTTCTCCTTGAACTTGAACTGTTAACAAACAATGGGATAGCAGGCGAGATTCAGCCTGCGAGGGGGGCGCAGATCAGCGTCACCCCTTTGGATTCGAGTAGTTGCCGGGTCTCGTCGGCCAGGCCGGCGTCGGTGACCAGGGTATGGATCTGTGCCCAGGGCAGCTCCAGATTGGGGATCTTGCGGCCTATCTTCTCCGACTCGACCATGACGATGACCTCGCGGGACACCTCGGCCATCACCCTGGACAGGCCCACCAGCTCGTTGAAGGTGGTGGTGCCTCGCTCCGGGTCTATGCCATCGGCACCGATGAACAGCTGGTCGAAGTCGTAGGAGCGCAGCACCTGCTCCGCCACCTGGCCCTGGAAGGATTCGGAGTGGGGATCCCAGGTGCCGCCGGTCATCAGCAGGGTGGGCTCGTTCTCCAGCTCGCGCAGGGCGCCGGCCACGTTGAGGGAGTTGGTCATGACGATGAGGCCGCGCTTGTTGCCCAGCATGGGGATCATGGCACTGGTGGTGCTGCCGCTGTCGATGATGACGCGGTTATGATCGCGGATGCGCTCGGCGGCGGCGCGGGCGATGGCCAGCTTTCGTTTCGAAACCTGCTCCGGATTGCTGTCGACCACCATCTCGCTCGGCAGGGGCACGGCACCACCGTAACGGCGCAGCAGCAGGCCACCGGTTTCCAGCACGGCCAGATCCTTGCGGATGGTCACCTCCGAGGTGGAGAAGTGTTTGGCGAGGGTATCGACGCTCACTTCGCCCTGTTCCTGCACCAGGGTCACTATGGTGTGGCGACGCTGTTGAGTGTTGCGTTTGGTCATCTTAAAGTTTCGATTCGAAAGAATGTCGAAATGTTAGCGCCTTTTTTGGAAAAATAAAACCGCAAATAGGATCCAATTTGGTTCGATGCCAGAATGGGCAGGCCGATTTGCGACGAGGACGCCATGCAAAAACGAGTCATCTGGCTGGTGGAAGATGAAGCCAGCATCGCCGATACCCTGATCTATGCGCTGCAGACCGACGGCTTCGAGGTGGAGTGGTTCCCCCTCGGCCAGCCTTTATTGGCGCGACTGGAACAGACGCGACCGGATTTTCTGATCCTGGATGTGGGGCTGCCAGACATCGGCGGTTTCGAGCTATGCAAGCAGGTGCGGGCCCGCTGCGACACGCCGCTGATGTTCCTCACCGCCCGCAGCGAGGAGATAGACCGGCTGATCGGGCTGGAGATAGGGGCCGATGACTACGTGGCCAAGCCGTTCTCGCCGCGGGAGGTGTGCGCCAGGGTACGGGTGATACTGCGCCGCAGCCAGCCGGTCGCTCAGGCCACCAGCCAGCCGCTGGTGCTGGACGAGGAACGGGCCCGTATCTGTTTCCACGGCCAGGCGCTGGCCCTCACTCGCTACGAGTACCTGCTGCTCAAGACCCTGATGCAGGCGCCGGGCCGGGTCTACTCCCGCCAGCAGCTGATGGATCTGGTGTGGAGCGGGGCCGAAGAGAGCCTGGATCGCACCGTGGATACCCACATCAAGACCCTGCGCGCCAAGCTGCGGGAGCGGGACTCGGAGGCAAATCTGATCCTGACCCATCGCGGGCTAGGCTACAGCCTGGAACTGGCATGAGCATACCGCTGCCGGGCACCGGCCGGGAGCCGACATGAGAATAGGGCTGCAACTGCTGTGCGGACTGGTGCTGATCTTCGCGCTGGCCGCCTGGTTCGTGCTGGAAATCTTCGTCGAGGAGATAAAACCCGGGGTGCGCAGCGCCACCGAGGACACCCTGGTCGACATGGCCCAGCTGCTGGCCCCGCTGGCGCTTGACGATCTGCAGGAGGGCAGGATGGAGGATGGCCGACTGGCCGGCGCCTTCGCCCGCCTCAACCAGAGCCCCATCAACGCCCTGATCGACGGCCACCTCAAGCAGCAGGCGGAGTACCGCATCTACGTGGCCGACGCCCAGGGCAAGGTGGTCTATGACTCGAGCGGCCAGGATCTCGGCAAGGACTACTCCCGCTGGAACGACGTCTACCGCACCCTGCGCGGTGAGTACGGCGCCCGCAGCACCCGCAGTGACCCGGACGATCCCGCCAGCTCGGTGATGCACGTGGCCGCCCCGCTGCGCTCCGGTGAGCAGATCCTCGGCTCCCTCACGGTCGCCAAGCCCAACCGCACCCTGCTGCCCATGATAGAACGCAGCGAGCGCCAGCTGCTGCAGGGGGCGGCGGTGCTGCTCTGCCTCGCGCTGCTGATCGGCGCTCTGCTGGTGTGGTGGCTCACCCGCGCCATCGGCAAGCTGGTGCACTACGCCGATGCGGTCAGTCAGGATCAGCCCGCCAGCCTGCCCAGGCTCCACAGCCCGGAGCTGGACCGGCTCGGCCGCTCCCTGGAGACCATGCGCCGCCAACTCGACGGCAAGTCCTACATCGAAGCCTATGTGCACAGCCTGACCCACGAGCTGAAGAGCCCGCTGGCAGCCATTCGCGGGGCAGGGGAGATACTGGCCGAGGCGCCACCACCGGAGGTCGCCCAGCGCTTTATCGGCAACATCAACCTGGAGACGGCCCGCATGCAGCGGCTGATCGAGCGCATGCTGCAGCTCGCGCGCCTCGAATCGGGTCAGGGGCTGGACAGACAGGCCATCGCGCCCGCCAGGCTGGGCAGGCGGACCCTGGATGCCCGCCAGATAGTCGCTGAGCGTCGCCAGATAAACCTGCAGGCCGAGCTCGGCGAGGCCCCCAAGCAGCGATGGGATCCCCTGCTGGTGGAGCAGGCCCTCGGCAACCTGCTGGATAACGCCCTCGACTTCTCCCCCCTGGGCGGCCGAGTCTGGCTGAGCGGCGAGATGAGCGCCGACGGCTACTGCTTCCGGGTGCGGGATCAGGGGCCCGGCATCCCGGACTATGCGCTGCCACGGATCTTCGAGCGCTTCTACTCCCTGCCCAGGCCCGACAAGGGCAAGAGCAGCGGCCTCGGGCTCAGCTTTGCCGCCGAGGTGGCCCGCCAGCACGGCGGCCGACTGACCCTGGGCAACCTGCCGGAAGGCGGGGTACTGGCCGAGCTGTGGCTGCCGGCCGGCTGACTTCACACCGAGCACACAGAGCGACGCTAGGCTGTGCCTCCTCGAGAGCTTGCCCCACCAGGGGCATAGACGCGCATTCAGATGAATCAAGGAGATATTCATGTCCCGCATCCTGCTGTCCGGCCTGCTCGCCGCCGGCCTGCTCTGCTCATTGCCCACCAGCGCTGCCTCCGGCTGCCTGCTGTTTGCCGATGGCACAGGCAAACCTCTCAGCGCCGAGGGTGACTGCGCCAGCCAGCTGCCACCCGCCTCCACCTTCAAGATCCCGTTGGCCCTGATGGGCTATGACAGCGGCTTCCTGGTAGATGAACAGCTGCCGGCCCTGCCGTTCAAACCCGGCGATGCCGACTTTCTGCCCGAGTGGCGGGAGACCACCAGCCCAAGCAGCTGGATGAAGTACTCCGTCATCTGGTACTCCCAGCGCCTCACCGAGTGGCTCGGGGCGGCGCGCCTCCAGCAATACGTCGACCGCTTCGACTACGGCAACCGGGATCTCGCGGGCAACCCGGGCAAGCACGACGGTCTGACCCAGGCCTGGCTCAGCTCCAGCCTCGCCATCAGCCCGCAGGAGCAGGCCCGCTTCCTCGGCAAGCTGGTGAGCGGCAAGCTGCCGGTCTCAGCCCAGACCCTGAACCACACCAGCGCCATACTGCGCCAACCGGACATCGATGGCTGGCAGATCCACGGCAAGACCGGCATGGGCTATCCCAAGCTGCTGGATGGCAGCCTCAACCGGGAGCAGCAGATCGGCTGGTTCGTCGGCTGGGCCAGCAAGCAGGACAAGAAGCTCATCTTCGTCCACACCGTCATCCAGAAGCCGGGCAAGCAGTTTGCCTCGCTCAGAGCCAAGGAAGAGGTGTTCGCCGCCCTGCCGGCCCAGCTGAAGAAGCTGTAACCCCTTCCCTCAACCGGCGCCTGGCGCCGGTTTTTTTATTGCCCTTCACCCTCACTTCACAGGGCCCCATCACCCCTTCACCCTGACTCTGCACCATGGCGCCCATCAACAAGGAGATGCGTCATGGTCAAACAGATACTCACCCACAAGATTGTCCTGCTGCTACTGCTCAGCCTGCTGCTGCTGATCCCCGTTCACTCCATCATGGAGTTGAACCGGGAACGCCAGGCTTACCGCAGCCAGGCCATCCACAGCATCATGGCCAGCAGCAGCGGCCCGCAGCGTTTGCTGGGACCCGTGCTGGTGCAACCCTACACCAGGGCCGTCACCGTGGAGCAGGATGGCAAGCGCTTCGTGCGCGAGGAGCGGGTCTATCGCTACCTGCTGCCGGATCAGCTGGATGTGCTGGCCAGCATGGAAGTCACCCCGCGCAAGCTCGGCATCTATCAGGCTCAGGTCTATCACAGCCGCCTCTCCCTCTCCGGCCGCTTGCCGGTGAGCCTGACCGGCAAGGCGCTGGTGGCCGGCAACCCTGATCTGAGTTTTGACGGCGCGGATCCCGCCCTTGTCCCAGGCAAACCCTACCTCAGTCTGGTGCTGTCCGATGCCCGCGGCATCAACAGCGTGCCCGAGCTACGACTCGGGGAGCGGCGCATCCCCTTCGCGCCCGGCGCCCTGCTGGGGGATGGGATGGCTGGCATTCATGCTCCGCTGGAGGCCCTGCCCGGCGAGGACGGGCGCTTTCACATCGAGCTGGATCTGCAGGGCATGAACGCGCTGGAGGTGGTGCCCCTCGGCCAGGACAGCAAGCTTCGGCTAAGCGGCAACTGGCCCCATCCAAACTTCATCGGCGATTTCCTGCCGGGCAGCCGCACCCTGAACGAACAGGGCTTCGATGCCAGCTGGCAGACCAGTTGGTTCGCCACCGACATGGAGACGCGCTTCAACCGCATGATGAAGGGGGTGGGGGCCGAGCTGCCGACCTTCAGCGTCAGCCTGGTGCAGCCGGTGGATCACTATCAGCTGAACGAGCGGGCCGCCAAGTATGCCCTGCTGTTCATCGGCCTCAGCTTCCTCAGCTTCTTCATGTTCGAGCTGCTCAAGGGGTTGCGGGTGCACCCGATCCAGTACGCGCTGGTGGGCATGGGGCTGGCCATCTTCTATCTGGTGCTGCTGGCGCTGACCGAGCACCTCGGCTTTGGCCTGGCCTATCTCGTCGCCAGCCTCGCCAGCGTCTCCCTCAACGGCTTCTACCTGAGCCATGTGCTGGGCGGGCCGCGCCAGGGGCTCGGCTTCGCGGCCCTGCTCGGACTGGTCTACGCCATCCTGTTCGGGCTGCTGCAGTCGGAGGAGATAGCCCTGCTGCTCGGCGCCCTGCTGCTGTTTGCCATACTGGCGCTGATCATGATGCTGACCCGCAAGCTGGACTGGTATCGGGTGATGGACACATCCTCCTCCACCCGCGAGTCATAGCCGACAAGCCAAAAACAAAACCGGCGCCCTTGGGCGCCGGTTTCATTTCATTGATCGGGCATCACTTCTTCTTCACCGGGCGGGCCCAGTGCTTGATGTGACGCTGGGGCACCCGGGTGATGACCAGCTCGTGCTCGGCCACGTCCTTGGTGATGGTGGAGCCCGCCCCCAGGGTGGCCCCCTTGCCGATGCGCACCGGCGCCACCAGCTGGGTGTCGGAGCCGACGAACACATCATCCTCGATGATGGTCTGGAACTTGTTCACCCCATCGTAGTTGCAGGTGATGGTGCCGGCCCCTATGTTCACCCTGGCGCCGATCTCCGCATCCCCCAGATAGGTCAAGTGACCACACTTGGAGCCAACCCCGAGCCGGGACTTCTTCATCTCGACGAAGTTGCCGACGTGGGCGTCCTGCTCCAGCACGGCGCCGGGACGCAGGCGGGCGAAGGGACCCACCGAGCACTGATCGGCCACCAAGGCGCCTTCGATCACGGAGTAGGGCTTCACCTCGCTGTGATCGCCTATCTCGCAATCCTTCAGCACGGCGCCGGCGCCGATGCGCACATGGTTGCCGAGCTTTACCTTGCCCTCGATGATGACGTTGACGTCGATCACCACCTCTTCACCTATCTCCAGCGTGCCGCGCAGATCGAAGCGAGCCGGATCGATCAGGGTGACACCGGCGATCATCAACTTCTCGGCCTGCATCTTCTGGTAGCTGCGCTCGAGCGCCGCCAGCTGGACCCGGTTGTTGGCCCCCTCCACTTCCATGGCGCTGTCCGGGTGGACGGCGGCGATGGGGCAGCCATCCCCATGGGCCATGGCGATCACGTCGGTGAGATAGAACTCGCCCTGGGCATTCTTGTTGTCCAGGCGAGAGAGCCAGCCGCGCAGCTGCGCACCCTTGGCCACCAGCACGCCGGTGTTCACCTCGCGGATGCCGAGCTGCTCGGCGTTGGCATCCTTCTGCTCGACGATGCCGACCACCTGACCGTGCTCGCGCACGATGCGGCCATAGCCGGTCGGGTTGTCCAGCACCACGGTCAGCAGCGCCATGCCGTCGTCAGCCTTGGCGGCCAACAGTCGTTGCAGGGTCTCCGGCTGGATCAGCGGGGTGTCGCCGTACAGTACCAGCACGTCGTCTTCGTCCTGCCAGAACGGGATGGCCTGGGCGACCGCATGGCCGGTACCCAGCTGCTGCGCCTGCAGCACCCAGTTCAGGTCCGGGGCGGCGATCCGCTCCTTCAACAACTCGGCGCCGTGACCGTAGACCAGGTGCAACTGCTCGGCACCGATCTGGCGAGCGGTCTCGATGACATGGGACACCATGGGCTTGTTGGCTACCGGGTGCAGCACCTTGGGCAGAACGGAACGCATGCGAGTACCTTTACCCGCAGCCAGGATCACGACGTTGAGAGACATAGCTAGCCTTTGAAACATGAGGAAATACCCGGCGGAGTCTATCCAACGGATAAAAAAAAAGCGACCCGAAGGTCGCTTTTTGCATCACCGTGATTAGCGGTAATTCTTTTTGACAATATCGATAACCCGCAGCTGGGCCATCGCTTTGGCCAGCTCGGCAGATGCCTGAGCATAGTCGATATCACCATGGGAGCTGTTGATCCGCTCTTCGGCACGGCGCTTGGCTTCCTGGGCTTTCGCCTCATCCAAGTCGTCGGCACGAATGGCGGTATCGGCCAGCACGGTCACGGCTTCGGGTTGTACTTCCAGCATGCCGCCGGAGATGTACAGCACCTCTTCGCTACCATTTTGCTTGATCAAGCGGACCAGGCCCGGCTTGATGGCAGTCAGCAACGGAGCATGACCGTGACGGAGACCCAGCTCACCCTCGGAGCCTGTTACCTGAGCGGATTGCACGCGACCGGAAAACAGTTTCCCTTCGGCGCTCACCACATCCAGGTGAAATGAGATCATCTCAGCCATGGGCCCTCCTATCGAGACTTACAGTTTCTTGGCTTTCTCGACGACTTCGTCGATGCTACCAACCATGTAAAACGCCTGCTCTGGCAGATCGTCGTACTCGCCTTTCAGGATGCCCTGGAAACCACGAATGGTCTCTTTCAGCGGCACGTATTTGCCGGAAGAACCGGTAAATACTTCGGCCACGAAGAACGGCTGGGACAGGAAACGCTCGATCTTACGGGCACGAGATACGGTCAGTTTGTCTTCTTCTGACAGTTCATCCATACCCAGGATGGCGATGATGTCCTTCAGCTCTTTGTAGCGCTGCAGCACGATCTGCACACCACGAGCGGTCTCGTAGTGCTCCTTGCCTACCACCAGCGGATCCAGCTGACGGGAGGTGGAGTCCAGCGGGTCAACGGCCGGGTAGATACCCAGTGCCGCGATCTGACGGGACAGAACGATGGTCGCATCCAGGTGGGCGAAGGTGGTCGCCGGAGACGGGTCGGTCAAGTCATCCGCAGGCACGTAAACGGCCTGGACTGAGGTGATGGAACCAGTCTTGGTGGAGGTGATACGTTCTTGCAGAACGCCCATCTCCTCGGCCAGGGTCGGCTGGTAACCTACTGCGGACGGCATACGGCCAAGCAGTGCGGATACTTCGGTACCGGCCAGGGTATAACGGTAGATGTTGTCCACGAAGAACAGCACGTCACGACCCTCGTCACGGAACTTCTCGGCCATGGTCAGACCGGTCAGCGCCACGCGCAGACGGTTTCCGGGCGGCTCGTTCATCTGACCGTACACCAGAGATACTTTGTCCAGTACGTTGGACTCCATCATCTCGTGGTAGAAGTCGTTACCCTCACGGGTACGCTCACCCACCCCGGCGAACACGGAATAACCGCTGTGTTCGATCGCGATGTTACGGATCAGCTCCATCATGTTGACGGTCTTGCCGACACCGGCACCACCGAACAGACCGACCTTACCACCCTTGGCGAACGGACAAACCAGGTCGATAACCTTGATGCCGGTCTCCAGCAGCTCGGCGCTGTTGGACTGATCTTCGTAGCTGGGGGCTTCGCGGTGGATGGACCAACGCTCTTCTTCGCCGATCGGACCCTTCTCGTCGATGGGCTCGCCCAGTACGTTCATGATACGACCCAGGGTCGAGGTACCAACCGGTACCTGGATGGCCTTGCCGCTGTTAACTACTTCCAACCCACGACGCAGACCGTCGGAGGAACCCATGGTGATGCAACGAACGACGCCGCCGCCGATCTGTTGCTGCACTTCCAGTACCAGACCCTGGCCTTGGCCTTCGCTGATGACCTTCAGTGCATCGTACACCTGGGGCACGGCATTCTGCGGGAACTCGATGTCCACTACAGCGCCGATGATTTGGACGATGAAACCGTTACTCATGTCAAATCCTCTAAATCTTTGATAACCCTTGCCTTACACCGCAGCAGCACCGGATACGATCTCTGTCAGTTCCTGGGTAATACTGGCCTGACGGGCCTTGTTGTACACCAGTTGCAGATCGTTAATCAGGTTACCGGCGTTGTCAGTCGCGGCTTGCATGGCAACCATTCGGGCTGCCTGTTCACTGGCCAAGTTTTCTACCACGCCCTGGTATACCTGGGATTCGACATAACGAATCAACAGGGTATCCAGCAGCTGCTTGGGATCCGGCTCATAGAGGTAATCCCAGTGGTTCTTCTTGTTCAGCTTGCTGTCTTCTGTTACGGGCAAAGGCAGCAGTTGATCGACTTTTGGTTGCTGAACCATGGTGTTGACGAACTTGTTGTACACCAGGTACAGCCTGTCAATCTCACCGTTGTCGTAAGCCTTCAGCATGACCTTGACTGAACCAATCAGGTCATTGACGCTCGGGTTGTCACCCAGTCCGGAGACATGGGCTTTCACCTTGGCGCCGTGCCGCTCAAAGAAGTTGGAGGCCTTGCTGCCGATCAGTGCCAGGTCAACCTTGGCACCTTTCGCGCTCCATTCCTTCATCTCATTGAGGGCGGCTTTGAACAGGTTGATGTTCAGGCCGCCACACAGGCCACGGTCGGTGGAGACGACGATGTAACCCACTCGCTTGACCTCACGTTCGATGAGGTAGGGGTGCTTGTATTCCAAGTTCCCCTGAGCGATATGGCCGATCACCTTGCGCATGGTTTCAGCGTACGGACGGCTGGCAGACATGCGTTCCTGCGCACGGCGCATCTTGCTGGCTGCCACCATTTCCATAGCGCTGGTGATCTTCTGAGTGTTCTTCACACTCCCGATCTTGTTACGTATCTCTTTTGCGCCGGCCATCTCTTCTCTCCATCAGGTGGCAGCTTGCGCTGCCACACACGCTTACCAGGTCTGGGTTGCCTTGAAGTCATCCAGCAACGCAGTCAGCTTGCCAACGATCGCGTCGTTGTAGTCGGCCTTGGCATTGATTTCAGCCATCAGCTCGGCATGCTGGGTATTGGCGTAAGAGAGCAGAGAGGCTTCGAAGTCGACGATCTTGCTCAGTTCGACATCGGCGAGGTAGCCCTTCTCGGCGGCGAACAGCACCAGAGACTGGTGAGCCACGCTCATCGGGGAGTACTGCTTCTGCTTCATCAGCTCGGTCACTTTCTGACCATGGTCCAGCTGCTTGCGAGTCGCATCGTCCAGATCGGAAGAGAACTGGGCGAATGCCGCCAGCTCACGATACTGGGCCAGCGCGGTACGGATACCACCGGACAGCTTCTTGACGATCTTGGTCTGAGCGGCACCGCCCACACGGGATACGGAGATACCCGGGTCAACTGCCGGACGAATACCGGAGTTGAACAACTGAGTGGTCAGGAAGATCTGGCCATCGGTGATGGAGATCACGTTGGTCGGAACGAACGCAGACACGTCGCCGGCCTGGGTTTCGATGATCGGCAGCGCGGTCAGAGAACCGGTCTGGCCAGTCACGGCACCCTTGGTGAACTTCTCGACGTACTCGACGTTGACGCGGGAAGCACGCTCCAGCAGACGGGAGTGCAGATAGAACACGTCGCCCGGGTAGGCTTCGCGTCCTGGCGGACGGCGCAGCAGCAGGGAGATCTGGCGATAGGCTACGGCCTGCTTGGACAGGTCATCATAGATGATCAGCGCGTCTTCACCGCGGTCACGGAAGTACTCACCCATGGAGCAGCCGGCATAAGGAGCCAGGTACTGCAGGGCGGCGGCTTCGGAAGCAGAGGCAACCACCACTATGGTGTTGGCCAGTGCGCCGTGCTCTTCCAGCTTGCGCACCACGTTGGCGATGGTGGAGGCCTTCTGGCCAATCGCAACGTAGACACACTTAATGCCGGAGTCTTTCTGGTTGATGATGGTGTCGATCGCGATGGCGGTCTTACCTACCTGACGGTCACCGATGATCAGCTCACGCTGGCCACGACCGATAGGGATCATGGAATCGATGGCTTTCAGACCGGTCTGGACTGGCTGGTCAACAGACTTACGCTCGATAACGCCCGGGGCAATGACTTCGATCGGCGAGTAGCCGTCGTTGTCTACCGGACCCTTACCGTCGATCGGCTGACCCAGGGTGTTGACCACCCGGCCCAACAGACCACGACCGACCGGCACTTCCAGAATACGGCCGGTACCTTTGACTTTCATCCCTTCCGCCAGGTTGGCATAGGGACCCATTACTACGGCACCAACGGAGTCACGCTCCAGGTTCAATGCCAGAGCGAAGCGGTTGCCCGGCAGCTCGATCATCTCACCCTGCATGGCATCGGCCAGGCCGTGGATACGAATGATACCGTCGCTCACAGAGACGATGGTACCTTCGTTACGCGCTTCGCTTTTGACATCAAACTGCGCAATGCGCTGCTTGATCAGCTCGGCGATTTCAGTGGAATTCAGTTGCATGCTCTAATACCCCAATCAAGATTGCAGCGCATCGGCCATGCGATCCAGCTTACCGCGGACAGTGCCGTCGATAACCAGATCACCGGCCTTGATGAGCACCCCGGCCATCAAGGACGCATCTGTGCTGCAATTCAGCTTCACTTTGCGCGCGAGACGTTGTCCCAGAGAAGCCTGAATATTGGCTTTCTGCTGGTCGGTCAGTTCGATCGCCGAAATCACGTCAGCCTGAACTTCTTTGTCCAGTTCAGCCTTGAGCGCTACAAATTCAGCAACGACAGCCGGCAGCACACCCAAGCGACCATTCTCGGCCATCACCCGGATCAGGTTCTGACCATGCTCGTTGAGCTGCTCACCGCAGACGCCCACAAACAGGTTTGCAAGCTCTTCGGCAGCCATGGAGCCGTTAACCAGAACGTGGATGGTCTCGTTCTCTGCAACTTGTGCAGCGAAGCCGAGCATCTCCAGCCATTGGTCAACCGCCTTGTGCTCAACGGCAAACTCGAAAGCAGCCTTGGCGTAGGGGCGAGCGATAGTAGTCAGTTCAGACATAGCCCCGTTCCCGTTACAGTTCTGCTACCAGTTTGTCGACGATGTCGCTGTTGGCAGCCTGGTCGATTTGGCGTGCCAGGATCTTCTCTGCACCCGCGATGGCAAGAGCAGCAACCTGCTTGCGCAGTTCTTCTTTGGCACGATGACGTTCAGCTTCGATCTCTGCACGGCCCTGAGCCAGGATTTTTTCCCGCTCTGCTTGAGCGCCGACAGCGGCCTCATCAATGATCTGGGCCTTGCGTTTGTTGGCCTGATCGATGATTTCGGCAGCCTGGTGCTTGGCTTCTTTCAGCTGATCGGTGGCGTTGGCCTTGGCCAAATCCAGATCTTTCTTGGCACGCTCGGCAGAAGAGAGACCATCAGCAATTTCTTTCTGACGGGCTTCGATGGCAGCGATCAACGGCGGCCATACGTACTTCATGCAAAACACTACGAAGATGAAAAAAGCAATTGCTTGGCCGAGGAGGGTGGCGTTGATATTCACAGCCGATGTCCTCTTAAGTTAGTTAATGGGTTATGCCTGGAGAGTCGCAACGACTTAGCCAGCAACCGCAAACATCACATACAGACCCAGACCAACGGCAATCATCGGGATCGCATCTACCAGACCCATAACGATGAAGAACTGGGTACGCAGAACAGGGATCAGGTCAGGTTGACGAGCCGCACCTTCCAGGAACTTGCCACCCAGGATACCGATACCGATGGAGGCGCCGATAGCCGCCAGACCCATCATCATTGCAGCAGCGATGTACAGCAGGTCCATGTTCAAGTTTTCCATGAGGATCTCCATTTATTTAGATGTAATTGATTGTATAAAAAGGATTATTTGAGTTGCATCATCAATGGTCTTCTTGTGCCATCGACAGATAGACGATGGTCAGAACCATGAAGATAAACGCCTGCAAAGTGATGATCAGGATGTGGAAAATTGCCCAAGGCACGGACAGGATCCACTGTGACCACCAGGGTAACAAACCCGCAATAAGGATAAAGATCAGTTCGCCAGCATACATGTTGCCGAACAGTCGCAGACCCAAAGAAACAGGCTTGGAAATCAACGTGACGGTTTCAAGGATGAAGTTAACCGGGATGGCAGCGGGGTGATTGAAAGGCTGAAGCGTCAGCTCCTTCACGAATCCGCTGATACCCTTGACCTTGATACTGTAATACAGGATCAAGAAGAACACGCCCAAAGCCATGGACATGGTGATGTTAACGTCAGCAGAGGGAACCACACGCAGATAGGGAACACCCATCAACTGTGCAGCGTGAGGGATAAAGTCAACGGGGATCAGATCCATCAGGTTCATCAGGAAGATCCACACAAACACCGTCAGGCCCAAAGGTGCGATGACCTTGTTGCGACCATGAAAGATGTCTTTGACGTTACCATTCACAAACTCGACCAGCATCTCCACAAAGCACTGCAGCTTACCGGGTACACCGCTGGTAGCCTTGACGGCCACGCGGCGGAACAACCAGATAAACAGGGCGCCTAGCAAGACGGAAAATATCATAGAGTCGATATTCACCGTCCAGAACCCGGACCCGACTTGCAGGTGGGTCAGGTGGTGGGAGATATATCCCTGAGGAGTCAGGACTTCTCCGGTTGCAGACATGAGTTTTCCTAATAGTGGTTGTTAAGCGTGAATGAAACTATCCACTGTACAACGAGGGCGAGGATATAAGTGGCGAAGAACGAGACGGTGTCGACCTCGATCCCGGAGCCAAACATCAGGGCGAAAAGTCCTGTTGTAGTAATGAGCTTAATCCCTGCCCCACCATAAAAGTCCCGCAAAACCAGGCCCACACTCTCCTTCGTCACCTTGCGGCGCAGAACCCAGAGTGTAAACAGGGCTTGAGGAACCCAGTACATTCCGCCCCCATAGAGGGAGGAACGTCCGGCGAACGCCCCCGCCTGATAAAACCAGACGGAACTGATCGCCAGGATCAGGATGAGCTGACAAACGAGCATAGCCAAGGCTAGCGTCAAACCTTCCAAGGCTATTTTCTGTTTCACCAACCTACCCCTGAACATTACAGAACTGTAAAAAATCGGGATCCGAAGACCCCAGGTTCACAGCTCTAAAAGCCGGTCAAATTATACCCGTGAAGACAGCTATTGCAACATGGCAAAAATCCTTAATTTTTGCGGCTTTCCGCGCGAAATTAAGGTTATGTTCATATCAAAAGGAATGGATGTTTTATTACTACAAAAAGCGTAAAAATCACGATTCTGACAGGCCAAAATAGCACAGTAAGCGGTCCAAATCCGCTAAGTTATCGTAACTTATTACTAACTTACCGCTATCCTGCTTGCCCGGTTGAAGTTGTACCTGATTGCCAATTTTTTCTGAAATCTGGCGCTCGATGTAACCGAATTGGGGATCGCGGACGGGTTCAACCTTGGTTTTTGCCGGATCCAGCGCTTTTTGCACCAGTTTCTCGGTATCTCGTACGGTCAGCCCCTTCTGGGCGACCAGCTTGGCCAGCTCGGATTGGGCCGGGCCGCTCAGGGCCAGCAGGGCACGGGCATGGCCCATGTCGAGGTCGCCGTGCTCGACGAACCGCTTCACGTCCTCGTTGAGCTGGTTGAGGCGCAGCAGGTTGGTCACAGTGGTGCGGGACTTTCCCACCGCCTCGGCCACCTGCTGGTGGGTCAGCTCGAATTCGGTCAGCAGCCGCTGCAAGGCGACCGCCTCTTCGATGGCGTTGAGATCTTCACGCTGGATATTCTCAATCAGCGCGATGGCCACCGCGGCCTCATCGGGCACGTCCTTGACGATGCAGGGCACCACCTCGAGCCGGGCCAGCTGGGAAGCGCGCCAGCGCCGCTCACCGGCGATGATCTCGAAACGGTTCTCGCCGATGGAGCGTACCACTATCGGCTGAATCACACCTTGCGCCCGGATCGAGTTGGCCAGGTCTTCCAGCGCATCCTGCGACATGTCCTTGCGCGGCTGATACTTGCCGGACTGCAGCCACTCCAGCGGCAGCTTGCGCAACTCGCCCTGGTTGGTGGGCGCCATGGCCTGCTCGGTACGCTGATCGCTCATCACCTGTTTCTGGCGGGCGGCCGTGCTGGTGCTGAGCAGGGCATCCAACCCCTTGCCCAGCCCACGTTTCTTCAGAGTCATATGCGCTCTCGGTCTGCGGTGATCGGCTGTGGTTCCTGCTCCTGACGACGCAGGATCTCGCCAGCCAGGGCCAGATAAGCCTTGGCCCCCACCGATGATTTGTCATAGTGCATGGCCGGGGCACCGAAGCTCGGGGCCTCCGCCAGTCTTACGTTGCGGGGGATGATGGTGCGATAGACCTTGTCCCCGAAGTGCTGTTTCAGCTGATCGGACACATCATTGGCCAGCCGGTTGCGGTGATCGAACATGGTGCGCAGCACCCCCTCGATCTTCAGCTCCGGGTTGACCACGGCCGCCAGCTTGCTGATGGTGTCGACCAGGGCGGTGAGCCCTTCCAGCGCGTAATACTCGCACTGCATGGGCACCAGCACGGAGTCGGCGGCGGCCATGGCGTTGACGGTCAGCATGTTGAGGGAAGGCGGGCAGTCGATGAAGACGTAGTCGTATTTGTCCCGCACCGAGGCCAGCGCATTGCGCAGGCGGAGCTCGCGGGCGAAGAATTCCATCAGACGGATTTCAGCCGCCGTCACGTCGGCATTGGCGGCGATGAGGTGATAGCCACCCGAGGTCTCGGTGATGATCACCTCGTTGATGGGGGCATCGTCGATCAGCAGTTCATAGGCGGTGCGTTCGACTTCGTACTTGTCGACACCGCTGCCCATGGTGGCATTGCCCTGCGGATCCAGATCGATCACCAGCACCTTGCGCCGGGTGGCGGCCATGGAGGCGGCCAGATTCACACAGGTGGTAGTTTTACCCACTCCACCCTTCTGGTTGGCTATGGCAATGACTTTTCCCACACTATCCCCTAAATGAATACGGCGGCCCTATTCGGGCTGGATGGCTTTAAACTCCAGCAGATGACGTTCACCTTCCAGTTCCGGCACCACCAGCTGATGGGTGGCGACCAGACGGATGCTGGCGGGCAACTGCGCCAGTTCCTGCTCGGGATATTGTCCCTTGAGTGCCAGGAAGCTGCCCTGAGGCGACGGCAGATGGTGACACCAGGTAAGCATGTCCTCCAGGGAGGCAAAGGCCCGACTGAGCACCCCATCGAACCCCACTTCCGGTTGATACTCTTCAACCCGGGATTTGACTGGCGTCACATTGGTCAGTCCCAGCTCCTGGATCACCTGGCGGATGAAGTTGATCCGCTTGCCCAGGCTATCGAGCAGCACGAACTGCTTGTCCGGGTTGATGATGGCCAGCGGCAGGCCGGGCAGGCCGGGGCCGGTGCCCACATCGATGAAACGCTCACCGTGCAGGTGCGGGCTCACCACCAGGCTGTCGAGGATATGCTTGACCAGCATGGCGTCCGGATCTCGCACCGAGGTGAGATTGTAAGCCTTGTTCCACTTGTGCAGCAACTCGACCAAGTGTACCAACTGGCTCTTTTGATGGTCGGTGATAACAATACCGGCCTGCATGAGCAGGCCGTTCAATCTTTCCAGCATGGGGATCCTCAGGCGGTTTTACGCAGCAGGCCGTGTTTCTTCAGGTGAACCAGCAGGATGGAGATGGCCGCCGGGGTGATGCCGGAGATGCGGGAGGCCTGACCTATGGTCTGCGGCCTGGCATCGCTCAGCTTGGCGATCACCTCGTTGGAGAGACCATTCACGTCGCGGTAGTTCATGTCCAGCGGCAGCAGAGTGTTCTCATTGCGCAGCTGCTTCTCCACCTCGTCGTGCTGACGCTCGATGTAGCCGGCGTACTTGATCTGGATCTCCACCTGATCCGCCGCCGCCGTATCTTCCAGCGCCGGGCCCACCCCTTCGATGGCCATCAGGGCGTCGTAGGTCACCTCTGGCCGACGCAGCAGCTCTTCCAGGCTCTGCTCGCGGGTCAAGGGGGTGTTCACCAGGGCGTTGACCGCCTCCAGTGACGGGTGTTGCGGGTGGATCCAGGTCGAGCGCATGCGCTGACGCTCCAGCTCAACCTGCTCCATCTTGGCGTTGAACTTGCTCCAGCGCTCGTCATCCACCAGACCCAGCTCGCGGCCGACGGCAGTCAGGCGCAGATCGGCGTTGTCTTCACGCAGCAGCAAGCGGTATTCGGCGCGGCTGGTGAACATGCGGTAGGGCTCGCGGGTCCCCAGGGTGGAGAGATCGTCCATCATCACGCCCATGTAGGCCTGATCCCGGCGGGGGTGCCAGGCTTCTTTGCCCTGGGCACGCAGACCGGCGTTCAAGCCGGCCATCAGCCCCTGGGCCGCCGCCTCTTCATAGCCCGTGGTGCCGTTGATCTGGCCGGCGAAGAACAGGTTGGCGATGCACTTGCTCTCCATGTTGGCCTTGAGATCCCGCGGATCGAAGAAGTCGTATTCGATGGCGTAGCCGGGACGGGTGATATGGGCATTCTCGAAGCCGCGGATCGAACGCACGATCTGCACCTGCACATCGAATGGCAGGCTGGTGGAGATCCCGTTCGGATAGAGTTCGTGGGTGGTCAGGCCTTCCGGCTCGACGAAGATCTGGTGCGCGGTCTTGTCCGCGAAACGGGTGATCTTGTCCTCGATCGACGGGCAGTAACGGGGGCCTATCCCCTCGATCACCCCGGCGTACATGGGGCTGCGATCCAGGTTATTGCGGATCACCTCGTGGGTCTGCTCGTTGGTGTGCGTGACGTAACAGGGCACCTGGCGTGGGTGTTGGCTGGCATCGCCGATAAACGAGAAGACCGGGCGGGGATCGTCACCGTGCTGCTGCTGCATCACGGAGAAATCGACGGTGCGGGCATCGATGCGCGGCGGCGTGCCTGTCTTGAGACGATCGATGCGCAGCGGCAGCTCACGCAGCCGCTGGGCCAAGGCGATCGAGGGAGGATCCCCGGCGCGGCCGCCCTTGTAGTTTTCCATGCCGATGTGGATCAGGCCGTTCAGGAAGGTGCCGACGGTCAGCACCACCGTCTTGCCGCTGATGCGGATCCCGCTCTGGGTGACGACACCGGCGACACGATCCCCGTCCATGATCAGATCATCACAGGCCTGCTGGAAGATCTTCAGGTTCGGGTAGTTCTCCAGAGTCTGGCGTACCACGGCCTTGTAGAGCAGACGATCTGCTTGGGCGCGAGTGGCTCGTACCGCCGGTCCCTTGGAGGAGTTGAGGGTACGGAACTGGATCCCGCCAAGATCGATGGCTCGCGCCATGATCCCGCCCAGGGCGTCGACTTCCTTGACCAGGTGTCCCTTGCCGATCCCGCCGATCGCCGGATTACAGGACATGTGCCCCAGCGTATCGATGTTGTGGGTCAGCAACAGGGTATTGAGACCCATGCGGGCGGCCGCTGTCGCTGCTTCGGTTCCTGCGTGACCGCCACCGACGACGATCACATCAAATTGTTCATGGTATTGCATTGGGGATCACCTTGATCTGCACGCCTGAAGATCTGTATTTGCCTGGGCTGAGGGCGGATCATTCTATCCGTTTCGCATCCTGAGGGGAACGTCTACTTCAGGATCAGTATGGATGAAGGATCCGGTAATTAGATCTTAAGGATCTTTAGATCGATCTTTTATTGGATCTTTTATTAGGATCCAGGGTTTCTGTTGATAAGCACTTTTTGATCATAAAGATCATCTGGTTAAAGACGATCCCAGCTTGTGGAAAAGCTTGGATCCTGGGACCGTGAACAGGGGGATAACCAGTGATTTTATACACAGGCGGCTGGCGGACTGGATCTCATACATGGGTAACTATAGGTTTTGCAGAGCTTTACACTGTAGTTATGCACATTACCCCCGAGTGTTGTGGGTAACAATGTAGAACAACTCGTTCGGATCAATCTGTTAATAACCTGGTGGATAGGGGTCTGGGGATAAACGGGGAGATCAAGGCTTTTCTGCCGGATCTCCCAGGCCCTGATCAGGCGATCATCTGCATCCAGTCCTGGATCCAGGCTTCGGCGGCATCTTCCGGGATCTCGTGCTGGGTGACATCGATGTCGAGACGATCCCCGATCCGGCTGGCGCCACACTCGGCCAGCAGCTGATCCAGCGTCCTGCCACCCTGGCAGAAGGTGTCATAACTGCTGTCACCGAGCGCGATCACGCCATATTTCAAGGCATTAAGATCCGGATGCTGGTCGGTAAGATCCTTGACGAAGGGCTGCAGGTTATCGGGAACATCACCTGCGCCATGGGTGGAGGTGACCACCAGCAGGATGGCATCAGGCTCTGCCAGCACCTCGGCGAGGCTGGCCGGGTTGTGGATCTTGGGCTGATGACCCGCCTGTTCCAGCAGGCTGGCGACATGATCTGCGACATATTCGGCGGCGCCCAGCATGGAGCCGACGATGAGATTGAGTTTGGCCATGGAATGGATCCTGAAAGAATGCGGAGAGTGCAGAACCGGATTCTACCGCCAAAGGATGTGGATAAATATGGATAAAGCTTGGGGATAAAGGATCCTTCCGGCTTTTTCATGCAGAGGCGGGTTTCACCGCTATTTTTGATCCTTCCCAGAATCCCGCCATCTGGCTCAATGCATGAATGAGTCCTTCTGCTCAAAATCCCGCCTCATTGATACGTTAAGTAACAATGCGGATGCAAATGATTAGCAATTAATGAATCGATTCGATCATGGCTCCTGTAGTAGCATGACGCTGCTTTATTCGCCTAAGGAACCGGGCTAACCGGCAGGATTGGGCGGTCATAATAAGAAACCAAAATAACTTATTGATATTTGAGACATTTAATATGATTGCGCAAGATAACAACTCAACTGCAACTATGCGGAAGAAGGGTGTTCAGCACCTGCTGCCGCTCTCCTTTTTACTAGCCAGTCTGCCGGTTCTGGCAGCGGAACAAGCCGATAAGGAATTACCCAAGGTCAGCGAGACCATGGTGGTGACAGGTACCGCCATGAAGATCGAAGTGCCGATGGCCGAGACGCCCCGTGCCGTCTCGGTGGTCAATCGCGAGGAGCTGGATCAGCACGCCGTGCTTCAGCTCGATGAGTCCGTGCGCTACCGCTCCGGCGTGCTCACCGGCCTGTATGGCTCGGACAACAACACCGACTGGTTCAAGATCCGTGGCTTCGATGCCGCCTCCTACCTGGATGGCAACCGCCAGTTCAGCACCGGCTACTATGTGTGGACGCCGGAGCCCTTCGGCCTGGAAAGCGTGGAAGTGCTGAAGGGACCGGCCTCCATCCTCTACGGCGAGGCCCCTCCCGGCGGCGTGATCAACTCCATCAGCAAGCGTCCGACCGCGACCCCGCAAGGATTGGTCAATCTGCAGCTGGGCAACCGGGATCTGCGCCAGGTTGGCGTCGACTTCTCCGACGAGCTGACCGACAACAGCCGCTATCGCATGGTTGCACTCTATAAAGAGCGTGACGGCGTGCTGGATGGCACCTACAACGAGCGCTCCTATCTGGCGCCAAGCGTCACCCTGGATATCTCGGATCGCACCAGCCTCACCCTGCTGGCCAGCTTCCTGCACGACGAAGGGGTGCCGACCAACGGCTTCTTCCCCGTCTATGGCACCCTCAACACCGAGGGCGGCCAGATCGATCCCAGCACCAACCTGAGTCAGCCGGATTACGATCGCAACCGCAACACCCAGATCTCCACCGGTTACGAGCTGGCCCACCAGTTCAACCAGACCTGGGAGTTCAAGCAGAACGTCCGCTTCAATTACAACGATCTGCTGCTGCGCCAGACCTACATCTTCCCGACCTACGAAGGCACCACCGCCTACCGTGGTCTGGTCTACCGCGATGGCGACACCAAGAGCGCCACCATGGACAACCAGCTGGTGGGTTACTGGAACACGGATCGCACCGAGCAGACTCTGCTGCTGGGGATCGATCTGCAGCGTCACGTGAACGAAGGGGTCGAGGCCGACAACTACGCCATGGGATCCATCGATACCATGAACCCGGATTACGGCAACTTCCCTGGCTTCGATGAATCCACCGCCACCTATCAGAAGAACACCAAGGGCCAGAGCGGCCTCTATGCCCAGCACCAGATCCGTTGGGACGATCGCTGGTTGTTGACCGCCGGCGGCCGCTTCGACTATGTGGAGACCCACAACATCAGCGAAGCGGCCAGCAAGAACGAGAAGCAGTACGATGACAACCTCTCGCTCTCCGGCAGCCTGATGTACCTGGCCGACAGCGGCCTCTCCCCTTACTTCGCCTATGCAGAGTCGTTCGAGGTGCTGCCGGGGATAGATCCCAACACCAAGAACTCCTACAAGCCGCTCGAGGGCAAGCTGTACGAGACCGGCATCAAGTACGCGCCGAGTTTCCTCGATGGCTACATCAACCTGGCGCTGTTCGATCTGGAGCAGACCAACTCCCTGGTCTCCACCGGTTCCGGCCAGCAGACTCAGGCAGGCAAGGTCAAGTCTCAAGGCGTAGAGGTTGAGGGGAGCGTGCAAGCCACCGAGGCACTGCGCCTGACCGCGGCTTATACCTACACCGATGCCAAGACCAACGACACCGGCAACGGTGATCGCCAGGCCAGCCTGATCCCGCGCCACCAGGCCTCCTTCTGGGGTAACTACAAGGTGCAGCAGGGTCCGGTCTCCGGGCTGGAAGTCGGCACCGGGGTGCGCTATATCGGCTCCAGCGTCGGCATAGGTGCGGTGGATGCCAACTACAACCCCATCTATGGTTCGGCAGAAGTGCCGGCCCAGACGGTGTGGGATGCGATGATCGGGTATGACTTTGCCAAGAACTGGCGGGCCCAGATCAACGTCAACAACCTGCTGGACGACACCTATGTGGCGAGCTGTGATTACTACTGCTACTACGGTGAACCGCGCAGCATAGTCGGATCTGTCAACTACCGCTGGTAAGATACAGGCCGGGCGGGGGCCTCAAGCTCCCGCCCTCCTTCTTTTTGTACACAGGCCTTTCATGGAACTCTTGTCACTGGTTTACCGCCAATATCGTTGGCCCTTCATCGCCATTGCCCTGCTCAGCCTGCTCAGTGCGGTGAGCGGGATAGGCGTCATCGCCTTCATCAATCACTCTCTCATCGAATCCGTAGGGGATCCGCTGTCGGTGCTCGGCCAGCTGATCGGCCTCATTCTGCTGTTGCTGGTGATCACACTCGGCTCTCAATTGGCCCTGACCACACTCGGTCATCATTTTGTCTATCGCCTGCGTGGCCGCCTGCTCAAGCAGCTGCTGGACACCGATGTCGCCCGCATTCGCCAGATAGGGCAGGGGCCGTTGCTGGCCTCCCTCTCCAGCGACATCGGCCAGATCACCATCGCCTTCGTGCGCCTGCCGGAGCTGGTGCAGGGGCTGGTGCTCACCATCGGCTCTGCACTCTACCTTGGCTGGTTGTCACCAGCCCTGCTCGGAGTCACCGCACTCTGGGTCACCCTCACCATGGTGGTGGGCTGGCTGCTGGTCAACCGGGTCTATCGCCACCTGTCCCACATGCGCCAGGCCGAAGACAGGCTCTATCAGAACTACCAGGCCATCATCGCCGGCAGCAAGGAGCTGGCGCTCAATCGCGAGCGGGCGCACTTCATCTATCACCGGCTCTATGAGCAGAACGCGCAGGACTATCGTCGCCACATCATCAGTGCCGACACCTATCACCTGAGCGCGGTGAACTGGTCGAACATCATGATGCTGGGGGCCATCGGCCTGGTGTTCTTCCTGGCCAACGGGCTGGGTTGGGCCAACACCAACGTGGCGGCCACCTTCGCCCTGACCCTGCTGTTCCTCCGTACCCCCTTGTTGCAAGGGATAGGGGCGCTGCCGACCCTGATCTCCGCCCAGGTGGCATTCGACAAGATAGCGAGCCTGACCCTGGCCGAGCCGGATCCCGCCTTCCCGCTGCCACCCGCCCCCCAGGCCTGGCAACGCATCCAGCTGGAGCAAGTGAGCTTTCACTATCAGGGGGAGGGCAGCTTCGCAGTGGGGCCCATCAGCCTCACCATAGAGAAGGGGGAGCAGATCTTCATCATCGGCGGCAATGGCTCCGGCAAGTCGACCCTGGCCATGCTGCTGACCGGGCTCTATCAGCCGGTCTCGGGCCGGATCCTGCTGGATGGTGAGCCGATCACCGATCGCAACGCCTACCTGGCGCTGTTCTCCGCCATCTTCACCGATTACCACCTGTTCCAGCATCTGCTGGGGCCAGAGCCGAAAGAGGCGCTGATCGCCGAGTGGCTGGCGCGGCTGCAGATGGGCAGCAAGCTCGTCATCGAGGACGATTTCATCGCCAACATCGAGCTCTCCCAGGGGCAGCGCAAGCGGGTCGCCCTGCTGCTGGCACTGGCCGAGCAGCGCGAGGTGATGCTGTTTGACGAGTGGGCGGCGGATCAGGATCCCCAGTTCCGCCGTATCTTCTACCAGGTGCTGTTGCCGCGCCTGAGAGAGATGGGCAAGACGGTGATCGCCATCAGCCACGACGATCTCTATTTCTCCCAGGCCGATCGCCTGCTGGAGATGCGCCAGGGCCAGCTCACCGAGCTGACCGGCGCGCGCCGTGAGCAGGTCAGCCAGGATGCCGTCGCCCATCTGGATAATGAAGTGCCGGTCTGACACCGGCACTGACAGGACTGGCACCAAGGCCAGCACAGGAATAGATCATGTTTGAGATGAAAGCCGCCAGCTTCACGATAAGCGACCGTAAGCTGCTGCAACCCACCAGCCTGCGCTTCGAGCAGGGCCAGGTCTATGGCCTCATCGGCCACAACGGCTCCGGTAAATCCACCTTGCTCAAGCTGCTGGCGCGCCAGCAACCCCTGAGCGATGGCGAGATCCTGTTCGACGACAAGCCGCTGTCCGAGTGGGGCAATCGGGACTTCGCCCGTCAGGTGGCTTATCTGCCACAGCACCTGCCGAGTGCCGAGAACCTGCTCGGCCGGGAGCTGGTGGAGATGGGTCGCTACCCCTGGCGCGGTCTGCTGGGGCGTATGCAGGAGGCCGATCACCGTCAGGTCGACAAGGCCATCGCCCTCACCCATACCGAACGCTTCGCCGACAGGCTGGTGGATACCCTGTCCGGTGGCGAGCGGGGCCGGGTCTGGCTGGCCATGCTGCTGGCCCAGGAGAGTCGCTTCATCCTGCTGGATGAGCCGCTGGCCGCGCTGGATGTGGCCCACCAGGTGGAGGTGCTGACCCTGGTGCAGCAGTTGAGTCGTCAGCTCAACCTCGGGGTCATCATCGTCATCCATGACATCAACATGGCGTCCCGCTTCTGCGATCGGCTGGTGGCGCTGCACAGCGGCCGCCTGCTGACCCACGGCGAGCCTTCGCTCATCATGACCAGCGAGACGCTGCACGCCATCTACGGCATCCCCATGGCCGTGATGCGCCATCCGGATCAGGCCCACAATATCGCCATCATCTAGTCGGGGATATCGATGCGTTTACTGAAAAAAACGGGCTGGATCTGCTGTCTGCTGGCTCCGCTGCTGTTGCAGGCCAAACCGGCAACTACCGAGCAGGGAGTGCAATCCATCCCCCGCATCGCGACCGTCGACTGGACGGTGGCTGAAACCCTGCTGGCCCTCGGCATCACGCCGCTGGCCATGGGGGATGTGGACTCCTATCGCGCCTGGGTGGGGGAGCCAGAGCTCCCCGCCGAGGTGGTGGACATAGGCCTGCGGATGCAGCCCAATCGCGAGCTGCTGGCGGAGCTCAAACCCGATCTGATCCTCATCTCGCCGCTGATGGCATCGCTGGAACCCACCCTGTCCCGCATTGCCCCGGTACTATCCATCGCCCTCTATGAACCCGATACCGATCTGTGGCAGCGGCTGCACGAGGCGACCCTGACCATAGCCGCCCTGGTGGGCAAGAGTGCCGAGGCCGAGCACCAGCTTGCCGCGCTGGACAGGGATCTGGCGCAGCTGAAGGCACAACTGCCCGCGGACCTGCCACCGCTGCTGCTGGTGCAGTTTATCGACGAGCGCCATGTGCGGGTGTTTGGCCGCCACAGCCTGTTCGAGGCGGTGATGGGGCGGCTGGGGCTGCGCAACGCCTGGCAGGGGGAGACCAATGCCTGGGGCTTCTCCGTGGTCAGTCTGGAGCAGTTCCTGACCCTGCCAGAAGCACGGCTGGTGGTGGTCGACCCCATCCCGGTGGGGGTGAGCGAGCGGCTGCAGGAGCCCGGGCTCTGGCAGCATCTGCCGCTGGTGAAGCAGGGCAAGGTGCTGCACCTGCCCGCCGTCTGGAGTTTCGGCGGTCTGCTGGCCGCCCGCCGCTTCGCCGAGCTGCTGAGCGAGGCCCTGCAGGAGGACGCGGCCTCCGATCTGGCAACCCATGTGTCCGCCGAGGGGGCCACCCAATGAATCAAATCCTTCCCGTCTCCCTGCTGCGCCCCGGCCTCGTCCTGCTGCTGTTGACCCTGTCGCTGGCCGGTTGGGATCTGGCCCATCAACTGCCGCAGGCGCTCTGGTGGCAGACCCTGTTCTCGCCGCAGCTGGATGATGCCCGCCAGGCGGTGATCCACTTCAGCTGGCTGCCCAGGCTGGCCATCTGCCTGCTGGCGGGCGCCGCCCTCGGCCTGGCCGGTACCCTGATGCAGCAGGTGCTGCGCAATCCGCTCGCCTCACCGACGACCCTGGGGGTCGCCTCCGGCGCCCAGCTGGCGCTGATGATGGTGACCCTGTTTGCCCCGAGCTGGTTGCTGATCGGGCGCGAGTGGATCGCCATGCTAGGGGGCAGCCTCGCCATGGGGCTGGTGTTTGCCCTGGCCTGGCGTCGTCAGCTCAACCCTGTGGTCATCGTATTCGCGGGCCTGGTGATCAACCTCTATCTCGCGGCCATCAGCCTGGGGCTGCTGCTGTTCTTCCAGGAGGAGCTCAAGGGCCTGCTAGTGTGGGGCAGTGGCTCATTGGCCCAGACCAGCTGGAGCGGTGTCGGCTACCTGCTGCCACGGTTGCTGGTGGCCGGCGTGCTGGCGGCGCTGCTGGCTCGCCCCCTGGCTGTGCTGGAGCTGGATGACGCCAGCGCTCGCAGCCTGGGGGTCTCACTCAAGCACCTGCGCTTCGCCGGCCTCGGCCTCGCGGTCTTCATCACCGCCTGTGTGGTGAGCGTGGTGGGGCTGATCGGCTTCATCGGACTGGCGGCCCCTGTGATGGTGCGGATGCTGGGGGTGAGGCGGCTAGGTTTGCGCCTGCTGTGGGCCCCGGTGCTGGGCGCCCTGCTGCTGGCGGCCACCGATCTGCTGCTGCAATCCCTGACCCGCTTCTGGCCCGTGTTGATCCCGACCGGCGCCATGACGGCCCTGCTGGGGGCGCCGCTGCTGCTCTGGCTGATCCCGCGCCTCAGCTTCAAGTCGACGACCCCGAAAGCGGCCATCGGGCTGGTGGTGGCGCGGCATCCGGCGCCGGCGCGTTTCATCGGTATCCTGGTGGCCGGGCTGGTGGTCGCCATGCTGGCCTCCCTGCTGTTTGGCCAGGGGATGAACGGCTGGGGCTGGCCGAGCTGGCTTAGGTGGCAGGCCCAGCTGGAGTGGCGCCTGCCGCGTACCCTGGCGGCCGGAGCTGCCGGTGTGCTGCTGGCGCTGGCGGGCACCCTGCTGCAGCGGGTCAGCAACAACCCCATGGCGAGCCCCGAGCTGTTGGGGGTGAGTGGCGGCACCTTCATGGGCGTGATCGTCATGGCCCTGCTGTTGCCGGCCCTGCCGCTGCCCCTGATGTTGCTGGGGGGCCTGCTGGGAGCCTTCGCCTGCCTGCTGCTGCTGGTGCTGATCAACCGCAAGAACGGCTTCCAGCCGGAGCGGATCCTGCTGTCTGGCATCGCCATCACGGCGCTGTTCGAGCCGCTGCAGGCCATCGCCCTGGCCAACGGCGACATGCGGGTGCAGCAGCTGCTCGCCTGGATGTCCGGCTCCACCTATTACGTCACCCAACCGGTGGCCAGTGCGCTGGCCCTGCTGGCGCTGTTGATGCTGGCGGTCTGCCTGCTGGTGAGCCGCTGGCTCGATCTGATGCCCATGGGACCGGCGGTGGCGACCGCGCTGGGGGTTCGCCTCAGCCGTGCCCAGCTCGTCATACTGCTGCTGGTGGCCGTGCTCACCGCCAGCGCGACCATGGTGATAGGGCCACTCTCCTTCGCCGGCCTGCTGGCACCCCACATGGCCAAGCTGATGGGGCTGGTGCGGGCCCGCTGGCACCTGCTCGGCGCGGCGGGCTGTGGCGCCCTGCTGATGGTGTCGGCCGACTGGATCGGCCAGCAGATCCTGTTCCCCCAGGAGCTGCCGGTCGGGTTGGTCTCCACCTTGTTAGGGGGCGCTTACTTCATGTGGTTCCTGCGCCGGCTCTAGGGTCCTGAATAAAAAACGCACAATAAAAAGCCCGGGACCATGCCCGGGCTTTTTGTGGGTGGCAGATGCCGGCTTACTTGCCGATGCAGAATGTAAAGAGTTCTTTTTCTTCAATAAGTTAGTGACTTATCGGGGGCGAGTCGGGGTAAAACTAACCAAATCAGCACATTGAGAGGTTGATCACAGTTACTGTCCTTATCGTGCAAGTTCCCAGGTGGCCCACCCTCAACTGTGCAGCGATCTCACATATGGCAATAGTATGGCGTTTTAATACCAGCCCATGGTCAGCCTTGCTGAACGGGCCTTTAGACCCTCTAAAATGGCGTTGCTGATGGTTGAAGGGAAGCTTGCCGGCAATTGCTGGGTCACGCGCTCAATAACAGCATCAACGGCGTCGGCCAGTTCTGTCAGGATCTCTTCCATAGCAGAACGCTCAAATCCCACAGCTTTCGCCGTTTGGAAGAAATGGCGCGGGAATATCTGCTCAATGGCGTACTTCTTACCCTTGCTGCTTGCTAGGCCCATAGCGAGCTTGGCGTCCCTTCGGTTGAGGCCTCTGCCGCCAAACACTGGATAGACAGATAGGATGTCGTAAAAAGGGGTCAGGCGAAAACGCCCTTCCGGTTCGATAAACACCGAGAAATTCTTGGCATGGCCATCGGTTGCCGCCAGCAACCAGAACAGCACCTGAGATTTCATGAACAGGTAGCGATCCTGTTCTGGCGTAGTAGAGCCCAGCAGGATTGTCATGATGTCAGTGATCCCCGGGCCTCCATGGCTCTCGTACTTCCGTGCTGACGGAACATTCAATACCTGACAGAAATCTTCTTGGGGAAGGCGCATGATCCAACTGCGATCTGCTGCGTAACGTCTGTCGAAGCGTTCCACAGCAAGAGCTTTGACTTGGCCAACCTGCATCATGAAGCAGTGAGGTACGGGTAGACCAAACTCCTTGGCAATCAGAGTGCAGAGATATTCGTTTTCTACGCTCTGGGAGAGGTCTATCGAGTAGGAGTGGCTTTCAATCTTGCCGATGGGGAGTTTGATAATGTGGGTTGTCGGTGTTGCGTTGAGTGGCAAGTACCAACGGCCATCGAGATAGAGCAGCGCTGTTTTTTCCTGTGCTCCGGCGATGGAGATCCGGAACTCCTCTTGCTCCCTGACCATACCCAAAGGGATTCCTGCTTTGTAGCTGGTCAGGATCTGTTCCAGTTCGTCATCGGAAAGGGCCTTGTAGTCGATTCGCCTGACATCTGGAACATCGTACCCTTCGGTAACCAGCTGTAATGCCCCTACGCTATCCTGGCCAATGCAACTGAGCAGATCAAAGGGCTGGGTTGATACCGCCTGATAGCGTGCAACAACCCTGTTCCTCACCTCCGGATTATCTGGCAGCAGGTTGTCGAAGAAGTTATAGGCTTCATCACCTCTATACGCTTGATGGCGCAATGGCATGGAGAGCGAGATAGGACGGCAACCCGGTTGTGCCAGCCATGACTCATGGTACTGAAAATGATGGGCACCGCTGGTTGCTTTGGCGAATGTGCCCACCCGATAGCCATTCATGTAGACAGCCAGATTGGCCATTACCACTCCTCCTTCCAGCCCGATGCCGGACTATCGGGTGACTGATTTCGGGGCTGGATATCGAGCGACAGCTCGAGCGCTGCGAGGATCTTGAACAGGGTCTCCAGCTTGGTGGACTCAGGGTTGAGCTCGAAGCTGGAGACTGTGTCTTGCCTAATCCCCACTTTCTCGGCCACTTTGCCTTGAGAGAGCTTTTGAGAAAGCCTGGCATCCTTGATACAGGCGCTCAGCTGCTTAGCGCTGGTTACTTTCATGATTCGACAACCTGGTAGCGTGCCTTCTTCCAATTTACACGCTATGGCAGGTATATCAATATTTACCTGCTATAGACGGTAAGTATCATTTACACGCCATAGGCGGTATCTAACATTTATCCCCTATAGCGGGTAAGAGAACAGCAAACGGGGGGAGATGATGTCGAAGTTTCAATCAATATGGGCAGCCAACCAGTCGAGACCTTGCTCTGCAAACGTAAATAGTTGGTCGCTATAGCCAGGAGTAATCACACTGAGAATTATCTCGGGGTCAATATTCAGATAGTCGTGCACCAGCGTATTGCGAAGGCCAATGAGCTTGCTCCAACAGATCAGAGTGTCGGGGCATAGCTCACCACGTAGGACAAGGAACTCGAATGCCTGATAGGCATCCTGTGGGGTATGGCCTGCCAGCGTTTTGGCCCAGTGTTTTGCCACGCCAATACTCGCTTCGATAGAAACCTGCAGGATTCGCTCGGCGGCGCGGTACTCCAGATTGGAAAGGGTGCGCAGCGCCAGAATTGCCCGGATCTCTGACAGCTCGGCCTGGTAGCGCGACAAGCTGGTGCGCAAAGCGCCGATATAAGCGTTATCGCTCATCTCTACTTCTCTACTTAATGCTTATTGATATCGATAACCGAGAGTTTCCCCCAGGACTCATTGCCACTACAGCGCCAGCAGTTCTTCAGTGCGGTACCCAGTAGTCCACTCTGTTTGATCGGATCAAAGGCCACCGCCAGATCCCAGTTAGTGCTAGGGCAAGCTGTCCCCTTGGTACGGTCATTTGGTAGTTTGAGACAGAATACTGGTTAGTATGGTGTCACATGGTTGGGCTTTTGTACGTAACGTCCAATAGCCTGCCGCGCTGCGCTTGGCTGCTGGCTTGTTCGGCGAGTCGAAAAGATGACTCACCTCAAAGCCCAGCTTCTGTAGATTTCCTCCTTTGGCATCCCATTCAGCAGATCAGGAATCGTGGGCAACGTCGCCTAAATACTCAAATACAACTCAAAAGCGACTTTGTGATGACGGATCACACTTAAAGTTTGTGCTGTCAGATCAAAAGGCTATCGAAAGGTCGTGTTTTGATCGTCATGCGGTGGTTTCAAAAAGGTATACCCCATAAAAACTATTCAATATCCTCTCGAAAACAACATTGAAACCACTTATATTGAACCAATAATTCAGAACCAGTTTAAACAGACCGATAGAGGTTTCAATGTTCATACGGGCGTACTTACGTGCATCGACAGTGGAGCAGGATGCCGAGCGGGCACGAGAGCTGCTGATTGGTTTTGCTGCGGAGCATGGCCATCAGATTGCCAGTTTCTATGTGGAGAATGAGTCTGGGGCGACGCTGGACAGGCCTGAGCTTATGCGGCTGATCCGCGACGCTGCAGATCGTGACATTGTGCTGGTAGAACAGATTGATCGTCTGGCTCGTCTCAATCAGACGGATTGGCAAACATTGAAGCAGTTGTTGGCTCAGAAACAGCTCTCCATCGTTTCTCCGGAGCTTCCGACTTCCTGGGTGGCGTTGCAGGGGGACAGCCGCTCCGAGTTCACCTGCGCCATCTTGCAGGCTGTAAATGGCATGCTGCTGGATATGCTGGCAGCCGTCGCTCGCAAAGACTACGAAGATCGCCGACGCAGGCAACAGCAGGGTATTGCCAAGGCCAGGGATGAGGGGAAATATCGCGGTCGCCAGAAAGATGAAAAGAAGCGTCAGCACATCGCACAGTTGCTGAGCACCGGACACAGCTACTCGGTGATCCAGGAAATGTTGGGCTGCTCCCGCCATCTGATTTCGTGCGTGGCAAAAGAGGTACGTTCAGCAAAATAGCGGGTCATTTATCCGAAGCACCCATACGACGCTTTTCGATATACAGCCATGCAGCAAAGGCGCCAAAGCCTATCAGGAATGCAAACAAGATGCTCAGGATGACGATGCTGTTCATGGTGATGACCTCGCAATCAGGTGATCGTGTGACAAAATTCCATGTCACCATGGACTCTGCTCAGGGAAAAATCAACAACGCACTGAAAGTATTGAAGTTTGTTCGCTCGTAACAAACATGGTTGCGTGGAATCACGCAGGATGTGTAGCCATGGAATGAACACTGTCATTCCCAACCAATTCCCGTCCAGTTTCTTTCCACATAACTATCTATCTGGAAAAGTGGTGCGAATTTTCCACATAGTGGAATGCCAGTTCAGAACGAGTTATGTGGAATCCTGATCGAAGACTTCCTATCTATCTGGAAATTTCGTGCCGTTTTTCTCTCTGGAATATTGGTCATCTTGTTTGAAGGGATGATGGACCTTGGTGTGCTGGAATTGATGGGGGCGGATTCCTATCTATCTGGAATTTTGCCCCTCATATTTCAGGATGTCAGCAGTCGGTGGGCCATCCCGTCGAGCAGCAGTTTGGTCTTCTCCCAGGTCGGCATCACCTGACTGAGCAAGCGCCAGAATCGCTCGCTGTGGTTGTGCTCGGCGAGGTGGCAAAGCTCGTGGAGGATGACGTAATCAATACACTCTCTGGGGGCTTTTACCAGATGAGGATTGAGTGTGATCCGGCCATTGGGTGAGCAGCTTCCCCATTGGGTTTGCATATTCAGCAGGCGTAGCGGAGGGCGATCCACAACCCACAAGGCTTGTTCCAGCATGGCATCGAGACGTTTGGCGAAAAGCTCTCTGGCGCGGGTTCTATACCACTGGGTCAGTTGAGCCTTCACTGTCTCGGGTCCTGGCTGCCTGACTGATACTTCCAGCTTGCCTCGCAGCAGTTTGACCCCTTGCACACTGCTTGGTGCAACGATGACCTTGAGCAAGTATTGCTTGCCGAGATAAAGGTGACTCTCGCCACTGACATAACGGCGTGGCGTCACATGTTCCAACTGCTGACGAAAGTCACGCAACTGTTCGTAGATCCAGCGGGCACGTTTTTTTACCGCCGCAAGCACCTCTTCATCTGGCGTTTGCGGCGGGGCCATCACCTCAACCCGGCAGTCAGGATGCACCTTGATCAGCAGTTTGCCGGCCTTGGGTCTGGTGAGCCGTTCGAACCGGATGAGCTCGCCGCCATAGGAAAAGTGCTGGAGCCTATTGGCTATGTTGCCGGAGGTACTCATCTGCAGTTACATCCCACTATGACCAACTCGGGTAATCTGCACGACCATTTCCACCATGCGCTTGGCTTGATCCATACCACAGCCGATGGCCTTGCACTCGGTGAACAGCAATGGCAGCAGCTTCTTGCGAATATCGGCTTCAATATTTTGCGGGTTGATAGAGTGTTCGGCGACCGAGGCATCAACCAACCGGTCGATCTCGAAAGCGAGTTTGACCCACTTTTCTTCAACCTGAGCATCCTGGCTGTCAAACAGTTGTGGAAGGTTCTTTTTGAATACACCGAAGTAGGCCTGAGCATGGCGGTTAGTGCCAAACGCATCAGGCATATCGTTCAGGCGGCGTTCCTGTACCTGCTCTTCAAACTCGCGGAACAGCATGTACTGCTTGAGAGGGTGATCAAACAGTTTTTCCGCCTCTTCAATGGCGAGGCGCAACAAGGTTGAGAAAGACTCCCGAGCATAAGGGTCATCCCTGAGATCCTGCTCAATCATGCGCGTGACGCGAGTCTTGATGATGTCAGTCTCGTTGCGGGTCTTCTCTTTGCTCCACTCTTCCGGCGGTTTTTGCAGTCCCATCTTGCCAACTTCATACACACCACCGGGCTCTTTGACCTCGACACCAACCACATGCTTGTCGAGCAGCTTTTTCACCTGCTGGGCATACTCGTCGTAGTCGACTCGTTCACCTGCATCCTGTTGCACGGTTTGCCGCAGGCTGGAGAACTGCTGCAGCGTCTCTTTGTAATGGCGGCGATCCGCTTCGGTAAAGGCGGTGTCCTCGAAGAACGAGGCCGACTGTAGAGCTACTTTCAGGCAACTGGCAAAGCGGGAGAGTGCCTCATAGAAGTCTTCACGCACCTTGAGATGCACATCTACCAGCTCTCCCTCTACCTCTTCCATTCGGGGTACCAGCACCTGGCGCAGTTGCTCTATGTCCTGCTTGTTCTTTACCCCGGCAAAGATGTTCCACAGGTCCTTGTAGAGCTGTGGCAGACGCTTGTATTCAGAGCTCATCTGGTTGTAGAGGCCGGCGATGTCGTCAAGGTCGTAGCCGCCCTGAGTGCGTGAGGCGAGATCCTGATACTTGGCGATAGTGGTATCTAGCTCCGAGAGAATGCCGCGGTAGTCGATGAGCAAGCCAAACTCTTTGTCCGGGTGCAACCGGTTAACCCGGGCGATGGCCTGGATCAGGTTGTGTTCCTTCAAGGGTTTGTCGATGTAAAGCACCGTATTCTTGGGCTCATCGAAACCGGTCAGTAACTTGTCTACCACGATCAAGAGCTTGAGCGGATCATCCTTGTCGGCGAAGCGTTCGATAATCTGCTTGGTGTAGAGCTGCTCATCCTGGCTACCCACGTTATCTTTCCACCACTGCACGACCAGAGGGAGGGTAGATTCATCAACATCGGTATTGCCCTCCCGGCTATCGGGGGAGCTGATAACAATGGAGGATTCGAACAATCCAACCTCATCGAGATATTGCTTGTACTTGATGGCGGAAGACTTGCTGTCGCAGGCGAGCTGACCTTTCAGCCCTTCCGGAATGTTTTTGTCGAAGTGTTCGGCTATGTCGCGAGCGATTAGCTGGAGCCGGTCATCGGCTTTGTAGAGCTCACCTTTGCGCGTGTATTTACGCTTCAGGTCAGCCTTTTGCTCCTCGGTTAGGTTGGTGGCGATGCGGTTAAAACCGGCATCAATCGCCCTTTCGTTCACATCGAGATCCGGGATGCGTTCTTCATATAGCAGGGGGGTGACAGCCTTGTCCTCAACGGCTCGCTGCATGGTGTAAGCGTGCAGGATGGGGCCAAACTTGTTGGTCGTCTTGTCGTTTTTCAGCAGCGGGGTGCCGGTAAAGGCCACAAAGGCGGCATTGGGCAGGGCCAGTTGCATGCGAATGTTGTTTTCGCCCCCTTGGCTACGGTGCCCCTCATCAATCAGCACGATGAGGTCCGGGCTCTTGTTGACGCACTCAGGCAATTTGGTGGCAGTGTTGAACTTCTGGATCAGCGAGAAAATGATGCGCTCGGTACCCTTGCCAATTTGCTCGGCAAGTCGCTTGCCGGAGGTGGCCATCGCCGCGTCCTTGTCCTTCTTGCCAGCCAGTTCACCACTGGATGAGAAGGTCTTGCTGAGCTGGCTTTCCAGATCCACCCGGTCGGTCACGACAATGATGCGGCAGGCTTTCAGCGCATCATGCAAGATCATCGCCTTGCTCAGGAAGACCATGGTGAACGACTTGCCTGATCCTGTGGTGTGCCAGATCACCCCGCCTTGGCGGCCGCCATCAGGGCGCTTGTGGCTGATCCGCTCGATCAGTCGCTTGATGCCAAATACCTGCTGATAGCGGGCCACTATCTTGCCGGCTTTCTTGTCAAACAGGGTAAACAGACGGGTCATCTCCAGCAGCCGATCAGGTGACAGCAGGCTGATAAGCAGCCGATCCTGGTCCGTCACCGCCAACTCGCCGGCGGCCAATAGGGTCTGGTACCAATCCAGTGTGGCCGGTGGGCGATGATCAAACAGTGTCGAGAGGGTATCTTGGGGAATCGGCCGATTCTTGATCTCGGCCATCTGCGCGTCGCTTATGTCCTCTTCACGCCAGGCTGCCCAGAATTTTTCCGGTGTGCCGCAGGTGCCATAGCGTCCTTCGATTCCGCTGATGGAGAGCAGCAACTGGCTATAGGCGAACAACAGCGGGATCTCACCGTGTAGCTGGTTGCGAATAGTCTGGGAGATCCCTTCTTTGACGGTTGGCCCCTTCTTGGCGTTGCTATCCGGGCGTTTCGCCTCGATCACCGCCAATGGCAGGCCATTGACGAAGCAGACTATATCGGGGCGACGAGACTCTATGCCACTGGCTCGGGTGACATGAAACTCTTCGGTAAAGGTGAAGCGGTTATTGTGCGGGTTATGCCAGTCGATCAGGGCAATGGTCGGGCTCACCTTCTTGCCGTCAATGAATTCGGTGACCGACATGCCGTAGAGCAAATGGTTATAGATCCGTTCATTGGCAGTCATCAGCCCTTCGTTAAGCGCTGGAGTACACAGCTCACTTACCAGATTGTCGACCGACTTGGCGGACAGCGGATACCTCTTGCCAGCATACACAAAGGCGCGCTTGCTCAGCTCCTCGCGCAGAATCTGGCTCAGCACGACCTGGTCATATTTATTGTTACGGGCTGCCAGTGCCTGCTTGGGGGGCAGAAAAGTCCAGCCCAGCTGGGCCAGCAGGGTCAGGGCCGGGATCTTGGCGCTGTACTCTTCCTGGAATTTTGGCACGGGGTGAGTCATGGCCTGTCCTTGTGTTGCTTACTCATACGCTCGGCGAGCTGTTCCAACTCACGCAGTTCTTTTTGATCTTCGGCTATGGCTTCTTGCTGCTTGCGCTGACGGTCAAATGCTTCGTATCGCTCATAGGCGATTTGTTCCATCTGCTTGCGGCTGACCTGACCAGCATTAGCCAGCAGCGGTTGCTCATTGAAGGTCATAAACTTGTCGAGGTAGTCACGCCACTCTTTGATGCGCAGGTGTTGTCTGCTTTTGGCCCGGAACTCGGCAAAGTCGAAGAACATGCTGACCAGCCTATTCAACTGCTCCAGCTCCTCTCCCTGCAGGTAGTTTTTAGCTATGACGACATCGGCCTTACGTACCCGTTTCCCGGCAAAACTGCGGAGATTCATATTGGGTTGCCCCGGATCGGCGCGCAGAACGATCAGCTCGGCGGCGGTGTGGCCCGTGACGGCATAAAACAGCTTGTTTTGGACCTCGGCAAACAGCAACTGGGTCTCTTGCTCGCTGGCTCGATAATCTTCTGCCAAGGTGAACAGGTCGCGAACCTTCTGATAGAAGCGCTTCTCCGATGAACGTATGTCGCGGATGCGCTCGAGCAGTTCATCGAAGTAATCCCACTTGGGATCCTTAAGGCGCTCATCATCCATGGCGAACCCCTTGGTGAGGTATTCACCAAGTGTCCGTGTAGCCCATTGGCGGAATTGGGTGCCTCTAGTCGAGCGTACCCTATAGCCGATAGCGACGATCATCGGCAGGGCATAGAGTTGCAGCCGCCGCCTGACTTGACGCGCCCCCTCAGTTTTAACTGTCAAGTCTTCCTTGACGGTTAGATTTTGAACAAGTTCACCCTCATCCAGAATGTTCTGAACATGCAAACTGATATTTTGTTTGGTGGTCTGATAGAGCTCGGCGATCTCCTGCTGGGTTAGCCATACCTGACCCCCTAGCTCACGTAGTACAAGTTGGGACTCGCCATCGTCGGTGGTATAGAGGATCAGATCATTGCTGCTATTCATCCCGGGCTCCTAGTTAATGCAAACAGCACTGCTTGAATTTTTTGCCGCTGCCACAGGGGCAGGGGTCATTGCGCCCGATCTTGGGGGCCGCTCTAACCGACAGGGTTGCTGGTGTGAGTGCAGGTGCGGCTATCGGCGCTGTGTTTGGCCCCCGTTGGGCCAGAAAATGGGCGTGCAGCCGCAAGGCGGCGGGGCCCACCTCGGCCACGCTCTGTTGATGCTCCGGTAGCGACAGGCTGGCAAGCTGTGGCAGCAGGTCATCGCTGCCATGCAGGCGGATCACCTCGAGCGAGCTATTCAGCTCCTCTGGCAAGGCAGGCCAGTTGCCCAGCGCCATGCCACGCAGATAGCCAAAGCACCAATCTTCGGTGTTGCAGATCTCCTGCCCTTCGACATAGTTGGCCATCAGCACCGGGATAAAGTGCTCGGGCTGATAACAGAGGGTATGGGCCAGAATATTCATATGGCCGAGGATCAAATCCAGCGCCCGTTTCATCTCCCGTTCGGACGACCACTCGGGGGGCGTGCCACCCCAGAGTACTGGCCACCACTGGCTCGGCGGTACCAGCTCGGGGCCGGAGAGCACTGCGGTCAGAAAGCCATCGAGTGTCGACAGACTCATCATCGCGTCATCGTTGCCATACTCCATCAACCGCTGCTCCAGCCACTCAACTTCGGCCTCGGTCATGGGGTGAATGGTCACTTTTTTCATGCAGCCTCCTCCACCTTGACCCGCCGCTTGCCGGTCAGCAGTTGTTGCATCAGCGCTTTTTTCTCCTGCTTTAGGGCGTCGAGCTTTTGTTGCAGGGCAGTAATTTCTTGATCGGCAGTGGAAAGCACTGTGGCGATTTTTTTTTGTTCTTCCATTTCGGGAAGATACAGAAGAAAGTCTTTAACCATCCCTGCATTTAGATTTGATTGAGTTCCCTGCTGGCCTTGAAGTTTTATTTCCTCCTTCAAGGAAGTTAAGAAGAAATACAAAAATTCAAAGTTAAGCTCTGATTTAGGTCTAATTCCTAAAATTGCTTGCGAAGAACTCAATGGCACTTGAGCTATGCTGCATTCTCCAATCGATGCGTACATAGCATAAAGAACACTATTTTTTGGATAGATACGTGCTGATGAATTCTCCAAGCCAAGTTCGGTAAGGTTTTTTTCAGTTGAGGAAATCCACTTACCTTGCTTCGTCATGTCAGCAATAGATACCCACGGAATATTTCCTCCGTAATATTCTTCGATGTTGGACTTTGGCGTGCCACCGCTATTCATATCGGCCACAGTGCCTAGCCTTACCTTCTTCCACTCCCCACTAAATCTCACACCATTTTTGTCAAGCAGGCGTTTTTTGCCGGTAAGCAGTTGCTGCATCAGCGCCTTTTTCTGCTGCTGGCTATTGGCCAGCAGTTGCTCGGTAATGCTGAACGCCCTATCCCATGAAGAGAGAATTTGGACGATTTTTTTCTGCTCATGGTGTGGGGGAAGTGGCAAAGCAATATCATTAAGTATTTGCTGACTTAAATTTGATATATTTGTTCCGCCACCATATTGAGATATCTGGCTTTTGAAAAATGAAGACCTCGCTACAAATGCGATATATTGTGGCAGTATGTTCTTCTTGTCTACACGACCGCGAATTGTAAACCCAGAAAACGACAACCTTTCTTTAACCTCGGGGAAAAACAGGCAGCGTCCAATCAGATCTTTGTTGCCATTTGAACGAACAAAGAGCAAATCACCATCGGTAAGAAGTTCGTCATCTTTTATGTTGCTGGCCACATTGACTGATTCGAGACGCTCGGTGCTTCTTAATTCAGAGAGGTCTTTGAAATCGGAAACCCCAACAATTTTTATCTCTTCACCGACATCTGCTTTGGTGAAGTTCAAGCCATTCTTGAATGCCATCACTTTACCAAGCGTTGTATGTGACCATCCCTTAGGCACCATATCCCAGCTCCTCCAGATACTTGGCCATTTCGGTTTCCAGCTCGGTCAGTTGGGCTTTGAGTTGCTCCCGCTCGGCACGCACCGCCAGCAGATCGATCTCTTCCTCTTCCTCGAAGGTTTCCACATAGCGGGGGATATTGAGGTTGTAGTCGTTCTCTTTAATCTCTTTAAGCGAGGCAAGATAGGCGTATTTCTCGACATTGCCGCCGTTGCGGTAGGTGGCGACGATCTTGGCGATATTCTCCGGACTCAGCACGTTCTGGTTCTTGCCCGGCTTGAAGTCGCGGCTGGCGTCGATAAACAGCACATTGTCGTCCACTTTCTCTTTTTTGAAGATCAGGATGGCGGCGGGGATGCCGGTGCCAAAGAACAGTTTCTCCGGCAGGCCGATCACCGCGTCGAGCAGGTTCTCGTCGATCAGCTGCTGGCGGATTTTACCCTCGCTGGAGCCCCTGAACAGCACGCCGTGGGGCACCACGACGCCCATACGGCCGCTCTTGGGTTTCAGGGTTTCGATCATATGGAGGATAAAGGCGTAATCCCCCTTGGTCTTGGGCGGAATGCCGCGCTTGAAGCGGCCATATTTATCAATCCCTGCCTCGTCATGACCCCACTTGTCCAGTGAGAACGGCGGGTTGGCGGTCACGATATCGAAGTGCATCAGATCGCCGTTGTTATCCAGCAGTTTGGGGTTGCGGATGGTATCGCCCCACTCGATTTTGTGGTTGTCTTCCCCGTGCAGGAACATGTTCATCTTGGCCAGTGACCAGGTGGAGCCGATGGCCTCCTGCCCGTAGAGGGCGTAACGTTTCTGGCCGTGGTTTTGCACCACCTTGCGGCCGCACTTCATCAAGAGCGACCCAGAACCACAGGCGGGATCGCAGATGGTATCGCCGAGCTGCGGATCCAGCAGTTCGGCCATCAGATCGGAGACCTCGGGCGGGGTGTAGTACTCGCCAGCCTTCTGGCCGCTGTTGGCGGCAAACTTGCCGATCAGGTACTCGTAGGCGTTGCCAATCACGTCGAGGTTACCGACCCGGCTTGGTTTCAGGTTGAGCTCCGGCTTGGCAAATGCCTCCAGTAGGTAGCGCAGTATGGTGTTTTTCTGCTTCTCTTCGCCCAGGCGATCGCTGTTGAAGCTGATGTCTTGGAACACGCTCTTGTTGCCATCTTTGAGCTTGGTGCCGTTGGCTTCTTCGATAGCGTGCAGGCAGACGTCGATGCGCTCGCCGTTACCGGGTTCGAATCGCTTCTCGTACAAGCTGTAAAAGTTAGCCTTGAAGGACTGAACTACCTTGTCATCCTGATCCTTGATTTCGGCGATGGGCAGCACAAAGCGCTCGCTCTTCATCATCTCTTCGATAAGCTCTGGCGCATCGCCGTACTGCTTCTTGTAGCTGTCGTAATGGTCCTGCCAGACATCAGAGATGTACTTCAGGAACAACATGGTGAGGATGAAATCCTTGTAAGTATCTGGGCTGATGGTGCCACGGAAGATATCGCAGGCACCCCAAACGGTGTTGTTGATAACGTCCTGATTGATCTGTTCGGTCATAAAGGGTGTTTCCTTGGCGTAATAACGGGTATGCGAGCCTCAAGAGGCATCTGTATCGGATTGTTCAAGTAGGCGAGTCGCGATGGCATGCATCATCTGCTCGCCATTGTGCTGGAGGCGCTGCATCAATTGGCGCTCCTCCAGCAGCGTGCGAGCCATTGCCAAAATGGTTTGTTGCTCTGTCAGTGATGGAAGCCCAATCAAGGCCTCTTCCAACACCTGGCGGCGAATACTCTTGGTCAGGGTGCCTTCTGCATGCAGTTCGAAGTAACGCTGGCAGGGCTGCTGATTGAGCTGCCAGGCGAGGAACTCCGGGATCAGTGCATCAGATTGTGGCCTTACCACATAAAAGTGGGGGGCCGCCACAGCTGGCAGTGGGGCATGCCGGGTATCAACCAGCACGGCATAGTTTTGGTTGCCCCGTGCTGCCACCAGAATATCTCCAGTTTGCAGCCAGTCCGGCGCTTTTTTGCCAGTTGCCTCACTGCGCACGCAGCTCATCCAGTCGACACCGAACTCTGACGAGGAGTCTTTCATCTGCACAACGGCCAGATTCCCCTCTGGATACTCGGGGATCTTGCCGCGAAATGGATAACCAGCGCTGATAGTGGCGATTTGGTACAGGTGTAATTTCACAAAAAATCTCGTCATCGCTAATGATGCTGGAGGCTAGTGTCTCTGATGAGACTTTGTTCCGTCAAGACAAAGTTCGATCTTTTTTTGCATCAATGGTAATGGAGTTTTTGCGAGATTTTCACATGTGAAATTTTTTTCTCCGAAAAATCGCTGTAAGTGCCCAAAATGGGCACTTACAGCGGTCTGTATTTTGTTAGGTCCCCGGTACGCTCTTGCATGCTGATGTTTGTAACTAGGGGACAATCTGCATGCGTGAGCAAAATTCGTCAGTTTATAGCGATCCGAATGGATCAATTTTGAAAGAGCTTTATGAGCTTAAACAGCTGGTACGCCAGCAAGGGCTGGCGCAGAAAGAAGTGATTTCTGCCGAGGAGTGCGCCGAGCTGCTGGGGGTGTCGGTTAGCTATGTATACCGACTGACCAGTGAAAAACGTCTGCCGCATTACAAGCCTCAAGGCAAAAAGATCTACTTTAAGCGGGCCGAGCTGTTGGACTGGCTGCTCTCCCACCGCATTTCACCGGACGCCGAGCTCACTGAGCATGTGACCAAGCGTGTGCGGCAAGCTAGTCATGGGCGATTGTGAGGCTGTTATGGAGCGAGATCTCATCGCATCTCATAGGCCCCAGGATCTCCGGTCGGCTTTTGTTGAACCTCCGAGACCCCTCGATTTTGTCCTCCCGGGGCTGCCTGTTGGCTGCGTTGGTGCTTTGGTGTCGCCGGGAGGAGTGGGCAAATCGATGTTGGCATTGCAACTGGCAATGCAGATATCCGGTGGGCCGGATTGGATTGGACTTGGCAATCTGGGCAGGGGGGCTGTGCTCTACCTACCTGCTGAGGACCCTTGGCCTGTACTGCACCAGCGCTTGTTTTCCTTGGGCGTATATCTTGACGCTGAACTTCGTGCCAACGTTGAACGAGACCTTCGTTTGATATCGCTTCAGGGTGCCAGTCCGAATGTGTTGGATAGCCACTGGTGGGAAGCGATTGCTATTTGGGCTAAAGGGGTGAGGTTGATTGTCATCGATACTCTGAGGCGCTTCCACGATGCTGACGAGAACGCGGCCTGTGCCATGACGCAGGTACTGGGTCAGTTGGAGCGGCTGGCCATGGGGCTGGGATGCGCTGTGCTGTTTGTACACCACACCAGTAAATCTGCGGCATTCCAAGAAGCTGGCGATCTGCAGCAGGCAAGCCGTGGTTCGTCGGTACTGGTGGACAACGTCCGCTGGCAGGCCTATCTCGCCACTATGACCAAGAAAGAGGCGCAGCAGCTGGGCGTATCGCCGGATCAGAGCCAGCACTATGTGCGGTTTGGGGTCAGTAAAAGCAACTATGTGCCGCCGTTACCAGAGCGCTGGCTGATGCGGGGAGAGGGCGGCGTGCTGCACCCCGCTAGGTTGGACGTAACACGCCGAGCGGGAGGCAAACGTGCCTTGCTTTGAATTGACCCATGCCCGGCACGACCATATGCACTGTCTGGCCCCAGGATTGTTCAGAGCCATCGCTCCTGGTCAGCGCCGCCGAGACAAGCTGGATGCGGTGTATCGGTTCGGTGGGGGCAATCAGATTGAGTTTTCCGGGCCAGAGCCGCTGGGTGCCGATGACCTTCGTGTGCTTCAGGGGCTGGTTGCCCTGGCTGGTGTTGAGGACTATAGCGCCATCATTGAGCCCATTGCCGCTACCGGGGAGGGCAACAACTTACGTACCCTGCTAGAGCCTCGCTGGGCAGCCAATCAGCAACGAGTCTTGGTAGTCAAAAGCAGCCTGCACAAACTGGCCAAGGAGATTGGCTACGCCAACCCTCGTGACACCAATACGGTGCGCCGCTGTGTCGAGCGGTTATGGAAGGTGTCGGTGATAGCGCAGGTAGCAGGCCAGCGCAGCGGTTTTCGTCTGTTGGCGAACTATGCCAGCGATGCCCTGACCGACGGGCTCTTTGTGGCGCTCAATCCTTTGCTGACCTCCGCCATTATGGGCTCTGGCCGCTATGTTCGTATCGACATGACAGAGGTGCGGCGCCTGAGTGGCAGCATCACCAGACTGTTGCATCAGCGGCTATGTGCCTGGGTCGATGTTGGCCAGAGTCGGACGGTGCAGCTAGACACCTTGGTTGCTTATGTTTTTCCTGAGGAAGCCAGCATGGCCACCCACCGCAAGCGGCAATCGCGAGTCCGCAAGGCACTGGATGAACTGGCTGAACTGGGTTGGTCAATCAGTGAACATGCCAAGAGGCGGTTCACCATAGGCCGGCCTGCGCTATCACGATAATGGTCACAAACCATCACGAAAGTGGTCACAAAGTTCACGATATTGGTCACAGGCCTAATCAGTTAAACCCAGGTGCTACTTGGGCTGCAGGGCGATCCTGAGATTCGATCTAGATTATCTAAGATCATCTACGCCAGCGCTGGGTGGCGCTGGCGTTTCTGTTGGCTCTTCCTGACTAGGATCCGCTTCCTGCTCTAACTGGTTAAGTATCAGCGCAGCCTGCCGGTTGGCGGCTGCGACTACTTCAGGCTTCTCACTGGCCAGGATCTCTTCAAGGGCGCGTCCCATCTTCTATCACTCCAATACGTTGGGAAAATCGAGCATGGCATCTCTACGCCGTGATTCAAGGATGTCTGCATAGATCTCGGTGGTTCTCAACTCGCTGTGCCCCAGTAAGCGGGAGAGCGCATAGATATCGACGCCACGGTTAAGCTGGATGACGGCGAAGCTATGGCGTGCGCTGTGGAAGGTGACCTTCTTGGTTATACCCGCCTGCAACGCCCACCGGGTGAGCTCCATATTGTGCCAGGCCGAGTATTTCAGGCCTTTGAAGATCCGCTCCGATGTCTTTCCTGAGCGCCCCATCAGCTGCATTGCCATGTCATTCAGATCCAGGTATTGCAGGCCACTGGTCTTCTTCTGGATGAAGACGATGCGGTAGTGACCATAGAAGGGCTCCAGCTCGGCCCAGGTCAGCTGATGAATGTCGGACCAGCGTAAGCCCGTGCAGCAGGAGAACAGAAAGGCGCGCTTAAGAACGTCGTAGCGGCACTCGGCCTGTGCAAGGGCCCGTACCTCGTCCTCGGTCAGGTAAACACGCTTGTTCTTCTCCCCCTGGATAGCTTTGACACGTCGTACCGGATTATCCGGTAGCAGCCGCTCCTGCTCTGCCTGGTTCAGGGCTGCCCTTAACTTGTTGAAATAGGCACTTTGGGTGTTGCGGCTCAGTGGCGTGGCGCTTTTGGTGCGGGCTTTGTGCATCAGGTAGTGCCGAAACCCCTCCAGGAACAGCTGATCTACTTCCTCGAAAGTCAGATCAGGCAGTTTATGGAACTGGCGCAAATGCTTAAGGGTAGACACCCAGATGGAATGGTTGCTCTTGCTGCCTGCCGCCTTTTGGTCGGTCACTTCCTGGAAGTACTCGAAGAAGCTGGCCTTGTGGGCATTTGAGAAATCTAGGTGGTGTTTGCCGGTCTCGTATTCGAATAGCCGCTTGGCGCGGATGGCTTCGGCTGCCCGCTGGGTTTCTTTGTTGTGGAGACGCTGTGCTGGGGTACGCGGCTTGTCGTACAGGAAGAGATCCAGGGTCTCTCTGCTGCGTTTGTGCTTGCGGATGCCCGTAACTGGATCAAGGTAGGAACCGGCGTAGTAGGTTAAGCGCAGAGCGCGCTTGCCTTCGGCGTCAGGTTCGCGGATTTCGATGCTGATCTTCATAAGTGTCCCCCGAGAGTACCCCGAGAGGTTACTTCGGGGTACTCTCGGGGTAAATTCTCACGAAACAAGATCAGGCAAGAACAGCCAATAAAAAACAAAGTCCAATATTTACAATGTGTTATGTTCTCACTGGCTGCTTTTTATTGCTGATTTTTCACCACATTACTTGCCGATGCAGAAGCTCGAGAAGATGCGGCCCAGCAGATCGTCCGAGCTGAACTCGCCGGTGATCTCGGACAGGGACTCCTGCGCCAGGCGCAGCTCCTCGGCCACCAGCTCGCCAGCCACATAGACTTCAAGCTGCTCCTTGGCCACCAGCAGCCGATCGGCGGCACGCTCCAGTGCATCCAGGTGACGACGGCGGGCCATGAAGCCCCCCTCGGTGTTGCCCTGAAAGCCCATGCAGGCCTTCAGGTGCTCGCGCAGGGCGGGCAGCCCCAGCTCTGTCTTGGCGGAGATGCGGTAGACCGCGTGACCCAGCTCACTGCGAGGAGCCAGATCCTCGCCGGTCAGATCGGCCTTGTTGCGTACCACGGTGAGACCGATGTTTTTTGGCAGGCGATCGACAAATTCCGGCCAGATCTCCCGCGGGTCTATCGCATCCGTGGTGGTGCCATCCACCATGAACAGCACCCGATCGGCCTGCTCAATCTCGGCCCAGGCGCGCTCGATGCCGATCTGCTCAACCTTGTCCTGGGTGTCGCGCAGGCCGGCGGTGTCGATGATGTGCAGCGGCATGCCATCCAGATGGATGTGCTCGCGCAGCACGTCGCGGGTGGTGCCGGCGATCTCGGTGACGATGGCGGACTCGCGCCCGGCCAGGGCATTGAGCAGGCTCGACTTGCCTGCGTTGGGACGGCCGGCGATCACCACCTTCATGCCTTCCCGCAGCAGGGCGCCCTGCTTGGCCTCGCCGCGTACGTCGTCCAGCTCGGCCATGATGCCGTACAGATCCCCCGCCACCTTGCCGTCGGATAGGAAATCGATCTCCTCGTCCGGGAAGTCGATGGCGGCCTCCACATAGATGCGCAGCCGGGTCAGGCTCTCCACCAGTTGCTGGATCTTGCCGGAGAACTGGCCCTGCAGGGAGTGCATGGCGCTGCGGGCGGCCTGCTCGCTGGAGGCCTCGATCAGATCGGCGATGGCCTCGGCCTGGGCCAGGTCCAGCTTGTCGTTGAGGAAGGCGCGTTCGCTGAACTCTCCGGGACGGGCGGGGCGGAGGCCTTCAATTTGCAGGATTCGGCGGATCAGCATGTCCAGGATGACGGGGCCGCCGTGACCCTGCAGCTCCAGCACGTCCTCGCCGGTGAAGCTGTTGGGGGCCTTGAACAGCAGGGCTATGCCCTGGTCCAGCGGCTGGCCCTGCTCATCCTTGAACGGCAGATATTCGGCATAACGCACCCTGGGCAGTCGACCGAGTACGATTTCGGCGACTCGTTCGGCGGCGGGGCCTGAGACGCGGACTATGCCGACGCCACCCCGGCCGGGGGCGGTGGCCTGGGCCACGATCGTATCTGTTGTCATCTTGCTTGGCTCATCTGTTCGGTAATAGGGTCGGTCATTGCGGACATTGTAATAAAAAAGGCGGCCCGAAGGCCGCCTCTTTTGTCATCAGGGGGAAGATCAGCTGCGGGTGTGCAGGCCTTTCTTCTCCAACTGACGGTAGATGATGGTCTGCTGGGTAATGGAGATGACGTTACTCACCAACCAGTACAGGGTCAGGCCAGCCGGGAACCAGAGGAACATGAAGGTGAAGATGATCGGCATGAACTGCATCACCTTCTGCTGCATGGGGTCCGTGATGGTGGTCGGGCTCATCTTCTGCAGGTACCACATGGAGGCACCCATGAGGATCGGCAGTACGAAGAAGGGGTCCTTCACCGACAGGTCGGTGATCCACAGGGCGAACGGCGCGTGACGCAGCTCGACAGACTCCATCAGTGCCCAGTACAGGGCGATGAAGATCGGCATCTGCACCAGGATCGGCAGACAGCCACCGAGCGGGTTGACCTTCTCCTTCTTGTACAGCTCCATCATGCCCTGGGACATCTTCTGGCGATCGTCACCGAAGCGTTCCTTGAGCGCAGCCAGCTTGGGTTGCAGCATGCGCATCTTGGCCATGGAGGTGTACTGGGCCTTGGTCAGCGGGAACATGATACCGCGTACCAGCAAGGTCAGCATGATGATGGCCAGACCCCAGTTCTGGACGAAGCCGTGGAACACGGTCAGCAGCCAGTGCAGCGGCTGAGCGATGAACCAGAGCCAGCCGTAGTCGACGGTCAGGTCGAGGTGGTTTGCCACCTTGGCCATCTGATCCTGCAGCTTGGGACCGACCCACAGCTTGCTGGTCACTTCGGCCTGCTGACCGGCAGCCACGTCAACCAGCGGCGCCTTGTAACCAATGATGGCCTGGTCTTTACCCGGGATCACGCGGCTGTAGAAGCTGTTGGTATCCTCGGCATTCGGTGCCCAGGCGGAGACGAAGTAGTGTTGCAGCATGGCGACCCAACCACCCTTGGTGGTCTTGTTCAGGTCGGCATCCTTCATCTCGTCGAAGGTGTACTTCTTGTAGCGGGTATCTTCGCTGGAGAAGGCACCACCACGGTAGGCGCTGGCCACCATGGCATGACCTTCCTGGTCCTTCGGCGTGGTCACTGTCTGCTTCAGCTGGCCGTAGAACTGTACCTGGACGGGTGCGGCAGACTTGTTGTCGATCTTGTAATCGACGCCAATGGCGTAGTCACCGCGCTTGAGCACGAACTCCTTGGTGAAGACCACGCCCTTGCTGTCGGTCCAGGTCATGGGGACCACGACCTGATCCTGACCGTCGGCCAGCTGGTAGCTGGTCTGGGCGGCTTCGTAGGTGGGACGACCCTGAGCCTGGCTGTCCGGGCCATCACGACCAACCAGACCGCTCTGGGCAACGTAGAGGTGCGCAGGTTGACTGGTCAGCAGGGTGAACGGCTGCTCCTTGCCTTCTTCCAGCTTGTGGGCCAGCAGTTCGGCAGAGACGATGTCACCGCCCTGGGTATCCAGGGTCAGCTTGAGCACGTCGGAAGAGACGGTGATCAGCTTGCGTGCGGTGGTGGCGTTGGCTTGCTCGGAAACCTGAGGAATATCACCGGTCTGACCGGCTTCAGGTACGAAATGTTCGGTTTGGGCCACGGTAGTCGGGGCCGGCTTCGGAGCCTTGTCGGACTCCCACTGTTGCCAGAGCAAAAAGCTCACGAACAGCAAACCGATCAGGAGTAAATTGCGTTGTGATTCCATAGTCTTCAGTTTCTTCGCTTTGGTTGCGGAACCGGGTCATAACCACCCTCGGATAAGGGATGGCATTTTAATAGACGTTTGCTAGCTAACCAAACGCCTTTTATGAAACCGTGAAGTCGGATGGCTTCTATCGCAAATTGGGAACAAGTCGGAGTGAAACGGCAGCGTGGCCCGAGCAGGGGACTAATGATTAGCTGATACAGGCGTATCAGTTTGATAGCTACCCATTGCAACGGCGTGACAGAGTGCGCCATAGCTTTTCCAGTAACTTGAACAACTCTTCGTTATCCATCTCTTTGACGCCGCCTTTGGCTATGACGACGATGTCGATAGCGGGCAGGTTGGCCTGATTGAGACGGAAGCTTTCCCGTACCACTCGTTTGACACGGTTACGCCAGACGGCACGCTTGAGTGCTTTTTTGGGCACGGCGAGGCCAAGACGGGGATGTTCGAGAGTATTGGGGCAAGCAAGAAGTGTAATTTGCGGAGAAGCGGCCCGGACAGGCTCGGCGAAAACGCGTTTGAAGTGTTCGGGAGTTAACAGACGTAACTCCCGAGAGAAGGTGTGCTGGGTAGGCATTAGACTACCAGGCGGGCACGACCCTTGGCACGACGAGCGGCCAGAACCTTGCGACCATTGGCAGTAGCCATGCGGGCGCGGAAACCGTGAGAGCGCTTGCGCTTCAGGTTGGACGGCTGAAAAGTACGTTTACTCATGATTAGATTCCGTATTTCTGTACAGTTTTGATTGTCACACTGAGCCGACGCGCCAGCTATAGCGTGTGACGACTAGCAAAAGAGGCCGAATTCTAAACAGAGTTCGGCTTCCAGTCAATCCGCCGTACCCCCTCATCTTGCTCTAACTCGTGAAGAGGCAGCGAAAGTTGACAGGATCCGAAGGATCAAGGGCCCGAATTATACTGGCAACCCGGGGTTAAACAAGGATCCTCCAAGAAAAAAGGCGGCCAGGCCGCCAAAGAGAGAGCTATTTAAGTACTTTGCGCAGGAACTCCCGGGTACGGGGATCCTGCGGATCGACCAATATCTGATCCGGCGGGCCCTGTTCCACGATCCGGCCCCCCTCCATGAAGATCACCCGATCGGCGACATCACGGGCAAACTCGATCTCGTGGGTCACCACCACCATGGTCTGGTGCTGGCTGGCGAGTTGTTTCATCAGCCCGAGCACCTCGTCGACCCACTCGGGATCGAGCGCCGAGGTGGGCTCATCGAACAGGATCACCTTGGAGTGTGCCGCCATGGCTCGGCCGATGCCGACCCGCTGCTGCTGGCCGCCGGACAGCGACGCCGGGTAGGCATCCCGCTTCTCGGCGAGGCCTATGTCCTTGAGGATGCCGAGCGCGGTGGCACGCGCCTCCGCCTTGGGCCGCTTCCAGACGGTGATCAGCCCCTCGGCGATGTTGTCTAGCGCCGTCTTGTTGGCAAACAGGGCGTAGTTCTGGAACACGAAGGAGGCACGCTTGCGCAGCTCTATGGCCTGCTGCTCGCTGGCGTTGGCCAGGTCCAGTTGCAGGTCATCGATGGCCAGCCGGCCCGCATCCGGGGTCTCCAGCAGGTTGAGGCAGCGCAGCAGGGTCGATTTACCGGTCCCAGAGGGGCCGATGATGACTACTATGTCTCCCTTCTTGACCTCAAGGTCGATGCCGTTCAGCACCTGATTACCGTCAAACGCCTTGGAGAGGCCCGTTAATTTAATCATGACAGACCTCCTTTAATAGGCACGGTTCAGGTGCACTTCCAGCAGGTGCTGCAAGCGGGTGAAGATGATGACGACGACCCAGTAGACCAGGGCGACCGCCATGAAGCTCTCGAAGAACTTGAAGGAGGAGGAGGCTTCCATCTGCGCCTTGCCCATGATCTCCGCCACCCCCAGGGTGAAAGCCAGGGAGGTGCTCTTGATCATGTCGATGAAGTAGTTCATCAGCGATGGGGTCGCGATGCGGGCCGCCTGCGGCAATATGATCCGCTGCATCGCCTGATAGCGACTCATGCCGATGCTGAGGGCTGCCTCCATCTGGCTCTTGTGGATACCCAGAATGGCGGCGCGGATCGACTCGGCCATGTAGGCGGCAAAGTGCAGGGTCAGGCCGACGATGGCGGCGGTAAAGGCATCCATTCCCACGAAGATGGGGAACAGTTGTGGCAGGCCGTAGTAGAGCAGGAACAGCTGGACGAGCAGGGGGGTACCCCGGAAGAACGAGATGTAGAGCATCGCCAGCCAGTGGATCGCGGGGACGCGAAACACCCGTACTATCGCCAGGGTCAGCGATAGTACGAGTGCCAATGCGAATCCCCACAGGGCCATTTCCATCGTGGTGCCCAAGTATTTGAGCAAGATGGGAAACAGCCCCAGTGTGTACTCGAGATCGAATTCCATCATTTATTTGTTAGTGATGTCCGCTGCGAACCATTTTTCCGAGATCTTGGTCAGGGAGCCGTCTTTGCGCATGGCGGTGAGGGCGTCGTCGACTTTCTTCAGCACTGCCTGCTTCTCCGGGGTCTTCAGGAAGGGCAGGGCGTTCTCTATGGTCTCGAACGGCTTGCCAGCCTGTTGCAGCGGCAGCTTGGATTCCTTGATCAGCTGTGCGGTGGAGACGCGGTCCATCACGAAGGCATCGATGCGGCCCAGGGCGACATCCTGCTCGAAGCTGGAGTCATAGGTACGGATATCGATCTTCTTCTCTGGATCATTTTTGCGCAGCAGCTCTTCGAAGTTGGAGCCGAGGTTCACGGCGACTGTCTTGCCGGCCAGATCCTTGAAGCCCTGGATAGTGCTGTTGCCCTTGCGCACCACGATCTGGGCGCCGTCATAGACATAGGGTTGGGAGAAGGCGTATTTGGCCTTGCGCTCGTCGGTGATGGTGATCTGGTTGGAGATGGTATCGACGCGACCGGTTTCCAGCATGCCAAACAGGCCGGAGAAGCTGGCGGTGACGAATTCCACCTTGTAGCCGGTGCGCTCACCGATCTGGTTCCACATGTCCACCTCGAAGCCCTGCAGCTTGTCCTGCTTGACGAAGGTAAACGGGAAATATTTGCCGGACATGCCGACCTTGATGGTTTCCTGGGCGATGGCCTGGCCGGACAGGCTGGCCAGCAGAATGGCGGCGCCGGAGATCAGCTTGATGGTGGATGTCATGGGGATTCCTCTCTCTGTTGTTCTGTATTTTTAGTTGTAATCACGGGTTGGCGCTGATGTTATTGGAATAAAATATAAAGAATAAATGATATTTGGTTATATAAAATAACCGCGGCAGCATCGAATCATTCTGTCCACACCCCAGTCGGGGGCTGTGGGTAACTTTGGGGATGAAATCAGATCCTGAGGCGCTGGATCCTTGAAAGTCAAGGATCTTATTTGCTGGATCCGGGTGGCGGCAACTAGAGATCCAGCCGCTAAAAACGTAGAATAGCCGGTCTTTAGTTAATCAATTGACGGGAGTCTAGAGTGACTGCTTCGCTATGGCAGCAGTGCCTAAACCGGCTGCAAGATGAGTTGCCCTCGGCAGAATTCAGCATGTGGATCCGGCCGCTTCAAGCGGAGTTGAGTGACAATACTCTGACCCTGTATGCACCGAATCGCTTCGTTCTGGATTGGGTACGCGACAAGTACCTGCTCCGGGTCAACGGCATCATCAACGAGCTCTGCGGAGTCGATGGTCCCACCCTGCGTTTTGACATAGGTAATCGTCCCCATCCCGTCGCGGTCGCCAGAGCGCCGGCGCGGGGTGCTGCGCCTGTGAATAACTTGCAGAAGAGCTGGGAAAGCAAGACGGAAACCAAGCCCGAGCCGAACCACAAGAGCAACACCAACGTGAACTATACCTTCGAGAACTTCGTCGAAGGTAAGTCCAACCAGTTGGCTCGTGCGGCGGCCCGTCAGGTAGCCGACAATCCGGGTGGCGCTTATAACCCGCTGTTCCTCTACGGTGGCACCGGTCTGGGCAAGACCCACCTGCTGCACGCCGTCGGCAATGCCATCAAGGAGCGCAAGAAAGACGCCAAAGTCATCTACATGCACTCCGAGCGCTTCGTCCAGGACATGGTGAAGGCGCTGCAGAATAACGCCATTGAAGAGTTCAAGCGTTATTACCGTAGCGTCGATGCCCTGCTCATCGATGACATTCAGTTCTTCGCCAACAAGGAGCGCTCCCAGGAGGAGTTCTTCCATACCTTCAATGCGCTGCTCGAGGGTAACCAGCAGATCATCCTGACCTCGGATCGCTATCCGAAGGAGATCAACGGCGTCGAGGATCGTCTCAAGTCCCGCTTCGGCTGGGGCCTGACCGTGGCGATCGAACCGCCCGAGCTGGAGACCCGCGTCGCGATCCTTATGCGCAAGGCGGACGAGAACCAGATCCACCTGCCGGACGAAGTCGCCTTCTTCATCGCCAAGCGCCTGAGATCCAACGTCCGTGAACTGGAAGGGGCCCTCAACCGGGTCATCGCCAACGCCAACTTCACCGGCCGCGCCATCAACATCGATTTCGTACGTGAAGCGCTGCGCGACTTGCTGGCCTTGCAGGAGAAACTGGTCACCATCGACAACATCCAGAAGACGGTGGCGGAGTACTACAAGATCAAGCTGGCGGATCTGTTGTCCAAACGCCGCTCACGCTCCGTTGCCCGTCCGCGCCAGCTGGCGATGGCACTGGCCAAGGAGCTGACCAACCACAGTTTGCCGGAGATAGGTGATGCCTTTGGTGGCCGTGACCACACGACCGTTCTTCATGCCTGCCGCAAGATCGAGCAGCTGAAGGAGGAGAGTCACGACATCAAGGAAGACTATTCCAACCTGATCCGTACCCTTTCCTCCTGATAACAACGGTGAGTGGACAGATGCAGCGCGAATATTCCAACCTGATTCGAATCCTTTCGTCCCGATAACAACGGAGAGCACAGATGCAGCTCGAAATTAGCCGTGAGGCCCTGTTACGTCCTCTGCAACTGGTGTCCGGTGCCCTCGGTGGCCGGCCGACCCTGCCGATCCTCGGCAATGTCCTGCTCGATGTCAGCAACGGTCTGTTATCCCTGACCGGTACCGACCTCGAGGTGGAGATGATCGGTCAGGTCTATCTCAACAGCGACAGCCAGGATGGCCGCACCACAGTGCCGGCCCGCAAGTTGCTGGACATCTGCCGTGGCCTGCCGGAAGGGGCGGACATCCGCCTCAGCACCGAAGGCGAACGGTTGATCATCCGCTCCGGTCGTTCCCGCTTCAACCTCTCGACCCTGCCAGCTACCGAGTACCCGAATATCGAGGACTGGGAGTCCGTGCTCGAATTTGACATCGGTCAGCTGGAACTGAAGAGGCTGATCGATGCGACCCAGTTCTCCATGGCCAGCCAGGACGTGCGCTACTACCTGAACGGCATGCTGTTTGAGAGCGAGGGCCACGGCCTGCGCACCGTCGCCACCGATGGTCACCGTCTCGCTACCTGCCGCCGTGAGGTGGTACAGGAATCGCTGCCCGATCATCAGGTCATCCTGCCCCGTAAAGGGGTGCTGGAACTGGTGCGCCTGCTGGAAGCGGAAGACAAGCCGGTACGGCTGCAGATCGGCCGCAGCAACCTGCGCGCCGCGCTGGATGGCTTCATCTTCACCTCCAAGCTGGTGGACGGTCGCTTCCCGGACTGGCGCCGAGTCATTCCGCGCAACAGCGACAAGGCCCTGATCGCCGGTCGTGAGGATCTGCGCCAGGCGTTCGCCCGCGCTGCCATTCTTTCCAACGAAAAATTCCGTGGGGTGCGTCTCAATTTGCAGCAACATCTGCTGCGCATCACCGCCAATAACCCGGAACAGGAAGAAGCGGAAGAGCTGCTTGACGTACAATACGAGGCCAGCGAGATGGAGATCGGCTTCAACGTCTCCTATGTGCTGGACGTGTTGAATACGTTAAAATGTGACCAGATCCGGATCAGCCTGAGCGATTCCATCAGCAGTGCCATTATTGAGGACTTTGACAGTCAAGATGCTCAATACGTGGTGATGCCGATGCGGATCTAGTCGTGTCCCTGGTCAAGCTCCAGCTCAGTGATTTTCGCAATATCCAGCAGGCCAGTCTCAAGCTGTCCCCCGGTCTCAATATCCTGGTCGGGTGCAATGGCAGCGGCAAGACCAGCGTGCTGGAAGCCATTCACTACCTCGGTCTCGGTCGTTCCTTTCGCACTCACCTGACCGGGCGGGTCATCCGCCAGGGGGAGCGGGCCTTCACCCTGTTTGCCCAGTGCGAGCTGGAGGGGCGTCAGGTGCCCATCGGGCTCGCCAAGGACAAGAGTGGCGAGACCCAGCTCAAGATCGCCGGGGCCCAGGCCCAGCGGCTGGCCGAGCTGGCGGAGTTGCTGCCGGTCCAGTTGATCCATCCCGATGGTTTCAACCTGCTGACCGGCGGGCCCCAGGCGCGCCGGGCCTGGCTGGATTGGGGCGTATTCCATCAGGAGCCGACCTTCTTCTCTCTGTGGGGACGAGTGCGGCGGCTGCTGAAGCAGCGTAACGCCTTGCTGCGCCAGAGCAGCCAGTATCGCCAATTGGCGTTCTGGGATCAGGAACTGGTACGGCTGGGGAGTGAACTGGCAGAGTTTCGCGCCAGTTATTGTCAGGCCATTACGCCCCTGATCAAGGAGATGACGGCGGATTTTCTGCCGGAATTCGACATCAGTCTCGGTTTCTATCGGGGCTGGGAGAAAGACCGCCCCCTCGGCGAATTGCTGGAGGCGGGGTTTGAGCGGGATCGCTCGCTGGGGTACACAGGGGTAGGCCCGCAGAAGGCCGATGTGCGACTCAAGGCGAACGGGGTGCCCGCTCAGGATATTTTGTCCAGGGGTCAGCTGAAGTTGTTGGTCTGTGCCATGCGACTGGCCCAAGGGCTCTATTTGAATCAACATAGCAGCCGCGGCTGTATATTTTTAATTGACGATTTTGCCTCTGAACTGGATGTCGACAAGCGCCGCTTGCTGGCCGCAAGGCTGAAGCAGTGTGCGTCCCAGGTGTTTATCACCGCCATCGACACCGGTCAGCTCGCAGACATGATGGATGCGAATGACTGCAAGTTGTTCCACGTGGAACAAGGCAAGATCTCCGAAACGTTAGAGAAGGCAGAGAGTAAGCTATGAGTGAAAATACTTACGACTCCTCGAATATCAAGGTGCTGAAGGGCCTGGATGCGGTCCGCAAGCGCCCGGGGATGTACATCGGCGATACGGATGATGGCTCGGGTCTGCACCACATGGTGTTTGAGGTCGTCGATAACTCCATTGACGAGGCTCTGGCTGGCTACTGCTCCGATATTCTGGTCAAGATCCATTCAGACGGTTCCGTCTCAGTGCGTGACAACGGTCGGGGCATCCCGGTCGACATCCACGAGGAGGAGGGCCGTTCCGCCGCAGAGGTCATCATGACAGTGCTGCACGCCGGCGGTAAGTTCGATGACAACTCCTACAAGGTGTCCGGTGGCCTGCACGGCGTGGGCGTCTCCGTAGTAAACGCCCTGTCCGACAAGCTGTTGCTGACCATCCGTCGTAACGGCCATGTCTACGAGCAGACCTATCACCTGGGTGAGCCGCAGGCGCCGCTCAAGCAGATCGGCGACAGCAGCAGTGGCACTGGTACCGAGGTGCGCTTCTGGCCGAGCCCGACCATCTTCACCGATACCCTGTATCACTACGAGATCCTGGCTAAGCGCCTGCGCGAGCTCTCCTTCCTCAACTCCGGCGTGTCCATCCGCCTCGAGGATGAGCGTGATGGCCGCGAGATGCATTTCTGCTACGAGGGCGGCATCAAGGCCTTCGTCGAATACCTGAACCAGAACAAGACGCCGATCCACCCCAAGGTGTTCCATTTCTCCACCGAGCAGGACGGCATCGGCGTCGAAGTCGCCATGCAGTGGAACGATGCCTATCAGGAAGGGGTGTACTGCTTCACCAACAACATCCCGCAGCGGGATGGGGGTACTCACCTGGTGGGCTTCCGTACCGCGCTGACCCGTACCCTCAACACCTATATGGATAAAGAGGACTACAGCAAGAAGGCCAAGTCGGCCGCCAGCGGCGACGACGTGCGTGAAGGCCTGATCGCGGTCATCTCGGTCAAGGTGCCGGATCCCAAGTTCTCCTCCCAGACCAAGGACAAGCTGGTCTCGTCCGAAGTGAAGACCGCCGTTGAACAGGCGATGGGTGAGAAGCTGGGTGAATTCCTGCTGGAAAACCCGAGCGATGCCAAGATCGTGGTCAACAAGATCATCGATGCGGCCCGTGCCCGCGAGGCCGCCCGCAAGGCGCGTGAGCTGACCCGCCGCAAGGGCGCGCTGGACATCGCCGGCCTGCCCGGCAAGCTGGCGGACTGCCAGGAAAAAGACCCGGCCCTGTCCGAACTCTACATAGTGGAAGGGGACTCTGCTGGCGGCTCCGCCAAGCAGGGTCGCAACCGCAAGAACCAGGCCATACTGCCGCTCAAGGGCAAGATCCTGAACGTGGAGAAGGCCCGTTTCGACAAGATGATCTCCTCGCAAGAGGTGGGCACCCTGATCACCGCCCTGGGCTGTGGCATCGGTCGTGACGAGTACAACCCGGACAAGCTGCGCTACCACAACATCATCATCATGACCGATGCGGACGTCGATGGTGCTCACATCCGGACCCTGCTGCTGACCTTCTTCTACCGCCAGATGCCGGAAATCATCGAGCGTGGCTACGTCTTCATCGCCCAGCCGCCGCTGTACAAGGTCAAGAAGGGCAAGCAGGAGCAGTATCTGAAAGATGAAGATGCGCTGCTGCAGTACCAGACCTCCATGGCGCTGGATGGTGCGACCCTGCACGTCAACGAATCTGCCCCGGCCATCGGTGGCGAGGCGCTGGAGCGTCTGGTCAACCAGCACCGCGCCGTCTCCCACCTGATCACCCGCATGTCTCGCCGTGCGCCGGATGCCGTGCTGACCCAGCTGATCTATCAGCCTGAGTTGAACGAGACCCTGCTGGCCAGCGAGAGCGACCTGCAGGCCTGGTGTCAGAGCATGGAAGCCGTGCTCAACGAGAGCAACCACGGCATCCAGTACCAGATGCAGGTGCGTCGCGACGAAGAGCGCAGCCTGTTCGTGCCGCACGCCGTGGTGCGTCAGCACGGTGTGGATCGTGAATACGCGATCAGCTACGACTTCCTGCAGTCCGGTGAATACCGTCAGCTGGTCTCCCTGGGCAAGGAGATCGCCAACCTGATCGAGGACGGCGGTTTCATCAAGCGGGGCGAGAAGGTCAAACCGGTCGCGAACTTCGTGGAAGCCGTCGACTGGCTGATGAGCGAAGGCAAGCGCGGCATCTACATCCAGCGCTATAAAGGGCTGGGTGAGATGAACCCGGAGCAGCTGTGGGAAACCACCATGGATCCGGAAGCGCGCCGCATGCTGCGGGTCACCATCGACGATGCCGTCGGTGCCGACCAGCTGTTCTCCACCCTGATGGGGGATGCCGTCGAGCCGCGTCGTGACTTCATCGAGACCAATGCCCTGCGGGTAGCGAACCTCGACGTCTAATTGACGCCGTCAGGCAGACAGTAAAAAGCCGGTCACAAGGACCGGCTTTTTTATATCGGTAATCTGCGGGATTTGAGCCGTTTGCTTGGGATGGCCCGCTTCCGGATGGGCTTGGATCTTGATGGATGTTCCACGTGAAACACCGCACCTGATGACTATTTCCAGTCTATCACTAGCCCACCACCTCTCGTCAGGCCAGCAGCTCGGCGGCCAGGCAGTAGAAGCGCAGACGATGGCCGTCCGGATCGAGCGCCATGCAGCTGTAGCCAAACTCCATTCGGGTTGGTGGCTGGGCTATGGTCAGGCCATGTGACTGCCATTTTGCAAACACGGCATCGACGCTGGCATCGTCAGGCAGAGGGAAAGCCAGCTCCATGGCGCCGGCCTCTTGCGTGACCTTGGGCTCGACCGTGGCACTGGACCAGAGTGCCAGCCTGGCGCCCGACTCGAAGACGAACATGGCGAAGGTGGGGGACTCTTCGACCGGAGGGCGACCGAACCGTTCGTGATAGAAGAGGGCGCTGCGGGCCGGGTTGGCGACGTAGAGGATGGTGAACTGGGGGACAAGCATGATGACACTCCTTCTCACTGGGGAATGGCGCATCGGCGCCGACCCCGTCAGCATGAGGGTCCCGACTGTCAGTTTCTGTCAGCAATGAATCTTGGCTGCGGGATCTGCTGGGTTGCTCGCCACTCCTTGAGCAGCAACACCCGACTCTTGGGGTAGCCGCACTCCTCCATGTGCATCTGGCTGATGCGATCCACCCGGAAGTGGCGAAAGCCCTGCCGCAGTTCGCACCAGGCCACCAGGACCCGCACCCGATCGAAGTAGCCAAGAGCGAATGGCCAGACGGTGCGCTCGGAGCTCGCCTCTTTCAGATCGTGATAATGCAGGGTGACCTTGCGCTGCTGGCGAATGGCACCGCGCAGGGGGGCCTCGTCCGTGCGTGCATGGCTGCGGGATGACCCTACCAGCAGGGCGTTGGCATGGAGTTGTTGGCGGTACTCGGCAGGCAGTATGGCCTCTATCTTGGCCAGCGCACTGCTGGCTCCGATGCTCAGAGCGCTGTCGGCATGGGCCACTACCCAGCGGGAGCCCAGAACCAGGGCTTCCAGCTCCTCTTCGCTGAACATCAGCGGAGGCAGCATGAAGCCGGGACGCAGCACATAGCCGATCCCCGGTTCTCCCTCGATATGCGCACCCTGGGCTTGCAGGGTCGCGATATCTCTATAGAGGGTGCGAAGGCTGATACCAAGCTGGCTGGCCAGTTCGGTGCCTGTGATGGCGTAACGGTGGCCGCGCAGCAACTGGAGCAGGGCCAGCAGGCGTTCGGAACGGGACATTGGGTGGCTCCTCGGGATCTATGGTCAGGGTGCCATGTTTGGGAGAGCCGGGACAGGGAGAGGAGTACCTCTCACTCCCTGCCGCCACGAAAGGCACGTCGCCATTCGCTCGGCACTACCTTGAAGCGGGCACGAAAGTGTTGCCTCAGGGAGATCGCGGTCTTCAATCCTACCAGTTCGGCGATGCGCTCCACCGAGTGGTTGCTGGTCTCCAGCAGCTCCTGGCTGCGCCTGAGCCGCTCTGCCAGCAGCCATTCCCCGACGGAGAGGCCGGTCGCCTGATGAAAGCGGCGGGTGAAGGTGCGGCGGCTCATCAGGACCCGATCGGCCAGACTATCCAGGGTATGGGGCTGCGCCAGCTGAGCGCGCAGATGATCGAGCAGCTGGTTTATCCTGGCATCCTGGGTGGAGGCGGGCACAGGTTGCTCGATGAACTGGGCCTGGCCCCCTTCCCGGTAGGGAGGGATCACCAGTCTGCGTGCCAGCTTGTTGGCAATCGCACTGCCATGACGCTGGCGTACCAGATAGAGACAGCAGTCCAGCCCGGCGGCCGTGCCGGCCGAGGTGACCAGCCCATCGTCATCCACATAGAGGGCGTTGGTATCGAGCAATACACGGGGGAAGCGGCGGATGAAATCCTGCTCATACTCCCAGTGGGTCGATGCCCTGCGCCCCTCGAGCAGCCCCGCATAGGCGAGCACATAGGTACCGAGACAGAGCCCCACTACCTGTGCGCCTCGGGCGTGGGCCGCCACCAGCGCATCGAGCAGCGGCTGGGCGGGTCGCTCGGCCGGATCGCGCCAGAAGGGAAGTATGATGATGTCCGCCTCGGCCAACCCTGCCAGGCCGTGAGTGACCTCGATACGAAAGCCCTGGGATGAGCCGGGTTGGCTGGTGCCGTCGCCGGCGCAGAGCCTGAGCTCGAACAGTGAGTGGCCCGGCATCATGCTATCCCCGAAGATGAGGCAGGGCACCGAGCAGTGGAAGGGGCTGAAATCATCGAAGGTCACGACGGCGACTATCGGGGTGGACATGACGGCGGACTCCTCTGCTCGTGGAATGACGATGATAATCCCTGGATGAACAAAGTCGAAGGGCCATACTCGGCCCTTCGACTCATCACAGCGAGAGGGTCTCGCCGTCGGCTGGCACCAGCACCCGCGCCGTCATACCGTGTTCATCTAGGAAGCCGCGCAGCTCATCCCGTGACAACACCGCATGATTGACGGCTTCCATGTGGCTGGCAATCAGGGTGGCCTGCGGCGCGGCCAGGTAGACGGCTCTTACATCCTCCTTGCCCATGATGATGGAGCCGAGCCCCGGCACCCGGGCGTCGCCGCAGTTCAGGATGACCACCTCGGGTCTGTGCTGTCGCAGGCTATGTTCGACCATCTTGTTCCAGACGGTATCACCCGCCAGATAGAGGCGCTTCTCGTCAGGATGGGAGAAGACCACGCCGCACACCTCTCCCAGCCGTTCACCCAGCACGGCCATGACATCGTCGCTGCCGTGCTGGCCTTCGGTCCGTTGCAGCCGGATACCGGCAAACTCTGCCGACTCGTCCAGCAGACGCACATCATGGAAACCGCAGGCCCGGATGCTGTCTGCATCCTTCTGGTGTTGCACGAACAGCGGGAGGTGTTTGGGGATCTGCTGCTGTGCGGCCAGGTCCCAGTGGTCAGGATGATCGTGGGTGACGATCACCGCATCCACATCGATGAGTTCCGCCAAGGGCAGTGGCAGCTCGACCAGGGGGTTGCGAAAGTGGCTGTTGGCCGTCCCCTCAAAGCCCGGGAGGCTGTCCTTGGCAGACAACATGGGATCGATCAGAAAGCGGGTACCGGCATAGTCGATCAGCAGGGTGGCGTTACGAACCTGGGTAATGTGCATGGCATTGCATCCTTGGTGGCGAGTGAGTGTGCCACCAGTATGACGAGGGATGCGGGGAGCGATGAGTGGCCCACGGGTCGATTATCGATCCTATCGGGCCAGCTGAACGATACGATTGTGTGCTGGACAAACTCGAAAAATTTCTTTGATTCTCGCCCTTGAAAGCAAAAAGCCGGACCCTATATAGGTAACAAGGCCGGAACGCTCGACAGAGGTTTCGACCAGCCGCCCGTCCGACAGGAGGGCAAACCATCCGTTATCGCTCACAAGAGGGTAATACTATGCGTTCTATCGACTTTTCTCCGCTCTATCGTTCTGCCATCGGTTTCGATCGTCTGGCCAATCTCATCGAATCTGCGGCCAGCAATGGCAATGCCGGTTATCCCCCCTACAACATCGAGCAGCTGGGTGACAACGACTACCGCATCAGCATGGCGGTGGCTGGCTTTACCCAGGAAGAGCTGGAGTTGAGCTTTCAGGAAAACCTGCTGACGGTGAAGGGCAGCAAGCAGGCCGAGACCGACCGTAACTACCTGTATCAGGGCATAGCCGAGCGGGGTTTCGAGCGTCGCTTCCAGCTGGCCGACTATGTGCGGGTGAAGGGGGCCGATCTGAAGAATGGCTTGCTGCACATCGAGTTGGCGCGTGAGGTGCCTGAGGCCATGAAGCCGCGCAAGATAGAGATCAATGGCTAATACCCTTATTTGACCAAGCTTCCTGGCGCCGATGACGGGCCTGTGAAGATCCAACCTGTTGCTTATTAGAAGGATAGGATTATGCGTAACCTCGATTTTTCTCATCTCTATTCCAATGCCGTCGGCTTCGAGCGGATGGCCCGTGAGCTGGAAGGCCTGTTTGACCAGAAGACGGCGGCCTATCCCCCTTACAACATCGAGAAGCGGGAGCACGACAGCTACCGCATCACCCTGGCGGTGGCGGGTTTCGAGCGTGAAGAGCTGGAGCTGGAGACCGAGAATGGCACCCTCAAGGTGAAGGGTCGCAAGGCGACTCCCGCCGGGGAGCGCCAGTTCCTCCACCAGGGTATCGCCGAGCGTGACTTTGAGCTCGCCTTCAAGCTGAGCCAGCATGTCGAGGTGCGGGATGCCCGGCTGGAGCATGGTCTGCTGACCATAGATCTGGCCCGCGAGCTGCCCGAGGCGCTCAAGCCCCGTGCCATCCCCATCGGACAAAGCGAGCAGTTGGCCCTGTCCAACTGATCCCGGAATGAAAAAAAGGCCTGCAATTGCAGGCCTTTTTTATTTTTATTTGATGCCATGCAGGGCATTTTCTGCAGGTAAATCGAGAGGGGAGAATCGGCCTTCACGCAGCTCGCTCAGTGCGTAAAGCAATCTTCCCATTCGACCATTTCCATCGGTAAAGCCATGAAAACCAATCACGGCCGCAAACAATTTCTTGCCTAGCTGGGGCTCCTTGCTATCCAAGGTTGCCAGATGTTTGTCCAGCATGGCTGCTCCACCGATACTGGATGGCAGGCTGCCTCCGCTGATAGCTGGTCCACGATAGTCTCGGGTGAGATTAGGGACGAGCTGGCGGTGCAGTTCTTGAAGTACCGATTCGTTAGTCAGATCCTGAGAGCCTTGGCTATATTCCCTGAGCAGGGCAGTGAAATTACTCCACTCGTTGCCACCGGATGTTGAAGCTTTAAGAATCCAAGCCGCTGCACGATCAACATTCTCGGTAAAACCGGTTGGGTTGTAGAACGACTCTTCGAGGGTGCCGGCAAAGACTCCTTGGCCAAGATCCTGACTGAGGAGTGATTGTTGGTGCTGATGGGCTACCTGCAGGTTCTTCTCTTCAATCATCAGCAGGGGCTCAAGCGTGTTGATCGCCTGTGCTGAAGATGGCTGCCGGTACAGTTGCTCCAGACTGGTCATGGACTGTTTTGGATCGGTCAGTCTGTTGGATAGCTGAGTCAGAGCCTGATCTCCGACAAGAGCGAGCAGGTTTTGTCCGGCTGGCGTCTGCTTGAGAGCCTCTGACATGGCCCGTTGAAACAGCACTGCATACTCATTGTCAGATGTAGCTGGGTGCCGGGTCCTCAATTGCTCGAGAACGTCTTCCGGCGTTGTAATACGGCTGTCTTTAAACAGCATGCGGGCATGTGAAACAGCATCAGCACTTTGCAGCCGTTGTTGCTGGGCTCCAGGGGTAGAGAAAATCTGCTGAGTTGCAGCCTTGGCAATGGAAGTTGATGACCCCTGGCTAAACAGTGTGCCGACCCCTTCAACAAAGCGGGCAATTTTGCTGCTCTGGGGGTGAGTGCGCAAAACCTGTTGCAAGTCGGAGTCGATGCGATACTCCCTGCCTGCGATCTTCAGGGAACCTTCCTCTTTTAGCTGTGCTTGCTGCTGTGGCGTTGCATGCTGCAGGGCAGCTACGCTTTTAAATTCGATCATGAATACCTCTCTTGGTGTCGGATGGACTGGGTTGCGGTAGAGACGTCACGAAAGTTCGCGTCCACTCGATGAAGTCGCCCAGATGCAGGGCTAACTGACCGGCTGTCATCCCATCCAGGGCATGGCGCCGGTAGGCAATCAACTCGAGTGCAGGGTGCCAGCCAATGCCGGGTTCTTTATCGAAAGCGGGATTCAGCGCGACAGTGAGCATGTGGCGATGCAACTCGGCATTGTCGAAAGGTGATGCGGGGAGTACTAAAGGAGCCATGATGAGCAAGGCACATGGCTCCTGGTGCAAGACAAGTGGAAGTTCACCGTCGATAAGAAGTGGGCAATTGCCATTCTCATCGAAGGCAAGCGAAGAGAGCTGTAACTGCATGGCCAGTTCGGCCAGCAGGATTTCAACACTATCCATGAGCAACCCTTCAATATGATGATATTGAAGGGAATTCTAATGAGCCTCCTAGTATACCTCTGTCTAATTCAGTCCGACTTTTTTAGAGCCAGGTGAATAAACGTGGTTACTGTTCCGCATAGAGAGCGTTGATCTCCTCGGCCAGGATGGCGATGCCACGGCGCACCAGATCCTCGCTCTGGGAGTAGTTGAGGCGAATGCACTCCTGGCTGTGGCGCCACTCGGGATCATCGATGCCGGGGAAGAAGTAGTGACCCGGCACGATCAACAGGTTCTTCTCCTTCAGGCGCTCATAGAGTGTCTGGCTGTGGATTGGCAAATCCTCAAACCAGAGCCAGAGGAAGAGGGCGCCTTCCGGCTTGTGGATGTGGAAGCGGGGATCCGGGATGGCCTCGCGCAACAGCTGCACCGCCAGCTCTGCCTTCTGCCGGTAGAAAGGCTTCACCACCTGCTCGCTCAGGGTGATGATCTCGCCGCTCTCGATCATCGGAATGGTGAGTGCCGGCCCCAGGCTGCCCGGTGCCAGGTTGATGATGCCGCTCAGGTTGGTGATGGCCTGGATGATCTTCTCGTCGGCGATGACGATGCCGCAGCGGGTACCCGGCAGACCCAGCTTGGAGAGGCTCATGCAGAGGATGGTGTTGGCATTCCAGAACGGCTTGGCCTCGCTGAAGATGATGCCGGGGAAGGGCACCCCGTAGGCGTTGTCGAGCAGCAGCGGAATACCCTTGTCACGGGCGATCTGATCGAGATGCTCGATCTCCTCGTCGGTCAGCACATTGCCGGTGGGATTGGTCGGGCGGGAGACGCAGATCACCCCGATGTCGTCGCCAACCTGCAGGCTCTCGAAATCCACGTGGTACTTGAACTGGCCGTCTGGCAACTTCTCTATGGTGGGCTTGTAGGCGACGAAATGGTCGTCGGCCAGCGCCGAGTCGGCATAGCCGATGTATTCGGGGGCCAGGGGGAACAGCACCTTCTTCTTGCGGCCATCGGCGAACTCACCGGCCAGCAGGTTGAACAGATAGAAGAAGGCATTCTGGCTGCCGTTGGTCAGGGCGATGTTGCGAGCCGAGATGTCCCAGCCTAGCTCTCTCTTGAGCAGGGCGGCCAGCGCCTTGGTGAACCTGTCCTTGCCTTGCGGGCCATCGTAGTTGGCCATGGCTTTCACCAGCTCGCCATTGTCGAGCAGGGTCTTGGCTTCGGCTTGAAAGCGTTCCAGCATGGCGGGGATCGGGGCTGGATTGCCGCCACCCAGCATGATGGCGTCCGGATTGGTCAGCCCCTGATTGAGGTCATCCATGAGTTGAGTAATGCCAGCGTGGCGAGTGAACTTCTCGCCGAACAAGGAAAATTCCATTCGGTGACGGATCCAGATTGGGTTACGGGGATGTAGCACCATAGCTCAGTTTAAAAGCGGGTGTCGATCAAAATAACCGGACGTTCCACGTGGAACATGGACCAAAAATCAAGCGTGGTAAAAAACACCACTTATAGGTTTAAAAATGACCAGCCAGATCGGTGCACATGCTTGATTAGGTACTCAAAATACAATTAATTTAAACAAAATCATGGTGTTGTAAATTTGGCACGACTCTTGGAATAGCTATCTGGTCATCTCAACCATACCGGAGAACACCAGATGAAAACCCTGATCGCCGTCCTGATGCTGAGCACCCTGAGCCTGAACGTCATGGCCAACGAGATCCCCAGACCCGAGCTGGATACCGTCAAACTGGGGCAGGAGATGCTGGCCCAGCAGCAGGCGGCATCCCACGCCGTGGTGCAAGAGGCCCTCGGCAATCTCAAGCCGCTGGCACTGGATACCCTGGTGGTGGAGGCGAGCTCGGCCGATGAGACTCACCCAGAGAGTTGAGATGGCGCAGCGGGGTCTGCCCCGTGTGCTGCTTGAAGAAGCCGATGAAGGCGCTGTCGCTGGAGAACTCCAGCTGCGCCGCGACCCGGCTGATGGGCACGGCCTCGGCCAACAGCTCCATGGCGCGCAACAGGCGCCACTGCTGGCGCCAGGCCTGATAGCTCATGCCGGTATCCCGCATGAAGATACGACCAATGGTCTTGTCACTGGCACCCACCCGCTCGGCCAGCCGGTTGAGCCGAGCGGGCAGGGTGTCACCCCCTGTTATCTCCCCTAACCAGGCTGCCAGACGCGGATCGGACGGCAGCGGCAGTTGCCAGGATTCCTGCGGTGCTTGCGCCAACTCCTCCATGAAGAGTGCCAGCGTCCGGTGCTGCTCCCGCTCGGGTTTGTCCCATGGCCAGAATGCCATCCGCTCGATGATCTCCCGCAGCAGCGGGTTGACTGCCATCACCTGCACACTGGTGGGCAGCTCTGGCAGTAACGTGAAATAGAGGGAGCGGTAGGCCACCACCCCGCGCATCAGCACCCTGTGAGGGCTGCCCGCTGGTAGCCAGGCAGCCCGACTGGGCGGCAGCAGGCAGAGCCGATTATCCAGCTCGATGCTCATGCAGCCAGCCTGGGCAAACAGCAGCTGGTGGCGTTGATGCCGGTGCAGACCCGAGTCATGCCAGCCCAGCGCGGAGGCGATGCCGATCACGCCGCCAGCCAGCCGATCCGGGTCAAAAGGGTGATCGGGAAGAATAAAGGCCATGTGTCCGATTATTGATGTTTATAGTCCTGGATATTGTAATCAGACATCTCGCATCTCTCTAGACTGGCAGCCTCTCGTTGAGGAGGTTTGTCATGAACAACAAGTTGCCGCCGCGCTGGCTGATGGTCGGACTGATGATGTTTCCCCAGATGGTAGAGACCATCTACAGCCCGGCGCTGACCCATATCGCCAGCCAGTTCCGGGTGAGTGATGGCCAGGCGTCCCAGACCCTGTCGGTCTATTTCCTGGCGTTTGCGCTGGGGGTTGTCTGCTGGGGGCGGCTATGCGATCTGATCGGGCGGCGCCCGGCCATGCTGGCCGGTCTGCTGACCTACGGGTTTGGCACCCTGCTGGCGCTGCTGGCAGGACAGTTTGAAACCTTGCTGCTGGCCAGGGTCATCTCGGCCTTTGGTGCCGCCGTGGGATCCGTGGTGACCCAGACCATGCTGCGCGACAGCTATCAAGGCGGCGAGCTGGCCCGCATCTTCTCGGTGATGGGGGTGGCGCTCTCCCTCAGCCCCGTGCTGGGGCTGGTGAGCGGTGGCCTGCTGGCCGAGCGGTTTGGCTATCTCGGCGTCTTCGGTGGCTTGTTGCTGCTGGCCCTGGTGCTGGGGCTGGCTGCCAGCTGGCGGTTGCCGGAGACCCGCCCATCGACCATGACCCGAGTCGCACTGTGGCCACTGGCCTGCCGTATGGCGCGGGATGCCGGACTCTGGCGCAGCACCCTGCTGGTCGCCCTGTTCAACTGCATGCTGTTCGGCTACTACAGCCTGGCGCCATTTCTGTTTGCCGAGCAGGGCAGGCAGAGCATCGAGTTTGGTTACTCCGGCCTGGTGTTGGCGCTGGCGACCCTGCTCGGCAGCCTGCTGAACCGCTACCTGCTGGGCAGGGGGTGGTCGCCGGCGTTGCTCATCCGGCTGGCGACCTCCCTGGCACTGGGGGCTGGGCTCGCGGTATGGGTGAGTCAGGCGACCCTCTGGTTCCTGCTGCCCATGATGGGGGTGGTGGTGGCCTTCGGGATCGCGATCCCGAACGTGCTGAGTCAGGCCTTGCTGGCCTATCGGGAGGTGGCGGGCAGCGCCGGTGCCCTGTTCGGGCTGAGCTATTATCTGCTGCTCAGCCTGGGGCTGGCGGTGGCGGCGGCCGTGCAGGATCTCGGTCTCTTGCTCAGCGGCTGTGGCTTGCTGGCGCTGCTGTGCGGTTGGCGGCGTTCCACGTGAAACATCAGCTGCCGATAAAACGGTAGCCGATGCCGGATTCGGTTTCGATCAGGTTGGGTTGCTGGGGCTGTTGCCGCCCAGCTTCTTGCTGAAACATCAGCTACCGATAAAACGGTAGCCGATACCGGACTCGGTTTCGATCCGGTTGGGCTGCTGGGAATGTTGTCGCCCAGCTTCTTGCTGAAACATCAGCTGCCGATAAAACGGTAGCCGATACCGGACTCGGTTTCGATCAGGCTAGGCTGCTGGGGATTATCCCCCAGCTTCTTGCGCAGGCTGGCGATGACGATGCGCAGGTAGTGGGTATCCTCCTTGTGGCTAGGTCCCCAGATGTCGTTGAGCAGCTGGGTCTGCATCACCAGCTTGCCGGGGTGGCACACCAGCGCCTGCAGCAGGGCGAACTCCTTGCGCGACAGGGGGATCTCCTCGTCGTGTAGGCTCACCTTGTGGCTGCTGGCGTCCAGGCTCAGGCCACAGTGGGGGAAGTGGCGGCACTCGCCACTGCTGACGCCGGCCCGTTGCCGCAACAGGACCCGGATCCGCGCCATCATCTCCTGGATGCCGAACGGCTTGCTCATGTAGTCGTTGGCCCCCGCGTCCAGCAGCCGCACCTTCTCTTGCTCCGAATCCCGCGCCGACAACACCAGCACGGGGTGCTGGTGGTGCTCGCGGATCGCCTGCAAGATCTGGATGCCATCCCCATCGGGCAGACCGAGATCCAGGATCACCAGATCCGGGTTGAGGTGGCGATACTGCTCCAGCCCGTCGTTGACGCCGACCGCCTCGCTGACCTGATGGCCTTCGGCGATCAGGCTGATGCGCAGGAAGCGGCGGATCGCCATCTCATCATCAATGACCAGAATATGAGCCATCTGGCCTCCGGGCGAACAGGGGGGGATGGCACTGGCAAGGGAAGAGGACCGCCTCCATGGCGCCAGTACAACGAATGCAATCCATCACACCTCCGGTGAGTTGAGGGCGAGCGGCAGGGAGAGGCGCATGCAGGTGCCGTTGCCGTTGGGGCCGGAAAATGCCCAGATGCGGCCGCCATGAGCCTCTATCATAGCGCGGGAAATGGCGAGGCCAAGCCCGGTGCCACGGCTGCCGCAATCGCCGACCGGCTGGGTGTAGAACAGATTGAAGATCTTGTCCCGATCCGACTCGGCGATGCCGACCCCGATGTCGATGATGTCGATGATGAGATCCGGCGTGGCCAGCATCACCTTGAACTCGATGGGGGTGCCGGCCGGTGAGTAGCGGGAGGCGTTGTCGAGGATGTTGACCAGCACCTGCTCGATCAGGGCACCGTGCACATAGAGCTGGGGGATCTGCTGATCGAAGTGGATCAGCAGCTTGTGCTGGCGCCAGGAGGATTCGAGCCGCTTGCGGGCACTCTCCACCAGATCGGCCAGATCGACCCAGTCCCGCTTCAGCTGGAAGTCCGGCGAGCCGATGCGGGTCATGTCCAGCAGATTCTGCACATAGCCGTGCAGGCGACGGGCCTCGTCCTGCACCGAATGCAGCAGTTCGCTGCGATCCTCTGCGCTGATCCGGTCACCATATTCCAGCAGTGTGCTGCCGGCCCCCATGATGGTCGCGAGCGGCGTCTTCAGATCGTGAGAAACCGACGAGAGCAGGGCGGCACGCATCCTGTCGGTCTCCGCCTGCAGCTGGCTGTCGGCCAGCCGTTCGTTCAGGTCGATCCGGGCCAGGGCGGCGCGGATATCGGTGAGCAGCGCCTGTAACTGATGTTCGGCCGAGGAGGCGAGCGGGTTGCTCAGCCGGATGCCCAGCACCAGCTCGTCGGTGAGGTGGTGATACTGGGCCTCGGCCGCGTTGAGGGTCGCGGTGTGGGCCCCGGCGCTCAGCTTCTGGGCCAGACACCAGTCGATGGCCGCCTTGTCGGTCTGGCCCGGTGGCTTCTGCTCGTCTCCCGCCCGGTACTGGTAATCCTCATCGAGGGCGAAGACGGGCTGGCCCAGGGCCCGCGAGATGGCCTGGGCGCCTTGTCGCAGCACCTCTTCCGGGCTGCTGGCGGTGGCCAGCCCCTGGCTCAGCGATAGCAGGGCGTTGCCGAGCTGCTGGGTCTCGCGCAGGCCCACCAGCTGCTGGCGCTGGCGGGAGGCGAGCCGCCCGGCCGCCATGCCGACGATGAGCAGCACGAACAGGTTGAGCAGATCGCTGTGACTGGCCACGCTCAGGGAGAAGTGGGGGGCGGTGAACAACAGGTTGTGGGCGACGAAGCCCAGCACCGCCGCCAGTATGGCCGGCACCAGGCTGGTGGAGAGCGCCGTGGCCAGCACCCCCAGCACGAACAGCAGTGGCAGGGAGGCGGGGGGCAGCCAGTGGGAGAGGCCCCAGGCGGTGGCCGAGGTGATGCCCATGATCAGCAGGGCCAGCAGGCTCTGACGTATGTCCTTGGGATCCGAGGGATGCAGTCCCAGGCTCGGCCTGCGTTTCTCGGTGTCGACCAGGGTGATCTCGAGCCCCCGCGCCTGTTTCAGCAGATGCTGCACCAGGGAGCGGCGCCAGGGCGCCTTGTGGGGTTTGCCAAGCAGCAGTTGCGACACCTGCTGCTGTTCGGCTGTCTCCAGCAGGGTATCGGCGACCGCCGGGCTGGAGAGGGTCAGCACCTTGGCCCCCAGCTGGGAGGCCAGTGCCAGCGCCTGCTCCAGCTCGGCCGTGCGGCGCCCCTTGCTGTCCACGTGGACCACCAGCCAGGGCAGCTGGCGGCGCTGGGCGAAGCGGTGACCGTAGCGCACCAGGGATGAGCCGTGCTGATCGCCTAGGCAGACCATCAGCTTGCCCCGCAGCGGCTGGGTGGTCTTGCCCGCCGCCTGCCACTGCAGTTGCAGGTCCCCCTCCACGTGGCTGGCGGCCGTCTGCATCGCCAGCTCGCGCAGGGCGGTCAGGTTGTTGAGGGAGAAGAAGGATTGCAGGGCGGCCTTGGCCTGATGGGGCACATAGACCTTGCCCTCCTTGAGTCGGCCGAGCAGCTCCTTGGGGGGCAGGTCTATCAGTATGATGCTGTCCGCTTCCAGCAGCACCTGATCCGGCAGTGTCTCCTTGACCCTGACCCCGGTCAGTTGCCAGACCAGATCGTTGAGGCTCTCCAGGTGCTGCACGTTGAGGGTGGAGTAGACGTCGATACCGGCACCGAGCAACTCCTCCACATCCTGCCAGCGCTTCTCGTGACGGCTGCCCGGGGCGTTGCTGTGGGCCAGCTCATCCACCACTACTATGGCGGGTTTGCGTTCGAGCAGCGCATCCAGATCCATCTCCTCCAGCCGTTGCTGGCGGTGGAGATGGATCTTGCGCGGCTGGATGGCGAGCTTGTCGAGCAGGGCCAGGGTCTCCTGGCGGCCGTGGGTTTCCACCACCCCGATCAGGATATCGACCCCTTCCCTTGCCTGTTCCCGCACCGCCTGCAGCATGGCGTAGGTCTTGCCGACGCCGGGCGCGGCGCCGAGAAAGACCTTCAGCTTGCCCTTGTGTTCCTGCTCCAGGCTCGCCAGCAAGGCGTCGGCCCGTACCTCATCACGCATCCCCGTACTCCCGCTCCAGGCTTGCCAGCAAGGCACCAGCCTTTGCCTCATCACGCATCATTGTCCTTATCTAGCCAGAGATTCAGCTGGAGAATGTTGACCACCCGGGGGCCAAGGATACCAGCTTGCGCCCCGGACTGAACCCGCTCCGTCAAGGCGGCGGGATCCAGCCCCCGCTGTTTGGCGACGCGCTCCACCTGGGCCTGTACGGCATCCAGCGGCAGATGAGGATCCAGACCGGAGGCGGAGCGGGTCAGCAGGGTTGGCGAGGGGTCACCGCCCTGCACTCTGGCTTCTGCCTTGGCGAACTCGGCCCGCAGCGGTGAGCTCATGCCCAGATTGGATGCGCCACCGCCTAGGGTGGCGAAGTCGCTGGCGGAGGGGCGGGAGTGGAAGTACTCGGCTCGCTCGAATTTTTGCGCCAGCAGGGCACTGCCGATCAGCTGTTGTTTGCCGTTGGTCAGCTGGCTGCCGTTGGCCTGCCAGGGGAACATCAGCTGGGCCAGCCCGGTCACCGCCAGCGGGTAGCCGACGCCCAGCAGCAGGGTCAGGGTCAGCAGGGTTCTGATTGCTATCATGATTTTCTTGCTCCAAACAGATTGATGGGGTGCAGGCCAGGCTTGCACCCCGCTATGTCGTCGTTACACCAGCCCCAGGCCGATGATGATCAGGTCGATCAGCTTGATGCTGATTAATGGGGGGCACCAGCAGGCCATGGATGTCCTCGCTTCCACAACCTGCATCGCGTCCCCTTACACCAGACCCAGGCCTGTGATGACCAGATCGATCAGCTTGATGCCGATGAAGGGGACCAGCAGCCCACCGACGCCGTAGATCAGCAGGTTGCGGCGCAGCAGGCTGGCGGCGGATCCCTTCAGGCTGACACCGCGCAGGGCCAGCGGCACCAGCGCCACTATGATCAGGGCGTTGAAGATGATGGCCGACAGAATGGCGCTCTGCGGGCTGCCCAGCTGCATCAGGTTCAGCGCACCCAGCTGCGGATAGGCGGCGATGAACAGGGCCGGCAGTATGGCAAAGTACTTGGCCACGTCGTTGGCGATGGAGAAGGTGGTCAACGCCCCCCGGGTCACCAGCAGCTGCTTGCCCACCAGCACCACGTCCAGCAACTTGGTGGGGTTGGAGTCCAGATCTACCAGGTTGCCTGCCTCCTTGGCGGCCTGGGTCCCTTCGTTCATGGCCAGACCCACGTCGGCCTGGGCCAGCGCCGGAGCATCGTTGGCACCATCGCCGCACATGGCGACCAGGCGGCCATCGGCCTGCTCCTGGCGGATATAGGCCAGCTTCTTCTCGGGGGTGGCTTCGGCGATGAAGTCATCCACCCCGGCTTCGGCGGCGATGGCGGCGGCGGTCAGCGGGTTGTCGCCGGTGATCATCACGGTGCGGATCCCCATGTGACGCAGGATCTGGAAGCGGGCCTTGATGCCGGGCTTGATGATGTCCTTGAGGTACACCACCCCCAACAACTGCTCGTGGGTGCAGACCAGCAGCGGGGTGCCGCCCTGGCGGGCAATGTTGTCGACCGCCTTCAGGACCGGCTCCGGCACCGCCTTGCGCGCGAGGGAGAGGTAGTTGAGCACAGCATCCACAGCCCCCTTGCGATATTGATGACCGTTGCGATCCAGTCCGCTCAACCGGGTCTCGGCGCTGAACGGGATCAACTTGTCACTCTCCAGTTGGCTCGGCTTGGCCATGCTCTTGCCGGCCAGGGTCAGGATGGACTTGCCTTCCGGTGTATTGTCACCGAGGGAGGCCAGCATGGCCGCCTGGGCCAGCAGGGAGGGATCCACCCCGGGGGCCGGGATCAGCTCGTCGGCCATGCGATTGCCGAAGGTGATGGTGCCGGTCTTGTCCAGCAGCAGGGTTCGCACGTCACCGGCGGCCTCCACGGCACGACCCGACTTGGCGATCACATTCAGCTTCACCAGCCGGTCCATGCCGGCGATGCCGATGGCGGAGAGCAGGCCGCCTATGGTGGTCGGGATCAGGGTGATGAACAGGGCGATCAGGTAGAGCCTGGGCACCTGGGTACCGTTGTAGTCGAGGAACCAGGGCAGGGTGGCGACCACCAGCAGGAAGATCAGGGTCAGACCCACCAGCAGGGCATCGAGCGCCATCTCGTTCGGGGTCTTCTGGCGCTTGGCCCCTTCCACCAGCGCAATCATCCGATCCAGCGTGCTCTCCCCCGGATTGTTGCTGACCTTTACCCAGATCTCGTCGGAGACCACTGTGGTGTTGCCGGTCACGCCGCTGCGGTCGGTGCCGGACTCGCGGATGACGGGGGCGGATTCGCCGGTGATGGCGGCCTCGTTGACCGAGGCGATGCCGGCCACCACCTCACCGTCGGCCGGGATCATCTCGCCGCTGCGCACCAGCACCAGATCCCCTTTCAGCAGGCTGGTGGCCGGCACCCATTCCCCCTGTCCATCGCGAGGATCGCTGACCTTGCGGGCCCTGAGCTGGCTCATGCCCGCCTTCAGGCTGTCGGCGCGCGCCTTGCCACGGCCCTCGGCCAGGGTCTCGGCGAAGTTGGCAAACCAGAGGGTCAACCAGAGCCAGGCGGTCAGCTGCCAGGCCAGGCTGGGGGCCACTCCCGACAGGGGTTGGCCCAGCAGGGATTCCACGGTCGCCATCAGGGCGGCCAGCCAGAGGGTAAACAGGATTGGGCTGCCAAACAGTGCCTTTGGGTTGAAGCGATAGAGCGCCTCGATCATGGCCTGTATGACTTGCGAGCGCTGTTTCTTGGCCTTCACCTTGTCGGTGCGGGCTGTCATGGAGATGGACTTGCTCATTAGAAAGCTCCCTGTATCAGGCTCAGATGTTCGGCCACCGGTCCCAGTGCCAGCAGTGGCAGGAAGGAGAGGCCGCCAATCAGCAGTACTGTGATGATCAGCAAGGTAATAAACAGTGGCCCCCGGATCGGGAAGTCACCTTCACCCGTCTCCTGGCGCGGGGCGCGGGCGAGCTGGCCGGCGATGGCCAGCACAGGGATGATGTAACCGAAGCGACCGAGCAGCATGGCCAGGCCGATGGCGATGCACTGCCAGCTATCGGCGGCGGCAAAGCCGGCGAAGGCGGAGCCGTTGTTGCCGGCGGCCGAGGCGTAGGCATAGATCAGCCGTGACAGGCCGTGGGGGCCGTCGTGACCGATGATGGTGGCGGCATCCGGCATCAGCAGGGTCACACCACCGATCACCAATACCCCGACCGGCATCACCAGCATGCTGGCGACCACCCACTTCATCTCGGTGATGCCGAGGCGCTTGCCCAGATAGGTCGGGGTGCGACCCACCATGAGGCCACACAGGAACACGGTCAGTAGCACGAACAGCATCATGCCGTAGATACCGGCACCCACGCCGCCGAACACCACTTCACCCAGCAGCATGTTGACCATGCCGACCATGCCGCCGAGCGGGGCAAAGCTGTCGTGCATGGCGTTGACCGAGCCGTTGGAGGCGGCCGTGGTCGCCACTTCCCAGATGCTGGAGAGCACTGGGCCGAAGCGGCTCTCCTTGCCTTCCCAGTTGCCCATCTGAGTGGTGAGGTGAGCGAGGGCGGGATCCGGCTTTATCTCCTGGGAGAGGGAGAGGCAGAGCCCCAGCACCAGCATGATGGTCATGGCGATGAGGATGGCGCGACTGTGGGCCAGGTCCTTCACGTAGCGGCCCAGGGTGCAGACCATGGCGGCGGCTATGGTGAGCAGGGCGACCATCTCCAGCCAGTTGGTCAGGGCGGTCGGGTTCTCGAACGGGTGGGCCGAGTTGATGCCGAAGAAGCCGCCGCCGTTGGAGCCGAGCTGCTTGATGGCGATCTGGGACGCGGCAGGGCCGAGCGGCAGCAGCTGTTCCTGACCTTCCAGGCTGTGGAACGGCAGATAGGCCGACAGCGTCTGGGGCACGCCCTGCCAGACCAGCAGCAGCGCCATGATCAGCGCCATCGGCAGCAGCACATAGAGGCAGAAGCGCACCAGATCCTGCCAGAAGTTGCCAAGGTGGGTGGTTTGCTGGCGGGCTATGCCGCGGAACAGGGCGATGGCGACGGCCGCGCCTGTGCCGGCGGAGACGAAGTTCTGGGTGGTGAGCCCCACCATCTGGCTGAAGTAGGAGAGGCTGGCCTCACCGGAATAGGCTTGCCAGTTGGTATTGGTCATGAAGCTGACCGCGGTGTTGAAGGCCATTTGCCAGCTCAGGCCGGGCAGTTGCTGCGGGTTGAGGGGCAGCAGGCCTTGCGCCATCAGGATCAGGAACAGCAGGCCGAAGCCGGCGCCGTTGAAGGCCAGCAGGCTGAGGGCGTAGGACTTCCAGTCCTGCTCCCGGCCATCGGTGCCGCAACAGGCCATAGTCGCTCGCTCGATGGGGGATAGCCAGCGACTCTGCCCCTCGAACACCTTGTACATGTAGTTGCCGAGCAGGGGTGCCGGCAGCAGCACCAGCAGCACGAAGGCCACCGGATAGATTATTTCTTGCCACATATTGGATCCCTCACTCGTGGTCACTGTGCATCAGTGCACGCATTGGATAGCCCGCGAGGCCCGGCTGCCCGCAGGCCACCGGATGGATAATTACTTGCCGCATCTTCAAGTCCCTCACTCGTGGCTGCGCGTTAACGCACGCAGCAGATAACCCAGCAGGGCGAGGACCAGCAGCAGATATAGCCAATTCATAACGACTCCGTTGAGATGATTAGCGCCGAAAGCCGATGTAAAACCACATCGCCCCCTTGGCTGTAATTGACGTCTCAAGGGTATGAAGAAGGGGCGTAAAGGCGCCATAAAGCGCCCGATGACGGGCGTAAAATCGGCGTAAAAAGCGGGGGTTACTGAGCGACAAGATAGAAAAAACCCGGCCTTGGCCGGGTTTTTGAGGGCGGGATGCCGCTAGCGCATGGTCACGAACTCTTCCGCTGGTGGGATGAGAGCGGCAACGCAGTGGTGGAGGCTGGCGACTGATGTGCAGCCAGCGTCCCCTTTCTTAGCGCATGGTGACAAATTCTTCCGCGCTGGTGGGATGAATGGCCACGCAGTTGTCGAAGTCCGCCTTGGTGGCACCCATCTTCATGGCCACGCCGAAGCCTTGCAGTATCTCGTCCATGGCGAAGCCGATGCCGTGCAGACCGACTACCTTCTCCTCCTGACCGACACAGACCAGCTTCATGCGGGTGGGCTGGCGGTGCTGGGTCAGCGCCGAATACATGGCGGTGAACTGGCTGCGGTAGACCTTGACCTGGCCCTCGCCGTACTCGGCGATGGCCTCCGGCTCGGTCAGCCCAATGGTGCCGATGGGCGGGTGGCTGAACACCACGGTCGGCACCAGATCGTAGTTGAGGTGCTCGCTGGGCTTGTTGTTGAACAGCCGCTCCGACAGGCGACGGCCGGCGGCGACGGCGACCGGCGTGAGCTGGATGCGACCCGTGTTGTCACCCACCGCATAGAGATTGGCCACCGACGTGTTCTGGAACTTGTCGGTCGGGATATAGCCCTTGGCATCGAGCGCTATGCCGGTGGCCGCCAGGTTCAGCCTGTCGGTCGCCGGTGCCCGGCCAATGGCCCAGATCAGGCAGTCGACGGTGAGGTGGCGGCCATCTTCCAGCTGCAGGGTCAGGCTGTCATCGGCGTTCTTGATCACCGCCTTGGGGATGGCGTGGGTGTGCAGCTTGGGCCCTTCCTGCGCCATGATCTCCACCAGGGTCTCCTGGATCATGGGGTCGAAGTTGCGCAGCGGCGCCTGCTTGCGCACCACCAGGTGGGTTTCGCTGCCGAGTGCCTGCATCACGCCGGCGATCTCGACGGCGATATAGCCTGCGCCCACCACGGCCACCCGCTTGGGTTGTGCCTGCAGCGCGAAGAACCCATCGGAATCGATACCCAGTTCGGCACCGGGAATGGTGGGCACCTCGGGATGACCGCCGGTGGCGATCAGTATGTGGTCGGCGCTGTAGTGCTCGCCATCCACCTCGACCGTGTTGCTGTTGACGAAGCGCGCGAAGCCCTTGATGACGGTGATCTGGTTCTTGCCCAGCACATTCTCATAGGACTGGTGAATGCGGCTGATATAGGCCTGGCGGGATTCGACCAGCTTGGCCCAGCTGAAGTGGTTGAGGGTGGTGTCGAAGCCGTAGTCGGCGCCGTATCTCAGGGCATCGGCGATCTGGCCGGCATACCACATGGCCTTCTTGGGCACACAACCGACGTTGACGCAGGTACCCCCCAATGCCTTGGCTTCGATCAGGGCGACTCTCTTGCCATACATGGCTGCCCGGTTGGCCGAGGCGATGCCGCCGCTGCCGCCGCCGATGGCGATATAGTCAAAATGCTGTGCCATTGCGAGGTTCTCCGCTCGTTAAGAATGCAATCACAGCATGATGGGGATAAAGCGGCTGGCTCACAAGAGCCAGGTAGGGTCTATCGAGGTTTCAGCGGCGGACGCCTACACCTCGACAGCCCCTCGGCATCAGTGATGCTGGGTGGGCAGGCGGATATGGAAGTGGGCTCCCTGGCCCAGCTCGCTGGCACAGTGAATGCGACCGCGCAGCAGCTGCACCACCAGGTTGTAGATGATGTGGGTGCCGAGGCCGCTGCCCCCCTGACCCCGCTTGGAGGTGACGAAGGGATCGAAGATGCGCGGCAGTATCTCGGGCGGGATGCCGCGGCCATTGTCGCTGTAGTCTATGGTCAGCTCGTCTTCCCGCTGCTCCACCCTGATGGTGATCTTCTTCGGCCTGTCCCAGTCATCGAAACCGTGGTGGATGGAGTTGAGGATGAGATTGGAATAGATCTGGGTGAAGCTGCCGGGGAAGGAGTAGATGGTCAGCTTGGGATCGCACTGGATGTCGACCTCGCACTGGGCCTTCTTCAGCTTGTGGCCAAGGGAGACCACCACCTGGTGCAGGTTGTCGGCCAGGCTGAAGTTGTAGCGCGCCTCGGAGGACTGATCGACCGCCACCTGCTTGAAGCTGGCGATGAGCTCGGAGGCGCGTCTCAGGTTGCCCTGCAGCAGCTGCATGGATTCATCCAGGTTGACCGTGAACTCGGTCAGGTAGGAGCGCGAGAGCTGCTTGGCCTCGATGTGCTGCTTGAAGTCGGCCACCCGCTCCTGCAGGTAGGAGGAGGCGGTGACGCTGATGCCGATGGGGGTGTTGATCTCGTGGGCGACCCCCGCGACCAGCGATCCCAGCGAGGCCATCTTCTCCGATTCCACCAGGGTCTGCTGGGCCCGCTTCAGCTCGTCATAGGCCTTGCCCAGCTGATCGTTGGCGTCGCTCAGGCTGCGGGTGCGCTCCACCACCTTGCCCTCCAGCTGTTCGTTGAGCGAGATGATCTCCCGCTCCACCTTTTTGAGGCGGGTGATGTCATAACCGAAGCCAATCAAATACTTGAGGTTGGGGCCTTCGTAGAAGGGGGCGAAGGTCCACTGCAGGACGAGCTCGTGGTCCTGCTGATCGTGCATGACTATCTCCCTGTCTTCGAGGGAGCCCTGGTTGGCCAGGATCTCTGCCAGTTCCGCCCGCTGCTCCTTGCTGACGAACAGATCCAGCCAGTTGTGCTGCAGTATCTCCTGATGGTGATAGCCGGTGAGCAGGATGGCCGCCGGATTGATGCTGGCGATGTTGAGATCCGGCTCCATGCAGCAGATGACCATGTTGGCCGAGTTGATCAGGGTGGCGGAGAAGTCCCGCTCCTGCTGCAGCTGCTCGACCGCCTGATGGCGGGCCGTGAACTCATCGTTCAGGCGGGTGCGCATCTGGTTGAGGGTGGCGGCGAGGGAGTCGAATTCGTCGGGGTTCTTGCGGGGCAGGCTGCGCCCTTCCAGGGTCAGCTCCACCGCCAGCCGATCCAGGCTCAGTTTCTGGGCGTAGCTGACGATGCGGTTGATATGACGGATCACCAGGTAGTAGATGATGATCAGGATGCAGAAAGAGACGACCAGGGTCTTGATGGTCTGGCTGACCATGATCAGCACGGATTTCTCGATCAGGCGCTGGTAGATCTGCTCCAGCGAGGCGGCGACGAACAGCTTGCCGACCACTTCCCCCTGATAGGTGAGGCTGAACTCGCGGGAGATGTCATATTGGTCCTTCTCCACTCCCTGGGTCAGCAGCGGCACCTCGGAGTTGCCCAGCATCTCCTTGACCATCACGAACTGCATGTTGGGCAGGTTCATGATGCCTTCGATCTGGACCTTGACCTGCTCCTCATCCAGGTTCCACAGGCTGGCGGAGATGGGTTGCAGGAAGGAGGCTTCGATCTGGTCGATGCTGTCCTCGATGACGGTCACATCCTTGTTGTAGTCCCAGGCGAGCTGCAACACCGTGATGATGAACGCCAGCGCTGTGCTGCAGATCAGAATGTAGGAGAGCAGGCGGTAGGAGAGCCCGTTGCGGCCGACGGCCTTGGAGAAGATCCCTGACATGGCATCCTTGCGGTCCGGAGAAAGTGCCGTTTAGTTTAACTGCTTCATAGACTTATGTCGTGCGTCATCAAACGGATAAAAATAAGGCCCCTCGCGGGGCCTTATGCATGCTGGCTGAGCCTTAATGACTCCCTTTCGCCTTGGACGGAATGGATTCATCGAATTCCGGCAGCGGTTTGTGTTCGGAGGCCAGATAGGTGTAGATCACCGGCAGCACGAACAGGGTGAACAGGGTGCCGATGGCCAGACCGGCCACTATCACTATGCCGATGCTGAAGCGCTGGGCGGCGCCGGCGCCGGCGGCGTAGAGCAGCGGGATGAGGCCCGCAATCATGGCCGCGGTGGTCATCAGGATCGGGCGCAGTCGCACCTTGGCGGCCTGCATCACGGCCTGCGTCCGGTTCATGCCGTGCAGCAGCTGTTCTTCCTTCGCCACCTCACAGATCAGGATGCCGTGCTTGGTAATCAAGCCAACGAGCGTGATGAGACCGACCTGTGAGTAGATGTTCATGGTGGCCAGTCCCCAGGCCAGCGCGATCAGGGCGCCGCTGATGGCGAGCGGGACCGAGACCATGATCACCAGGGGGTCACGCACGGATTCGAACTGGATCGCCAGCACCAGGAAGATGATGGCAAGGGCCAGGGCGAAGGTGGCGTAGAGCGCGTTGCCTTCGGTCACGAACTGGCGAGCCTCCCCCATGAAGTCGTAGCGATAGCCTTGCGGCAGCTTCTCTTCGGCGGTGGTCTTGAACCAGTTGATCGCATCACCCATGGCCACACCCGGTGCCGGTACGGCGCCTATGGTGGCCGAGTTCAGCTGGTTGAAGTGGGGCAGGGCACGGGGCTCACCCACCACTTCGATGCTGATCAGGCTGCCCAGCGGGATCGACTTGCCATCGGCGGCGCGCACGTAGTAACCCTTCATGGATTCAGGGTTCAGGCGGAACTTGCGCTCAACCTGCGGGATCACCTCGTAGGAGCGGCCATCCAGATCGATGCGGTTGACGTAGCCATCCGCCATCATGGTACCCATGGTGGTGCCTATGTCCTGCATGGTGATGCCGTAGGCACCCGCCTTGTCCTTGTCGATCTTGATCTTCATGGTGGCCGAGTCGTAGTTCAGATCGAGATCCGAATAGACGAACTGGCCATTGGCGTGGGTGGCCGCCAGCATCTCACCCGCGATCAGGAACAGGCTCTCGAAGCTGTTCGGGGTGGTGATGACGAACTGGATGGGCAGACCGCTCGAGGCACCCGGCAGCTCGGGGAACTGGAAGGTGGTGATGGCCATCCCTGGGATGTCCTTCACCAGACCGGCGACCCTATCCAGCACCTCTTTCTGGCTTGCCTCACGCTGGCTCCAGGGCACCATGGAGGCGATGCCGAAGGCCTGGTTGGCGTTGAACACCCCGGAGAAGACCTGGGAGTAGGCAATTTCCGGCTGGTCATCCAGGATCTTGTTCACGTCCTGCATGGTGTTCTCGATGTAGTCCAGGTTGGCATTGGACGGCGCCGTCCCCAGCACGGCCATAACGCCCTTATCCTCGGACGGGGCCAGCTCGCTCGGGATGAACTTGAACAGCAGCGGCAGGCTGCCGAACACGATGACGGCGAACAGTATGACCACGATGCGGTGCTGCATGACCGCATGCAGCATGCGATCGTAGCGGTCCGTCATCCGATCCAGCAGGTGATGCACAGTGCTCTCGAACTTGTTCGGCGTCTCGTTGGCCTTGAGCATCTTGGAGCACATCATGGGCGACAGGGTCAGGGCTATGATGCCGGAGACGAACACCGCCCCCGCCAGGGTGAGCGCGAACTCCTTGAACAGGGAGCCGGTGATGCCCCCCATCAGGGCGATAGGCGCGTACACCGCGGCCAGGGTCACCGTCATGGCGATGACCGGCACGGCTATCTCCCGGGTACCGATGATGGCGGCTCTGAACGGTTCTTCCCCCTCCTTGATGTGGCGGTCGACGTTCTCCAGCACCACTATGGCGTCATCCACCACCAGACCGATCGCCAGCACCATGGCCAGCAAGGTCATCAGGTTTATCGAGAAGCCGAACAGATCCATCATCATCACCACGCCGATCAGGCTCAGCGGGATGGTGATGATGGGGATGATGACGGCCCGGAACGAACCGAGGAACAGGGTGATCACCACCAGTACGATGGCGGCCGCCTCCAGTATGGTCTTGATTACCTCGTGGATGGACTCGTTGATGGCGATGGTGGAGTCATACAGGATGTTGACCTGCATGGTGCTCGGCATGTTGCTCTTCAGGCTCGGCAGCAGCTCCAGCACATCGTGGGCGATGTTGATGGGGTTGGCGGTCGGCGCCGCGTTGATGGCAAGTACCACGGCCTCGCGGCCGTTGGCGCTGGCGCGATAGATGTCGTGACTCTTCTCCAGCGACACCTTGGCGATGTCGGAGAGACGGATCACCTTGCTGTCGCGGGTCGCCACCACCAGACGCTTGAGCTCATCGGTGCCGCTGACCTGGGTCTCGGCGTTGCCGTTGAACAGGGTGAAATAACCAGTCGCCTGACCGGTGGCCGACTGATAGTTGTTGCTGTTGAGCACCGTCATCACGTCGCTGGAGGTCAGATCGAAGGCCGCCATCTTGGCCGGATCCAGCCATACCCGCAGGGCAAACTCGACCCCGCCATAGAGATCGATCTTGGAGACCCCGCCGACGGTGAACAGCTGGGGCTTGATGACCCGTTCCAGGTAGTCGGTGATCTGGCTGGAGTTGAGCTCTGGGCTGGTGAAGCCCATGTAGAGCACCGCCGTGGTGGAGCCGGTGGAGGAGGTGACCGAGGGGTCTTCCGCCTCTTTCGGCAGCTGGGAGCGCACCGAGTTGACCTTGGCCAGGATGTCGGACAAGGCGGCGTTGGGGTCGGTGTTCAGCTTCATGTAAGCCGTCACGGTGGAGCTGCCCAGCTGGCTGGAGGAGGTCATGAAGTCGATGTTGTCGGCTTGCGCGACCGCCTGCTCCAGCGGCTGGGTGATGAAGCCCTGGATCAGATCGGCACTGGCACCGTAGTAGCTGGTGCTGACCGTGATCACGGTGTTGATCACCTCAGGATATTCCCGCACCTGCATCTTGAAGATGGCCTGGAAGCCCAGCAGGGCTATCAGGAAGCTGAGCGAGATCGCCAGCACGGGCCTTTTTATAAATGTGTCAGTAAATCGCATCGCAGATCTCCGCGCTTACAGCATCGGGGTTTGTGCCGGAACGGCAAGGGCATCGTTGTCGACCACGCGCACCTTGGTATCGTTGCTCAGGCGAACCTGACCCGACAGCACGATTTCGTCGCCAGCCTTGATGCCTGACAACACATGGACGTCATTGCCGCGACGCTCACCCGCCTTGATCACCACCTGCTTGGCGCGTTTCGCACCGTCTGCTGCGTGAATGACATAGACGTTCTCGCCATACAGGGTGAAGGAGATGGCGGATTGCGGGATCACTATCTGATCTTTCACCGTGGGCAGGATGATGCTGGCACGGGCGAACATGCCGGAACGCAGCTGACCCTCGTTGTTCGGGATGTCTGCCTGCACCTGGATCAGGCCGCTCTGGTAGTTGACCGCCGGCTCGATGGCGGTGATCTGACCGTCAAACTGGGCCTGGGGATAGGCATCCACGTTGATCTTGATGACCTGGCCGAGGGAAATCTTGGAGATGTCGGTTTGGGGCACGGTGAAGCGCAGACGCATCACGCTGGTGTCTTCCAGTCGCACTATCTCGGAACCTGGCTCCAGATACTGACCGAGGAAGACGTTGCGCAGGCCCACGACACCACCGAAGGGGGCACGGAGCTCACGACGGGTGATGGTGGCCTTCAGGCTCTCGATGTCGGCTTCCAGCGAGCGGTAGCTGGCCTCGGCATCGTCCAGTTGATCCCTGGAGATGGAGTTCTTCTGGTACAGGTTCTGGTAGCGCTCGAACTTGGCCCGGGCCGCCGGCAACTTGGCTTGTGAAGATTGCAGATTGGCTTTCTCCACGCCGGAGTCCAGGCTCAGCAGCAGCTGATCCGCCTTGACCTGGGCGCCGGATTCGAAGCTGATCTTGTCGATGGTGCCCGCCAGCTCGCTGGAGAGGGTGACCCCCTGATAAGGCTCGATGAAACCGATCGCTTCTATGGTGGGTATCCAATCCTGCGCCTTGGTCACCGTGGCGGTCACCGGGAATTCGGGCTCGGGTCGGTTGGCCATGAACTCGGCAATCTTCTTCTGCTTGAACATATTGAAACCGATGACACTGCCAAACAGGGCGAGTGCTATCAGCAACATGATGGCCATCCACTTTTTCATGAACAGGCTCCTGTGATGGAAAAATTAGGGTTTAAAATGGCATTCCAGCTGGCCTTGACCACAGTCTCCAGCTGTTCCTGCGTCAATACAAAGGGATGGAACTGGCGTTGTAGAGCCATGTTTGCCACACAGTCCAGGCTCAGCACCTGCAGCGCCCGGACGGGTAAATCGATAAACAATCCTTGTTGGCGTCCCTGTTCGAAGAAGCGCTCAAGTGGCGCCCACGTCGCCATTATGACCGGATTCCGTTCCAGTTCAGCCCCCAATGGAGAACTTTCGTACTGTAATTTGCATTTGAGTGCATTGGGTTCATTGGCAAAAATGGCATTGATGTTGAGCCACAGGCGCCGGTACTGCCGATATGACACTTCCTCAATCTGCACCCCCTCCATGATCCGGGGATGACACTTGAGGATGGTGTGCTGATATAGCTGGCGGATCAGGTCATCCTTGTCACTGAAGTAACGGTAGATAGTGCCTGCTGCCACCCTGGCTTTCTTGGCGACCACGGCGATGGACAGGCCATAGAAGCCCTGCTCGCCGAGCACCTCGTAGGCCGCATCGAAGATGCGCTCTTTCTTATTCATGACCCTGTGACTATATCGGCTGAATGAACGTTCATTCATTCTAGGTAGGGAAGAAGCCAAGTCAAGTGACTGAACCCGTTTCCCCCCACAAAGGGTACAGAACCGTAACAGAGGGATGCCATTTCGGTCCCAGACGGCGAGAAGTGGCATAAAACTGTACGAAGTGATTGAAAAACAAGCGCTTGATTCATCGCAATAAAAAAAGAGTAGACAAGGTGGGCGCCATCATTAATAATGCGCCCCGTTCGACAGCGTAGCGCCCGTAGCTCAGCTGGATAGAGCGCTGCCCTCCGGAGGCAGAGGTCACAGGTTCGAATCCTGTCGGGCGCACCATCATAAGTGTGCCGGTTAAACGGGCGTTGTTGTGGAACGAAAACAGCTGTGGTGGCTGTAGCTCAGTTGGTAGAGTCCCGGATTGTGATTCCGGTTGTCGTGGGTTCGAGCCCCATCAGCCACCCCATTTTACAGCTTGTCAGGTATGCGAAGGTGGCGGAATTGGTAGACGCGCTAGCTTCAGGTGTTAGTGCCCCCCGGGTGTGAGGGTTCGAGTCCCTCTCTTCGCACCATACTTGCTGTATGACGAGGATGACCGTCTGGTCGTCTTTGTGTTTTAAGAAGTACCCCATCGGTGATTAGCGCAGCCCGGTAGCGCATCTGGTTTGGGACCAGAGGGTCAAAGGTTCGAATCCTTTATCACCGACCACATTATGAAAACCCCGCTTCGGCGGGGTTTTTGCTTTTCAGCCTTGCCTGCCAGCGTCCTGTCACGTCTTATTACATTTCTGTTGGCGCCTGCTCGCCTCGAGTCCGTTATGCTGGGCGTCAGAGCCACGAGACAGTGGACATCCTCGAACACATCCAGGCACAGGCGATATGCACCACCATACCTTTACCCTTCACTCCTGCGTGCTCGCCCTGGCGGCTCTGCTGCTCGGCGGTTGTGCGTTGCAACCCAAGCCGAAGGATCTCCTGATGGCCGCCGCGCCCAAGTCGTCCATGGCGGCAGCGCCGGCCACGATCGTGACCAGCGGCGGATTCTGCGTGACCCTGAGCGAGCAGGGGACGCTGCTGACCCAGCCCTGCGATCAGAGCCCAAGCCAGCAGTTCAGCTGGGATGTGGGGGCCCTGCAGCTGGCCCAGCGTTGCCTGATCGCCAACGGCGCTGATGAGCTCGCCATGGGGGACTGCCAGGATGGCAGCCGTCAATGGCAGTGGCAGGACGATCGGCTGTTCAATCGGCAGGCCTCCCTGTGTCTGGATGTGGCCGGCAGCCGCCACAAGCCCGCGGTGCCGCTGCGGCTGGCCGAGTGTTTTGGCGGTGCCAATCAGAGCTTCGAGTGGAAGCGATCCGGCAGCATGCTGGATCTCCTGAGTCTGGAAAATCTCGCCTGGTAACACCCGCCAGCGGCGTGTGACTGTGTCGCTTAGATTGGCGTGGCAGCTGCTTGGAGCTGGCTCTGGATGCCGATCTGTACCCCGAGCCGGCTGGCGGCCTCGCGGATCCGCCCTGCGAGTTGTCTATGCTGCTCGCCGCTGCCGTGGGAAAAGTTCAGCCGAAAGACGTTGACCCCGGCCAGGATCAGCTTCTCCACCATCTCGGTGCAGGCGCTGGTGGGGCCAAGGGTGGCGATGATCTTGGTTTTACGCATAGGGATGAATCCTCTCTGGTGGGTCTGGGAGACAAAAAAGGTGGTCAATTGACCACCTTTTTCACGCCTGTTTGTCGTCAGTAGTTCACGACTTTTTTGGCATTCCACACCGTCAGGGCGAGCAGCATGGAGACCACCGAGGCACCGAGCCAGAAGTACTGGGCGCTGCTGAAGTCGTAGTGGGTGACGCCATCGACCACGCTGGTCTCGATCAGGGCGGCGGAGACCAGCTCCTGGCCGGAGGCGGCGATGTAGGAGCACAGACCGATGAAGCCCTTCACCGCACCCACCGCCGTCTTGGGCATCAGGTCGCAGGCGGTCAGGCCGGCCAGGAACACCACCAGACCCCCGATGGAGTAGCCGATCAGGGAGAGGGCGACGGCATCCATCATGCGGCTCTGGGGACCCCAGAACATCAGGCACATACCGGCGATGTTGGCCAGGCCGTACAGCAGGGTCGGGATGTGGCGGTTGGAGTTGAATACCTTGTCGGAGATGACCCCGGCCAGGATGGCGCCGATGAAACCGGCGATGGGGTAGGCGGACATGGCGAAGCCGGCATCGATCAGGCTGTAGCCCTTCTGCTCCTGCAGATAGAGCACGGCCCAGGAGCTCATGGCGTAGCGGGACATGTACATGCAGGCGCAGGCGGCGGCGATGAGCCAGACGGTCGGCTGCTTGAGGATGAACAGCTGGGCGCGGCGGATCTCGGCCGGCTCGACCTTCTTGGCGATCTCGGGCGCCTCACCGAAGGCAACGGCAGGCTCGGGCAGGGCATAGGTCTGCGGGCGGTCTTTCAGGACCAGGAACATGAAGATGGCGGCGATCCCCGAGGCGATGCCGGCGCCGATGAAGCCGGCCTGCCAGCCGAAGTAGCTGACGACGGAGGCGGTCAGGATCCAGGAGATGCCTTCCCCTATGTTGCGCGAGCCGCCCCAGATGGAGTAGACGGAGCCACGCTGCTTGGGAGAGAACCACTGGAAGATGGAGACGCAGGAGGGCGCCGAGCCGATGGACTGGAACCAGCCGTTCAGACCCCACATCAGCACCAGGAAGAAGGTGGCTGTGTTCATGCCCATGAAGATGGTGCAGATCGCGGAGGCACCCAGAGCGACCGACATGAAGCGGCCTATGTTGGCGTAATCCGCCAGGAAGCCATTGGAGAACTTGCCGACCGCATAGGTGAACAGGAAGGCCGAGCCGATGACACCCAGCTCATCCAGGGTGACGATGCCGGCATCCAGCAGGGGCTTCTTGACCACGTTCAGGCTCATGCGAACCACGTAGAACATGGCGTAACCCAGCACCAGACCCAGGAAGACCTGCCACTGATACTTGCGATAGATGGATTTTATCTTGTCCGGCGAGGCGTCCATGACCGGCAGGTCGGCTCGCGTCTTGAAGAAGTTGAACATGCTGTGCTCCGTGAGTGTGGGTAGCGGAAGTGCAGAGAGGCTCTGACTGTCGGCGCCATCTTAGGGAGGCTGTTCTGGTCCTGACAAAACGCGCTTTTCGGGTCATTTGTGACTCAAGGTGCCGGGATCCTGAGTCAGAAATGGCCTGTTTCGTCTGGTTCGCTCCGGCGGGATCAAAGACAATAAGGCACAGGAATGAGGGGAATGAGTCAGATCCGGCCCATGGCCCCGGCCAGGCGTTTTTGACCGGATCCCGAATCTTTGATCGCTCGCACACATTCGATGACAACAGGGGCATCCAGCCGCCATGCAAACAGATTGCCGATTGCTCTCCATGTTGCTGCTGCTCTGTGGCGGGTTCAGCGCCGGGGCCGTGGCGGCCTCGCTGACGGTGCTGACCTCCTTCTCCGAGACCCCGGTCAAGGCCATGGTGGCGGGGTTCACCGAGGCCAATCCCGGGGTCAGGGTGGAGGTGATCTACAGGCGTACCTTGCCCGCCCTGCGGCTGTTGACCCAGGCCGATGGCGCTCCGGTCGACATAGTGCTCTCCTCGTCCCCCACCTTCTTTCACTCCCTCGACAAGGCGGGCCTGCTGACTGAGTTGCCGATCGAGAGCCGGGCCCCGGCCTGGTTGAGCCCGCATACCATGGGGCTGGAGGACAAGGTGGCGGTGGTCGGCTATTCCGGCATCGGCATCATGTACAACAGGCGCTACCTGGAGAAATACCGGCTGCCGGTACCGACCAGTTGGCAGAGCCTGACCGACCCCGTCTTCATGGGCCATGTGATGATGAGTTCCCCCTCCCAGTCCGGCACCACCCACATGATGGTGGAGAGCATACTGCAGCAATATGGCTGGCAGCGGGGCTGGGCCATGCTGATGCAGATAGGCGGCAACCTGTCCGCCATCACGGCCCGCAGCTTCGGGGTCAGCGACGGCATCAGCCGCGGGCTGGCGGGGGTCGGCCTGGTGATTGAGAGCTACGCCCGCACCAGCCAGGCCCGCTTCGATCACCTCGGCTTCACCCCTCTGCCGCAGGCGGCGATCCTGCCGACCTACCTGGCGGTGACCCGCAGCAGCCGGCAATCGGCGCTGGCCGGCCAGTTCATCGATTACCTGCTCTCGGCGCAGGGGCAGGCCATAGTCGGCACCTCGGAGATGGCCAAGGTGACGCTCACCGAGCCGAAGCTGGCGCAGCAGACCGAGTTCGTGATCGACAAGGAGCTGCTCTATCGCCGTGCCAGCCTGCTGAAGGGGTTGTTCGAGCAGACCATCACCCAGCAGTTGCCCAAGCTGCGGCTCACCTGGCAGGGCATCGCCGAGGTGGATGCCGGGCGGGCGGCCCTGCTGGCCGAGGCCAGGGCCCTGGCCAGTACACCGCCCCTGAGCGAGGCGCAGGCGCAGGATCCGGCCATTCAGGCGCTGTTCGATGCGCTCTACGAGCAGGACAGGCCCAATCCCCAGGCCGAGCATCTGCTGCATCAGTGGCGCCAGCTCACCCGAAACAATCTGGCGGCCGCCGTGGCGCTGGTAGAGCGGGCGGCCAAGCCATGAGGCGCTGGCGACTGCGCTGGCCCGGTACCCTGGGGCGGCGGCTCATGCTCTCCTTCGTGGCCATCACGGCCCTGGCGCTCGCCATGGGGGGCACCGCCTACGTGATGTGGGATCGGTTGGGCAGCCAGGTGGGGCTGATCGTCGAGGAGAGCCTGCCAGCCATCGACGAGGCCTACCGGCTGGAGCGGGCCAGCTCCCGCTTGCTGCTGCAGCTGGCCCAGCTCAGGGACGCGCGCACCCTTGGGGATCACCAGCGGCTCTCCCGTCAGGTGTCGGTGACCCTGCAGCAGATGCGCCAATCCTCCCTCTCCAGCAGCCCGGACAACAGGGAGACCCCCGGCCAGCGCCAGGCCTTCGCCGAGCTCGGCGAGCGGGTCGAGCGCCACGCCGGCTACCTGCGCCAGCAGCTGGATCACCAGGAGATGCTGAGCCAGATGCAGAAGCGCAGCAGCTGGCTGCATCAGGATCTGGTCGAGGAGGTGGCGCCCCTGTTGCAGGAGGTGGAGTGGCACCTGACCGGCATGGTCGAGAGCCATGCGCAGCAGGAGAACCTGGCGGAAGTCATCAAGGAGTTCTCCGCCCTGCAGGATCTCACCTTCAAGGAGAACGAGCTGCAGAGCCTAGTGGAGGAGGTAATGGCGCAGCGTTATCAGCAGGATCTGGAGAGTGCCTTCCTGTTTATCGGTTACAAGATCGACGAGATCGACGGCCTGACCGCTCGTCTCGCCGATTACCCCTCGACGGTGAGCTACCGCCAGATCCTCGAAGAGATAGTCACCCTGGTCAAACCCGGCGGCCAGCTGCAGCGGCTGCTGACCGCCGACGTGCAGACCCATCAACAGTTGCAGGCGCTGCGTCCCCAGCTGGATGAGTCCGTCTCCGGCTATCATGCCAGGGTGAGCCGGGTGGTGACCGAGGCCAACCAGGCGCTGCGCACCCTGGGCCATGACAGCCACCGCATGGTGGCCACCGGCAAGACGGTGATCCTGGTGGGCCTGAGCCTCTCGCTGCTGATCGGGGGTTTCGTGCTGGTGGTGCTGATCGGACGGCGGCTGATCCGGCGGCTGGACATCCTCGGCCAGGATCTGGCCAGGGTCGCCGCCGGCCAACTGGAGCAACCGATCAAGACTGCCGGGCGGGACGAGATCGGCCGCCTGGGGGAGAGCCTGCGCAGCTTCTGCGAGCAGCTGCAGCAGATGGAGAAGAGCAACGCCCTCAACCTCATCAACAACACCCAGGCCTCCCTCATCACCTGCCATCCGGACGGCACCATAGAGTCCGTCAACCTGAGCGCCCTGACCCTGTTCCAGCAGAGCGCCATCGCGCCTGAGCAGCCGCTGTGGCAGCTGTTTCCCGGTGAGGGCTACGCCATGCTGGCGGCCCAGTTCCTGCCCGATCAGCCGTTGCAGCGGCTCGGCAGCAGCGAATGCACCCTGGCCGCCGAGCTGGCGGGGCAGGTGCGCTACCTGCATTTCAACTTCCGCCGCTTCGAGCAGGCCAGACGCTCCAAGTTCATCATCACCATCACGGATGTGACCCGCCAGGAGCTGACCGCCAGGGAGCTGGGGCTGCTGGTGGCGGAGCGCACCCTTGAGCTGACCGAGAATAACCGGCGCCTGGCCGAGGAGGTGGAGCAGCGGGAGCAGGCCCAGCGCAACCTGCTGCAGACCCAGGACGAGCTGATCCAGGCGGCCAAGATGGCGGTGGTCGGCCAGGCCATGACCAGCCTGGCCCATGAGCTCAACCAGCCGCTGTCGGCCATGATGACCTACCTCTACACCAGCCGGCTGGCGCTGGCGAGCGGGGAGAGCCAGCGGCTAGCCCAAGAGCTGGACAAGATAGAGCGGCTCGGTCAGCGCATGAATCGCATCATCACGGCGCTGCGCAACTTTGCCCGCAAGTCGCCCCAGCTCGATGCCCTGGCTCGGCTTGACCTGCATGAGCTGGCGGAGCAGTCCCTACTGCTGGTGGAGAACCGCGCCAGGCGTGAGGGTTGCCAGCTGCACAACGAGCTGCCCCCCGCGCTCTGGATCCAGGCCGACCCCGGTCTGGTGGAGCAGGTGCTGGTCAACCTGCTGGTAAACGGTCTCGATGCCATCGCCGGGCGGGAGTCGCGCCGGCTGCGCCTGCTGCTGCTCGAGCGGGGGAGTGAGCGGGTGCGCATCGCCCTGTGTGACAGCGGCCCCGGCTTCGCCGAGGCGATTCTGCCCAGGCTGTTCATCCCCTTCACCAGCTCCAAGGAGGTGGGGCTCGGCCTGGGGTTGACCATCTGCCGCTCCCTGCTGGCGCGCTGCGCCGGCGAGATCTGGCTGGGCTCGGCCCTGGATGGCGGGGCCATGGTGGTGCTGGAGTTTGCCGTCGCCGCACCGAATCTGCCGATGAGCCATACCTATCATGACCCGCGGGAGTGAGAACCATGCTGTTGACCCCTAATCGCCCCACTGACGTGCTGCTGGTGGATGATGATGAGGACGTGCTGGAGTCCTATTGCCATCTGCTTGGCCTGTCAGGCTATAGGCCCAAGGGCACCGCCAACCCTGAGCAGGCGCTGGCCCAGCTCGACGAGCACTGGCCCGGCGTGCTGGTGTCGGACATCTATATGCCGGCGATGAATGGCCTGGATCTGCTGGCCAGGGTGCGCCAGATCGATGCCGAGCTCCCGGTGATCCTGATCACCGGGCACGGCGACATCCCCCTGGCGGTCAGGGCGGTCAAGCAGGGAGCCTTCGATTTTTTGGAGAAACCGCTGAATCCGGAGGCCCTGCTGGATCTGCTGGCGCGCGCCATGGCGCGCAGGCGCGAGGTGCTGGCCCGGCGCGGCGAGATCCAGACGGCTGTGGATCATCAGCTGATCGGTACCAGCCCGCAGATAGTCACCCTGCGCCATCAACTCAACCAGCTGGCCCAGACCGACAAGGATCTCCTGCTGGAGGGGGAGCCTGGCAGCGGCCGCCATACCCTGGCCGAGTTGTTGCACCGCATAGGCGCGCGCAAGGCGCAACCGCTGCAGTTGCACGACTGCGCCGCGGCCCCCGAGCTGGCGGCGCTGAAGGAGAGCCTGGCGCTCAGCAGCGGCGGCACCTTGGTGCTGCAGGCGCCGGCCCGCCTGACGCCTGAGTGCCAGCGCTGGTTGGGGGGGCTGCTGCTGGAGCAGGAGCGCAAGGGCAACAAGGAGCGGCGCACCCTGGCGTTGTTTGACGAGGCGCCCGAGCAGCTGGTGGAGCGCCACCTGCTGATGCCTGAGCTCTATTACTACCTCTCCCAGGTGCGGCTCAAGCTGCCCCGCCTGGCGGAGCGCAGCTGCGACATCATTCCCCTGTTTCGCGCCTTCCTGCACCAGGGCTGCAAGCGCATCGGCCGGCCTGCGCCCCAGGTGGATCGCGCCTATCTGGAGACGCTCAAGCGCCATCAATGGCCGGGCAACATCCGGGAGCTGCGCAACGTGGCCGAGCTCTATGCGGTGGGCATCATCAAGCTGGCCGGAGTCGAGCGCGCCATCCCAGCCGCCAATGCCAGGGAGCCCCTCGACGATCTGGTGGAGGAGTACGAGAAGCGGGTGATAGAGGACACCCTGTTCCTGTTCTCCGGGCGGGTGAGCGAGGCCGCCAGCTACCTCGGCATCCCGCGCAAGAAGCTCTACCTGCGCATGAAGAAGCACAATCTGGAGAAGGAGCGGTTCAAGCCCGGCAGCTGAGGCGTCGGACGCGGCTCGGCGTTTCCCAATTGGCGGGCTCTGGCCGATACTGAGGCAGTCTGGATGGCGAGGGAGAACGACATGAGATGCCCACACTGCATGAGCCTGGGAGTCGAGAAGGTAAGAGATGAACGGGTCGGTCGGGCCTGTGCATTGGGCTGTGGCGCGGCGGGAGGCTATGCCTGCGCGGCGACTTTCGCCAAGATCGGGGCCGGGCTGGGGGCTACTCTGGGGGGGATAGGAGTACCCATTGGCGCTATCGCGGGTGCCCTGAGCGGCGCCCTGGTCGGCGGTGCGACCGGTGGCGGGGTCGGGCTATGGCTCGGCCGCACCCTGGATCGCCAGATCTCCCAGCAATACTGGTGCAAGGAGTGCGACCACCGTTTCAGGCGATGAGTGCCTGCCGTTGAAACGATGGCCTTATGGCCATGGCGACCTGAGGGATCGCCAGGAGAGGGGCTATCAGGCGGTGCCGACGGTACTGAGGGCGAACAGCTGCTCCAGGTAGACGGCAACGCCATCTTCATCGGCAGTCAGGGTCTGCTCGTGGTCCGGCAGGGCCAGCTTGAGGCGATCGTGGGCGTTGCCCATCACCACACCGCGCCCCACCATGCTCAGCATCTCGAAGTCATTCATGCCATCCCCGAAGGCGATCGCCTGGGACATCTCCAGCCCGTTCTGCTCCAGCACGGCGCGCACGGCGTTACCCTTGTGCACCCCGGCGTGCATCACTTCCAGGCAATCCGGCAGGGAGAAGGTGACGTTGAGTCGATCACCATAATGCTGGTTGAGCTTGGCCTCGATCTGCAGCAGCTGCTCGTGCTCGCCGATGTAGAACACCTTGTTGATCTTGTCCGTCGGGTGAGTGCTGAAGTCGACCAGGCGGTAGGCGAAGCCGGACTCTTCATGGAACTGCAGCATCTTGGGCATCTCTTCTTCCACCAGCCACTCGTCGCCGTAGTAGACGTTGAGGTGGATGTCGGGGTCCCGCTCCAGCGCGATCAACTCGGCCGCGACTGTGCTCGGCAGCGTCTGGTTGAAGATGAGCCGATCCTGCTTGTCATGGACCACGGCGCCGTTGGAGGTGATGAGGTAGATGTCCAGCCCCAGCGCATCGCGAATGCTGCGCACATCCACATGGTGACGGCCGGTGGCCACCACGAACTTGATCCCCTGATCGACCAGACGGTGCAGGGTGTCACGGGTGCGGGGGGAGATCTGGTGCTGCTTGTTGAGCAGGGTGCCATCGAGATCGGATACAACTACCTTGAACATCATTACCTCGGCATCAATTGAACGCCGGGGCAGTGTACCCCAGCGTTTTGCGTCGCCCCATTTATTTAGGGATCCAAAAAATAACCAGACTTAGGGTCTGTTGGCGTTTCGGCGCAAACCGCGTTGCTGTGACAAATGACACCAGGCTAGGCGCGGGACGCTGGCAATGGTCATTCCCTTGGCAAGTCCTGCAACAACGCATGGCGTCATTTGCCGTGCAACCCGCAGGAACGGGTCAATTTTTTGCGCGTAACGTCGATACTCGACGACTCATTTGGGCGACCAAACTTCACATCTCGCGCCTAGCTACGCGCAAAAACTGACGCCGTCGCGGTCGTGACGAAATGTCAACAGACCCTAGAAGCGGGCGAAGAAGTCCAGGGTCGCGGTCAGTGCGGGCAGGCGCTGGGCGTCGGCCTCGATAAACAGCTCGTGCCAGCCCCCTTCGATGCGCAGCGGCTTGCCCCCTTCACACTGGAGTCGGGCACAGAAGCTGTCCTGGGCCAGGTTGTCGACTATGCCGTCTTCCCCCGCCTGGATCAGCAGCAGCGGCGTCTTGATCCTGTCTGCCTCCGCGATGGCGGCATCCCCGGCCTTGATGCCCTCGCGGATCCAGTGCGCCGTCACCCCGCCCAGCTTGATCTGCGGACGCTGCTCATAGAGCTGGCGGAACGCCTGGTAGCGGGGCTCGCTGTGGCTAAGGCCATTGTCGGCAAATTCATGAGAGACATAGCCGGATTGGCCCGGGCCATAGGGGGGCTCGCCCCACCAGCTGCCGACGGTATCCATGGTGGCCGCCAGCCCCTGGGCCAGCCATTTGGGCAGGCCGCCGAGGTTGATGCCCAGCATGGGGGAGGAGAGCACGGCCGCCTTGATGTCATCCGGCCAGCGTTCCAGATAGCGCGCCGAGATGGCGCCCCCCATGGAGTGGGCCAGCAGGAACAGCTTGGCGGGCTGGTCCGCGACTATGACCTCGTCGTGGAACTGCTTCAGATCCAGCACATAGTCGTCGAAGTCGGCGACATAGCCCTTCTCTGGATCGGCCAGCATGCGGCCGGACAGCCCCTGGCCGCGGTGATCGATGAGGTAGAGGCTGTAGCCCTGACGCCACAGATCCCAGGCCAGCTCCTGATACTTGAGGTAGCTCTCGACCCGGCCGTTGACGATGAGGATGGCTCTGTCCACCTTGGCCTGGCGCAGGGCGGCGTAGCGGATGGGGATCCCGTCCTTGCCCTTGAACTCCCCTTCGACCGCATGGTCGCGCCAGAAGTCGGGCAGGGTCTGCTGATACAGGGCCGGGACCTCGGCTTCCGTGGTGAGGTGATAGGGGTTGTTCACGGCGAGGGCTCCGGCAGAAAACAGGGTCAAGGCCAGCAGCGGCAGGCAGTTAACTTTCATCGGATGGATACTCCATGTCCATAGGGTCTTCCTGCTGTGCGGCCCAGCCTTTGCGGGTCAGTTGCATCTGTTGCCACCAGGCCTCGTCCGCCAGGATTTCGCCGGCCGGACCGAGCTGGGGATAGGGCATCTCTTTTTCTTTGCAGAGCTGGGCATAGATGGGATAGCCCCCCTCGAACAAGATGCTGTTCTGCTCCTCCAGGCTGAGCGGGCAGCCGCGCTGGTAGCAGCCGGCCAGCTCGCGCTGGCGCTGGGCCTCGTACAGGATGGCGGCGGCGGCCACCGAGACGTTGAGGGACTGCACCATGCCCACCATGGGGATGACGATATGGTGATCGGCCAGCGCCAGCGCCTCTTCCCCTATGCCGTGCTTCTCCTGGCCGACCAGGATAGCGGTGGGTCTGGTGTAGTCGATGGCACGAAAGTCCACCGAGCTGTCCGAGAGGTGGGTCGCCAGGATCTGCATGCCGGCGGCCTTCAGCTCGCCGACGGCGGTGCCTATGTCCGGGTGCAACTGCACATCCACCCAGTTCTGGCTGCCACGGGCGGTGCCCTTGCGGGGATGAATGGAGGTCTTGGGCCAGACTGCATGCACCCTGTGGATGCCGATGGCATCGGCGGTGCGCACTATGGCGGCCAGGTTGTGAGGCTTGTGGACCTCTTCCATGCAGACGGTCAGATCGAGCTGGCGCATGGCCAGCATGTCGGAGATCCGTTTAAAGCGTTCAGGTGTCATATCAGTTTCTATGCAGTGAGGCTTGTGCACTCTTCCCGTGCATGCAGACGGTCAGGTCGAGCTGGCGCATGGCCAGCATGTCGGAGATGCGTTTGAAGCGTTCGGGAGTCATGGGTTGTCTCTATAAAAGCAGCAGGCGGCTTGCGCCGCCTGTGTTCAGTTCTTCTGTCGGCTCACCCTGAGCACGTTGGGCATCACGCGGATCTTGCGCATGATGTTGGCCAGATGAATGCGGCTCTTGGTGGTGATGAGCAGGGTGACCAGATAGACCCGGCCATCCTTCTCTTCGGTGCTGATGGCATGGATGTTGGCACCGGTGGCGGCAATCACGTTGGCCAGCTCCGCCAGCGCACCCTGATGGTTGATGATCTCGATGCTGATGCCGGTGCGGAATTCCTGCTCCTGCTCCTGGTCCACCTCCCACTGTACCGGCAGGTACTTGTCCGGTTCGCGGCTGTAGCCCTTGATGTTGCGGCAGGACTCCTGGTGGATCACCAGCCCCTTGCCCGGACTGAGGTGAGCGATGATGGCATCCCCCGGGATCGGGCGGCAGCAGTTGGCGAAGGTGACCAGCATGCCGTCGGCCCCCTTGATCGGCATCTTCTTGCTGCTGGACTTCGGCTGTTCTTCCGGCGGCAGCTCATCCCCCAGCATGCGGCGCGCCACCATGACGCTCATGGCGTTGCCGAGACCGACGTCGGCCAGCAGGCCCTGCAGGTTCTCGTGCTTGGTGTCGGCCAGCACCTGCTTGATGCGCGGCTCCGGGATGTCTTCGATGTTCTTGACGCCGAGCGCATGGTTGAGCAGGCGGCGACCCAGCACCACCGACTCTTCGGTGCGCAGGTTCTTGAGGAACTGGCGGATCTTGGAGCGCGCCTTGGTGGTCACCACGAAGTTGAGCCAGGCCGCATTGGGACGAGCGCCCGGCGCCGTGATGATCTCCACCGTCTGACCCGAGTGCAGCGGGCTGCTCAGCGGATAGGGGTGTCTGTCGACCCGGGCGCCGACGCAGGCATGGCCGATGTCGGTGTGCACCGTGTAAGCGAAGTCCACCGGGGTGGCACCGGCGGGCAGCTCCATGATGCGGCCCTCCGGAGTGAAGACATAGATCTCGTCCGGGAACAGGTCGGTCTTGACCCCTTCGATGAACTCGAACGAGCTGCCGGCGCTCTGTTGCAACTCCAGCAGGCTCTGCATCCAGCGCTGGGCGCGGATCTGGGCCGTGGTGCCCGAGCTGTCGCCATCCTGCTTGTAGGCCCAGTGGGCGGCGACGCCCTTATCGGCCATCTGATCCATGAACTCGGTGCGGATCTGCACCTCGACCGGCACCCCGTGCGGCCCCACCAAGGAGGTGTGCAGCGACTGGTAGCCGTTGGTCTTGGGGATGGAGATGTAATCCTTGAAGCGGCCGGGGCGCGGCTTGTAGAGGCTGTGCATCTGCCCCAGCACCCGGTAACAGGTATCTATGTCCTTCACCCTGACGCGAAAGGCGTAGATATCCATTACCTCATGAAATTGCAGCTCTTTTTTCTCCATCTTGTTGTAGATGGAGAACAGATTCTTCTCGCGGCCGCTAACCTGGGCGTCGATGCCGGCCTCGCGCAGGCGACCCTCAATCTCACTCTGGATGGAGTCGATGATCTCGCGGCGATTGCCACGGGCGCGGCGTACCGATTCCCGCAGCACCCGGGAGCGCATGGGGTAGAGCGCCTCGAAGCCGAGCTCTTCCAGCTCGTTCTTCATGGTGTGGATGCCGAGCCGGTTGGCGATGGGGGCGAAGATCTCCAGCGTCTCGCGGGCGATGCGGCGGCGCTTGTCCGGGCGCAGTGAGCCCAGCGTGCGCATGTTGTGGGTGCGGTCGGCCAGCTTGATCAGGATGACCCGGATGTCCTGGGTCATGGCCATCATCATCTTGCGGAAGTTCTCGGCCTGGGCTTCCTTGCGATCGCGGAACTTCAGCTTGTCGAGTTTGGATACGCCCGAGACCAGCTCGGCGACGGCTTTGCCGAACAGTTCGGCCAGATCGTCCTTGGTGACCGGGGTGTCTTCGATGACGTCGTGCAGCACGGCCGCCATCAGGGTTTCATGATCGAGACGCATGTCGCCCAGGATACGGGCCACGGCAACCGGGTGGGTGATGTAGGGCTCGCCGCTGGAACGCATCTGTCCCTGGTGGGCATCACGGGCCACCACATAGGCTTGCCTGAGCTTCTCAACCTGCTCGGATGGCAGGTAGGAACTGGCTATTTCTTTAAGGTTTTCAAATAAATACAAGACAGTCCCCGCAGCGGTGAAACGGCAATCCGTGGAATTGAGGGTATGCCTCTGAGTTTGCGAGGTTTTCGAGCGGTTGTAAATGGGAAGAAGTCGGCACCCGGGCGGGTGCCAACCGGAAGAATTACTTAACCGCGGCCTTCGGCGATGGCAGCAACGGCAGCCAGCTCGGCGGCTTCCTGCTCTTGCTGCTCGTAGCGGTCCTGGGTGTCCATCACTTGATTGTTCACCAGACCCAGCTCGATCTCGCGCAGGGCGATCACGGTCGGCTTGTCGTTCTCTTCGTCGACCAGGGGATCTTTACCTTGTACCGCGATTTGACGGGCGCGGCGCGCGGCGACCAGCACCAGGTCAAAACGGTTACCTACCTGTTTTACAGCATCTTCTACAGTAACGCGTGCCATGCAGGACTCCAGTGTTTAGGCTTTCTATGGTTAGAAAAGCGGTGTTTAAAAATGACGCAAAAGTTTACTTGTTTTCGGCCTATTCTGCCAGTAACTGTTGCAGCAAGTTTTGTTGGGCCCGCTGTTGCTGGTGCATTTCCAGCCGCTGGCACTCGATGATGGCCCTGAGCTGGAACAGCGCCTGCTCAAAGTCGTCGTTGATAATGACATAGTCATATTCGTCATAGTGCACCATTTCGGCAATGGCTTTCGCCATCCGGCCGGCAATCACCTCGGCGCTGTCCTGGCCGCGCCCGATCAGACGCTGCTCCAGCTCCTGGCGGCTGGGGGGCAGGATGAAGATGGATTTGGTCGGCATCAGCTCGCGGATCTGGCGGGCACCCTGCCAGTCGATGTCGAGGAAGACGTCTATGCCCTGGGCCAGACAGGCTTCGATGGCGGCGCGGGAGGTGCCGTAGTAGTTGCCGAACACCTCGGCCCACTCCAGAAAGTCACCGCGGGCGATCAGCTCCTTGAAGGTTTCCACCTGCACGAAGTGGTAGTGCACCCCGTTCTCTTCACCGGGACGCATGGCGCGGGTGGTGTGGGAGACCGACAGCTGCATCTTGCCAGCATCGTTATGTTTGGTCAGCAAGGCATTGATCAGGCTGGATTTACCGGCCCCGCTCGGAGAAGAGATGATGTAGAGAGTGCCTTGTTGCGCCATGTCTGTACCTTTAAGCGATGACAGTGTTTTGGTTGTAGCAGAGACCGCCGTCTTGTGCCCAGAAGGGAGACAGTCGCTCGCAAAACACGGAAAAATCAGAATCAGGGGGATGTAAAGGCGGCAAATGTTAGCAGATGGCGGCGGATAAAAAAACGGCCGGAATCATATTCCAGCCGATCAAAGTATTCGTAGCTTGCTGCGGGAGCGTTACCCACAGCCCGCATTCTGCCTCGCCCGGGAGGGGAGGGCCATCAGATTATCCCAGCCTCATGGCTCGGAATTTCCGAGTTCCCCCTCAGCCGGGCAGCTGGCGATCCGTGCAGAGCCGATCGAAGGCGGCGATGACCCGCTCGCTCGTTATCTTGCTCATGGCGTCCGGATCCTTGAGGCGGGTGCGCCAGCTCAGCTCGGCCAGCGGCTTGCCGGTCTCCTGCTCGATCAGCTCCTGATAGACGCTGACCGCATAGTCGCGGCACAGATAGGGGCCGGTGCGCGCCGGATTGTGATGGGCATAGAGGCCGATGACCGGGGTACCCACCAGGGTAGCCATGTGGGTGGGGCCTGTGTCCGGCGCCAGCACCAGGCTGGCTTCGGCGATCAGCGCCAGCAGTTGCTTGAGGTTGGTCTGTCCCACCAGATCGACCGGCTGGCTCAGGCTCAGTCGCTGGATGTCGGCGGCCAGATCCCGCTCCAGTTTGGCGGGGCCGCCGCAGAGATAGACTTGAAAGCCCTTGCTGGCGGCGTGATCCGCGAGGGCGGCATAGCCTTCGGCGGTCCAGTTCTTGAACGCCTTGCTGGCGGCGGCGCAGATGAGCAGGGTCGGCTTGCCGCCAATCTTCTCCCGGGCCCAGGCTTGATGCTCGGCGCTAATGGGCAGTTGCCAGTCCGGGGTCAGATCCCGGATGCCCAGCTCTGCGGCGAAGGCGAGGAAGCCGTCGAGCACATGGGGGGAGGCGGGGGAATGCACCCTGTGGTTGGTGAACAGCCACTGACCGTCGTTGGCGCGTTCCTTATCGAAGCCGAGTTTTACTTTGGCCTTGATGCCGAGGGTGGCGATGCTGGCCCGCAGGGCGGCCTGCAGGTGGAGCAGGGCATCGAACTCGCGTCCCTTGAGGGTCTGCCACAGCGCGCGATAACCGCGCCAACCCTGGCTCTTGTCGAAGGCGATGACCTCCACCCCGGGCAGATCGGAGAAGAGCGTCGCCTCGATTTTCCCGGTGATCCAGGTGATGCGGGTCTCGGGCCATGCCCGCTGAATGACGCGCACCAGCGCCAGTGCGTGGCAGCAATCCCCGATGGCGGAGAGCCGCAGGATGCAGATGGAAGAGGGCGGCGTTTGGAACAACGGCATGATGTGGCGCAATGGTGGCAAAATGGATGGATGGCATTATGCAAACTCCCTTGTGGATTGTAAAATTGCGCCCATCTACCGATCGGAATTCTCATGATGTTGACACAGACCGCCCATAACCAGATCTGCTGGTATGCCGAAGGGGCCTTTCGTGACCCTTCCCCTGCGTTGTTCGACCCGGCCTGGTGGCAGACGCACCGCCAGGTGGTGGGCTCCTCCATCGGTCGCGGGGTGACCTGGTTTGTGAAGGATGAGTCCCGTCATCTGGTGCTGCGCCACTACTACCGCGGAGGCCTGGTGGGCAAGGTGGTGCGGGATCGCTTCTGGTTCGAAGGGGTGGAGACGAGCCGCGCCATGGCCGAATATCGCCTGCTGGCCCAGCTGAGCGAGCGGGGTCTGCCGGTGCCGCGTCCGTTTGCGGCCCGCATGGCCAAGCAGGGTCCCTTCTATCGGGCCGATATCCTGATCGAGCGCATCCGTGGTGCCAAGGATCTGGTGGCGCTGCTCAAGCAGGGCGCCATCGCCGGCGAGGTGTGGCACCGGGTGGGCCAGACGGTACGCCAGCTGCACGATGCCGGCGTCTATCACGCCGATCTCAACAGCCACAACCTGCTGCTCGATAAGGATGGCAAGGTGTGGGTGATCGATTTCGACAAGGGCGCCATCCGCTCCCCCGGCAGCTGGCAGCAGGCGAACCTGGAGCGGCTGCTGCGCTCCTTCAACAAAGAGTCCCAGCTGCACACCAGCTTCCACTTCGTGCCGGAGAACTGGCAGGCGCTGATGGCAGGTTATCAGGGGCACGCTGGTTAAGCCTCAATTGCATACAGGCTTTCACTCGGTGTAGACGTTGGTGGCGGGCCATCAGGGAAAAGCGGGCCCAGCCTGTTGCTCGGCACTGGCGCCAATGCTACTTATTGAGCTGCGATTCAAATCCGGTGTCGAGGCGTGTGATGGAAAGGTATGAGACTCCCTGGGTAGAGGCCGTGGCCCGGCTTGAGGTGGCCCTGGTGACGGAGGCCATGGCACTGCTGGAGGCCGGGATCTGGACCTGGTCGGTCGAGCAGGGGTTGAGGCGCGATCCCTCCTGCCTGCAACTGTTGGGGCTGGGTGAGTACGGGCTGGACGATCTCGGCTGGCTGGCACGGGTACACCCGGACGATGCCGCCCGGCTGGAGGAGGCCATCCGCGCCTGTCAGGCGGGCCACAGCAACGGGCTGCGGCTCGAGTACCGCATCCTGCACCATCAGGGCCATTATGTCCGGCTGGAGGAGCGGGTGCGCCGCGACGAGCAGGGTCATCTGCTGGGGGTGGTGCGTCACCTCGATCCGGCGGCACCCCCGCTGGGCGATCGCCACGATACGGATCCGCTCACCGGCCTGGAGAGCCGCGGTCACTTCGAGCTGCTGCTGGATGAGCGGCTGGCCGGCGAGAGTGGCAACTTCTGCCTGCTGCAGTTCACCGTGGATCACCGCAGCAAGATATTGCAGCTGTTTGGCGAGGCGGCCTGCGATGCCATGCTGGCGAAACTGGCCCGCATAGTGCGTCACGAGCTGCGACGGGAAGATCCCTTCGCCCGCTGGGACGAGGATGGCTTCATCCTGATGCTGTCACAGACCGATCGCCTGAGCGGCCTGGAGATCGCCGAGCGGCTGCGGATGGAGATTGCCGACGCCAGCCTGCTGCCGGAGCGGCCGGTGACCGTCAGCATCGGGCTGGTGCAGAGCCAGCCCGCCGAGCAGATCGATCACCTGCTGGCCCGGCTGGCCTCCTGCCACGGCCAGGCCAGACGGGAGCACAACACAGTCATAGGTTGATTTTTAGTCAGCGCTCACTCACCCGCTGACGCCAGTGGGCCCAAAGAGGGCCTGCATCAACAGGCCTGGCGGTCGGCTGATCATCAGTTCGCGCTACGCGCCGGCTGATGCCGGTTAGCCCAAAGAGGGCCTGTGTCAAGGGGCCTGGCGGTCGGCTGATCGTCAGTCCGCGTTACGCGCCGGCTGACGCTGGCAGACCCAGAGGGAGGCCAGCATCAGCAGGCCACCCAGGCTGAGCCTGAGCAGGTCGGTATCCTTGCCCCAGAGCACCAGATTGACCAGCAAGCCGGCCGGGATAAGGGCGTTGTTCATGATGGCCAGCACGCCGCTGCTGACCAGGGTGGCGCCCTTGTTCCACAGGAAGTAACCCAGCCCGGATGCCCCCACCCCTAGCCAGAGCAGTATGCCCCATTGCAGGTTGGTGCTCGGGTATTGGGGCTGACCCAGCATCAGCCAGGCGGGCAGGGCGACGGCCAGGGCGCCGAGGTAGAAGCAGCCGAACACCGCCAGCTGGGGCGGTTGCTGTGCCTCCCGTGCCAGCAGCACCTTGTAACCCACCTGCCCAAGGGCGAAGCAGAGGTTGGCCCCCTGCACCACCAGGAACCCCAGTACATAGTTCTCGGTCAGGCCATCGAAGCGGATGACGGCCGCGCCCAGCACGGCCAGCAGGGCCCCCCACAGATAGGTGGGCTTGAATCTGGACTCCAGCATGTCGTGGAGCAGGGTGACATAGATGGGGGTGAAGATGGTGAACACCAGCACTTCCGGCACCGTCAGCAGCAGGAAGGAGTGGTAATAGAACAGGTACATGATGCCGAGCTGGATGGCGCCGAGCGCCATCAGCTTGATGACCAGGGCGGGGCGCAGCCAGCGCCGGCGCAGGAAAGGCAGGAAGACCAGGCTGGCGAGGGCGATGCGGGTCAGCACGGAGAAGTAGGCATCCACCTGGCCAGCGAGGTAGACCCCGATCAGGCTGAAGGAGAAGGACCAGAGCAGGGTGACCCCTATCAAGTAGTTCATGTGATTGAATTGTCGTCAGTTGTCAATTTTGGAGGGCGCTATGATGGCCGAGTTGGAAGCCGCGATCCAGCGTTTATGGGAACAGTTGCCACAGATCGGAGCTTTTGCCTTCGAGGCGAGTAACGGGGCCGGTTCCGCGACCGACTGGAACGGCCGTGGCGAGGGGGAGGTGCGGGTGACCGATCATCAGGGAGGCTGGCTGTTTACGGAGCAGGGACGCTACACCACGCCCCATGGCCGGGTGCTCGCCATGCACAACAGCTTCTGGTGGCAACGCGGCGAGCGGGGGATCTCTCTCTCCCACCTGCGCCATGAGGCCCCCGTCCTGCTGTTCGAGCTGTTGCCCCAGCCGGACGGGCGCTGGCTCACCGCCGAGCCGCACCTCTGCGGTCAGGACCACTACAGCGCCGAGCTGATCCCCCGCCAGGAGGGAGGCTTCCTGCTCAGCTGGGAGATCCGGGGTCCACGCAAGAACGAGCGGCTCGACTACCGCTATGGCGTGCTGCCAGCTGTGCCGTCAGGATCATCGTCGCAGCCGGGTTGAGTTCATCCTGAGGGGCTGCCTGCTTGATCTGCAGGTCGCGGCCCACGCAGGCACGAGCCGAGCCATTGCCGTGCCTGGGGCCGCCATCAAAACGCGGCCATAAAAAAACCGGCGCAGAGCGCCGGTAGCGGGGACGAATCGGAGGTTTTTTAAAACGGTCCCAAAAAACAGGAGAGATACACTCTCGTCACACATTCAGAAACGGGTATTCAGGCACTCAGGGCATAGCTCAGCATGGCCTGCAGCTTGCTGTCGAAGAACCAAGGCAGGGTCAGCATCAGCAGACCGAGCACGCCGGCCAGCCGGTGGCGATACTGCCAGCCGGCAATCAGCACCAGACCGCCGCACAATGTGGTCAGGATGCCTGACATGGGGTCGCCTCCCGCTGGGTGCGGCGCTGTTGGGCCCACTGGTTGAGGGCCACTGAACCCAGGATCAGCGCCAGCGCCACACCGGTGGTGGACTGGATCTGCTCGCCGAGGAACAGGGCACCCAGCATGACGCCGAACAGCGGCACCAGGTAGTTGCTGAAGGAGGCGAAGGTCGGGCCCGCCTTCTGGATCAGCGCCATGTAGAGGAAGTAGACCAGGCCGGTACAGAACACGCCCAGCACGGCGACGGCGCCGATGGCATGCTGGCTCGGCAGGGTGAGGGCGCTCAGATCGGTCACGAAGGGCGCGGCCAGCAGCAGCTGCACGGCGGAGGAGATCAGGATGTTGCGGGCCACCACCACGGGGTGGTCCTTGGCGAAGCGCTTGATCATCAGCAGGCCGATGGCGAAGCAGCTGGCGCCGAACAGTATGCCGATGGAGCCGAGCAGGCCGGCATTCATGCCGTTGGCCAGTTTCGGCCAGAACAGCACCAGCACGCCGACGAAGCCGACGGCCACGGAGATCAGGCCGCCCTTGGTGATTTTTTCACCAGAAACCAACAGCGGTGCCATCAAGATGGTGACAAAGGGGATACAACCCATTACCACGGCGGCGATGGCGCTATCCACATACTGCTGGCCCCAGGCCACCATGATGAAGGGGATGGTAGCGTCGAGCAGGGCGATCATCATGTAGGTGCGCCACGGCGTGTGCTCGCTCTTGAGGCGCATGAACAGGCAGAGCAGACCCAGGGTCAGGCTGCCGCACACGGCACGTCCGGCGGCCACCATGATGGGGGGCAGCTCGGCGACGGCCTGATGCATGAAAATGAACTGGGAGCCCCACAACAGGCCGATCGCCAGCAACAACAGATAGCTACGCATTTTAATCTCCGATGTAATTTGCCCGCGCATTCTATGCAATCTGCTACTATGCCAAAAATGAATTGTAGTCATTCAACTATGGCCAATATCGATGGAACTCCCCCTCTCCCGCCTCGATCTCAATCTGCTCACCGTGTTCGACATGCTGATGCAGGAGCACAACGTCACCCGTGCCGCCGAGCGGCTGCACCTCTCCCAGTCCACCGTCAGCCATGCGCTGGGGCGGTTGCGCCAGGCGCTGGACGATCCGCTGTTCGTCATGAGCCGGCGGGAGATGATGCCGACCGAGCGCGCCAAGGCGCTGGCCGGGCCGGTGCGCCAGGCGCTGGCCATGCTGGAGCAGGGTCTGCGCCAGGCGAAGGGGTTCGATCCCGCCACGGCGCAGCGGGTGTTTCGCATCGCCACCCCGGGCTCGGTGGAGCACGGCCTGGTGCCGGTGCTGGTGGAGCGCATGGTGCAGCAGGCTCCCTCCTGCCGGCTGGAGGTGTGCGAGCTGGCAGACAGCGACTATGAGCGGGAGCTGGAGAAGGGGGAGCTGGATCTGGTAATCGGCTTTGCCGACGCCAATCATCTCTCCCCCCGGTTGTGGCGCGAATCCTGGTTCACCAATCCCCTGGTCTGCCTGTCACCGCTCGGCAGCGCGCTGCCGGATGCGCTGGGGCCTGCCGAGCTGGTGAGCCGCCCCCACATCCACACCTCCAGCTGGGGCCACAGCCAGGCCATGGTGGATCTCTGGCTGGCCAGGTTCGGGGTGGCGCGGGAACTGGGGGTGAGGCTGCCGAGCTTTATGGCGGTACCGCAGCTGATGGCGACCGGCCGTTACCTGGTGGTGGTGCCCGAGATGATAGGGCGCCACTTCTGCCGCCACTATCCGCTGCGGCTGCACCAGCTGGAGCCCGCCATCCCCATCGTCTATCTGATGGCGGGCCACCCCCTCAGCGCCCACGACGAGGCGATCGGCTGGTTCAAGGGCCTGCTGCATCGGCTCGCCTTCGAGCGTTATGGCGAGGCCGCGCTGGGCACCCCGGCTCAGCGCAACCCGGCGAAGTAATCCAGCCCCATGGCTCCCTTCACCTCCGCCAGCACCTCGTCGGTGAGGACGCGGGCCTGCAGCGTCCCTTGGTGCAGCAACGCCAGCAGCTGCCCCTTGTCGGCGCTGGCCGCCTGGCGCCGCGCCCGCATGGGGGCGAGCAGGCTCTGCAGGCAGTCATCCAGCACCTGCTTGCAACGCATGTCACCCAGCCCGCCACGCCGGTAGTGCGCCTTCATCTCGGCCACCAGCGCCTTGTCGGGGTGGAAGGCGTCCAGATAGGCGAACACCGTATTGCCTTCCACCTGACCCGGATCGCTCAGCCTGAGGTGGTTGGGGTCGGTATACATGGCATAGACAGCCCGCTTGATCTCGTCCGCCGACATGCCGAGCTCTATGGTGTTGCCGAGGGATTTGGACATCTTGGCCTTGCCGTCGATGCCGGGCAGGCGGCCGGTGTCGCTCAGGATGGGCTGGCACTCGGTCAGCACCTCCTTGCCCACGAGGCCGTTGAAGCGGCGCACTATCTCGTTGGTCTGCTCCAGCATGGGCAGTTGATCCTCGCCCACCGGCACATGGGTGGCGCGAAACGCCGTGATGTCGGCGGCCTGGCTGACCGGGTAGGTTAGAAAACCCGCTGGCAGGCTACGTTCGAACCCTTTCTGCTGGATCTCCGCCTTGACGGTGGGGTTGCGCTCCAGCCGGGCGACGCTGACCAGGTTGAGGTAGTAGCAGGTGAGCTCGGCGAGGGCGGGCAGGGCGCTCTGCAGGCAGAAGGTGGTCTTGGCGGGATCGAGACCGGCGGCCAGGTAGTCGGCCATCACCTCCAGCACGTTGTCGGTGACCTTGGTCGGGTTGTGGCCGTTGTCGGTCAGCGCCTGCAGATCGGCGATCATCACGAATTGGCGGTAGTGGTGCTGGGCCTCCACGCGCTGGCGCAGGGAGCCGACGTAGTGGCCTATGTGCAGTCTGCCGGTGGGACGGTCGCCGGTCAGTATGATGGGGTTGTGCATGTCACTCTCTCCAGTGGGGTGGGCCGGGAGGCGACAAAGGGATAAAAACAATGACCGCCTCTCGGCGGTCACGGTGTTTTCTTTGGGAAATCTTACATAGAAAAGCGGTGCCGCCTGTTTATGGGCAGCACCACCAGTAGTTGTGATTGAACGAGGTCATATTCATGGCCAATCAAGCTACGCTCGTTTGCTCACTTCTGCAAGGGCACGACCAGCAGATCGCAGGGCACGGTATTCATCAGCTGACGGGCGCTGGAGGTGAGCAGGCTCCAGAAGCTCTGGCGATGACCGCACACCAGCAGGTCTATCTGGTAATCCTTGACCGCCTGGTTGACCCGTTCGCTCAGATCGCCGCAGATCACCAGCTTCTTCTCGATGGGGTAGTCCACCGAGGCGAGGAAGGCCTCCAGCTTCTCCTTCGCCTCGGCGATCACCTGATCCTGCACGTTGTCGATGTCGATATCGATCATCTCGGTGTAGAGATCCTTGAGGTCCACGTCGACGTGGATCACCGACAACTTGGCGCCGTTGGAGCGGGCCCGGTCGACCGCCTTCTCGATCACCTTGCGGTTATCTTCCGACAGGTCGATCGCGGCCAGTACGTGTTTGTAATAGGTTCCACTCATGGGAGTTCTCCTCACTGATCCTGAGTTAACTATACCAATGTCTGATGAAACTAAAACGGCGGCGTCGCCACAGTTTCGGGATTTGAATGGATTTGTCGTACGCCTATGTTGCCGTCCTTTATGAAAAGTCGCGCATATATTGAGCAGGAATTTGAAGCCGGTCACAGCCGGCGAAGAGGGAGGGGAATAGGATGTGCCCGTGCTTTGCAATGAACACAAAACAATAAAAAGCATCTGAATACCGCTTTGGGGAGCCTGGTGCTCCCTCTTGTTTTTCTGCGCCCTTCTGTGCCCAATCCCCCCTGACATCAAGGTAATCTGCCGTCTCATGGCTATGCTGTAGCCAGTTCCCTCGGAGATCCACTCATGATCATTCAACCCCAGATCCAGGGCTGCGTCGCCCGCAATTGCCACCCCATCGGTTGTCGCGCCGCCGTCGTGCAGCAGATCGCCAGCGTCAAGGCGGCTGGCCCCTTCAACGGGCCCAAGCGGGTGCTGGTGCTGGGGGCCTCGTCCGGTTTCGGGCTGGCCTCCCGCATCGCGCTGGCCTTCGGTGCCGGCGCCGACACCATAGGCGTCTCGTTCGAGCGGGGGCCGTCCGACAAGGGGATCGGCAGCGCGGGCTGGTACAACAACATCTGGTTTCGTCAGGCGGCGGAGCAGGAGGGGCGCATCGCCGTCAACCTGATCGGGGATGCCTTCTCGGACGCCATGCGCCAGCAGGCCATCGCCAGCATCCGCCAGCAGCTGGGGCAGGTGGATCTGGTGGTCTATTCGCTGGCGAGCGGCATCCGGCTGCTGGCCGATGGCACCCAGGTGCGCTCCGTGCTCAAGACCACGGGCCAGCCATTCAGTGGCTGGGGGCTGGATCTGGAGCACGACGGTCTGGTGCAGCAATCCCTGGCGCCCGCCACCCCGGAGGAGATCCGCGATACCGTCACAGTGATGGGGGGCGAGGACTGGCAGCTCTGGCTGCAGGCGCTGCAGCAGGCCGATTGCCTCGCCCCCGGCGTCCAGACGGTGGCCTACTCCTACATAGGTCCGGAGTCCACCTATCCCCTCTACCGGGATGGCACCATCGGCTACGCCAAGGAGCACCTGCACGCCACCGCCGAGGCCATCAACCTGCAGCTGGCTGCGCTCGGCGGCCACGCCTGGGTGTCGGTGTGCAAGGCGCTGGTGACCAAGGCGAGCGCCTATATTCCGGTGCTGCCGGTCTACCTCGGTCTGCTGATGGGGGTGATGAAAGAGCGCGGAGTGCACGAGGGTTGCATCGAGCAGATGCAGCGGCTGTTCGCCAGCAAGATGTATGGGCCGCGGGGGGTGGTAGCCGATGGCAACCGGCTGATCCGGATGGATGACCACGAGCTGGATCCGGCCATTCAGGCGGCGGTCTCTGCGCTCTGGTCCAAGGTGACGCCGGACAACTTCCACGCCCTCGGGGATTTTGCCGGGCTGAAGCGGGACTTCATGCAGCTCAATGGCTTCGAGCTGGCGGAGGTCGACTACGGGGCACCGGTGAATGAGGCGTCACTGACCGAGCTGGTGCCCTGAGGGAGCGACGGGCGCTGATCTAGCCCCGTTTCATGCGACGCTGCTGGTCAGTTCGGACAGCAGGTTGGGGGCCGCCGCCAGTATGCTCTGGTTGCGGCCCTGGCGTTTGGCCTGATACATGGCCATGTCGGCCCTGTGGATCAGCTGATGCAGGCTGTCATCGGCGGGGGAGCGCTCCGCCACCCCTATGCTGATGGTCATGCGCGGGGCATCGAGCTGTTCTATCCTGTGGCGCAGCCGCTCGGCATGGTGCCGGCAGGTGGCACCGTCCTGCGACATGGCCACCAGAAACTCCTCACCTCCCCAGCGCCCGATCTGTTGCAGATCGGGCGCCCAGTGTTTCAGCTCCTGTGCCAGCCGCTGGATCGCCAGGTCACCGGTCTGGTGACCGTGGCGGTCGTTGATCTGCTTGAAGTGATCTATGTCGATGATGAGCAGGGTCAGCGGCTCGTTCAGTTGCCACTGCTGCGACAACCGCTCCAGCAGGGCGCGTCGATTTGGCAGCCCGGTCAGTTGATCGAAGGTGGCGAGCCGGTAGAGATGGCGTGAGTTGCGATGCAGCCGGTGGGTGGTCAACCCGAGCAGGATCAGGGCGCCGGCCAGCAGCGCGACCAGCAGCAGCTGGTAGTTGCGGGCGCTCTGTTGATACAGCAGTTGCTGGCGCCTGCGCTCGTTCTCCTGTTGCAGCGCCCGGTTGCTGGCCTCGCTGCGCGCCAGCTCCATCTCGGCCTGGAACGCGCTGGCATGCTGGCTCAGGGTCTGGTTGAAGTGCTGTTTGTAGTCGTGCATATATTCGCGCATCACCCTATAGGCCTCGGGATAGCGTCCCAGATCGGCCAGCAGCCTGGCCTGCAGTGCCTTGCCGTCTATGGTGATCGGGCTGGCCTGGGCCGTCAGCAGTTGCAATGCCAGCTGCTTCTCCCCACGGCCCTGCAGCGTCCTGGCCCGGGTCTCGGTCAGGCGGGAGCCCGCCTGCGGGTAGCCGAGCCGCTGATAGATGGCCTGCGCCTCGTCCAGGCTGCGCCAGGCGGCGTGCCATTTTTCCTGCGCATTGAGGGCCATGGCCTGATAGCCGAGCACAATGGCGCGATAGTCCGGCGCCAGATCCGGGGTCGCCAGCAGGCCGTCGAGCAATTGGCTCGCCTGGATGGGGCGATCCATGTCGATATAGAGCCGCGCCATGTTGGCCCTGATGATGGCTTGGCTGTTGGGCTCGTTCAGTTGCACCATCTGCTGCAGCGCATCCCGGTAATAGCCTTCGGCCTCCTGATAGAGGCTGAGGTCGGCATAGAGGTTGCCTAGGGTCATCATCAGCCGGGCGAATTGCAGCCCGGCAAGGGGGCTGGCGGGGATCTGCTGCTTGAGCCGGAAGGCGGTCTTGAGTTCGGCGATCGCCTCTTTCAGGCGCTGGGTGCGATAGAGGGCGAGTCCGTTCAGGGCATGCCACTCCGACTCCTGGGCCGGATGACCCCTGACACTGGACTGGAGTTGGCTCAGCAGGCGGAGGGCCTGCTGCGGCGCCTCTGTGTCCAGGGTGAGCGCCACCTGTTGCAGCCGGAAGTCCAGCAGGCGCCGCGTCTGCTGACGGGCGGTGGCCAGCCCACGGGCGCGGGCGTTGTCGAGCAGGGCCTCGGGATAGTACCCGAGGGCCGCCTTGGCCAGGGATCTCGCGTGAAACAGCTCCATGTCTGGCCGCGGCTTGGCATTGAGGCGCTGCAGATAGCCGGCGGGATCGCGCGCCGCCTGCAATTCAGCCTCTTCCAACAGGGGAGCGGCCTGCAACTGGGTCATCCAGAGCAGTGCCAGTGCCATCACCAATCTCATTGCATCTTCTTCCTGACCGTTGGCGCCATCATAGAGGCTGGGTCCGGGTACACCATCTTTCTTTGCTTATCCATGCCTGTATGGGGGTCAGGATGAGAGGGACTATGGTCACAACTGCGATACCCGACCCATGCGGATGGTTGATTCGTGGTACAACAGTGGCGACAATTGTGACCAAATCACCGTGGAGAATCATCATGTTGGCCCAAGCCATGATCGAGAAGTTGAACGAGCAGATAAATCTTGAATTCTATTCCTCCAATCTCTACCTGCAGATGAGCGCCTGGTGTGAGGACAAGGGCTTCGAAGGGGCGGCAAACTTCCTGCGCCAGCACGCCGTCGAGGAGCGCCAACACATGGAGCGCCTGTTCACCTACGTGAGCGAGACAGGTGCCATGCCGATACTGGGCGCGATCGAAGCGCCTCCCCACGAGTTCAACTCGCTCGGCGACATCTTCCGCACCACCCTGGAGCACGAATACCACATCACCAAGTGCATCAACGGCCTGGCCCACGTGGCCTTCACCACCCAGGACTACTCCACCTTCAACTTCCTGCAGTGGTATGTGGCCGAGCAGCACGAGGAAGAGAAGCTGTTCAAGAGCATCGTCGACCGCCTGTCACTGGTGGGCGAGGATGGCAAGGGCCTCTACTTCATCGACAAGGAGCTGTCCGAGCTGGCCAAGGGTGCACCCGCCAGCGTCATGGACGGCAACGCCTGATAGTCGTGGACACTTAGTGTTCAGCCAGTACAATAACGGCCCTTTTACGGGCCGTTTTCTATTGGTTCTGGCATGAGATTTCTGCCGGGCTGCCATGATGGCGCTTTTGTTGTGAGCCGTTTTCTATTGGTCTTGGCCGGAAACCACAGTCGTTTCCATCGGGTACCATGACGGCGCTTTTGTTGTGAGCCGTTTTCTATTGGTCTTGGCCGGAAACCACAGTCGTTTCCATCGGGTACCATGACGGCGCTTTTGTTGTGAGCCGTTTCTATTGGTTCAGGCAGGAAACCACAGTCGTTTCCGCCGGATACCATGACGGTTCTTTCTGTTTATGGGCCCTTTTGGCCGCCGAGCGAATAAGGCAGTGATGATGCAAGTGGATGTGGTGGTGATCGGGGCCGGTGCGGCCGGTTTGATGTGTGCGGCCCAGGCGGGATATCGGGGTCGCTCGGTGCTGCTGCTCGACAACGCCAAGAAACCGGGCCGCAAGATCCTGATCAGCGGCGGCGGCCGCTGCAACTTCACCAACCATCAGGCTGGCCCCCACGCCTTCCTCTCGGGTAACCCGCACTTCTGCAAGTCGGCGCTGGCGCGCTACACCCAGCAGGATTTCATCGAGCTGGTGGACAGGCACGGGGTGAATTACCACGAACGTACCCTGGGGCAGCTCTTCTGTCTCGAGAGCGCGAAAGAGATAGTCGATGCGCTGCTCACCGAGTGCGACTGGGCCGGGGTGACCCTGCAGTGCCAGACCGAGATCCTGAGCGTCAGCAAGAACGATGACGGCTTCCTGCTGGAGACCAGCAAGGGCGAGATCGGTTGCCAATCCCTGGTGGTGGCGACCGGTGGCCTCTCCATGCCCAAGCTCGGCGCCACTCCCTACGGCTTCAAGCTGGCGGAGCAGTTCGGCCTCAATGTGCTGCCCACCCGCGCCGGGCTGGTGCCCTTCACCCTGCACCAGGCCGAGAAGGAGGCGTTTGCCGACTTGGCCGGGGTCAGCCTGCCGGTGGCGGTGACCGCCGAGGATGGCACCTGTTTCAAGGAGGCCATGCTGTTCACCCACCGCGGCCTCTCCGGCCCGGCCATACTGCAGATCTCCTCCTTCTGGCTGGCGGGGGAGAAGATCCACATCAACCTGCTGCCTGAGCTGGATATCCCGGCGGCTCTCAAGGCCTGGGCGCTGGCCCACCCGGCTCAGGAGCTGAAAACCGTGCTCGGGCGCGAGCTGCCCAAGCGCTTCGTCGACAAGCTGGTGGAGCTGGGGCAACTCAGCAACAAACCGATGCGCCAGTACAACGAGCGGGAGCTGGAGGCCATCGCCAGCCTGCTGGGGGACTGGCAGATCCTGCCGAACGGCACCGAAGGCTATCGCACCGCCGAGGTGACCCTGGGTGGGGTCGACACCAACGAGCTCTCCTCCAAGACCATGGAGGCGCGCAAGGTGCCCGGTCTCTACTTCGTCGGCGAGGTGGTGGACGTGACCGGCTGGCTCGGTGGCTACAACTTCCAGTGGGCCTGGTCCTCCGGCTGGGTGGCCGGTCAGTACTGCTGACGAGCACGCCAGGTCGAAGCTCCGGCACCATAGTGCTGCATCGAATGGCCTGATGGTGTCGCCTTTGCACGCCTCAGGCCGTTTTCACACTGATGTCATCTTCGGAGCGGCCTGCTCCCCCCTGCCACGATGTGGCCCTCGAGCGCCATCCCGCACAGCAGACTCCTTCTCCCGCACCCATGATGGGTCGCATCTATCTTTCCGTTCGCGCTAGCCAGAGCGGACGCCAGCGGGCCGATCAGCCCTTCCTGATCGTCGGCAACAACACCGTCAGCAGCCCGATCAGCGGCAGGTAGGCGCACACCTGGTACACGGTTTCGATGCTGGTCGCGTCGGCCAGCTGGCCCAGCAGGGCGGCGCCTATGCCCCCCATGCCGAAGGCGAAGCCGAAGAACAGGCCGGAGATGGTGCCGACCTTGCCGGGGACCAGCTCCTGGGCATAGACCAGGATGGCGGAGAAGGCGGAGGCCAGGATCAGGCCGATGATCACCGAGAGAACCGAGGTCCAGAACAGGTCGACATGGGGCAGCAGCAGGGTGAAGGGGGCGACGCCGAGAATGGAGATCCAGATCACCCGCTTGCGGCCGATGCGGTCACCGACAGGCCCGCCGAGCACAGTGCCCGCCGCGACGGCGAAGAGGAAGGCGAACAGATGGAACTGCGCACTGTCCAGGGAGAGGCTGAACTTGTCCATCAGGTAGAAGGTGTAATAGCTGCTCAGACTGGTCATGTAGAAGAACTTGGAGAACATCAGCAGGCCGAGGATGGCCAGCGACCAGCCGATCTGGCGGCGGCTCAGGCCGTTGCCGGCATGGGCCTTCATCCGCTTGTGGAAGTTGGCGGCGTGATGGCTGGACCAGCGCCCGACGAAGCTGAGCACCACCACGCCGATCAGCGCGAACAGCGAGAACCAGGCCGCGCTGCCTTGTCCTTGCGGCACTATGATCAGCGCGGCGAGCAGCGGACCTATGGCCGACCCCAGGTTGCCGCCGATCTGGAACAGCGATTGGGCCAGCCCTGGCTGGCTGCCGGCCGCCATGCGGGCGACCCGCGAGGATTCCGGGTGGAAGACAGACGAGCCCATGCCGATCAGCATCGCCGACAGCAGCACGGCGCCAAAGCTGTCCGCCTGGGACAACGAGAGCAGGCCGAGCAGCGTGAAGCCCATGCCGAGCGGCAGCGAATAAGGCATGGGCCTGCGATCGGTGTAGAGGCCGATCAGCGGTTGCAGCAGCGAGCCCGTGAACTGGTAGGTGAGGGTGATGAAGCCTATCTGGGCGAACGACAGGTTGAGCCCTAGCTTCAACAGCGGGTAGATGGCCAGCAGCACCGACTGCATCATGTCGTTCAACAGGTGCGAGAAGCTGATCGCGGCAATCACCGGGTAAGTGGTGGTATTCAGGGCATCGGCCGAGGGCTGCGCGGTGAGAGGGGCATCGGTGCTGAGGGTCTTTTCCATGAGGTCGTATTTCTGCTGTCCTGGGTATCGCTCTAACATGCCCGATCCTGGTCCGTCTGGACATAGCAAAAATGAATGGAATGAACGCCCACCTCCACTTCGTCGGCGAGGGGGCGACAGCCTGGCTCGCGCCCATGGTGCGGCTGCCGGGCCTATGACCGATCATCACCCTGTTGTGGCGCACTTGTGCTTTGCTGGCGGAGGCTTAGTATAGGACGGTCGTACTTTAATCATCTGGGAAGGACCCCGGTTGACCGGGCCCCTTCGCGCATCGGGGGAGTATATGTTTGAAAGTCTTGGGGTTATCAACGTCTGGACCTATCTGATCGGGCTGTTCTTCATCATCATAGCGCCGGGCCCCAACTCCATTTATGTGCTGCGCACCGGCGCCACCCGTGGCATAGGCCCAGGTTATCGGGCGGCCCTCGGGGTCTTCGTCGGCGACGCCATCCTCATCTTCTGTGCCTATCTGGGGGTGGCCTCCCTCATTCGCACCACACCGCTGCTGTTTACCCTGGTGCGCTATCTCGGCGCCATCTACCTGCTCTATCTAGGGATCAAGATCCTCCATGCGAACTTCGTCGCCAAACAGGGCGCGGCCCACGGCGAGTCGGTGCAGGGGGAAAACTACTTCGGCAAGGCGCTGACCCTGAGCCTCACCAACCCCAAGGCGATCCTGTTCTACGTCTCCTTCTTCGTGCAGTTCATCGACTTCAACTATGCCCACACCTGGCTCTCCTACCTGGTACTGGCCGGCATGCTGGAGGCCATGAGCTTCGTCTATCTGACCCTGTTGATCTTCGGCGGCACCCTGATGGCGCGCTTCTTCGCACGCAAGGTACGCCTCGCCAGGCTGGGCAACGGTCTGATCGGCCTCTTCTTCATGGGCTTCGCCGCGCGCCTGGCGACCATCTCCTCCTGATCCCGTCCTGCGGCCGCGCTCATCTTGCAAGATGAGCGCGGCCGGCCATTCTGCATCCCTATGCTCCCTTGGGCGCCCGCCTGAGGTAAACTAGCGCGCCCCAGAGGGGAGGCCGGTGCGGGATGCCGCTCACCAGCCTGATAATGCCCCGGCCCGATCGGCGTCAGCCGCCCGGGGACTGATACATTTATAGTGCGCCCCTCGTGGCCATTGGTCGGAGGGCCCATGCTCGAAAATCAGATGATGTTGTTGGCGGTGTTTGAACGGGCGGCCCTGATGCTGATGACCCTGTTCTTCCTGACCCGCACCCGCCCGTTCCAGCGCCTGTTCCAGAAGCGGGATCACACCCCGGCCGAGCTGGTGCTGGTCGCGGCCATCTTCGGTCTGTTCGCGGTGTTCAGCACCTACACCGGCATCCAGGTGGAGGGGGCGCTGATCAACGTGCGGATCATCGCCATCATCTCGGGCGGCATCCTGTTCGGCCCCTGGGTCGGTATCCCGGCCGGGGTCATCTCCGGCCTGCATCGTTACCTCATCGACATGGATGGCAACACCTCAATCCCTTGCCTCATCGCCAGCATCATCGCCGGCCTGCTGGCCACCTGGATCCACCTCAACTGCCGCAAGTCCCGGCTCTGGCTGTACGGCATACTGGCGGGCATGTTGTGCGAGGGGCTGACCATGCTGCTGATCTGGCTGCTGACCGAACCCCATGAGGTGGGGGTGGAGATCGTCAGCCACATCGCCTACCCGATGATCGCCGGGGCGCTCTGCATCGGCCTCATCATCAAGCTGGTGCAGGATCTGGATGACGAGAAGGAGTTGATCGCCGCCAAGCAGGCCAAGCTGGCCCTCGACATCGCCAACAAGACGCTGCCGTTTTTCCAGAAGGTCGATCGTCACTCCCTCGGTCAGGTGTGTGGCGTCATCTGCAACGAGATCCATGCCGATGCGGTGGCCATCACCGACACCCGCGACGTGCTGGCCTATGTGGGGGTGGGCAAGGATTACTACGAGCTGGATGAGCACCACGCCATCAGTGACATGACCCAGCGGGCCGTGCTGCTGGATCAGATCATCATCAACAACGATCTGCGCCAGTATCACCTGTCCGACTTCCACTCGGTCATCATCATCCCGCTGCGGGAGAATGGCGCCGTCAGCGGCACCCTCAAGATCTATTACCGCCGCACCCACCGCATCACCAGCTCGTTGCGGGAGATGGCGGTGGGTCTCTCCCAGCTCATCTCCACCCAGATGGAGGTGTCGCGCATCGAGCAGCTCAAGGAGATGACCCGCAAGGCGGAGTTCACCGCGCTGCAGAGCAAGATCAATCCCCACTTCCTGTTCAACGCCCTCAATGCCATCTCGTCGCTGATCCGCATCCGCCCCCAGCAGGCGCGCCAGCTCATCGCCAACCTGGCGGACTACCTGCGCTACAACCTCAACAAGGGGGACGAGCTGATCGACATCCAGGAGGAGCTGCAGCAGGTGCGCGACTACGTGGCCATCGAGCAGGCCCGCTTCGGCGACAAGCTGGAGGTGGTGTTCGAGGTGGACGATGTACACATCCAGGTGCCCTGCCTGCTGCTGCAACCGCTGGTGGAGAACGCCATCCTGCACGGCATCCAGCCCCGCAGCGCCCCGGGGCGGGTCACCATAGAGGTGAGGCAACTGGCGGGCGGCATCCGGGTGGCGGTGCGTGACACCGGTTATGGCATCAGCCAGGCGGTGATCGACGGGGTGGCCGCCGGCCGGGTGGAGAGCCGCAGCATAGGCCTGATGAACGTGCATCAGCGCGTCAAACTCTTGTACGGGGACGGGTTGCAGCTCAGGCGGCTGGAACCCGGCACCGAAGTCTGTTTCTATCTGCCGGATCCGGAGGCAATGCCATGCTGAACGCCATCATAGTGAAAGACGAGTACTTGGCTCGAGAGGCGCCGGCCTGCCTGTCTCGTCATCCGGAGGCCATAACATGTTGAGAGCCATTATCGTTGAAGATGAATACCTGGCCCGGGAGGAGCTGATCTACCTGGTGAACCAGCACAGCCAGATAGAGATAGTGGCGAGTTTCGAGGATGGGCTGGAGGCGTTCAAATACCTGCAGGATCACGAGGTGGACGTGGTGTTTCTGGATATCCAGATCCCCTCCATCGACGGCCTGCTGCTGGCCAAGAACCTGCACAAGTCGAGCCACCCGCCCCACATAGTGTTCGTCACCGCCTACAAGGAGTTTGCGGTGGAGGCGTTCGAGCTGGAGGCGTTCGACTATATCCTCAAGCCCTACAACGAGCCGCGCATCATCAACCTGCTGCAAAAACTCGAGCACGCCGGCAAGCTGAAACCGAGCCAGGCCGCCGAGGCGGGCGAGGGGAGTGGCAGCCAGAACCGCACCGTCAATCTGGTGAAGGGGGAGCGCATCATAGTCACCCCCTGCGAGCAGATCTACTACGCGGAGGCGGACGAGAAGCTGACCTATGTCTACACCCGCACCGATCGTTACGTGATGGCCATGACCATCAGCGAGTTTGTCGGTCGGCTGCCGGCCGAGGGCTTCTTTCGCTGCCACCGATCCTACTGCGTCAACATCAACAAGATCCGCGAGATAGTGCCCTGGTTCAACAGCACCTACCTCATTCGGCTCCATGATCTGCCGTTCGAGGTGCCGGTCAGCCGCAGCAACATCAAGGCGTTCCGTCAGCTGATGCGGCTTTAATTGTCATTCATTCCCGCCGATCTGCATTTCATGCCTTAATCCGTCGGCACTGGGTGCGTCTTGCCTATAGTGGGCTCAATTTCCCGAGTCCACCGCCCGAGACACACCATGACCAAAGAGATGAACCGCACCCGGTACCTGACCCTGATAGGTACCATCATCACCCAGTTCGCCCTGGGGTCCGTCTATACCTGGAGCCTGTTCAACGCCCAGCTCTCCGACAAGCTGGATGAGCCGGTCAGCCAGGTGGCCTTCGCCTTCGGTCTGCTCAGCCTGTCGCTGGCGGTCGCCTCCTCCCTGGCGGGCAAGCTGCAGGAGCGGTTCGGGGTGCGCAACGTCACCCTCGGCGCCGGCGTGCTGCTCGGTATCGGCTTCTTCCTCACCGCCCATGCCAGCAACCTGGCCATGCTCTATCTCTGCGCCGGCATCCTGGTGGGCTTCGCCGACGGCACCGGCTACCTGATGACGCTCTCCAACTGCGTGAAGTGGTTCCCGGAGCGCAAGGGGCTGATCTCCGCCTGCTCCATCGGCGCCTATGGCCTCGGCAGCCTCGGCTTCAAATACATCAACCTGCTGCTGCTCTCCAGCTCGGGTCTGGAGGCGACCTTCCAGCTGTGGGGCCTGATCGCCATGTCCATGGTGCTGGTGGGCGGCATGCTGATGAAGGATGCCCCTCAACAGGCCGCGTCCTCCCAGCAGACCGAGAGCCGTGACTTCACCCTGGCCGAGGCCATGCGCAAGCCGCAGTACTGGATGCTGGCGCTGATGTTCCTCACCGCCTGCATGAGCGGCCTCTATGTCATCGGGGTGGCCAAGGACATCGGTGAGAACATGGTGGGTCTGTCTACCGCGGTGGCGGCCAATGCGGTGGCGGTGATCGCCATGGCCAACCTGGGCGGCCGGCTGGTGCTGGGGATACTGTCTGACAAGATGTCCCGCATCCGGGTCATCACCATAGCCCAGCTGATCACCCTGTGCGGTATGGGACTGCTGCTGTTCGTGCCGCTCAACGCCAACCTGTTCTTCGTGGCGGTGGCCTGCGTGGCCTTCAGTTTCGGCGGCACCATCACCGTCTACCCCTCCCTGGTGAGCGACTTCTTCGGGCTCAACAACCTGACCAAGAACTACGGCGTCATCTACCTGGGCTTCGGGCTGGGCAGCATCATCGGCTCCATCGTCGCCTCCCTGTTCGGCGGCTTCATGGCGACCTTCAACCTGATCCTGGTATTGCTGGTGGTGGCCCTGGTGCTCTCCCTCACCATCCGCCTGCCGGCACCCAAGGCCAGCTACGCTGACTGAGCCTGAAGCTATTGATAAATCTAACAAACCGGTGCCCATGGGCGCCGGTTTTTGTTTTTGCTAGCAAAAGACGTATGGATGGCTAAATCGCTATACTCTTACGTCCCCCTTTCCTATAATCCCCCCGCTTTGGCGCATCATGCTTAATAGGGAATCCGGTGAGAATCCGGAGCTGGCGCGCAGCGGTAAGGGGGAACGAAGCGACATCAGGGCACTGCCGTCAGGTGGGAAGCCGTCGCCGTAGGCCATCAGCCCCCCAGCCCGAAGACCTGCCAAAGTTCGTATTTCGGATCGAGAGAAACCGGTCACGGAGTAGATGCTTACGCGAACTTAAGGATCTGTAATGTCCAAGAAACTATTGGTGGCTGCCCTGTTGCCAACGGCGGCCTTCGCCCAGACTTCCCTGCCTGCCAATGAGACCATGGTGGTGACCGCCAACCGGGTGGAGCAACCCATCAGCTCGGTACTGGCGCCCATTGTGGTGATCGATCGCGCCGAGATCGACGCCCGCCAGGTGCAGAGCCTGCCGGATCTGCTGAAGACCCTGCCGGGGGTGCAGATCACCACCCTGGGTGGACGTGGGCACATGAGCAGCCTGTTCATCCGCGGTACCAACTCCAACCATTCTCTGGTGCTGGTCAATGGTCGCCCTATCGCCGCCATGGTGGCCGGTACGCCAGACCTCAGCCAGATCCCGCTCGGCAACATCGAACGCGTCGAGTATATCCGCGGCCCGCGAGCGGCGGTCTACGGCGCGGATGCCATAGGTGGGGTCATCAACCTCATCACCAAGACTTCCGCCAAGAATGGCAGCGAGACCCACCTGAAGGGGGGCGTTGGCAGCAACGGCTATGGCCAGGGCCAGCTGCGTACCGTGCAGGCGCTCGGCCAGCAGACCGACATGAATATGATGATCGGCTATGAGCGCGCCGATGGTTTCGACGTGGTGGCCGGTGCCCAACAGCCGGATCGGGACGGCTTCGACAGCCTGAACGGCCAGCTCGGGCTGAACCATGCCTTCAACGATGCCTGGAGCGCCGACTTCAACGCCCAGGGTTACGACAACCAGACCGAGATGGACGACCCCTATCAGGCGGCGGATCAGAGCCGGGTGCAGGCCTTTCAGTATGATGGTGCGCTCAAGTACCAGGCCGACCACTTCAATAGCCGGCTCGAGGCCAGTTATGGTGAGAACAAGCTGAAGAGCTGGCTGGAGAGCCAGGGGGAGTCGGGTGCCGAGCCCATTCATACCGGCCTGACCCGTTTCTCCTGGATCAACAGCTGGAGCGGCATCGAGGGGCTGCTGCTGACCGGGGGGGCCGACTGGCAGCAGGAGCAGCTGAAATCCGACTCGCGCAGCTACGGCAAGTCGTTCGATGCGCCGGATCGTGACAACACCGGGCTGTTTGCCGTCGGCAGCTATCGCTGGCAGGCGCTGCAGTTCGAGCTGTCCGGCCGTACCGATGACAACGAGCAGTATGGTCGTCACAACACCTGGTCTGCCGCCAGCGGCCTGGACATCGATGACAACCACAATGTCCGGCTGAGCTACGGCACCGGCTTCAAGGCGCCGACCTTCCTCGACCTCTATTACCCAGGTTACGAGAACCCGGATCTGAAGCCGGAAGAGAGCAAGAACCTGGAGCTGGACTTCTCCGGCCGCTACACCGCCTGGGACTGGTCCGTGAACCTGTATCGCAACCAGATCCAGAACCTGATCGCCTGCCAGAGCGCCTTCTCCACCTGCAAGCCGGACAACACGGATGCGGAGATCCGTGGCGTGGAGCTGGCGCTGGGTCTGGAAACCGGTCCACTCCATCATGACCTGAGCTTCGATTACACCAAGACCGAAGACAAGAATGACGGCGACCAGCCGCTGCTGCGCCGCGCCAAGCAGAAGGCCAGCTGGCTGACCCAGGTGCAGCTGGGCCCGGTGGATCTGTCGACCGAGCTGCTCTATGTGGGCAAGCGGGATGACAAGGACTTCAGCAGCTTCCCGGCAGAGCGGGTGGTGTTGAGCTCCTATACCCTGGTCAACCTGGGCGCCAGCTACGGGGTGACCCCTGCGCTCACCCTGGGCGGGCGCATCGACAACCTGTTCGATCGCGACTATGTCCCGGCCTATGGTTATGCCTCACCGGGCACCGAGTTCAAGCTGACGGCCGACTACCGTCTCTGATCCGCTGCTCTGCTTATATAGAGAGGAAAAAGCGAGGCCCCGCCATGTGCGGGGCCTTTTCTATTGGCCGCCGGCGGGAGTATGATCGCCGCCTCGCATCCAAGGGGGAGCTCAGGTGGCCAATATTCTAGTGTTCGATTCAGGCATGGGCGGCTTGACCGTCTATCGCGAGATCCGTCGCACCTTGCCGGCGCACAACTATTTCTACTGTTTCGACAATGCCAACTTCCCCTATGGCGAACTGAGCGAGCCGGATCTAATTGCGGCCTGTGGTCGCCTGATCACGCAGATGGTGGCCGAGCAGGCCATCGATCTGGTGGTGATCGCCTGCAACACCGCCAGCACCATAGCCCTGCCATCCTTGCGTGCCGCCCTGACCATTCCGGTGGTGGGCGTGGTACCGGCCATCAAGCCGGCTGCTGCCCTGACCCGCAATGGTTGCATCGGGCTGCTGGCCACCCCGGGCACCGTCAGTCGTGCGTACACCCATCAACTCATCGCCCAGTTTGCGCCGGACAAGCGGGTGCTGCTCAAGGGGGCGACCGAGCTGGTGATCGAGGCCGAGCACAAGCTGGCCGGCCGGCCGGTCAATATGGCGCTGTTGCGAGAGGTGTTGGCGGACTGGATAGAAGGGGAGCCGAAGCCGGATACGCTGGTGCTGGGCTGCACCCACTTCCCGCTGCTCGATGACGAGATCCGGCAACTGATGCCGGACTGCCAGCTGGTGGATTCGGGCAGCGCGGTGGCGAGGCGAGTGGCCAATCTGCTGGCAACCACCACTTTCGCCACATCTGCCAGCGTGCAGGCCAGAGCCTATTGCACCCGGCTGGACAGTGAGGCCCAAAAACTGACAGCCCCCTTGCAAGCATGGGGGCTGTCATCACTCGAAGAGGTAGAGTACTGAGTTATCAGGCGTCGACGTCGCTGCCTTCCCGCTCATCCCTGTCCCGCTTGTCGTTGGCTTCGCGTACCTTGAGGGTGCGTTGCTGATACTCCTTGTCATTGAGCGCGGTGATCGCCTTGGCCGCATCGGCGGCCGGCATCTCCACAAAGCCAAAGCCCCTGCGCTTGCCAGTGGCCTTGTCTTTCATCAGACGGACGGAAATGACCTGGCCCTGCTCGGCAAACAGTTCACGCACGGCGATCTCGTTGGCACGGTAGGGCAGGTTGCCTACATATAAGGTACAAGTCTCTTGGCCGGCGGTCTGCTCGACCGCAGCGGCTGGGGTCCGGTTAAGGAACAGCGGTACGACGAAACCGCCAATGGCCAGACCCACGGCAAAAATCACTTCGGCTTTCAAAGAAAACTGCAGGGCCTGGGCTACCAGATAACCGACCAGCGCCAACACCAGAGCGAGAACGGCCGCCTGCACGTAAACGGGAAACTTGGATAAATTCATCTTTAAAGACCTTTTGTAAATGAAAGCAAAAAAGGTGCAACACTCTATTCACCTCCATGGTAACCAGCTTTCCAGCCAGGCGCTACCACGGACCACTCGGGACACATTATCCGCTTCAGTATGGCATTCCTTAATGTAGGAAGACCTACTTAAATAACGAAAAAACAGCGCTGAAATCATCTGCTTGTGGATAACACTGTATATATACACTGGGTAAGCTGTTTCTAATTGGATAATTTGAAGTTTCCGTGACTTTCTTCAAAAAATGG
>NZ_CAWQKG010000062.1:0-206604 GCF_963895295.1 Aeromonas sp. sia0103 | reverse complement strand
CAGAAGTGAAACGCGGTAGCGCCGATGGTAGTGTGGCATTCGCCATGCGAGAGTAGGACACTGCCAGGCTCCCAATTTGAAGAAGTCCGCTCAATCGAGCGGGCTTTTTTATTGCCTGAAATTCCTGCCATTCCAACGTGATACGCGGCCAAACCGTGTACTGTTTCCTGCCTTTATCTGCCTTTATCTGCCTTTATCTGCCTTTATCTGCCTTTATCTGCCTTTATCTGCACAGGGCAGCGCCATATTGACTACCCCGTCTTCCAGCTGGATGTCGATCTGAAAACCCAGCCGCTTGGCCAGGTTGATCATGCCGCGATTGCTGGGCATGGTCATGCCGGAGAGCTGGCCGATGCCACGCTCTCTGGCGTAGCGCACTATCTTCTCCATCATCAGCTTGCCCAACCCTCGCCCCTTCAGATCTGAACGGATCAGGATGGCAAATTCCGCATCGGACAGGTCTGGGTTGGAGATGGCGCGCACCACCCCCAGGATCTGCTGGTTGAAGGCGCCATCCTGCCCTACGGCGACGAAGGCCATCTCCCGGTCGTAGTCGATCTGGGTCATGCGGGCCAGCTCTTCATGGCCCAGTTCCCCCACATCGGCGAAGAAACGCTTGTACCTGTCTTCATCGGAGACCTTGAGCACGAACTGCTTGTGGGCAGGCTCGTCCTCCGGCCGGATTGGGCGCAGCAGGACATGGCTCTGATCCTTGAGCCAGGCCCCCTCTTCCAGCTCGGTGGGATAGGGGCGAATGGCCAGGGGGAGTGCCTGCTGGCCCTCCGCCAGCAAGACGAGCCTGGCGTCCAGGATCACCATCTCGTCGGCGCAGGCCTGCAGTGGATGCAGGTCAAGTTCCTGGATCTCGGGGAAGGCCAGCAGCAGCTCCGACAGCTGACACAGCACCCGGCCGAGGGCATCGATATCGAGCCGCGCCGGACTGGCTTGCTCGCGGATCTTGCCCTGCTTGAGGGCGCCGATGATCTGGTAGCGGGCCAGCGCCTGGTTGAGCGGCGGCAGGGCGGCGACCATCTCGTGTGGCGCGGCGCCGGATTCTCCGAGCAGGATGACGGGGCCGAAGACGGGATCCTGCTGCAGGCGGATGCGCAGCTCGAGCCCGCCGCTGCGTTTTGCCATGCGCTGCACCAGCAGGCCTTCAATGCGTGCCCCCGGATCGTGCTGACGGACCCGGTCCAGGATGGCATCCGCCGCCTGGGCCACCTCGGCCGAGGTGCGCAGGTTCAGCATGACACCGTGGACCTCGGACTTATGGGCGATATCCGGTGAGCGCAGCTTCACGGCTACCGGATAACCGATCTGCTCTGCGGTCAGCGCCGCCTCGATGGCGTCCGAGACGATCCAGGTTGGCAGGGTGGAGAGCCCGGCGGCCTGCATGATGGGGTGAACCAGGTGGGTATCGAGCACTCGTTGCTTGCGATCCAGCGCCTGCCGGATCAGCTGCTGGCAGCGTTCGACATCGAGTTGGCCGGTTTGCAGGGAGGCAGGGGTTTCCATCAGCTGCTTCTGGTTGCGGCGATATTCCACCATGTGCATGAAGGCGGTGACGGCACTCTCCGGGGTGCGATAGGTGGGAATGCCCGCCTCATTGAACAGGCGGCGACCGGCTTGTGCCGAGTATTCCCCGGCCCAGTTGGTCAGGATGTTGAAACGCCTGGCTCTGGGATGCTGCTTGATAAAGTCGATCAGGTTGCCAGCCAAGGCGGCGCCCCGTGCGGTGAGGGAGGGGGCATGGATCAGCAGGATGGCGTCGGCGCCGTCCCCCTGCAGCAAGGCATCCAGCGCCTGCCGATAAGCATCGACATCGGCATCGCTGCCGATGTCTTGCGGCGGCATGGCCAGCTTGCCACCGCGCTCCAGCAGCACATCGGCGGCCATGTTGGCCAGCCCACGGCCGTTGGAGAGGATGGCGAGCCGCTCCCCCTTGAGGGTCAAGGAGTGGCTGAGGGTCTCGACGGTGGCAAACAGCTCATGGGTATCCCGTACCCGCAGCATGCCGGCCCGGCGGATGGCCGCGTCGTAGACGTTGTCGAGCCCGTTGGCCGGATCGTGGCGACCGCTCTTGAGCACCAGGATCGGCTTGTTGCGCGAGGCGGCGCGGGCGGCCGAGAGGAAGTGGCGGGCATCGTGCAGCTTGTCCATGTAGATCAGGATGGCGCGGGTCGAGCCGTCGCGGGAGAGCTGATCCAGCAGCTGGCCAAAGTCGATGTCGCAATGATCCCCGAGGGAGACGAAGGCCGAGAAACCGATCTCCCGCTGTTTGGCCCAGTCGAGGATGGTGGTGCTGACCGCCGCCGACTGGGAGAGGAAGGCCACCTGCCCTGGGGTGGCGGCGATGGGGGAGAAGCTGGCGTTGATGCCCTGCCCCGGCAAGAGCATGCCCATGCTGTTGGGGCCGAGCAGGCGGATGCCGTATTGGCGGCACAGCCTCTGCAACTGATGGCGATCCTCGGCGGAGAACTGGGCGGCCAGTATGATGGCGGCGCCTGTGCCCTTCTTGCCGAGCTCCTCGATGAGTGGCAGTACCCGCTCGCGCCGGGTGCAGACGATGGCAAGGTCGGGGGACAGCGGCAGGCTGGCGATATCGGGATAGGCGAGCACGCCGGCGATGGCCTGGCTGTGGGGGCTGACCGGCAGTATGGGGCCCTTGAACTGACCCGCGAGCAGGTGCCTGATCACCACATGACCCGCCTTCTGCGGGTCGGTCGAGGCGCCGATGACGGCAATCGATTGGGGTTTGAAGAGCCGATCCAGGCCGCTTGGTTTCATGGGCACTCCTCATGGCGACCCCCGGAGGCGAGGGTGACGGATGGTGCCAGTCTAATACGCTTTCAGGGTATGTTCTGTGACCGATTGCGGATCATGACCGGACCAGGGCGTTGGCGCGCAGGTAGAACCGCAGTTCCCCCTGAATGCGCCTGATGGTGGCCAGGTGCCGATCCTGCAGATAGATCTCCTGCTCCCGATCGAGCGGGCAACGGCGGACGCCAAGGCTCTGCAGATACTCTTCAAACAGGATGGACCCCTTGATCTCGACAAGATGCTGGCTCACGGCGTGCTCCTCTGTGGCTGATGTGCTCGTCGGGCAAGTCTCCGCTGTTATCGGGTGCTTGCATACTGACACATATGACACCCACACGGTGCTCTATCCGTCTGCGCTTGCCGGGCCTGAGTCCTTCCTCAGCGCAGGGTGTGGCCGCGAGCCGTGTCCCAGAAGGCGCGGATCAGCGGCTCTTCCAGCCGCTTCTTGAGCACGGCGATGCCTACGTCGAACGGCTTGAGGGCGGGTTTGGGCTCGACGATGCGCACCTTGTCCCCCATGGGGCTGTGATCGATCACGGCGGCAGGCACCAGACCCACCCCGAAGCCGAGCGCCACCATGGCGACTATGCCCTCGTTGCCGGCGACCTCGGCATAGATGTTGGGGGCTATGCCCTTGTTGCGAAACCACTGGTCACAGCGTTTGCGGGCCAGCCCCTGCTCGGAGAGGATCAGCGGCAGCCGCTCCCAGTCCGGCTCGCCCTGCAGGAACCACTGGTTGGGTTGGGGGGCAGTGCGTGGCGCGATAAACACCAGAGGTACCTGCTGCAGGCTGGCAAACTCCAGCTTGGCGGAGAGCGCATCCGGTCTTGCTGCGATGGCGAGATCGGCCTCGTCGGCCAGGATCTTGTCCACCGCCAGCGCCGGGTCGCCGGTCTCGAGCTTGATCTCGAGCTGGGGATAGCGGCGGCGGAAGCGTTCCAGCACCTCGGGCAGCAGAAAATAGCTGGCGGTGACCGAGCAGAACACCCGCAGTCGACCCTGCAGCGGTTCGTCGCTGCGCTTGAGCTCCTGCTTGAGTCGGCGCCACTCCTGCAGCAGGCTGCCGCCGAACTCCCGCAGCTTCTCGCCGGCGGAGGTGAGCCGCACGCTGCGGTTGTCCCGCTCGAACAGCACGCAGCCGGTTTCCTGCTCCAGTCGCTGGATGGCGCGGCTCAGGGTGGAGGGGCTGACCGCCATGGCATCGGCGCTCTTGCCGAAGTGAAGGGAGTCGGCGAGGTGGAGAAACAGCTCGAGATTGCGAAGATCCATCTTTCATTCCTGCAACGGCATCGGGTGCCGAATTGTTCAGCTCAGGCAACAACTCCCCCGGCGCTCTTGCCGAACTGGGGGAGATCCCGCCTGAGATTGCGCAGAATCGTCTTTCAATTTCTGCAACATACTGTTCCGAATATATCAGTTCAGGCAATAAGTGTCCCGCGCTATAGTGGTTCAGACAACGCCGCCATCCGGCATGGAATCAATCGAACGGAGCAATCACCATGGCTAATTATTTCAACACCCTGAACCTGCGTCAGCAGTTGGCCCAGCTGGGCAAGTGTCGTTTCATGCAGCGCGAAGAGTTCGCTGACGGTTGTGCGGCGCTCAAGGGCAAGAAGGTGGTGATTGTGGGTTGTGGCGCCCAGGGTCTGAACCAGGGCCTGAACATGCGCGACTCCGGGCTGGACATCTCCTACGCCCTGCGCAAGGCCGCCATCACCGAGAAACGTGCCTCCTGGCAGAAGGCGACCGACAACGGCTTCGTGGTCGGCACCTATGAAGAGCTGATCCCGAGCGCGGATCTGGTGCTGAACCTGACTCCGGACAAGCAGCACGCCGACGTGGTGAAAACCGTGATGCCGCTGATGAAGCAGGGCGCGGCTCTGGGTTACTCCCACGGCTTCAACGTGGTGGAAGAGGGTCAACAGATCCGCGCCGACATCACAGTGGTCATGGTCGCTCCCAAGTGCCCGGGTACCGAGGTGCGTGAAGAGTACAAGCGTGGCTTCGGCGTGCCGACCCTGCTCGCGGTACACCCGGAGAACGATCCCCAGGGTGAGGGCATGGCCATCGCCAAGGCCTGGGCTTCCGCCACCGGTGGTGATCGCGCCGGGGTACTGGAATCCTCCTTCGTGGCGGAAGTGAAGTCCGACCTGATGGGTGAGCAGACCATTCTGTGCGGCATGCTGCAGGCCGGTTCCCTGCTGTGCTACGACAAACTGGTCGCCGAGGGGACGGATCCGGCCTACGCCGGCAAGCTGATCCAGTTCGGCTGGGAGACCATCACCGAGGCCCTGAAGCAGGGTGGTATCAGCCTGATGATGGACCGCCTCTCCAACCCGGCCAAGCTGCGTGCCTTCGAGCTGTCCGAGCAGCTGCGCACCCTGATGCGTCCGCTGTTCGAGAAGCACATGGATGACATCATCGCCGGTGAGTTCTCCCGCGGCATGATGGCCGACTGGGCCGAGGACGACGCCAAGCTGTTCGGCTGGCGCGAAGAGACCGGCAAGTCCGCCTTCGAGAATGCCCCGGCTTATGCGGGCAAGATCGCCGAGCAGGAGTACTTCGACAACGGCGTGGTCATGGTGGCCATGGTCAAGGCAGGGGTGGAGCTGGCGTTCGAGACCATGGTGGCCTCCGGCATCTATGAAGAGTCCGCCTACTACGAATCCCTGCACGAGCTGCCGCTCATCGCCAACACGGTCGCTCGCAAGCGTCTGTATGAGATGAACGTGGTGATCTCGGATACCGCCGAATACGGCAACTACCTGTTCGCCAACGCCGCCGTGCCCTTGCTGCGCGAGCACTTCATGCCGACCCTGCAGGCCGGCGATCTGGGCAGCTCCCGTGCCGAGAGCAAGGGGATCGACAACCAGGCCCTGCTGGCCGCCAACGAGGCGACCCGCAGCCACCCCATCGAGCAGATCGGCCAGACCCTGCGTGGCTACATGAAGGACATGAAACGCATCGCCGTCGGCGGCTAAGCTTCATCGGGGTGGGGGTGACGATCCCCGCCTGCTGGCTGGCTTAGACACCTGGCCAGGTGCCAGGAGTATGCAAACAAGCCGGTTATCGGCCACAAAAAAGCCCCGCTCATCGAGCGGGGCTTTTGCATTCAGGCAAGCGCCGGAAATCAGGCTTTCCAGGCTTTCCAGGTGTTGATCAGGCCGTTGGTGGAGCAGTCGTGGCTGGTGACCGCCGCCTCGGTGTTGAGCTCCGGCAGGATTTTGTTGGCCAGCTGTTTGCCCAGCTCCACGCCCCACTGATCGAAGCTGAAGATGTTCAGGATGGCGCCCTGCACGAAGATCTTGTGCTCGTACATGGCGATCAGGGCACCCAGCGTCTTCGGAGTCAGGCTCTTGAACAGGATGCTGTTGGTCGGGCGGTTGCCTTCGAACACCTTGAACGGTACCAGATCCTTGACCTGCTCCAGCGTCTTGCCGGCGGCCAGGAACTCGGCCTCGACCTGTTCCTTGCTCTTGCCGAAGGCCAGCGCCTCGGTCTGGGCGAAGAAGTTCGCCAGCAGTTTCGGATGGTGGTCGCCGATGGGGTTGTGGCTGATGGCCGGGGCCAGGAAGTCACAGGGGATCAGCTTGGTGCCCTGGTGGATCAGCTGATAGAAGGCGTGCTGGCCGTTGGTGCCCGGCTCACCCCAGATGATGGGGCCGGTCTGGTAGTCCACCGGCTTGCCGTTGCGATCCACCTGCTTGCCGTTGGACTCCATGTTGCCCTGCTGGAAGTAGGCAGGGAAGCGGTGCATGTACTGATCGTACGGCAGTATGGCCTCGGACTCGGCACCATAAAAGTTGTTGTACCAGAGGCCGATCAGCGCCAGCAACACAGGTACGTTCTGCTCGTAGGAGGCGGTGGCGAAGTGCATGTCCATCTCGAAGGCGCCTTGCAGCAGGGCCTCGAAATTCTCGAAACCGATCGACAGGGCGATGGGCATGCCGATGGCAGACCAGGAGGAGTAGCGACCGCCGACCCAGTCCCAGAACTCGAACATGTTCGCGGTATCGATACCGAACTCGGCCACGGCCTTGCCGTTGGTGGAGAGCGCGGCGAAGTGCTTGGCGACGTGGGCCTTGTCACCGGCGATCTTGATGAACCAGTCGCGGGCGGTCAGGGCGTTGGTCATGGTCTCCTGGGTGGTGAAGGTCTTGGAGGCCACCAGGAACAGGGTGGTTTCCGGATCGATCTTCTTCAGGGTCTCGGCGATGTGGGTGCCATCGACGTTGGAGACGAAATGCATCTGCAGGTGGTTTTTGTACGGGCGCAGTGCCTCGGTAATCATCACGGGGCCGAGGTCAGAGCCACCGATACCGATGTTGACCACATGCTGGATCGCCTTGCCGGTATAACCCTTCCACTCGCCTCCGATTACCTTCTCGCAGAAGCCCTTCATCTTGGCCAGCACGGCGTTCACTTCCGGCATCACGTCCTTGCCATCGCACTCGATCGGGCGATCGGAGCGGTTGCGCAGGGCCACGTGCAGCACGGAGCGCCCCTCGGTCATGTTGATCTTGTCGCCGTTGAACATGGCGTCGATGGCGCTGCGCAGGTCGGTCTCTTTGGCCAGATCCACCAGCAGCTTGAGGGTCTCTTCGGTGATCAGGTTCTTGGAGTAGTCGACCAGGATGTCACCGCCGAAGGTGAGGGAGAACTTGTCGAAACGCTGGGGATCCTGTGCGAACAGATCCTTGAGCTTGGTCTCTTTGTGAGCCGCGAAGTGGGTTTCCAGGGCCTGCCAGGCCTTGGTCTGGGTTGGATTGATGTTTTTCATAGGATTCCTGAGATTCCAAGTTGTGTTTGAACCTTGCAGGCAAGGCTCCCGCCAAACCTTATTATTCGAACATTATACCGAGCCCTGCGTGTGGCCCGTGTAACAGAGCTTTACCAATTGTCTGTCATCGAAGGAGTTTACATCCAAAACGCTGCGATTATGAGTCAGCAGGGGCCATCAGATCTTGCGCTTGCGCATGCTTCCCCGGCCTCGTCCGGCTGAAAGGGCTTTCAGCTCAGGGAGCGTGCAGATCGGCCTTGCCTCCGCTTCAAAGCAGGCATGGAGAGGCATCTTCCCGTCTATTTTATGAGCAAACGCAACTTTACCCCGCCAACGGCTGGTTATCATCTGAGCCAGATGGACGAGTCTCCCAGGGATGGCCAATGTTGTTGGAACGAGGAGATCGACATGAAACGCGCTTTATCCCTGTTTGCCCTTAGCCTGATCGCCACCGGCCTCATCGGCCTGCTGACCCTGGTGCTGACCAGCGCCGCCCCGACCCTGGAGATGCGGGTGCTGGCCGTGATGGCCGCCGTGCTGGGAGGCTATGTGCTGGTGCAGCCGCTGCTCAACCGGGTCGCCCGCCGGCTGGTGTGAGGGCTCGCCGGCCCGAGGCCGCGGGTGATAGTGACTGGCTTATCTCCGGCCCCGGTGGCCGGATTTTTTATGGCCACGCCCGGGGCCCGGAAACGACAATGCCAGCCCGGAGGCTGGCATTGTCGTCATCAGGTCTGGACTCAGGCCTGGGACTTTTGCATGTGCATGACCATCTGCGGGAAGGGGATCTCGACGCCTTCGGCATCGAAGGCCAGCTTCACCTTCTCGTGGAAGTCGAACCAGACACCCCAGTAGTCGGCGGTCTTGACCCAGGGGCGCACTACTATGTTGACCGCGGAGTCGGCCAGGGCGGCGACGGCGATGACGGCTTCCGGATCCTTCAGGATGCGCGGCTCCTCGTTGACCAGTTGCTCCAGGATCTGCTTGGCCTTGCGCAGGTCAGAGCCGTAGCCGATGCCGAAGGTCATGTCGACCCGACGGGTATCCATGCGGGAGTAGTTGACTATGGTGCCGTTGAGGATGGCGGAGTTCGGCACCACCACCATCTTGTTGTCGCCGGAGGTGAGGGTGGTGGTGAACAGTTGCACCGACTGCACCACACCCGCAGTGCCGGCCACTTCGATGAACTCGCCCGCCTTGATGGGGCGGAAGATGATCAGCAGGAAACCGGCGGCAAAGTTGGAGAGGGAGCCTTGCAGCGCCAGACCGATGGCCAGGCCGGCGGCACCTATGATGGCGACGAAGGAGGCGGTCTGTACCCCGACCCGGCCGAGGGCGGCGATCACCACGAACACCAGGATGGTGTACTTGAGGATGCTACCGACGAAGTGGGTGACGGTGGCATCCAGTTTGCGGGTCTGCATCACCTTGACCACACCACCGCTGAGGATGTTGGCGGCGATGTAACCGATCAGCAGGGTGAGCAGAGCGGCGGCGATGTTGACCGCGTACTCGATGATCAGCCCCTGGTTATTGGTCAACCAGGTCTGTGCTTCTGTGATGATCTCGGGTTCCATAGGATATCCTGTTGGTATAAAGGTTTATGGCGCATGAATCTAACACCGGGACGCGACAACCTGGGTCGCATCTGGTGCTTATTTTGTGCCATAGAAAGCTGCCACAAAAAACAAGGGAGGCCAAGGCCTCCCTCTTTGTTCAATCCAATGTGGCTCAGCTTTGCAGTAGCTGGCTGCGCATGAATTGCCACTGATCTTCAAACCCGGCGGTGGGTTTGAGTTTGAACTCGCGGAGCGGACGCATTGGTCGATCCGCCCCTCTGGCTCAACTTTGCAGTAGCTGGCTGCGCATGAATTGCCACTGGTCTTCAAACCCGGCGGTGGGTTTGAGTTTGAACTCGGAGCGGACAAACTGGCTGATCCGCCCCTCGGCATAGGCCAGCAGCAGGTTGGCCAGCATGGTCTCGTCGAGCTGGAAACCCTGGCCTTCCCGCAGCCGCTTCTCGCGCAGCGCCTGTTTGAGCTGGGTCTCCAGCTTGTCGAACAGGGTGCTGATGCGATCTCGCAGCCGATCGTGCTCGCCCAGCAGGGCATCGCCGTTGAGGATGCGGGTGATGCCGGGATTGCGCTCGGCGAACACCAGCAGCAGCTGCAAGATGTGGTGGCAGCGGGCCATGGTGTCCTTCTCCTCGGCCATGATCAGGTTGACCCGTGACAGCAGGGAATCCTCGATAAAGTCGATCAGCCCCTCGAACATCCGCGCCTTGCTGGGAAAATGTCGATATAGGGCGGCCTCGGACACGCCCACCTCGGCCGCCAGGCGGGCCGTGGTGATGCGCTGGCCCGGGCTGCTTTCCAGCATATGGGCGAGTGCCTGCAGGATCTGATCGCGCCGACTCTGTTTCTGGTTACTGCTTGCCATGGATTCCCCTAAAAAAACAATGGCTTGATTCCGTTATTAGGCACCGGTCACGAGGACAGGTGTGGTCTGTTATTGGCGACCAGAAGAACCAAACCCGCCTTCACCCCGTTCACTCTGATTGAATTCGTCGACCAGCTGGAAGCTGGCCTGCACCACCGGCAGGATCACCAGCTGGGCGATGCGCTCGCCGGGCTGCATGGTGAAGCTGTCGTTGCCGCGATTCCAGACCGAGACCATCAGCTGGCCCTGGTAGTCGGAATCGATGAGGCCGACCAGGTTGCCGAGCACTATGCCGTGCTTATGGCCGAGGCCGGAGCGGGGCAGTATGGTGGCGCACAGGCCTGGATCCTGGATGTGGATGGCGAGGCCGGTCGGCACCAGGCTGGTGTCCCCCGGCGCCAGGGTCAGCGGCGCATCCAGCAGGGCGCGCAGATCCATGCCGGCAGAACCTGGTGTGGCGTAGGCGGGCAGCGGGAATTCGGTGCCGATGCGGGCATCCAGGATTTTCAGTTCAATTTGTGTGTTCATGAGTCGTTCGTTTTCAATGAGTGCTTGTGTGGACGCCCAGAATTTTCAATGCAATCTGCGCCGTCATGAATCTTTCGTCAGTTGGAATGGGCCGGGGCTCAGGGTCGATAGTGGCGTGCAATCAGGGCAACAAGATGACGAGCCAGCGTCAGCTTATCGGCCAGGGGCAGGGTGGCTTGACCCCCTTGCCAGAAGACGGTCAGGGCGTTGTCATCGGCATTGAAGCCTTGGCCTGCGCGGGACACATCGTTGGCGGCGATCATATCCAGCCGTTTTCGCTGCAGTTTATCGAGGGCGTATTGTTCCACATCCACGGTTTCGGCGGCAAATCCGACGGTGAAGGGCTTGTTCGGCAGCGCCCCCACGGCGGCGATGATGTCGGGATTCTTGACCAGGGTCAGCAGCATCTGGTCGTTGTCACCGGTCTTCTTGATCTTCTGGTCGGCGACCCGCTCCGGGCGATAGTCCGCCACGGCTGCGCAGCCGATGAAGAGGTCGCACTCGCCAACCCGGCTCATCACCGCCTGATGCATCTGCTCGGCGCTCTCCACCTCGACCCGCGCCACCCCCTGAGGGGCAGCCAGGGTGACGGGGCCGCTCACCAGCGTCACCTCGGCGCCCGCCTCACGAGCGGCGCGGGCGATGGCATAGCCCATCTTGCCGGAGCTGTGGTTGCTGATGTAGCGCACCGGATCCAGTGCCTCGCGGGTCGGCCCGGCGGTGAGCAGCAGTTTGACGCCCGCCAGCAACGGCTCGGCGGCCAACTGCTGGCAGCAGCGTTCGACCAGTTCGAGGGGATCCAGCATCCGGCCTGGGCCGACATCACCGCAGGCCTGGCTGCCGGAGTCCGGCCCCCACAGCAGGATGCCACGGCCAGCCAGGGTATCGAGGTTGGCCTGAGTGGCGGCGTTGCGATACATCTGCTGGTTCATGGCCGGGGCCAGCGCCACCGGTGCCGGCGTCGCCAGGCAGAGGGTGGTCAGCAGCTCGTCCGCCATGCCGGCGGCCATGCGCGCCATCAGGTTGGCGCTGGCGGGGGCGATCAGCACCAGATCGGCCCACTTGGCCAGCTCGATGTGGCCCATGCCCGCCTCGGCGGCGGGATCCAGCAGGCTGTCGGCGACCGGGTGACCGGAGACCGCCTGCAGGGTCAGCGGGGTGATGAACTCCTTGGCGGAGCGGGTCATCACCACACGCACCTCGGCCCCCTGATCTTTCAGGCGGCGTACCAGTTCGGCACTCTTGTAGGCGGCGATCCCGCCACTGACACCCAACAGGATGCGTTTATCGGCCAATCTCATCTGCTGCATCTCTTCCTGCTCACTCTGACTGGTCGGCTAAGATACCACAGGCGACGGGCGACGACAGAGGCTGACATGGGGGAGTTGTGGTCGGGCTCCCGTGATTTTTTGCTATGGTTTCTCTCAATAAGGATGAGGGAGAGACAAATGAGCATCAAGGAGTGGCCGGAGGAGGAACGCCCGAGAGAGAAGCTGTTGCGGCGGGGGGCCGGGGTGTTGTCCGATGCCGAATTGCTGGCCATCTTCCTGCGCACCGGGGTCAACGGACTGAGCGCGGTGGACCTCTCCCGCCAGCTGCTGCAGCAGTTTGGCTCGCTACGGGCGCTGCTCGGCGCCGAGCAGCAGAGCTTCTGCAGCGCCCACGGGCTGGGGCCGGCCAAGTACGCCCAACTGCAGGCGGTGCTGGAGATGGGCAAGCGCCATCTGGCCGAGCAGTTGCAACGGGGGGATGCGCTCACCTCACCCCAGCTGACCCGGGATTATCTGCAGGCCCAGCTGCGGGATAGACCGCGGGAGGTGTTCGCCCTGTTGCTGCTGGACAACCAGCATAGAGTCATTCAATTCGTTGAACTTTTCTACGGCACCCTCGATTCGGCGAGCGTCTGGCCCAGAGAAATCGTGCAGATCGCGCTCAAACATAATGCAGCCGCCGTGATTCTGGCGCATAATCACCCGTCCGGCGTAGCCGAGCCCAGTAGGGCCGACCGCCAACTCACGGATCGGATCTTGGCCGCCTTGGCCCTGATCGATATCAGAGTGCTGGATCACTTGGTGATCGGTGATGGCATCACGGTTTCTTTCGCAGAGCGTGGTTGGTTGTAACTGGGCTCTGGCACTGTATTAGTTGATCTTTGATCACGGATGCTGTATAAAATGCCGCCTTCTGTTTGCCCCGCAATCGAAGGCCAGCGGGGCAGATATTTGCTCGAGCAATAATGAAGTAAGATTTGGAGAGACTGACATGTCTAGAGTATGCCAAGTAACCGGCAAGCGCCCGGCAGTTGGTAACAACCGTTCGCACGCTAACAACGCGACCAAGCGTCGTTTCCTGCCGAACCTGCACACTCACCGTTTTTGGGTTGAGAGTGAAAAACGCTTCGTGAGCCTGCGCGTATCCGCAAAAGGCATGCGTATCATCGACAAGCGCGGCGTTGAAGTGGTTCTGGCTGAACTGCGTGCCAGCGGCGTTAAGGTATAAGGAATTAGATCATGGCTAAAGGTATTCGCGATAAGATTCGTCTGAACTCCAGCGCCGGTACTGGTCACTTCTATACCACTACCAAGAACAAGCGCACCATGCCCGAAAAAATGGAGATCAAAAAGTTTGATCCCGTGATTCGTCAGCATGTGATCTACAAGGAAGGCAAAATCAAGTAATTACTTGATGCTGCATTCCCAAAAGCCCGGCTTAGTGCCGGGTTTTTTTATGGCCGTAATTCAGTACACTGCCGGTTGGAACGGAGGCTTGTCATGTTCAAATTGAGCCGTAAAGGCTGGAATAACGTGATCATCGTGGTGGTGCTGATCGTGATCACCCTGCTGCACCGGCTGGAGCAGGCCCAGCAGGAGAACAGCGCCCAACGGCCGCGGCCCCTGTTGCCGGACGCCGCCGTGGTGCTGACCTGGCAAGGCCCGAGCTGGCAGATAGAGCGCATCGGCCAGGGCTGGCGCAGCGGGCCGGATCTGGGGCTGAGCAGCGCCCAGCTGGCCGCCCATATCGAGGCGTGGCAAGGCTGGTTGCTGCCACCCGGCGGCGCCGTGCGCGGCACCCCTGTCACCCTCAAGGTGTGGATCGCCGGCCAGAGCGATCCGATCGAGCTGGGGCTCTATCAGGACAGCGGCAAGTTTGCCGCCCTGCTGCCCCCCTCAACCTGGCTCAGCCTGAGCCAGGCGCAATACCGCAGCCTGCTGCGGCCAACCCCCTGATCCACACTCATTAGCGTGAGAGCCATTTATGCCTGAATTACCGGAAGTCGAAGTCAGCCGCCAGGGTATCTCCCCCTGGCTTACCGGCATCAAGGTGACGCGCGTGGTGGTGCGAGACGGGCGCTTGCGCTGGCCGGTGCCTGGCGAGATCCAGGAGCTGGTTGAGCTGCGCATCAACCGGGTCAGCCGCCGCGCCAAGTACCTGCTGCTGGAGACCGATTTCGGCACCGCCATCCTGCATCTCGGCATGTCCGGCAGCCTGCGGGTGCTGGACATCGGCACCCCGGCCGAGAAGCACGATCACGTGGATATCGAGCTCGCCAACGGCAAGCTGCTGCGACTCAACGATCCGCGCCGCTTCGGGGCCCTGCTGTGGACCCGCGAGCCGGCCGAGGCCCATGCGCTGCTGGCCAAACTCGGCCCTGAGCCGCTCACCGAGGCCTTCAGTGCCGAGTACCTGCAGGGGCGCGCCAAGGGGCGCAGCACCACCATCAAGACCTTCCTGATGGACAATCACGTGGTGGTCGGGGTGGGCAACATCTACGCCAACGAGGCGCTCTATGCCGCCGGCATTCACCCCAAACGGGCCGCGGGCAACATCAGCGCCGAGCGGCTGGCGACCCTGGTGGCCGAGATCAAGCGGGTGCTGGCCGCCGCCATCCAGCAGGGGGGCACCACCCTCAAGGACTTCACCAGCGCCGATGGCAAGCCCGGCTATTTCGTGCAGCAGTTGCAGGTCTATGGCCGCGGCGGTCAGCCCTGCTACCAGTGTCATACCCTGCTCAGTGAAGTGCGGTTGGGGCAGCGCACCACTGTGTTCTGCTCTCATTGCCAGCGCTGAGCTGGACCATTTGGGGGTAGAAGTGGCGAAGTTGTAACGACGTATTTCTAGTCTGTTGAAGCCCCGGCTGTCGCTGACTAGTATCTCGCTGTACACGCAGAAGAGATAATAAAATGACAGCAAAATCAATAGGCTGGGATCATTTATCCCGGCAGGGGCACTATTGCGCCCACAAAATGGCCCGCTTCCTCTACCCCGATGACAGCGCCCGCAAGACCTTCAACCGCGGCAAGTTCGTGCTGCGCAGCCTGCTCTACCGGCCACAGCTGAGCCGGGTGTTCGAACTGTTCCAGGCAGAACCCCTGCGGGCCCTCCCGGCCCAGCACCCCGAGTTGCTCGACAAGCCGATGCGGCCCTATCGTTTCGCCTGCTCGACCGTGCAGCAGCGGGTCGAGATGGTGGAGGCGCACTATCGGCTGCTGCTGGCCCGCTACCCGGCGCTGATCGACCCGCTCTATCTGGGGGAGGGGATCGAACTCGGCCGTTACCCCGACGGTGAGCATCGCATCGTGCTGCGCCACGATGGCACCTTCCGCCGCGAGGCCGAGCTGGCCCTCTCCATCGTCAACGCGCGGGGCGAGCGGCTCTACAGCTGCGCCTTCTCGCTGGCCGGCAGCAGCACCGAGCTGGCGCTGGTGATAGGTTCGGTGCAGGGGCCGGCACCCGGCGTCTCGCAGCCGCAACAGCAGGTGCGGGCGCTGACCAAGGCAGGCCATGGCCTGAGGCCCAAGTCGCTGGTGGTGATGATGGTGCTGGCGCTGGCCGAGGCGATGGGGGCCGCGCGTGTCTCGGCGGTGCGGATGAAGGCGCATATCTTCCAGGCCAAGCGCTACAGCAAGAAGAAGAGAGCCTGTCTGCAGGCGGATTATGACGAGCTGTGGCAGGAGTTTGGCGCTATCTCGCAGGACGCCAACTTCGTGCGGTTGCAGCCGGTGGTGCGCAAACCGCTGGAGGAGATCGCGGCCAGGAAGCGCGCCATGTACCGGCGCCGCTACGCCTGGCTCGACGAGTTGCAGCTGGCCTGCCGTCAGGCCCTGGGCTGATGCACAGGGCCCTGGCTGGCTATGGTAGGCAGCCAGGGCCGCTGGTCGTCACTTGCCTCGCTTGGCGGCAATCGCCTTGGCGACGAGGGGATCGACGAACTGGTGAATGTCGCCACCGTGCAGGGCGACCTCCTTCACCAGGGTGGAGGAGATGAAGGAGTTCTCCTCCGCCGGGGTGAGGAAGACGCTCTCCAGCTCCGGCATCAGGCGACGGTTCATGTTGGCCAGCTGGAACTCGTACTCGAAGTCGGAGACGGCGCGCAGGCCCCGGATCAGCACGTTGGCCTGCTGCTCCCTGGCAAAATCCACCAACAGGCCGGAGAAGCCGACCACCTTGACGTTGGGCAGATGGGCGGTCACCTGGCGAGCAAGTTGGACACGTTCTGCCAGATCGAACAGCGGTCGCTTGCTCGGGCTGTTGGCCACCCCGACCACCACCTCGTCAAACAGCCTGGCGGCCCGGCCAATCAGGTCGGTATGGCCATTGGTGATGGGATCGAAGGTGCCGGGATAAATTACCTTGTTGGTCATGCTGTTGAGTCCTGCAACCGGGAAATTTGGTCGCATTATAGGGGCTGTTGAGGTTTTGTCGCGACCGCGACTGAGTCATCGCTTGAGAATAGCAGTGCATCAGGCAAGAATACCGGCACCGCGCATCAAGCCTTCCTGCATTGGTGACAGGAAGCATAGGGATTTCTTATGAAACGCATTCTGGTAGTACGCAATGACAAGATTGGCGACTTCATGCTGGCCTGGCCGAGCTTTGCCATGCTCAAGCGCTCCATGGATTGTCATGTGACTGCCCTGGTGCCTGCCTACACGGCGCCGCTGGCCCGCCTCTGCCCCTGGATCGACGAGATCATCCTGGACCCGGGGGCCCGGGCCGACAAGGAACAGCAACGGGCCTTGCAGGCCCGCATCAAGGCCGCTGCCTTCGATGCGTCCATCTGCCTCTTTTCCAACTCCCGCAACGCCATGCTGGTGTGGAAGGCGCACATCCCTTACCGGCTGGCGCCCGCCACCAAGCTGGCCCAGGTGCTCTACAACCAGCGCCTGATCCAGCGCCGCTCCCGCTCCCAGAAGCCGGAGTACGAATACAACCTGGACCTGGTGCGCCGCTTCCTCGCCGATCAGCAACAGAGCGTGGTGGAGCCGCAGGCTCCCTACCTCAGCTTCGATGAGCAGAGCCTGCAGCAGGTGCGCGAGCAGGTCGCCACCCGGCTGAAGCTGGACGCCAGCCGACCCTGGCTGATGGTCCATGCCGGCAGCGGTGGCTCGGCCAACAACCTCTCCATCGAACAGTACTCACGGCTCATCATCAAGCTCAACCAGGCCTGCCCCGAGTTGCAGTGCGTGTTGACTGCGGGGCCGGGGGAGGAGGGCAAGGCCGAGCAGCTGGCGGCGGAACTGCTGGCCCACGGCGGCAACGGCTGGATCTACCGCTCCGACGAGGGGCTGCCCAAGTTCTGCCAGGTGATGGCCAACGCCGCCCTGTTCGTGGCGGGCAGCACGGGGCCGCTGCACATAGCCGCGGCGCTGGACGTGCCGACCATCGGCTTCTTCCCGGCCCACCGCTCCGCCACCCCGCTGCGCTGGCGACCGCTCAACAGCGAGGGGCGCCACCTGGCGTTCAGCCCGCCGGAAGACAGCGATCACCCGGATGACATGAGCCAGCTCGATCCCAAGACCATGGCGGCGGCGATCGCCCGCTGGGCCTCGCCGTTCTGGCAGGAGAAAAACGGATAGACAGCAACAGGGCCCTCGCGGGCCCTGTTTCATCATGCTGGTTTATCCGGTTGGGGCCGGCGTTACTTGCCCGCTTGGTCTGGCGCCTGGGGTTGCTGCCGGATCCAGAGATCCGCGTACTTCACGAAGGTGGAGTGGGCGGAGAGGATGGCCAGCAGCAGGCCCTGCTTGCCATCGAGGAAGCCGGCCTTGAGCAGGTACATCTTCAGGAAGCAGCCCAGCGCATGCACCAGCCCCTGGCCGAGGGAGCCCTTCTTGCCGCGGACGGTGCGCTGATCGGCCCAGGCCCTGGCGTAACCGGCGGACTTCACCAGATAGTGCTCCAGATCCCGGTAGGTGAAGTGGAGCAGGTCGCCGTGCAGGTTGACTATCTTCATGTTGGCGCGCACCTCCACCTTCTCGTGCACCAGCACCTCGTTGTAGCTGGTCAGCGCCTTGGGATAGAGGCGCAGCACCCGATCCGGATACCAGCCGCTGTGGCGGATGAAGCGGCCGAACACCCAGGAGAGGCGTGGCAGGGAGTAGATGGTGTCCTGGGCCGGGTTGGCCATGACGGTAGCGATGGCCGCTCTCAGCTCGGGGGTGAGCCGCTCGTCCGCGTCCAGCCACAGCACCCATTCCGACTGGACGTGGGACTGGGCGAGGCGGCGCTGGCGGCCGAAGCCGGGCCACTGGGCGTTGACGAAGAAGCGGGCGCCGAATTCGGCGGCGATGGCGGGGGTCTCGTCCTGGCTGCCGGAGTCCAGGATGACGATCTCGTCCACCAGATCTTCGAGGGAGGCGAGGCAGGCGCGCAGGTTGTCGGCTTCATTCTTGACGATCAGGACGGCCGCCAGGGTCGGTTTTTTCACGGGTTCAGGGCTCTCGTTGGCGCCCGGCGGGCGGGTCATGCTCAGATTGGCGCCCATTCTAGCCTAAAACACCGGCTGGGGCATGGGTCCGCGACCAGGTTCGGGCATGTCCCTTTGGCATGCGCCGAGCGGGTTATCGGGGATCTTCGACCATTCTTGGGGCATAATCTCGCCCAGCAACGATTAACCGCAGGGCTTGGCCCAAGAGACGCGTGAGATGAAGATATTGGTGATCGGCCCCTCCTGGGTCGGCGACATGGTGATGTCCCAGAGCCTCTACAAGGCGATCAAGGCCAATCACCCCGATAGCGAGCTGCATGTGATGGCCCCGGCCTGGTGTGTGGCCCTGCTGGAGCGGATGCCCGAGGTGGACAAGGCGATTCCCATGCCGCTCGGCCACGGCGACCTCAAGCTGGGGGCCCGCCGTCGGCTCGGCAAGCAGCTGGCCGCCGAGCAGTACGATCAGGCGATCATCCAGCCCAACTCCATGAAGTCGGCGCTGATCCCCTGGTTCGCCAACATCCCGGTGCGCACCGGCTGGAAGGGGGAGCACCGCTTCGGCCTGCTCAACGATCTGCGCAGCAACAAGAAGGCCTTCCCGCTGATGGTGGAGGCCTATCTGGCGCTGGCCTATCCCAAGGCGCAGATGAAGAGCCGGACCGACATCCCGACCATTCCCCATCCCTCCCTCCATGTGGATCTCATCAACCAGGACAAGGCGCTGGAGCGGCTCGGGCTGGATCGCGCCCGCCCTGTGCTGGTGCTCTGCCCGGGGGCCGAGTTCGGGCCGGCCAAGCGCTGGCCTGAGGGGCACTACGCCGTGGTGGCCCAGAAGCATCTGGACGAAGGTTGGCAGGTGTGGATCTTCGGCTCCGGCAAGGATGCGGAGGTGGCCAACACCATCCGCGATCGGATCAATCCGCTGTCGCGCTCCAACTGCCACGTGCTGGCGGGCAAGACCAGCCTGCACGAGGCGATCGATCTGATGGCGCTGGCCGGTCGGGTCATCGCCAATGACTCCGGCCTGATGCACGTCGCCGCCGCCCTCAACCGGCCGCTGATCGGCGTCTATGGCTCCACCTCGCCGCTCTACACGCCGCCCCTGGCGGATCGGGTCGAGATAGTGCACACCGACATCGAATGCCGCCCCTGCTTCAAGCGCACCTGCAAGTTTGGCCACCTCAAGTGCCTGATCGAGCTGATGCCGGAGCAGGTAATTGAGGCGGGTAAACGCTTGGAGCGGGGCGAGTCGGCGGAGCTGGTCATCGCGCTGCAACCAGTCAACGACGGTGCCGCCGGCTCGGGACAGGGCCAGTAGCATGGGGTACCGGCTGCTCTACAACCTGCTGATCCATTTAGGCTTGCCGCTGGCGCTGCTGGCGCTCTACCGGCCGAAGAAGGGCAAGCCGGGCTTCGGGGCACGCTGGGCCGAGCATCTGGGTCGCTCTCCCGCCAGCGGGCAGGAGGCGCCACTCTGGATCCACGCGGTCAGCGTGGGCGAGACCCTCGCCATCACCCCCTTCATCCGTGCCCTCAAGGCCGAGCGGCCGGATCTGCCCATTCTGCTCACCACCACCACCCGCACCGGTGCCGAACAGGCGGCCAGGCTCGGCGAGCTGGTGGTGCATCGCTACGCGCCCCTCGACTACCCCTGGGCGATCGCGGCCTTCCTCAAGCGCTTCCAGCCCCGTGCCCTCTGGGTGATGGAGACCGAGCTGTGGCCGAACTGGCTGGCCGCCTGCGAGGCACATCACCTGCCGGTGACCATCCTCAATGCCCGTCTCTCCGAGCGCTCCTGTCAGCGTTATGCCCGTTTCCAGGGGGCGTTCGATGCCCTCAGCCGGCCGCTGACCCACCTGCTCTGCCAGCATCAGGACGATGCGGATCGCTTCCATCGGCTTGGGCTGGGGCGCGAGCGGCTGGCGGTGACCGGCTCCATCAAGTTCGATATCCAGCTGGGTGACGAGCTGCTGGCCAAGGGTCACAGCCTGCGCCAGACCTTGGGGGAGGCGCGACCGGTGTGGATCGCCGCCAGCACCCATCAGGGCGAGGACGAGCAGGTGCTGACCGCCTTCGAGCGGGTGCTGCGCACTCATCCCGAGGCGCTGCTGATCCTGGTGCCGCGCCATCCCGAGCGTTTCGATCGGGTGGCCGAGCTGTGCGCCCCCTATGGCTGCGTGCGGCGTACCAGCGCGGCACCGATCAGGGCCAGCGATCAGGTCTACCTGGGGGACACCATGGGCGAGCTGCCGCTGATGCTGGCGGCGGCCGATCTGGCCTTCGTCGGTGGCAGCCTGGTGCCCGTCGGCGGCCACAACCTGCTGGAGCCGGCGGCGCTCGGCAAGCCCTGCCTGACCGGTCCTGCCTACTTCAATTTCAGCGACATCACCCGCCAGCTGGTGGCTCAGGGCGGTGCCGCCCTGGTGGCGGACGCCGCCGCCCTCGGCGACAAGGTGAGCGAGCTGCTCAGCGATGGCGGTGCCCGCCGCCAGATGGGTGAGCAGGCCCGCGCCGTGGTGCTGCGCAATCAGGGGGCGCTGGCGCGCACCCTGTCCCACTGCCTCGCCAGCCTGGAAAACGACTGATCCCCGGGGCCGGCAAGCCGTCGGCCCTTATCCCCGGCCCGCCGCCGCGCTTCTCTCGTGCCCTCTCACTGCGTGTTCCGCCTGCCAGTATCCTGGGGCCTGCCATTTCCTTGCCCCTGCTCCCGGGGCTGGTCAGTTTCATCGTGGCGGCCCGGCCTCGCTTATTCGGGCCCAAGAGGGGTCTAACCTAGTAGTTGGGATCCTGATATCGAACCTGTGGAGGCGAGTCATGAAAGTCCTGAGCATATTGTTGGTGGGCATCCTGTGCTTCAGCAGCAGTGGCCTGGCGCTGGCGGCAGGGGGAGGCGGCAGCAGCGGGGGCGGTGGATCAGGCTCGTCGTCGACCCAGCGGCAACTGCAGCGGGTCGAGCAGCTGGTCGGGGCGCAGCAATGGCAGCAGGCCGAGGCGCTGTTGCGGGATCTGCGCCAGGACGCGGCCAACTCCGCCGACGTCTGGAACTGGTCAGGCTACGTGGCCCGCAAGTCTGGCCGGTTGGCGCAGGCCTTTCCCTATTACGACAAGGCGCTGAGGCTAGATCCGGAGCACCGCGGCGCTCACGAGTATCTGGGGGAGGCCTATCTGCAAAATGGTGAACCCCAGAAGGCGCAGGAGCAGCTGCGGATCTTGCAGGGCCTGTGCGGGCGATGCGAGGAGGCTGACGATCTGTCCGCCGCGCTGAGGGCGGCGCCCCAGCCGAAGAAGCCGACTTCCTCTTTCTTGCTTGGCGGTTAGCTCGGCATCGCGAGCCACGACACCCACAAAAAAGCCCTTGTTAACAAGGGCTTTTTCAATCAGTTCGGCAACCGAAGCGATCACTCGATGTTCTGGATCTGCTCGCGCATCTGCTCGATCAGCACCTTCAGCTCGACCGCGGACTGGGTCACCTCGGCGTTGATGGACTTGGAGCCCAGGGTGTTCGACTCGCGGTTGAACTCCTGCATCATGAAGTCGAGACGACGGCCACAGGCGCCGCCCTTCTTCATGATCTTGATGGTCTCGCTGATGTGCATCTCCAGCCGATCCAGCTCCTCGGCCACGTCGATCTTCTGGGCCAGCAGCACGATTTCCTGCTCGATGCGGGCCGGATCCAGCTCGACCTTGGCCTCGGTCAGGCGGTCGGTGAGCTTCTGGCGCTGCCACTCGATGATCTGCGGCAGGTGTACCCGTACCTTCTTCACTTCCACCTGGATGCCGTCCAGACGCTGCTCGATCAGCGCCTTGAGGTTGGTCCCTTCGCTGGCGCGGGAGGCGAGGAAGTCTTCCATGGTCTGGTCAAAGCCGCCGAGCAGCTCGGTGGCGACCGCGTCCATGTCCTGCTCGGCGGCTGCCATGACGCCGGGCCAGCGCAGCACGTCGACCGGGTTGAGCTGGCCCTGGCCGGCTTCTTTCATCACCCAGTTGGCGCTGTCGATGATCAGCTTGGCCAGCTCTTCATTGATGTGCAGCTGGCTGGCGGCAGCCTGGGCTGCCTCGAACCGCAGGTTGCACTCCACCTTGCCGCGCTGCAGCTTGGCACGGAAACGCTCACGCAGGACCGGCTCCAGGCTGCGCAGCTGCTCGGGCAGGCGGATGTAGGTTTCCAGATAGCGCTGGTTGACCGAACGAATTTCCCAAACGGCTGTGCCCCAGTCGCCCTTGAATTCCTTGCGGGCGTAGGCGGTCATGCTGTGAATCATTGATAGTTCCGGGCTTGATGAAGTGTGGGGCCAGTATACTCAGCCAGGCTTGCCCCGTCAGCCGACAGCGTGGTTTTAGCGGCTGATATTTGGGCTGGGATGGCTTATACTCCTGCGCCAATTCAGCCAGCCCAGAGGTCAGTCCCATGTCCCGTCCCAGCGATCGCAGTGCCGCGCAAGTGCGCCCGGTTACCATCACCCGCCACTTCACCAAACATGCAGAAGGCTCGGTACTGGTGGAGTTCGGCAGCACCCGCGTGCTGTGCACCGCCAGCGTCGACACCAGCGTGCCGCGTTTCCTGAAGGGCAAGGGCCAGGGCTGGGTCACCGCCGAGTACGGCATGCTGCCGCGCTCCACCCATTCGCGCATGAACCGTGAAGCCGCCGCCGGCAAGCAGAGTGGTCGCACCCTGGAGATCTCCCGGCTGATCGCCCGCTCCCTGCGCGCCGCCGTGGACTTGACCGCGCTCGGCGAGCACTCCATCACGGTGGACTGTGACGTGCTGCAGGCCGACGGCGGCACCCGCACCGCCGCCATCACAGGTGCCTGCGTGGCGCTGGTGGATGCGCTGAACTGGATGGTCGAGAAAGGCATGCTCAAGCAGAGCCCGCTCAAGCAGATGATCGCCGCCGTCTCCGTCGGCATGTATCAGGGCGAAGCCATCTGCGATCTGGAATATGTAGAAGATTCCGCCGCCGAGACCGACATGAACGTGGTGATGACCGAAGACGGTCGCATCATAGAGGTGCAGGGCACCGCCGAGGCCGAGCCCTTCACCCACGAGGAGCTGCTGGCGATGCTGGCCCTCGCCAAGGGCGGCATCGACGACATCATCGCGCTGCAGAAGCAGGCGCTCTCCTGAATTTCTGATTTGAAAAACGCGGCATTGACCGCGTTTTTTTATACCCCCACACCAGTAAACGACAAGCCAAGCAAGGAGCCAGAATGAAAGCCTACCAGCGTCAATTTATCGAGTTCGCCCTGGAGAAGCAGGTTCTCAAATTCGGTGAGTTCACCCTGAAATCCGGCCGCAAGAGCCCCTACTTCTTCAACGCCGGCCTGTTCAACAGCGGCCGCGATCTGGCCCGCCTTGGCCGCTTCTATGCCGCCGCCCTGATGGATGCCGGCATCGAGTTCGATGTGCTGTTTGGCCCGGCCTACAAGGGGATCCCCATCGCCTCCGCCACCGCGGTGCAGCTGGTGGAGCAGCACGACGTGGACGTGCCCTGGTGCTTCAACCGCAAGGAGGCCAAGGATCACGGCGAGGGCGGCAACCTGGTGGGCAGCCCGCTCAAGGGGCGCATCATGCTGGTGGATGACGTCATCACCGCCGGCACCGCCATCCGCGAGTCCATGGATCTGATCCAGGCCAACGGTGCCTCCCTGGCCGGGGTGCTGATCGCGCTGGATCGCCAGGAGAAGGGCAAGGGCGAGCTCTCCGCCATTCAGGAAGTCGAGCGTGACTACGGCGCCCACATCATCGCCATCATCCAGATGGGGGATCTGATCCAGTATCTGGAAGAGAAGCAGGCAGAGCAGCCCGCACTGGCCGAGCAGCTGGCGGCCATGCGGGCCTATCGCGCCCAGTACGGCATCTGATCGCCGTCTCCTGAGTGTTAAATGCGGCGCCTTTTGGCGCCGTTTTTTTATGCGAGCAAAAAGTGAGTGCGGTCGCTTGAGCTTACCCTTACTGTAAAGGTTAAGGTTTGCTGGTCTATCCGAGGAGGATTGTCATGACCATGCATATTCAACTTCCCATCAGTGGCATGAGCTGCGCGAACTGCGCCAACCGGATCAGCACCGCCCTCAACAAGCTCGATGGGGTGCAGGCCACCGTCAACTTCGCGCTGGAGCAGGCGGCCATCGAACTGAGCCAGGATGCCCGGCTGCCCGAGGTGCTGGACAGCATAGAGGCGCAGGGCTACGGCTATGGCAGCGAGTCGTTGTCGTTCCAGATCAGCGGCATGACCTGTGCCGGTTGCTCGGCCCGGCTCGGCAAGATGCTGACCGCCTTGCCGGGTGTCCTCTCGGCCGATGTGAACTTCTCCCTCGAGCAGGCCCGCATCACCCTGGTGCCGGGGGCGCAGACGCCGGCCTCGCTGCGTGGGCAGATCGAGGCGCTCGGCTTCGGTGCCCGGCTGGCGCAAGGCAGTGCCAGCGCCCGCCGTCAGCAGTTGCAGGAGCGTGAGGCGCAGGAGGCGGCCATCGCCCACAAGGCCTTGATCCAGGTGGTTGTCTCGGCCCTGCTGACGCTGCCGCTGCTGGTGGGGATGGTCGCCATGGCCGGGCTGCTGCCCTGGCATCTGCCAGCCTGGCTGGAGCTGGCGCTCGCCACCCCGGTGCAGTTCTGGATCGGGGCCCGCTTCTATCGCGGCGCCTGGCTGGCCCTCAAGAACCGCTCCGCCAACATGGATGTGCTGGTGGCGACCGGTACCAGCGCCGCCTACTTCTACAGTCTCTACCTGTTGCTGACCCTGGGGGCGGCCGCCAGCGGCAAGCTCTACTTCGAGGCGAGTGCCATCATCATCACCCTGATCTCGTTAGGGAAGTTGCTGGAGGCGCGCGCCCGGCGCAGCACCCAGTCCGCCATTCGCGAGCTGATGGCGCTGCGTCCCGAGACCGCTACCGTCTGGCGCGGTGAGGCGTGGCAGAGCCTCTCCGTCGATGAGGTGCTGCGCGGCGATCGGCTGCGGGTGCTGGTCGGTGAACGGGTGCCGGTGGATGGCAAGATCACCAGCGGCGAGAGCGAGCTGGATGAATCCATCCTCACCGGCGAGAGCCTGCCGGTGCTGCGCACCTTGGGTGACAGCGTGCTGGGCGGGGCCATCAACCGCTCCGGCGTGCTGGAGATCGAGGCCACCACAGTGGGGGAAGACTCCAGCCTCAGCAAGATCATCGCCCTGGTGGAGAGTGCCCAGATGGGCAAGGCCCCGCTGCAACAGCTGGTGGACAAGGTCTCCGCCGTGTTCGTGCCGGTGGTGATGGCCATCGCCCTGCTCACCTTGCTGGTGTGGTACGCCATCGGCAACGACTTCGGCCAGGCGCTGCTGGCGGCGGTGGCCGTGCTGGTGATCGCCTGTCCCTGCGCCCTGGGGCTGGCCACGCCGGCCGCCATCGTCACCGGCACCGGGGTGGCGGCGCGCCACGGCATCCTGATCAAGGACGTGGATACCCTGCAAAAAGCCCACGCCATCAAGGCGCTGATATTCGACAAGACCGGCACCCTCACCCAGGGCAGACCCGTGCTGGCGAGCTGGAGCGGCACCCCGGCGCAATTGCGCCTGGCCGCCGCCCTGCAACAGGCGAGTGAACACCCGCTGGCGCTGGCCATGCGTGAGGCGGTCAGTGGCGATGCCCTGCCGCAACCGGACGAGGTGGAGGTGCGGGTCGGTGCCGGCATCCTCGGCAAGGTGGCGGGTCATGAGGTGGCCATCGGCAACCCCTCCCTGCTGAGCTCGCTCGGGATCTCGATGCCGCAGCAGGATGAGGCGGACGGCGATGGCGCGACCCGGGTCTGGGTCGCCATCGACGGCGTGGCGGTTGGCATCGCCGCCCTGGCCGACACCCTGCGCCCCGAGAGCCCGGCCGCCATCGCCACTCTGCGCCAGCGCGGCATCGCCTGCTGGCTGGTGAGTGGCGATGCGCCGGCCCCCGTGACCCATATCGCCGCCAAGCTGGGGCTGGACGGGGCCTTCGATTCTGTGCTGCCCGCCGGCAAGGTGGCCAAGGTCGAGGCGCTGCGCGCCCAGGTCGACGGCCTGGTGGCCATGGTCGGGGACGGGGTGAACGACGCCCCGGCGCTGGCGGCGGCCGATGTGGGGATCGCCATGGGCTCAGGCTCCGACGTGGCAATGGAGACCGCCTCCATCACTCTCATGAGATCGGATCCGCGGCTGGTGGCCGACGCCATCGACATCTCGGCGGCGACCTGGCGCACCATACAGCAGAATCTGTTCTGGGCCTTCGTGTTCAACATCATCGGCATTCCGCTGGCCGCTTTTGGCTACCTCAGCCCCGAACTGGCGGGGGCGGCCATGGCCCTGAGCAGCATCACCGTATTGAGCAATTCCCTGTTACTGAAACGCTGGCAGCCCAAGGCGGGCAGCCATGCTGGCACTCACTCGCACACTTAAGGAGGCACAGATGAACATCAGCAAGGTTGCCAAGGCCACCGGCCTGACCGCCAAGACCATCCGCTACTACGAGAGCATCGGCCTGATCGCAGCGCCCGTGCGCAGCGATAACGGCTACCGCAGCTATAACGACGGGGCGCTGCGGGAGCTGCGCTTCGTCAAGCGGGCGCGGGAGACGGGCTTCAATCTGGAGGAGTGCCAGGAGCTGCTGGCACTCTACCGGGACGAGCACAGGACCAGCGCCCAGGTGAAGAAGCTGGCGCAGGAGAAGATTGTCGACTTGAGGGCCCGCATCCAGGGCCTGCAGGCCATGCTGGCCTCCCTCGAGGAGGTGGTGGGCTGCTGTCACGGCGACGAGAGCCCGGAGTGCCCTATCCTCGACGAGCTGGATCGCGGCTGATCTGGCCGGGGTTGCCGGGTCGGCCCGCGCTCGTGGCGGGCCCGGCGGTCTCCCGGCCTGAGCCGGTGCCGATTGGATGCTTCCCGTGCGCTGGCTGAGCGGCAGCATAATAGCGGGCAATTGATTGTTGGCCTGGAAGGGGGAGTGCTAAACTGCCCGGCTCTTGTACAGGGAGTATCCAGTTGACCCAGAGTGTCACACGCCAGGTGCAGCAAGCCATCATGGCCCAACTCTATGCCCACGCCTCGTTCAGCCTGCCTTGTCTGGCGCTGTTGGCGCTCGGCTGGAGCCTGCTGTTTCACGACTATCTGCCGGCCGGGGAGGCGCTGGGTTGGCTGGGGCTGATCTGCCTGCTGCTGCTGGCACGCTGGTGGCACCTGCGCTGGCGCCGGCCAAGGCTGGCGCAGATCCCGTTGCCGGTGCTGGAGCGGGAGCTGTTCATCGGGGTCACCATCACCTCCATCCTCTGGGCGCTCGGGGTGCTGCTCTACATGGATCGGCTGCCCGACACCTATCGCGCCGCCATGATGATGCTCGCCAGCCTGATCCTCACCGGCAGCGCCATCATGCTGTTCGGCTGTCGCCGTGCGCTCTACGGCGCCGTGCTGCCGCTCGGCCTCGCCATGCTGTTCGAGCTGGGGGGCGGCAACGAGCAGGAGCGCATCGTCTCCTGCCTGCTGGCGGGTTACCTGTTCGTGTTTCTGCCGACCCTGTTGCGTCGCCTGCGGCGGGATCAGGTGGCCTCCCTCTATCACCGCTTCGCCAACGCGGATCTGGTGGCCGAGCTCAAGACGGTGTCCGAGCACCTCAGGCTCACCTCCCGGCTGGACGGGCTGACCGGCATCGCCAACCGGGCCCACCTCGACGACACGCTGGCACGCGCCTGGCGTCGCTGCCAGCGGGCCAAGGCGCCCCTCTCCCTGGTGCTGGTGGACGTGGATTACTTCAAGCAGTTCAACGATCTCTACGGCCATCAGCTGGGGGACGACTGCCTGCAACAGGTGGCCTGCCTGCTGGCCGAGGTGCTGCGGCGGGAGGACGATCTGGCCGCCCGCTACGGCGGGGAGGAGTTTGCCCTGCTGCTGCCCTGCACCGGCCTGCAGGGGGCCATCCAGATCGCCGAGCAGGTGCGCCGAGCCCTGCGCTCCCTGGGCATCCCGCACCAGAAATCCCTGGTCTCCGGCCGGGTCAGTTGCAGCTTCGGGGTGGCCACTCTGGTGCCGGATCCCAGCCTCTCGACCGCAGAGCTGATCCAAAAAGCGGATGCGGCGCTCTATCAGGCCAAGCATAATGGGCGGGATCGTATCGAAGTAGCCTTGATGGGTAAGGTTGCCTGAGTTTCACATGACAGATTTAAAGAGGTCGTCTATGCAATGTCATCGTATCGAAGAGCTGCTGGAGCTGTTGCAGCCCGCCTGGATCAAGGAGCAGGATCTCAGCCTGGTGCAGTTCGTCAGCAAACTGGCGGCAGAGGCCGGTTATGACGGCGCCCTGGCCGAGCTGACCGACGACATGCTGATCTACCACCTCAAGATGCGGGAGTCCGACAAGCAGGCGATGATCCCGGGCCTGGCCAAGGATCATGTCCCCGACTTCAAGGAAGCCCTGCTCAAGGCGCGCGGCATCAAGTAAAGCTTGCTCCTGCGGTAGGCTTTGAGGTTTTCAAAAGAATCTCTAAAAAGAGCCCATAGTCAACCGACTATGGGCTCTTTTTGTTAGCCGAAATTGCGACAACACTCGAACTATAGATACATTTAACCCACACAATTAGCAGGCTGTTTAAGATATAATCGGCTTCATAACAATATGAGTGGAGCTATGTGTTGAAATGGCCGACCAGGACAAGATCGATATCAAGGATGTCACAGGCGATGTCACCGGGACCTTCAATCCCAACACGTTCAAAGCCGGCGATGACAGGTTCAACCCCGGTAACAGCATCTATGTGAGATCCCAGACCGGCTACTGGCAGCGGGTGCGCAAGGCCATGGGCTGGTTCTTCGTCGCCCTCTTCGTCACCCTGCCCCTGCTGCGCTACGACGGCCGTCAGGCGGTGCTGTTCGATCTCGAACACCAGCAGTTCCACATCTTCGGCGCCACCATCTGGCCGCAGGATCTGACCCTGCTGGCCTGGGTCTTCATGATCGCCGCCTTCGCGCTCTTCTTCGTGACCACCTTCCTCGGCCGGGTCTGGTGTGGCTACCTCTGCCCGCAGACGGTGTGGACCTTCATGTTCATCTGGTTCGAGGAGAAGCTGGAAGGCTCCGCCAACAAGCGCCGCAAGCTGGACGCGGCCCCCTGGAGCGGCGAGAAGCTGGCGCGCAAGGGCACCAAGCATCTGGCCTGGCTCCTGCTGTCGCTCGGCACCGGTCTCACCTTCGTCGCCTACTTCCAGGATGTGTTCCAGCTGGTGCCGGAATTCTTCACCCTGCAGGCGAGCGGCTGGGTCATCTTCTGGGTGCTGTTCTTCGCCGCCTGCACCTACGGCAACGCCGGCTGGATGCGCGCCATCATGTGCATCCACATGTGCCCCTATGCCCGCTTCCAGTCCGCCATGTTCGACAAGGACACCTACATAGTCGGCTACGACAGCAAGCGCGGCGAGACCCGCGGCGCCCGCAGCCGCAAGGCCGATCCCAAGGCGCTGGGGCTGGGGGACTGCATCGACTGCGATCTCTGCGTGCAGGTCTGCCCGACCGGCATCGACATCCGCGACGGCCTGCAGTACGAGTGCATCAACTGCGGCGCCTGCGTCGACGCCTGCGATCAGACCATGGATCGGATGGGCTATGCGCCCGGCCTCATCAGCTACACCACCGAGCACAAGCTGGCCCACAACGTCACTCAGGTGGCGCGGCCCAAGCTGCTCGGCTATGGCCTGGTGATGGTCATCATGCTGGGGGTGTTCGTCTACAACGCCATGTCCATCATGCCGATGGGGCTCGACATACTGCGGGATCGCAACCAGCTGTTCCGCGAGAACAGCGAGGGGCTGATTGAGAACACTTATACCCTCAAGATCCTCAACAAGACCCTGCAGCCCCAGACCTATCAGCTGGACGTGGAAGGGCTGCCGGAGCATCAGTGGTTCGGCCCGCGCGAGGTGACTCTCAAACCAGGGGAAATCTTCACCCTGCCGGTGAGTGTGGCGGTGGACCCCTTCAACCTGAAGCGACCGACCCTGGACATCCAGTTCGTGCTGAAGCGGGAAGGGGCGGCAGAGGGCGACAGCAAGGGCACCCTGCGCCAGGCCAGCAAGTTTATCAGCCGGCTGTGACGGCCTTGGCCATGAGCGGAGTGGGTCCGCCCTGGCGGTCGTTCCCTGCCCAGGTGCAACCCGGCCGGCTTATCGACCGGTGCCGAGGGCGGTATTCATCCGCCATCTCGGATAGAATGGGGCGCAACAGCGCCCCTTTCTCATGGTGGATGACATGCGTTTCAACTATTCCGACCTCAATCCCGATCTCATCATGGATGCGATCGATCTCAGCGGCCTGCGCATCGATTCCGGCCTCATCGAGCTCAACAGCTACGAGAACCGGGTCTACCAGTTCCAGGATGAGGATCGCCGCCGCTTCGTGGTGAAGTTCTATCGTCCCGGTCGCTGGAGCCGGGCCCAGATCCTGGAGGAGCACGGCTTCTCCGCCCGCCTCAACGAGGCGGAGATCCCGGTGGCGGCGCCGCTCGCCTTCGCCGGTGAGACCCTGCTGGAGCATCAGGGCTACCCCTTCGCCATCTGGCAGAGCGTGGGGGGCCGCCAGTTCGAGGTGGACAACCTGGATCAGCTGGAGTGGGTGGGGCGCTATCTCGGCCGCATCCACCGCATCGGCGCCAGCCGCCCCTTCCATCACCGCGTCCGGCTGGACGTGGAGAGCATGCTGCACGAGCCGCGCCAGCTGCTGGCGGCCGGTGAGTGGGTGCCGAGCGGGCTGGCCAAGCAGTTCTTCGGGGTGCTCGACGAGCTGATCCGGCATGTCTGCGACGCCATGACCCTGGACGTGGCCCAGATCTCCCTGCACGGGGATTGCCACCCCGGCAACATACTGTGGCGCGACGGCCCCATGTTCGTCGATCTCGATGACTGCCGCACCGGCCCCGCCATCCAGGATTTGTGGATGCTGCTGTCCGGCGATCGCAACGAGCAGCTGATCCAGCTCGATACCCTGCTGGCCGGCTACGAGGAGTTCATGGAGTTCGACCCGCGGGAGTTGGCGCTGATCGAGCCGCTGCGGGCCATGCGCATCGTCCACTACATGGCCTGGCTGGCCCGGCGCTGGGAAGATCCGGCGTTTCCGCGCCACTTCCCCTGGTTTGGCACCGACCACTACTGGCACCAGCAGATCGCGACCCTGCATGACCAGCTCGCCGCCCTGCAGGCGCCGCCCCTGTCGCTGACGCCGGGGTGGTGATGCCGTTTGCGGGTCCTCGTGCCCGCTGGCGACCCTGCCTGGCTCGCCTTGGGCATTGACGGCAAGAGGGTGACGCAATAGGCTTGGACTGCTTCGGTTCGCCGGGCGTGCCTCACAGTGATCCCTTAACAGGAAACGTCATGAAAAAAGTACTATTTTTCCTCGCTGCCATGCTGATGATCCCCATGGTTCACGCCGCCCCGGAATTCAAGGAAGGCGTCAACTATGACGTGGTTACCCAGACCGGCAGCGCCCAACCGGAAGTGCTGGAGTTCTTCTCCTACTTCTGCCCGCACTGCGCCAAGTTCGAGCCGATTGCCGAGGATCTGAAGAAGAACCTGCCGGAAGGCGTGCCGATGAAGAAGAACCCGGTGGCCTTCCTGGGCCGCGAGATGGGTCCCGAGATGCAGCGTGCCTATGCGGTCGCCAACCTGCTGAACGTGGAAGGCAAGCTGACCCCGGCCATCTTCGACAAGATCCATACCCAGCGTCAGATGCCGCAGAACCGTGCTGACGTGAAGCAGATCTTCGTGGACAACGGGGTGCCGGCCGAAGAGTTCGACGGTGCCGTCGACAGCTTCGCGGTCTCCGGCATGGTCTCCCAGTTCGATCGCAACACCGAGAGCTACAACATCCGCGGTGTGCCGGCCTTCCTGGTCAACGGCAAGTACATGGTGAAGATTGAATCCATCACCTCCCAGGAGCAGTTCAACCAGCTGGTGAAGTTCCTGCTGGCCAAGAAAGACTGATCCCGCCTGACCTCATGAAAAAAGCCCGCCGGTGCGAACCGGCGGGCTTTTTGTTTTTTACGACCATCTCGGCGGGCAAGACCGACGGGGCGGATCGATCCGGATTCAGATCTGGCAGTCCCGCTGGGACGGCGCCGGCCGCGGCAGCCGGGTGCGGCGGCTGACGGCCTCCGCCAGCCAGACCAGCAGCAATATGGCCAGGATCAGGGTGGCCGCCTGATCGTAACGGAACAGGCTCAGGGACACATAGAGCTGCTGCCCCAAGCCGCCGGCGCCCACCACCCCGAGGATGGTGGCGGCGCGCAGGTTCATCTCGCCGCGATAGAGGCTGTAGGCCAGCCACTGGCGCGCCACCAGCGGGAACAGGCCGTACCAGAAGCTGGCGATGCGACCGGCGCCGCTCAGCTGCAGGGCGAGGCGGGGGGCCTGATCCGCATTCTCCAGCGTTTCCACGAACAGCCGCGCCAGCACCCCTGTGGTGTGCAGCGCCAGCGCCAGTATGCCCGCAACCGGCCCCAACCCGACCGCGATCACCAGCAGGCTGGCGAAGATGAGCTCGGGCACGGAGCGCAGCAGGTTGAACAGCAGCCGCAGCGGCCAGCAGTGACGGGCGAGGCAGGCCAGCGGCAGGGCCAGCAGGGCGCTCAGCAGGGTGCTCAGCAGCGCCATCTGCACCGTATCGAGCAGGCCGGTGCCCACCGTCAGCAGGAAGGGCGTAGACCAGTCCGGCTGCAGAAACTCGCCGACAAACTGCCCCACTCCGCCGAAGGAGAAGCTCAGCATGCGCCAGTCGAGCTGGTGGAACGCCAAGGCGCCGGCCAGCCCCAGGCAGGCCAGCAGTTGCAGGCCGGGGGAGCGGCTGTGGCGCAGCCAGGCGCTGAGGCCGTCGGCCAGGGTCACCAGCAGGATAAAGGCCAGCAGCAGGGTCACCACCTCGCCGCCGGCAAACATGCGCAGGGAGAGTTCGAGCTGCTGGCCGAGCCCGCCGGCGCCGACGAAGCCCATGATGACGGAGGCGCGCAGGGCGCACTCCCAGCGATAGACGGTGTAGGAGAGCAGTTCCTGGCGTACCGCGGGCAGCACGCCGTACCAGAGCGCCTGCAGGCGGCCGCTGCCGCCGAGCAGCAGGGCGCGGGCCGGTTGCAGGGCACCGCTCTCCATGATCTCGTTGTAGACCTTGGCCAGCATGCCGCCGTAGCTGACGGCGATGGCCAGGATGGCGGCCAGGGGCCCGAGCCCGGACAGCCGCACGAACAGCAGCGCCCAGATGAGCTCGGGCAGGCTGCGCAGCAGGATGGCGATCAGCCGGCTGAGGGCCCGCAAGGCGCCGCGCAGCGGGCTGGGAATGGGGCCCAGCTCGGCCAGCGACAGGGCGCGGGAGCCGAGCAGGGCGAACGGGACGCCGAGCAGCAGGGCACCGGCCAGCCCCAGGGTGGCGACCGCCAGGCTCTCCAGGGCAGCACTCAGGGTCAGGCCGAGAAAGTCCTGATCCATGCGGGGTGGCCAGCTGGTGGCGAGGAAGTTGCCCATCTGCCGCCAGCTCTGGCCGTCGAACAGTCCGAGCCAGCCCTCGGCATGCTGCCACACGCTGATGCCGATCAGCGCCAGCAGCCAGGGCAGGGGATGGCGCCAGCGATCCGTCAGCCCAGGCACGCATCCACCTCGTCGTCGCCGGCGTAGAGCGCGCTCAGCATGGCCGGGGTGACCGCCTGGGCGGGGCAGTCGAACTGCACCCGTCCCTCGCGCAGGCCTATGATGCGGGGGAAGCGCTCGAGCGCCAGCTCGACCGCATGCAGGTTGGCGATGAGCGTGCTGCCCCGGGCGCGGGCCTGGGCCAGCAAGGCGTCCAGGCTGCTGCGGGCGAGCACGGGATCGAGGGCGGAGACAGGCTCATCGGCCAGGATCAGGTCCGGCTGTTGATAGAGCACCCGGGCTATGCCGACCCGCTGCAACTGGCCGCCGGAGAGCTCGCCGCAGCGCTGCTGCCACTTGTCGGCGAGGCCGAGGCGGGCCAGCTCGGCCCTGGCCCCCTCGGGGTCGCAGGGGCGCAGCAGCGAGAGCAGGGCGCGGCCGAGGGACCATTGACCGAGCCGCCCGGCCAGCACGGCGGTCAGCACCGGCTGGGAGGCGGGCAGGGGCGGCTGTTGCCAGACCATGCCGATCCGGCTGCGCAGCCGTTGGCGGGCGTGGCTGGAGAGGGCCCAGGGATCCTGCCCCCAGAGGCTGAGGCTGCCCTCCCCGCGCAGCTCGGTGCCGAGCAGGCGCAGCAGGCTGGTCTTGCCCGCCCCGCTCGGCCCTATGATGGCGACGCACTCACCCGCCTCCAGCCGCAGGCTGAACGGGTGCAGGATGCGGCTCTGGCCGAGCCGCAGTCCCTCCCCTGTCAAGGCGACGGCGATCACTTCAGCAGGCCGGCCTGGGTCGCGGCGGCTTCGATGCCCAGGTAGTTCTCGGGCTTGGTCTCGATGAAGCGGCTGGCTCGTTGCAGCTTGAGTATCTCGGCCTGGGCCGGGATGGCGGGATCCAGCTTGAGGAAGGCCTGCTTGATCTTCTCCTGCAGCGCCGGGTCCAGGTCGCCGCGCACCGTCCAGTTGTAGTCAAAATAGGTCGGCGTGGTCCAGATCACCTTCACCTTGGCGGTATCGACCTTGCCCTCTTCCACCAGCTTGTCCCACACCGAGGCGTTGAGCGCACCGGCCGGCACCTTGCCGGAGGCGACCCAGGCGACGGTGGCGTCGTGGGCGCCGGAGAAGGCGACATGGGCGAAGTCACGCTCCGGCACTATGCCTTGCTCGGCCAGGAAGTGGCGCGGCATCAGGTGGCCCGAGGTGGAGGAGGGGGAACCGAACGCGAAGTCCTTGCCCTTGGTGTCGGCCAGGGTCTTGATGCCGCTGTCCGCGTTGGCGATGAATTTGGAGGTGAACTGGGCATCTTCCTGACGCTGTACCAGCGGTACTACCTTGTCGGCCCGGCGATGGGCCTGCACGTAGGTGAAGCCCCCGAGCCAGGCCATGTCGAGCTTGCCGGAGGCCAGCGCCTCCACCACGGCGGCGTAGTCGTTGACCGGCACGAACACCACCTCGCGGCCGGTCTGCTCGGCCAGGTAGTCACCCAGCGGGGCAAACTTGCGCTGCAGCTCGGTGGGAGCCTCGTCCGGAATGGCGGAGACGCGCAGCGGCTCGGCGGCGGTGGCACCCAGGCTGGCGAGCAGGGTGGTGAGGGCAAACATCCATTTACGAGTCATGGCAGTTCCTTGTGGTCTGTCGTTCGGGCAAGAGAAAGGCCCGACAACTGTCGGACCTGGCAAGTGAATCATGGTAGGGCGCCGGCGGCGTGATGCACAAGGCGGCGCCCCTAAAAAGCTACCTTACACCCCGACGTGAAACGCCTGCTTGAGGTTGCGGATGAAGTCCGCATCCCGGCACAGGGTCTTGCCCGGGCTGTCGGAGATCTTGGCGACCGGGCCACCGTTGCACTCCATCAGCTTGAAGACGATGTTCATCGGGCTGACGCCGGGCAGATCGCAGGTGAGCTTGGTGCCGATGCCGAAGCTGGTGTTGATGCGGCCGCGGAAGTGGCGGAACAGCTGCACCGCCTTGTCGAGGTTGAGGCCGTCGGAGAACACCAGCGTCTTGTCTCTGGGGTCTATGCCGAGCCGCTGATAGTGGCTGATGGCCTTCTCGCCCCACACCACGGGATCGCCGGAGTCGTGGCGCAGGCCCTGGTAGCGGCTGGCCAGCTCGAAGTCGAAGTCGCGCAGGAAGGCATCCATGGTGATGCAGTCGGTCAAGGCGATGCCGAGGTGGTTGGTGAACTCATCCAGCCAGCTGGTGAGGGCCGCGCGCTGGCTGTGCTCCAGCGGGAAGCCGAGCTGCTGGTGGGCCTGGAACCATTCGTGGGCCTGGGTGCCCACCGCCGGCAGCCGGTATTTCTGGGCCAGCTGGTAGTTGCTGGTGCCCTTGAATGCCGGCAGACGCTCCTTGAGACGGCCCACCACGGCGTCCTGCACCGCGTGGGAGAAGCGGCGGCGGGTACCGAAGTCGATGAGGTTGAAATCCTGCATCTCCGCCGGGCTCAGCTCATGCTCCAGCTTGTCGATCTTCTGATCCAGCCGCTCCAGCGCCTGACTCACCCCGAACTGGGGATAGCGGAAGCGGTTGCGCATCTCGCTGATGATGGCGAGCACAGGTATCTCCCACAGGATCACGTCCTGCCAGGGGCCCTCGACCCGCACATTGATGCGACCATCCTGCTCGAACACCCGCAGCAGGGAGGCGTCGAGCGGCTTGCGGCGCAGGTGATCGAGGTAATCGGCGGTGAAGAAGGGACGCTCGGCCAGGAAGTCGAGTTCGGGCTTGGTCAGCCGCAGGGAGCCGGCGAGGCGCAGCTGCTCCTCGATCTGGCCCATCATGGGCAGCAGATCCTCTTCATTGCGGCTGTGGAACTCGGCCACCACCTCGGCATCCGGATAGCGATGGAACACGGCCTGCTGCATGTGCAGCTTGTAGGCGTCGGTGTCGAGCAGGCTGGTGAGAATCGGCGGCATATCAGACTCCCCGCAGGCTGGTGAGCGCGATGACGTTCCCCTGCCGCATAGGTAATTTGCAGGCATCGGTGTCGAGCAGGCTGGTGAGGATAGGAGGCATATCAGTATCCTGGCAGGCGGGTGACCTGCCGCATGGGTAAGTTGCAGGCGCCGGGCAGGCTGATGAGAGTGATGGGCATGTCAGGCATCCAGCAGGCGTTGTACATCGGTCAGGGTCTGGGCCAGTTCGGCGCCGGCCTCGATCATCTGGGTGCGGGCCTGGGCCACCGTCTCGGGGTTGATGCCACGGCAGGCGTCGAGATGAACAATAACCCGCAGGCCGGCCCGGCGCAGTTGCAACACGCTGGTCTTGACGCAGTAGTCGGTGGCGAGGCCGCCGACCAGCACAGTGCTGACGCCGCGGGACTGCAGAAACTCGATGAGGCCTGTACTGCGCCGCTCGGCCAGGTCGTGGAAGCAGGCGCCGTAGGGATGCAGATCCGGCTCGACCCCCTTCCAGACGAAGAAGTCGTAATCGATGGGGGCGGGCAGGCCATCCAGCAGCTCGAAGCCCGGGGTGCCCGGCACACAGTGCACCGGCCAGCTGAGGTCGGCGTTGGGCAGATCCAGCGGCTGCAGCATGTCGGCGGGGTCAGAGACAGCCCAGGCGGCATTGCGGGGGTGGGCATCCTTGCTGCCTGCCCGCAGGCTGGCGAGGCGGGCCTGGGCGTTGAGCGCAGCCACAATTGCATCCCCACCCGCAACGGGCAGTTCGTTCGGGCAGAGGGGGGTGAAGCCCTTCTGCGCATCAATATCCAGGCTGGCGACGGTTCCCATGATTGGCTCCTGCACATACTATCCTTGTGATATTATCTACCAAACATTATTGGAAGGCGAGCAGGTCAGTCAGGATGCCGAGAATGAGTCTGGATATGGTGGTGCTGCGGTTGAACGAGGAGCGGCTCGAGCTGCTCCTCGAGACCCGCGATCGCCCCCCCTTTGCCGATAGCTGGCAGTTGCCCGCGCTGCGCATCGACGAGACGCGGGACCGGGATCTGGACGCCGCCCGCCATCGCCTGCTGGCGGAGTGGGGGCTGGGCCACTGCTACAGCGAGCAGGTCTGCACCCTCGGCAATCTGGAGCGGGATCCCCGCGGCTGGTCCACTACCCTGGTCTACCTGTGCCTGGTCGAGCCGGAGGTGGAGGTGGTGCGCGGCTGCTGGCATCCGCTCTCGGTCTTGCCGGGCCTCGGCCTCGCCTTCGACCACGGCCAGCTGATCGCCAAGGGGCTGGAGCGGCTGCGCATCAAGAGCCGCTACAGCACCCTGCCACTGCAACTGCTTGGCCCCGAGTTCACCCTCTCCGAGGTGCAGCGCGCCTTCGAGGTCATCCTGCAGACCCCGATGAACACGGCGGCGTTTCGCAAGCGCATCCACCGCGCCGATATCCTGGTGGATACCGGCCGCAAGCGCACCGGCAAGCAGCGCCCGGCCATCCTCTACCGGCTGGAGAGCCCCTGCTGCGTGATGTTTGATCAGGTGATGAATGGAGCTGAAGCATGAACCATAAACCGCTACGCGTGCTGGTCAGCGCTTGCCTGCTCGGGCAGCCAGTGCGTTACGACGGTCAGAGCAAGGGGATCCTCAGCGACTGGCTGAGCGCGCTGGGGGCCGAGGGGCGCACCCTGGCCTTCTGCCCCGAGGTGGCCGGTGGCCTGCCGACCCCGCGCCCGCCCGCCGAACGGCAGGGGGAGTTGGTGGTGACTCAGTCTGGGCTGGACGTGACCGCCGAATTCGATCGCGGTGCCGAGCTGGCGTTGCGGCTCTGCCAGAGCCAGGGGATCCGCTTCGCGCTGCTCAAGGAGGGGAGTCCCTCCTGCGGCAGCGGCCGCATCTACAACGGCCGCTTCGAGGGAGTTTCGGTGGCGGGCGAGGGCAAGACCACGGCCCTGCTGCGGCGCCACGGCATCAGAGTCTTCTCGGAGGATCAGCTGCCCGAGCTGGCCTCGGCGCTCACCTTGGCGACCACCGCCTCGACCTGAGCCGCCGCATCGGCCTCCTGCCACTGCGCCAGCACCCTGTCCTTCTCCTGCCAGTGCTGGTTCAGCCACTGCTGGAAGCCCCGCTTGAACTGCTTGTCGTTGAAGTAATCCCCCACCAGCGGCTCATCGACGGGCAGCTCCTCGATACGCACCCGAATGCGCTTCATCCGCCCCATCAGGAAGTCCTTGAACGGGGTCTCGGCGTTGTCCGGATAGCTGATGGTGACGTTGATCAGGCTGTCGAACTGCTCCCCCATGGCGGCCAGGGTGAAGGCCAGCCCCGCCGCCTTGGGCGGCATCAGGTGACGGTAGGCTGAGCGCACCGCATCCCGCTTGGGCTCGGTGAAACGGGTGCCTTCCACGAAGTTGATGACGGTGGTGGGGATGTGGCGAAACTTCTCGCAGGCGTTGCGGGTGGTCTCTATGTCCTTGCCGCGCAGGTGCGGGTTGCGCAGCAGGAATGCCCGCGAGTAGCGGCGCATGAAGGGCATGTCCAGCCCCCAGCAGGCCAATCCCATCAGCGGGATGTAGATCAGCTCATGCTTCATGAAGAACTTGGGCACCGGCAGCCGGTCCCTGAACAGATGGCCCAGCACCACTATGTCGGTCCAGCTCAGGTGGTTGCTGACGATCAGATACCAGCCATCCTTGCGCAACCGGGTGTCGTCTTCGATCTGCCATTCGATGCGGGTGGTGAGGCGGATCACCAGGGCGTTGCAGCTCAGCCAGAAGCGCATGATGCCGTTGTTGATCCGGCTGCAGGCGTGGCTGAGGCCCGGGATCGGCAGCAGCTTGATCAGCGACACCAGCAGGATCAGGCTGGAGACCAGGATGATGAACAATATGGTCAGGCTGGCGCTGATGAGCAGCACCAGCGGGCCAGGAAGAAAGGTGAGCATGGGTGTCGTTTACTGTGTCTCGTCCGCCAGCAGTTGGCTCAGGGTCTGATCCTTCTCGTGCCAGATCCCGTTCAACCACTGTTGAAACTCTTGTTGGAACTCGGGGTCATTGAAGTAATCCCCCACCAGATTGCGTTCGATCGGCAGATAGCGCACCCGAACCTTGATTTCCCTGACCCGCCCGCACATGAAGTCCCAGTAACTGGGGATGCCGCCCGGATAGGCGATGGTCACATCCACCAGCTGGTGCAGTTGATCCCCCATGGCCGCCAGGGTAAAGGCGACCCCGCCCGCCCTCGGGTGCAGCAGATGGCGATAGGGGGCGGCCTGCTTGTCATGCTTGTGGGCGGTGAAGCGGGTGCCCTCCACGAAGTTCATCACGCTCACCGGAATGTGGTGGAACTTGGCACAGGCCTTACGGGTTGTTTCTATGTCCTTTCCCTTCAGATGAGGGCGTTTTTCCAGAAACTTTCGGGAATAACGTCGCATGAAGGGGAAATCCAGCGCCCACCAGGCCAGACCGAGAAAAGGTACCCAAATCAGTTCTTTCTTGAGGAAAAACTTCAGGAAGGGGATTTTTTGATTAAAAATCCGCTGCAATACCAGTATGTCGACCCAGGATTGATGGTTGGCAATCACCATATACCACTCATTCCGGCGCCCTTTGTCCACTCCGACCACCTCAAAAGTGGTTCTGATGATGACTTTCTGGATCAGATTGTTGAAACCTATCCAGCAGCTGGCGCAGCCATCCAGCAGGGCGTTGCAGAGGGTACGCCAGCCCCTGATCGGCAGCAGCAGCTTGACCAGGCCAAGCAGCAGTATGGGGACAAACCAGAACAGGGTATTGAGGAAATAGAGCAGGGTCGAGAGGCTGCCGCGCAGTCGCTCTATCAGCTTGTTTTGCATGAATCGAGTCCGTCTTCTTGTCTGTGGATGACCACCAAGTGGTCAGATCTGTGGCCATAATATCAGCCGATGGCGCGCTAAACCATGTCTGGCAGCCACGGACCACATAGGACTCACTTTCCCATAATCCCAGTCATTCAGCCGCTGCGCAGGCGGGAGAGCAGCCGATCCATGGCCCTGTAGCCGAGCGCCTCGATCAGGTGCTCCTTCTCGATGGCGGGCCGGCCCGCCAGATCCGCTATGGTGCGCGACACCCGCAGTATGCGGTGCCAGGCCCGGATGCTGAGCCCCAGCTTCTGGATGGCGCTCTCCAGAAACTCGGCATCTTGCGCCGATAGTCGGCAAATATCTTCGATCTCGCGGCTATCCAGCAGGTTGTTGAGCTTGCCATTGCGGCTCAGCATCCGCTCCCGCGCCGCCAGCACCCGCTCCCGGATCTGGCGGCTCGGCTCACCGCGCTCCGCCTTGCCGGTGAGGCTGCCCTTGGGCAGCAGCGGTACCTCCACCGTCAGATCGAAGCGATCCAGGAAGGGGCCGGAGAGCTTGCCGAGATAGCGCAGTATCTGATCCGGGCTGGAGCGGGTCTGGCCGTCCCCATAGTGGCCGCAGGGGCTGGGATTCATGGCGCCAATCAGCTGGAAGCGGGCGGGAAAGTCCACCTGGCGCGCGGCCCGGCTGATGGTGATGTGGCCGGTCTCCAGCGGCTCGCGCAGGGAGTCGAGCACCTTGCGCTCGAACTCCGGCAGCTCGTCGAGAAACAGCACTCCGTTGTGGGCCAGCGAGATCTCACCGGGTCTCGGGTGGCTGCCTCCCCCCACCAGGGCCACCGCCGAGGCGCTGTGATGGGGCGTGCGATAGGGCCTGTGGTGCCAGTGGCCGACCCGAGGAGTCAGCCCACCGATGGAGTGGATGGCGGCGGTCTGCTGCGCCTCCTGCTCACTGAGCGGCGGCAGTATGCCGGGCAAGCGGCTCGCCAGCATGCTCTTGCCGGTGCCGGGGGGGCCTATGAACAGCAGGTTGTGGCTGCCGGCGGCGGCGATCTCCAGCGCCCGCTTGGCCTGGGACTGGCCGATCACATCCTGCAGATCCGGCACGTCGGGCAGCGCCTCCGTGCTCTGGGGCTCCGGCAGGGGCAGCTCGTACTGGCCCGCCAGCCAGGCGGTGACGGCCAGCAGCTGGTGGGCGGTGCGCACCTCCGCATCCTGGATGAGGGAGGCCTCGGGGCCGTTCTCCCGCGGCACCAGCAGGGTACGGCCCGCATCGCGGCAGGCGAGCACGGCGGGCAAGACCCCGAGTACGGGGCGGATCTCGCCGGTCAGGGCCAGTTCCCCCAAAAATTCATGATCGAGCAGGTATTTTGCCGGTATCTGCTTGGAAGCGGCGAGAATGCCGATGGCGATGGCCAGATCGAAACGACCCCCCTCCTTGGGCAGATCGGCGGGGGCCAGGTTGACCGTGATGTGTTTGCTCGGGAACTCGAAGTTGCCGTTGAGCAGGGCGCTGCGCACCCTATCCCGCGACTCCTTCACCGAGGTTTCCGGTAATCCCACCATGTTGAAGGCGGGCAGCCCGTTGGATAAATGGACTTCTACCGTGACTTGCGGCGCCGCGATCCCCAGGCTGGCACGGCTATAAACCACAGCTAATGACATAAATCCCGTCCTTGGTTTGATGTATGTGCTGGTTAACCGTTTTTTATTAGTTTTTTGTGCCAGTCAGAGGCCGTCGGCGCACTTGAAATCAGAGTCTTGTCAGCTAAAAAACGCTTGCCCAATAAAAATCACCGTGCTAGTTCTAATAGCCATTCGCGGTGCAAACCGCCCCGATTTCACAGGATTTCCGGTTGTAACTATGAACATGGCCTCCCGTTTCGTCAGCATTATTGTGGTCCTAGTGGTGATTATTATCTCACCGCTCGGGGCTCGTTTAGCTGCACGGAACAAGGGATAGACCCACCACCGGACAGAACGAAACAAGCGACCCCCGAGCCTCACGGCTCGGGGGTTTTTTTTCGACCAAAGGACAGGATTTCCACATGAACGGCGCGCAGTTTTTGGTACAGGCTCTCAAGAAACAGGGTGTGACCCAGGTGTTTGGTTACCCGGGCGGGGCCATCATGCCGGTCTACGATGCCCTGTATGACGGTGGTCTGGCCCATCAGCTCTGCCGCCACGAGCAGGGCGCCGCCATGGCGGCGGTGGGCTATGCCCGCGCCTCCGGCCGGGTGGGGGTCTGCATCGCCACCTCGGGCCCGGGTGCCACCAACCTGGTGACCGGGCTGGCGGAGGCGCTGCTCGACTCGGTGCCGCTGGTGGCCATCAGCGGCCAGGTGGCTTGCGCCGCCGTGGGCACCGATGCCTTCCAGGAGGTGGATGTACTCGGCATGTCCCTCTCCTGCACCAAGCACTCCTTCATGGTGACCGACCCCGCCGATCTGGGGCGGGTGCTGGCCGAAGCCTTCGCCATCGCCACCGAAGGCCGCCCCGGCCCTGTGCTCATCGATTTCCCCAAGGATATCCAGCTGGCCGCCGTGCCCACCCTGAGCCCGCTGTTTGCGGTGGCGGAGCCGGAGGCCCTCAACCCGGCCGAGATCGGCGCCGCCCGCGCCCTGCTGGCGGCCGCCGAGCGCCCCGTGCTCTACGTCGGGGGTGGGGTCGGCATGGCCAATGCCGAGGCCGAGCTGCGCGAGTTTGCCGCCACCAGCGGCATGCCGGCGGTCACCACCCTCAAGGGGATAGGGGCGCTGGATCCCGATAGCCCCGTCTATCTCGGCATGCTCGGCATGCACGGCACCAAGGCCGCCAACTACGCGGTGCAGCAGTGTGATCTGCTGCTGGTGGTGGGCGCCCGTTTCGATGATCGGGTGACCGGCAAGCTGGACGAGTTCGCCCCCCACGCCAGGGTGGTCCATCTGGACGTGGACGCCGCCGAGTTCGGCAAGCGCCGCGCCGCCGAGGTGGGCATCACCACGGATCTGAGGCTGGTGCTGCCGGCGCTGGCCATGGCCCTCGACATCGCACCCTGGCGCGAGCACTGCGCCGCCATGGCACGGGAATATGCGTTTCGCTACGACCACCCCGGCCAGCCCATCTATGCCCCGGCCCTGCTCAAGCAGCTCTCCGAGCGTCTGCCCGAGAGCAGCGTGGTGGCCTGCGACGTGGGCCAGCACCAGATGTGGGTGGCCCAGCACATGCGCTTCACCAGTCCGCGCAACCACCTCTCCAGCGCCGGCCTCGGCACCATGGGCTTCGGCCTGCCCGCCGCCATCGGCGCCAAGATGTCGCGGCCGGATGATGAGGTGGTGCTGGTGAGCGGTGACGGCTCCTTCATGATGAACGTGCAGGAGCTCGGCACCATACGCCGCGCCCAGCTCAAGGTGAAAATGGTGCTGATCGACAACCAGCGTCTCGGCATGGTGCGCCAGTGGCAGGAGCTGTTCTTCGACGGCCGCTACAGCGAGACCATACTCTCGGACAACCCGGACTTCATCGCCCTGGCCGCCGCCTTCGGCATCCCCGGCGAGACCATCAGCTGCAAGGCGGAGATAGCGCCGGCACTGGGCCGTCTGCTGGCGAGCGAGAGCGCCTACCTGCTGCATGTCGCGATTTCAGAGGAAGAAAACGTCTGGCCCCTGGTGCCACCAGGAGTCGCCAACCACAAGATGATGGAGCAACGCCCATGAACCAGCACACATTGCATATTCACGCCCAGCCGAGACCCGAAGTGATGGAGCGGGTGCTGCGGGTGGTGCGCCACCGCGGCTTCGCGCTCTGCGCCCTCAATATGGAGCAGGATTGCCAACAGCTGCGGATCACGGTTACTGTCGAGTCGGTGCGTCCCATCCAGCAGTTGTGGAGCCAGCTGGTCAAGCTGGTGGACGTCTCCCGGGTCGATGCACTGGAACAGCAGCCCCGGATCAGCGCTTAAGGAGCAAAGCCAATGTCACAGCCTTCCCACCCCCAGTACATCTGGTTCAACGGCAAACTGGTGCCCTGGCAAGATGCCCAGGTCCACGTCATGAGCCACGCCCTGCACTACGGCTCCTCGGTGTTCGAGGGGGTGCGTGCCTACGATACCCCCAAGGGGACCTGCATCTTCCGTCTGCAGGAGCACACCCGCCGCCTGTTCGACTCCGCCAAGATCTACTGGATGGACGTGCCCTACAGCGAGGCCGAGGTGAATGACGCCTGCCGCACAGTGGTGCGCGAGAACGGCCTCAAAAGCGGCTACCTGCGCCCACTGGCCTTTGTCGGCAACGTGGGGCTGGGGCTGCATCCTCCGCTGGATGCCAAGGCGGATCTCATGGTCGCCGCCCTGCCCTGGGGCGCCTACCTCGGCGAAGAGGGGCTCAAAAACGGGGTGGATGTGTGCGTCACCTCCTGGAGCCGGCTCGCGCCCAACACCATCCCCACCGGTGCCAAGGCCGGCGGCAACTATCTCTCATCCCAGCTGATCAGCAGGGAGGCCAAGCGCAACGGCTTCGCCGAGGGGCTGGCGCTGGACGTGAACGGCTATCTGAGCGAGGGGGCGGGGGAGAACCTGTTCCTGGTGAAGAACGGCGTGCTGTTTACCCCGCCCGCCACCGCCGCCATCCTGCCCGGCATCACCCGCGACACCATAATGACGCTGGCTAAAGATCTGGGCTATGAGGTGCGCGAGCAGGCGCTGCCGCGCGAAGCGCTGTACGTGGCGGACGAGATCTTCATGACCGGCACCGCCGCCGAAGTCACGCCGGTGCGATCCGTGGATCGGATGAAAGTCGGGGCCGGGAGCCGTGGCCCCGTGACCGAGCGGCTGCAGAATGCCTTCTTCGGCCTGTTCAACGGCCAGACCGAGGACAAGTGGAACTGGCTGACCCCGGTCAACGACTGATCGAAGGCTGAGCGGGCGATCCGTCGCCCGCTCTCAGACCAGAGTCGGCTATGGCAAGGGCAGATCCTTTGCCACAACCGATTTGCAGTGACAGTTTTGCATCACTAATTTGCCCAACCGGGCTCATGTATTCAGGGAGTAGAGACAATGCCGAAGTTGAGATCCGCCACCACCACCCACGGACGTAACATGGCCGGGGCCCGTGCCCTCTGGCGCGCCACCGGCATGACCGATCAGGATTTCGGCAAGCCCATCATCGCCGTGGTCAACTCCTTCACCCAGTTCGTGCCCGGTCACGTGCACCTCAAGGATCTCGGCCAGCTGGTGGCCCGGGAGATCGAGGCGGCCGGTGGCGTCGCCAAGGAGTTCAACACCATAGCCGTGGATGACGGCATCGCCATGGGCCACGGCGGCATGCTCTATTCGCTGCCCTCCCGCGAATTGATCGCCGACTCCGTGGAGTACATGGTCAACGCCCACTGCGCCGACGCCATGGTCTGCATCTCCAACTGCGACAAGATCACCCCGGGGATGCTGATGGCCGCCTTGCGCATCAACATCCCGGTGATCTTCGTCTCCGGCGGCCCCATGGAGGCGGGCAAGACCAAGCTGTCGGATCAGATCATCAAGCTGGATCTGGTGGACGCCATGATCCAGGGTGCCGATCCCAAGGTGTCCGACGCCCAGAGCGATCAGATAGAGCGCAGCGCCTGTCCCACCTGCGGCTCCTGCTCCGGCATGTTCACCGCCAACTCCATGAACTGTCTGACCGAGGCGCTGGGTCTATCCCAGCCGGGCAACGGCTCCATGCTGGCGACTCACTCCGATCGGGAGCAGCTGTTCAAGCTGGCCGGCCAGCGCATCGTCGCCTTGGCCAACCGCTACTACCTGCAGGATGACGAGAGCGCCCTGCCGCGCAACATCGCCACCAAGGCGGCGTTCGAGAACGCCATGGCGCTGGACATCGCCATGGGCGGCTCCACCAATACGGTGCTGCACCTGCTGGCGGCGGCCCAGGAGGCCGGGGTGGACTTCACCATGACCGACATCGATCGCATGTCCCGCCGGGTGCCCCAGCTGTGCAAGGTGGCCCCTTCCACCCAGAAGTACCACATGGAAGACGTGCACCGCGCCGGTGGCGTGGTCGCCATCCTGGGCCAGCTGGAGAAGGCCGGGCTGGTGCACGGGGATACCCGCAACGTGCTCGGCACCAGCTTGCACGAGCTGCTGGAGCAGTACGACGTCAGCCGCTGCGATGACAAGGCGGTGCACGACTTCTATCGCGCCGGCCCGGCCGGCATCCGCACCACCAAGGCGTTCAGCCAGAGCTGCCGCTGGCCCGAGCTGGATCTGGACCGTGCCGAGGGCTGCATCCGCTCGCTGGACAACGCCTACAGCCTGGAAGGCGGCCTGGCCGTGCTCTCCGGCAACCTTGCCCTGAACGGCGCCATCGTCAAGACCGCCGGGGTGGATGAAGAGAACCTCTGCTTCCGCGGCCCGGCCCGGGTGTTCGAGAGCCAGGACACCGCGGTGGCCGGCATCCTGGATGGCACAGTGCAGGCCGGTGAGGTGGTGGTGATCCGCTACGAAGGGCCCAAGGGCGGCCCCGGCATGCAGGAGATGCTCTACCCCACCACCTATCTCAAATCCATGGGGCTCGGCAAGGCGTGCGCGCTGATCACCGACGGTCGTTTCTCCGGCGGCACCTCGGGCCTCTCCATCGGTCACGTCTCCCCCGAGGCGGCCTCCGGCGGCACCATAGGCCTGGTGGAGGATGGCGACATCATCAACATCAACATCCCGGCCCGCAGCATGGTGCTGGAAGTCGCTGACAGCGTGCTGGCCACGCGCCGCGCCGCCGTCGAGGCCCGTGGCTGGAAACCGCTGAACCGTCAGCGTCAGGTCTCCTACGCCCTGCGTGCCTACGCCATGCTCGCCACCAGCGCAGATAAAGGCGCGGTGCGCGACCTCAGCAAGCTGGAGGAATAGGACATGGTTTCAGCGGCAGATTATCTACGCAAGGTGTTGCTCTCCCCCGTCTACGAGGCGGCTCGGGTGACCCCTCTGCAGACCCTTAAAAAATTGTCCGAGCGATTAGGTAACCACGTCAGCCTGAAGCGGGAGGACTTGCAACCGGTGCACTCCTTCAAGCTGCGCGGCGCCTATCACAAGATCGCGACCTTAAGCGCCGAGCAGAAGGCGAATGGCGTGGTGGCGGCCTCGGCTGGAAACCACGCCCAGGGGGTGGCGCTGTCGGCGGCCAAGCTCGGCATCAAGGCCATCATAGTGATGCCCAAGACCACGCCGGACATCAAGATCGATGCGGTGCGCCGCCTGGGTGGCAACGTGCTGCTGTTTGGCAACAGCTTCGACGAGGCCTACGGCGAGAGTCGCCGCCTCGCCGAGCTGGAGGGCTATACCCTGATACCGCCGTTCGACGACGTCGAGGTGATCGCGGGCCAGGGCACCATCGGCAAGGAGCTGCTGGAGCAGGATACCCACCTCACCCACGTGTTCGTGCCGGTGGGCGGCGGCGGCCTGGCCGCCGGGGTGGCGGTCTACATCAAGCAACTGCTGCCGGACGTGAAGGTGATAGGGGTGGAAGCGGAGGGCTCCGCCTGCCTCAAGGCCGCGCTGGCGGCCGGTGAGCCGGTCAACCTGGAGCGGGTCTCGCTGTTTGCGGACGGGGTGGCGGTCAGGCGCATCGGTGAGGAGACCTTCCGCCTCTGCAACCAGTATCTGGACGAGGTGGTGACCGTCTCCAACGACCAGATCTGCGCCGCCTTGAAGGACATCTTCGACGACTGCCGCGCCATCGCCGAGCCGTCGGGTGCACTGTCGCTGGCGGGGCTCAAGGCCTACAGCGAGCGGGAGCAGGTCAAGGGCGGCCGGATGGCGGCCATACTGTCCGGCGCCAACGTCAACTTCCACAGCCTGCGTTACGTGTCGGAGCGCTGCGAGATCGGCGAGAAGCGCGAGGGCATGCTGGCGGTGACCATCCCCGAGCGCAAGGGGGCCTTCCTCGACTTCTGCCGTCAGCTCGGGCCACGCATGGTGACCGAGTTCAACTACCGCTACGCGGATGCCGTGCAGGCCTCGCTGTTCGTGTCGGTGCGCCTCACCGGCGGCGACGAGGAGCTCGGCCAGATCATCGATCAACTTGGTGGCAACGGTTACCCCGTGGTCAACATGACAGAGAGCGAGCTGGCCAAGAACCACGTGCGTTACATGATTGGCGGCCGCCCTGCCCGGCCCCTCGGTGAGCGTCTCTACAGCTTCAAATTCCCGGAGCAGCCGGGCGCCCTGATGCGCTTCCTGGAGACCCTGGGCTGTCGCTGGAACATCAGCCTGTTCCACTACCGCAACCACGGTGCAGACTACGGTCGGGTGCTCTGTGCCTTCGAGCTGCCGGACGAGGACGTGGCCGCCTTCCACGACTACCTGCGCGAGATTGGCTACGGCTGGAAGGAGGTGAGCGACGATCCCGCCTACCGGCTGTTCCTGGCGAGTGGCGATGAACGCATGAAGTGATTAAAAAGAGGGAAGTATCAACTTCCCTCTTTTATATTTTCACGAGAGCACTTTTTCAGATGTGCGCCGAGTTGGTAGATTGAATAGCTTGATAGAGGCGATGACTATTAGTGCCCCCATAATAGTTGTTGTTGTAATTTCAGTATCGAAAGCAATGAAATCAAAGAGCATGGTTAATATTGGCACCAGATAGAAGAGGACGCTGACCTTGCTTGCCGAGTTTCTCTGGATCATATAGAACAACAGTAATACGGCCCCGGTGGAAACGACCACTATCATCCATGATAAGGAGAAGACGAAGTTTGGGGTCCAGTTCACATGCCATCCGATAACGAAGGAAGTGGCTACGAAGACGATGGAGGCACAACCATTCTGGATCATGCCTGACTCCAGTGGCGTTATGGGGATCGTCTTCTGGCAGAGAGAACCTATGCTGATTGCCATTACCGAGAGGAGCGCAAAGATAACACCCAAGGGAGTGACATGACTGACATCTTTGGCTCCAAAGATCGCAAGTCCCAGGCCTGAGAAGCCGATCATAAGAATCAGTAGTTTATAGGGTGATGCCTTATCTCCACCGAGCAATATGGTCAGAATGGGTTGCAAACCGAGGACGATGGAGACCAGACCCGGCGAGAGTTCATAACGAATGGACAAGAAATAAAAGGCTTGGTAGAAGACCTGCAACAGGAGGCCTGTTACCACCACTCTGGCAAGTATGCTTGGTGTTAATTTTGTTTTACTCTTTATTTTAAAACAGAGATAGATCATCCCCATCAGTAGAAATGCACCTGTAGCCCTAAGGGTCAGGAAGGACCACACAGATGCGTTCTCCAATCCCATCTTGACGAAGATGGCACCACTACTCCACATCAATAAAAATAAAATAGGAGCTAATCGTTCCAGATAGTTCATGTGTCCAGGTGCCTGTTATCGATTCATGGTGTAATACAGTTTCACCGCTGAGTGAGTCATATTTATTCTGCGGTCTTGGGCGCGTACGAGGCACGGAACCAATCACTAGACATTTATTGGTATTTGTCTTTGGCAGGCGTATCCCATCAAATGCCCTTTGTCATAAATACATCGAGACATTCCTATGCGGATAACATCATTATTATTTGGATGTTATCCGAACGATTGATGGGGGTCAAACGGATTTGATTATGGTCTGGCATATGCAATGCAGCCATGATCAAAGGACGACAGGGTACTGGGCGAATGGGGTCTATTTCCTTGAATATCAGGAAGAAGGCCGCCTTGGTCTCAGAATGTAAGCGAGCTCACACTCCCGAGAGTTTTGTCATTTGAGGCTTGCAACAGATGGGATAATCTCAGTGTGAGGCTTGGGTTCTGGGCCTCGTCAGGGAAGAGAGACGCCAGCGCGTCATAACAATTCATTGCAGGGGCTCATCCATGAACAAATCTACGCTCGCCGTCCTGATCGGCGGTCTGATGGCTACGGGGGCGCTGCAGGCCGCGCCGCAAGACAACACCTGGTATGCCGGTGGCAAGGCCGGTTGGTCCAATTTCTACGGGGTGGATTACGACGATCAGGTCAAGGAGGTGCTCGATACCTTCGATCCCGGTCAGGATCACAGTGACCTCGGCCTTGGTGCCTTCGTGGGCTATCAGGTCAACAGGAACGTGGCCGTCGAGCTGGGGTATGACTGGCTCGGCAAGTATCAGGTCGATCAGCGCTTCAGCAGCAATGGGGTCGAGGCGGGACTGGATGGGGAGGCCAAGGCGCAGATGATCCAGGCCACCATGAAGATCGGCTTCCCGGCGACCGAGACCCTGGACATCTATGGCCGGCTGGGGGGGGCCTACGCCTGGACCGATAGCTCCATCAGCGCCTGGGCCAACGATGGCACCAGCAACCTCACCGAGTCGGGTGGCGGCAAGTATCACGGCGCCGCCTTCGTCGGCGCACTCGGTCTGGAATATGCCATCGACAAGGATTGGTCCGCCCGCCTCGAATACCAGTACACCACCCCGCTCGGCAAGACCTCGCTCGATGAGTCCGGCATAGAGCTGGACAACGGCCTGCTGGCGGTCGGCATGGTCTATCACTTCAACCAGGTCGGCGATGAACCCGTGGCCCCGACCCCACCCCCCGCCGCTGTCGTGGCGCCCGTGCTGGTCGAGAAGCAGTTCAGCCTGAACTCGGATGTGCTGTTCGAGTTCAACAAGGCGACCCTGAGACCCGAGGCGAGCCAGGCGCTGGATAGTCTGTTCGCCCAGATAGTGGCCGCCAACCCGAAAGACGGGGTCGCGACCGTGATCGGTCATACCGACAGGCTGGGGTCCGACGCCTACAACCAGTCCCTGTCTGAGCAACGTGCCCGCAGCGTGGCCGACTACCTGGTCGCCAAGGGACTGTTTGCCGACAAGGTGCGGGCCGAGGGGCGCGGTGAGTCGGCCCCGGTGACCGGGGGCAGTTGTGGCGAGCAGTCGAGGCAGGCGCTGATCGCCTGTCTGGCGCCGGATCGCCGGGTCGAGGTGCGGCTGGAGGGGGTCTCACAGCCCGCGCAATAAGGGGCTGATGCAGAGACAACAAGGGGGCGCAGGCCCCCTTGTTGTATGCCCGCACCGGGTTCAACTTAGTTCAACTCGGTGGGGTCTATATCCAGGCTCCAGCGCACCTTCTTGGTCTCGGGCCAGCCGTCCAGCTCCTTGACCGCCCAATCCAGCAGCTGCGCCAAGGGGGCCCGGTTCGGCCCCTGCACCAGCAGCTGCATCCTGAACTTGCCCGCCTTGCGCTCCATGAAGCCGCTGATGGGCCCCAGCACCTGCACATGGGGATACTGGGCGCTGCGCAGGGTCTCGGCGAGCCGGCCGAGGAACAGCTGCACCTCGTCGCGGCCGTTGGCCTCGGCCCGGAACAGCCCCTGATAGCTGAACGGCGGCAGCCCCAGCAGGCGGCGCTCCTTGAGTGCCGTGTCGGCGAAGTGACCGTAGCCGTTCTGGGTCAGATCCTGCAGCAGGGCGTGCTCCGGGTGGTGGCTCTGCAGCACCACCAACCCTGGCTTGCTGGCGCGCCCGGCGCGGCCCGCCACCTGGGTGTAGAGCTGGGCCAGCTTCTCGGCGGCGCGAAAATCGGCGCTGAACAGGGCGCCATCCACGTCCAGCAGGCCGACCAGAGTCACATCCGGGAAGTGGTGGCCCTTGGCCAGCATCTGGGTGCCGATCAGGATCTTGTACTTGCCCGCCTTGATGTCGCCGAGATGGGTCTCCAGCTCGCCTTTACGGCGGGTGTTGTCCCGGTCGATACGGACCACAGGGTACTGGGGGAAAACGGTGGTGAGCAGCTGCTCAAGCTGTTCTGTGCCGACTCCGGAACCGATCAGCTCGTTGCTGCCGCACTCCGGGCAGTGGTGGGGCAGCGGGCGTATGCTGTCGCAGTGGTGGCAGTGCAGCCGGCGCCCGGCCTGATGCCAGGTGTACCAGGCGTCGCAGCGCTCGCAGGCGGCACTCCAGCCGCACTGGTGGCAGATAAGCGACGGGGCATAGCCGCGGCGGTTGAGAAACAGCATCACCTGGTTGCCGGCCGCCAGGTGCTCCGCCATCAGCTGTTCCAGCTGGGGGGAGAGCCCGGCCTGCAGCCGCACGCTCTTGATGTCGAGGATCACCTGACGGGCGGTCTGGGCGTTGCCGGCGCGCCGGGTCAGGCTGAGGTGGTGATACTTGCCGCTGCGGGCGTTGTGCAGCGTCTCCAGCGAGGGGGTGGCCGAGCCGAGCAATATGGGGATGCCGGCGCGATGGGCGCGCATCACCGCGAGATCCCGGGCGTGATAGCGGAAACCGTCCTGCTGCTTGAAGGAGCCGTCGTGCTCCTCGTCGATGATGATGATGCCGAGATCCTTGAAGGGGGTGAACACCGCAGAGCGGGTGCCGATCAGGATGGCGGCGCCGCCATCGCGGCAGGCGAGCCAGGCATCGAGCCGCTCCCTGTCGTTCATGGCGGAGTTCATCGCCACCACGGGCACCTGGAAGCGGCGCCGGAAGCGGTTGATGGTCTGGGGGGTGAGGCCGATCTCCGGCACCATCACCAGCGCCTGCTTGCCCGCCCTGAGCAGGGGTTCGAGGATGCTTAAGTACACCTCGGTCTTGCCGGAGCCGGTGATGCCGTCCAGCAGGAAGGCGCCGAACTGGTCGCTCTGACTGGTGATGGCGGAGACCGCCAGCGCCTGCTCGCCGTTGAGGCGCAGCCCCTCGCCCGCCTCGAAGCGGCTCGCCCAGTCCCCCTCATGGCTCGGCTCCAGGCTGCGTCTCTCCAGCAGCCCCTTCTTCTCCAGCGCGGTGAGCGCCGCACTCTGGATCTCCTCCTGCTTGAGCGCAGAGGGGGTCTGCGGCCCCTTGCGCAGCAGGGCCAGGGCCTGCTGCTGCTTGGCGGCACGCTTGAGCTCGTTGAGATCGATCGCCATCCCGGCGTCGGTGGCAAACCAGAACTCCAGCTCCCGGTAGGCGGCGGGCTCGCCCTTGCGCACCAGCACCGGCAGGGCGTGGGGCAGCACCTCGCCCAGCGGATGCTGGTAGTAGTTGGCACTCCACTCCATCAACGCCAGTATGTCCGGGCCCAGCACAGGGGCGCTGTCCAGCACCCGTTTGATGGGTTTGAGCTTGGCGCGGGGCACCTGACTCTCGCCAGGATGGGCCACCACCAGGCCGACCAGGGTCTGGGGGCCGAAGGGGATCTCGACCCGACAACCGGGCGCAGGCAGGGGCAAGGGGGAGAGATAGTCGAAATGACGGCGTAAGGGTACCGGCACAGCGACACGAACCAGATCAAGCGTTTGCGATGAATCCACCAGGGGTTGCCTATTTTTTCTGCGAAGCCACTTGCCTGAACTCAGGCATTTCCTATATTATTCGCAGCCTTTGAAACTGTGTTCAACAATCGTGTGGTGTCCGACAAGAGATCGGATGGCGACACGGCCTGATAATCGAGGTTGTCCATGAAAGCTAATATCCATCCTGAGTACGTCGCCATCACCGCCAAGTGCTCTTGCGGTAACGTCATCAACACTTTCTCTACCCTGGGTAAAGATCTGAGCCTGGACGTGTGTTCCGCGTGCCACCCGTTCTATACCGGCAAGCAGAAAGAAGTTTCTAGCGGCGGCCGCGTAGACAAGTTCAACAAGCGTTTCGGTGGTCTGACTGCCAAGAAGTAATCTTACTTCTGAAGAATTCTGAAAAAGGCGCCCATCGGGCGCCTTTTTTATTGGTTGGCGTTCTGTATTGAAGCGGTTTGCCCTATGGTGTTGGCTCAATCATGGGAGAAGAACAGATGCGCACATGTCTGGTGATGGGGGCGGCCGGTTATATCGGATCTTATCTGGTGCCCCACCTGCAAACGCTGGGCTACCGGGTCATCGCCGGGGCCCGCCGCCCCTGCCGGCTGCCGGAGGGGGTTGAGTTTCGCCTCGCCGACAGCCTCAAGCCCATCACCCTGCTGCCCGCCTTGGCCGGGGTCGACACCGTCTTCTATCTGGTGCACGCCATGGGTGCCGGCGCGGGTTTCCACCGGCTGGAGCAGCAGGGGGTGAAGAACTTCGCCGCCGCCGCCCGCGCCGCCGGGGTGCGCCGCATCATCTATCTGGGCGCCATCCAGCCGGAGCGCTGCAACAGCCGCCACCTCAACTCCCGCCGCCATTGTGGCGAGCTGTTTCGCGAGGCGGGGGTGCCGACGGTGGAGCTGCGGGCCGGCATCATCATAGGGCCCGGCTCCGCCGCCTTCGAGGTGATGCGGGATCTGGTGTTCAACCTGCCGATGATGGTCACCCCCAAGTGGGTGCGCTCCCGCACGCCGCCCATCGCCTTGTCCAACCTGCTGCACTACCTGGGCGGGCTGGTGGAGGCCGAGGGGGTGGATGGCTTGGTGCTGAACGCCGTGGGCCCCGAACTGCTCAGCTATCAGCAGCAGTTGCAGAAGTTCGCCGCCCATATAGGCAAGCGCTTCCCGGTCATCCCCATCCCCTTCCTGAGCCCAAGGCTCTCCGCCTGGTGGCTGCAATTTGCCACCTCGGTGCCCCAGCCGGTGGCCAAGGCGCTGGTGGGTGGCCTCAAGCACGACATCCCGGCCGAGGGGGGCCAGCTGCAGAGCCTGCTGCCCCAGACTCTGCTCAGCTTCGACGAGGCGCTGACCGAGACCCTGGCGCTGGAGCAGCGACTCGGGGCCGAGCAGCAGGGGGAGGAGACGCCGCTGGGCCTGCGCTGGCGCCATCCCGAATACGGTTTCTATGATCGCACCGCCAGCGGGGAGGCAGTCTGCCTCGCCGGCCCTGAGGTGGTGTGGCAGGTGCTGCAGCAGCTGGGGGGCGAGCAGCGCTACTTCTACATGAACGAGCTGTGGGTGGTGCGCGAATGGATGGATCACCTGATCGGTGGCCCGGCCCGCACCCGCGGCCGCACCAACCCGGATCGCTTCGTGAAGGGGGACATGCTGGACTCCTGGCAGATCCTCGGGGTGGACGAGGGACGCAGGCTGGATCTGCTGTTCAACATGAAGGCCCCCGGGGTGGGGCGGCTGGAGTTCAACATCTTGCCGGAGGAGTCCGGCCTGACCCGGCTCAAGGTGACCGCCCACTGGCATCCGCAGGGCGCCTGGGGGCTGGCCTACTGGCTCGCCATGCTGCCGTTCCACCTGTTCATCTTCCAGGGGATGACGGAGGCCATCGCCCGTCAGGCGGAGGCGCGGGCCGGCATACCCGTGATGGACTGAAACCATATCTATAACTAAATAGGTATTTGTAGTTGGTGTGACATGCTAATAACTGGCATGTCAGTGGCTCGTGGCAATATTTTCTACTGTGAAAGCCCGCTGGTTTTCTTTATGATCCCCAGCCCTCGCCGTCGGCGAGCCATGCACCACTACATTCATTTCCGTATCGGGGTCCCCCATGTCCGATCTGCGTCAGCAAGCGCTCGATTATCACGCCCAGCCCGTTCCCGGCAAGATTGCCATCGCCCTCACCAAGCCTGCCGAAACCGCCCATGATCTGGCGCTGGCCTACAGCCCGGGCGTCGCCGAGCCGGTGCGCGAGATCGCCGCCAACCCGGAAGATGCCTACCGCTACACCGGCAAGGGCAATCTGGTGGCCGTCATCTCCAACGGCACCGCCATCCTGGGGCTGGGCAATCTGGGCCCGCTGGCCTCCAAGCCGGTGATGGAGGGCAAGGCCCTGCTGTTCAAGCGCTTCGCCGGCATCGACGCCATCGACATAGAGGTCAAGCACGAGACCAGCGCGCAGTTCATCGACACTGTGGCGGCCATCGCCGACACCTTCGGTGGCATCAACCTGGAAGACATCAAGGCGCCGGAGTGCTTCGAGATCGAGCAGGCGCTGATCGCTCGTTGCGACATCCCGGTGTTCCACGATGATCAACACGGCACCGCCATCGTCACCGCCGCCGGCCTGCTCAACGCGCTGGAAGTGCAGGGCAAGCGCATCGAGCAGAGCCGCATCGTCTGCATGGGCGCCGGCGCGGCCGCCACCGCCTGCATGGATCTGCTGATCAAGTGCGGCGCCCGCCCCGAGCACATCTTCATGCTGGATCGGCAGGGGGTGATCCACAGTGGTCGCACCGATCTGAACCAGTACAAGCAACGTTTCGCCAACGACACCCCACTGCGCACCCTGATGGAGGCGATCGAGGGGGCCGATGTGTTCGTCGGCGTCTCGGGCCCGGACGTGCTGCCGGCCGAGGCGGTGGCCCTGATGGCGCCGCGCCCGGTGATCTTCGCCTGCTCCAACCCGGATCCCGAGATCAAGCCGTCGCTGGCGCACTCGGTGCGCGATGACCTCATCATGGGCACGGGCCGCTCCGATTATCCCAACCAGATCAACAACGTGCTCTGCTTCCCCTTCATCTTCCGCGGCGCGCTGGACGCCCGCGCCAGCCGCATCAACGACGCCATGAAGATCGCCGCGGTGGAGGCCATTCGCGGCCTGGTCAAGGAGCCGGTGCCGGCCGAGGTGCTGACTGCTGCCGGGGTGAGTGAGCTGAGCTTCGGCAAGGATTACGTTATTCCCAAGCCGATGGATGCCCGCCTGTTGCCGCGGGTGGCCCGCGCCGTGGCGCTGGCCGCGGTCGAGTCGGGGGTGGCCCGCGTCGCGTTGCCGGCGGACTACATGCTGGACTGAATCGCGGATCGAGCCCCAGGCTCGCCAGCGGTAACAACAGAAGGGGCCCCGTATTGGGGCCCCTTCTCGTTAAGGCAAAGCCGAACTGTTGTTATCAGGCCTTGGGGGTTGCAGCCGTGGGTTTGGCCTTGGCGGTAGGCGCGACGGCGGTGTGGGCTGCCTTGTGGTGGTGTTTTTTCACGACCTTGGTCTGAGTCGCATGGGTGGCCGGGGTGGCCGGGGTCGCCGGGGTGGCGGTGGCGGCCATGGTGAAGCCGGAGGTCAGGGCGAAGACAGCGGCCAGGCTCAGGGGGATCAGCTTGTTCATATTCCAGTTCCTCGTTCGGGTTGATGGTATGGAGCTTTTCTCCATGGCTTCATCCTAGGGCTGTTCCCGATCCGCTTCAGTGAGTGGCTGGTGACGGTTTGTATCCAAATGTACCGGCAGCCGCAGGCAGAAGCAGGCGCCGCTCGCCGCAGGCAACAGCTGCACCTCGCCGCCGTGGTGGCGGGCTATGCTGCGCACTATGGCGAGCCCGAGCCCGGCCCCGCCGGTGCGCCTGTCCCGGCTCTGATCCAGTCGCACGAAGGGCTCGAAGATCTGGGGCGCGAGCGCGGGCTCTATGCCGGGGCCGTCGTCGCTCACCATCAGCAGATAGTCATCCTGTTGCCGCGCCATGCTCAGGCTCACCCGGCCGGCCGCGTGGCGCAGGGCATTGCCGATGAGGTTCTCCAGCGCCCGCTCCAGCAGCCTGGCATCCCCCCGCCAGGGCAGTGGCCCCGGGGGGATAGCGAAGTCGAGTCGCTTGTCCGGCCGCAGGGCCTGCCAGTCCCCCAGCCGTTCCCGGGCCCAGCCACCCAGCTCCAGCTCGCTGCACTGCAGCGGCAGGGACGGGCGATCGAGGCGGGCGTAGGTGAGCATCTCCTCGATGAGGGAGTCCAGCGCCCCGAGGTCGCGCTCCAGCCCCTGCCGATCCACCTCGTTCGGTGGCGGCTCCAGCATGGCGAGCCGGTAGCGCAGCCTGACCAGGGGGGTGCGCAGCTCGTGGGCGATGGCGTCGGTCAGCTGCTTGCGACTGGCCAGCATGGCCTGCAACTGCTCGGCCATCTGATCGAAGGTGCGGCCGACCCTGGCCAGGCTGCTGCCGGCGGGCAGGCCGGTGCGGCTGGAGAGATCGCCGTCGCCGACCCGGCGCGCGGTCTGCTCCAGCTGCTGCAGGCCGCGCCAGTGGGGCCGCAGCCAGAGCAGGATGGGCAGGCCGAGGGAGAGGCCGATGAGCAGCAGCAGGCCCACGTCGACCCAGTGCAGCTCGTGCAGGTAGGAGAGATAGGGCACGGGGCCGACGATCAGCACCTGATCGGTCTTGGGAATGCGCTGCAGGAAGGTGTCGTCCTCCTCGACGATGACGATGTTGCCCGCCTCGAGGAAGGCCTGATCGTCGCTGGCCAGCGGCTGGTTGGCGAGGGGGCCTATCTGCAGCGGCAGGTTGAGCTGACGGCTCTGCTCCGCCATGCGGGCGTGCCAATGCTCGGCCGGCAGCCGTGCCAGCTCGCCGGTGAGCAGGCCGAGGGAGCCTTGCATCATGCGTTCAAGATAGCGGTCACCGGCCCGCTCGGCGCTGACCTGATAGACCAGGCCGATCAGCAGGATGGCGAGGCCGAAGCAGCCGATCAGCAGCAGGTAGAACTGGATAAACAGGCGACGCATGGGCGCTCTCCCTGTGGGCAGAAGTGGGGGCTGGCCGTCGGCACTGGGCCGCCAGGCGCCCGATCAGTCCCAGGCCTGGGGGACCAGCAGATAACCCTTCTGGCGTACCGTCTTGATCCGGGTCGGGTTGTTGGGGTCATCCCCCAGCCGGCGCCGCAGGCGGGAGATGGCGACGTCCATGCTGCGATCCTGGCCGTCGTAGTCGCGCCCCCGCAGGCTGCGAAACAGCGCCTCCCGCCCCAGGATCTGGCCGGCGTGGCAGGCCAGCTCCCACAGCAGATCGAAGTCGGCGGTGGAGAGTGGGATGCTGGTGCCAGCCAGCCGCACGTCCCGGCCCGGGCCGTCGATCTGCAGGCGGCCGAACTGCAGGCGCTGGGGCGGTGCGCTGGGCACGGCCGCGGCTGGCGCCCCCTGCTGGCGGAACTGGACCCGCAGCCGGGCCAGCAGCACGGGCGGTGGCGTGGTCTTGAGGATGTAGTCGTTGGCCCCCAGCTCGAGGCTGAGGATCTGGTTCATGTCGCTGTCGAGCGAGGTGAGCATGACGATGGGGCCCTGGAAGCGCGGCCGCAGATCCCGGCACAGGGAGAGCCCGTCCTGACCCGGCAGCATGATGTCGAGCAGCACCAGATCCGGCTGCTCGGCCAGGACTCTGGCCAGCGCCAGATCGCCTCGGGTCTCCAGCAGGACCTCGATATCGTGGCGGCCCAGCCAGCTGCTGATGAGCTGGCCTATCTCGGGATCATCTTCAACAAAGAGAACGCGTGGCATGGTGGCGTGACACCCCGGCAATGGCGCGGATGCGCGTGCCGCCAGCATAACGGCTCCCCCCGCTCTCTGCACCGGGATAAATAATCAAACAGGGCCCTTGGGCCCTGTCGTCATATTGGTTGCTGCCGCCTGTGTTAACTCGCCTTGCGCTTCAAGTAGACCCCGGCTTCCATATGATGGGTCCAGGGGAACTGGTCGAACAGCGCGAAGCGGGCGATCTCGTGGGTCTCGCCGAGGACCTGCATGTTGGCCTGCAGGGTCTCGGGGTTGCAGGAGATGTAGAGGATGTTGTCGTACTCCTGCACCAGCTTGACCGTGGCGTCGTCGAGCCCGGCACGGGGCGGGTCGACGAAGATGGTGTTGCACTGGTAGCTCGCGAGATCGACCCCCTTGAGGCGGTTGAACTCCCGCTCGCCGCGCATCGCCATGGTGAACTCCTCCGCCGACATGCGCAGTATGATGACGTTGTCCACCCCGTTGGCGGCGATGTTGAACTGGGCGGAATCCACGCTCGGCTTGGCGATCTCGGTGGCCAGCACCTTGCGGAAGTTCTGGGCCAGGGCGATGGAGAAGTTGCCGTTGCCGCAGTAGAGCTCCAGCAGGTCACCCTCGCTCCCCCTGGTCACGTCCAGCGCCCAGCCCAGCATCTGCTGGTTAATCTCGGCGTTGGGCTGGGTGAAGCTGTTCTCCACCTGCTGATAGATGAGTTGGCGGCCCTGCACCGTCAGCCGCTCGATGACGAACTCCTCCCCCAGGCAGATCTTCTGCTTGTGGGCGCGGCCGATCAGTCGCAGATCGAAGCCCTTGGCGCGCAGCTCGGCCTGCAGCGCCTCGGCCACGGGCTGCCACTCGGCCTCGAGCCGGCGGTGGTAGAGCAGGCTGACGCAGAGCTGGCCGGAGAGGGTGGAGAGGTAATCGATCTGGAACAGCTTCTTGCGCAGCACCGGGTGCGGGCGCAGGCCCTCGAGCAGCACCGGCATCAGCTGGTTGATGAGGCGGCTGGCGGTGGGGAACAGGTCGACCCGGATGATCTCCTTGGTGGCCGGGGCATACATGCAGTGGAAGAGGTCATCTCCCTCGTGCCAGATGCGGAACTCGGCGCGCATCCGGTAGTGCTCGGCGGGCGAGGCATGCACCTCCAGCGCGGGCGGATTGCAAGCGGCGAACAGCTCGATGAGGCGGGCGCTCTTCTCGTCGAGCTGGGCCTGGTAGTCGGCGGGAGTCCGCTGGGATTGGGTCATTGATACCTCGCATGCACCGGGCAGGGCCGGACAGAAACCGGGGGAAGGCCAGAGGCCATCCAAAGGGGCCAGATTGTAAAAGGCGGGCGCAGATTCTCCAAGTTTTTATGGTCAAGAAGTGTGCAGTCAGGCCGATAACCGATCCACCACCATGGCGGGAGGAAGGATTATGCAGATAGATGGCGTGGGCGCGGCCCAACCCAAGGGAGTGGGTGCCTCCCCCAAGGCACCTCAGCAGGCGGCGGCAAAGCAGGCGGAGGAGGGGGAGGCGGTCACCCTGAACCGGCCGCCCAAGTGGGCGCAGGTGCTGATCCAGCAGGCGCTGCAGTTCACGCTTGAGCTGCATGGCCAGCGCTATCAGGCGCCCAAGAATCAGGAGTTCAAACTGAACCCGCCGGAGGCGATCACCCCGGAGACCCTGTTCGACTTCCAGTCGGTGGCGGACAACGTGCTGCAATTTGTCAGCGGGCGGTTGGGGGCAGCGCGCTCGGATGGCAAGAGCGATGACGAGCTGGCCGAGATGATGGCGCAGGCGCGCAAGGGGGTCGACATGGGCTTCAGCGGCGCCAGGGAGCAGCTCGGCGACTGGGCCACCGACAACGAGGAGATCAAGACCGGCATCGATAAGAGCTACAAGCTGATCCAGGATGGGCTGGAGTCCTTCGAGCAGGAGTTCTTCGGCGAGGTCTCGACCACGGATCTGGGGGCGGCCAAGATGGCCAGCCGGCAGCAGGCCTTCCTCGAGATAGAGACCCGGGACGGGGACCAGCTGATGCTGCGCTTCAGCGACAGCTGGCAGTTCAAGTCCCGCCGTGAGGAGGGCTTCAGCCTGAAGTCGAGCCAGAGCTTCGACTTCTCGCTGCAAGGGGCGCTCAGCGGCGACGAGATGGAGGCCATCGGCAAGCTGGTCAAGGGGCTGGACGATCTGGCCGGCCAGTTCTTCGGCGGGGATGACAAGACGCTGGCGGACAGGCTGAACGCGCTGCAACTGGATGACAGCCAGCTGGCCTCCTACTCCCTCAAGCTCAGGCAGAGCAGCAAGCTGAGCCAGGCCTATCAGGGGGCTCACTCATTGCAGGAGAGCCTGAAGCCGCTGGCGGACTATCTGCCCCTGCTGAGCCAGTGGCAGCGAGGGGCCGATGCCGCGCTGCCGGCTTCCTCACAGCAGGCGCTGACGCCGGCGGTGCTGGCGGCGCGGGGGCAGGCCGATCCGGCCCAGAGCGCGGGCTTCGTCGGCTTCAATCAGCGGATGCTGGAGGCCATGAGGCTGCTCGGCCAGCAGATGGCGACGCGCTAACCTGGCGCCATCGCCCCTGTCGACCCTGGGTACGGGTCGTTTGCCAGTCCGGGCCCGGGCTGGCAAACTGCCCTTTTCTCCAGCCAGAAGATGCCATGAACCCCAAGAAACCGAGAGACAAGCGCGAGCTCTGCTACCCCTTCATCTTCGAGACCCAGTTCCAGTGCGACTACGAGATCGCCACCGACGAGCTCTGCTGTCAGGTGGGGGCCGTGCTGGCGCAGCTGGCACCCAAGGCCGATACCGAGGCCATGCTGGCCGATCTGGGGGCCCTGCAGCGGCTCATCTACAACCTCAACGGCTCGGTGCGCGGCAAGCTGGGGATCTTCGAGGCGGATCTGGACTGGTTGAAGGGGCGTTACGATCACTACAACGAGGCGAGTCGTGGCCGGGTCACCGGCTTCGTGCTGCCCCAGGGGCCGCAACCCATCCCCACCCTGCATCTGTGCCGTTGCGGCAGCAAGAAGGTGGTGCGGCTGCTGGTGCGACTGGAGGAGAGCGGCGTGCGCTTCGATCCCATCCTCTACCGCTTCGCCAACCTGCTCGCGAACTTCTTCTTCGTGCTGACCGTCTACCTCAAGCAGGCCTGGGACGTGCCGGAAGTGCCCTACGTCAGCATCAACTACTGAGCCTGAGCGCCAATAAAAACCGGAGCATCTGCTCCGGTTTTTTTATCTCAGCTCGAGAGCAGCACCCTGGCCGAGTTGGCCGGGATGGTGAGTTGCAGCTGGCCCTGCACCACCTCGAACTTGTCGCCGTTGAAGGCGTCGGTGAAGCGGCTGGCGGGGCTGGCGGTCTGCCACAGGGGCAGGCTGATGGTACGCGGTTCGGTGGGGTGGCGGTTGCAGGCCACCACCACCTGATCGCTCTGCAGGGTGCGGGCGAACACATAGCTGTGGGGGCCGGCGTAGAGGGTCTGGATGTCACCCCGGCGCAGGGCGGGCCGCTGCTTGCGCAGCTGGATCAGGCGCCGATAGTGATCGTGCAGCACATGATCCCAGTCGGTGGTCTCCCAGGGGAAGCAGCGACGGCAGTCCGGATCGTTGCCGCCGGAGAGGCCCACCTCGTCGCCGTAGTAGATGGACGGCACGCCTATGTAGGTGAGCAGCAGGGTGGCGGCCAGCCGCATGCGCTGCTTGTCTTCCCCCAGCAGGTGGAGGAAGCGGGCGGTGTCGTGGCTGTCCAGCAGGTTGAACTGGGCCAGCTGGTTCTTGAACGGGATGTGGGCCCGCGCCAGCTTGAGCCAGCTGTCCAGCTCCTCGGCGCTGATCCTGATGGGGTGGTAGGCGATGTCTTGCCCCGCCAGGAAGGCGCGCACCGGGTGGGCGAAGCCGTAGTAGTTCATGGCGCCGTCCTCCTGATCCCCCTGCAGCCACTGGCTCGCCTCGAAGAAGTGCTCGCCGAGCACGTAAGCATCCGGGTTCTCCTGCTTCACAGCGCCACGAATGGCGCGCACATGGCCGCTGTTGCCCATGGCCGAGCCCCGCTCCCCCAGCATGTGGATGACGTCGAAGCGCCAGCCGTCGATCTGGTAGGGGGCGCGCATCCAGTAGCGCAGGATGGCGTTGTCGGCGCGATAGACGGCGTCCTGTACCTGGGCGCTGGCGAAGTCGAGTTTGGGCAGGCTGCGGATCCCCTTCCAGCTGACGTAATCCCCCTCCTGATCGAAGGTGTAGAAGCTGCGCCAGGGGGAATCCGGGTTGCTCTTGGCCCCCAGCGGCGGGCAGAACCAGGGGTGTTCGGTCGAGGTGTGGTTGACCACGGCATCCAGGATGATCCTCATGCCGCGCTGGTGCAGGTTGCGGGTCAGCTCGGCGAACTGGGCATTGCTGCCGAGGTGCGGGTCGACGCCGTAGTAATCCTGGGTGTCGTACTTGTGGTTGCTCGGCGAGTCGAAGATGGGGTTGAGGTAGAGCGCCGTGATGCCGAGGGACTGCAGGTAGTGCAGCTTGGCATCGATGCCCGCCAGATCGCCGCCGTAGAACTCACAGGCGGCATGCCCTTCCTCGTGCCGGCTGACCGGCTCTCCCCAGGCCTTGCTGATGACGGCCCTGCCCCGGTATTCGTACTCGTGATGACGCACGCTGAGGGAGGGATCGCCGTTGCAGAAGCGGTCGGGGAAGATCTGGTAGAACACCTGATCCTGCACCCAGGCCGGCGGCTGATGCAGGCTGTTGAAGCGAAAATGCTGCTCGCGCGGCGGCATGGAGGCGCTGACGCCGGCCCCGTGCAGCCACCACTGCTGCTCATCGGTGAGGCACTTGAAGCAGTAGAGGTGGATGTCCTGCCCCCTGGCCAGCGGCAGCTCGACCTGCCAGACCTGCAGCCGATCCCGGGTCGAGACCGGGGTCATGGCCAGCAGGTACTCCTCGTTGTCCGGCTCGTGGCGCAGCCACACCTCCCGGATCGGGCTGTCCAGCTCGCTGAACAGGGTGAGCAACAGGGCATCGGCACGCTCTTTGAACCAGGGTGCCACCTGGGGGTGAAACAGGAAGGGAGGAGTCATGATGTCTACTGCGTCAGAAGGTCGGCGAGGGCCATATTACTACCCTGTTCGTGAAGTTGTGGGTGTTGACCGACCAGAGTGAGGCGGGGATCGGACCCGCTCTGGTCGGCCGCCATGGAGCTACTGGGTCAGCAAGTCGGCGAGGGCGTTGCCCTGTTCATGGAGCTGTTCGAGCTGGTCCGTCAGGGTGCTGGGATCCAGCCCGAGCTGGTCGGCGAGCGGCGTGGGGAAGCGGGCTATGATGGCCTGAGCCGGCACCCCGGCATGCCAGGCGAAGGAGACGAAGACGGCGAGCCGGATTAGCACCGCCTCCTTGCTGACCGGCTGATAGGAGAGCGGGTCCAGTTGCTGGGAGATGGCGTCGACGAAGGATTCCGACAGGTTCCAGCGCCGCGCCAGCTCGGCGCCGAGCTGGGCATAGTCGTAGCCCAGCATCTCCCGCTGGGCCTCGACCCGGCTGCTGCCCTTCTCGATGGCCAGGCTGATGAGCTCGGCCTCCTCCGGCAGGGTGCTCTGGATGAGCAGTTCGCCGATGTTGTGGATCAGCGCGCAGGTGAAGGCGGTCTCCGCATCCACCACCTTGGTCTGCAGGGCCAGGGTGCGGGCTATGGTGGCGACCTGGAAGGTCTGGGTCCAGAAGCGGTTCTTGTCGAAGCTGGGGGGGGCCTTGAAGCTGCTGATGATGCCGGAGGCGACCACCACGGAGCGCAGCCGGTTGAAGCCGAGCCGGATCACCGCCTGCTCGATGGAGGTGACCTCGTTGCCCCGGCGCAGGGCGGCCGAGTTGGCCATCCGCAGCACCTTGACGCTGATGACCTGGTCCATGGCGATCTTGGCCGCGATCTCGTCGATGCGGGCATTCTCGTCGCTGAAACTCAGCATCAGCTCGTGCAGTAGCTGCGGGATTGTGGGCAGTTGCTTGATCTTGCCAAACAGGCGATCCATCGACATGGCTGAGGCAGCCTCCATTGCGAACAGTGCCTCATAGTGTGCCACAGGCTGGCCAGTTGTTCCTGTCGGCGAGTGGTTTTGTGAGCCCTAGTACACCCAATCGCGCAGCTGGTATTCCAAACGGTGCCGTTTCCCCTGCAGGATCAGGGTCTGGGGAGTCCCACTCAGGCTGGCTCCCTCCATCAGGGTAACGATGACCGCCTGCTCTATGCTGTCGAGCTGGGGCTGGCAGGCCATGGCCGTGCTGCCGAGGCTGGTGACCCAGAATCTGTTGCCCTCGAGGTGGCCCTGGCCGAAGTAGCGGTTGCAACCGGCGATGCCGTTGACGGTGAAGTGCTCACCTATCTCGATATCGGGCGGGTTGACGCGGGCGCTGGCGATGGGCTGACCATCCAGCTTGTCGAGCACCCAGTGGTGGTGCTGCAGATCTTGCTGGACGAAGACGGGGGTACTGCTGCAGGCACTGAGCAGAAGCAGGGCGAGCAGCAGTAGCAGAAATCTGGGCATCGAAGGGGCTCCGGTGATGGGAGCGACAAGCATACCCTCGGCGCTGCCTGCGGGGCAGGGCGGCGGAGGGGGAGCCCGACTGCTTCTGTCGCCCTCATGGGCGGGGGGGTGTCGGCAAATGGCAACACCCGGTCCGGCTGAGCCTCGAGTTTGGCAGCAGGGGCCCCAGCGTGGCCTCAGTTGGCGAACAGCCGCTCGGCGTAACGGGCTAGCCCCGCGGCCACCGAGCCGACGTCTCCCCCTTCCAGCGCATATGGCCGGCAGTTTCTGGCGGATTAAGGCCCGGACAGCGCGAATGGGCTCGTCAGTTGGCGAACAGCCGCTCGGCGTAACGGGCGAGCCCCGCGGCCACCGAGCCGAAGTCATCCCCCCCTTCTAGCGGGATAGTGGGCAACTTCTGGCGGATGAAGGCGGCGATCAGCGGCGAACGGGCGCTGCCGCCGGTGACGAAGATCCGATCCGGCTGCACGCCGGCGGCGGCAATGGCCTGATCCATCAGCTCGCCGATCTTCTCCAGCAAGGGTGCCGAGGCGCTGGCCAGCTGCTCGCGGCTGAGTTCCGCCTCCAGCCCCTTCTCCAGCTCGCTCAGGGATTGCTGATTGAGCTGGTGGTCTGACAGCGCGATCTTGCCCTGCTCGGCGCGCCACACCAGCTGGTGGCTCAGCTTGTGGGCGCGCAGGCAGGCGAGCCGCGCCAGCTTGCTGCCGGGCTGGCTGTCGAGCTGCAAGTCCTGCAGCTGGCGGGCGGTATCCAGGCTGTAGAAGCGGCTCTGGGCGCTGACGTCGTTGATGGCGGCCGCATCCCAGAACAGCGGATGGGGCAGCGGCTTGCCGGTCTTGAGGGTCTCGTGCATGCCGAGCAGCGGCATCATGCCCTCCACCGTCAGGCGGATGTCGAAGTCGTTGCCACCGACCCGCTGGCCACTGTGGCCGAGCAGGTCGCCGCTGCGATCCAGCCGATCGCGATGGCTCGGGCCCATGCGCAGCATGGAGCAGTCGGTGGTGCCGCCGCCGATGTCCACCACCAGCACCACGGCATCCTCGCTGAGGCGGGCCTCGAACTCGAAGCCGGCCGCCACCGGCTCATAGAGAAATTCCACCTGCTCGAAGCCGGCCAGCCGGGCCGCCTCGGTCAGGATGGCGATGGCCTGGCGGTTGCTCTCCTCCCCCGCCAGCCCCTGGAAGTTGACCGGGCGGCCGATCACGGCGCCGCGCACCGGTTGGCCGAGCTGCTGCTCCGCCTCCTCGCGGACCCGCAGCATCATGGCGCAGACGATGTCCTCGAACAGGGCGATCTGGGGGGCCTTGAGGCCGTAGGCGCCGAGGAAGGACTTCGGCGACTTGATGTAGTAGCCGTCGTCCGGCTCCTCCAGGTAGCGCTCCAGTGCCGCATTGCCGAAGCTGAGCTCGTCGATGAGCCCCTCCTCGCGCATCTGGCGCCGCACCGCCTGGGCCCGGGTCACCACGGGGCCGCGCAGCTTGAGGTACTCGGTCTGCCGGGCAGGGGTCAGCCGTTCGGCCAACAGGCCGGCGATGGCATCCCTGTGGGGGGCGTGCAGGGTGGAGGGGAGGTAGCGGGAGCCTGACAGGGTCAGCAGCCGGGGGCTGCCTTGTTCCATCACGGCAACGGCGCAGTTGGAGGTACCGTAATCAAATCCGATAAACATGGGCGGCCAGGCTCCTGCATAAAAAAGGGCTGGTAGCCTACCCGAAGGCGCCGGGTCTCACAACCCGGCGCGCCTGAATGACGGACTAAATGCGCGGAATGCTTACTCCACCTCGTTGTCGCTGCGGCCCTGCTGCTCGATGGCCTGGATGTTGCTGAGGGTGGTATCGGCGATGGCGTGCAGCGCCTCCCGGGTCAGGAAGGCCTGGTGACCGGTGAACAGCACGTTGTGGCAGGCGGAGAGGCGGCGGAACACATCGTCGGTGATCACCTCGTTGGACTTGTCGGAGAAGAAGAGATCTTCCTCCTCCTCGTACACGTCCAGCCCCAGGGCGCCGATGCGGGCGGTCTTGAGCGCCTCGATGGCGGCGTTGGAGTCGAGCAGGCCGCCGCGGCTGGTGTTGATGATCATCACCCCGTCCTTCATCTTGGCGAAGGCCTCCTTGTTCAGCAGGTGATAGTTCTCCTTGAACAGGGGGCAGTGCAGGCTGATGACGTCGGACTGGCGGAACAGGGTGTCGAGATCCACGTACTCGGCGCCGAGATCCAGCGCGGCCTGGTTCGGATAGGGGTCGCTCACCAGCAGGCGCATGCCGAAGCCCTTGAGGATGCGCAGGGTGGCGATGCCTATCTTGCCGGTGCCGACGATGCCGGCGGTGCGGCCGTGCATGTTGAAACCGACCAGCCCTTCCAGCGAGAAGTTGGCGTCGCGGGTGCGCTGGTAGGCCTTATGGATGCGGCGGTTGAGGGTCATCATCAGGCCGACCGCGTGCTCGGCCACCGCCTCCGGGGAGTAGGCGGGCACCCGCACCACCTTGAGCCCCAGCTCCTTGGCGGCGACCAGATCCACGTTGTTGTAACCGGCGCAGCGCAGGGCGATCACCCTGGTGCCGTTGGCGGCCAGTTCGGTCAGCACCGCCCGGTCGGCGTCATCGTTGACGAACAGGCAGACCACGGGGAAGTGGTGGGCGAGGCGGGCGGTCTTGGCTTCCAGCCGTACGTCGAAGAACTCCAGCTCGAAGCCGTACTGGCTGTTGGCCTGATTGAAGTGTTCCTTGTCATAGCTCTTGGTACTGAAAACGGCGACTTTCATGATGCGCTCTCCGCAGATATCGATGTAGTTAAATTACAACAGCTTGAGGTGTTGAGCACGGGATAAATGGTGGGGGATCAGCCCCAGGGCATGATGGGAACCGCACTCACCGCGCTCTTGTAAGAACCATCTACCAATTTGGTGCTGTAAGTCAGGTAGACCAGGGCGTTGCGTTTTTTGTCGTAAAAACGCACCACTTTCTGCTCCTTGAACACCAGCGAGGTGCTGACATCGAACACCTCTTCCCCCGCCTTCAACTTGGCGGGCAGGGTGATGGGGCCAATCTGGTGGCAGGAGAGGGAGGCATGGGAAGGATCCTCCGCCAGCCCCAGCCCGCCCTTGACGCCGCCGGTCTTGGGGCGCGCCAGATAGCAGGCGACGCCATCGATGCGGGGATCGTCGAACGCCTCCACCAGGATCTTGTGGTTGGGGCCGACCAGCTTGAAGGCGGTGCTCACCTCGCCGACGGGATCGGCCTTGTCCGCGAGGGCGGGGCCGGCGAGCAGGGCGACGAGCAGCAGCAGGGGACGACGGTACGACATTGAGACTCCTCCCGGCCTATCGGTAAGACAGGCCCAAACGACTGTAGAGACTGGCCAGCACCCAGGCGGGGCCGATCAGCAAGAATTGCAGGTCGGCGAGGAAGGAGGGGCGCTTGCCCTCGATCCGGTGGCCGACAAACTGGGCTATCCAGAGCAGCACGAACACGACCAGCGCCGGCAGCAGCAGGGGCCCCTGCCACAGGGCGCAGGCCACCAGCCCCAGGGCGGTGAACCCCGCCATGCCCCAGAACAGCGGGCGTGACAGGCGCAGGTAGAACAGCAGCACCGGGATGGCCGCCAGTATTGCCCAGTTGAGCCCGAATGGCAGGGGTCCCCTCGGCAGGCACCAGAGCAGGGCGAGCCCGCACAGGTAGATGCCGGGGACCGCCACCTTGTGGATCGCCACATTGGTGGGGTGGCGGTGGCTCTGACCATAGTCGCCGAACCAGTCATCGAGTCGTTTCATGGCACCTCCCTGGTGCTGTAAGTGAAACTCATGGCCCGCCTCTCCCTGGCGGGCACCAGACCTGTTGTGGCCTCATGGGGTCACAGGCTGTGATCGTGCTGTGTCACTGCCCTGCCGGAAGATCGTCTCCCTGCGTCAGCGCTTTACTGCCCTTGCCGGGGCGGATATTCCCAATATTGGGCCGGGATGCTCCTGAGCAAGGGGGTCATGTCCGGATTGACCAGCGGAATGGTCAGGCGTTGCTCCAGGTTCGCGCTGGCCAGGGCCTCGCGGACCTTGGGATTCTCCCGGAAGAACTGCATGAAGCTGCCATCGGCGTAGGCGCGCTCCAACCCGGTCTGGATCGCCTTGGCCAGCTTGGGGGACTCGGGGCTGACGAAGAAGAACTCGGCGAAGGGGTAGCGCAGCAACAGGTGTTGCTCGATGGTGAGGTTGGGGTATTGGGCCAGCAGCTCATGGCTCTCGGCGTAGACCTCCACCAGGCCGCGGGGGAAGAAGTCGAGTTTGTCGCCGTCGTTGATGAGGCGGAACAGGTTGCTGTAACGGCCCGCGTAGGTCGGAATGCCCGCCAGCTCCAGGATCTTGTTGTCTGCCCAGCCGACGCCCTGAGCCGCCTTCATGCGCTTGAGGTCGGCCAGCGAGCCGACCTGATTGAACTTCTCCTGGGCATCGCGATGGATGAAGGCGATCCTCAACCCTTCCAGGCCACGGAACAACGGGATGGGGATGGGGATGAGGGCGGATTCGAGGGTGCTGGAGGTACCCATCCAGAACACGTTGATGGTTTTGCCCTTGCGCAGCTCTTGCTGCAGGCTGTACTGATTGAGATTGAGTTCGACCCGCTCCAGCTTGAACGGCTGACCGGCGTGGTTGAGTGCCAGTTCCAGCAGCTTGAGCTGGTATTCGTTATCGAGGTCGTTGATCGGCCGGCTGGGGACCTTGACGGTGAGAGTCTGTGCTTGTGCCAGCAACGGCAGGCACAAACACAGATTGATGAGCCATTTCACTCTCTGCTCTCCTGATAGATTCCGGGACTTGCCCGGAGTCTATCAGAAGAATCAGGCGACGCGACGGAACACGTGGGTATCGTTGAATTCCTTGGTGCTCTGGCATTCGACGCAGAAACGGGACTCAGGACGAGCCTGCAGTCGCTTGAGGGAGATCTCGTCACCGCAGGATTCGCAGTAGCCAAATTCCCCTTCATTGATGCGTTTCAACGCCCCTTTCAGCTTGCGCAGATGCAACTTGTCGTGCTCGATGCGGTTCAGCTCCAGACGGCGGGCTTCCTCGATGCTGGCACGGTCAATTTCATCAGCCATCTCGTTGGTATCGGTGGCGATGGCCTGGCTGGCTTGGGAGTTGAGACGATCTTCGAGTTCGACGATTTGTCGCTCGATCTGACCCTTGTAAAAGGCCAGTTGGTCTTCAGTCATGAAATCACACATAGCGTTTACTACCAGTCAGTTTCCCAATTTTCCCTATTTATGGGGGCTGTCTGCTTGCAGACCAAGCCCCTGTATCCCGATTTGCACCAAATCCATGCAGGAGAGTGCAAATCAGGGCGGGCCTTGTACCAAAAAAATGCAGGCATGCAAAGCAGATCGGATAAGGACTGTGCGCCCTTGCAAAAAAATGGCCCTTTTCGGACAGGCCCTGACGGAGCCTGGCCCCCTGAGCGGCCCGCCGTTGGCACTGGGCTTGCAGTGAGCTGATGGTGATACAAGGTGTTTAGTATTTGGTGCCGGCCTGGTCATTATATAGGCCATTAATTATAGTTTTTTAAACACCACCGCTTGACAAAGGCCATTATCACGGGCTTTTATGGTGCTGTTGATTACATTTTTTTAACAGGGGTGTTCCATATATTAGACACCCTTGCCAATGACAACCGTAGAGTCGGGGTTTAACATGGACAGTATCAAGGGCTGGATGGAGAGTAATCGCATCACGGAAGTGGAGTGCCTGTTTCCGGACTTCACCGGCAATGCCCGAGGCAAGATCATTCCAGCCAATAAATTTCTGCGCGAGGGGGGCATGCGGCTACCCGAGATCATCTTCACTCAGACGGTGACCGGCGAGTATCCGGATGACGACAGCATGATAGACCCGCTGGAGCGGGACATGCAGCTCTACCCCGATCCCAACACCATTCGTTTCGTGCCCTGGGCGCTGGAGCCCACCGCTCAGGTGATCCACGATTGCTTCGATATCAATGGCAAGCTGATCGACATCGCGCCGCGCTCCGTGCTGCGCCGGGTCCTGTCATTCTATGAGAAGCAGGGCTGGAAGCCGGTGGTGGCCCCCGAGCTCGAATTCTACCTGGTCAAGCGCAACGAAGACCCCGACTACCCGCTGGTGCCGCCCGTGGGTCGCAATGGCCGCCCCGAGACTGCCCGCCAGTCGTTCAGTATCGATGCGGTCAACGAATTCGACCCCATCTTCGAGGACATGTACGACTACTGCGAGGCGCAGGAGCTGGAGGTGGACACCCTGATCCACGAGTCCGGTGCCGCCCAGATGGAGATCAACTTCCTGCACGGCGACGCCATCGACCTGGCGGATCAGGTGTTCCTGTTCAAGCGCACCATGCGTGAGGCGGCGCACAAGCACGGCATCTACGCCACCTTCATGGCCAAGCCCATGAGTGAAGAGCCGGGCTCCGCCATGCACATCCACCAGAGCCTGGAGGATGCCGAGGGGCGCAACCTGTTCGGCACGGACAATGGCGGCAACACCGAGCTGTTCATGCACTTCATCGCCGGCCTGCAGAAATATACCCCGGCCGTGACCGCGCTGCTGGCACCGAACGTCAACTCCTACCGCCGCCTCACCTTCGGTGAGAGTGCGCCGCGCAACGTGCAGTGGGGCGTGGAGAACCGTACCTGCGGCCTGCGGGTGCCCTTCTCCGAGGCCAGCGCGCGTCGGGTGGAGAACCGCTTCGCCGGCGCCGATGCCAACCCCTATCTGGCGCTGGCCGCGACCCTGGCCTGCGGCTACCTCGGCATGATGGAGAAGCTGGAGCCGATGCAGGAGATGAAGGCGAGCGCCTACGACCTGCCCTACAGCCTGCCCCGCTCGCTGGAGGAATCGCTGAGCCACCTGGAACAGTGCGAGCCCATCAAGGAGATGCTGGGCGAGCGTTTCATCCGCGCCTTCGTCGCGGTCAAGCGCAAGGAATACGAGACCTACTTCGGGGTGATCAGTCGTTGGGAGCGGGAATTCCTGCTGCTGAACGTGTGATGTCGGTGCGTGCAAGGCGCACGCAACCCCGACAGGGGGAGGTCGAGGCCGGCCTCTCCCGCCGAGAGTGAAAGCACCAAACAGCAACAAACCGGGTCGCACGCCGCGCATGATGAGTGGCGGTGCAGGGCGACGAGTACCCGCCGATCCCGTATGACGACAGCACCAAGCAGAAACAAACCGGGTCACACGCCGCTCGTGATGAGTGGCAGTGCAGGGCGACGAGTACCCGCCGCTCCCGTATGGCGATAGTACCAAGCAGCAGCAAACTGGGTTGCACACCACTCGAGGGTGGTAGTGCATGGAGGCTGATACCGGCCTTTCCCGCTCATATCGAAGGAACCGAGGAGCAAGCAATGCAGCACACCACTCGTGAGTGGCAACAACTGGATGCCAGCCATCACCTGCATCCCTTTACCGATTTTCAGGCGCTGAACAACAAGGGCAGCCGCATCATCACCAAGGCCGAGGGGGTCTATCTGGAAGACTCCGACGGGCGCCGCATCCTGGACGGGATGGCGGGCCTGTGGTGCGTCAACATGGGTTACGGCCGCCAGGAGCTGGTGGACGCCGCCACCAAACAGATGCAGCAACTGCCCTATTACAACCTCTTCTTCCAGACCAGCCATCCGCCCGCTGCCGAGCTGGCGACCCTGCTGGCCGAGATCACGCCGTCTCATCTCAACCACGTCTTCTTCACCGGCTCGGGTTCAGAGTGCAACGACACCGTGCTGCGCATGGTGCGCCACTACTGGGCCAGCAAGGGGCAGCCGGACAAGCAGGTGATCATCAGCCGCCACAACGCCTACCACGGCTCCACCGTGGCGGGGGCCAGCCTGGGTGGGATGAAAGGCATGCACGCCCAGGGCGGGCTGCCGATCCCCGGCATAGTCCACATCGATCAGCCTTACCACTTCGGTGAGGGGCAGGGGGTGAGCGCCCATGAGTTCGGGCTGGAGCGCGCCCGTCAGCTGGAGCTGAAGATCCTGGAACTGGGGGTGGACAAGGTCGCCGCCTTCATCGGCGAGCCCATTCAGGGGGCCGGCGGCGTCATCATCCCGCCCGACAGCTACTGGCCCGAGATCCAGCGCATCTGTGACAAGTACGGCATCCTGCTGATCGCCGACGAGGTGATCTGCGGTTTCGGTCGCACCGGCCACTGGTTCGCCAGCGAAGACTTTGGCATCAAGCCGGACCTGATGTGCCTGGCCAAGGGCATCACCTCTGGCTATCTGCCGATGGGGGCCGTGATGGTCGGCGACAGAGTCGCCAAGGTGCTGGTGGAAGAGGGGGGCGAGTTCAACCACGGCTTCACCTATTCCGGCCACCCGGTCGCCTGCGCCGTGGCCATCGCCAACATCCAGCTTATGCAGAGGGAGAGCATAGTTAAGCGAATTTATGATAGCATTGGCCCCTATTTGCAACGTCGCTGGAGCGAGCTTGCCGATCACCCGCTGGTGGGAGAAACCCGGGGTAAAGGCCTGGTCGCCGCGTTGGAAATAGTCCAGGACAAGCAGACCAAGCGTCGCTTCCCAGCCCAGCAGCAGGCGGGGATGACCTGTCGGGAGTTCTGCTTTAACAATGGCTTGGTGATGAGGGCGGTCGGCGATACCATGATCATATCGCCCCCCTTGGTGATCACCGAGGAACAGGTAGATGAATTGGTCAAACTGGCCAGGCTCAGTCTGGATCTGACGGCTGCGAAGCTGCTGGAATAGGCTGTACCCGAGCAGGTTGGCTTACGCATACAATTTGCTTAGGAGACAAGGACTATGTCTTTTAAAACGGGAATGCTGGCCGCCTCAGTGGCGCTGGTCATGGTCAGTACTGGGGCGATGGCCGATGACAAGGTACTGCACGTCTACAACTGGAGCGACTATATCGCGCCAAATACCCTGGAAGATTTCCAGAAAGAGACGGGCATCAAGGTCATCTATGACGTGTTCGACAGCAACGAGGTGCTGGAAGCCAAGTTGCTGGCAGGGAGTTCGGGCTATGACATCGTCGTGCCGTCCAACCCCTTCCTGGCCAAGCAGATCAAGGCCGGGGTGTTCCAGAAGCTGGACCGCGCCAAGCTGTCGAACTGGAAGAACCTGGACACTACCTTGCTCAAGGCGCTCGAGCCGAGTGACCCGGGCAACTTGTACTCCATCCCCTACCTGTGGGGCACCATCGGCTACGCCTACAACATCGACAAGGTGAAGGCGGTGCTGGGTGCCGATGCGCCGGTGAACTCCTGGGATCTGGTGTTCAAGCCGGAAAATATGGCCAAGTTGAAGGAGTGCGGTGTCTCCTTCCTCGACTCACCGACCGAAATGCTGCCGGCGGCCCTGCAATATCTGGGCTTCAAACCGGATAGCCAGAAGCCGGATGAGTTGAAGAAGGCGGAGGAGTTATTCCTCTCCATCCGTCCCTATACCGCCTATTTCCACTCTTCGAAATACATTTCGGATCTGGCCAACGGCAACCTGTGCGTGGCGGTCGGTTACTCCGGGGACTTGCAGCAATCCAAGTCCAGGGCGATCGAGGCCAAGAATGGTGTCAATCTGACCTATGTGATCCCGAAAGAGGGGGCAGGCAGTTTCTTCGACATGCTGGCCATCCCGGCCGATGCGAAGAACGTGGAAGAGGCCCATGTCTTCCTCAACTATCTGATGAAGCCTGAGGTGATTGCCAAGATCTCGGATGCGGTCAGCTATCCGAGCGGGAACAAGGCCTCGGTGCCGCTGGTCTCGGAGGCGATCCGCAACGACCCGGGTATCTACCCGAGCGATGAGGTCCTGGCGAAGCTGTACGTCTTCCCGGATCTGCCGGCCAAGGTGCAGCGTCTGATGACCCGCAGCTGGACCAAGATCAAATCAGGCAAGTAAGTGACGAGTGCCCCTCCCGGTCCGCAGTTCGGCCGGGAGGGTAGTGACCACCCGAATAGGTTGGACGGCGTGTATGGATGCGCGACTGGCAAAATCACAATATGAGGACTGATCAAAGTGCACATGACCAAGATAGCAACGCTGGCCCTGACCCTGGGGTTTGCAAATCTGACCCAGGCAGCCCCTGTGGTTCATTTTTACAACTGGTCCGATTATATCGGCGAGACCACCCTCAGTGACTTTCAGCAGAAGACCGGGATCAAGACCGTCTACGACGTGTTCGATTCCAATGAGACGCTAGAGGGCAAGCTGCTGACCGGGCGTACCGGTTATGATCTGGTCGTGCCTTCCAACAATTTCCTGGCCAAGCAGATCCAGGCGGGGGCATTCCAGAAGCTGGATCCTGCCCAACTGCCCAACATGGTCAACCTGGATCCCCTGCTGCTCAAGCAGCTCGACAAGGTGGATCCCGGCCATCAGTACGCCGTGCCCTACCTGTGGGGTACCAACGGCATCGGTTACAACGTCGACAAGGTCAAGGCGGTGCTGGGGGTCGACAAGATCGATTCCTGGGCGATCATCTTCGAGCCGGGCAACATGGAGAAGCTGTCTCATTGTGGCGTCGCCTTCCTCGATTCGGCCGATGAGATGATCCCGGCCGCGCTGAACTACCTCGGCCTCAACCCCAACAGCCATGATCCGGCCGATCTCAAGCGTGCCGAGGAGCAGTTGCTGAAGGTGCGCCCCTATGTGGCCTACTTCCACTCCTCCAAGTACATCGGCGATCTGGCCAACGGCGACATCTGCGTGGCGGCCGGCTTCTCCGGTGACATCCTGCAGGCGGCGGCCCGGGCCAACGAGGCAGGCAAGGGGATCAATATTGCCTACAGCATCCCCAAGGAAGGCGGCAATCTCTGGTTCGACATGATGGCGATCCCGGCCGATGCCACCAATGTCAAAGAGGCACACGCCCTGATCAACTATATTCTCGAGCCGCAGGTGATCGCCAAGGTGAGCGACTATGTGGGTTATGCGAACCCCAACACCAAGGCGGGAGAGTACATGGAGAAGCGGGTGCGCGATGACGAATCCGTCTATCCCCCCCAGGCGGTGCTGGAGCGGTTGTATGTGCAGGAGTCACATCCCCGTTCGGTACAGCGCCTGATCACCCGGAGTTGGACCAAGATCAAGTCCGGAACCTAACCTTGGCGCCCACCCCGGGGCGCCAGATTGTCTTTATGGATCGGCCCCGGCCGGTATCACGTGTGGGAGTTTGGTAATGGCGATAGCCTCCAGTGCCTATAAAAAAGCCCTCGAGGGCAGCCAGCAGCGTAAAGAAGTGCTGGTCAAAATAGATCGGGTAAGCAAGCAGTTCGACGAAACGCTGGCGGTCGATAACGTGTCTCTCAACATCCATAAAGGCGAGATCTTCGCCTTGCTGGGTGGCTCCGGCTCCGGCAAGTCGACCCTGCTGCGGATGCTGGCTGGGTTCGAGCGCCCCACCGAGGGACGGCTGTTCCTGGATGGCGTCGACATTACCGACATGCCGCCCTATGAACGTCCGATCAACATGATGTTTCAGTCCTACGCCCTGTTCCCCCATATGACGGTGGCGCAGAACATCGCCTTCGGCCTCAAGCAGGATGGTCTGCCCAAGGCAGAGGTCGATGCCCAGGTCGAGGAGATGCTCAAGCTGGTGCAGATGACCCAGTATGCCCGTCGCAAGCCCCATCAGCTCTCCGGTGGCCAGCGTCAGCGGGTGGCTCTGGCCCGTTCCCTGGCCAAGCGCCCCAAGTTGCTGTTGCTGGACGAGCCCATGGGGGCGCTGGACAAGAAGCTGCGCTCGCGGATGCAGCTCGAGCTGGTGGAGATCATCGAGCGGGTCGGCGTGACCTGCGTCATGGTGACCCACGATCAGGAAGAGGCCATGACCATGGCCGAGCGGATCGCCATCATGCACCTGGGCTGCATCGAGCAGATCGGCAGCCCGATGGACATCTACGAGACCCCGGCCAGCCGGCTGGTGTGCGAGTTCATTGGCAACGTCAACCTGTTTGACGGCCTGCTGGTGGAGGACGAACAGGACCACGCCACCATCGCCTGTGCGGATCTGGAGCAGCCCATCTACGTGGGTCACGGCATCAGCTCTCGCGCCGAGAACAAGAAGGTGAGTTATGCCCTGCGGCCGGAGAAGCTGCTGATGAGCACTCAGAAGCCGAGCGATCTGGAGCACCCCGACTTCAACTGGACCAAGGGGCTGGTCTACGACATCGCCTATCTGGGCGGCCACTCCGTTTATCACATCCAGCTGCCCTCGGGCAAAATCGTTCAGGCTTTCATCGCCAACGCCGAACGCCACGGCAAGCGGCCGACCTGGGATGACCAGGTGTTCCTCTACTGGGAAGATGACAGCGGCGTGGTGTTGCAATCATGAAGGCATTGAGACGACTGAAGCGACTGGGCGGGCGCCAGCTGGTGATCGGCATCCCGTTCTTCTGGCTGTTCCTGTTCTTCCTGCTGCCCTTCATCATAGTGGTGAAGATCAGCTTCGCCGAAGCGGACGTGGCCATCCCGCCCTACACCGATGTGGTGAGCTGGGCCGATGACCAGCTCACCATCCTGCTCCACCTGGGCAACTACCTGCTGCTGCAGGAGGATGATCTCTACATCGCGGCCTATCTGGGCTCCCTCAAGATGGCCCTCATCAGCACCATTCTCTGCCTGCTGATCGGTTATCCCATGGCCTATTCCATCGCCCGGGCCAACAAGGAGACCCAGACCGTTCTGCTGCTGCTCATCATGATGCCGACCTGGACCGCAATCCTGATCCGGGTCTACGCCTGGATGGGGATCCTCAGCAACAACGGCCTGCTCAACAGCCTGCTGATGGGCATCGGCCTGGTCGACGAGCCGGTGCAGATCCTCAACACCAACCTGGCGGTCTATATCGGCATCGTTTACTCCTACCTGCCGTTCATGGTGCTGCCGCTCTACGCCAACCTGGTCAAACATGATCAGAGCCTGCTGGAGGCGGCCTCGGATCTCGGTGCCCGCAACCTGACCCGGTTCTGGCGGATCACGGTGCCGCTCTCCAAGAACGGCATCATCGCCGGCTGCATGCTGGTGTTCATTCCCGTGGTGGGCGAGTTCGTCATCCCCGAGCTGCTCGGCGGCCCCGAGACCCTGATGATCGGCAAGGTGCTGTGGCAGGAGTTCTTCAACAACCGCGACTGGCCGGTGGCCTCCGCCCTGGCGGTGGTGATGCTGGCGGTGCTGATCGTGCCGATCATTCTGTTCAACCGTAACCAGGCCAAGGAATTGGAGGGGAAAGTATGAAGCGCTTCGGTTTTGCCAAGCTGATGCTGTGGCTGGGGCTGCTGTTCATCTACCTGCCCATGGTCATCATGGTGATCTACTCCTTCAACGCCTCCAAGCTGGTGACGGTGTGGGGAGGCTGGTCGCTGAAGTGGTACTTCGGCCTGCTCGAGAACAAGCAGCTGATAGGCTCGGTGCTGCGCTCCCTGGAGATCGCCTGCTACACCGCCATCGCCGCGGTGGCGCTGGGGACCACGGCCGCCTTCGTGCTGACCCGGATACCGCACTTCCGTGGCCGGACCCTGTTCGGTGGCCTGGTGACGGCGCCCCTGGTCATGCCGGAGGTGATCACCGGTCTGTCGCTGCTGCTGCTGTTCGTGGCCATGGCCCAGCTGATTGGCTGGCCGGCCGAGCGGGGCATGCTGACCATCTGGATAGCCCACACCACCTTCTGTACCGCCTATGTGGCGATAGTGGTGTCGGCCCGGCTGCGGGAGCTGGATCTCTCCATCGAGGAGGCGGCCATGGATCTGGGGGCCAAGCCCTGGAAGGTGTTCTTCCTGATCACCATCCCGATGATTGCGCCTTCGCTGGCGGCGGGCGGCATGATGTCGTTCGCCCTGTCGCTGGATGATCTGGTGCTGGCGAGCTTCGTCTCAGGCCCGGGCTCCACCACCCTGCCGATGGAGGTGTTCTCGGCGGTGCGACTCGGAGTGAAACCCGAGATCAACGCGGTGGCCAGCCTGATCCTGCTGTCGGTGTCGCTGTTTACCTTCGGCAGCTGGTATCTGATGGCCAAGGCGGAGAAACGCCGTCGTGCCGAGATTGCAATGACCACCCAGATGCAGGCAGTCGCCTGACGTCATTTGATGCAGCAACGCGGCTTGCGCCAAAGCATCGACAGCCCCTAAGATCCGCATTCTCTCATCCAGCAGGAGGACAGAATGCGGATCTCCCTCTTTATCGGCCAGAGTGCCGAGTTGAACGCCGAACTGGTTCCCGGCCTGGTATCGGCCATCCACAAGCAAGCAGCGGACCGACCCCTGTGGTGCAGCTTCTCGGGTCTGGACGGTGATGAACAGAGCGACCAGCGTCATCACGGTGGCCCGGACAGGGCGCTGCATTACTATCCCGCCGATCACTATCCCTGGTGGCAGACCTGGCAAACCGCGCTGGGTTTGCCCGCACCCCGTACCCCCTGGCAACCGGCGGCCTTTGGCGAGAACCTCTCCGGCCTCGGCCTGACCGAGGCGCAGGCCTGCATCGGCGATGTCTACCGGCTCGGCGAGGCGCTTGTTCAGGTAAGCCAACCGAGATCCCCCTGTTTCAAGCTGAACCAGCGTTTTGGCTATCCGCACCTCTCGCAGGTGATGCAACTCAACGGCCGCTGCGGCTGGTTGCTCAGGGTGCTGGAGGAGGGGTGGGTTGCCCAGGACGAGGAGCTGTTGCTGGTCGACCGGCCCTATCCCGAGCTGACGGTGAAGCGCACCGCCGACATCCTGTTCAACCAGGTCCGCAACGAGGGGGAGCTGCAGCTGTTGCTGGACAATCCGGCCCTCTCCCCTAACTGGCGCCAGCATGCGGCCCACTGGCTGGAGCACGGGGTGGTGGCCGATTGGCGAAAGCGGCTGCTGGGGCCGGTCGAATTCCAGCTGCCGACGAAAGGGGTATGACACCACGCTCATGTGGCGCCGCTTGCCACGTTTTGCGCAAAGCGCTGCATTGTTGAGCGGAAAGCGGCTTTTTTTCATCAGAAACAAAAAAAGGCTTGTGTCATGTCGGGGCTTTCGGTAAATTCTCGCCCCGCAGACATCGGTGTGTAGCGCAGCTTGGTAGCGCACTTCGTTCGGGACGAAGGGGTCGGAGGTTCGAATCCTCTCACACCGACCACATTAGAAAAGGCCGCTCCATGAGCGGCTTTTTCGCATTTGATATACCCCGGTTCTGTGGGGCATTTCTTCTGGATAGCCTCTTCATTGCCCTCCCTCTCTCAGTGCATTCCCCCTCATGCAACGGTACATCCCTCGGGGTGGTCAGGCGCATCCAGTTCAGTCATCCCCTTGCGCCAGGCACTCTGCTCTTCCACGGCCTTCGCCAGCGCCAGACCCTCGTCGGCGGTCTGCTGGACCTTTCACTGGGCGTCCGCATCATAGCTTCGACCCACATCGACCTAGACGCTGCCATCGAGGTGGACGATTCCGCGAGGCGCCGTATGACCGCCTGATCGCTATGGTCTGCCAGTCGACGATACTGGCCAGCTCGAGATTCCGCGCAGCGGCCGCTCGACGAGCGGCATGGAGCAGACTCTCAAGCCGAATCTAGGGCCGGTGCCGCCTCAGGCACCGGAACCCGCTGTACCAATAGCGAGACAGTGTGCGCCAGGCTCGGTTGGTTCAGTTATCAACGACTTGCGGTTAGCCACGACCAGTCGGGCGTGTCAGCTGTCTCATCCCTGTGACAGGCCCTCGTTTCAGTGGCTCGTAAGTCCTTGTTTTTCCACACCACACCCATCGGCACAGGGCTTGCTATCAAGGTCTCGTCATGACGACCGGCGGTTGCAGGTGATCGTGTCGATCGGCGCCACCCGGCCACACAAGGAAAGACGTCAAAGGAGACATCGATATGTTAGTCAATAAACGATGGATGACGACGCTGGGAGCCCTGCTCACGCTAGGGCTGCTCGGCGCGACGCCGGTGCAAGCCGCTGACCCCGTTGGGGTGCAGACCACCTTGGAGGGATGCCGCAAAGACGCGGGCTTCACCTTCCCCGATGGCGGTCCCTACATTTGCCCCGACACTGACTACACCACCGGCAACCTCGGCAAGACGTGGAACGAACTCGACCTCGTTCCTTACCGCATCACGCTGCAGGCCGGCAACTCAGCCCCTGCCAACCAGACATACACCCTTGGCGTGGTGCTGGACAACGAGGATGCAAGCCGCCCCGGATATGACATCCTGTCGACCCCGGTGCTGAACCTGGCCAAGTCGAGCGCGTCCTGCCAAGCCGTTCAGTCGACGGCGCAAACACCTAAGGTGCCCGGCGTCGGTGGAACCGACGTCTCCATTTACCGGCTGATCACGGTCACACAGGCGGAAAACACCACCTGCGTCTACGACTACTACGGCCGACTGGCCCTGGGTTCGCATCTGTTCCCGGGCTCGTCGCTGCACGCCAACCTCCTGGCCGAAGACCTCGGTACGGGCGGCGCTGGCGCACGGGACGTTTCGATCCCCGTCAAGGAGATCGAGCCGCAGGAAATCTCGAAGACGATGACCGCGCACCAGGGGTCGGAGCAGACCTGGAATATCTCCAAGGGAACCGAAGATACGTTGGACTTCGGCAACGTCTGCCGCAGTGACGCGCCAGAGTCTCTTCCCGTCCAGATCACTGTCACCTGGACCAAGGCGGAGGTCATCGGCGGCAAGGTTGCGGTCAACATAGTGCTGAACGCGAAGAATCCGGCCGCACGTACCATCACCATCGACTTGACGGACAAGCTGTACAAGGGCTCGAACAACTCTGGAGCCTTGCTCGGCACCTTCAACAAGGGTCCGTTCGATCTCGCTGCCGGCTTCAACGGCATGGTCGCCGAATTCACAGAGGAATTCGATGCGGCGACGGCGGGCAAGGTCGGTGACTGGCTGCACAACGAGGTGTCAGGGACCTATACGGATAAGGCAACTGGCATCCCGGTCCCGGGCACGACGACGGCGGTTGCGGACGCGCAGATCCAGCAGGGTGCGGTCACTAATGCCTCGACGACCATCAAGGACGTGGAGGACATCGACGGCGTGGGCCTGATGTATGCAGTCGGGGCTCCGTCGTTTGGCGGCTTCCTGGATGGCTACCTCGCGGATACGCAGACTGACGGCGTGGTCACCTGGGAGGCGACCGGCCTGACAGACGGTGGCTCCATCACCTTCAACAAGGAGGTTTACCTCGACGATCCGAAGCGCGTCACGACGGGCATGCTGAGCGATATCGCCTATCTGTCCGCCTCGGACGGGTTCATTGCCCAGACCGATCAATTGCAGATACCCATCGCCTCGTCGGTGAAGGCCAAGCTCACTATCCAGAAGAGCATCCCGAGCTTCCTGGATACGGGCGAAAAACTCGAGGTGACGTTCCACATCACCCGCGCGGATGATCCGACGTTCAGCAAGACGAAGGTCATCACCTTTACCGGTGGTGGCGCGACGACAGAGTCCGTCACGGCGTGGGGCCTGGTGCCCGATCTCTACTACGTCGAGGAGCAGGGCAACATGTTCTTCGCCGCAGGCAGCGACACGGGTGAGCCCGCCAATCTGGTCGACAAGCGCGATCCAGCCGTGTACCCGAACCCCAGGCCGGTAGATCTCCGTCTCGAGGAGGGCATTGCCACGCATTGCGCGGCGACTGCCGACTTCCAGAATGAACCAGGGGATCGCCTTGCCTTGGCGCAGGTGCAGAAGACCACCGAGCCGCTACTCGAAAGCTCGGACGACGACTATGACTGGACCTTCAGTCTGTATGGTCCGGGCGGTGGCTTGCTGAGCACGCAAGTGGTTGGCGCCGGTGCGGGCTACGGCATGTTCCAGGGGGCGGGCGGCGACTTGGAGCTGCTGGCCGAGGGCACCTACACAGTCGTGGAGACGACCAAGACGGGTTGGGACCTGATCTCGGCCGATCCGGACTCGGTTCCGAAGGACCAGATCTGCGACTTTACGGTTGACTACCCCGAGGATATTGGCAAGACGTTCTCTTGCTCGTTCCTGAACCGCAAGCTTGGCAGGGCGCAAGTCCTCAAGACCATGAACGGCCTCCCCGACCTGGGTAGCTACTCGTTCATCTTCGTGCTGCGGCAGGGTGCCACACCCTCGGTTAACGGCCTGACCCTCGAGTCTTTGTCGGCCAATACCGGGAACGGCGGCACTCTGGCGTTTACGACGGCGCTCGTCCCGAACCAGATCTATCAGATCTGCGAGATCATGCTGCCGGGGTGGCTCAGCAACTTCGGGACCTTCGTTCCGAATGCGTTCATGCCGCCGGATGGAGTGGTCATCAACCCGAATGTCGACAACAGTATTCTCTGTGGCAATTTCTCGGTTGGCCCGGGCGAGACGAAGGTGTTCACGATCGACAACACCCAGCCCCCGGGTGGCCGCGCGTTGACCATTGGCTACTGGCGGAACTGGGCGTCCTGTTCCAAATCCAACGGCAAGCAAGAACCCGTGCTCGATCAGACGCTGGCATCCTTTGCCGGTGGTGGCGTCTACATCGGCAAGCTGTTCGTGGATACCTGCCAGGAAGCGGTACGCATCCTGAGCAAGCAGGACGTCGGGACCGGCAAGCAGAAATCGAGTGATCCGGCGTTCAACATGGCAGCGCAACTGCTTGCAGCCAAGCTGAACGTGCAAGCCGGGGCCGGCCAGTGCCCGAACGCGGTCACGGCTATGGTCGCGGGCCAGGCCATTCTCGATGGACCGCCGCCTAGCTATGCGGTGAACTTCACCGGGACGGGCGATTATCCGAAGAAGGGCCAGTTCGCGACCGAGGCGAACAACCTCGGCACGACGCTGGATCAGTACAACAACAACTACCTGTGCACAGGACCGTAACGGCGTAACACCGTTGCATCCAACCGAAGGGCCCGGCGCAAGCCGGGCCCTCTTCTTATGTCTGCCGACGTGGAATTCTCAGCGAAGGTCACTTGCGCTTGGCTGCAAAGCCGGCGGTGACCCTGCTGCACGCGTTCGAGTCATTGCCCACCCTGTCCACCGTGTACCAGCGAGTCAGCCACACCTGCGTAGGTGGTGGCCGTGGTGCCAGTCAGCACACCGCTGCGCTCCGGGGTACAGTATTCCCGTGATAGCCACCTTGAATGGTGTTCCCTGATTTTTGCGGTCATGCAGTACCCTTCTGTCCACGGCTTGCGTCGTCGTTAGTTCAGTGAGCCAAGTCTTCCCGCTTGCGACGGGCTGTTCCCGTCAGCCGCTATCCTCGTTTGGCCATTGGCAGGGGCTGCCTTGTTACCCGCAGAGAGAGCGCCGACCCGTTCCGCCCACAGGGCCATGGTTTGGCGGATCCCGGCTAGCTAGTCGTAGCGGCCTGGACCCCGCATACTGCTGATGCCCTGATGCCCTGATGCCCTGATGCCCTGATGCCCTGATGCCCCGATGCTGATGGTGTGGCTGGTGGCAAGCTCGGCAATGTGCGGTGCTAGGCCGAAGGCAAGCATTGGCGTCATGGCGATGCGGGTCGTGCGGCGTCCAATGGGGGATGATGTAGTCGTCACGCCAGGACTCGTGCAGGTTTTGTTCGGGACTTAGGGGCCGGAGGTACGGATGCGCTCACACCGACCAGATTAGAGAAGGCCGCTCCATGAGCGGCCTTTTCGCATTTGCAGTTTGCCTGATGCCTTCAGCAGGATGAAGATACTCGGGGCCGAGCGCCGGCCATTAAAAGGGCCACCGCTCGGTGGCCCAGGGGTGGAGTCTGATCCTGACTCCGGCACTCTAGATTGTGGCAATCTCGTTGTGGGTCTTGTCGATGCTGCCCTCCTTGCGCCCGGGGCGCTTAATCAGATATGCCAGTGTTGATGGCGCAATGCCTTGAAGCCGTGCTGAGTTTGCAGAGCCGCATGCTTGGGGTACTCACTAATGAAATGTTCGATTCCCTCCATCAGTTGTAGACGCAACGAAGACACGGGCTCATGCCAGGCTTGCAGGCAGAGATGGCCGGGGATCAACTGCTCTTGATACTCTTCCAGCAGTTGTTCTGGCCAAGGTTCGATACCGGAATCGTGTCGCAGTAGATAATGGGCGGCGGGCTCACGGGCATAGATGAACTGAACTTGGGCCAAGTCGCGTTGGCTTAGCGTTTGACTGCCGATGTGGCAAGTCAGATATTTTCCCGTCTTCAGATCCAAGAAGTGACCGCGTTGCCGACAGGCTATGATGCGATACCAAGGCAAGGGCGAACAGAGAGAATACCCTTCCAGCTCCTGTTCCAACCAGTGGCGACACTCGGGCGTATGTACCTCGTCGAGCAGGAGCTCGATCTGTGTCAGCAAGGCTCTGGATGGTTTGGTAGCCAGCATCGCGCTCATCGTCTGCACTCCTCCCTCTGCACACAATCCCGACTTTCAGTATGGACCCTGAGCGGCGGCGGGGGTAACAATTCTAATGATTAAAATCGGCTTAGAAGTGCAGTTTTTATGCAATAACGGCCATTAGCCGACCAGGTAGGTGCCGGTGCCGAAGGCGATGTGGGTGCCTTCCTCGTTGTGCAGCTCCATGCGGGCAACGGCCACCTTGCTGCCGGCGCGGATGATGTGGGCGGTGGCGATGAACTCGTTGCCGCGGCCGGGCCGCAGATAGTCGACCCGCAGATCTATGGTGCCTAGGCGGGAGAAGCGCTCCTTGAGGTAGCTGGGGGAGAAGTCTTCCAGTTCGTCGATGCAGGAGGCCGCGACTATCATGCCACCCGCCACGTCCAGCAGGCTGGCGGTGACGCCGCCGTGCAAGATGTTGTGGAAGGGGTTGCCGATGAGTTTGTCCTCCATCTTGATGCGCAGCTCCACCTTGTCGAAGTCGTAGTGGGTCACCTGCATGCCGATCAGCTTGTTGAACGGCATCCGTTCGGCGAACAGATTGGCGATACCACTGAGCGCCATCTTCTTCAGCATCTGTTTCATTCCCTGATCCCAATCCCTGGCGCTAAAGCCGAGTAAAAACTCCAGCCAGTCTGCAACACTTCCTTAACAGTCGCAATGGCAGGTTTATTGTGAGCGGCGGCTGCTTTAGAATGGCGACCCCAAAGGAGAGCCCATGACCGCTGTTGCCGACACCCAGCCCGACTTTCAACCAGAGAGTCCGCTTGCCCTGCTGCAGGCGGTCTTCGGCTACCAGCAGTTTCGGCCGGGCCAGCTGGAGATCATCGAGCAGATAGTGGCGGGCCGCGATGCCCTGGTGCTCAAGCCCACCGGCGGCGGCAAGTCGCTCTGCTTCCAGATCCCGGCGCTGCTGCGCCCTGGCTTGGGCGTGGTCGTATCCCCGCTCATCTCCCTGATGAAGGATCAGGTCGACAGCCTGCGCGCCAACGGCGTGGCGGCCGTCTACATCAACTCGGCCCTGAGCCGGGAGGAGATGATCCAGAACTTCGCCGCCATGCGCCGCGGCGAGATCAAGCTGGTCTATGTCTCGCCGGAGCGGCTGCTGCAGCACGAGTTTCTGGATCGGCTGGCGGAGCTGCCGCTCGGTCTGTTCGCCATCGACGAGGCGCACTGCGTCTCCCAGTGGGGTCACGACTTTCGGCCGGAATACGCGGCGCTGGGGCGACTCAAGCAGTGGTTTCCCCAGGTACCCGTGGTGGCGCTCACCGCCACCGCCGACGAGGCGACCCGCAGCGACATGCTGCACCGGCTGGAGCTCAATGACCCCTTTATCCACACCGCCAGCTTCGACAGACCCAACATCCGTTACAGCCTGGTGGAGAAGTTCAAGGCGGCGGAGCAGCTGTTGCGCTACGTGCAGAGCCAGAAGGGCAACTGCGGCATCGTCTACTGCTCCAGCCGCAACCGGGTGGAGGAGGTGGCCGAGCGGCTCTCCCGTCACGGCTGCAAGGCGGCGCCCTATCATGCCGGCCTGCCGCTGGAGCAGCGGCTGCGCACCCAGGATGCCTTCCTCAAGGATGACGTCGAGATAGTGGTGGCGACGGTGGCGTTCGGCATGGGTATCGACAAGCCGAACGTGCGCTTCGTGGTGCACTACGACATCCCCAAGAACATCGAATCCTACTATCAGGAGACGGGGCGGGCCGGCCGTGACGGCACCCCGGCCGAGGCGCTGCTGCTGTACGATCCCGCCGACATCGGCCGGGTGCGGCGGCTGCTCGACAACATCGAGAACCCGCAGCAGCTGCAGGTGGAACAGTATAAGCTGAACGTGATGGCGGCCTTCGCCGAGGCGCAGACCTGCCGTCGTCAGGTGCTGCTCAACTACTTCGGCGAGTACAACGACAAGCCGTGCGGCAACTGCGACATCTGCCTGGATCCCCCCAAGAGCTACGATGGCACCGAAGACGCCCAGAAGGCGCTCTCCTGCGTCTGGCGGGTGGGGCAGAACTTCGGGGTGGGTTATGTGGTGGAGGTGCTGCGCGGCTCGCTGAACCAACGCATCAAGGATCACGGCCACGACAAGCTGTCGACCTACGGCATCGGCAAGGATCAGAGTCACGAGTACTGGATGAGCGTCATTCGCCAGCTGATCCACAAGGGCTTGCTGACCCAGAACATCACCCGCAACCTGGTGCTGCAGCTGACCGAGGCGGCCCGCCCGGTGCTGCGCGGCGAGGTGCCGCTGGAACTGGCGGTGCCACGGCTGCAGCCCATCTCCAGTCGCAAGGAGAAGCGCAATGGCCTGCTCGACAGCGCGAACTACGACAAGCGGCTGTTCAAGGAGCTGCGCAACCTGCGCAAGCAGATCGCCGAAGAGGAAGAGGTGCCGCCCTACGTGGTGTTCAACGACGCGACCCTGGTGGAGATGGCCCAGCTGATGCCGATGACGGAAGACGAGATGCTGGCCGTCAACGGGGTGGGGCACCGCAAGCTGGAACGCTTCGGTGAGGCCTTCATGGATCTCATCATCGAGTATTGCCGGCGCTAGAAAGCAACCCTGATGGAGATGGGTCAGCGACGATGCCGATGACGGAAGACAAGATGCTGGCCGTCAACGGGGTAGGGCACCGCAAGCTGGAGCGCTTCGGTGAGGCCTTCATGGACCTCATCATCGAGTATTGCCGGCGCTAGGGCCGATTAGCGAAGCGCAATCGACCGCCGCAGACTCGGGCCCGGATGACGGCGCACCAGGGTCTAGGTGCTCGTCAGCCGGGCGTCACAGGGTCATTTCAGGCTGGCGTAGTAGGCCGCCAGGTTGTCCATGTCCGCTTCGGTGAGCGCGGCCATGAAGGGGGCCATCATGGGATCCTGGCGCTTGCCCTCCTTGAAGGCCTTCAGCTGCTTGACCAGATAGGGGGCATTCTGGCCCGCCAGATTGGGATAGATAGGCATGCTGGCCTTGCCCTCAGGCCCGTGGCAGGCGGCGCACAGGGCGGCCTTCGCCTTGCCCGCGTCCACATCGGCCGCCCTGGCGTGCTGACCTCAGGCCAGCGCCAGCAGGGGCAGGACATACAGCCATTTTTGCATCTTCTTTTCCTCGATTTGAAATAGAACACAGTCCCGTTGGCCTGACGCAGGCCAACGGCGGTATAAAAGAGTGACACGAGCATACGCAGGGATGAACCACGCCACCATGAAGCTGATCAACACTTTCGCCACCGAACTGCCCTGGGCCTGCGAGCCGGTGGCCCCCCAGCCCCTGCACAACGCCAGGCTGCTGCACCTCAACCAGGATCTGCTGCGCGAGCTGGGGTTGGCGGACGTCAGCGCGGCCGACTGGCTCGCCTGCTGCGGCCAGGGCCGGCCGCTGCCGGGCATGATGCCGGTGGCCCAGGTCTATGCGGGTCATCAGTTCGGCGGTTACAGCCCGCGCCTCGGTGATGGCCGTGCCCTGCTGCTGGGTGAGCAACAGGCGCCGGACGGCCAGCGCTGGGATCTGCACCTGAAGGGGGCGGGCAAGACCCCCTTCTCCCGCTTCGGCGACGGTCGCGCCGTGCTGCGCTCCAGCATCCGCGAGTATCTCGCCTCGGAGGCGCTGCATGCCCTCGGCATCCCCACCACCCGCGCCCTGGTGCTGGTGGGCAGCGACGAGCCCATTTACCGGGAGCAGACCGAGAGCGGAGCGACCGTGTTGCGCACCGCACCGAGCCACCTGCGTTTCGGCCACTTCGAGTACTTCGCCTGGAGCGGCCAGGGGGAGAAGATCCCGCAGCTCATCGACTATCTGCTGCGCCACCACTTCCCGGAGCTCAGCAACGGGGCCGAGCTGTTCGCCGAGGTGGTGCGCCGCACCGCGCGGCTCATCGCCAAGTGGCAGGCCGCCGGCTTCTGCCACGGGGTGATGAACACCGACAACATGTCCCTGCTCGGATTGACCCTGGATTACGGCCCCTACGGCTTCATCGACGCCTATGTGCCCGACTTTGTCTGCAACCACTCGGATCCGGGGGGCCGCTATGCGCTGGATCAGCAGCCGGCGGTCGGTTACTGGAACCTGCAGAAGCTGGCCCAGGCGCTGGCGGATCAGGTGGACGGCGACGCCCTGGCGGCGGCCCTGGCCCAGTACGAGCATCAGCTGATGCTGCACTACTCGGAGCTGATGCGGGCCCGACTCGGGCTGGAAAGCTGGGAGGAGGAAGACCCGGCCCTGTTCCGCCAGCTGTTCCAGCTGCTGGCGGCACATCGGGTGGACTATCACCTCTTCCTGCGCCGCCTGGGTGAGCTGACGTCTCAGGGAGAGTGGCCCGCCTCCCTGCTGGCGCTGCTGCCGGATCCCGCCCCCTGGCAGGAATGGCTCGACGCCTATCGGGCCCGGCTGGCCCGGGAAGGGAGCCAGGATGAGGCACGCAAGGCGCGGATGGACGCCGTCAATCCCAAGTACGTGCTGCGCAATGCCCTGGCCCAGCAGGTCATCGACGCCGCCGAGACGGGGAACATGGCGCCGTTCGAGCGGCTGTTTGCTGCCCTGCGGCACCCTTATGATGAGCAGCCTGAATACGAGGATCTGGCGACCCCGGTTCCCCAGTGGTATTGCGGTGGCGAGCTCTCTTGCAGCAGTTGAGGAGTGAAGGATGAACTGGCGGGTAACGCAGGTGGATGCCGAGTCGGCTGTGCTGCTGCTGACCTATCCCGGGCTCTGCTGGGACAACTTCCCTGCCCTGGCCGAGGCGCTGGTCGAGGGGTGGGAGCTTATACCGCTCGAGCGGGAGTGGGGGGCGGATCGCCACAGCTGGCTGCTGGAGTTCGAAGGCAGCCGGTTGCGGCTGGAGTATGAGCAGCACAGCGGCTGCTGGCTGGAGGCGACACACCCGGACGACAGGGAGGTGGTGCTCTGGCTGGGTCGGCAATATGGGGCATGAGTCCCGATGGTGGTTGCCGGGTCCGTCGCACAAGCATTGAATGACCGGCCTGGGGGTCTGTGGCGTCGCCCTTCGACGATGATTGCCGCAGGCTGAACCAGCAGCATAAGGATTGAACTATCCGTGTCGGGGCGTATAATCTCGCCCCTCAATTATCGCCAATGGTGGCGGTATGGGTTCCCTAACCCCATTAACCAAAAAGGTCACAACATGAATCTGACCCCTGCTCAGCACCATACGGCGCTGGTGCGCCTCTCTTTGTTCCACATTCTGATCATTGCCAGCAGCAATTATCTGGTGCAGCTGCCGATCACCGTCTTTGGCTTCCACACCACCTGGGGGGCCTTCAGCTTCCCGTTCATCTTCCTGGCCACCGATCTGACGGTGCGGATCTTCGGCGCCGGGCTGGCCCGCAAGATCATCCAGACCGTGATGCTGCCTGCGCTGGCCATCTCCTATGCGCTCTCGGTGCTGTTCTTCGAGGGCAGCTACCAGGGGCTCGGCAACCTGGCCGAGTTCAACCTGTTCGTGGCGCGCATCGCCCTGGCCAGCTTTATGGCCTATCTGGTGGGCCAGTTCATGGACGTGGTGGTGTTCAACCGCCTGCGGCTGCTCAGGGCCTGGTGGGTGGCGCCGGCCGCCTCGACCCTGTTTGGTAACCTGGTGGATACCATCGCCTTCTTCAGCATCGCCTTCTGGCGCAGCACTGATCCCTTCATGGCCGAGCACTGGGTCGAGATAGCCACCGTGGATTATGTCTTCAAGCTGCTGATAAGCTTGGGGTTGTTCGTGCCGCTCTACGGCGTGCTGCTGCGCTACCTCAGCCGCAAGCTGGTGGGGGAGGCCGGCCTTGCCGGTCTGCAACCGGCGAGCCGTCAGGCCTGACGAGTATGACCACCGCATGGGTGGTCATTTTTTTTGCACTTCTCGCAAATAAGTCTTGCACAGTTAAATGAGAATGATTATTGTTACCTTGTTTTCCGGGAAAGACTTCATTCGTTCCAACGTGATGGACTTCTTGTGAAGGCACGACATTGCTCACATTGCTTCCAGTTAAGGGGCCAGTTTTTTACTGGCCCTCTTTTTTTGTCTGTTTTTCAGCAAGTTGCAGTCATAAAAAATGGGAGCCTTGGCTCCCATCTTCAGTCTGTGTCGGCTCATTCTATGTCGAGTGCATCGGGGGAGAGGATCACCCCCGTGGTGTCCGCGTAGAGGTGATCGTCCGGCAGGAAGGTGACGCCGCCGAAGTTGACCGGCAGATCGGTCTCACCCACGTCCTTGTGGTCGGCGCCGACCGGGATGGCGGCCAGGGCCTGGATGCCGATATCCAGATCTTCCAGGATGTCGACCTCGCGCACGCAGCCGTAGCAGACGATGCCTTCCCACTCGTTTTCCGCCGCCGTGGTGGCGATCTCGCTGTCGATCAGGGCCCGGCGCATGGAGCCGCCGCCATCGATCAGCAGCACGCGGCCGACGCCGTTCTCTTTGACGACTTCACGGATGAGACCGTTCGATTCGAAGCATTTGACCGTGGTGATGACGCCGCCGAAAGAGGCACGGCCGCCGAAGGAGCAGAGCATGGGTTCGAGTACATCCACCATGTCCTGATAGATGTCGCACAGTTCTGAAGTGTTGTATTCCATTGAGTCAAATCCACCGCTGGAAACAGGTGGATCCAGTATAAGGAGTGGGACTGGCATTTCAATGAATATTCCTTGAACAAGCATGGGGATAAGAGACTGCACATGGATTCCCTGCAGCCCATCGCCGGGTCGCCGAGAGACTCAGAGTATCGAGCTGCATGGGGGACTTTCATCACCCGCCTTGCGGGTCAGGGGCATGTGCTCGTCCTCCCGGCCGAAAGACAAAGGGGCCATCAGGCCCCTTCATATTGGCGCCGATCCGGTACTAGAGCAGGAACAGGGTCGCGAGACCGAGGAAGATGAAGAAGCCGCCGGTGTCGGTGATGGCGGTGATCATCACGCTGGCCCCCACCGCCGGATCCCGCCCCAGCCGACTCATGGTCATGGGGATGATGACCCCCATCAGGGCCGCCACCAGCAGGTTCAGCACCATGGCGAGCGTCATGACAGCGCCCAGAGCCGCATCCTGATAGAGGAAGTAGGTGGCGACCCCCATGGTGCCGCCCCACACCAGGCCGTTGATCAGCGCCACACCCAGCTCCCGCCACAGCAGGAAGGAGACGTTGCCCGGCTGGATGTGCTGCAGCGCCAGGGCCCGCACTATCATGGTGATGGTCTGGTTGCCTGTGTTGCCGCCAATCCCTGCGACTATGGGCATCAGGGCCGCCAGCGCCACCAGCTGCGAGATGCTGTGCTCGAACAGGCCTATGACCCGGGAGGCCACGAAGGCGGTGCAGAGGTTGAGGGCGAGCCAGGCCCAGCGGGTCTTGACCGCCTTGGCGACAGGGGCGAACACGTCTTCTTCCTCGCTGATCCCCCCCATGCGGCGCAGATCGGTGTCGCTCTCCTCATAGACCAGGTCCACCACCTCGGCGACGGTGAGCCGTCCCATCAGCTTGCCCTTGCCATCCACCACGGCGGCGGAGACGAGATCGTCCCGCTCGAAGGTACGAGCCGCCGCCTCGTCGTTGTCTTCCGGATCGAAGGTGACGGGGTTCTTCTCCATCACGTCTTCCACCTTGGTCTCCGGTTTGTGCAGCAGCACTGTGGTGAGGGGCAGTTCCCCCTGCAGCCGGTTGCGTCTGTCGGTGACGAACAGCTTGTCGGTGTTGGCGGGGATCTTGCCGAGCTGGCGCAGATAGCGCTGCACAGTCGCCAGGCTTATGTCCGCCCGCACCGTTATGAGCTCGAAGTCCATCATGGCGCCGACCGTGTGCTTGCCGTAGCGGATCACCTCCCGCACCCGGTCGCGCTGGTCGGGGGCCATGGAGGTGAGCAGCCGGCCCATCAGGTTGCGGGGCAGGTATTGGCCCAGATAGATCTGATCGTCTATGTCGAGGGTGCGCAGGGCGTGCAGCAGTGCCTTGTCGCTCATGCCGCTGATCAGGCTGTCCCACACCGTCTCAGACGCCTCGACCAGGATCTGGCCGTGGCGCTCCGGGTCTACCTGCTGCCACAGCACCTGGCGCTCGTCCGGCGGCAGGGACTCCAGGGCATCGGCGACGTCGGCGGCCGGCAGGCTGTTGACCAGGCGCGTCAGCTCGCTGGTCTGATCCCGCAGCTCGGCGTCCTGCACCCCTTGGGGATCGAGCAGGCTGTCGGTGAGGGCATCGTCGGCCAGCAGCAGGGTGAGGATGCGGGCTCTGTCGTGTTCACGCTGTTTGGCGCTGTTCTTGGGGGGGAGAGACATGCAACAAGATTCCTGAATTCGGTTGGCCGGATGGCCGTGCCCCATAGGATACCAGACCCAAAACAATAGGTTATGACTGTAAATGCAGTAAAAAAAACGCCACCCTCAGGGTGGCGCTTGCAATACAGGGGAGTTGGGCGCCGGATCAGGCGGATGCCATCGTCTGCAGGGGGTCGCTGGCCTGACCGAACCAGGCAAGCTTGTCGGCCAGGGTCACCACCGAGCCGACCATGATGAGGGCCGGGCTCTCGACCCCGACCGCCAGTTTGGGCAGCTGGTCCAGGGTGCCACGAATGACCCGCTGGCTCGGCTGGGTGCCGCGCTCGATCAGTGCCACCGGGGTGTCGCCCCCCTTGCCGTGGGCCAGCAACTGTTCGCGGATCACGGTGCAGGATGACAGTCCCATATAGAAGACCAGGGTCTGCCGATCCCGGGCCAGCAGGGGCCAGTCGAGATCCCGGGCGCCGCCCTTGCCGTGGGCGGTGACGAAGCGCACGCTCTGGGCGTGATCCCGGTGGGTGAGGGGGATGCCCGCGTAGGCGGCGCAGCCGCTCGCCGCCGTGATCCCCGGCACCACCTGGAAGCCGATTTCACTACCAACGAGCGTCTCCAGCTCCTCGCCACCCCGGCCGAAGATGAAGGGGTCGCCCCCCTTGAGCCGCACCACCCGCTGTCCCTTCTTCGCCTCGTCCAGCAAGAGTTGGTTGATGCCCTCCTGGGGCACGCAGTGGTTGCCCGCCTGCTTGCCGACGAAGATGCGTCTGGCATCCCGTCGCACCAGTGCCATCACCTCGTCCGACACCAGCCGGTCATAGACCACCACGTCCGCCTGCTGCATCTGGCGCAGGGCGTGCAGGGTGAGCAGGCCGGGATCGCCGGGGCCGGCGCCCACCAAGATCACCTCGCCCTTGGCACCGGCATCCTCGGCAAAGAGCGCGTCGGCCAGTTGGTTGGCGGCGGCCTTGTCGCCGCGCGCCAGCGCCTGACCGAGCCGGTCGGCGCCAAGCAGCCGCTCCCAGAACTGGCGCCTCTCTCCCATGCTGGCGAAACGGGCCTTGACCCGCGCCCGCAGGCCGCCGGCAAAGGCGGCCACAGCGCCTAGGTGCTGGGGCAGCAGGGCCTCCAGCTTCTCGCGCAGCAAGCGGGCCAGCACCGGGGCCTTGCCACCGGAGGAGATGGCCACCATCAGCGGCGATCTGTCGATGATCGACGGCATGATGAAGCTGGAGCGCTTGGGATCGTCCACCACGTTGGCAAAGATTCCCGCCTGGTTCGCACTCTGATAGACCAGGGCGTTGACCTCGCGCCTGTCGGTGGCGGCCACCACCAACCACTTGCCCGCCAGCTGCGCCGGCTCGAACTCGGTGGCCAGCCAGTCGATGGTCCCGCCGGCGGCCAGCCCCGCCAGCTCGGGGTCGAGCGCGGGGGAGACCACCGTCAGTCGGGCGCCGGCGTCCAGCAGCAGGCGCGCCTTGCGCTCCGCCACCTCACCGCCGCCAACCAGCAGCACGGGTTTGTTGTCGAGTCGGCAAAAGATGGGCAAGTAGTCCATGGGGCCTCCGGATCAGGCGGTTTGGGTCTGGCTGGCGGTGGCGGTGGCGGCGTCGGTCACGGGGACGGGACGCTCCGCCTTGGGGGTGGCATACCAGTAACCGAGGCCCATGAAGAGCGCGCCGGAGACGGTGTTGCCGAGCGTGACCCACAGCAGGTTGTGGCCTATGCCGCCCAGGGTGTAGGCCTCGGAGTGGGCACCGAACCAGGAGAGGGCGAACAGCGTCATGTTGGCGATCGAGTGCTCATAACCGGAGGCGATGAAGGCCAGCAGGCACCACCAGATGGCGATGAACTTGGCCGCGCCCTCGGTGCGCAGCGCCATCCAGATGGCGAGGCAGACCAGCCAGTTGCACAGCGCCCCCTTCATGAACAGGGTCAGGGCCGGCGCCTGGGTCTTGGCCAGCGCCACCTTGTGGGCCAGGCTGCCCGCGTCCGGCAGCAGGCTGCCGCCGTAGGAGTAGATCAGCGCCACTGCTATGGAGCCGAGCAGGTTGCCGGCCCAGGTCTGGGGCAGGATGCGCAGCAGATCGCCCATGGAGATCTGGCCCGCCTTCACCCCCAGGGTGAGGAACATGGTGTGGCCGGTGAACAGCTCGGAGCCGGCGATGATCACCAGGGTCAGGGCGATGCCGAAGGTGGCCCCCATCACCAGCGGACGGATGGCCGGATCCACCAGGTTGCCCAGAGTGAAGATGAGGATGATGCCGAGGCCCACATAGGCCCCCGCCATGGCGGAGCTCAGCCAGAAGCCGAGTTTGTCGTCCCGCTCGAAGCGGTTGATGCGGGCCGCGTTGGCGGCGCACTTGTTGATGGTCTCGGTATACATAGGTGTTCTCTTTAAGGGGGCTGCCTGCGGGCAGCCCCGATATTCATGGAATTAGACGGTGACCCAGACTTGCTGGTCGCGCACTTCAACGGCATAGGCCGCAATCGACATGGTGGCATTTTCGAGACAGTGGCCGTCGCTCAGGCGAAAGTGCTGCTTCTTGAGCGGGCTGGCGACCCAGAGCTCGCCCTCGTGTTCGCAGATGATGCCGCGCGACAGCACGTTGGCGGCGAAGAAGGGATCCCGGTTGTCGATGGCGAACACCTCGGCCGCCTCGCTCGGGCGGAACAGCGCGATCTGGCGACCTTCGATCAGGGCGCAGACCCCGGTGCCAGGGAAAATGTCGTTGAGTTGACAGGCTAATTTCATCGCTTCATCTCCGCTTCGCATTGGATGGGCTGGCTATCCAGCAGGGCGCAGACGCTGTTGCCAATAATCACGTCATTGAGTTGAAAGACAGATTTCATTACTTGGTCTCCACCTCGATCTGGTAGACGGGGATGCGCTCCGCCGGGGTGGCGGGCCTGTGCTGGTCACGCTCGCTGACGAACTGCACGTCAGGGTCGCGTTTGCCGCTGTTGATGAAGTGGCTGAAACGCTTGAGCGCCTCCTCTTCATTCAGGGTGCGAGACCACTCGCACTCGTAGCCGTCGATCAGCACCTGGATGTCACGTTCCAGGGTCTCATTCAGTCCCAGCTTGTCGTCGACTATCACCTCGCGCAGGTAGTCGACGCCCCCTTCCAGGTTGCCGAGCCAGACCGAGGTGCGCTGCAGCTTGTCGGCGCTGATGACGTAGAACATCATAAAGCGGTCTATCAACCGGACTAACGTCTCGCGGTCCAGGTCCGAGGCCAGCAGATCGGCGTGGCGCGGCTTCATGCCGCCGTTGCCGCCCACGTAGAGGTTCCAGCCCGCGTCCGTGGCTATGATGCCGACGTCCTTGCCCTGGGCTTCCGCGCATTCGCGGGTACAGCCGGAGACCCCGAACTTCATCTTGTGCGGGGTGCGGATGCCCTTGTAGCGGTTCTCGAGGAAGACCCCGAGGCCGACGCTGTCCTGCACGCCGAAGCGGCACCAGGTGCTGCCGACGCAGGTCTTGGCCATGCGCAGCGCCTTGGCGTAGGCCTGGCCGGTCTCGAAGCCGGCGGCCAGCAATTTCCGCCAGATGGCGGGCAGATCGTCCTTCTGGGCACCGAACAGGCCGATGCGCTGGGCGCCGGTGATCTTGGTGTAGAGCCGGTAGTCGCGGGCCACCTCGGCCACCGCCAGCAGCCCTGCCGGGGTCACCTCGCCACCGGCCATGCGCGGGATGACGGAGTAACTGCCGTCCTTCTGCATGTTGCCGAGGAAGATGTCGTTGGTGTCCTGCAGCTGGGTGTTCTGCGGGCTCAGCACATGGCCGTTCCAGCAGGAGGCGAGGATGGAGCCGACCGTGGGTTTGCACACCTCGCAGCCATAGCCCTGGCCGTGCCTGGCCAGCAGCTCGTCGAAGCTCTTGATCCCTTCCACCTTGACCAGGTGGAACAGCTCCTGACGGGAGTGGGGGAAGTGGGCGCAGAGGTGGTTGTTGACCTCTATACCCTGCTTCACCAGCTCGGCGTTGAGCACCTGGCTGATGAGCGGCACGCAGCCGCCGCAGCCGGTACCGGCCTTGGTGTGTTGCTTGATGGCGGCCAGCGTGGTGTGACCCTCGGCCACCGCCTGGGCGATGTCGCCCTTGGAGACGTCGAAGCAGGAGCAGATCTGGGCGGTGGATGGTAGGGCATCGACCCCCAGGGTCGGCTTGGCACCGGCATAGGCGGGCAGGATCAGGGTGTCCGGGTGGGATGGCAGCGGCATGGCGTTGAGCATCAGCTGCAGCAGGTTGCCGTAGTCATCCACGTCGCCGACCAGCACGGCGCCGAGCAGGCGGCTGTTGTCTTCGCTCACCACTATCCGCTTGTAGACCCCGGCCTGATCGTCCTGGAACACATAGCTGTGGCTGCCGGGCGTGCGGCCGTGGGCATCGCCGATGGAGCCGACGGAGACGCCGAGCAGCTTGAGCTTGGCGCTCATGTCCGCCCCCTCGAAGCGGCTGTCGCCGCCGAGCAGGTGATCCACCGTGATCTGGGCCATCTTGTAACCCGGTGCCACCAGGCCGAAGAAGCGGCCTTGCCAGGCGGCGCACTCGCCGATGGCATAGATGTCGGGGTCGGAGGTGAGGCAGTGATCGTCGACCGTGACGCCGCCGCGCTCGGCGATGGCCAGTTCACAGTAGCGGCCCAGGGTGTCCTGCGGACGTATGCCGGTGGAGAAGACCACCACATCCACGTCAAGCGTGCTGCCGTCGGCGAAGGCGAGGCGGTGTTTGGCCTCCTTGCCGCCGTGCATCAGGATCTCGCTGGTGCTCTTGCTGGTGTGCACCTGCACGCCCATGGACTCGATCTTGCGGCGCAGCAGCTGGCCACCCTGACCGTCGAGCTGCTCCGCCATCAGCACAGGGGCGAACTCCACCACGTGGGTCTCGAGGCCCAGCGCCTTGAGGGCACCGGCCGCCTCCAGCCCGAGCAGACCACCACCCACCACCACGCCGCTCTTGCCGCTCTTGGCGGCGCTACGGATGGCTTTCAGATCCTCGATGGTGCGATAGACGAAGCACTCGTGGTGCTGGCTGCCCTGAATGGGCGGCACCCAGGGGTAGGAGCCGGTGGCCAGCACCAGCTTGTCATAGCCGACCACTGTGCCCTTGTTGGAGTGCACCTCGCGGGCCGCCCTGTCGATTTTTTTCACCGCCTCGCCGAGCAGCAGACGGATGCCGTGCTTCTCGTAGAAACCGGGTTTGACGAGGGAGAGATCTTCGCTGGTGTGGTGGGAGAAGTAGGAGGAGAGATGGACACGATCGTAGGCGGGACGGGGTTCTGCACCGAAGACGGTGATCTCGAACCGGCCCGGATCGGCCCGCTCGATCAACTCTTCGATGAAGCGGTGCCCCACCATGCCGTTCCCTATGACGGCCAGTCTGACTTTGCTCATGATTGCCTCTGATTTGGAGTAATAAAACGTCATTCTGGCGTTAGGCTACCCAGTCACGGGGGGAGGGCAATTGATGTAAATCAAGTGTCTATTTATATATCCCCTCAGAGGTAAGTTGGTGAAATAGAAAGCTATGCATAAATAGGTATACCAGTGGTGCAATTAGGCTGCTGGCGTGCCGAATGGCAATGAGGGGTGGCGGCCACCGTCGGTGGGTCGGCACTCAGGCGGGGGGGTGGCGATAGACCGGCGGCTCGTTCGTGGGCCGCAGCTCGTTCACTTTCATCATTCGGCTGGGTGGCAGGGGGCGGCCTGGCTCGCCAACCATGATGAAAAAACACTTCGGTGAGGCGATGTTTATCGCAGGGTCCCGAGTAGGGGGCTGCCCCGGGATCAGCGCATTGGCTGTGGCGTTTGATAGGGCGCGCGGGCGCAGGTCTCGCGGATGAGATGGCGCAGCCAGCGGTGGGCCGGATCGGCATCGAGCCGGGGATGCCAGAGCAGGGCCAGGGTGATTTTGGGCAAGGGGAAGGGCAGGGGCAGGGTCACCAGATCGGCGTGCAGGGCGGCGCAGTGCAGGGCGGGCACCGTGGCCACCAGATCGCTGCCCCGCACCAGCGCCAGCGCAGTGGCAAACCCCGGCACCAGGGTGGTGATGGTGCGCTCCAGCTTGAAGACGGCGAGCGCCTCATCGACGGGGCCGTGCTCCTGCCCGCGGCGTGACACCATGATGTGGCGGGCGGCGGCATAGCGGGCGGCGGTCAGGGGGCCTTCGCACAGGGGATGACCGGGGCGCACTACGGCGACGAAGCGATCCTGGAACAGCGCCTGGGTGTGCAGCTCGGGCGCCGTGTTGGCGCCGATCACCCCGGTCTCGAAATCCAGCTCCCCGCCGCGCAGGGCGTGGCTCTCCTTGTCGGGCTTGGCCATGAAATGCAGCCGTACCCCGGGCGCCTCGGTGGCGAGCCGGGTCAGCAGGGCCGCCCCGACGCTCTCCACGAAACCGTCGCTGGCCCTCAGCCGGAAGGTGCGCACCAGGCTGGCCGGATCCACCTCCTGCTGGGGGCGCAGCACGGCCTCGGCCTCCTGTACCAGCTGGCTGACCTGCTCGCGCAGGACCAGGGCGCGCGGGGTGGGCACCAGCCCCCGGCCGGCCCGCACCAGCAGGGGATCCCCCGTGGTCGCGCGCAGCCGGGCCAGCGCCCGGCTCATGGCGGAGGGGCTGAGCCGCAGCCGTCTGGCGGCGCCGGCCACGCTGCCCTCATCAAGCAGCGCCTCCAGGGTTAGCAGCAGATTGAAATCGGGTGTGCTCATGATCTTTGCCTCGCCGAGCCTTCAGGGTGACCGCCTCATGGCGACGCCTCTCGCCTCATCATACGCGAGAATGGGCGCCTTCATATGGCGTGCCGTGCAGCTATAAGTTGCAAGTCGTGCGTCTTCCGCCGGTTCAGCTTGCTGGCTAGCCTTGTCGGCATCCTAGTCCGCCGGAGCTCATGCCCATGCCACACAATATCGTTCTTTCGCCCCCTCTCGTTCACCGGCTCGGCCTGCTGGCGCTCGGGCTCGCCACCCTGTTGCCCATGCTGGCGGGGAGCATGGCCAACATGGTGCTGCCGGCGCTGGAGCAGGCGTTTGCCGTACCTTTTGCCGGCGTGCAGTGGGTGCTGGTGGCCTACCTGCTGGGGCTCACCTGCCTGACGGTGGTGGCCGGGCGGCTCGGTGACCGGCTCGGCCGGCGTCGCCTGTTGTTCTGGGGCCTTGGACTGTTTGCGCTGGCCTCCCTGCTGTGCGCCCTGGCGCCCGCCATCGGCTGGCTCATCGCGGCGCGGGCCCTGCAGGGGGGCGGGGCGGCCTGCATGCTGGTGCTCGCGCTGGCCATGGTGGGGCAGCTGGTGGGGCCGGCGCGCCGTGGCTGGGGCATGGGTCTGCTCGGTACCCTGTCGGCCTGCGGCACTGCCCTCGGCCCCTCGTTCGGTGGCCTGCTGATAGGTACGTTCGGCTGGCAGGCGCCCTTCCTGCTGCTGGTGCCCGTCAGCCTGCTGGCGCTGGGGGCTGGCCTGCTCGGCCTGCCTGCGGAGGGTGCACCGCCGAAAAAGGAAAGCATCCCCCTCGCGAGCCTGCTGATGCTGGTGATGGCGCTGCTCTGCTACGGGCTGGCGCTGACCTCGGGGGGCACTCTGGCGCTCTGCTGGGGGGCGGGGGCACTGCTCGTCGCCGCGCTGTTCGTGCGCCGCGAGCGCCTCGCTTGCTCCCCCCTGTTGCCGCTGGCGCTGCTGGCCGAGCCCCACCTGCGCGGCGGCCTGCTCGCCAGTGCCCTGGTGGCCAGCGTGATGGTGGCGAGCCTGCTGATCGGCCCCTTCTACCTGCGGGGGGTGTTCGGCCTCGATCTGGGGACGGTCGGGCTCATGATCTCGGGCGGGCCGCTGCTGGCGGCCCTGACGGGGATGCCCGCCGGCTGGCTGGTGGACAGGGTAGGTGCGCGGCGGGTGGTGCGGCTCGGGCTGATGGCCATGGCGAGCGCGACTCTCGGGCTGGCGACCCTGAGCAGCGGGCTGGGCCCGCTCGGTTATCTGCTGCCCATCTTGCTGCTGACCGCCGGCTATGCCCTGTTCCAGACTGCCAACAACAGTGCCCTGGTGGGGGCGGCGAGCGAGCAGACGAGGGGGGCCGTGGCCGGCTTGCTGACCCTGTCGCGCAATCTGGGTCAGCTGACGGGGGCCGCCGGGCTCGGTGGCCTGTTTGCCAGCCTGGTGGGCACGCACAGCCTGGCCACGGCCATGGCGGCGGATCTGGCGTTCGCCATGCAGGCCAGCTTTGCCCTGGCTGGCTTGTTGATCGGCGGGGCACTCTGGCTGGTCGGACGCCGCCGCGAGGGGGCACTGGCGGTGAGCTGAGGGGGAAACCATGAGGCATAAAAAACGCCTCCATCGGGAGGCGTTTCTAGAGCGTCATAGAGCTGGCCTTACAGGATAAAGCGGCTCAGATCCTCGTCCTCGATCAGCTTGCCGAGGTGGGCGTTGACGTAGTCGGCATCGATCACGAAGGTCGCGCCGGACTGCTCGGAGGCATCGTAGGAGATGTCTTCCATCAGTCGCTCCATCACGGTGTGCAGGCGGCGGGCGCCGATGTTCTCGGTGCGCTCGTTGACCTGCCAGGCGGCCTCGGCCAGGCGGCGGATACCGTCCTTGGTGAACTCGATCTTGACCCCTTCGGTCGCCATCAGCGCCTGGTACTGGTCGGTGAGGGAGGCGTTCGGCTCGGTCAGGATGCGCTCGAAGTCTTCGGTGGTCAGCGCGGTCAGCTCGACCCGGATCGGCAGACGGCCCTGCAGCTCGGGGATGAGATCCGACGGGCGTGCCACCTGGAAGGCGCCGGAGGCGACGAACAGTATGTGGTCTGTCTTCACCATGCCGTGCTTGGTGTTGACGGTGCAGCCCTCGACCAGCGGCAACAGATCCCGCTGTACCCCCTCGCGTGAGACATCGGGACCGGAAGACTCACCGCGCTTGCAGATCTTGTCGATCTCGTCGAGGAAGACGATGCCGTTGTTCTCGACCGCGTGGATCGCCTTCTGCTTCAACTCTTCCGGGTTGACCAGACGGGCGGCCTCCTCCTCGATCAGCACCTTCATGGCCTCCTTGACCTTGATCTTGCGCTTCTTCTTCTGCTGCTGACCCAGGTTCTGGAACAGGCCCTGCAGCTGGTTCGCCATCTCTTCCATGCCCGGCGGGGTCATGATGTCGACCCCCATGGGGCTGGCGGAGAGCTCGAGTTCGATCTCCTTGTCATCCAGCTGGCCTTCCCGCAGCTTCTTGCGGAACACCTGGCGGGTGTTGGAGTTGTCGGCCTTCTCCTCCTCGCCCCAGCTGTTGCGCGGATTGGGCAGCAGGGCGTCGAGGATGCGCTCCTCGGCGGCTTCCTCGGCGCGGTATTTCATCTTCTCCATCTCGGTCTCGCGCACCAGCTTGATGGCGACATCGGTCAGATCGCGGATGATGCTGTCCACTTCCTTGCCCACGTAGCCCACCTCGGTGAACTTGGTCGCTTCCACCTTGATGAAGGGGGCGTTGGCCAGCTTGGCGAGGCGGCGGGCGATCTCGGTCTTGCCGACGCCGGTCGGGCCTATCATCAGGATGTTCTTCGGCGTCACCTCGTGGCGCATCTCCTCGCTGAGCTGCATCCGGCGCCAGCGGTTACGCAGGGCGACGGCCACCGCCCGCTTGGCATCGGCCTGGCCGATGATGTGGCGGTCCAGCTCGTGAACGATTTCTCTCGGGGTCATCTCGGACATGATGGCATTCCTGTATCCGGGGCGGGCAGGGCCCACCCCTTGCAAATTGGCAAAGAGGGGCCTTACTTCGGCTCGGTCTCTTTGGGGGCGTACTCCAGCACTTCAACCGTGTGATGCTGGTTGGTGAAGACGCAGATGTCACCGGCGATCTTGAGGGACTTCTCGACGATGCTCTTGGCATCCAGCTCGGTGTTCTCCAGCAAGGCGGTGGCCGCCGACTGGGCGAAGTTGCCGCCCGAGCCGATGGCGATGAGATCATGCTCCGGCTGCACCACGTCACCGTTGCCGGTGATGATGAAGGACTTGTGCTCATCGGCGACCGCCAGCAGGGCCTCGAGGCGGCGCAGGGCGCGATCGGTGCGCCAGTCTTTGGCCAGCGCCACGGCGGCGCGCTCCAGATTGCCCTGGTGGGCCTGCAGCTTGGCCTCGAAGCGCTCGAGCAGGGTGAAGGCATCGGCGGTACCGCCGGCGAAGCCCGCCAGCACCTTGCCGTTATAGAGACGATGAACCTTGCGGGCGTTACCCTTCATGACGGTGTTGCCGAGGGATACCTGGCCATCCCCCCCGATCACGACTTGGCCGTTGCGGCGGACAGAAACTATGGTAGTCACTTTACTTACCTCGCTTGAGCCGAAAAACGGCCTGACTGTGCATGGCAAGAAAGATGGGGGTCAGGCCGGAGTTTTTCAACCCTGCCGATGGCGCGGATAAAAGAGGGCGTCATATGGCCTGCAGGCCAGACGGCGGATAAGAAGAAGGCAGGGTGTTGAGCCCTGCCTGCTGTCTGGAGCGGACGAGTATCAGCCCTTCTTGGGGATACAGCCGCTGATGCCGGCGCCTTGCAGCTTGCGGTTGGCGGCATCGACGGCAGGCTTGCCGCTGAAGGGGCCGACCATCACCTTGTAGACGGTGCCGTTGGCGCCATTGACCACCTGCAGGCTGGAGGAGAGGCCGGCGCCGAAGGCGATGCGCGCCTTGAGCGATTCGGCGGAATCCTGTGAGCGCAGGGCGGCGCACTGCATCATGTAGCGACCACTGTCTGCCGCCGCAGTCTGCTGCGCCGCGGCCGCCTTGGCCTTCTCCTGCTCGGCCCGCAGCTCCTTCTCCATGCGCGCGAGCTCGGCCTTGCGGTCGATCACTTGCTCCTGAGCGCTGGTCACGGGGGCCGGCTTGGCGGGCTGAACCGGTTGCGGCTGGTACGGCTGCACCTGGCCGATGGGCGTCCCCGGCTGGGGGATGTCGGTCGGCACCGGCTGCGGCAGTTTCTCGGGCTGCAGGGTGAGGGTGGGCGCCGGTGGCGGCACCCCCGGCTGGGGCGGCGGCTCCATGATGTCCACCTGCTTGTTCTCCAGCCGCTCGATGTAGCTCCACTTCTCCTGTGGCAGGCCATTGCCCTGTGCCTTCGGCTTGTTGGCCTTGACCTGCTCCTCTATGGTCGGGGCATCGGCGCCCTTGCCATTGATCAGGTAGAGGAAGGCGCCGAAGCCGACGAGCAGGGCCCCGGCCAGCAGTGCCGGGATAACAGGAAAGCGGCGAGGTGCCGCTTTCTTGGTGTTACGACCACCGGCCCGTCTTCTCGGGCTGTTGCCGACGTAATCCCGGGTTGCCATCTATTACATGCGCTCCAGGGTATGGATGCCCAGTACGCCCAGACCCAGTTTCAGGACCTTGGCGGTGGCGGCGCACAGCAACAGACGGCTCTGGCGGCTGACCTCGTCGACGCCGTCCTTGTTGATCGGGCAGGCTTCGTAGAAGGTCATGAAGTTGCCGGACAGCTCGTACAGGTAGGTGCAGAGCAGGTGCGGCATCCCCTTGTCCGCCACGCCGTTGATGGCATCGGAGAACTGGATCAGCTTCTGGGCCAGCACCTCTTCCGCCTCTTCGTTCAGCACCACCTTGCCGCCCAGGGTCTCGGCATCGACGCCGGCCTTGCGGAAGATGGACTGGATGCGGGTGTAGGCGTACTGCAGGTAAGGGGCCGTGTTGCCCTCAAAGGAGAGCATCATGTCCCAGTCGAAGATGTAGTCGGTGGTGCGGTTCTTGGACAGATCCGCATACTTGACCGCGCCCATGGCGATGGCGTGCACCACCTGGGCCTTCTCCTCGGCGCTGAGGTCGCTGTTGCGGTTCTCCAGCAGGGCGGCGGCGCGCTCCTCGGCCTCGTTCAGCAGATCGACCAGCTTGACGGTGCCGCCGGAGCGGGTCTTGTAGGGACGGCCATCCTTGCCCAGCATCATGCCGAAGGCGTGGTGCTCGAGGGGCACGGACTCCGGCACATAGCCCGCCTTGCGGGTGATGGTCCAGGCCTGCATCAGGTGCTGGTGCTGACGGGAGTCGATGAAGTACATCACCCGGTCGGCGCCCAGGGTCTCGTAACGGTACTTGGCACAGGCGATGTCGGTGGTGGTGTAGAGGAAGCCGCCATCGCTCTTCTGGATGATGACGCCCATGGGCTCGCCATCCTTGTTCTTGAATTCGTCGAGGAACACCACGGTGGCGCCTTCGCTCTCGACCGCCAGCCCCTTGGCTTTCAGGTCGGTGACGATGGCGGGCAGCATGTCGTTGTACATGGACTCGCCCATGATGTCCTTGTTGGTCAGGGAGACATTCAGGCGGTCGTAGTTGATCTGGTTCTGTTCCATGGTCATGTCGACCAGCTTCTTCCACATGGTGCGGCAGTACTCATCGCCACCCTGCAGCTTGACCACGTAGTTGCGGGCGCGCTCGGCGAAGGCTTCGTCTTCGTCGTAGCAACGCTTGGCCTGGGTGTAGAAGGCTTCCAGATCCTTGAGCGCCATGTCGCTGGCGTGCTCGTTGGCCATTTTCTCCAGATAGGCGATCAGCATGCCGAACTGGGTGCCCCAGTCGCCGATGTGGTTGGCGCGCACCACCTTGTGGCCGAGGAACTCCAGGGCGCGGGCCGCCACGTCACCGAGCACGGTGGAGCGGATGTGGTGCACCGCCATCTCCTTGGCCACGTTGGGGGCGGAGTAGTCCACCACCACTGTCTGCGGGGCAGGCAGCTTCACGTTGGCGTTGGCGGAGGTCACCATGGCCTCGACCTGGCCGGCCAGCCAGCGCTGGTCGAAGAAGAAGTTGATGAAGCCGGGGCCGGCGATCTCGACCTTGGCGATCAGGTCGGAGGCGGGCAGGTGCTCTATGATGGCAGTGGCCAGCTCGCGGGGATTCTTGCGGGCCGGTTTGGCCAGCAGCATGGCCAGGTTGGTGGCCAGGTCACCGTGAGCCTTCTCCTTGCATCGGTCTACTTGCACCCGGGCTTCCAGGTCGGCCGGCAACACGCCCGCGGACTTGAGATTGGCTACCGTTTGTTCAAGTAGATGATGAATATGCTCTTTCATAACTGACCACCGAGGTTGCGCGTCGAAAAATGACTGACTAGATAAGGGCGTGAATTTTACCCGCATCGGGCCGAGAAAACTATAGGAATGGCCCGCCCGTATTGGCACGGCGGATATTTCACTGCGTTTTCCACCACAATACAGAATATTGATTGGAATAAGTGGTGGTTATCCATTTCTACTGCATATCGAAGCGGCTTGTCCAGGCTATTTTCCCCTGATTGTAAACGGGTTTTTTATTCCATCTCGATCTGAATGATCCCGTCCCGTGCCACGGTCGTATCATCAGAGGAAGTCGTTGGAGGATGATCCTGATGAAACTGGCGCTGTTTCCGCTCTCCGCTCACCTGCTGCCCGGTGGCATCATGCCGCTGCGCATCTTCGAGCCCAGGTATCAGCGCATGGTCGCCGAGGCGCAGACGCGGGAGTTTGCCATCTGCATGCTGGATCCCCGTCAGCCGGAGGCGCTGCGCAACATGTACCCCATCGCCACCCGGGTGCGGATCATCGATTTCGATCTGCTGCCGGACGGCCTGCTCGGCATCACCGTGCTCGGGGTGGCGCGGGTCAGGATAGTCGATCTGTGGCAGGAGTCCGATGGTCTGCGGGTGGGCGAGGTGGAGCCGCTGCCCCCCTGGCAGACCAGCCGGCTCAATGCGGATCAGCACTCCCTGGTCAAGGCGTTGCAGGATGTGTTCAACGATTACCCCGAATACGCGGCGCTCTACCCCACCCCCGACTGGGACGACGCCAGCTGGGTGGCGCAGCGCTGGCTCGAGGTGCTGCCCATCCCGGTGGAGCAGAAGCAGTGGCTGGTGGCGGCCGAGAACAACCAGCCGGCGCTCTCGCTGCTGAGCGGGCTGCTGGTGGCGAGCCATTGACGGCATGGGGCGGGATGATCTTTTTTCACTGGCCGTCGTACTGGCAAGGGCGATAGCCATCAAGGTAGGGCGCGATGACATATACTAGCCACCCATCATTTATCCGTCACAGGACCTCGACCCGCATGGATAACCCAGATGGTGACCTGAAGGCGAACCTGCTGCGCGTGGCGGAGCAGGCCGACAAGGCTGCCTTCGCCACCCTGTTTCACCACTTTGCCCCCCGCATCCGCGGCTATGGCCTGCGCCATCTCGGCAGCGAAGCCAATGCGCTGGAGCTGGTGCAGGAGACCATGCTGCTGGTCTGGCAGAAGGCGCGGCTCTATCACCCCGAGCGGGGCGCCCCCACCACCTGGATCTACACGGTGATGCGCAACCAGTGTTTCGACATGCTGCGCCGGCGCCGGGCCAGCAAGGAGGATCTCTGCGCCGAGGAGCTGTGGCCCGTGCTGGAGTTCAGGGCGGAAGAGGATCGGCTGAGCGAGGGGGAAGGGGCCGTGCTGACGAGCCAGATGGCGCACCATCTCGACGCCCTGCCCCAGGCCCAGCAGCAGGTGGTGCGCGGCATCTACCTGCAGGAGCTCTCCCAGCAGGAGCTGGCGGATCTGCTCGGGGTCCCGCTCGGTACCATCAAGTCCAGGCTGCGGCTGGCATTGCAGAAGCTGAAAGAGCATGTGGAGCAAGAGCATGATTAAAGCCCATCCCACCCACGTCATGCTGCGCGCCTTTGCCGCCGGCGAATTGCCACTGCCGCTGACGGTCGGCGTCTCGGCCCACTGCGAACTCTGTGCCGATTGTGGCGCCTGGCTGCACGCCTGTGAGGAGGAGCTGGCGGCCCGCCATCTCGAGACCCCGGCTCCCGAAGAGGCCATGGTGCCGGTGCTGGATGCCATGCTGGCGGAGATACTGCAGCAACCCCTGCTGCCCGTGGTGAACACCGCCGACCCCGTCCCCGAGCTGCGGGTGGCCGGCCGGGAGTATCCCCTGCCCAGGGCCCTTGCCCGCTACCATGAGGCCGACTGGCGCCATGTCGGCGCCATCCGTCAGCACCGCCTGCCGTTGGTGGAGCAGGGGGCGCGGGCCAGCCTGCTGCACATAGAGGCGGGTGGGCGCATCCCGGAGCACACCCATCAGGGCTACGAGCTGACCCTGCTGCTGGCGGGCAACATCCAGGATGGCGAGGTCCGCTATCAGGCGGGGGACTTCATCTGGCGCGATGCCAGCCACTCCCACAGCCCGCACACCCCGGACGGCTGCCTCTGCTACACGGTGCTGGATGCCCCGGTCCGCTTCACCAGGGGGCTGTCACGGCTGCTGAACGGCCTCAGGGATCGGCTCTACTGAGGCCGGTCGCAGGCATAAAAAAAGGGACCCGTCGGGTCCCTTTTTTCGTGTGGCGAGCAAGGGCTCAGGCCACGAACACCAGATAGACGGCGAAGGCCACCACGAAGCGGTAGATGGCGAACGGGATGAAGTCGAGCCGGCGGATCAGCGCGAGGAAGGTCTTGATGGCGATCATGGCCACCACGAAGGCGGTGACGAAGCCCACCGCGAACATGGGGAAGTCGGCCATGGAGAGGAAGTCGCGGCTCTTGTAGAGATCTAGTCCGCTGGCGGCCACCATCATGGGCACCGCCAGGATGAAGGAGAACTCGGCCGCCGCCTGACGGCTGATCCCCATCAGCATGCCGCCGCTGATGGTGGCGCCGGAGCGGGAGAAGCCGGGCCAGAGCGCCAGGCACTGGAACAGGCCTATGCCGAGCGCCTGCTGGTAACTGATGTCATCCAGGGTCTCGGAGCGCACCGCGGGGCGGAACTTCTCGGCGATGATCAGCAGGATGCCGCCGGCGACCAGGGCATACATCACCGTCTCGGGGCCGAACAGGTTGGCCTTGATCCAGCTGTGAATGGCGAGGCCTATGACCACGGCGGGCAGCATGCCGAGGATGATGTGGATCAGCGACAGGGTGGCGTGGCCCTTGGCTGGCTTCTGGCCGAAATGGATGCCAATCAGCCCGAACAGCCGGCGCCAGAACACGGCCACGACCGCCAGTATGGAGCCCATCTGAATGACCACCTCGAAGGTGGCGGCCTTGGGGCCTTCGAAACCGAGCAGGTGGCCGACGATGATCATGTGGCCGGTGGATGAAACGGGCAGAAACTCGGTCAGGCCTTCCACTATGCCCAGCACAAAGGCGACAAACAGGGCGTAGGACTCTGTCATGATTCAGATCTCTTGGTTGATTGGTCCGGATAAAAGCAGCCCCGAGCGGAGTCGGGGCGACCAATGATGGCGGAAAATAACCCAGGCAACCAGAGAATATTGCGCCGCAGTCAGCGGAGTACCGCCAGGATTTTTTGCTGCCACTCGGCATCCAACGGCGGCAGGCTGAGGGCATCGACCGCGCTGGCTATCTGCTGCGGATTGCTGGCGCCGATCAGGGCGCAGCTCACCACGGGATCGCGCAGCACCCATTGCAGTGCCAGCTGTGACAACTCCTGCCCCCGCTGCTGTGCCAGGGCGTGCAGGGCCCGGATCCTGGCCAGCTTCTCCGGGGTGATCTGATCGGGCTGGAGGAAGGGGCTGGCGCTGGCGGCGCGGGAATCCGCGGGGATCCCGGCCAGATAGCGATCGCTGAGCAGGCCGCCGGCCAGGGGGGAGAAGGCAACGACCCCCACCCCCTGCTCGCGGCAGACCGGCAGGGTCTCGGCCTCGATCTCCCGCTGGAACAGGGAGTATTTGAGCTGATTGACCAGGCAGGGGGTACCGAGCTCCGCCAGCCGGGTCGCCGCCCTGGCGGCCAGTTCGGCCGGGTAGTTGGAGAGGCCGACATAGAGCGCCTTGCCCTGACGCACCATCAGCGCCAGTGCCTGGCAGGTCTCCTCCAGCGGGGTACGGGAGTCCGGCCTGTGGTGGTAGAAGATGTCGACGTAGTCGAGGCCGAGCCGGCGCAGGCTCTGGTGCAGGCTGGCAAACAGGTACTTGGCGCTGCCGCCGTCCCCGTAGGGGCCATCCCACATCACGTAGCCCGCCTTGCTGGCGATGATCAGCTCGTCTCTATAGGGGGCCAGGCTGCGCTTGAGCACGGTGCCGAAGGTGGTCTCGGCGGAGCCGGGGGGCGGCCCGTAGTTGTTGGCCAGATCGAAGTGGGTGATGCCCAGATCGAACGCCTGGTGCACCATGGCCTTCACCTTGGCGGGATCGCTGCCCTCGCCGAAGTTGTGCCAGAGCCCCAGCCCTATGCTGGGCAGGCGCAGGCCGTGGCGGCCCACGGCGCGATAGGGTTGGCGCTGGTAACGGTCGGGTGCCGCTAGGTAGTTGTCATCCATAAAAACTCCTGGGTTGGGGCTGGTTCACGATATTGGATTTGAGCGGTCAGATATTCCCTGCATTCCCCGCCCTGCTCCCGCGAGGGGAGAAGGGGACTGGTAGCCGCCATCACCCAGCGGTGACGACGGCAACGCAACCCGAATCCCCTTTCTTTGGGAGAGAGAGCAGGGCTTAGTGCGTGGGGATCAGGCGGTAACGGGTGACGTGGCGGTAGGTCTCGCCCGGCTGCAACCAGGGATCCCCCAACTCGGGGCGGTTGGGGCTGTCCGGCAGCTGTTGCGCCTCCAGGCAGAGTCCCTGATGGTTCTGCCACTCGCCACCGCCCCTGGCCGGGGTGCCCGCCAGCCAGTTGCCGGTGTAGAGCTGCACGCCAGGCTGGTCGGTATACATCTCCATGCGAAGGCGCTCGTCGCCCGAGACGAGGGTCACGGCGGCTTGGCCGGGGAGCGGGTTCAGCAGGAAGCAGTGATCGTAGCCACAGGCCCCGATCTGCTGCGGGTGACTCAACCACTCCTCACCAACGAGGCGGCGCTGGCGCAGGTCGAATGGGCCCGTCACCTCGGCCTTGCCCAGCGGCAGCGAGTGCTCGTCGATCGGCAGGTAGTGATCGGCCGCGATGCTGATGCTGTGCTCGCGCACATCGCCGCCATCCAGATTGAAGTAGGCGTGGCTGGTGAGATTCACCGGCGTCGGCGCATCCGTGGTGGCGGTGAGTTCGATCACCAAGTCCTGCTGTTCGAGCCGGTACTCCAGGTTGACATCCAGGTTGCCGGGGAAGCCCTGCTCGCCGTCGGCCAGCCGGATGTGTAGACGAATGCGATCCCCGGCCAGCTCGGATACCTGCCACTCCCTGTTATGCAACGACTGGCTGCCGCCGTGCAGGCAGGTGGTGCCTTCGTTGGCATCGAGAGACCAGTGCTGGCCGTCCCGTGTCAGGCGGGCGCCACCGATGCGGTTGGCAAAACGGCCGACGATGGCACCGAGATAGGCGTTCTGCCCGGGGTAGTCGGTCGGTTCGCAGGCGAGCAGCACGTTGCGATAATGGCCATCGACCGGCAGCTCGAGGGCGGTCAGGGTGGCACCGAAGTCGAGCACGCCGAGGCGCAACCCGGCGTCATTCTGCAGATGGAACTCCTTCATGCGATCACCCCGGCTCCGGCGCTGGCGCGGCAGACATAGCTGTCCGCCTTGAGGCCGAACCTGGCAGGGTACTGGGCTTCGACCGCGGCGATCACCTCATTCACCTGCTCCGGGCGCAGCAGGGCGACCACGCAGCCGCCGAAGCCGCCGCCGGTCATGCGCACGCCACCCTGGGTGCCGATCTGCGCCTTGATGATCTCCACCAGGCCGTCGATGGCGGGCACTGTGATCTCGAAGTCGTCGCGCATGGCGACATGGGATTGACCCATCAGCTCGCCGAGGCGAACCAGATCGCCGCAGGCCAGCGCATCGGCGGCGGCCAGGGTGCGGGCGTTTTCCCCCACCACGTGGCGGGCACGGCGATAGCAGGCCTCGTCCAGCCCGGCCTTGCCGGCCTCCAGTGCGGCCAGATCCAGATCCCGCAGTGCCTTGACCCCATAGTGGCGGGCGGCGGTCTCACACTGCTGGCGGCGGGTGTTGTATTCGCTGTCCACCAGGCCGCGGCGCACGTTGGAGTTGACGATCAGCACCGCCAGATCGGCGGGCATGGGGATGAGGCGAGTCTCCAGCGAGCGGCAGTCCAGCAGCAGGGCGTGATCCGTCTTGCCGCTGGCGGAGATCATCTGATCCATGATGCCGCAGTTGCAGCCGACAAACTGGTTCTCCGCCTGCTGGCCATTGAGGGCGATCTCGGCCTGGCTGATGTGAAGCCCCAGCGCCTCCTTGAAGGCCTGGCCGATGGCTACCTCCAGCGAGGCGGAGGAGGAGAGACCCGTGCCCTGCGGCACGTTGCCGGAGACCACCAGATTGAGGCCGCGCAACACATGGCCGCGGGCCTGCAGGTGCTTCACCACGCCGCGGATGTAGTCGCTCCAGCGCTGGTCGGCATGGTGTTCGATGGGCTGTGCGAGATCGAACAGGTCGCGCTGGTTGTCGTAGTCGGCGGCGATCACCTGCACCAGGTTGTCGTCGCGCAGGCCGATGGCGACACAGGTCTCGTAGTCGATGGCGCAGGGCAGCACGAAGCCGTCGTTGTAATCTGTGTGTTCGCCGATGAGGTTGACGCGACCGGGGGCGCGCACCAGCAGCTCGGGCGGCTGCTCAAACTGCTCGGCATAGACGGCGCTGACGCGTTGGCTGGGGGTCATACTGCTTCCTCTTTGGCTTGGTTGTAGTGAATGGGGCTGAGCGCGCGCAGCCGCTCGGCGGCTTGCTCCGGGGTCAGATCGCGCTGGGTCTCGGCCAGCATCTCGAAGCCCACCATGAACTTGCGCACAGTGGCGGAGCGCAGCAGGGGCGGGTAGAAGTGGGCGTGCAGTTGCCAGGCTTCTGGGCAATCCGAGTTGGGCGGCGCAAAGTGCCAGCCCATGGAGTAGGGGAAGCTGCACTCGAACAGGTTGTCGTAGCGGCTGGTGAGCTCCTTGAGCGCCACCGCCAGATCCTGTTGCTGCTCGGGACTGAGGCTCAGCAGGGAGGGCACATGGGCCTTGGGTAGCAGCAGGGTCTCGAACGGCCAGGCCGCCCAGAAGGGGACCACCGCCAGCCAGTGCTCGGTTTCCACCACGATGCGGGAGCGATCGTTCAGTTCCCGCTCCACGTAGTCGACCAGCAGCGGGCGGCCATGCTCGGCCAGCCAGTCGCGCTGGTGCTGCTCTTCGCGGGCGATCTCGTTGGGCAGGAAGTCGCTGCCCCACAGCTGGCCATGGGGGTGCGGGTTGGAGCAGCCCATGACGGCGCCTTTGTTTTCAAATACTTGCACCCACTCCCATTGAGCGGAGAGCTCGCTCACCTGATCCCGCCAGGTCTGGATCACCGCCTCGATGGCGGGCAGCGTCAGCTCGGGCAGGGTCTTGCCGTGATCCGGCGAGAAGCAGATGACCCGGCTGGTGCCACGGGCGGCTTCCAGTCGCAGCAGGGGATCCTGGGCGTCGCTGGCGGCCGGGGTGTCCTGCATCAGGGCGGCGAAGTCGTTGGTGAAGACGAAGGTCTCCTGATAGTCGGGGTTCTGGTCGCCGGTGACCCGGCGATTGCCCGCGCAGAGGAAACAGTCGGGGTCGTGGGCCTGGCTCGGGGCCTGGCTTATCTTCTCAACCTGACCCTGCCAGGGGCGCTTGGCCCTGTGGGGGGAGACCAGCACATACTGGCCGGTCAGTGGGTTGAAACGACGGTGGGGGTGATCAACCGGGTTGAACATCATCACTCCTCAATGCCTGGTGAAATGAAAAGGGTAGCCGCCGCAGGGGCGTTAATGGGGAAGGAGTGTGCCATCACGACTCATACCCCCGTGGATTGGTGGATTGCCAGCGCCAGCTGTCGGCGCACATGGCGGCGAGATCCCGGCTGGCGTGCCAGCCCAGCTCGCGTTCGGCCTTGGTCGGATCGGCCCAGCACTCGGCGATGTCGCCAGGGCGTCTCGGCTCGATGCGATAGGGCAGGGGGTGACCGCAGGCCGCCTCGAACGCCGCGACCATCTGCAACACGCTCTGGCCCTGGCCGGTGCCCAGGTTGTAGGGGTGGACGCCACCCTTATGGGTGCAGTGCTGCAGCGCCTTGACGTGCCCCTCGGCGAGATCCACCACATGGATGTAATCGCGCACACCGGTACCGTCCAGGGTATTGTAATCGTTTCCAAAGACGGAGAGGCAGTCGCGACGGCCGATGGCGACCTGGGTCAGGAAGGGCATCAGATTGTTGGGAATGCCCTGGGGATCCTCCCCCATGGTGCCGGATTCGTGGGCGCCGACCGGGTTGAAGTAGCGCAGCAGCGTCATGCTCCAGTGGGGCTCGGCGGCCTGCAGATCCTCGAGGATCTGCTCGATGATCAGCTTGGATCGGCCGTAGGGGTTGGTGGCGCTGCGCGGGAAGTCTTCCCGGATGGGGGTGCTTGCCGGGTCACCATAGACGGTGGCCGAGGAGCTGAACACCAGGTTGTGGACGCCGGCGCGCTTCATGGCATGCAGCAGGACCAGGGTGCCGCTCAGGTTGTTCTGGTAGTAGTCGAGGGGGATGCGGGTCGACTCGCCGACCGCCTTGAGGGCGGCGAAGTGGATCACCGCCTCGATCTCCTGCTCGGCGAAGATGCGATCCAGCAGGGCCTCGTCACGAATGTCGCCCCGATAGAACAGGGGTTCACGCCCGCTGATGGCGGCGATCCGCGCCAGCACGCCGGGCTTGCTGTTGCACAGATTGTCCACCACCACGGGTTCCATGCCTGCGGCCTGCAAGGCAAGGCAGGTATGGCTGCCAATGTAACCACAGCCGCCGGTGACCAGTACTTTCATCCTCTTCTCCACTATCCGTTCCCCACATAGGAAAGCCTGAGCAGGAGTCTAGCCGAGGCGCTCCCCCTCAAACTGTGAGCGGGCTAACATATTTGTGTAAACGATTACACAAAATTGCTGAGGCAAAAATGAACGACCTCGGCTTTTCCCCTGTCATCAGTGGGATTGCTCGGTATAATGGCCCCGTCCAAAACCGTGAAATAAGTGAAAACAGCATGAGTACCATCAAGGATGTCGCCCGTTTGGCCAACGTATCGGTGGCAACGGTTTCACGGGTGATGAACAACTCACCCAAGGCCAGCGCCGCCTCCCGCGAGGTGGTGCGAAAAGCCATGGCCGAGCTGGGCTACACCCCCAATGCCAACGCCCGGGCGCTGGTCAACCAGACCTGTGACACCATGGGTGTGGTGGTCGGCGATGTGGCGGATCCCTTCTTCGGAGCCCTGGTCAAGGGGGTGGCTGCGGTGGCGGTGGAACAAGGGTTACACCTGCTGATGGGTAACGGTTTTCACAGGGCACAGCAGGAGCGGGAGTCCATCGAGCTGTTGATCGGCAAACGCTGCGAGGCGCTGGTGGTACACAGCAAGGCGCTGAGCGATGAGGAGTTGATCGACTATGCCCTGCGGGTACCCGGCATGGTGTTGATCAATCGAGATATTCCGGCCCTGAGGGGGCGCTGCATCGCCCTCAACAACCGGCAGGGGGCCGCCACCGCGACCCGCCATCTGCTGGAGCTGGGTCATCGTCACATCGCCTTCGTCAGCTCGGATCATGCCATCGAGGATGCCCAGCAGCGCCTGCAGGGCTATCAGGATGCCCTGCTCGAGGCGGGTCTGAGTGCGGATCCCGAACTGGTCGAGAGCGGCATGCCCAATGAAGAGGGGGGGGAGCGCGCCATGCTCAACCTGCTGGCCAAGGGGCTCAGCATCACGGCCGTGGTGGCTTACAACGACGCCATGGCGGCGGGGGCCATCTCGGTGCTGGCCGACAATGGCCTCAAGGTGCCGGAAGAGGTCTCCGTGGTCGGCTTCGATGACATCATCTACGCCAGATACCTGAGGCCCAAGCTCTCCACCATGCGCTACCCCATCGAGCTGATGGCGGCGCAGGCGGCCAAGCTGGCGTTGCAACTCGCCGCGGGCGAGAGCGAGGTGGTGCAGAGCCGCGTCTACACCCCGACCCTGATCAATCGCCACTCGGTAGCCCCGGTCAGACCCTGATCCTGCGTCTATGACGATTGAGCAGGAGATGACGGCCCGTCTGCACGCCAAGGCTGCTGCTCAATAGTCCCTTCATGATTCCCGTCAGACCCTGATCCTGCTTCTATGACGATTGAGCGGGAGTTGACGGCCCATCTGCACGCCAATGCTGCTCAATCGTCACGCCATTATTCCCGTCAGACCCTGATCCTGCCTCGATGACGATTGAGCGGGAGATGGCGACCCGTTTACATGCTCCTGCTGTTCACTCCTCATTCTGTGATCCCGCCAGGCTCTGGTCGTGCCTCAATAGCCACTCCATGACCCAAATATGGGGCTGAACGAACCCCGCCATTCCGTCTTATCGTCGCCGTGAGTCCACTCATGGTGACGCTCGTCGTTTTTTACTCATCTTTAATCATTTTTACCCTGTTTTACTTAACATCCCCAGTGTAATCGTTTACACCTGTGTGAGCGAGATCGCCGTTTCGGGTGTGAAACTCTCCTACACTGCTGACGTGTTCAACGCTCATACAGGAAGAGAGAGGATGATCAGGGAGATCTTGGCCCGTCAGGACTGGCAGACCCAGGCCATTACCGCCGTCAACCGGCTGCCAGCCCATACCCCGCTGTCCAGCTGGCGCAGCGAGGCCGATGCGCGGAGCGGGCTCGCCTCGCCGTCGCGGCTATTGCTCGATGGCGACTGGCAGTTCTCCTTCTTCGCGGCGCCCGAACAGGTGCCCGATGCCTGGCTGCATCAGGATCTGCCGGAGGCGACGACCGTCGCTGTGCCGGGTAACTGGCAGCTGCAGGGTTTCGATCGCCCCATCTACACCAACATCAAGTATCCCTTCCCCTGTGATCCGCCCAGGGTGCCGGCGGCCAATCCGACCGGCTGCTACTCCCGTGAGTTTGACCTGCCCGCCGACTGGCTGGCAGAGGGTCAGACCCGGGTCATCTTCGACGGGGTCGACAGCGCCTTCTATCTGTTCTGCAACGGTCGCTGGGTCGGCTACTCCCAGGACAGCCGGCTGCCCGCCGAATTCGATCTCAGCCCCTTCCTGCAGGCCGGTCCCAACCGGCTGGCGGCGCTGGTGCTGCGCTGGTCCGATGGCTCCTACCTGGAGGATCAGGACATGTGGCGCCTCAGCGGCATCTTCCGCTCCGTCAGCCTGCTCCACAAACCCGAACGCCACCTGCTGGACGTGCGGCTGACGCCGCTGCTGGATGCCTGCTACCGGGATGCCCGCCTCAAGGTGGCGCTGCAGGTCAACGATGGCAGCGGGCTGGCGGTGGAGGCGAGCCTCTATCTTGGCGACGAGCTGATCACCCGCCGACGCCAGCCGCTCGGCACCGGGGCCATCGACGAGAAGGGAGCCTTCGGGGATCGCGCCGAGCTGTGGCTGGAGGTCGTCGCGCCCCATAAATGGAGCGCCGAGACCCCTCACCTCTATCGCCTGACCCTGACGTTACTGGACGAGCAGGGCTTGCCCATCGAGAGCGAGGCCCATGACGTGGGCTTTCGGGCGGTGGAGATCCGCGGCGGTCTGCTGCGGGTCAACGGCCAGCCCCTGCTGATCCGCGGCGCCAATCGCCACGAGCACGATCCCGCCCTGGGCCATGTGGTGACCCCGGCCGCCATGGAGCAGGATCTGCGGCTGATGAAGCAGCACAACTTCAACGCGGTGCGCTGCTCCCACTACCCCAATCACCCCGAGTTTTATCGACTGTGTGACCGGCTCGGCCTCTATGTGGTGGACGAGGCGAATCTGGAGACCCACGGCATGACCCCCATGGGGCGGCTGGCGCAGGATCCCGCCTGGAGCGGCGCCTTCCTGGAGCGGGTCACCCGCATGGTGGCGCGGGACTTCAATCACCCCAGCATCATCATCTGGTCCCTGGGCAACGAGTCCGGCTATGGCCCCGCCCACGATGCCATGTACCAGTGGGTCAAGCGCGCCGATCCGAGCCGCCCCGTCCAGTACGAGGGGGGTGGGGCCGATACCCCGGCCACCGACATCATCTGCCCCATGTATGCCCGCACCCACCAGGATCAGCCCTTCCCGGCGGTGCCCAAGTGGGCGCTGGCCAAGTGGATCGGGCTGCCGGACGAGACCCGGCCGCTGATCCTGTGCGAGTACGCCCATGCCATGGGCAACAGCCTGGGGGGCTTTGCCCACTACTGGCAGGCGTTTCGCGATCATCCCCGCCTGCAGGGCGGCTTTGTCTGGGACTGGGTCGATCAGGGGCTCGACAAGGCGACCGACGATGGCCGCCACTATTGGGCCTACGGCGGCGACTTCGGCGACATGCCCAACGATCGCCAATTCTGCTGCAACGGCCTGCTATTCCCGGACCGAACCCCTCATCCCGCCCTGTTCGAGGCCAAGCGTGCCCAGCAGCCCTTCGTGTTGGCGCTGAAAAGCCAACGGCCGCTGGAGGTCGAGATCACCAGCGACTACCTGTTCCGCACCACGGACAACGAGCTGCTGCGCTGGCGGCTGTGTGAGGATGGCGCCGTGCTGGCGCAGGGGGAATGCCCGCTCGGCCTGGCACCCCAGGCCAGCCTGACCCTGACCCTGCTGGAGCAACTGCCGAGCTTCGCCGCGGGCTCTCTGGCCTGGCTGGAGCTGGCCATAGTGCAGCAGGGCGCCACGGCCTGGGCCGAGGCGGGCCACGAGGTAGCTCGCCAGCAATTTATGCTGCCAACACCGATGGCGATACCGGCGGCGTTTAACCCCGCCACGATAAAGGAGCAGCCGGATCATTGGCTCGTCTGTGCGGCTGGCAGCGAGTGGCAACTGGACAAGACCAGCGGGCGGATCCGCAGCTGGCAAAAGCAGGGGCAGGAGCGGCTGCGGGATGCCATCGCCGATCACTTCTACCGCGCGCCGCTGGACAACGACATAGGCGCCAGCGAGGCGGATCACATAGATCCCAACGCCTGGATCGCCCGCTGGCAGGAGGCTGGACTCAACGACCTGCAGCATCGCTGCCTGGGGCTGACGGTGAACCCGGACCAGGGAACCGCGCTGGTCCGGCACGGTTACTTCGTCGGAGAAGAGCTCAAGCTGCTGACCCACTGGCGCCACAGCTTCGGTGCCGATGGTGCCATGGCGCTCGCCATCGAGGTGGAGGTCGCCGCCGACCTGCCATCGCTACCCCGCATCGGCGCCAGGCTCTGGCTGGTTGACGAGATCGACGAGGTGAGCTGGCTGGGGCGAGGCCCCCATGAGAACTACCCGGATCGCCTGCTCGCCGCCGATCTCGGTCGCTGGCAGCTTCCGCTCGATGCCCTGCACACACTCTATGTGTTCCCGACCGACAACGGCCTGCGTTGCGATACCCGCCGGTTGCAGTTGGGGGAGATCACCATCGCTGGCAAGTTTCACTTCAGCGTCAGCCGTTACAGCCAGCCGCAACTCGCCCTGGCCCGCCATCAGACCGATCTGGTGGCGGAGGGTGGGCTGCACCTCTGTCTCGATGGCTTCCACATGGGTGTTGGAGGTGATGACTCCTGGAGCCAGAGCGTGCGGCCAGAATATTGGCTGCGGCCAGGGAGCTACTATTGGAACTGTGTTCTACGCTGAATCTGACTCCCCCATGAACACCAAAACGAATCGATTGAGTCTTGGTTGTGTTTAAGTAGTTAATATTTAACGAATTTGTTGCTGTGTAACAGAGTGTAAACGTTTTCATTTTGTCGTCAGGATCACAGAACTCCAGACAACAAACTGATTACATTAGGCTCGCGCCAGTTCACATGGTGTACAGCATTCCCTACAAAAACAGATATTAGAGATCGGAGCATAACAATGAAAAAACTCACGACAGTTGCCGCCCTGCTGATGGGACTGACGGCCGGTGCCACCGCCCACGCTGAAACCCGTATCGGTGTGACCGTCTACAAGTACGACGACAACTTCATGGCCGTGGTACGCAAGGCAATTGAGAAGGAAGCGGTGGCGAACCCAGGTGTCGAGCTGCTGATGAATGACTCCCAGAATGACCAGTCCAAGCAGAACGACCAGATCGACGTGCTGCTGGCCAAGGGTGTGAAGGCGCTGGCGATCAACCTGGTTGATCCTGCGGCGGCCCCTGTCGTGATTGAGAAAGCCCGTGGCGAAGATGTACCTGTGGTGTTCTACAACAAGGAACCGAGTGCGGCCGATCTCGCCAGCTATGACAAGGCCTACTACGTGGGTACCGACTCCAAGGAGTCAGGCATCATCCAGGGTCAGCTGATCGCCAAACATTGGAAAGCCCATCCGGAATGGGATCTGAACAAGGATGGCGTCATCCAGTTCGTGCTGCTCAAGGGTGAGCCTGGCCACCCGGATGCCGAAGCTCGCACCACCTATGTCGTCAAGACCCTGAACGACGGCGGCCTCAAGACCCAGCAGCTGCACATGGATACCGGTATGTGGGATACCGCCATGGCCAAAGACAAGATGGATGCCTGGATCTCCGGCCCCAACGCCAACAAGATCGAAGTGGTCATCGCCAACAACGATGGCATGGCAATGGGCGCTGTTGAATCCCTCAAGGCCCAAGGCAAGACCGCCATCCCGGTGTTCGGTGTCGATGCGTTGCCCGAGGCGCTGGCTATGGTCAAGAGCGGTGCCATGGCGGGTACAGTGCTGAACGATGCGGCCAACCAGGCGAAAGCCACCTTCGAGCTGACCAAGAACCTGGCTGAAGGCAAACCGGCCGGTGAAGGCACCAAGTGGAAGATCGACAACAAGGTCGTCCGCGTTGCCTACGTGGGCGTAGACAAAGACAACCTGGCTCAATTCGAGTAATTCCCTCCTCCTGGGCAAGGTGACCCCTTGCCCTCTATTTCAACCCGATGTGATGGCTGATATGACAACACGGCAACAATCAGAATGGCTGTTGGAGATGATTGACGTCAGTAAGAGCTTTCCCGGCGTCAAGGCACTCGATAATGTCAATTTACGGGTCCGTCCTCATTCTGTGCATGCGTTGATGGGCGAGAATGGCGCGGGTAAATCCACGCTGCTCAAGTGCTTGTTCGGCATTTATGAGAAGGATGAGGGCAAGATCTTCTTCAAGGGCGAGGAGGTCAACTTCACCTCGTCCAAAGAGGCGCTGGAGAACGGCGTCTCCATGGTGCACCAGGAGTTGAACCTGGTCTTGCAACGCACCGTGATGGACAACATGTGGCTCGGCCGCTACCCCACCAAGGGCTGGTTCGTCGACCACGGCAAGATGTACCACGACACCAAACATATCTTCGACGAACTGGATATCGATATCGATCCTCGGGTCAAGGTGGGCACGCTATCCGTGTCCCAGATGCAGATGATCGAGATCGCCAAGGCGTTCTCTTATGATGCCAAGATTGTCATCATGGACGAGCCCACCTCCTCCTTGACCGAGAAAGAGGTCAATCACCTCTTCAAGATCATCAATAAGCTGAAAGAGAAGGGCTGCGGCATCGTCTACATCTCCCACAAGATGGAAGAGATCTTCCAGCTGTGTGACGAGATCACCATATTGCGGGATGGGCAGTGGGTGGCGACTCAGCCGCTCAAGGGCATGACCATGGATCAGATCATCGGCATGATGGTCGGTCGTGAGTTGACCCAGCGCTTCCCGGAGAAAACCAATCAGCCGAAAGAGGTCATCCTGGAGGTTGAGCATCTGACGGCGAAGAACCAGCCATCCATTCAGGACGTCACCTTCGACCTGCACAAGGGTGAGATCCTCGGTATCGCCGGCTTGGTGGGCGCCAAGCGCACCGACATCGTCGAGACCCTGTTTGGCATCCGCGATCGCAGCGGCGGCGCCATCAAGCTGCATGGCAAAGAGGTGGCCAATCACAATGCCCACGAGGCGATCCAGAACGGCTTCGCCCTGGTCACCGAGGAGCGGCGCTCCACCGGTATCTACTCCCGTCTCGACATCGCGTTCAACTCCCTGATCGCCAACATGGACAGCTACAAGAGTTCCATGGGGCTGCTCAGCAACAACAAGATGAAGAGTGACACCCAATGGGTCATCGACTCCATGCGGGTCAAGACCCCGACCCAGCAGACACAGATTGGCTCCCTGTCCGGTGGCAACCAGCAGAAGGTCATCATCGGCCGCTGGCTGCTGACCCAACCTGAGATCCTGATGCTGGATGAACCGACCCGGGGTATCGACGTCGGTGCCAAGTTCGAGATCTACCAGCTCATCCTGGAGCTGGCCAAGAAGGACAAGGGCATCATCATCATCTCCTCAGAGATGCCGGAGCTGCTCGGGATCACGGATCGCATCATGGTCATGAGCAATGGCCGGGTCGCCGGGATCGTCAACACCAAAGAAACTGACCAGAGCGAGATCCTACGCCTGGCATCTCTGTACCTATAGACAGGAAGACATTATGGAGTCGGCTAAAAATTTCAATCTGATGCAGGCGCTCAAAGAGAACGGCATCTATGTGGTGCTGCTGGTGTTGCTCATGGTCATAGTGATCAAGGAGCCCTCCTTCCTGAGCCTCACCAACTTCAGCAACATCCTGACCCAGTCCTCGGTGCGGGTCATCATCGCACTCGGGGTGGCGGGCATCATCATCACCCAGGGCACCGACCTGTCGGCCGGTCGTCAGGTCGGCCTGGCCGCCCTGATCGCCGCCACCATGTTGCAGGCGCTGACCAACGTCAACAAGGTGTTCCCCAGCCTGGGTGAAGTGCCCATTCCGGTGGTGATCCTGCTGGTCTGTGCCGTGGGGGCCCTGATCGGTCTGCTCAACGGTCTGATCGTGGCCTACCTGAACGTGACCCCCTTCATTACCACCCTGGGTACCATGATCATCGTCTACGGCATCAACTCGCTGTACTTCGATTCCGTGGGTGCCTCGCCGGTAGCCGGCTTCGATCCCCGCTTCTCGAGCTTCGCGCAGGGGTTCATCAAGCTGGGGGGGTTCAAGCTATCCTACCTCACCTTCTACGCCGCCATTGCCAGCGTGTTCGTCTGGGTGCTGTGGAACAAGACCCGCTTCGGCAAGAACATCTTCGCCATCGGCGGCAACCCCGAGGCCGCCAAGGTGTCCGGCGTCAACGTCGCCGTCAACTTGGTGGTGATCTATGCCCTGGCCGGGGTGTTCTACGCCTTCGGTGGCATGCTGGAGGCCGGCCGTATCGGCAGCGCCACCAACAACCTCGGCTTCATGTATGAGCTCGACGCCATCGCGGCCTGCGTGGTGGGCGGGGTCTCCTTCGCCGGTGGTGTGGGCACAGTGGCCGGAGTCATCACCGGGGTGCTCATCTTCACCCTGATCAACTACGGTCTGACCTATATCGGTGTCAGCCCCTACTGGCAGTTCATCATCAAGGGCGGCATCATCATACTGGCGGTCGCGCTGGACTCCATGAAGTACGCCAAGAAGAAGTAAGCATTGGCAGAGAGGGCCGGGAGAGACCGGCCCTCTCTCTTTGGAGGGACCCATTCCATGCCATTCAAAGTCAAGATTAACGTCCTCCTGCTGCTCGCCATCCTGGTCACCATCGGCACCGCCTGGCTCAGCGTCAATCACTTCATCAGCGGCTACATCCGCACCCAGGCCACCCAGAACATCAACGAGCAGATCACCCTGGTCAAAGAGAAGCTGGCGGGGGACATCAATCAGAAGGTGCTGCTGGCGGCCAATCTCAACCTCGGGGTGACCAGCGTCAAGAAGGCCCTGCAGGAGACCGGATTCCACAACATCGTCAAGCTGATCGGTGACATGGCGTTCGACGTGAACGGGGTCATCAATGATCCGGCCAGGGTCGAGGCACTGCGCAAGCTGATCCCCGCCGCCAATAATCAGATCACCGTCAGCCCGCTGCAGCAGCTGGATGGCAAGCCCGTCATCTCCATCCTGGTGCCCAGGGGCGCCGACTCCGCCTACCTCTATTACCTCGACATGAGCGAGTTCAAGCAGTTGCTGGCCAAGGTGAGCGGCGAAGGGCGCTACTTCTCGCTGGCCGACAGCCGGGGCAAGGTGCTCTACGACAGCAAGCCGCAAGGGGAGAGCGAGGCACGCCCCAACCAGCTGGATATCCGCGGCAGCCAGTGGACGCTGACCGGTTACGTGGATCTCGACTATATCCAGACCATGACCCAGGCGCTCAATGGCAAGATCACCCTGGCCCTGTTCGGGGTCGCGGCGCTGGTGTTGCTGCTGTCCATGGTGGCGCTCAATCTGGCCTATCGCCCCATCCTCTCCCTGCGCGACCTGGTGCTGGAGCTGTCACAAGGCAATGGTGACCTGACCCGCCGCCTGACGGTGACCGGCAAGGACGACCTCAGCCAGATCTCGAGCGGCATCAACCGCTTCATCGAGCGTCTGCAGGAGATGATGGGGGAGGTGAGGGAGGCCAGCGGCCAGTTCAATGACGGCATCGCCGGCTTGGCCAGGCAGACCGGCTCGGCTCAAGGGTTGCTGGCCGAGCATGTGCGCGAGACGGAGCAGGTCGTCACCGCCATCAACGAGATGAGCCGCACCGCAGTGTCGGTATCCGAGAGTGCGGCCAGCACGGCCCAGTTGACCGGCCAGAGCCAGCAGCTGGCGAGCCAGTCGCGCCTGGTGGTCGATCAGGCCATGGCCAGCGTGACCGCGCTGGTGGCTGAGGTGGAGAGCACGGCCCGGTCCATCGCCGCCATGCAGCAGGATGTGCAGCAGATAGGATCCATTCTCGGGGTCATCGGCAGCATCGCCGAGCAGACCAACCTGCTGGCGCTCAACGCGGCCATCGAGGCCGCCCGGGCCGGCGAGCAGGGCCGCGGTTTTGCCGTAGTGGCCGATGAGGTGCGCTCCCTGGCGGGGCGTACCCAGCAGAGCACTGCCGAGATCCAGACCATGCTGAGCAGGCTGCAGCGGGGTACCCAAACCGTGGTGGAGGCCATGGGCAATACCCGGCAGAGTTGCCAGGATGCGGCAGAGAACACGAACAGGGTGAATGCGTCACTGGATCTGATGGCGGGAGAGGTGGTGGAGATCAACGATCTCATCAGCCACATCGCCACCGCTGCCGAGCAGCAGAGCGCCGTCGCCGAAGAGATCAACCGCAACATCAGCGCCATCGCCGAGGTGATCACCCAGCTCAAGACCAATGGTGAGCAGACGGTGGGCAGCTCGGTGTCCATGCGGCACACCTATGACAGGTTGAATGACATCGTAGGGAGTTTCAGGCTGGAGTAGTAGCCGGTGGCCGAGGCAAAAAATGGCCAAAAAGATGGGGGCGACTCGCGTCGCCCCCGGTAGTCTTATCGCTCAGATCCTTGAACGAAGTTGCTCCCTGCAATCCCTGACTGTTTACCTCTTCCTTTAGGTTTCCCCTTCCCAATCCTTTGGGGTGTCCTTTAGCCATCTTGGCCTGACGAGTCATCCATTCCCGTCGCACTTTCTCCGTCCTGGGAGGTGTCCTTTACCACATCCTGTGGTGAGTCCATTTGCCTAACCCTGGCAGCCTGTCTTCCTGACCGACTTCTACTGCGTCCGTGCAGGAGTAACTATAAGGATTTCATGGCGAACGACAATGGCATGCTGAAAAACGTTTTTACACAACTCGTTTCCCAGGAAACAGTAATGAGACTTTATTGTTATAAATCATTGAATTGAATTTTATATGTGCAGGTTTTTTGATCCTATCTTCCGACTATGGCGGGAATTTTATGGGCTCTTCGCTTACGCCAGCTATGGCGAATGTCTTACGCTTCGTTTAACTGAGGTTCAGAAAAGTCACAGAGGCCAGAGCCGTTTGCAGATGCCGGGCGCTCGCCACGCAAGATCGGCAGGCATGAATGGTCCTGCCACATCGACTTGGCGGCCGGCGTCGCGAGCCCGGAGCGGATGAATGTTCGCAAGGCTGCCTTGGGTGCCCTCGCTTTGCAGGGGCATGGGGGAGCGCAAGGGTCAGGCGCCAGGGCTGGCTATCGACGTCTCATCAATGAGCCTGCGGGCGGAAGAAACGGGGTACATATAGTAGAAGGGAGTGGGCCGCCTGGTGATGGAGCCTGCCGGCCAGGCCAAGAGGAGGAGGCCTCCCCTTGGGCTTCGGCTTCAGTCGTACTGCTCGCCGCCATACTGCTGGCACAGATACTCGGGGACCAGCATCTGGGGTGCCTGGTCGACGTGGCACACCACCTCGGGCACGGCGGGAGCCCCCTCGGCGCTGACCAATGCCGGGCTCATGGACAGAGCCAGGGCGATGAGCAGCAATTTAATCTTCATGAATATCTCCTTGGTGACAGGATTCGGTGTGATCCGGATCACTTTTTGAGTTAAGTCGAGTCGTCTTGCGACGCAAGGCGCCCGGATAAATTCAACTAATGAAAAAAGATTAAAACCGGGAGGAGGTGACAACGCGGCGGGAGGCGTGACCAAGATGCGCTAGGAATGCATATCCATATAAAAGAGATAGCGTCATCGCTGTCATCCGAGGCCTATCCCAGGCGGGCTGGCGTCAATGCCATGATCTGGGACAAGAGATGGATTATTCAGCCAGGATTGTGATTGTGACTATTTATGTGGCTATTCTCCCCCACACCAGCGCGGAGAAATTCACTCTACTGCATATTAAATTCAATTTAAACTTGATGTTTTTATATCTTATTAATTTTAAACACTATTTAAGTTTTGTGTTATCCCTTTGTAGATAGGGTAAATGAATGGAATTGGTCATTTTTTGAAATAAAACCATGGGTTTTTGATTATTAATGCGTCTATAGGAAATGGCTAAATGTCATTTATGTAAGCCCTATCAAAAATTAAGTCATGAATTTATTCAGTTGAAGTTGAATGTGATCAATGTCTGGTTTTAGCGTCATCTGCAGGTCTAACCTCGGTCTCGAAAGGCAAGGGCAGGATAGAACACAAGCTGAGTACCCTACATAAAGAATATCCCGCCTTAGCCACGAGCATGAATAGAAGGAATCTATTCAATCACTCGCAGGGACCACTGCTAGACGGAATATAATCATGAGCAAATTTTATGTAGGTTCTGAAGTTGGCCAATTGCGCCGTGTCATGTTGCACCGCCCCAACCTCAGCCTGAAGCGTCTGACGCCTTCCAACTGCCAGGACCTGCTGTTCGATGACGTCTTGTCGGTTGAACGCGCCGGTCAGGAGCATGACAAATTCGCTCAAGTGCTGCGCGATCAGAATGTCGAAGTCTTCCTGCTGACCAACCTGCTGGCCGAAACCCTGGATGTGCCGGAAGCCAAAGCCTGGCTGCTGCAACATCAGGTCTCCGATTATCGCCTCGGCTCTTCTCTTGCCAATGACGTGCGCTGTTTCCTGGCGGATATGCCGCACCGCGAGCTGGCCCGCATCCTCTCCGGCGGTCTGACCTACTCCGAGATGCCCTACAGTGGCGTCAACATGGTAGTCGGCATGCACGCCCCGACCGACTTCATCATAGAGCCGCTGCCCAACCACCTCTTTACCCGTGACACCTCCTGCTGGGTCTACGGTGGCGTCTCCATCAACCCCATGGCCAAGGCCGCCCGTCGCCGTGAGACCAACCATGTGAAGGCCATCTACCGCTGGCACCCGCAGTTTGCCGGTCAGGACTTCATCAAGTACTTCGGTGACGAGGATCGTGACTACGACAACTCCACCATCGAAGGCGGTGACGTGCTGGTCATCGGCCGCGGCGCCGTGCTCATCGGCATGTCCGAGCGCACCACCCCCCAAGGGGTCGAACACCTGGCGCGCAGCCTGTTCAAACACGGCCAGGCCAAGCAGGTCATCGCCATGCAACTGCCGAAACATCGCAGCTGCATGCACCTCGACACCGTCATGACCCACATGGACATAGACACCTTCTCCGTCTATCCGGAAGTCATCCGCAAGGATGTGAACTGCTGGAGCCTGACCCCGGGCGGTGCCAGTGGCATGAACATCAAGGAAGAGGGTTACTTCGTGACCGCCATCGAGAAGGCGCTGGGCGTGGATCAGCTCAAGCTCATCACCACAGGTGGCGACAGCTTCGAAGCCGAGCGCGAGCAGTGGAACGATGCCAACAACGTGCTGACCGTGCGTCCTGGCGTGGTCGTGGGTTACGAGCGCAACACCTACACCAACGAGAAATACGACAAGGCCGGCATCACTGTGCTGTCCATCCCGGGTGAAGAGCTGGGACGTGGCCGCGGCGGCGCCCGCTGCATGAGCTGCCCGATGGAACGTGACGGCATCTAACAAGACGGCGTGGCGCCGGCAGAGGCTGGCGCCACACAGACCCCGAATCGAGATCAACCACTATGAAAAAACCAACTGTCGTCGTCGCCCTGGGGGGCAATGCCCTGCTCCGTCGCGGTGAGCCCCTTGAAGCTGATATCCAGCGCAAGAACATCGCCACCGCCGCCAAGACCATCGCCCAGATCGCTCAGGAATACAACGTAGTGCTGGTGCACGGCAACGGCCCGCAGGTCGGCCTGCTGGCCCTGCAAAACAGTGCCTATACCAAGGTGTCCCCCTATCCGCTGGATGTGCTGGGCGCCGAGACCCAGGGCATGATCGGCTACATGCTGATCCAGGAGCTGAAGAACCTGATGCCGAGCAGCAACGTCACCGCGCTGCTGACCCAGGTGCAGGTCGACCCCAAGGATCCTGCCTTCGCCAATCCGACCAAGTTTATCGGTCCCGTCTATGAAGAGGCCGAAGCCCGCGCCCTGGCCGAAGAGAAGCAGTGGAGCGTCAAGGCCGACGGCAAGTTCTTCCGCCGCGTGGTGCCGTCCCCGCTGCCCCAGCGCATCGTCGAAGGCGATGCCATCGAGACCCTGATTGCCCAGGGGCACCTCATCATCTGTACCGGTGGTGGTGGCATTCCGGTGACCTGGGATGGCCAGCGTCTGACCGGCATCGAAGCCGTCATCGACAAAGACATGTCTGCCGCCTACCTGGCCAAGCAGATCAAGGCCGACGCCCTGCTGATCCTGACCGACGCCGATGCCGTCTACCTGGATTGGGGCAAGCCGACCCAGCACCCGCTGCGGGTCACCAGCCCGGCCGAGCTGGCTGGCGTCCAGTTCGATGCAGGCTCCATGGGGCCGAAGATCGAGGCGTCCTGTGAATTTGTCAAAGCGACCGGCGGCATGGTCGGGATCGGTTCCCTGGAAGATGGTCTGGCCATTCTCAGGGGCGAGGCGGGCACCAATATCGTCGCCACCCATACCGTGAATGCCTGAGTAACCGAACAACTTTGTACTGTGTATGCGTAGTCAATAACACTGCCCAAATTGGTCTGAACAAATATAGAGAGAACTCATCATGGCTTTTAATCTGCGTAACCGTAACTTCCTGAAACTGCTGGACTTCACCCCGCGCGAAATCCAATACATGATCGACCTGGCCATCGACCTGAAGAAGGCCAAATACGGTGGCTATGAGCGCAAGCATCTGGGCGGCAAGAACATTGCCCTGATCTTCGAGAAGACCTCCACCCGCACCCGTTGTGCCTTCGAAGTCGCGGCCTTCGACCAGGGCGCCCAGGTCTCCTACCTCGGCCCAAGCGGTTCCCAGATTGGCCACAAGGAGTCCATGAAGGACACCGCCCGTGTGCTGGGCCGCATGTATGACGGCATCGAATACCGTGGCTATGGCCAGGAGATAGTAGAAGAGCTGGGCGCCTATGCCGGTGTGCCGGTCTGGAACGGCCTGACCAACGAATTCCACCCGACCCAGATCCTGGCCGACTTCATGACCATGCTGGAGCACGGCAAGGGCAAGCGCCTGGACCAGATCAAGTTCGCCTACCTGGGTGACGCCCGCAACAACATGGGTAACTCCCTGATGGTCGGTGCCGCCAAGATGGGCATGGACATCCGCCTGGTTGCGCCGAAAGCCTTCTGGCCGGAAGAAGAGCTGGTCGCCCAGTGCCGCCTGATCGCCGAAGAGACCGGCGCCCGCATCACCCTGACCGAAGATGTGAAAGAGGGTGTGCTGGGTACCGACTTCCTCTACACCGACGTCTGGGTCTCCATGGGTGAAGCGAAAGAAGCCTGGGATCAGCGGGTGAAGCTGATGACCCCCTATCAGGTCAACATGGACGTCATCAACGCCACCAAGAACCCGGATGTGAAGTTCATGCATTGCCTGCCGGCGTTCCACAACGATGAGACCACCATGGGCAAGGAAGTGGCCGATAAATATGGCATGAAGGGTCTGGAAGTGACCGAGGACGTGTTCGAATCCGAGCACAGCATAGTATTCGACGAGGCCGAAAACCGGATGCACACCATCAAGGCAGTGATGGTTGCTACGCTGGGCGACTAAGGTCGCAGTAGTGGTGCCGGGGGGCAACCCCCGGCTTTTCGACCATGTGACGGCGGCATAATACCTCGAACCCTACGACCCGCAGCTTGCATGGATACCGCAGAAGGAAGCTGGACCATGACTAAATTCAAGTTCCCATCAGCCTACACGATATTGTTTGTGCTGATCGCCCTGGTGGCCGCCCTGAGCTGGGTAGTGCCGGCCGGCAAATACGACATGATAATGAACGACGCCCTCGGCAAGGAAGTGCCGGTGGCGGGGACCTACAAGCTGGTGGATGGCAATCCCCAGGGGATAGTCGACGTGCTGCTGGCACCCATCGATGGTCTCTACAACCACGACACCTATGAGGCAGGCGCCATCGACGTCTCCCTCTTCATCCTGATCATCGGTGGCTTCCTTGGCATAGTGACCAAGACCGGCGCCATCGATGCCGGTATCGAACGTGTCACCGATCGGCTGCGTGGTCGCGAGGAGTGGATGATCCCGATCCTGATGGCGCTGTTCGCCGCAGGGGGCACCATCTATGGCATGGCCGAAGAGTCGCTGCCGTTCTACACCCTGCTGGTGCCGGTGATGATGGCCGCCCGCTTCGACCCTGTGGTCGCCGCCGCGACCGTGCTGCTCGGCGCCGGTATCGGTACCCTGGGCTCCACCATCAACCCGTTCGCCACCGTGATCGCCGCCAACGCCGCCGGCATCTCCTTCACCGACGGTATCTGGCTGCGGGTCGCCATGCTGGTGGCCGGCTGGCTGCTGTGTGTGGCCTATGTGATGCGTTACGCCAAGATGGTGCGCAACGACCCCAGCAAATCTCTGGTGGCTGACAAGTGGGAAGAGAACCGTGCCCATTTCCTCGGCAACAAGAGCGATGAGATGCTGGAGTTCACCCTGACCCGCAAGATAGTGCTCGGCATCTTCGTCGCCGCCTTCGCCGTGATGATCTACGGTGTGGCCGTGCTCGGCTGGTGGATGGCGCAGATCTCCGGCGTCTTCCTGGCCGCGGCCATCATAGTCGGCGTCATCTCCCGCATGAGCGAGGAGGAGCTGACCACCAACTTCATCGACGGTGCCCGTGACCTGCTCGGCGTGGCCCTGATCATCGGTATCGCCCGCGGTATCGTGGTGGTGATGGACAACGGCATGATCACCCACACCATCTTGCACAGCGCAGAAGGGATAGTGACCGGCCTCTCCACAGTGGTGTTCATCAACGTGATGTTCGTGCTGGAAGTGGTGCTCTCCTTCCTGGTGCCGTCCTCCTCCGGCCTGGCCGTGCTGACCATGCCGATCATGGCGCCCCTTGCCGACTTCGCCAACGTGGGTCGCGAGCTGGTGGTCACCGCCTACCAGTCTGCCTCCGGCCTGGTGAACCTGGTGACCCCGACCTCCGCCGTGGTCATGGGTGGCCTGGCCATCGCCAAGGTACCCTATGTCCGCTGGTTGAAGTGGGTCGCCCCGCTGCTGGGTATCCTGACCCTGCTGATCGTGGTCTGCCTGAGTCTGGGAGCCATGCTCTCCTGAGTGAAGTAGCACGAGAAGACGAGTCGAATGAAACGGGAGCCTGTGGGCTCCCGTTTTTTATGATGAGGGCTATCAGCGCGTGGCCGCCGCGCTTGGTGGTCGGGGCGGCACTCGCCCTGAGGCAGAGGTGAAACAGAGTGAGGCAAGCAAGAGAGGCAGTAAAAAGGCGACCCCGGGGTCGCCTTCTGTATTCGGGGGAGGTAAGTCGTCAGCGCGCCTGCGCCAGGGTGCGCACCACGGCGGCGTGGGCCAGGCGGGTGCGGCTGATATGGCGGGGGGCGACCAGCACCACGTCGTTGCCGGCCACGGCGCCCAGGATCTCGGGATCGGCGTTGCGATCCAGCAGGCGGGCCACCACGGTCGCGGCACCAGGGGTGGTGTGCACCAGCACCATCTGCTGGTTATGGACCACTCCGCGCACCATGTCGTGGATGGAGCGGGTGCTGCCGGCGGGCTCCAGCTGGTCATCCACTAGCGTGTAGACCTTCTTGCCGTTGGCGTTCTGGGCCTTGGCCACGCCGAGGCGGCGCAGCAGGCGGGAGATGGTGGATTGGCTGATGTCGGCGAAGCCCCGTTCGGCCAGCTCACGGCGGATCTCTTCCTGGGTGCTGTAGCAGTGTTGGCCGATGATCTGGCGACAGGCATCCAGCTGGGCCAGGTCCGATTCTTGTTCAACGGGACGACTGGGGGTCTTGACCACGATGGCTTCCTTTGACTATGACCAATGGCTATCGAACGAAACCTGCCATCAGTGCTTTTAATAGCAAAAAACTCTGACTGTAAGGTGAGAGGCAGGGAATGAACGATGTCTAGCCGTTGCGGGATGGCAAATTATAACCAAAAGGGGAATGAGTGATGTGACAGGGGTCAAAAATGGGCCCCAGAGGGCCCAGCTGAATATCAATAACGTTCGCTGACGATGTCCTGGGTGAAGGACTTCTCGCAGTATTTGCACTTCATGCGTACCACTCCCTTCACCTCGCGCACCCGGAAGTAGCTGTCCACCGGCTCGTTGTGGGAGATGCAGTTGGAGTTGGGGCAGTGGAACACGCCCGTGATGAACTCCGGCAGCTCCAGCTGGTGCTTCTTCACCACGGCGAAGTCTTCGATGATGTTGACGGTCGCCTTGGGGGCGAACAGCGCCAGCTGGTTGGCCTGCTCTGCGGTCAAGCGGGTGTTCTCGATCTTGATCAGATCCTTCTTGCCGAGCGCGCCGGATTTCAGGTTGAAACCGACGGTGATGCGCTCCTGGGTCTCGATCAGCTGGAACAGCTTGAGGATCTTGATGCCCTGGCCGGCGGGGACGTGGTCGATGACGGAGCCGTGACGGATGGCTTCGACTTGCAGTTGGTTCTTCTCGGACATGATGTGTTCCCCTCGGCTCAGACAGTTTCGTTCAGTACCAGTGCCAGCAGTGCCTGGCGCGCGTAGACCCCGTTTTCTGCCTGCTGGAAGTAGTAGGCATGGGGGGTCTTGTCGACCGCCACCTCGATCTCGTCGACGCGGGGCAGGGGATGCAGGATCTTCATGCTGGGCTTGGCCCCTTCCAGGGTCGCCAGCTCCAGCACGAACTTGGCGGCCATGTGCTTGTACTCGGTCTCGTCGAAGCGCTCTTTCTGGACCCGGGTCATGTAGAGGATGTCGAGCTCCGGCATCACCTCTTCCATGGTCTCGTGCACGCTGAACTGGATGCCCTTCTCTTCCAGCTCTTCGCACAGGTAGTCCGGCATCGCCAGCGCCTCCGGGGAGATGAAGAAGAAGCGGCAGTTGAACAGGCTCAGGGCCTGGGCCAGGGAGTGGACGGTGCGGCCGTACTTGAGGTCACCGACGAAGGCGACGTTGAGGCCGTCCAGCTTGCCCTGGGTCTCGTGGATGGAGAAGAGATCGAGCAGGGTCTGGGTCGGATGCTGGTTGGAGCCATCGCCGCCGTTGATGACCGGCACGCGGGAGAACTCGGAGGCGAGGCGGGCGGCGCCCTCCTTCGGGTGGCGCATCACCACGGCATCGGAGTAGGAGCCGATGATCTTGATGGAGTCGGCCAGGGTCTCACCCTTCTTGGCGCTGGTGTTGCCGCCGTCGGCGAAGCCGATGATGTTGCCGCCAAGGCGCTGGACCGCGGTCTCGAACGAGAGGCGGGTGCGGGTGGAGGCTTCGAAGAAACAGCTGGCGACCAGCTTGTCTTTCAACAGGCGGGTGTCGGGTTCGGCCTTCAACCGCTGGGCGGTTGCGACCACCAGTTCCATGTCGGACCGGGTCAGATCCGAGATGGAGATGACGTGTTTGTTATAGAGTGGATTGGCCATCGTCTGCATTCCCTTTGACATCAATGAAGGTTTTTCGGGCACAAAAAAAAGCCCCTGAAACAGGGGCTCTTTTTAAAAACAATTGGGGATCTGTGGGTCGGGAACCGGAAACAACGGGGCCGCTCTGGTGCGCTCCACCCGTCTGCAAGGCTGTTTTCTTGTTCAAAAACTGCATCGTCATGTCCCGACCTTTTTCAAAACCGGACAGATTATAGAGTCGCTTTTCGAATTGTCAAAAATTTATTTCAAAGGCAAGATTTGCCCGTAAAAACGTTTAAGTGTCGTGAACGGGTCGGCAAACCCACAGCTGGTGCCGATCCGACAGCGCCAAGCCATCTTCGGCCATGCTGCGCAGATAACCTAGCCTGTGGTGCCCTTCCAGCAGGCAATAGGGTTGTGGCAGTGGCCGCCCGTCCGGGTAGCAGTCGTCCGCGGCGGGGGCGAGCACTATGATGGGCTCGGACCAGGTGCCCCGGCTCAGCATGTCCTCGCCGAGCCAGGAGCGGCGCACGTAGCGATTGTGGCGCAACATCTCGCCCCAGCGCTCGATCACCTCCATGTGGCGGGAGCCGATGTGGGTCACGACCTGCTCCGTGCTCCAGGATTCACACTCGAAGCGGTGGCGGGCGAGATCGATAAAGCTCCAGTTGGACTCAAAACCGCGCCAATGGCGGTAAATCCACTGGGTCAGTACGTTCTGGGGAATGAAAGGCACCAGCGGGGCGACCCGGTCGAGATAATCGGGCAGAGACTCGGTTTTGCGCTCATCCCTGAAGTTGAGTGGCGCAAGTTGTTGAAGTAGGCGGTAATTGAGCATGAGCATCCTCCTCTTGCCAACATCCACCCTACCCCCATTCGGGCGGCTTTCCTACCCAGGCAAGGCTGTAAATACAGCGAGTTACCCAGCCAGAACGGGCAAATTGGCGCGAGTTGCTCGTCATTTGTTCGATCGCATCGAAACTGAGAAAAAAAGCCTTTACCTTTGATCCCGGCTTTGTATAATTCGCCTCGTTTGTTGCAGGGGCGTAGTTCCAATTGGTAGAACAGCGGTCTCCAAAACCGATGGTTGCGGGTTCGAGTCCTGCCGCCCCTGCCATTTTTAGAGAGGCCAGCTCATTGAGCTGGCCTTTCGCATTTCTGCCTTTCCGGTTTTCTGCGGCGACCCCGCTCCGCTTCTCCTCCTGACGCCTTGGCTTCCCCTGCCTTTCAAGGGCTTGGCCCAGTTGCCCTTCGCTAGTCGCTATTGCCGCTTTCTGCCCTGTCGTTTCTGGCCGTCGTGCCGCTCTCGTCCCTGTGCTACACCACATGAGCTGTGCCACGCGCTGCCTAGGGCGCGCGTGGCGGTTCGTCAGTATGGATGCTCAAGCCGTGGATTCTGGGCGTGGAGACAATGCGAGGAGATGAGTCATGAACAAGGCCGTTGAAACCCGATTGAACAAGTCCCGCCCCGGTGGCTGGGTGCCACAGGATCAGGCCCACATCACACGCTGGATCAAACGGCTCCAGCTGTATGTGGCGCAGCAACCGCGGCCGCTGGTGGCCCCCATCGCCCAGCTGCAGGATCTGGTCAGGTCGGATCCCCTGCTGCACGCCCAGGCCGACGCTATGTTCAGGGAGGCCTGGCGTCACGAGCACCTGACGCCGCTCGGACAGATCGAGCTGAAGAGCTTCGACGACTTCCTGATCCTGCTCAACGGCATCATGACCACGGCGCCCGAGGCCTATCAGGATATCCCGAGCCAGTCCCCCTCCGGGCTCATCGGCTTCCCCATCAACGCCCTGCTCGACTGGCCCATGGCGACCCGCTCCGGCTACCTGTTCTTTGCCAACGCCCTGATCAATCAACAATTCAAGAAGATCCTCGCCTACTGGGCGCAGTTTCTGCAAAGCCCGGCCTCGCGCTACGTGCTGACCGAGCCGGTCAGCCGGCTGGACAGGGAGACCCTGATAGTGCCCTGGCTCGGCAAGCTGGCCCAGGGCGAGATGATGCAGGTGGCCCGCTCCGCCCTGGGGGAGGGTGCCAACCCGACCCCGGACAGCTTCGATGCCATCTTCCAGTGCGATCCGGCGGCCGAATACCATGGCTTCGGCTGCTGGGATGAGTTCTTCACCCGCACCTTCCGCCCCGGCGTGCGGCCGGTGTCGGCGCCGGAGGACGACAATGTCATCGTCAGCGCCTGCGAGTCGGCCCCGCTGCAGGTGAAGAGCGGGGTGAGCCGCAGCGATCGCTTCTGGCTCAAGGGTCAGCCCTATTCCCTCGACAACATGCTCGACTTCGACGACACGGCGCCGCTGTTCGACGGCGGCACCGTCTATCAGGCCTTCCTCAGCGCCTTGAGCTACCACCGCTGGCACAGCCCGGTGAGCGGCACCATCCGCAAGGTGCGGGTGGTCAACGGCACCTACTACCTGGAAAACCAGCACGAGGGCTTCCTCGACGCCGACGGCGCCGATCCCAGTGCTCCCAACAACTCACAGCCCTTCCTCACCTCGGTGGCGACCCGGGCGCTGATCTTCATCGAGGCAGACAACCCCAAGATCGGCCTGATGTGCGTGGTGCCGGTGGGGATGGCCGAGGTGTCGAGCTGTGACATCACGGTGAAGGCGGGGGACAGGGTGAAGAAGGGGGATCAGCTCGGCATGTTCCACTTCGGCGGCTCGACCCACTGCCTGGTGTTTCGCAAGGGGGTGGAGCTGACGTTCGACTTCCATGGCCAGAGCCCGAGTCTGGAGGCCACCAACCTGCGGCTCAACACCGCCATCGCACGGGTGAAGTGAGGATCCTTCATATGGAAACAGGCCGCCTGCGGGCGGCCTGTTTGTTACCCTGCGATCAGGCCAGCGTCTTGGCCAGCAGGTCCAGATAGGCGCCTTCGATCAACTGGGACGGCTCCACACCGAGGCGCGCCATGATGTCATGGGCCTCCTGTATCCCCGCCTCGAGCGGTTCCTCATCCTCCAGCACCACCTCCAGCTCGAGAAAGTGGCCTAGCCCCTCCACCCGATCGAGATGGATCCGGGTCCTGCCGACCAGAAACAGGGTGCGCGTCTTCTGCACCCGGCCGATCTGGCCACAGGCCAGGCTGAGGGTCTCTCGCAGGCTGTCCGGCTCGCTCGTCGGAGTGACCTGATAGAAGCTCTCCTTGGGGCCTTGCCGATCGGCTCGGCGGTAGAAGATGAGCTGGCCGGCGGAGGGCGACAGGGTACGCAGCTTGAGTCGGCCTGACTCGCAGCGAAAGAAGGTATCATCCTGCGCTATCTCGACGGGACCCTGATCGGCGATGGCGGCCGCCTTGGGGAGGAGGGCGTCGATCCGTGCGATCCTGGCCTTGATCTCGATATTTCTGGGCATGGTATGAGGGTCTCCTTGGGAACTATGGGTGTGCCAACCTATCACAGATAGCGCTTGCCGGCGCAGGTGCCAGCAGGCTGCACCCCAAAACCGCCATAGCGCGGGTGGGCTAGCCTTAGCGCCCGTGCGACCCTGGGCGATCTGCTTCATTGCGCTCCCTTCTCCTCTGGGCCTGGCGGTGCTAGCCGCTTGTTGACCTATCAAAAATTAAGCAATGGCCGTTCATGGTCGGGGACTTCTGGTCGATATAGTCCACACGAGGTGTGCAGGCTTTATTTGACGCCACTTATATCGCTATGAGGACATTCCATGAACCTTTCCCTTCGCGGCAAATTGCTCGCAACCAGCCTGGGCGTGGTGTTGATCACCGTCTGTCTGCTCGGCATGACCGCCTTCTACACCCTGAAGAGCCAGACCCTGAGTGCCATCGACAGCGAGGCACGCAACTATGCCAGCGCCTACGCAGAGGGGATCGGCAAGTGGATGCAGGACAGGCGCGAGAGCCTGACCGCCCAGGTCGAGGTGATCGCCAACCACCCGGCGTCCGAGCTGGTGCCCCATCTGCAGCAGACCCTGCGCTCCGGCGGCTTCGGGCTGGCCTATTACGGCTCGGCGGAGGGGGTCATGACCCGCAACGATCCCTCCCTCAACAAGGGCAACTATGACCCGCGCGAGCGCCCCTGGTACCAGGATGCCGCCAAGGCGGGCCGACTCATCATCACCGAGCCCTACGTCAGCGTGACCATGCAGCAGCTGGTGGTGACTCTGGCCGAGCCGGTGCTGCAGCAAGGGCGCCTGGTGGGGGTGGTGGGAGCCAATCTGGCGCTGGATCAGCTCATTCAGGACGTGCTGGCGATGCGGGTGCAGGGGGATGGCTACGCCATGCTGCTGGACAAGAGCGGCCTCATCGTCGCCCACCCGAACAAGGAGCTGGCGCTCAAGAAGAGCCAGGATCTGGCCCCCGAGCTGGATGCCGGCCGACTGGTGAGCATGAGCCAGCAGGGTGGCCTGCAGGCGGTGCAGATCGGCGGGCGCGACAGCCAGATGCTGGTGCTGCCCATCCCCAACACCGACTGGCTGCTGGCCATGGTGATGCACGAGGATGTGCTGATGGCGCCGTTGCAGCGCTTGCTCGGCGAGCTGGCACTCATCAGCGCTGGCCTGATCCTGGTGTTCGGCCTGGTGCTGACCAGCACCTTCAAATACCTGTTCCAGGATCTCGGCCGGGTGGCTGGTGCGCTGCACGACATCGCCCACGGCGAGGGGGATCTCACCGTTCACATCGACACCCGCAGCAAGGATGAGGTGGGCCAGCTGGCCCAGAGCTTCAACCAGTTCGTGGCCCGGCTGCACGGCATCGTCAGCCGCTTGCGAGATGTAACCGGCGAGCTGGCGGCCCAGTCCCGGGTCCAGGCGCAGGGTGCTGAGGCTCGCAGCCAGCGGGTGCGCCAGCAGCAGGACGAGATCGTCATGGTGGCGACCGCGGTGACCGAAATGGCCTCCGCCACTCAGGAGATCGCCGGCAACGCCGAATTCGCCGCCACCACCTCGGGGGAGGCGGTCAAGCTGGCCGTCGCCGGTCAGTCCCAGGTCGGTCAGAGCCAGCGCAGCATCACGGGTCTCGCGGACGAGGTGGCCGATGCCAGCCAGACCATCCATGAGCTGGATGCCCATGCCCAGAAGATCAGCGGCATCCTGGCCACCATCAGCGGCATCGCCGAGCAGACCAACCTGCTGGCGCTGAACGCCGCCATCGAGGCGGCCCGTGCCGGCGAGCAGGGGCGCGGCTTCGCGGTGGTGGCGGACGAGGTGCGGGTGCTGTCCAGGCGCACCCACGACTCCACCGACGAGATCCAGCAGATGATCGAGACCCTGCAGCAGACCACCAGGCGCGCCGTCACCGGCATGGAGACCAGCCGTCAGCTGGCGGGCACCAGCGTGGAGGATGCGGAGGCCGCCAACCAGAGCCTGGCCCGGATCAACGAGGCCATCGGCTCCATCAGCGACATGGCGACCCAGATAGCGGCGGCGGCGGAGGAGCAGACCTCGGTCACCGGCGAGATCAGCCGCAACACCGAGAACATCCGCCACGTCTCCCAGGAGCTGGCCGAGCAGGCGCAGGGGGAGGCGACCCAGGCGGTGGAGCTCAAGGCGCTGACCGAGCGGTTGGAGCAGGAGATAGGCCGCTTCCGGCTCTGATCCTGTCGCCAGAAAAAAGGGCAGCCCGCGGGTTGCCCTTTTGCATTCCCGTGAGTCTCAGGGGCTCTGTTTGACCCAGATGAGCCGGTCGGTGGCAAAGCCCAGTCCCTTGGCCTTGGCGATCAGTGCATCCACCTTGGCTTTGGGCGGGTTGGGGGAGCGGGAGAGGATCCACAGATAGTCGTGGTTGTAGCTGGTCACCAGGGAGAGCTGGTAGTCGGGGTCCAGATCGATGACGTTGTAGCCGCCGTAGAAGGGGCCGAAGAAGCTCACCTTGAGCCGCGCCTCGTCCGGGTTGCCCACGAAGTAGGCCTTGCCCTCGGCCTCGCGCCAGCGGCCATCACTCTGGAGGCCTCTGTTTAGTACCTTGACGCCACCGTCGTCACGCAGGCTGTAAGTGGCGCTTACCCGCTCCAGCCCCCGCTCGAAGCTGTGGTCGAGGCGTGCTATCTCGTACCAGGTGCCGAGGTAGCGGTCGAGCTGGAAGCCGGTGATGGGACGGATGCCGTCGGCGAGGCCGGTACAGGCCGTCAGCAGCCAAACGGTGAGCAGACAAAGCAGTGAACGCATGGGGGATCCCTCTCTTTTAGCCTTCGATGATGCGCAGCTGGCCGTCCCGGAAGCGGGAGGCCTGATCCGTTGGCGTGCTGCCGAAGAAGCGCTTGTACTCCCGGCTGAACTGGGAGTTGCTCTCGTAGCCGACCCTGGCCGCCGCCGCCCCCGCCTTGATGCCGTCGTGCAGCATCATCATGCGCGCCTTGTGCAGGCGAAACGACTTGATGTATTGCAGCGGTGAGGTGGAGGTGACCGCCTTGAAGTGGTGATGGAAGGCGGAGACGCTCATGTTCACCTCCCGCGCCAGCTCCTCCATGGTCAGGGTGTCGGCGTAGCGCTGCTCGATGAGGCGCAGCACGCGGGCTATCTGACCCATGTGGTTGTGGCGGTTGGCGAGCGCCTGCAGCGCCGGCCCGCCCGCCTCATGGAGGGCGTAGAACAGCATCTCCCGCACCGTCTGCGGCCCCAGCACCCTGGCGTGCTGGGGCTTGTCCATCAGCTCGATCAGCCGCTCGGCGGCGCAGAACATCTGCTCGGAGAGCGGTACCGCCAGCACGCCGCTCTGCTGGGGCGGCGGGGCGGGCAGGCTGTCCCCCAGCTCCAGCAGCAGCTCCTGCAGGGTGGCGACGTTGATCTCGATGGAGAAGCCGATGAGCGGCTGCTCGGGGGAGGCGAAGCACTCGCACTCGCACGGCAGCGACAGTGTCATCAGCAGGTAGTGGTTGGGATCGTAGCGAAACACCTGATCCGCCAGATAGCCCACCTTGTGCCCCTGCAGTATCACTATCATCCGCGGCTGGTAGAGCACCGGGGTGCGGCCGTGATACTCGGTGGTGTAGATGAGGTTCACCTGCTCCACCGGGGAGGGGGTGATGCCGGGCGTAGCGACATGGCGGGTCAGCCTGGCGGCGAGTTCGGCGTAGCGATTGGGCATGCTGGCTCCGGTAAAATATGGTGTTTTGTAGAAATAGGCAAACAATATGCAGAATGTTGCCTTGATGGTAGGGGTTGCCTGTAGAAAAATGCAATCAACATTTTGCGGCCCCGCCGCCTTGTCAGCATGAAGGTAATGTCGATGCACAATTTCACCCTGCACACCCCGACCAAGGTCCTGTTCGGCAAGGGCCAGGTCGCCCAGCTGCGCGAGCAGCTCCCCACCGATGCCCGCATCCTGATCACCTATGGTGGTGGCAGCGTGGTGCGCAGCGGCCTGCTGGCGCAGATCCGCGGCGAGCTGGCCGGCATGTCCCTGTTCGAGTTCGGCGGCATCGAGCCCAACCCCACCTATGAGACCCTGATGGGGGCCGTGACCCTGGCTCGCGCTGAGAAGATCGACTTCCTGCTGGCGGTCGGTGGTGGCTCGGTGCTGGACGGCACCAAGTTTATCGCCGCCGCCGCCCACTACGATCCGGCCAGGGATCCCTGGCACATCCTCGAGACCGTCGGTGGCGAGGTGGCCTCCGCCATCCCGCTTGGCGCCGTGCTGACCCTGCCGGCCACCGGCTCCGAGATGAACATGGGCGCCGTCATCACCCGCAAGAGCAGCGGCGATAAGCAGCACTTCTTCTCGCCGTTCGTGATGCCGCGCTTCGCCGTGCTGGATCCGGTGCTGACCTATACCCTGCCCGCTCGTCAGGTGGCGAACGGCGTGGTGGATGCCTTCATCCACACCCTGGAGCAGTACCTCACCTACCCGGTCAACGCCAAGGTGCAGGATCGCTTCGCCGAGGGGTTGCTGCTGACCCTGGTCGAGGAGGGCCCCAAGGCGCTGGTGGAGCCGGAGAATTACGACGTGCGCGCCAACATCATGTGGAGTGCCACCATGGCGCTCAACGGCCTGATCGGGGCCGGCGTGCCCCAGGACTGGGCGACCCACATGCTGGGCCACGAGCTGACCGCCCTGCACGGCCTCGACCATGCCCAGACCCTGGCGGTGGTGCTGCCGGCCCTGCTGCAGGCCAAGCGTGAGCAGAAACACGCCAAGCTGCTGCAATACGCCGAGCGGGTGTGGGACCTGCGCAGCGGCAGCGAGGACGATCGCATCGACGGCGCCATCGCCGCCACCCGCGATTTCTTCGAGCGGATGGGGCTCAAGACCCGGCTGCGGGACTATGGCATGGCCGACGCCGGCATCGACACCCTGCTGGCCAAGCTGGCGGAGCACGGCATGACCGCCCTCGGCGAGCACGGCGACATCGATCTGGTGCAGAGTCAGCATATTTATGAGGCGGCCTGGTAAGCGGCCGGCGCCGTATCCGGTCGACAGCAGTACCGAATCGAGGGGGCCCGAACCTGCCGCATGGCAGGGGAGCGGCCCCCTGGTCGTTACAAAAAGGTTACTTTTTTCCTTTTCGGCTCGCGAGGTGAGCCAGGAATAGATTTCGTAAGAACAAAAAACGCTAAGATAGAGGGCCGGCAAAACATTTTTTTTGACTGGTTGGATCACTTTTTCCAGCGTATTTTGCTGGTATAAGTCGCTAATTTGGTTTGTTTTTTTAAATACCCTCTCGGGATGGGCTGAATTCTGTACCGGCGCCGCCCGGGCTGCGGTTGTAATAAAACTCCAAAATTTGATACTAATCACCTTCGCGCCTGAAAAGTGGGGGCCTGACCATGACAGGAGGTTGAGGTGAAGCCTGCTGATTTTCATAACAAAGGGCCCGTGACCTGTACTTTGGTCATGCCTTGTCGGCTCAGACATGAGAGACTGGGCAATGATTGTTTATTAACCATCAGGGAATAGTCATGCAGATTGGAATACCGAGAGAGAGTCTCGCCGGTGAGACCCGGGTCGCAGCGACCCCGGCCACCGTTGAGCAGCTGAAAAAGCTCGGCTTCGAGGTCGCCATCGAGGCCGGTGCTGGCTCGTTGGCCAGCTTCGATGATGCCGCCTTCGAGGCTGCCGGTGCCAGCGTGGTGCCGAGCGTCTGGCAAGCCGACCTTATTTTCAAGGTCAATGCGCCGACCGATGCCGAGATCACACAGATTAAAGATGGCGCCACCCTGGTGAGCTTCATCTGGCCTGCCCAGAACCCTGAGTTGGTCAAGAAGCTGTCCGAGCGCAACATCAATGTGATGGCGATGGACATGGTGCCGCGGATCTCCCGTGCCCAGTCCCTCGATGCCCTCTCCTCCATGGCCAACATCGGTGGCTATCGCGCCGTGGTCGAAGCCGCCCACCAGTTCGGTCGCTTCTTCACCGGTCAGATCACCGCCGCCGGCAAGGTTCCCCCTGCCAAGGTATTGGTGATCGGTGCCGGTGTGGCCGGTCTGGCCGCCATCGGGACCGCCGGTTCCCTCGGCGCCATAGTGCGTGCCTTCGATACCCGTCTGGAAGTGGCCGAGCAGATCGAGTCCATGGGGGGTGAATTCCTCAAGCTGGACTTCGGCAATGAAGATGGCGCCTCCAGCGATGGTTATGCCAAGGTCATGTCCGATGAGTTCATCAAGGCCGAGATGGAGCTGTTTGCCCAGCAGGCCAAGGAAGTGGACATCATCATCACCACCGCCCTGATCCCGGGCCGTCCCGCTCCCAAGCTGATCACCAAGGAGATGGTCGACAGCATGAAGCCGGGTTCGGTGATCGTGGATCTGGCGGCGGCGACCGGCGGCAACTGTGAATACACCAAGCCGACCGAGCTGTTCGTGACCCCCAACGGCGTCAAGGTGATCGGTTACACCGACCTGCCTGGCCGCCTGCCCGCCCAATCCTCCCAGCTCTACGGTACCAACCTGGTCAACCTGATGAAGCTGATGTGCAAGGAGAAGGACGGCAACGTCGCCATCGACTTCGAAGACGTGGTCCAGCGCAACATGACGGTGATCCAGGCCGGTGAAGTGACCTTCCCGCCGCCCGCCATCGCCGTCTCCGCCGCCCCGCAGAAGCCAGCCGCCAAGGTTGCGCCCAAGCAGGCCGAAGAGAAGAAGCCCTCCAACAAGAAGTTCGTGTTCGGTGCCCTCGGCATCGCCGCCTTCGGTTGGGTGGCTGCGGTAGCACCCGCCGAGTTCCTGTCCCACTTCACCGTCTTCATCCTGTCCTGCGTGGTCGGTTACTACGTGGTGTGGAACGTTTCTCACTCCCTGCACACGCCGCTGATGTCGGTCACCAATGCCATCTCCGGCATTATCGTGGTCGGTGCCCTGCTGCAGATTGGGCAAGGGTCGACCCTGGTCACCGTATTGGCTTTTATCGCCGTGCTGATTGCCAGTATCAACATCTTCGGTGGCTTCACCGTCACTCAGCGCATGCTGAAGATGTTCCGTAAGGATTAAGGGGGTTTAACGTGTCTCAAGGACTGGTAACAGCATCCTATATCGTTGCCGCCGTGCTCTTCATCCTCAGTCTCGCGGGACTGTCGAAGCAAGAAACGGCCAAACATGGCAACCTGTTCGGTATCGCGGGGATGGCCATAGCGCTGCTCGCGACCGTACTCAACCCGGAGACCAGTGGCGTGCACTGGATCATCCTGGCCATGGTCATCGGTGGTGCCATCGGTGTGCGTCTGGCACTCAAGGTCGAGATGACCGAGATGCCCGAGCTGGTGGCCATACTGCACAGCTTCGTGGGCATGGCGGCGGTGCTGGTGGGCTTCAACAGCTTCATCGATCTGCACCCCTCCGCACCCGCTGAGGTAGTGGTCTCCGTCGGCTCCAACCTGGATGCGACCCTGGCCGCGGCCCGGGCGGCGTTCGAGCAGGCGGCCAGCGTCGCCCAGGTCGAGCACCTGTCCGGCGCCATGCTGAACATCCACCTGGTGGAAATCTTCCTCGGCGTCTTCATCGGTGCCGTGACCTTCACCGGCTCCATAGTGGCGTTCGGCAAGCTGCGTGGCCTGATCTCTTCCAAGCCGCTGCAACTGCCCCATCGCCACAAGCTGAACCTACTGGCCGTGGTGGTCTCCCTGGCGCTGATGATCCACTTCGTCAACGCCGGTGGCTCCACCTTCGCGCTGCTGCTGATGACCCTGATCGCCTTCGCCTTCGGCTGGCATCTGGTGGCCAGCATAGGTGGTGCCGACATGCCGGTCGTGGTCTCCATGCTGAACTCCTACTCCGGTTGGGCGGCGGCGGCGGCGGGCTTCATGCTCTCCAACGACCTGCTGATCGTGGTGGGTGCGCTGGTGGGTTCCTCCGGTGCGATCCTCTCCTACATCATGTGCAAGGCGATGAACCGCTCCTTCATCTCGGTGATCGCCGGTGGCTTCGGCTCCGACGGTGTCGCATCGACCGCCGATCAGGAGATGGGCGAGTACCGCGAGACCAACGCCGAAGACGTGGCCGACATGCTGAAGAACGCCAGCTCCGTCATCATCACCCCGGGCTACGGCATGGCGGTGGCGCAGGCCCAGTACCCGGTGGCCGAGATCACCCACAAGCTGCGTGAGCGCGGCGTCAAGGTGCGCTTCGGTATCCACCCGGTGGCCGGTCGTCTGCCTGGCCACATGAACGTGCTGCTGGCGGAAGCGAAAGTCCCGTATGACATAGTTCTGGAAATGGACGAGATCAACGACGACTTCAACGACACCGACGTGGTGCTGGTGATCGGTGCCAACGACACCGTCAACCCGGCCGCGATGGAAGATCCGGGCAGCCCGATCGCCGGCATGCCGGTGCTGGAAGTGTGGAAGGCGCAGAACGTCATCGGCTTCAAGCGCTCCATGAACACAGGTTACGCCGGGGTGCAGAACCCGCTGTTCTTCAAGGAGAACACCCAGATGCTGTTTGGCGATGCCAAGGCCAGCGTCGAGGCCATCCTAAAGGCGCTGTAAGCCTTGACCGGATGAGACAAGAGGAGGCTTCGGCCTCCTTTTTTATTGCCATTTTTTCACGCCACGGAGCCAAGCCATTGATGGCAAAGGCACTGTCGGGTAGCGAGGCGGAGGGGGCAGGGACCCAGGCGGGCGGCGGGTCGTGATCGGGATCGCAATCCGGTGACGTTGCCCCTGCTGGAAGGCATAATGGCGGCGAAAAGCGAGCTGGCTCAATTTTATTTGAGTCCGGCGTCACTAAGATCAAATAAATTTACAGAGGGGAGGGCCTGCCAGGCTGGCGCCCTCCTCCCGTTCACCATCAGGGTGGATCCGATCCGATCATGCAGTATGTGCCCAGCGGCATAGCGAACCAGAGAAACCACAGATGAAAGCACAATGGACCGATTTCATAACCCTGCTCAAGCGTGAAGTGGTGCCGGCCCTTGGCTGCACCGAGCCCATGTCGGTGGCGCTGGCGGCGGCCAACTGCCGCAAGCTGCTGGGCCAGGTACCGACCCGCATCAGCATCTGGGTCAGTGGCAACCTGTTCAAGAACGGCATGGGGGTCGGCGTGCCCGGCACCGGCATGATAGGCCTGCCGGTCGCCGCCGCGGTCGGCATCACCGGGGGTAACCCGGACGCCGGACTGGAGGTGCTCAAGGGCCTCACCCCGGCCCAGGTGGAGGCCGCCAAGGCGCTGCTGCCCGTCATCCAGGTGGATGTGAAGGACGTGCCGGACGTGCTCTACGCCGAGGTGCTGGCCGAGGCCGACGGTCACAGCGCCCGGGTGGTGATCTGCACCGATCACACCCGCATCGTGCTGCTGGAGAAGGATGGCGAGGTGCTGATGGAGCAGGCCAGCGCCCCCGGCGTGCAGATCCAGCCCGCCAAGTCTGACAAGCCCGGTATGACACTGCGCGAGATAGTGGCGTTCGCCCTGGAGGTGCCGCTGGCCGAGATCGCCTTCATCCGCGAGGCGGCCAGCATGAACCAGGCGCTGGCGGACGAGGGGCTGCAGGGCTATGGCCTGAGCATCGGCAAGATCCTGACCGAACAGGTGGAGCGCAAGCTGCTGTCCGACGATCTGATGACGCTGGCCATGCGCCTGTCGTCGGCCGCGTCGGATGCGCGCATGGACGGCGCCATGCTGCCCGCCATGTCCAATTCGGGCTCGGGCAACCAGGGCATCGCTGCCACCATGCCGGTGGTGGCCGCCGCCCGCTTCCTCAAGGCCGACGAGGAGCAGCTGACCCGGGCGCTGGTGATGAGCCATCTGGTCGCCATCTACATCAAGATGTACCAGAACAAGCTGTCGGCCCTGTGCGCCGCCAGCACCGCCGCCATGGGCTCGGGGGCCGCCATCACCTGGCTGCTGGGGGGTCAGTTCGAGCAGATCAGTCACTGCATCAACAACATGATCGGCGATGTTTCCGGTATCATCTGCGACGGTGCGGGCAGCGCCTGCTCCATGAAGGTGTCGACCTCCACCTCGGCGGCGGTCAAGTCGTCGCTGATGGCGATCAACAACCTGCACGTGCCCCAGAGCGAGGGCATAGTCTCCGATGACGTGGATCAGACCATCGCCAATCTGGGGCGCCTCTCCAAGCGGGGGATGCTGGATACCGACATCGAGATCATCAACATCATGCGGGCCAAACAGCAGGGCAAGGGGAACTGATGACGAGGGTGGCGCAGGCCACCCTCGGTGTTTGCATGCATTGACGTCACCCCGGCATACCGGGGGACGGACCGCCACGATGCGGTCAGTTTCAGGGCGAGGCGCACGAGGCGCCCGTCCGTCAATCTCGGGCCTCGCCCGTTTATTTTTTGGGGAATATCATGACACTTAGCGTTATCGGTAATCTGGCCATCCTGGTCATGTTGTTGCTGTTTCTCTACCGGTTGCAGCAGACCCATGTCAGCTTCACCCGCCGGGTCTTCTCGGGGCTGGGGTTGGGCATCTTGTTTGGCGGGGCGCTGCAACTGCTGCACGGGGTCGGCTCCGAGGTACTGGTGCAGACCAATGACTATCTGGACATCGTCGGCAGCGGCTACGTGAAGCTGCTGCAGATGATCATAGTGCCGCTTATCATGGTCTCCATCATAGGCGCCATCCTCAAGCTGAGCGGCGGCAGCTCGCTCGGCAAGATCAGCGCCCTGACCATAGGGGTGCTGATCTTCACCACCATGATCGCCGCCGGGGCGGGCATACTGATGTCCAACCTGTTCGGCCTGACCGCCGAGGGACTGGTCGCCGGCGCCGCCGAGACCGCCCGTGGCGCGGCCCTGCAGACCAGCCTCGGCAGTGTCGAGAGCATGTCCTTCGCCAAGATGGTGCTGGAGTTCATCCCGGCCAATCCCTTCCTCGACATGACGGGGGCGCGCAAGACCTCCACCATAGCCGTGGTGATCTTCTCCATCTTCATCGGCCTGTCCGCCACCGGTATCGCCCGCAAGAAACCCGAGATCTTCGCGAGCTTCGAACGCTTCATGCTGGTGGCCCACGCCATAGTGATGCGGATGGTGACCCTGGTGCTGCGCCTCACCCCCTATGGCGTGCTGGCGCTGATGGCCAAGGTGGTCTCCGGCTCCAACTACGCCGACATCATCAACCTGCTGAACTTCGTGCTGGCCTCCTACGGCGCCATCGCCATCATGTTCGGCGTGCACCTGCTGCTGGTGAGCCTGGTGGGCATCAACCCGGCCCGCTTCCTGAAGAAGATCATGCCGGTGCTGGCGTTCGCCTTCACCTCGCGCACCAGCGCGGGCTCCATCCCGATGAACGTGCAGACCCAGACCAAGGCGCTCGGCGTGCCTGAAGGGATCGCGAACTTCGCCGCCTCCTTCGGCGCCACCATAGGCCAGAACGGCTGCGCCGGCATCTACCCGGCCATGCTGGCGGTGATGATAGCCCCGACCGTCGGCGTCAACCCGATGGATCCCGGCTTCATCATGACGCTGATCGCCATCATCACCGTCAGCTCGTTCGGGGTGGCCGGGGTCGGCGGCGGCGCCACCTTCGCGGCGCTGATCGTGCTGTCGGCACTGGACTTCCCGGTGGCGCTGGCGGGCCTGCTCATCTCCATCGAGCCGCTCATCGACATGGGCCGCACCGCCCTCAACGTCTCCGGCTCCATCACTGCGGGCACCATCACTGGCCGCCTGATGGGGCAGACCGACATGGCGGTCTTCAACAGCGATGCCGAGGTCAGCCTGGACGGCGAAGAGTCCGCGGTCTGACCCATCCACGGGGGCCCGTTCCCAGCTAATAGATCAATCAGGGGAGGCGATGCCTCCCCTGTCGTAACAGGAGTCAAGCAATGCGTATTGTGATCATAGGTGGCGAAGCCGCCGGCATGAGTGCGGCCGCCAAGGCCCGCCGTCTGGCCAAGGATGCCGAGATTGTGGTGTATGAGGCCTCCGAGGTGATCTCCTTCGGGGCCTGCGGGCTGCCCTACTTCGTCGGCGACGACTTCCAGGAGCCCGGCTACATGGCCGAGTTCACCCCGGCGCAGTTCGCCGCCAAGGGGATCGAGGTCAAGACCGGCCACCGGGTGCTGGCGCTGGATGCCAAGAATCAGACCCTGAGGGTCGAGCATGATGGCGACAGCTTCAGCGACCATTACGATCGCCTGATGATCGCCACCGGTGCCCGTGAGCAGATGCCGCCGATCCCCGGCCTGCAGCAGGAGGGGGTGTTCGGCCTGCGCCGTCTGGCCGATGGCCTGGCGTTGAAGGCCGCGGTGCAGGATGGCAGCAAGCAGAAAGCCGTCGTCATCGGCTCCGGCTTCATCGGGCTGGAGGTGGTGGAGGCATTGGTGCATCAGGGCAAGGAGGTGCGACTCATCGAGCTGGCGGATCGGGTCATCCCCGATGCCTTCGATTCAGAGATCACTCTGCACATCGAGACCGAGCTACGTGAGCAGGGCGTCTCTGTGCACCTGGGAGAGCGGGTGGAGGCGCTGCTGGGGGACGGCAGGGTCAGTGGCGTGCGCACCGACCAGGGCTGCTACGAGGCCGATATAGTGGTGGTCTGCACCGGGGTCAGGCCCAACACCGAGTTCCTGGCCGATACCGGCATCAAACGACTGGCCAACGGCGCCATCGAGGTGGACCGGCAGGGCCGCAGCTCGCTGCCCAACGTCTGGTCGGCGGGGGACTGTGCCAGCGTCTGGCACAGCGTCAAGCAGCAGCAGGTCTATGTGCCGCTCGCCACCATCGCCAACAAGCTGGGGCGCATGGTGGGTGAGAACCTGGCCGGTGCCGAACAGGAATTCCCAGGCACGTTAGGCTCTGCGGCGCTCAAGGTGCTGGGGCTGGAGGCGGGCCGTACCGGCCTGTCCGAGCGGGAGGCGCAGGCGCTGGGCATCGACTATCGCACCGTGCTGATCAAGGACAAGTGCCACACCAACTACTGCCCGGGCCAGTCCGACATCCACGTCAAGCTGGTGTATGAGGCGGGCAGCAAGCGCCTGCTGGGGGGCCAGATCCTGGGGCGCAAGGGGGCCGTGCACCGCATCGACGCGCTGGCGGTGGCCATCACCATGGGGGTCACCACCGAGCAGCTCGGCATGCTGGACTTCGCCTACGCACCGCCCTTCTCCCGCACCTGGGATGTGCTCAACGTAGCGGGCAATGTGGCAAAGTAGGGCTGGTGTTCGGGCGCGGCACTGGTCGCGCCCATAAAAAAACCGATGCCTAGGCATCGGTTTTTTGTTCCGGTCTCACTCAGCCACGGCCGAGGCGATTGTCCGGGTAGTTCTTGGCCAGCACCTCGCGGGCGTGCTGGGCCAGGGTCGGCATCTTCAGGGTATCGTAGGCGTTGACCATGATCTCCAGCGCCTTCTCGGTCTCGACGGTATCGGGATAGGTCTCGACCACCATCTTGGCGCGGTTGGCGGCGGCGATCAGCGCATCACGCTTCACGTAATACTCGGCCACCCCCAGATCGTAGCGAGCGAGACGGGTCTTCAGACCTATCATGCGGGCACGGGCATCGGCGGCAAAGCTGCTGTTGGGGTAGTTCTGCAGCAGCGTCTTGAAGTCCTGGAAGGCCTGACGGGCGTAGGAGGGGTCCTTGTCGTCCCGATCTATCCCCAGGAAGTCCTGGAAGAAGTTGTAATCCGCCGCCATGTTGGTCAGGCCACGCATGTAGAACACATAATCTATGTTCTTGTGGGCAGGATTGAGGCGGATGAACCGGTCGATATTGGCGATGGCCTGGGCGGTATCATCCTGTTTGTAGTAGGCGTAGATCAGGTCAAGCTGAACCTGGCTGGAGTAGGCACCGAAGGGGTAGCGTGAGTCCAATGCTTCCAGTAACTCGATGGCATTCAGGTAGTTACCTGTATCCAGCTTGAGGCGTGCCTGTTGGTACAGGACTTCCGGCGGTTCGTCGGGAACCTTGGGTTTGGTGCTGGAACAGCCAGTGATCAGGGTAGCGATCAAGGCGAGCGACATCAGCAGGTGAGACTTCTTTCCCATCAACAACATCCGGTCCATTTCCACGAAATTGGCAAAGTATCCGTTATGCTTGGCTAAAAGAAAAGCTAGAATACCCGGATTATTTCGAATTGATACCCCCGCTCAAGAGACCATACATGAGCCAGCATATTGAACTGACAGGCGAATTTCAGGATCACCAATTCGGGCAGCGACTCGACCAGGCCCTGGCTGAATTGTTTCCAGACTACTCCAGAACCCGCATCAAGGAGTGGATTTTACAGGACAGAGTGACCCTGGACGGTCAGGTTGCCAACACCCCGCGCGAGAAAGTGCTGGCAGGGCAACAGGTACATGTAGATGTCGAGTTGGAAGATGACACCCGTTGGGATGCTCAGGATATCGAACTCAACATCATCTATGAAGATGAACACATCCTGGTGATCGACAAGCCGGCTGGCCTGGTGGTTCACCCGGGCGCCGGCACACCGGATGGCACCATCCTCAACGCCCTGCTGCACCGCTACCCCGGCATTGCCGAGGTGCCCCGTGCCGGCATAGTGCACCGTCTGGATAAGGACACCACCGGTCTGATGGTGGTCGCCAAGACGGTACCGGCCCAGACCCATCTGGTGGAGGCGCTGCAGGCGCGCCAGATCACCCGTGAGTATGAAGCCATCGCCATCGGTCACATGACCGCAGGCGGCACAGTGGACGCCCCCATCGGCCGTCACCCGACCCAGCGTACCCACATGGCTGTGGTGCCCAATGGCCGTCCTTCCGTGACCCACTTCCGGGTACATGAGAAGTTCCGTGGCCACACCCGACTGCGTCTGCGGCTGGAGACGGGGCGTACCCACCAGATCCGCGTGCACATGGCTCATATCAAGCACCCACTGGTGGGTGATCCCGCCTACGGTGGCCGTATGCGCCTGCTGCGCAACGCGACCCCGGAGCTGACTCAGGCGCTGCGCGGCTTCCACCGCCAGGCGCTGCATGCCACCATGCTGAAGCTGGCGCACCCCATCACCGGCGAAGTCATGGAGTGGCACTCTGCCACCCCGCAAGACATGCTGGATCTGATGGAAGTGCTGCGTGCAGACACCCTGGCCAACCCGGACGATCTGGTCTGGGGTTGATCGGTCGAGGCCTGCGTAGGCTTCTGCCGTAACCAGGCCCGGATAACAGGCCAAACGGGGCTCCTTAGCTGATGACAGATAAGGAGCCCCTTTTTTATTTGTTGAAAATGAAGGAGAGAAGATGAAGTGGATCGTACCTGACTGGCCGGCCCCGGCCTCAGTGCGGGCGCTGTCGACCACCCGGGATGGCGGTGTCAGCGAGGGGGTCTTTCGCGGCCTGAACCTGGGGGCCCATGTGGGCGACGAGGCGGCCAGAGTCGAGGCTAACCGCGCCGCCTTGCAGCAGGCGGCCGGGATCCCGGGTCGGCTAAACTGGCTCGATCAGGTACACGGCACCCTAGTCCACCCGGTCAGCAACGCGCTCGGCGCCACGCCGCAGGCCGATGCGGCCTGCGCCCACGAGGCCGGCCTGGCCTGCATAGTGATGACCGCCGACTGCCTGCCGGTGCTGTTCTGCGACCGGGCCGGCACCCGGGTGGCCGCAGCTCACGCCGGCTGGCGCGGGCTGCAGGGTGGCGTGCTGGAGGCCAGCATCGCCGCCATGGGCTGCGAGCCGGCTGATCTGCTCGCCTGGCTTGGGCCGGCCATAGGCCCCCGGGCATTCGAGGTGGGGGGCGAGGTGCGCGACGCCTTCCTGGCCGAGCAGGCCGAGGCGGCCGCCGCCTTCGCGCCCTCTGTCAACGAGGGCAAGTGGCTGGCGGACATCTACCTGCTGGCCCGGCTGCGGCTGGCCCGTGCCGGGGTGAGCGCCGTCTATGGCGGCGAGCACTGCACCTTCAGCGATGACGAGCGCTTCTACTCCTATCGCCGCGACGGCCAGACCGGCCGCATGGCCTCGCTCATCTGGCTGGCGGACTGAATCGGGGAGTCCTCGATGCCTGTTTCTGCCGTGATGGCCGGAGCGATCTGATGGCCGCCCCGCGCCGGCGGGCTGAGTGAGCCGTGCCGCCCTTGCCGGGTAGGGGCGGCTCCCTCTGATTCCCATGTTGAGGGAAAAATAAACAGCCCTTCCCCTTGAAATCGCGGCCCTTGACCTCATCTTCCTTGTCAGAAAGTTCTGTTGTTGCCGCCCAGGGCGGCGTCTGTTTCAAAGGGGGGAGTGCAATGCGCCTCGATCGCCTGACCAGTAAATTCCAAGTAGCTATCTCCGATGCCCAGTCACTCGCACTGGGTCGTGATCATCAATTTATCGAACCCGCTCACCTGATGACCGCCCTGGTCAACCAGGATGGCGGTTCTATTCGTCCGCTCTTGACCCTGTGCGGGATGGACATCAACGCCCTGCGCTCGCGCCTCGGTGAGGAGCTCGACCGCCTGCCCAGAGTGAGCGGCGTCGAGGGGGATGTGCAGCTCTCCAATGGCCTGGGCCGGCTGCTCAACGTCTGCGACAAGCTGGCCCAGCAGCGCAAGGATCAGTTCATCTCGTCCGAGCTGTTCGTGCTGGCGGCCCTCGACGAGAAGGGCAACCTGGGGGAGCTGCTGCGCGCCCAGGGCCTGACCAAGGAGAAACTCGAGCAGGCCATCGACAAGGTCCGTGGCGGCAAGAAGATCGATGACGCCAACGCCGAGGAGAACCGTCAGGCGCTGGAGAAGTACACCGTCGATCTCACCGAGCGGGCCGAACTCGGCAAGCTCGATCCCGTCATCGGGCGGGATGAAGAGATCCGCCGCACCATCCAGGTGCTGCAGCGCCGTACCAAGAACAACCCCGTGCTGATCGGGGCCCCCGGTGTCGGCAAGACCGCCATCGTCGAGGGGCTGGCCCAGCGCATCATCAACGGCGAGGTGCCGGAAGGGCTCAAGAACAAGCGGGTGCTCTCCCTGGACATGGGCGCCCTGGTGGCCGGTGCCAAGTACCGCGGCGAGTTTGAGGAGCGGCTGAAAGCCGTGCTGAGCGATCTCGCCAAGGAGGAGGGCAACGTCATCCTCTTCATCGACGAGCTGCATACCATGGTCGGCGCCGGCAAGGGCGAAGGAGCCATGGACGCGGGCAACATGCTGAAACCTGCGCTGGCCCGTGGCGACCTGCACTGCGTCGGTGCCACCACCCTGGACGAGTACCGCCAGTACATAGAGAAAGATGCCGCCCTCGAGCGCCGCTTCCAGAAGGTGCTGGTGGAGGAGCCCTCGGTGGAGGATACCATCGCCATACTGCGCGGCCTGAAGGAGCGTTATGAGCTGCACCACCATGTGCAGATCACCGACCCTGCGATCGTGGCGGCGGCCCAGCTGTCGCACCGTTACATCGCCGATCGCCAGTTGCCGGACAAGGCCATCGACCTCATCGACGAGGCTGCCGCCAGCATCCGGCTGCAGATCGACTCCAAGCCCGAGTCCCTGGATCGGCTGGAGCGGCGCATCATCCAGCTCAAACTCGAGCAGCAGGCGCTGATGAAGGAGGATGACGACGCCAGCCGCAAGCGGCTGGATCTCATCAATCAGGAGATTGGCGAGAAGGAGCGCGAATACAACGAGCTGGATGAGGTGTGGAAGGCCGAGAAGGCGGCGCTGGCCGGTACCCAGCACATCAAGGCGGCACTGGAGCAGGCCCGTCAGGATCTCGAGGTGGCCCGTCGCGCCGGCGATCTCGGTCGCATGTCAGAGCTGCAATACGGCCGCATTCCCGAGCTGGAGAAGCAGCTGGATCTCGCCACCCAGGCCGAGATGCAGGAGACCAGCCTGCTGCGCAACCGCGTCACCGACGTGGAGATCGCCGACGTGCTGGCCCGTGCGACCGGCATTCCGGTGGCGCGGATGCTGGAAGGTGAGCGCGACAAGCTGCTGCGGATGGAAGATCAGCTGCACAGCCGGGTGATCGGCCAGGAAGAGGCGGTGGAAGCCGTCTCCAACGCCATTCGCCGCTCCCGGGCCGGGCTGTCCGATCCGAACCGACCGATCGGCTCCTTCCTGTTCCTCGGCCCGACCGGGGTGGGCAAGACCGAGTTGTGCAAGGCGCTGGCCGAGTTCCTGTTCGATACCCAGGACGCCATGGTGCGCATCGACATGTCCGAGTTCATGGAGAAGCACAGCGTGGCGCGGCTGGTGGGGGCGCCTCCCGGCTACGTGGGTTACGAGGAGGGGGGTTATTTGACCGAGGCGGTACGCCGTCGCCCCTACTCGGTGATCCTGCTGGACGAGGTGGAGAAGGCGCACCCGGATGTGTTCAACATCCTGCTGCAGGTGCTGGACGATGGTCGTCTGACCGATGGTCAGGGCCGTACCGTCGATTTCCGCAATACGGTGGTGATCATGACCTCCAACCTCGGCTCGGATCTGATCCAGGAGCACTATGCCGAGAAGGACTATGAGGAGATGAAGGCCCTGTTGATGGAGCTGCTGACCCGCAGCTTCCGACCGGAGTTCATCAACCGGATCGACGAGACTGTGGTGTTCCACCCGCTCGGCGAGGATCACATCAAGTCCATCGCCCGCATCCAGCTCAAGAGCCTGATGGGCCGTCTGGAGTCCCAGGGCTTCGAGGTGGAGGTGAGCGAGGAGTTGCTGACCAAGCTGGTGCATGCCGGTTTCGATCCCGTCTACGGGGCGCGTCCCCTCAAGCGGGCGATCCAGCAGAAGGTGGAGAACCCGCTGGCCCAGGCGCTGCTCAGCGGTCGGGTCATCCCCGGCAAGAAATTGCTGCTGGGGGCCGACAGCGGCGGCCTCACCATGACCCAGTGATGGGGTTATCGATCAAGACGCAGGCTTCGTGCCTGCGTTTTGCTTTCAAGGAGATGGCATGCTGAAGTTTTCGGTGCTGGTGGATGACGAGGTACACAGCCCAGGTTGTCTGCCGGAGCGAGGGCTGTCGATGGTGCTGGAGTGCGATGGCCTCAAGGTGCTGTTCGATAGCGGCAGAGGGCGGGCCTTGCGCCATAACGCCGAGGTGATGGGCATGGATCTCGGCTCCCTCACCCACGTCGTGCTGTCCCACGGTCATTACGACCATGTGGGTGGCATCGGCTCCCTGCCCGTTTACCCCGATCCCATCCCGCTGATCGCCTGCCCGGATGTGTTCAATGAGCGCGGCTACTTCCTGCCGCTGCTGTCCCGGCGCTACAACCTCTACCGCCTCTCGGGCGAGCTGGATCCGCCACAACTGGCGGCCAGGGGGCTGATCCCCCACTGCTCGGCCGAGCCGGTCTGGCTATCCGAGCGGCTGGTATTCCTGGGCTCCATACTGCGGCGCGATCGGGCCGCCCCCTCCCTGCTCGGCTATATGCTGCGTGGCGGCCGAGTGGAGAAAGATCTCATCAGCGATGACTCGGCGCTGGCCTACAAGGGGGAGCGAGGCCTTATCATCTTCATCGGCTGTGGTCATGCCGGGGTCGAGAACATAGTGCAGCGGGCCAGGGAAGTATGCGGTGACGAGCGTATCCAGGCCGTCATCGGCGGCCTGCACCTCAAGTTTTCCGGTCCGCGGCGGGCGGAGGCGCTGGGACTCTATCTGCAACGGGAAGGGGTGGACAGTCTGTTCGCCTGCCACTGCACCGGCAAGCGAAAGGCCGGGCTGCCGGGGCAGACCCAGATCGGGGCGGGCTTTGAACATGTGTTCCGGCCATAAAAAAAGCGGCAATCCGAGGATTGCCGAGAGGAATGTATTCGATGCGACCTGACGTGGGTTGAGCGGGCCGCAGGGGCAAGCCCCGGTTTCGAAGAGAACCGCAAACCGCGGTCACCCTCCTTACAGCCTGCCCGGGATGCGCTCTCCATCCCGGGTGGCCACACTTCGCGTTGCACCCGACCGATCTGCTGCCTGAGCAGCCTCCAGCCAGGTGCAAGGCATCAATCTGCTTACAACATGCCTGGCACAGCGGCCTTCATCTCGGCCGACCAGACGCCGACCTGGACCTGACCTATGTGCTCCTTTTGCAGCAGCAACATGGCCAGACGGGATTGGCCTATGCCGCCCCCTATGGTCTGCGGCATCTCTCCTGCCAGCAGTGCCTGGTGCCAGTCGTACTGCAGGCGATCCTCATCCCCTGTGGTGGCGAGCTGGCGACGCAGCGCCTCGGCATCGACCCGGATCCCCATGGAGGAGATCTCGAAGCTGTCTTCCAGCACCGGGTTCCACACCAGGATGTCGCCGTTCAGCCCCGCCAGACCCTGGCCGAGATCGTTCTCGCTGCTCCAGTCGTCGTAGTCCGGGGCGCGCACGTCGTGGCGCTCGCCGTGGGACAGGGCACCGCCGATGCCGATGAGGAACACGGCCCCCAGCTCCTTGGCGATGGCGCGCTCACGGCCCTTGGCATCCAGATCCGGGTAACGGCTCAGCAGCTCTTCGCTGTGCAGGAACTGGATCTCGCTCGGCAGGAAGGGGGTCAGCTCGTGCTCTGCACAGACGGCGCGCTCGGTGGCCTTGATGGCGGCCCAGATGCCGCGCACCGTCTCCTGCAGGTAGGCCAGATCCCGGCGCTCGCTCGGCATCACCTTCTCCCAGTCCCACTGATCCACATAGACGGAGTGGATGGGGGTGAGTCTGTCTTCGTCCGGGCGCAGCGCCTTCATGTGGGTGTAGATGCCTTCACCCGGGCCGAAGCCGAAGCGGCCAAGGGTCTGGCGCTTCCATTTGGCCAGGGAGTGCACCACCTCGTAGCTGTGTTCGGGTAGTGTCTTCACCTTGACCTGCACCGCATGCTCACAGCCGGAGAGGTTGTCCTGAGTGCCATCACCGACCCGGCTCAGTATGGGGGCTTGCACCTCCATCAGACCGAGTTGCTGGGCGAGCTGGCGGGAGAACATCTCTTTGACGAAGCTGATCTGTTGTTGGCTGCGAATGTAGTGCTGTTTCATGGGAAATACCTGTTTCAAACCCGTTGGATGTAGCGATTCTTCAACAGATGGCGTACTAAATTCAATATTCGATAATAGAAATAGGCTTTACGTATTTTTTTGTTCAAAATGTTCGGGGTATTACTGAGATATCGTTAACGGGAGTGCAAAAAAGTGCCAGAAAATTATCGGATCGATAATCTCGATCAGGCCATCCTCACCGCCCTGATGGACAATGCGCGCATTCCTTATGCCGAGCTGGCCAAACAGCTGCTGGTCAGCCCGGGCACCATCCATGTGCGGGTGGAGAAGATGAAGCAGGCGGGGATCATCGAGGGCACCAGGGTGCAGGTGAATGCGAAGAAGCTGGGCTACGACGTCTGCTGCTTCATCGGCATCAATCTCAAGAGTGCGAAAGATTACCCCTCGGCGCTGGCCAAGCTGCAGGCGCTGGACGAGGTGGTGGAGGCCTACTACACCACAGGCCACTACAGCATCTTCATGAAGGTGATGACCCGCTCCATCGACGAGCTGCAGACGGTGCTGATCCACAAGATCCAGACCATAGACGAGATCCAGTCCACCGAGACCCTGATCTCGCTGCAGAACCCGATCTTGCGGGATGTGAAGCCCTGATGATTGCCCGCTCCGGTGTATGGGATGAGATCCATTTCCCTATGGAGACGCTGAGCTCGTGGCAGAACCCTATCCTGCGGGATGTGAACTCTGTGGCCGAGGATCAGGGTTCGAGATAGGGGATGCCGTATCTGTCATAGAGGGCCTTGAGGCGACCGTCCTGCTTCATGCGCAGCAGTTCGGCGTCATAGGCCGCCATCAGGGCCGGGGTCTGCTCATCGGCGCGGGCCTTGCACCAGACATGGTAGTAGGGGTTGGTCTTGAGGGGCTTCGGCAGGTAGCCGAGTTTGTCTTCCAGGTGCTCCTTCCGGATCTGGCCGAAGGCGGTCACCAGTGACATGGGCACCAGATCGATGCGGCCGGCGACCAGCTTGCGCAGCTGCAACTGGTTGAGGGGGATCTGCTGGAAGTGGTAGTCGGGATCCTGCTCGGCGGCGCTCAGCTCAGGGGTGTAGGCGTAATCCTTGGTGATGCCGATGCGCCAGGGCTTGAGGTCTGCCAGGGTGTCGTAGTGGATCTTGTCCAGATCGCCCTTGCGCACGAAGAAGTGCCAGCTGTGGCGGATATGGGCCTGTTTGGGGTAGATCAGATAGCTCTCCCGCTCCGGTTTGTGGGAGAGGCTCATCAACAGATCATACTCACCCATCTTGGCGTTGCGGGTGAGCCTGGCCCCCGAATCGGTCAGCTCTATCCTGATGGGCACCTTGAGGGCGCCGAAGATGGCGGTCACCAGATCCACATCCAGGCCATAGGGCCTGGCGGCGGCATCCAGCGACTTCAGCGGTGCTTCCAGGGTGCCGCCGATGACCAGCTCCTTGGCCGACAGCCAACAGGGCAGCAACAGGCAGAGCAGAAGCAAGCTGCGCAAATCACATCTCCTACGCATGGGGCGGGTTCACCTGCATTTGGGTATATTGGCCGGTAGATAGGCAACAGAGGCGACCCCGGATGGCAAATCCTGAAGTAGAAAGTGAACTGGACCCGATCGACAAATGTTCGGTCTGTCTCTATCGTCTCGGCTTGAGTCTGGCAGCTTTGCTGCTGTTGTGTCGAGGGGGGAGCCTGCTGATCGGGCAGGATTTTTTACCTCAACGCCTCTGGTTGACGGCGTTGGTGGTGGCGAGCGGCCTGTGCGGGTTCTGCCTGCACATCTATGACAAGCGAGTCCGTTTCCTGCTGCAGGGATTGGGTTGGGGCGGGCTGATGCTGGCGGCCTGCGGCGCACCTGATGCACTGGTGCTGGGGGCCGGGCTGGCAACGCTCTCCGGCTTGGCGTTCAAGGAGCAGTTCTGCTTCGCCATCCCCGGCATCAAGGCGGTGCCCCTGTTGCTGCCACTGTTATGGCTGCTGGAGTGGGCCCGGCTCGATTGGGCCGCCGCCCTGGTGGCCCTGATGTGCGGCCTGCTGCTCTGTCTGCTCAGTCTGGCCAAGTGGCGGATGCCCCTGCACTTCGATATCGGTGACAGGGGGCGCTATCAGCTCTAGGTGGCCTGACAGCTCTTCATCTGCCGGTTGAGTGCCTGCAGCACCAGTGGGCGGCTGATGATGCCGATCACCTTGCCTTGCTGCAACACGGGGTAGATCTTGGGCTTGGAGCCCGTCATCTGGCGCGCCAGATCCAGGATGCTGTCATCCGGTGCGACCGAGAGCGGCGTGTGGCTCATCAGATCCTCCACCCGGGTGCGGCTGTCACAGTGATAGCTGCCGGTGAGCAGGCTGGGAATGCAGTCCTGCTCGGAGAGAAAACCGATCAGCTGCTGGCGCTCGTCGAGCACGGGCAGCCCGCTCAATCCGGCCTGGTGCAAGCGGTCCAGCGCCTCGGCCAGGCCGAGTTGGGGGCTGAGTGAGTGGGTCAGGCGCTGCATATGATCGCGAACTTGTAGCATGATGGTGGCTCCATAAGATTCAATGAGGCCACTATGCCCTTGCCCCCGACGACGCGGCCAATGGGTTCTGCCTCGGGCATTGATAGGCGAACGACGGCGTCATCCAGCCCGCGCAACGGCAATCAGGGCTGGGGGATGGCGAGAAGTGGATGGCGTCTCCAGGCCGGGAGCCTGTTGGCCAGGATGGTTAATGACACAAGGAGAGGCTATGCGTGCATTGGTGACGGGCTGTGGCCGCCGACTGGGTTTCTACCTGTGCGAGCAGCTGGTGGCTGCGGGTTGGCAGGTGACGGGCAGCTATCGCAGCGAGCGCCCCGAGCTGACCCATCTGCGGGCCCTGGGGGTGGAGCTGGTGCAGGCGGACTTTGCGCAGGCCGCGGAGGTCGAGCTGCTGATCGGGGCGCTCAGCGCCCATGACGATCTGGCGTTGATCATCCACAATGCCTCGGCGTTTGAGCCTGAGGCCAGCGAGCCGGCGGCGCAGCTCGCCCAGTTCGAGCTGTTCTATCGGGTGCACATGGCGGCACCGTTTCAGCTCAACCGCGCGCTGGCGCCCCGGCTGGCCCGCCATGATAACGCCAGCATCATCCACATCACCGACATCTATATACACGCGCCGGCACCGCAGTTTGCCGCCTATGTGGCCACCAAGGCGGGGGCTCATTCGCTGGCCATGAGCTTTGCCCGCGAACTGGCACCGGCCGTGCGGGTCAACACCATAGAGCCGGGCCCCATACTGTTTCTCGATGAACACGGCGACGCCTGGCGCCAGCAGGTGCTGTCCAGGACGCCGCTGGCCAGGGAGGGGGGCCTTGAGCCCATCTGGCAGGCGGTCACACTGCTGATGACCAATGACTATATGACGGGGGCCAGCATCAGAGTGGACGGTGGCCGGGCTCTGGCCGTTATCTAGGCGCTCAGGCTAGTGATGACGGGTGGCGACATTGCGGGGATCGGCGTCCGGGTGGGCGATGACAGTGCCCTGCTCACCCTCTGGCTGCCAGAGATCGACGGGGGCCTGACCAAAGCGCTGCTCCACAAACACCTTGCTGCTGTGCAGGCGCAGCACCACCTTGGGATCCTGCACCTGACCGCCGCCATGGCACTCGGCCAGCAACTCGCGGAGGTAGGCATCCACCGGGCTGCCGGCGAAGTCCGCCACCGGGCCGCTGGCCAGGATGTCGATATCCAGCGGTCGGTCCGTCACCTTGCAGTGGGGATTGCTGCGATCCCGGCCGTGGGCCAGCTCCATACGGACAAATTCGGCCTTCAGTTGGGGCGGCGACAGCTCGCTCTCGACGATGAACAGACAGTTGAGGAAGTCGTGGCGCGAGCGCATGCCCACCGGCTTGGTCTGGATCACCGAACTCAGGCGCAGGTGACCGAAGCGCGCCAGCAGCTCCCCCACGGCCAGGCTGACGTGATGGGCGGGGTCAAGATTTGAGCCAATGCTGCACAGGTAGAACATGCTTGCCATTCCTTTGGTTGGTCTCGTCTGAAATATATACGCAGCTCACGGTTATCAGATTTACTATGAATTAACATAGTTTTATCTGTTGTGATCCAACTCTGATTGGCAGAAAGGAGGTTTGCATGAGTGTTGAGCTGAAATGGGCGCTGTTGACCGCCTCCGGGGCCCTGGCAGTGATCCTGATCATCTGTGTGGCATCCGTCGGACTGGCGTGAGCGCCGTCCCCGCATCGCATCAAACCGGCCACTCGGCCGGTTTTGCTTTTTGATGCAGTGCGGATATGCTGGGCCCCCCATGAAGAGTCGAGACAGCACAAGATGACCAAGGTACGCCCCCGTTCCCTGCTACAGGTGGTATTGATGGGCTTCGTCCTGGTCCTGATGCCCCTGGGGGGCATGATCTGGCACGACAGCCAGGCCTTATCTCACCTGAGCCAGCTGACCAGCGACGAGCTGGAGCGGGCGGTGCGCGATACCCGCCGGGCGACCCTGCTCACGACCCAGGCCGTCGATCTGGAGCGCACCCTGCGGCGTTACGCGGTGCTGGGGGATGATCGCATCCTCGCCAGCTACCAGCAGCAGCTGGCGAACTACCGCGAGCTGCTCGCCACCCATCAGCAATCCATCCCGGATGTGGCCGCCTATGCCGGCCTCGAGACCTCGCTGGCCTGGCTGGATGACTTGCAGGACTTGCGCAAGGCGAAGAGCGATGCGACCAGCCCCAAGTTCGATCAATTCAACCAGCTCAGCCAGCAACTGGAGGTGATCACCCGCAGCCAGGTCGATGAACACGTGGTGCGCATGAGAACCGCCATCGCCGATCTGAGGACCGAGATCTGGTGGGCCAGCGGCTTCGTGGCCGTGCTGAGCCTGCTGCTGGTGCTGCTGTTTACCTATCTGATCATCCACCCGGTACGTCAGATTGAGTCGCGGATCCTGAGCCTGGGGGCCGGCGTGGAGCCGGACAAGCGCCCGGTCGACGGCCCGGCCGAACTGGTGCTGCTGGGGGAGCGGATCGGCTGGTTGCACGATAGGCTTAAAGAGCTGGAGCAGCAGAAGTATCAGTTCCTGCGCCACGTCTCCCACGAGCTGAAGACGCCGCTCGCGGTGCTGCGGGAGGGGGCGGATCTGCTGTCAGAACAGCTGGTGGGTCCGCTCAATCCAGATCAGCAGGAGATCTGCCAGATGCTGGAGGAGAACAGCCGCCGGCTGCAGACCCTGATCGAGCGGCTGCTCGACTTCAACCGCCTCAGCCAGCAGGAGGTCTTCAGCCTGACGCCGGTGCCGTTGACCCCCTTGCTGAATGAACTGTTGACAGAATACCGGTTGGCACTGGAATCCAAACAAATCAGTGTACACTTGCCGACCGAGCCCATCAGCCTGCAGGCCGAGCCCTATCGCCTGCGACTCATCCTCGATAACCTGTTCTCCAACGCGGTCAGCTATGGCGCCAAGGGCGGCCAGATCTGGATCCGGGCGGGGGCAGACGCCAGCGGTGGCTGGCTGGAGGTGGCCAACGAAGGGCCCGTCATCCCGCAGGCCGAGCAGGAGCGGATCTTCGAGCCGTTCGAGCAGGGCAGCACGGTGCGGCAAGGACTGCTGAAGGGGTCTGGCATGGGCCTCTCCATCGCCCGCGAGTCGGCGATGAGCCTGGGGGGAGAGCTTAAATTGATTGAAGATGAACAGGCTGATGTCTGTTTCCGGTTGGATCTGAAGTGAAGTTCAAAATGAAACGATTTGTTGTTCCCGCATTGATGATGAGCCTGCTCTCGGGTTGTTCCCTGCTGCCGTCGTCCAGTCTGACGGCGCCGTCGGAGCAGGCCCTCGCCAAGCGGATGGAATTTGCCAATAAAGAGATGCAGGTCCGCCTGCAATACTCGGACTGGCTGCTGGCCAGCCATCCTCAGCAACGGGTACAGGAGCGCCAGCGCCTGACCGGTGCCACCGACCTCGAGAGCCGGGTCAACCTGGCCATGGTCAACACCCATCCCTCCGAGTCGGTGGCGAGCCGCCGGGCCGGGCTGGATCAGCTCAAGTCCCTGCTGCCCGAACTCGGCCTGGACGCCCAGGCCTTCCTGCGCAGCTGGATCGCCCTCGGCGAGGAGCTGCTGGCCCGTGACAGCCGCCGCGACGATCAGAGCCAGGAGGTGCAGCGTCTGCGCCGCCAGATCGAGCAGCTCAGCGCCATCGATGAGCAGCTGAACCAGCGCAAACTCAATGGCGGGACCCAGCCATGAGCCGCATCCTGCTGGTCGATGACGACGCCAGCCTGCTCAAGCTGATGAGCATGCGGCTGCGCAGCCAGGGCTATGAGGTGGATACCGCCGACAGCGCCGAAGGGGCGCTGGACAGGCTGCGCCAGCAGCGCGCCGATCTGGTGCTGAGCGACTTGCGGATGGGGGGCATGGATGGGCTGGCGCTGTTCGAGCGGATCCAGTCTCAGTGGCTCGGCATGCCGGTCATCATCATGACCGCCCACGGCACCATTCCCGACGCCATCCAGGCGACCCGCTCCGGGGTGTTCAGCTTTCTCACCAAGCCCATCGACAAGGATGAGCTGCTTGCCACCATAGAGCATGCCCTCAGCCTGACCCGGCCGAAGCAGCAGCGGGAGTGGCAGTCCCTGATCCAGACCCGCAATCCGCAGATGGAGCAGTTGCTGATCCAGGCGAGCAGCATCGCCACCATGGAGGTGCCGGTGTTGATCCTGGGCCCTTCCGGCTCCGGCAAGGGGGTGATGACCCAGGCCTTGCACCAGGCCAGCAACCGCCACGACAAGCCGCTGCACGCCATCAACTGTGCGGCCCTGCCCTGGCCCGCGCTGGATCTGCAGCTGTTCGGGGAAGACGGTCAGTCCGGTCTGTTCGCCCAGGCCAAGGGTGCGACCCTGTTTCTGGATGAGATTGGTAACCTGTCCGAGTCACTGCAGGCCAAGCTGCTGCAGGTGCTGGCGGAGTATGGCCAGGGCACCCCCGAGGTGCGGGTCATCAGCTCAAGCCACCAGGATCTGGTCACGGCGATGGAGGAGGGGCGCTTTCGGGAGGATCTCTTCTACCGGCTCAACGTGGCCAACATCACCCTGCCGCCCCTCAGCGCCCGCAGCGAGGACATCCCGTTGCTGGCCCGTCAGGCGCTGGATGAATACCGCAGCCGCCACGACAGCTGCGCCGCGCTCGGCTTCTCGCCGGAGGCGCTGGCCCTGCTGGCGGCGGCGGCCTGGCCCGGCAACGTACGCCAGCTCTATGGGGTGGTGGAACAGCTCGCCAGCCTCTGCTGCAGCCCGGTGATCGGGGCCGCCATGGTCGAGTCGGCCCTGAGCGGCGGGGTGGGCGGCATCCCCTCGTTCAACGAGGCGCGTGCCGAGTTCGAGAAGGAGTACCTGATCCGCCTGCTGCGCACCACAGAGGGCAACGTGACCCTGGCGGCCAATATGGCGGGCCGCAACCGGACCGATTTCTACAAGCTGTTGAATCGACACGGTATCGAGGCCGCGAACTTCAAGTCGAAGGGGTAACGTCAGGCGTTTTGGCCACGCGGGTCGTGGCCAGGCTCAGGCGGGGTCGACCATGCTGCTCGTGGCCTGGGTGCGGCGTGACAGCCAGAGGCCGCTCGCCTTCATCAGATAGCCGAACAGGGCGCCGATCACCAGAGATGGCAGGATCAGGCGCCACTCCCCGGCCGCCCCGAAGGTGGCGCAGCAACCGGCGAAGGTGCCGGGAATGTAGCCGAGCCACTGCTGCTTGGCCTGGGCGCACATCAGGGTCGCTACCACCCCCGTCATCAGATAGCCCGCCATGCCGGCGCCCCACCAGCTCTCCCCATGGATCAGCACCAGTGCCCACAGCATGCCGCTGGCATTGCACAGCAGGGTCTGCAGCAACGCCTTGTAGCCGCCACTCGAGGCGAAGTAGCTGGTGCAACCGAGGAAGCCGACCCAGGAGATGAGGCCGAGGGCGGCGGCCAGTCCGCCCCAGACGGCGGAGAGGATCCCGGTCGTGATGGCGATGGCGATCAATGGGCTCATGACATGACTCTCAGTGGTTGAATCCGGAAAAGGAGGCAGCCTACCCTTCGGCTGAGGGGCGGCAAGCAGGGGCCGAATTGTGTGTGATCTGAGTCACCTTTTTCAACTCGGGAATACGCTTGCGCTCGCGAAAAAAATTCATTGGTGGCTTCTTGGGGGCTGCACCATAGTTAGAGGCCCTGTCCTGCTCATGGAGTGAGTCTGATGGTGCCAAACGTGATCGTTCCTCTGCTGGTGTTCATAGTGCTGTTTCTGGCCGGTACCATGGCCAAGGCACTGCCTCTGTATCAGATGATGTAAAGCTGTGAAATAAAATCTCGCCGGGGCCGGTCTAATGAATGTCGTCTCATAGCCCCGGGAGTTTTTCATGTTTATCAAGCACTCGAACCCTCTTCACCCCACCGAGCGGGATGTCACCCCGGAAGCCGTCTATCAGGATCGCCGCCTCATCCTCAAGGGATTGGGGTTGGGCACCGCCAGCCTGGCCTTCCCGGTCAAGGCCAGTCTGCTCGATCTCTTCTCCAGCGAGACCCCGGCCCCGGCCGCCGCCACCAAGGCCATCCAGTACAAGGCCGCGACCCGGCCTGAGGGGCTGACCCTGACCCCGCTGGAGAAGGCGACCAGCCACAACAACTTCTACGAGCTGGGGACCGACAAGGGGGATCCGGCCCGCAATGCTCACTACCTCAAGCCCGAGCCCTGGACGCTGAAGGTGGAGGGGGAGGTGGCCAAGCCCTTCACCCTGGATGTGTGGGATCTCATCAACAAGCGCGAGCTGGAGGAGCGGATCTACCGGCTGCGCTGCGTGGAGGCCTGGTCCATGGTGCTGCCCTGGAGCGGCATCCCCCTTGCGGAGATAATCCGCCGCGCCGAGCCGACCAGCCGCGCCAAGTTCGTGGCGTTCGAGACGCTCTATGATCCGGCGCAGTTGCCGGGGCAGGCGTCCAGCGGCCTGGGGGGCGGCATCGACTATCCCTATGTGGAGGGGCTGCGGATGGACGAGGCGATGCACCCGCTCTCCTTCCTGGCGATGGGGCTCTACGGCAAGACGCTGCCCGCCCAGAACGGGGCGCCGATCCGGCTGGTGGTACCCTGGAAGTACGGCTTCAAGAGCATCAAGAGCATCGTCTCCATCCGCTTGGTGGAAGAGATGCCCCCCACCACCTGGAATCTGCTGGCACCGAACGAATATGGCTTCTACGCCAACGTCAATCCGCAGGTGGATCACCCGCGCTGGAGCCAGGCCAGCGAACGCTTCATCGGGGAGGGCAGCATCTTCGGCGCCAAGCGCCAGCCCACCCTGCTGTTCAACGGCTACGGTGACGAGGTGGCCTCCCTCTATCAGGGCATGGATCTGCGCAAATGGTACTGACACCGAGACTGACCGGCCGCCACATCGGCCTGCTGCGGGCCCTGGTGCATCTGGCGTCCCTTGGCTTCCTGCTCTGGCTGGGCTATGCGGTGCCGGCCGGCTTGCTGGGAGGGGATCCGGTGCAGGGGCTGACCCATTACCTCGGCAAGGGCGCCCTGCACCTGCTGCTGCTGACCCTGCTTATCTCGCCGCTCGCCAAACGCTGGCGGCAGGGGCAGCTCGTCAAGCTGCGCCGGCCACTCGGGCTCTGGTGCGCGGCCTGGGCAGTATTGCACTTCATGGTGTGGCTGGGGCTGGATCTGCAGTTCGACTGGAGGCTCATCGGCGGCGAGCTGGTGAAGCGCAGCTACATCATGGTGGGGGCGGTGGCGCTGCTGCTGCTGCTGGCCCTGAGCATCACCTCGATCCCGGCCCTGCTGCGGGCCATGGGCCCGAGCTGGCAGCGGTTGCACAACTGGATCTATGCGGTGGCCCTGCTGGTGCCGGTGCATTACTGGTGGTCGGTCAAGAGCGGTTGGCAGGAGCCGCTCATCTACCTGCTGCTGGCCTGTGCCCTGTTGGTGCCGCGGCGCGAGAAGCTGCTGCGTCCCTGGCGCCAGCGCCAGAGGCTGCGGCAACGCCAGAAACTGGAGGAGGCGTGATCCCCTCCCCCCATCCAGACGCGCATAGCAAAAGAGGCCTAATCGGCCTCTTTTTGTTGGGTGATCTTGCCGCTGTGGGCGTCGACGCTGAGCCGCACCTTCTGCTCCCTGGCGTCCAGGGTGCTGACGTCAAATGTGTCACCTTCCAGCTCGACTTCCCGAATGTCGTGGTACCCTTGTGCCAGCAGCAGCTTGACCAGGGCAGGCATGTCGAGACGCGTCTGGGCCGCCCAGCCAAGGGTGGAAAAGAGGCAAAGGATCAGCAGGATACTGCGTGGGATCATATTCATTCCGGATTCATGGCTGGCACACTATAAACGGCATTATGTTAGGTTTTGGGAGATGAATCATCCATGAATAGAGCCCTGTCCCTGCTTGGGCTGTTGCTGCCGGCACTGGTGCAGGCGGCCCAGCCGAACGAGGCCTTGCTGCAACAGGCGGTCAGCGAGGGGCGGATCAGACCTTTTCATGAGCTGATGGAGGTCGCCTCCCGCCTGCCGGTGCGCGTGCTGCGCGTCGATCTGGGGGAGGAGAATGGCGTCTGGCTCTATGAGCTTCGGCTCATCGACAGCGAAAACAGCGTCATCAAGGTGGGCTACCGCGCCGACAATCTGGAGATGGTGTGGCTCAAGGGCCACCATCTGGAGCGCCTGTTCGAGCCCCGCCCCCCATTGGAAGAAGAGTGACCCCGAGACCGTCTTGCAAAGCTGCCGCCGGACAGGGTAGGCGATGCGGCGTCGGCGCCGCGACTCGCCGCGTCTCATCCCGAGCGGCCGGAAGTGCCCCCACTTTGGAAAATAATTCATGCGAATTCTGATAGTTGAAGATGAGAAGACCCTGGCAGGCCAGCTGGCTGAACAGCTGCGCCTGTCCGGTTTCGTCACCGATCTCTGCCACGATGGCAACGAGGCCGGCTTCCTAGGCGAGACTGAACCCTATGACGCCATCATTCTGGATCTGGGCCTGCCGGGCCGCGACGGCCTGAGCGTGCTAAAAGAGTGGCGCAGCAAGGGGATAGACACTCCTGTGCTGGTGCTGACCGCCCGTGGCCAGCTGCACGAGAAGATCGAGGGGCTGAACGCCGGCGCCGACGACTACCTCACCAAACCCTTCCAGGTCGCCGAGCTGGTGGCGCGGGTCCATGCCCTGGTGCGCCGTGCGGCGGGCAATGCCAGCTCGATCCTCGAGATCGGCGGGGTACGGCTCGACATGGCGGCCTCCCAGGTGTGGTACGAGGGCACCCCCATCAAGCTCACCGCCCACGAGTTCCGGGTGCTGGGTTACCTGATGCAGCACAGGGGCAAGGTGGTGTCGCGCAGCGAGCTGATCGACCACATCTACGCCCAGGATTTCGATCGGGACTCCAATACCGTGGAGGTGTTCATCGGCCGGATCCGCAAGAAGACCCACCCAGATCTGATTGAGACGGTGCGCGGGTTAGGGTACAGGATCAACGAATGACCTTGGTGTTGAGCGGTTCCGGTAGGCATGGTGCGTGGCGGGTGAGCCCATGAGGCTGGTGCGCACCCTGCGCGGCCGGCTGGTGGTCATCGCCCTGGTCTGGTGCGGGCTCTTCCTGTTCGCCACCGGCTTCAGCCTGCAGACCATGATGCGCAACTACTGGCAGGAGGCGGAGGCGGACGGCTTGCGCCTGCAGCTCTATGATCTGCTCTCCCGCCTCGAGATCCAGCCCAATGGGCTGCCCGTGGTCACCGAGCCCATGGCCGATCCCCGCTATCGCCAGCCCTACTCCGGCTACTACTGGCAGCTGGAGCTGGGCAGCGACGTGGTCAGCCGTTCCCGCTCCCTGTGGGATGCCCACCTCAGCGCCCATGGCCTGAAGTCGGCCTTTGGCGATCCGGATCTGTTCGTCGGCAAGGGGCCCAACAAGGAGCCGCTGCTGATCATGACCCGCACCGTGCTGCTGCCGGGCTCGGATCGGGTGTTCACCCTGGTGATGGCCAAGGACAGCAGCGTCCTGACCCAGACCCTGAAGAAGACCCGCATCAGCCTGTTCCTGGGGCTGGGCTTCGCCGCCGCCGGGCTGGTGCTGGGCTTCATGTTCCAGATCGTCTACGGCCTGCGGCCGCTGCACCTGCTGCGCCGTGAGCTGGGACGGGTGCATCAGGGCCATCAGGAAGGGTTCCGGCTGCGCTATCCGCTGGAGATCCAGCCGCTGGTGGAAGACATCAACCGGCTGCTGCACCACTACAGTGAACTGCTGCAGCGGGCCCGCTCTCACACCGGCAACCTGGCCCACGCGCTCAAGACGCCCCTCAGCATCATGCGCAACCAGGTGGCCCAGTTGCCGCCGGAGGACAGGGCCGCCATCGACGAGCAGCTCGACCAGATCCAGCGCCACATCGATTATCACCTCGGTAAGGCCAGGGTGACCGGGGCCGCCAAGATCCTGGGGGTCTCGACCCCGGTGCGGGCCAGGGTCGAATACATCTGCCGCGCCTTCTCCCGCCTCTATCCGGGCAAGGAGGTGGATCTGCAGGTGCCGGCCAACCTGGCGGTCGGGGTGGAGGAGCAGGATTTCGACGAGATGGTGGGCAACCTGCTGGAGAACGCCTTCAAGTGGTCCAGCAGCCAGCTGCGTATCTCCAGCGCCGAGCTGGGGGGCTGGATCACCCTGCGCATCGAGGATGACGGCCCCGGCATGAGCGAGGATCAGATCGCCAAGGCGGTGCTGCGCGGTGTGCGGCTCGACGAGAAGGTGCCGGGCTCAGGGCTCGGGCTCAACATAGTGTCAGATCTGGCCGAAGCCTATCGCGGCAGTTTCATCATGGGACGAGCCGAGCTGGGCGGCCTGGCCGCCTCTCTGTCGCTGCCCAAGGTGGCCAGGGTGGAGAGCTAGCAACGGCGTCTCATCATGGGACGGACGACATAATAGTGGTCTGGTGCCCTTCCGTCGCTGCCCCAGGTGGCCAGGGTGGAGAGCTAGCAACGCCGTCTCGTCATGGAACGGCCGGCATGATGGTGGTCTGGTGCTCTTCCCGTCTCTGCCCGAGCTGGCAAGGGGCGAGCGCTAGGCTTAAGATATGGCTCTTGTTTTAAGGTGTAGGAAGGGTAGCAATGACTGACGATCCGTGGGCACTCTGTCATCTCGATGATTCGTTCGATGCCTCTGTGCTGGGCACCAAGGGGGCCCAGCTCCAGTGGTTTGAGGATCGGGAATCCCTGATCGAATTCTTGCTGGAAGACTTCGTCGAGTTGCTGGCCGATGCCGGCGAGCTGGATGAGGATCAGACCGCGAGCGCCCGTGAGCGCTTCACCCTGCTGGTGGAGCAGTGCGGCGATGATCGCGGCCTGATGGATGCCATCAACGATCTCGCCTCCGGCCTGCGCCGCATCGCCTGGCTGGGGCCGCTCTCCGAGCTGGCCGAGGTCAGCGACGACTTTGCCAGCGGGCTACGCGCCTTCTTCTGGACCCAGTATGACGGCGACGAGGATGACCCCGAGGCCTGGATACAGGAAGATCTCTGGCCCCAGCTGGTCGAATGTGCGGAAGAGTACATGGTAGAGGGAGACTTCTGAGTCATTCCATCCCCCTCTGGCCACCTCAGAGTGGAATGAGCGGAATAGTACAGGATGGAAGGGGCGGCTGAATCGTCCTGAGACAAACAATAAAAAACGGCGCCTCGAGGGCGCCGTTTTGGTTGGCCGACCGCCGACTCAGGCGTTGGCGGGGACCTCATGGGCGGTGTTGGGCAGCTCGGGCCCGCTGTACTTCTCGATCTGCAGCTGGGCCATGTGGCCGCAGTTGCCTTGCGCCAGGCTGGAGGAGCCTTCATCGAAGGTCAGGCAGTTGACGTTGCCGTTCTTGCAGATGGCGCCGACCTCGCCCGGCTTGGCCGGATCGAACCAGGCCCCCTCGCAGATCCGCACCACCCCCTGGCGAATGTCCTTCGACACCAGGGCGCCCACCAGGATCTGGCCGCGCTCGTTGAAGGCGCGCACCAGATCCCCGGCCTGGATGCCACGGGCCTTGGCATCGTCCGGGTGGATCAGGATGGCCTCCCGATCGGCGATGGCGAACTTGTCCCGCAGCGGGGTGTTGTCCAGCTGGGAGTGCAGTCGCTGGGTCGGGTGCGAGGTGTTCAGGGACAGCGGATAGCGGCTGGCCTGTTCGCCCTGGGCCCACTCCTTGGGCTCATACCACTTGGGATGACCAACACAATCGGCATAGCTCATGCCGGCGATGGCATTGGAGAAGATCTCTATCTTGCCGGACGGGGTGCCGAGCGGGTTGAGCAGCGGGTTGTCGCGAAAATCGGCGTGACGGATCCACTGACGGTTCGCCTCCGGGATGGGGAAGCGGATGTAGTTGTTGGACTCCCAGAACATGTTGAACGGCGGTAGCGCCACCTTGGCACCGCGGGCCTGGGCGGCCATGCCGTCGTACATCTGCTTGAGCCACAGGGTCTCGTCCTTGCCCTCGGTATAGGCCTCCTGCAGGCCGAGCTTGGCGGCGACGGCGCTGAAGATGTCGAAGTCGTTGCGCGACTCGTGCTGGGGCGGCACGCACTGGTGCATGGGGAAGACGTAACGCTGGGAGTAGTCACCCCCCATCTCGAGATCGTTGCGCTCGTAGCTGGTGGTCACCGGCAGCACTATGTCGGCGTGCTTGGCGGTGGCGGTCCAGTAGGGCTCGTGCACTATCACCGTCTGCGGCTTGCGCCAGGCCTGCAGCAGGTTGTTGGTGTCCTGATGGTGGTGGAAGGGGTTGCCGCCTGCCACGTAGACCAGTTTGACATCCGGGTAGGTCAGCTTGCGGCCGTTGAAGTCGATGGTCTTGCCGGGGTTGGCCAGGCAGTCGGCGATGCGGGCCACCGGGATGGGCGCCGGACTGTTCTGCGGCGCCGTCCCGGCCGAGATGCCTGCCAATATGCCGCCCTTGGCGGTGGGGCTGCCGCCGGATGAGTAGTGATAACTGAAGCCATAGCCGCCCCCCGGCAGGCCGATCTGGCCCAGCATGGCGGCCAGGGTGACCAGCATCCAGTTCGGCTGCTCGCCGTGATGCTGACGCTGCATGCCCCAGCCCGCCATGATCATGGTGCGCTTGGAGGCCATGTCGAGGGCCAGCTGGCGGATCACCTTGGCCTCGACCCCACAGACGGTGGAAGCCCAGTCGGCGCTCTTCGGCTGACCGTCGTCCTTGCCGAGCAGGTAGTCGAGGAACTTGTCGAAGCCGACGGTGTAGCGCTCGAGGAAGGCCTGATCGTGCTTCTTCTCGCTATAGAGGGTATGAGCCACCCCCAGCATCATGGCCACATCGGTGTAGGCGTTCGGGGCAATCCACTCGGCGTTGGCCAGCTTGGCGGTCTCGTTGTAGACGGGATCTATGCTGATGATGCGGGTGCCCTTCTCCTTCAACGCCTTGAAGCCTGCCTGGCCCTCGTGATCCGGCATGTTCCAGCTGTTCTTCAGGGTCACCTGGGCGTTGACCCCCCACAGCACCACCAGTTCCGCATGTTCCACCACGTTCGGCCAGGCGGTCTGCTGCTCGTACACCTCGATGGAGCCCATCACGTGGGACATGATCACCTGGGCCGCGCCGGTGGAGTAGTCGCCGGCATAGCCGGTGAAGCCACCGGCCAGGTTCATCAGCCGATGCAGCAGGGTGCGGCTGTTGTGGAACATGCCGACACTCTTCCAGCCGTAGGAGCCGGCGTGGATGGCCTGGGGGCCGAACTCGCCCTGCACCCGCTTGATCTCGCCGGCGACCAGCGCTATGGCCTGGTCCCAGCTCACCCGCACCCACTCGTCGGCGCCGCGCAGCTCGGGCCTGGCGCCCGGGCCATGCTCCAGCCAGCTCTTGCGCACCATGGGGTACTTGATGCGGTTCTTGGCATGGACCTGGAACGGCGCCATGTCGATGAGATCGTTCGGTGCCGGATCGTCGGCCACCGGCTGCACGCGGATCATGCGGCCATCGGCGACTATGGCTTCAAAGGCACCCCAGTGGGCGCCGGTCAGTATGCCCTTCTGGGCCGGTACCAGAGTCGGGAACTGTTCAAGCGCCGTGCTGATGGCTTGCGCCAGGGCGTGCTTCGGGAACAGGCCGGCGAGCAGCGGCAGGGCGGCACAGGCCCCCAGTCCCTTGAGCAGGCTGCGGCGGGACAGATTGGTCTGTTGGTCATTGAAAAAAGTCATATCGAATTCCTCTGTTCCAGCCTTAGTGTGCCGCGCTCATGTCACTGGCGTGTTTTTGCACGTATTGGGTCAGCATGCGGGCCTGCTCCGGGGTAAGAGAGGTGCGTGATTCCATGCCCTTGATGACGCCGATCCACTGGTTGGCGTTGAAGTGATCCAGCGCGGTCAGGCCGTGGCAGCCGGTGCAGTTGTTGGACATCAGGGTGGAGGCGTATTGCCACAGCTTGCCCTGATCGCCGATGAGCTGGCGCTGATCCACCCAGGCGGTCAGCTTGACCTGATGCCAGGTGAGGTTGGTGGCGCTGTCGGTCTCGCTCTTGCCGGTGACCAGCGCCTGCTTGGCGGCGTCGCCGACCAGCACGCTCAGGATGCGCTTGCCGGGGGCGGCGTAGAACACCTCGCTCACCCCGTCCTGCTGCCAGCCTTCGATCCGTACCTGGGCGCGACCGTTGTCGTTGGCCAGGATCTCGACTTGCGTCGATGGCATCAGGGTGCCTTCGTCGGTCTTGGCGGCAGCATCGAGGAATAGCGGAGTGGTGGCGATGGCGTAGCGAGTGGTGACCGTCGCCGGGGTCTGGGCGGCGGCCGCCGCCAGTTCACTGGCGCCGGCGGCGGCCAGGCCACTCATGTCCGGCATGATATGGGCGACCCCGCGGTGACAGTCGATGCAGGTCTGGCCCTCCTTGATGGCGACCGGGTGCTCGGCGCGGGCGTTGGGACGCTGGGCCAGGATGTCCATGGCGGCGTAGCTGTGGCAGCTGCGGCAGGTGGCGGAGTCATTGGCCTTGAGCTGATCCCAGACGGTCTGGGCCATGCGCAGCTTGTGCTCCTCATACTTCTGGGGGCTGTCCAGGGTGCCGAGGGCCTCGTGGTAGATATCCTTCACGGCGCGGATCTTGGTCCACAGATAGGAGCCGGGGTCATTGGGGATGTGGCAGTCGGCGCACTCGGCCCGGATCCCCTTCACGTTCTGGAAGTGCACGCTGCCCTGATATTCGGCCAGCGGTGTCTGCATGGAGTGGCAGGAGACACAGAACTCGGTGGAGCTGGTCTTGTGCAGCACTGTGACGGTGACTCCCAGCGCCGCGACGCCCAGCAGGGCCCCGAGCAGCAGGAGCCAGAACCAGGTCTTTCTCAACATTTTTCCAAGCATGGCGGCAGTTCCCTACGATCAAATATTACCAATATAGTAGTAGTCTTGGCGGATGAGGGGTTGACCTCGATTATGGTTTTTATTCTTTAAATGTGGTTTTTTTCGTTTTAAATTCCATTTAAGTTTTTATGTATGAATTTAAATCAAATTCTAGTTGTTAACTTTGTTAGTTTAGCCTTATTTGGCACCCTTTAAATCATCAAATCCGCACGAGTCATGCTGGAAACGGCTCTGACTCGACGTTTTGCTCTCAGGTATGACAGCCGGGCTCTGAATGGACAGGTGTTGGGCTTTGCGAAAGGCTCGATATATACTGTTTGCATATACAGTGATCAGGTTTGTCAGTCATGCGACTCTTTATTGCCGAGAAGCCCAGCCTGGGCCGCGCCATCGCCGATGCCCTGCCCAAGCCCCACAAGAAGGGAGAGGGCTTTATCGAGACAGCTCAGGGCGACGTGGTGACCTGGTGCATCGGCCACCTGCTGGAGCAGGCCGAGCCCGATGCCTATGACGCCGCCTACAAGCAGTGGCGCATGGAGCAGCTCCCCATCATTCCCGGCCAGTGGCAGCTGGTGGCCAAGCCCAAGACCAGGGCCCAGCTAACCGTCATCAAGCGGCTGATCAAGCAGGCCGACTGCGTGGTGAATGCCGGCGATCCGGACAGGGAGGGGCAGTTGCTGGTGGACGAGGTGATCGACTTTCTCGGCTATCCCAAGACCAAGCCGGTGCAGCGCTGCCTCATCAGCGACCTCAACCCGCCGGCGGTGCGCCGGGCCCTCGACAAGCTGCGGGACAACAAGGAGTTCGTGCCGCTGGCGGTCTCGGCGCTGGCGCGCAGCCGTGCCGACTGGCTCTATGGCATCAACATGACCCGGGCCTACACCCTGCTCGGGCGCAAGGGGGGTTGTAGCGAGCTGTTGTCGGTCGGCCGGGTGCAGACCCCGCTGCTGGGGCTGGTGGTGCGGCGGGATCTGGAGATCGATGCCTTCGTGCCCAAACCCTTCTTCGAGGTGCTGGCCCATGTGGTGACCGAGGGCAACGAGCGGTTCGGCACCAAGTGGTTGCCGTCCGAGGCCTGCGCCCCCTGGCAGGATGAGGAGGGTCGGGTGCTGAACCGGGCCTTGGCCGCCAAGGTGGTGGAGCGGATCAAAGGTCAGCCTGCCCAGGTGGAGGAGGTCGAGGAGCAGGCCCGCAAGCAGACGGCGCCACTGCCCTACAACCTCTCCAGCCTGCAGATCGATGCCGCCAAGCGCTTCGGCATGGATGCCAAGCGGGTGCTGGATGTCTGCCAGGCACTCTACGAGCGTCACAAGCTTATCACCTACCCCAGATCCGACAGCCGGCACCTGCCGAGCGATCACTTCAGCCGGGCCCCTCAGGTGCGCGACGCCATAGCCGCGACCGCGCCGGCCCTGGCGAAGGCGGTGAGCGAGGCGGATGGCAAGATCCGCAGCAAGGCCTGGAACGACAGCAAGGTCGATGCTCACCACGCCATCATCCCCACCGAGAAGCGGGGCAACGAGGCCAGTCTCTCCGCCGAGGAGGGCAAGATCTATGGCCTGATCGCCCGCCAGTATCTGCTGCAGTTCTACCCGCCGTTCGAGTACAACGACAGCAAAGTGCTGCTGCGCATCGCCGGGGGCCTGTTCCAGGCCAAGGCCAGGCGCATCCTCAAGGCTGGCTGGAAGGCGCTGCTGGGGGTGGAAGAGGACGATGAGGAGGAGGCGGGGAGCTTGCCCGCCCTGCGCCAGGGCGAGCAGTTGCAGTGTGAACGGGGCGAGTTGCTGGAGAAGATGACCCAGGCGCCCAAGTCGTTCACCGACGCCACCCTGCTTGCCGCCATGACCGGCATCGCCCGCCATGTGCAGGATCCCGAAATCCGCAAGACCCTGCGCGAGACCGATGGCCTCGGTACCGAGGCGACCCGGGCCGGCATCATAGATCTGCTGTTCAAGCGGCGCTTCCTGGTGCGCCAGGGCAAGAGCATCAAGGCCACCCCCACCGGGCGGGCGCTGATCCTGGCGCTGCCCGCCAGCGCTACCACCCCGGATATGACGGCGCTGTGGGAGCAGCACCTCGGCCAGATCGCCGAACGTCACGCCAGTTACCAGCAGTTCATGGGGCCGCTCACCGAGCAGCTGCATGAGTTGATTGAGGGGGCGAGGCAGGACTCCGGCGCCAGCTTCAGCGCCCTGCCCAAGGCGGCCGCGGGCGCCGACAAACGCCGCTTCAGCCGCAAGGGGAGCACGAGCAGTGCCGGCGGCAGCTCCCGCAAGAGCGTGGCCAAACGTCCGGCCAGGGGCAAGGTGGCCTGAGCCGTGGATGCACAGGAAAAAAGAAAGGGGCCATGGGCCCCTTTCTCGCATCTATGGAAGATTAGCCCGTATAGACCCCCTCTTCCGGGTAGCGGATCCGGGTCTCGCTCGGTCTGGCCAGCATGAGGGCCAGGGTGAGGGGGCCGAGACGGCCACAGATCATCACCAGCACCAGGATGCACTTGCCGGGTTCGCTCAACTCGGCGGTGATGCCGGTGGTGAGCCCCACGGTGGCAAAGGCCGAGATGGTCTCGAACATGATCTTGTCGAAGGGTTGTGACTCGGTGATCATCAACAGGAACATGGCCAGCATCAGCACCATGGTGCTGACGATGATGATGGCCAGCGAGCGGGTCACTATCTGGGGTGACAGGGTGCGGCCGAACGCGGTGACATGGGGCCGCTTGGTCAGGAAGGCCTTGGTGGCCAGCAGCACCACGGCGAAGGTGGTTACCTTGATGCCGCCCCCGGTGGAGGTGGCGCCGGCGCCGATGAACATCAGCATCATCATGAACAGCAGGGCCGCAGGGGTCATCAAGCCGATGTCGATGGTGTTGAAGCCCGCCGTCCGCGCCGTGGCGGACTGGAAGAAGGCCGCCAACAGCTGGCCGCCAATGCCGGCGTTGCCGAGGGTGCCTGGGTTGTTGTGCTCAAGCAGCCAGAACATCAGGGTTCCGGCCAGCAACAGCGCCGGGGTCATCAGCAGCATCAGCTTGCTGTGCAGCTTCAGCTTGCGCCAGCGCCGGTTGCGTACCAGATCGACGATGACGGTGAAGCCGATCCCGCCGAGGATCAGCAGACCGGCGATGGTCAGGCTGATGATGGGATCATCCCGATAGCTGATCAGATTGTTGGCAAACAGCGAGAAGCCGGCGTTATTGAAGGCGGACACCGCATGGAAGAAGCTGACATAGAGGCCGTGGGCCCAGCCCATCTCCGGCACCCAGCGAATGGCCATGAGGCCGGTGCCGATCAGCTGGGCTACCAGGGCGAACAGCACTATGCGCTTCACCAGCTGGATGATGTTGACCGAGCCCTCCTGACCCAGTGCCTCCTTGGCCAGCACCTGCTGGCGCAGGCCGACCCGCTTGCTGAACATGGCGATCAGCAGCAGGGTCATGGTCATCTGGCCAAGGCCGCCGATCTCCATCAGCATCAGCAGGAAGATCTGCCCCTGCAGGGTGAAGGCGGTGCCGGTATCCACCACCCCGAGGCCGGTCACGCTGATGGCCGAGGTGGCGGTGAACAGGGCGTTGACGAAGGTGACTTCGCCCTTGTGGCTGGAGGGCTGGACCAGGAACAGGGTGCCGATCAACAGGATGACGAGGAAACTGCCGAGGATCAGCCTGGCTTCGCTCCAGCGGGAGTCGGCATCCCGATGCAGGGCAAAGGCATAGCTGCTGCGCCAGTTGATCATAGGGTGTCGAGCCAGTGATCGATGGCATGCTTGTTACCGGCCAGGATCAGGATGTCGCCCAGTTGCAGCTCCATCTTGCCGGTCAGTACGTTGTGCAGCACCTGGCCGCGCTTGATGGCCAGCAACTGCAGTTCGGTCTGCTGCAACAGGTGCAGGTCGGCCAGGGTACGGCCATTTTGCGCCAGGCCGATGACAAACTCGGTCAGCACCATGTCGTGGCCCAGCTCCAGGTAGTCGAACAGGCGGTTGTCCAGCATGCTCTGGGCGACCCGGCGCCCCATGTCCCACTCCGGGTTGATCACCTTGTCGGCGCCTACCTTCTGCAGGATCTTGGCGTGAAACTTGTCGCGCGCCTTGACCCACACCTTCTTCACCCCCGCCTCCTTCAGCACGAGCGTGGTGAGAATGCTGGTCTCCAGGTTGTCACCTATGGCGACGAAGACGATGTCGAAGTTGGCCAGGCCGAGCTCGGCGACGGTAGCCTCATCGGTGGCATCGGCGACGATGACATGATTGCACAGGGTGGCGATCTGACGGGTTCTGACCTCGTCGATGTCGATCGCCAGTACCTCGGCATCCTGCCGTTGCAACTCTTCGCACAGGGCGCTGCCGAACAGGCCGAGGCCTATGACGGCAAATTGGTTGTTCATTTATGCTTCCTCAGAGGGCTGAAGGAGTTACTCTACCCCAGCAGATTGAGTCCGAAAAGTGCCTGGATTTTTCGTCCCGCGGGATCTGGGGTAAACTGCCCGCTTGCTCTTGTCGGGACACGCAGATGAAACTCACCCCCCACGCCCCCTTGTTGACCCTCAACACCCTGGCCCTCGATGCCCATTGCCTCTGGCTGGCAGAGGTGACCCGGCTCGATGACCTCAGATCCTTGATGGCCAACCCCGAGCTGAATGCCCTGCCACGCCTGGTGCTGGGGGGTGGGAGCAATATCCTGTTCTGCAATGACTTTGCCGGTCTGGTGGTGCTCAACCGCCTGCAGGGCATCGAGCTGCAGGAGGAGGGCGACCACTGGCTGCTGCACGTGGCGGCGGGGGAGGAGTGGCACCAGCTGGTGCGCCACGCCCTGCAGCAGGGTTGGCATGGGCTGGAGAATCTGGCGTTGATCCCGGGCACTGTCGGTGCCGCCCCGGTGCAGAACATCGGCGCCTACGGCGTCGAGCTGGCCGACTTCTGTGCCTATGTGGAGGCATTCAACTGGCAGACGGGCGAGGTGGAGCGCATCCAGGCCGCCGACTGCCAGTTCGGCTATCGCGACAGCATCTTCAAGCACGCCTGCCAGGATTCCCACTTCATTACCGCCGTCGGTCTGCGCCTGCCCAAGGCCTGGCAGCCGGTGTTGGGGTATGGCCCGCTCGCGGCGCTAGGTGAAGACCCCACGGCGCAGGCCATCTTCGACACCGTCTGCGCCACCCGCATGGCCAAGCTGCCGGATCCGGCCGTGCTCGGCAATGCCGGCAGCTTCTTCAAGAACCCCCTGGTCAGCCTGGCGCAGGCCGAGCGGCTCAAGCTGCAGCACCCGCAACTGCCGGTCTATCCCGCCGGGGAGGGGCAGGCCAAGTTGGCGGCGGGCTGGCTCATCGATCAGTGCGGTCTCAAGGGCTTCGCCATCGGCCGCGCCGCTGTGCACCAGCAGCAGGCTCTGGTGCTGGTGAACCTCGGCGGGGCCAGCGCCATGGAGCTGATCGCCCTGGCGGCCCATGTGCGCGACAGTGTAGAGCAGCGCTTCGGCGTCTTGCTGGAGCACGAGGTGCGCTTCATGGGGCTCACCGGCGAGACCTGGCTCGACGAGGTGCTGGCATGAGCCTCACCCCCATCAGACAGACCCTGATCAACCTGCTCAGCGATGGTCAGTTCCACTCCGGTGAGCAGCTCGGCGAGCAGCTCGGCATCAGCCGGGCGGCGGTGAGCAAGCACATGGCCGCCCTCAAGGATCTCGGGCTGGACCTGTTCAGCCTGACCGGCAAGGGCTATCGGCTGGCGGTGCCCATGGCGCTGTACGATCAGGCGCAGCTGCAGACCCTGGCTCCCATGGCGCCGGTGCACTGCTTCTCGGTGATCGACTCCACCAACCAGCATCTGCTGGAGCGGGTGAGCCGGCTTCAGTCCGGCGAGAGCTGCCTGGCGGAGTGCCAGACCGCCGGTCGTGGCCGTCGTGGCAAGCCCTGGGTCTCCCCCTTCGGCTGCCAGCTGATCCTGAGCATGTACTGGCGGCTCGAGCAGGGCATGGCGGCGGCCATGGGGCTGAGCCTGGCGGTCGGGGTGGCCGTGGTGGAGGCGCTGGAGTCACTCGGTTATCCGGGCGTCGAGCTGAAGTGGCCGAACGACCTCTACTATCAGGGCCGCAAGCTGGCGGGCATCTTGGTGGAGATGAGCGGCAGCGCCGGTGCCAGCTGCCATCTGGTGATCGGCATAGGCCTCAACCTGGCGATGCCGGCCCGGCAGGGGGAGAAGATCGATCAGGCCTGGTCCGAACTGCGCCACGTCCAACCCGAACTGGTGGATCGCAATCAACTGGCGGCCTGCGTGCTCCTGTACCTGCAACGGGCCATGCAGACCTTCGAGCAGAGCGGCCTGGCCAGCTTCGTCGACAGCTGGAACCGGCTCGACTACTTTGCCGGCCGGCCGGTGCGGTTGCTGATGGGGGAGCAGGAGATCCGTGGCATCGCCCGCGGCATCGACGATCGTGGCGCGCTGCGGTTGGAGACGGACGAGGGGATCAAATACTACCTGGGGGGCGAGATCTCCCTGCGGCGCGGGGACTGAGTCAGGGACTGGGCCTGGCCTGCGACCACAATAGCAAAGGGGGCCTGAGGGGCCCCTTTGCTTGTCCGCCGTTGGCGCCTGCCATCACTTTCGCAGCTTGATCTGCTCGATGGCGTGTTCGTGACCCTTGGTCAGGATCAGGTTGGCCCGTTCCCGGGTCGGCAGGATGTTCTCTTTCAAATTCAGATAGTTGATGTCTTGCCATATGTTGCTGGCAATCTCGGTGGCTTCACTCTCCGCCAGCTTGGCGTAGTGATGGAAGTAGGAGTCCGGATCCGAGAAGGCACCGCTGCGGAACTTGAGGAAGCGATCTATGTACCAGGTGCGCAGCAGCTCGGCATCGGCATCCACATAGATGGAGAAGTCGACAAAATCTGACACGAAGACCCGGTGGGGTTCCTGCGGGTAATCCATGCCGCTCTGCAGTACGTTCAGCCCTTCCAGGATCAGGATGTCTGGTTGCTCCACCACCTTCTTCTCATCCGGCAGTATGTCGTAGATGAGGTGGGAGTAAACGGGGGCCTCGACCTTCTCGTGGCCGGCGCGAATATTGGCGACAAACTCCACCAGGTGGCGGATGTCGTAGGACTCCGGGAAGCCCTTGCGGCGCATCAGCCCGCGCTCCTCCAGCTCCTTGTTGGGATACAGGAAGCCATCCGTGGTGACCAGCTCGACGCGCGGATGCTCGGGCCAGCGTTCCAGCAGCGCCTGCATGATGCGGGCCGTGGTGCTCTTGCCCCCCGCCACGCTGCCGGCGATGCTGATGATGTAGGTGCCCTTGCCACGGGACTGGCCGAGGAACTGCTCCAGCACCCGGCTGCGGCGCTGCTTGGCCTTGACGTAGAGATTGAGCAGGCGGGAGAGGGGCAGATAGATCTCTTCTACCTCGCGCAATGACACCTTCTCGTTGATCCCGCGCAGGGTATGCAGGTCGGTTTCGGTCAGGGTCAGGGGGACTGCATCGCGCAATAACGCCCATTGTTCGCGGGTGAATTGCAAATAGGGGTTATGCTCTGTCGTCATGATGTCATCACTGTTTCTTGGGCAGGGCGACCATACACCAAGGGATCGGGAGCGACAAGTGACGCATCCGGTTCGAACGGGGAAGGAGGCTTTTTTTGCATGGATCCCTGCAATAATGCACTTTTTGCAGGGTGCAATGGTTGCATCCCCAAAATCCTTACAATAAAATGCGCGACGCTTAGATGTCTGTCGTCTATTTGCCCGGCAAAAGCGACAAAACAACGGGTGCAAGCAGAATTACCGTTGTGGCATTGAGGTACCGGAGGGGTTCCCGAGCGGCCAAAGGGATCAGACTGTAAATCTGACGGCTCTGCCTTCGAAGGTTCGAATCCTTCTCCCTCCACCATATTTCTCTGCGGTTTGAGTTCTTTGGGTTAGAGAAATGCGGGCATCGTATAATGGCTATTACCTCAGCCTTCCAAGCTGATGATGCGGGTTCGATTCCCGCTGCCCGCTCCAAGATGCTGATATGGCTCAGGTGATACTGAGAGCCACACCCTAGGGTGTGTTCGGCAATCGAACCTGCCTGCCAGCACCAGCCTCTATTCCCACCAGATTCAAATCCATCATATAAACTGTTCTGTGGTTAGCTTGCCACCGCGTACTCAGCGTTAGTTTAGAGGGACGATCATGTCTAAAGAAAAATTTGAGCGTAATAAACCGCACGTTAACGTGGGTACCATCGGCCACGTTGACCACGGTAAAACCACCCTGACCGCCGCCATCACCAACGTGCTGGCCAAGCACTTCGGTGGTAAAGCTTTCGCCTTCGACCAGATCGACAAGGCGCCGGAAGAGCGTGAGCGTGGTATCACCATCAACACCTCCCACGTAGAATACGACACCGCTGCCCGTCACTACGCCCACGTAGATTGCCCGGGTCACGCCGACTACGTTAAAAACATGATCACCGGTGCTGCCCAGATGGACGGCGCGATCCTGGTAGTAGCTGCGACTGACGGCCCGATGCCGCAGACTCGTGAGCACATCCTGCTGGGTCGTCAGGTTGGTATCCCGTACATGATCGTGTTCATGAACAAGTGCGACATGGTCGACGACGAAGAGCTGCTTGAGCTGGTCGAGATGGAAGTTCGCGAACTGCTGACCGAATACGACTTCCCGGGTGATGACCTGCCGGTAGTCCGTGGTTCCGCGCTGAAAGCGCTGGAAGGCGACGCTGCTTGGGAAGAGAAAATCATCGAGCTGGCTAACCACCTGGATACCTATATCCCGGAGCCGGAGCGTGCAATCGACCTGCCGTTCCTGATGCCTATCGAAGACGTCTTCTCCATCGCTGGCCGTGGTACCGTAGTAACCGGTCGTGTTGAGCGCGGTATCGTTAAAGTCGGTGAGACCGTCGAAATCGTCGGTATCAAAGATACCGTGACCACCACCTGTACCGGTGTAGAAATGTTCCGCAAGCTGCTGGACGAAGGTCGTGCCGGTGAGAACGTTGGCGCCCTGCTGCGTGGCGTGAAGCGTGAAGACGTAGAGCGTGGTCAGGTACTGGCCAAGCCGGGCTCCATCAAGCCGCACACCAAGTTCGAATCTGAAGTGTACGTACTGTCCAAAGAAGAAGGTGGTCGTCATACCCCGTTCTTCAAGGGCTACCGTCCTCAGTTCTACTTCCGTACTACCGACGTGACCGGTACCATCGAACTGCCGGAAGGCGTTGAAATGGTAATGCCAGGCGACAACATCAAAATGGTTGTTACCCTGATCGCACCGATCGCGATGGACGACGGCCTGCGTTTCGCCATCCGTGAAGGTGGCCGTACCGTAGGTGCTGGTGTTGTAGCCAGCGTAATCGCGTAATCTTGGCTTACATAAATAAAGCGAAGCCCCTATAATAGGGGCTTTCTTATGCAGGGGCGTAGTTCGAATTGGTAGAACAGCGGTCTCCAAAACCGATGGTTGCGGGTTCGAGTCCTGCCGCCCCTGCCATATACCTCGTCTCGTACGGGGCTTTTGTGTCTTTGGTTACGTCAGATACAGGTGGGTTGTATGAGTGTTAGTTCTGAGGGACAGGGCGGAAACAAGGATACCCTGCTTTGGGGTCTGGTTTTCATCATCCTGGCGGCCGCTGTAGTGGGTAATTACCTGCTGCACGATGTTGTCGCAGCCGTCCGCGCCCTGGGTGTGGTCGTTGTCATCGCCGCTGCTGGTGCAGTGGCCCTGCAAACCACCAAAGGTAAGGCAACACTGGCATTTGCTCGTGAGTCGCGCCTGGAAGTCCGCAAGGTCGTATGGCCGACCCGTCAGGAAGCCATTCAGACAACCCTGATTGTGCTGGCGGTGACCGCCGTGATGGGGCTTTTGCTGTTCCTTCTGGACGGTGCCTTGGTCTGGTTGGTCAACTTGATTACCGGTGTGTAAGGATAAGCCATGACTGAACAACGTGAACAACGTATGAGATGGTATGTCGTGCAGGCATTTTCCGGCTATGAAGGTCGGGTTGCCAAATCCCTGCGTGAACATATCAAGATGCATGGCATGGAAGAGATGTTTGGCGAAGTGCTGGTCCCGACCGAAGAAGTGGTCGAGATGCGTGCTGGCCAGAAGCGCAAGAGTGAGCGCAAATTTTTCCCGGGTTATGTCCTGGTGCAGATGCTGATGGATGAAACCACCTGGCACCTGGTGCGTAACGTACCGCGCGTGATGGGTTTCATCGGCGGTACTTCAGATCGCCCAGCTCCTATCTCCGATAAGGAAGCAGATGCCATTCTCAATCGTCTGCAAGATGCCCATGACAAGCCGCGGCCGAAAACCCTGTTTGAACCGGGTGAGATGGTGCGGGTTGCCGATGGTCCGTTTGCCGACTTCAACGGTACTGTTGAAGAGGTGGACTACGAGAAGAGTCGCGTGAAGGTCTCGGTACTGATCTTCGGTCGCTCAACGCCGGTAGAACTGGATTTTGGTCAGGTCGAAAAGGGCTGATTAAAGTCTGTACGTTTAACGGTTGTCAGGGGCAGCGAATATCTCTATAATTCGCTGCCCCTTTATTTGTTGGGGAGCCGTTTGCAGGAGCATGTCTCCGAGGCGCTAGAACCCATTTTTGAGGTATTTTCGTAATGGCTAAGAAAGTCACAGCTTATATCAAGCTGCAAGTTAAGGCTGGCAGTGCTAACCCCAGCCCTCCCGTTGGTCCTGCGCTGGGTCAGCACGGTGTCAACATCATGGAATTCTGTAAGGCGTTCAACGCTCGTACAGAGAAGCTGGAAAAAGGCTCACCGACTCCGGTCGTGATCACCGTTTACAGTGACCGTTCCTTCACCTTCGAAACCAAGACTCCGCCTGCTTCCTTCCTGCTGAAGAAAGCCGCTGGTATCCAGTCTGGTTCCGCCAAGCCGAACAAAGACAAAGTTGGTAAGGTGACTGTTGCTCAGCTGCAAGAAATCGCCAAGACCAAAGAGCCGGACATGACTGGTGCCGATCTGGATGCAAAAGTACGTTGCATCGCAGGCTCCGCTCGTTCCATGGGCCTGGTAGTGGAGGATTAAGACAATGGCAAAACTTTCCAAGCGTATGCGCGTTATTCGCGAAAAAGTTGACGGTACCAAAGAGTACTCCATCAACGAAGCCATTGCCCTGCTGAAAGAACTGGCGACCGCCAAGTTCGTTGAAAGCGTTGACGTTGCCGTTAACCTGGGTATCGATGCTCGTAAATCCGACCAGAACGTACGTGGTGCTACTGTACTGCCGCACGGTACCGGTCGTGACATCCGTGTCGCCGTATTCACCCAGGGTGCCAACGCCGAAGCCGCCAAGGCTGCCGGTGCTGAACTGGTTGGTATGGATGACCTGGCCGAGCTGGTCAAGAAAGGCGAGATGAACTTCGACGTCGTGATCGCATCCCCGGATGCCATGCGCGTTGTTGGTCAACTGGGCCAGATCCTGGGCCCGCGTGGCCTGATGCCTAACCCGAAAGTGGGTACCGTGACCCCGAACGTTGCTGAAGCTGTGAAGAATGCTAAAGCCGGTCAGGTTCGTTACCGCAATGACAAGAATGGTATCATCCATACCACTCTGGGTAAGGTTTCTTTCGACGAAGTTCAGCTGAAAGAAAACTTGGAAGCTCTGCTGGTTGCTCTGAAAAAGGGCAAACCCTCTTCCGCCAAAGGTATCTTCATCAAGAAAGTCAGCATCTCCACCACCATGGGTGCCGGTGTTGCCGTAGACCAAGCTTCTCTGGAAGCTCAGGGCTAATTGATGGATTTTACAAGGCGCAAAATTTAATCTATAATTTTGCGCCTTGATTGGTTGGGGGTTTCGACCTCCGTCCAAGACCGCAGGTGGCCGCATGGCCTTAATCCTTCCTGCGTAGACGGTGCCGGACACCCAGCGAGAAAGTTTTCTTTCTCTTCTGGAATCCTGCTACCGCATCGTTCCCCTCTGTTGTGAAGGTAGGGGGGATGTGTCAGTACTGAGTCATGAGACTCAGATTCAATCCAGGAGTTAAGCCAATGGCATTGGGACTCGAAGACAAAAAGGCAATTGTTGCTGAAGTCAACGAAGCTGCCAAAGGCGCTCTGTCTGCAGTTGTAGCCGATTCTCGCGGTGTGACTGTTGACAAGATGACCGTCCTGCGTAAATCCGCTCGTGAAGCCGGTGTGTACATGCGCGTTGTGCGTAACACCCTGCTGCGTCGCGCGGTAGAGGGCACCGAATTCGGTTGCCTGAACGACGTATTGACTGGTCCTACCTTGATTGCTTTCTCTAACGAACACCCGGGCGCTGCCGCTCGTCTGTTCAAAGAGTTTGCCAAAGCGAACCAAAAGTTCGAAATCAAGGCTGGCGCTTTTAACGGTGAGTTTATCGCCGCAGCACAAATTGATCGTCTGGCCACGCTGCCGACCTACGACGAAGCGATTTCGAAGTTGATGGCTACCATGAAGGAAGCCTCTGCTGGCAAGCTGGTTCGTACTATCGCTGCTGTTCGCGACCAGAAACAAGCTGCTGCTTGATTCTCGCCTATTTAGGCTGTTTGAGTTTATTCAACATCAGGAATTTTTGTCATGTCTATCACTAAAGACCAAATCATCGAAGCCGTTGCTTCCATGTCCGTAATGGAAGTTGTTGAGCTGATCGAAGCAATGGAAGAGAAGTTCGGTGTTTCTGCCGCTGTTGCTGTAGCTGCCGGTCCGGCCGCTGAAGCAGTAGAAGAGAAGACCGAGTTCGACGTAGTTCTGACTGCTGCTGGCGCCAACAAAGTTGCCGTCATCAAGGCCGTTCGTGCTGCCACCGGTCTGGGCCTGAAAGAAGCCAAGGACCTGGTAGAAGCTGCACCGACCAACCTGAAAGAAGCCATCTCCAAAGATGAAGCTGAAGCTCTGAAGAAGCAGCTTGAAGAAGCTGGTGCTTCTGTTGAGATCAAATAATCTGCATTTATGTAGATTAGCCTGATAAAACAGGCTAGGGCTGGTGAATATTTGTTCACCAGCCTTTTTGCGCTGTAGACTGAGAGCATTTCACACCGTTTACGACTCTCGGTGCACCAGCAATCCGGACCGTATCATCGTCCGGGCCAACACAAAACGGTGTTGAGACAGAGCTGTCCTGCGGGACAGAGTGGGTCACTTATCAGCGAGCTGAGGAACCCTATGGTTTACTCTTATACCGAAAAAAAACGCATTCGTAAGGACTTCGGTAAGCGAGACCAGGTACTGGACACGCCTTATTTGTTGTCCATTCAGCTGGACTCCTTCAAGCAGTTCATCGAGGCTGACCCGGAAGGTGAATACGGCCTAGAGGCCGCTTTCCGTAGCGTTTTCCCGATCACCAGTTACTCCGGTAGTGCTGAGCTTCAGTATGTCAGCTATCGCCTGGGTGAGCCGGTATTTGACGTAAAAGAATGCCAGATCCGTGGAGTGACCTACTCCGCGCCGCTGCGTGTCAAGCTTCGTATGGTTCTGTACGACCGTGAAGCAGCTGCCGGCACCGTCAAAGACATCAAGGAACAAGAAGTTTACATGGGCGAAATCCCGCTCATGACCGAAAACGGCACCTTTGTTATCAATGGTACCGAGCGGGTCATCGTCTCCCAGCTGCACCGCAGCCCGGGCGTCTTCTTCGACCATGATAAAGGCAAAACACATTCATCCGGTAAGGTACTGTATAACGCCCGCGTTATCCCCTACCGTGGCTCCTGGCTGGACTTCGAGTTCGATGCAAAAGACAACCTGTTTGTCCGTATCGACCGTCGTCGTAAATTGCCGGCATCCATTATTCTGCGCGCCCTGGACTTCGGTTCCGAACAGATTCTGGCCACCTTCTTCGAGACCATCGGTTTCGAGGTTAAAGATGGCAAGTTGATGATGGACCTGGTGCCCGAGCGCCTGCGTGGTGAGACTGCGACCTTCGACATCATCGCCAATGGCGCCGTGGTGGTTGAAACCGGTCGTCGGGTAACCGCGCGCCACATCCGTCAGTTGGAAAAAGACGCCATCACCCAGATTGAGGTGCCGGTGGAGTATGTTGTTGGCAAAGTTGCAGCCAAGAACTACGCACATCCGCAGACTGGCGAAGTGGTCGTGACTGCCAACCAGGCGCTGAGCCTGGAAGCGGTTGCCAACCTGTCCCAAGCCGGCTTCAAGCACTTCGAGGTTCTGTTCACCAACGAACTGGATCACGGTGCTTACATGTCCGAGACCCTGCGCATCGACTCCAGCTCCACCCGTTTGGAAGCGCTGGTCGAGATCTACCGCATGATGCGTCCGGGCGAGCCGCCCACCCGCGAAGCGGCTGAGCAGCTGTTCGAGAACCTGTTCTTCTCTTCCGAGCGTTACGACCTGTCTACCGTGGGTCGGATGAAGTTCAACCGCCGTCTGGGTCGTGAAGATGAGACCGGCGTAGGTGTGCTGACCAAAGACGACATCGTCGAGGTCATGAAGCGCCTGATCGACATCCGTAACGGCAATGACGAGGTGGACGATATCGACCACCTGGGTAACCGTCGTATCCGTTCTGTCGGTGAAATGGCCGAGAACCAGTTCCGTGTCGGTCTGGTGCGTGTCGAGCGTGCGGTCAAGGAGCGTCTCTCTCTGGGCGACCTGGACACCCTGATGCCGCAGGATCTGATCAACGCCAAGCCGATCTCCGCCGCGGTCAAAGAGTTCTTCGGTTCCAGCCAGCTGTCCCAGTTCATGGACCAGAACAACCCGCTGTCCGAAGTGACCCACAAGCGTCGTATTTCCGCGCTGGGCCCGGGTGGTCTGACCCGTGAGCGTGCCGGCTTCGAAGTTCGAGATGTACACCCGACTCACTACGGTCGTCTGTGCCCTATCGAAACTCCGGAAGGTCCGAACATCGGTCTGATCAACTCGCTGTCCGTGTATTCCCGCACCAACGAGTACGGTTTCCTCGAGACCCCGTACCGCAAGGTCATCGACGGTGTGATCACCGACGAAGTGGATTACCTGTCTGCAATCGAAGAAGGCAAGTACGTGATCGCTCAGGCTAACGCCGCGACCTCCGAAGATGGCCGTCTGAAAGATGAGTTGATCCCGTGCCGCCATAAGGGTGAATCCACCTTTATGAACGCCGACCAGATCCAGTACATGGACGTGAGCCCGCAACAGATCGTCTCTGTGGCTGCTGCTCTGATCCCGTTCCTGGAACACGATGATGCTAACCGAGCCCTGATGGGTTCGAACATGCAACGTCAAGCCGTACCGACTCTGCGTGCTGACAAGCCGCTGGTAGGTACCGGTATGGAACGCGCCGTGGCCGTCGACTCCGGGGTAACCGTAGTGGCCAAGCGTGGCGGCATGATCGACTACGTCGATGCCTCCCGTATCGTTATCAAGGTCAATGAAGATGAGCTGCTGCCAGGCGAAGCCGGCATCGACATCTACAGCCTGACCAAGTACACCCGTTCCAACCAGAACACCTGTATCAACCAGCGTCCTTGCGTGATGTTGGGTGAGCCGGTGATGGCGGGCGACGTGGTCGCTGACGGTCCGTCTACCGATCTGGGCGAACTGGCGCTGGGCCAAAACCTGCGCGTCGCGTTCATGCCGTGGAACGGTTACAACTTCGAAGATTCGATCTTGGTAAACGAGCGCGTGGTACAGGAAGATCGCCTGACCACCATCCATATCCAGGAACTGGCCTGTATCTCCCGTGACACCAAGCTGGGTCCGGAAGAGATCACTGCCGACATCCCGAACGTGGGTGAAGCCGCTCTGTCCAAGCTGGACGAGTCCGGTATCGTCTACGTGGGTGCCGAAGTGAAGGGCGGCGACATTCTGGTTGGTAAGGTAACACCCAAGGGTGAAACCCAGCTGACGCCGGAAGAGAAGCTGCTGCGTGCCATCTTCGGTGAGAAGGCCTCCGATGTGAAGGACTCCTCCCTGCGTGTGCCGAACGGTGTGTACGGTACCGTGGTTGACGTGCAAGTCTTTACCCGCGATGGCGTGGAAAAAGACAAGCGCGCCAAAGAAATCGAAGAGATGCAGCTGAAGGAAGCGAAGAAGGACTTGACCGAAGAGTTCAAGATCCTGGAAGACGGCATCTTCGGCCGCTCCCGCAACCTGCTGCTGGCCGCCGGTTACAGCGAAGATCGTCTGAACAAGCTGGATCGTTCCAAGTGGTTTGAGTTGGCCATCGAAGATGAAGCCAAACAGATCGAACTGGAGCAGATCGGCGAGCAGCACATCGAGCTGAAAGCCGACTTCGACAAGAAGTTCGAGAACAAGCGTCGCAAGATTATCCAGGGTGATGATCTGGCGCCGGGCGTACTGAAAATCGTCAAGGTTTACCTGGCAGTCAAGCGTCGCATCCAACCGGGTGACAAGATGGCGGGCCGTCACGGTAACAAGGGTGTTATCTCCAAGATCTGCCCGGTCGAGGATATGCCCCATGACGAGTTCGGCCGTCCGGTCGACATCGTACTGAACCCGCTGGGTGTACCGTCCCGTATGAACATCGGTCAGATCCTCGAAGTGCATCTGGGCCTCGCGGCCAAGGGCATCGGCGAGAAGATCGACCGCATGATCAAAGATCAGCGCGAGCTGCACGAGATGCGTGAATTCCTGCAACAGGTCTATGACCTGGGCGAGAAAGACACCCAGCAAGTGAACATCGCCGAGCTGTCTGACGACGACGTACGTACCCTTGCGGGTAACCTGCGTAAGGGTCTGCCAGTTGCTACACCTGTCTTTGATGGTGCCAAAGAGCACGAAATCAAGGCCCTGCTGAAGCTGGCCGATCTGCCGGAATCCGGTCAGATCTCCTTGTTCGACGGTCGTACCGGTAACACTTTCGAGCGTAAGGTCACCGTGGGTTACATGTACATGCTCAAGCTGAACCACTTGGTAGACGACAAGATGCATGCGCGTTCTACCGGCTCCTACAGCCTGGTTACCCAGCAGCCGCTGGGTGGTAAGGCACAGTTTGGTGGTCAGCGGTTCGGTGAGATGGAAGTGTGGGCCCTGGAGGCTTACGGTGCGGCATATACCCTGCAGGAAATGCTGACCGTCAAGTCTGACGATGTGAATGGCCGTACCAAGATGTACAAGAACATCGTGGATGGCGACCACCGTATGGAGCCGGGCATGCCCGAATCCTTCAACGTATTGCTGAAGGAAATTCGCTCTCTGGGTATCAACATCGAGCTGGACGAAGAGTAAGAGCTCGCTCTTATTGTTCGAGAATTGACGTGGGCGCCCCGCTGCTTTGGCAGTTGGGGCGCCGAGGTTAGACTCCTGACAGGGGAAACACGTGAAAGACTTACTCAAGTTTTTGAAGGCTCAGACCAAGACCGAAGAGTTTGACAGTATCAAGATCGGTCTGGCCTCTCCTGACATGATCCGCTCCTGGTCATTCGGTGAGGTCAAAAAGCCTGAGACCATCAACTACCGGACTTTCAAGCCGGAACGTGATGGTCTGTTCTGTGCCCGTATCTTCGGACCGGTGAAGGACTACGAGTGTCTGTGCGGCAAGTACAAGCGCCTGAAACACCGTGGTGTGATCTGCGAGAAGTGCGGCGTAGAAGTGACCCAGACCAAGGTCCGTCGCGAGCGTATGGGCCACATCGAGCTGGCCAGCCCGACTGCCCACATCTGGTTCCTGAAGTCCCTGCCGTCCCGTATCGGTCTGCTGCTGGACATGACCCTGCGTGACATCGAGCGCGTGCTGTATTTCGAATCCTATGTGGTGATCGAACCCGGCATGACCAACCTCGAGCGCAGCCAGATGCTGTCCGAAGAGAACTATCTGGACGCACTGGAAGAGTGGGGCGACGAATTTGACGCCAAGATGGGTGCCGAAGCAATACTTGCATTGCTGCGTGCCATCGATCTGGAAGGTGAAGTCAAGACCATGCGCGAGGAGCTGGATCAGACCAACTCCGAGACCAAGCGCAAGAAGACCACCAAGCGTCTGAAGCTGATGGAAGCTTTCCTGCAGTCCGGCAACAAGCCGGAGTGGATGATCATGACAGTGCTGCCTGTGCTGCCGCCGGACCTGCGTCCGCTGGTACCGCTGGACGGCGGCCGTTTCGCAACGTCAGATCTGAACGATCTGTATCGTCGCGTGATCAACCGTAACAACCGCCTGAAGCGTCTGCTGGACCTGGCCGCCCCGGACATCATCGTGCGCAACGAAAAGCGCATGCTGCAAGAGTCCGTGGATGCCCTGCTGGACAACGGCCGTCGTGGTCGTGCCATCACTGGTTCCAACAAGCGCCCGCTGAAATCCTTGGCCGACATGATCAAGGGTAAGCAAGGTCGTTTCCGTCAAAACCTGCTGGGTAAGCGCGTCGACTATTCCGGTCGTTCCGTTATCACCGTAGGTCCGACCCTGCGTCTGCATCAGTGCGGTCTGCCGAAGAAGATGGCGCTGGAGCTGTTCAAGCCCTTCATCTACGGCAAGCTGGAATCCCGCGGTCTGGCGACCACTATCAAGGCCGCCAAGAAGATGGTGGAGCGCGAAGAAGCCGTCGTTTGGGACATCCTGGACGAAGTGATCCGCGAACACCCGGTCCTGCTGAACCGTGCACCGACCCTGCACCGTCTGGGTATCCAGGCGTTCGAACCGACCCTGATCGAAGGCAAGGCCATCCAGCTGCACCCGCTCGTCTGTGCCGCCTATAACGCGGACTTCGATGGTGACCAGATGGCGGTCCACGTACCGCTGACCCTGGAAGCCCAGCTGGAAGCGCGTGCCCTGATGATGTCTACCAACAACATCCTGTCGCCTGCCTCCGGTGAGCCGATCATCGTTCCTTCCCAGGACGTGGTCTTGGGTCTGTACTACATGACCCGTGCCCGTATCAACGCCAAGGGCGAAGGTATGGTGCTGGCCGGCCCGAAAGAAGCCGAGAAGGTCTATCGTGCCGGTCTGGCCGATCTGCATGCTCGCGTCAAAGTGCGTATCACCGAATACCTGCGTCAAGCAGATGATTCGCTGGTAGAGCGTACCGAGCTGAAGAACACCACCGTTGGTCGTGCGATCCTGAGCCTGATCCTGCCGAAAGGCATGGAATACGCGCTGATCGACGAGCCGAAGGTGCTGACTGCGGCAGAGCAGGCCGATCTGGATGCCAATCCGCAGAACTGGATCAAGAGCGTCTCCAACAAGGCGTTGGGCAAGAAGCTCATCTCCCGTCTGCTGAACACCTGTTATCGCAAGCAGGGCCTGAAGGACACCGTCATCTTCGCTGACCAGCTGATGTATACCGGTTTCCACTATGCGGCCCTGTCTGGTGCCTCTGTTGGTATCGATGACATGGTCATCCCGGATGCCAAGAAAGACATCGTTGCCGCTGCCGAAGCCGAAGTTGCCGAGATCCAGGACCAGTTCCTGTCCGGTCTGGTGACCGCGGGCGAACGCTATAACAAGGTTATCGATATCTGGGCCAGCGCGAACGATCGCGTCTCCAAGGCCATGATGGATAACCTGTCCAAGGAGCGTAACGTCAACTCCCTGGGTGAAGAAGAAGAGCAGGCCTCGTTCAACAGCATCTTCATGATGGCCGACTCTGGTGCGCGGGGCTCCGCCGCCCAGATCCGTCAGCTGGCCGGTATGCGTGGCCTGATGGCCAAGCCGGATGGCTCCATCATCGAAACGCCGATCGTGGCGAACTTCCGTGAAGGTCTGAACGTACTCCAGTACTTCATCTCCACTCACGGTGCTCGTAAAGGTCTGGCGGATACCGCACTGAAGACGGCGAACTCCGGTTACCTGACTCGTCGTCTGGTCGACGTGGCTCAGGACATGGTGGTCACCGAGGACGATTGCGGCACTACCGAAGGTCTGTGGATGACTCCGCTGATCGAAGGTGGCGACGTGGTCGAGCCGCTGCGTGAGCGCGTGCTGGGTCGTGTGGTCGCGGAAGACGTGATCAAGCCGGGTACTGAAAGCGAGATCCTGGTCGCGCGCAATACCCTGCTCGACGAGTATCTGTGTGATCTGCTGGAACGTAACTCCGTCGACCGCGTGAAGGTACGTTCTGCCATCACCTGTGAGACCGACTTCGGTAACTGTGCTCACTGCTACGGCCGTGATCTGGCCCGTGGTCACCTGGTGAACAAGGGTGAGGCTGTCGGTGTTATCGCCGCCCAGTCCATCGGTGAGCCGGGTACCCAGCTGACGATGCGTACCTTCCACATCGGTGGTGCCGCATCCCGAGCCGCTGCCGAGAGCAGCATCCAGGTCAAGAACACCGGTAGCATCAAGCTGCAGAACGCCAAGTTTGTTACCAACAGTGCTGACAAGCTGGTAATCACCTCCCGTTCTACCGAACTGACCATCATGGACGAGATGGGCCGTACCAAGGAAAGCCACAAGCTGCCTTACGGTTCCGTCCTGGAAGTGAAAGATGGCCAGGCCGTGAGTGCCGGTGACACCGTCGCCAACTGGGATCCGCACACCCACCCGATCATCACTGAAGTAGCAGGTCGCCTGGACTTCGAACACATGATCGATGGCGTGACCATCACTCGTCAGACCGACGAGTTGACCGGTCTCTCCTCTATCGTCGTACTGGATGTCAACGAACGTCCGAGCGCCGGTAAAGAGATGCGTCCGACCGTGAAACTGGTCGACCAGAACGGCAAGGATGTCATGATCCCGGGTACCGATGTTGCCGCCCAGTACTTCCTGCCGGGCAAGGCGATCGTGAACCTGGAAGATGGTGCCAACGTGGGCGTGGGTGACGCGGTTGCGCGTATCCCGCAAGAGTCCAGCGGTACCAAGGACATCACCGGTGGTCTGCCGCGCGTTGCGGATCTGTTCGAAGCACGTCAACCGAAGGAACCGGCTATTCTGGCCGAGATCTCCGGTACCATCTCCTTCGGGAAAGAGACCAAGGGCAAGCGCCGTCTGGTCATCACCCCGACCGACGGTGGCGACATCTACGAAGAGATGATTCCGAAGTGGCGTCACCTGAACGTGTTCGAAGGTGAAAAAGTTGAGAAGGGTGAAGTGCTGGCGGACGGTCCTGAGTCTGCTCACGACATCCTGCGTCTGCGCGGTATCAGCCCGGTCGCCAACTATATCGCCAACGAAGTGCAGGACGTTTACCGTCTGCAAGGCGTTAAGATCAACGACAAGCACATCGAAGTCATCGTTCGTCAGATGCTGCGCAAGTGCGAGATCCTGAGCGCCGGCGACACCGACCTGATCGAAGGTGAGCAGGTTGAAGTGGCTCGTGTGAAGATTGCCAACCGTAAGCTGGTTGCCGAGGGTAAGACCCCGGCCACCTTCCGTCACATCCTGATGGGTATTACCAAGGCATCCCTGAGCACCGAGTCCTTCATCTCCGCGGCTTCCTTCCAGGAAACCACTCGCGTTCTGACCGAAGCGGCCGTTGGCGGCAAGCGTGACGAACTGCGTGGCCTGAAAGAGAACGTGATCGTGGGTCGTCTGATCCCGGCTGGTACCGGCTTTGCCTACCACCATGCCCGGATCAACCAGCGTGCCGCCGCAGCCCGTGCTGTCGGTGTACCGCAGGTGACTGCCGATGAGGCTCAGCAAAACCTGGCGGATCTGCTCAACGCAGCCGGCAGCTTTGACGAAGAGTAATCTTCAGCCGTTGTGATTAAAGAGGGCCCCTTCGAGGGGCCCTTTTTTATGCCTGTCGCGCGCCACGGCCTTGCACGGTGCTGGGGCAGGGGATGATCCAGTGCAAGGTTATAGAGCAAAAAATCAAAAAAAGTTGACATTGATCCCCCGCAATTGAAAACTCGGGAAAGTTGAATGGTTATTACAGGGGTAGAACATGGCTGCAGGTATCGAGGAAGTACTGCTTCCCGAAGAACGACTGAGCGGTCGCGCTTTTACAGACGAAGACAGGGAATTGTTGCGTTCATATGAGGGCCTCATCGAAGGCTTGGCCGATCTGTTCGGCAAGCACTGCGAGGTGGTGCTTCACTCCCTGGAAAATCTGCATGAGTCAGTGATCAAGATAGCAAACGGCTTTAACACGGGACGTACCCTGGGGGCGCCGATCACCGATCTGGCCCTGCGTATGCTCAAGGACATCGAGAGCACCGGCCAGGATCACACCCAGAGTTACTTCGCGCGCAGCCGGACCGGTGCGCTGATGAAGTCGAGTACCATCGCCATCCGCAACAGCGACAAGCAGGTGGTCGGACTGATCTGCATCAACCTGCACATCAATGCGCCCTTCCACGAGTTCGTGGCCGAGTTTTTCCCGACCCCGCAGCAAGCGGAGCGCCAATCGCCGGAAACCTTTGCCAATAGCGTGGAGGAGTTGGTCGCCCAGACGGTGGACAACACCATCGACGAGATCAATCGCGATCCGACCGTGGCCAACAATGCCAAGAATCGTTTTATCGTGACCCAGCTGTTCGAGAAGGGCATATTTGATATCAAGGACTCGATCAACCTGGTCGCCGACAAGTTGAATATTTCCAAACATACCGTTTATCTGTACATCCGACAGCGCAAGCAGGGTGAAGAAGAGAACGAATAAGCGCCATAGAAGGGGATAGTGAGAATGGCTAAAGAAGTGATTGCAACCGACAAGGCTCCTGCCGCAATTGGCCCGTACGTCCAGGCTACCAAGCTGGGTGATTTGGTCTTCACCTCTGGGCAGATCCCGCTCGATCCCGCCACCATGGACATAGTCGCCGGTGGCATCGAAGCGCAGGCCGAGCAGGTGATGAAGAACCTGGTTGCAGTATTGAAGGCGGCCGGCGCCGATACCGGCAAGGTGCTTAAAACAACCTGCTTCCTCAGCGACATGAATAACTTCGTGGCCTTCAATCAGGTGTATGCCCGCTACTTCGGCGACGCCGCACCGGCGCGCTCCTGTGTGGAAGTGGCTCGCCTGCCCAAGGACGTCCTGGTCGAAGTCGAAGCCATCGCCTACGTCTGAGCCACTGTCATTGGAAGAGCCCCTCCCAGGAGGGGCTTTTTCGTCTTTGAGGTAGAATGGATGCATATTTGCGCAGGAGTCCGGACATGAGTCTGAATTTTGCCCTGCTGGTCACTGGGCCCGCCTATGGCACCCAGACGGCCAGCACCGCCTATCGCTTCGCCCTGAGCCTCATCGAGCAGGGCCATCGCCTGTCTCACCTGTTCTTCTATCAGGACGGGGTCTATAACGGCAGCAGCTTGCATGCCCCCGCGTCCGATGAGACCGACCTGGTGACGCTGTGGCGCGAGCTGGCCATGACACAGGGCATCGGCATCGATGTGTGTGTCGCCGCCGCCATGCGGCGTGGTGTGCTCGACGAGACCGAGGCGAAGGGGGTCGGCAAGACCCAGTTCAACCTGCAGGCGCCATTTCGCCTGAGTGGATTGGGGCAGCTGGCCGAGGCCAGCCTGACTGCCGATCGCTTCGTCCAGTTCTAGGGGGATGAGATGAGCAAGATTGCCTTTATCTGCCGGCGTGGTCCCCATGGCACGGCGAGCGGTCGGGAAGGGTTGGATGCCCTGCTGGCTACCTCGGCATTGACCGAGTCTTTGGCCCTGTTCCTGCTGGGGGACGGCGTGTTGCAGCTGGTCAAGGAACAGTCGCCACAGGCGATATTGCAGCGCCACTATGCTCCGACCTTCAAGATGCTGGAACTGTACGACATCGAGGAGGTCTATGTCTGTGCGGCTTCGCTGGCCGAGCGTGGCCTGACCGCGGCGGATCTGCTGATCCCCGTGACGGCGCTGTCCCCCGCGGAGATCCGCCACCAGTGGGGCCGTTGCACCACCCACATCAGCTTCTGAGGTGCCCATGATTCAGCTGGTATTGAATTCTCCCTTCCTGAACCAGGACCTCGAACAGGCACTGCGCTATCGCCAGGCAGAGGATCCGCTGGTGTTGATGCAGGATGCCGTGGTGGCTGTCGTCGCGCCGGAGTGGTGTGAACGCTTGGCCGGGATCCCGCTCTATGTGATGGAGGAAGACCTGCGGGCGAGGGGATTGCCGTGCAGGATCGGGATGGAACTCGACATGCCCGGCCTGATCAGCCTGATCGCCGAGCATGGATCACCCCAGACCTGGGCCGGCTAGTTTTAATTTTTGCTTGATAGCTCAGGTGGTTACCACATTAGTTGCGGGATGTCATTTGCCCTTTTGGCGCACGAATTGTATAAATCTTGACTCCCCAGACAACAGGGCATAAAATTTCGCGTCCCCGTATCTGCGGGGAGGATTTTTCACACGTTTATGAAGTCATTATCAGGAGCCTTTTGATGGCAACTATTAACCAGTTGGTTCGCAAGCCACGCATCAAGCTCGTTGTGAAAAGCAACGTGCCGGCGCTGGAAGCGTGCCCTCAGAAGCGTGGCGTATGCACCCGTGTATATACCACCACCCCCAAGAAGCCTAACTCTGCACTGCGTAAAGTCTGCCGTGTACGTCTGACCAACGGCTTCGAAGTCACCTCCTATATCGGCGGTGAAGGTCACAACCTGCAGGAACACTCCGTTGTTCTGATCCGTGGCGGTCGTGTCAAGGATTTGCCAGGTGTTCGTTATCACACCGTTCGTGGTGCGTTGGACTGTGCCGGTGTTAAAGACCGTAAGCAGGCTCGCTCCAAGTATGGCGTGAAGCGTCCTAAAGCTTAATGGTTCTCCGTTAAGTAAGGCCAAACGTTAATTCGTTTCTAGTTAGATAACTTTCTAGTTTTGGGTAATCCCTGAAGTTACGGAGAATTTGAAATGCCAAGACGTCGTGTTGTTGGTCAGCGTAAAATCCTGCCGGATCCTAAGTTCGGATCAGAGCTGCTGGCTAAATTTGTCAACGTAGTAATGGTTGACGGTAAGAAATCTGTTGCAGAAGCCATCGTTTATGGCGCCCTGGACATCATTGCCACCAAATCTGGCAAAGAGCACCTGGCCCTGTTCGAAGTCGCTCTGGACAACATCCGTCCGTCCGTCGAGGTTAAATCTCGTCGTGTCGGTGGTGCAACTTATCAGGTACCGGTAGAAGTTCGTCCGGTCCGTCGCAATGCCCTGGCAATGCGCTGGTTGGTTGACGCCGCTCGTAAACGTGGTGAAAAATCAATGGCTCAGCGTTTGGCTGGCGAGCTGCTGGATGCCGCTGACAATAAGGGTTCGTCTGTCAAGAAACGTGAAGACGTTCACCGTATGGCTGAAGCGAACAAGGCCTTCGCTCACTTCCGCTGGTAATCCGCTTGCGCAGGGTCTTTTGGCTCTGCGCACCTTCAGTTATCTAGGGGCACGCTCCTAGTAAGAGGATGACAATGGCTCGTACAACCCCCATTGAGCGTTATCGTAACATCGGTATCTCCGCTCACATCGACGCCGGTAAGACTACCACTACCGAGCGCGTTCTGTTTTATACCGGTGTAAGTCACAAGATCGGTGAAGTTCACGATGGCGCTGCCACCATGGACTGGATGGAACAGGAACAAGAGCGTGGTATTACCATCACCTCCGCCGCGACCACCGCGTTCTGGTCCGGTATGGGCAAACAGTTCCAACCGCACCGTATCAACATCATCGATACCCCCGGCCACGTTGACTTTACTATCGAAGTAGAGCGTTCAATGCGTGTTCTGGACGGCGCCGTGATGGTGTACTGTGCCGTAGGTGGCGTACAGCCACAGTCTGAGACCGTATGGCGTCAGGCTAACAAGTACAAGGTTCCCCGTATCGCGTTCGTCAACAAGATGGACCGTACTGGTGCCAACTATCTGCGCTGCGTTGAGCACATCAAGACCCGCCTGAAAGGTAACCCGGTTCCGCTGCAACTGAACATCGGTTCAGAAGAGAACTTCAAGGGCGTTATCGATCTGGTCAAGATGAAAGCCATCAACTGGAGCGAAGCAGATCAGGGCGTATCCTTCGATTACGAAGAGATCCCGGCTGAGCTGCTGGAACAAGCGCAAGAAATGCGCATGACCCTGGTCGAAGCCGCTGCTGAAGCGTCTGAAGATCTGATGGAAAAATACCTGGGCGGTGAAGAACTGACCGAGGAAGAGATCAAGAAAGCTCTTCGTCTGCGCGTTCTGAACAACGAAATCATCCTGGTTACCTGTGGCTCCGCGTTCAAGAACAAGGGCGTACAGGCCATGTTGGATGCCGTGGTTGACTATCTGCCGGCACCGACCGACGTAGCGGCCATCGACGGTCTGAAGCTGGACGGCGTCACCAAAGACGAGCGTCATGCTTCTGATGAAGAGCCGTTCTCTGCTCTGGCATTCAAGATTGCTACCGACCCGTTCGTAGGCAACCTGACCTTCTTCCGCGTGTACTCCGGTGTGGTTAACTCCGGTGACTCCGTGCTGAACTCTGTCAAAGAGAAGCGCGAGCGTTTTGGCCGTATCGTTCAGATGCACGCCAACAAGCGTGAAGAGATCAAAGAAGTTCGCGCAGGCGATATCGCGGCCGCCATCGGTCTGAAAGACGTGACCACTGGTGACACCCTGTGTGACGAAAAATCACCGATCATCCTCGAGCGTATGGAATTCCCGGAGCCGGTAATCTCCATCGCGGTTGAGCCGAAAACCAAGGCTGACCAAGAGAAGATGGGTCTGGCACTCGGCCGTCTGGCGCAGGAAGATCCGTCTTTCCGCGTATGGACTGACGAAGAATCTGGTCAAACCATCATCGCCGGTATGGGTGAGCTGCACCTGGACATCATCGTTGACCGTATGCGTCGCGAGTTCAAGGTTGAAGCGAACGTAGGTAAGCCGCAGGTTGCCTACCGTGAAACCATTCGTGAAACCGTCAAGGACATCGAAGGTAAGCACGCCAAGCAGTCTGGTGGTCGTGGTCAGTATGGTCACGTCATCATCGACATGTACCCGCTGGAAGCCGGCAAAGCCTATGAGTTCGTTAACGATATCAAAGGCGGCGTAATCCCTGGCGAATACATCCCGGGCGTTGACAAGGGTATCCGTGAGCAGCTGAAATCCGGCCCGCTGGCAGGTTATCCGGTAATGGATCTGGGTGTGCGTCTGCACTACGGTTCTTACCACGATGTCGACTCCTCCGAATTGGCGTTCAAGATCGCTGCCTCCCTGGCCTTCAAGGCTGGTTACATGAAGGCAAGCCCGGTCCTGCTCGAGCCGATCATGAAGGTTGAAGTCGAGACCCCGGAAGATTACATGGGCGACGTTATCGGTGACCTGAACCGTCGTCGTGGCCTGATCGAAGGTATGGAAGACGGCCCGTCCGGCAAGATCGTACGTGCCCTGGTGCCGCTGGCCGAGATGTTCGGTTATGCGACCGCCCTGCGTTCCGCTACCCAAGGTCGTGCTTCCTACGCAATGGAATTCGCTAAGTACTCCGACGCCCCGAACAACGTGGCCCAGGCAGTCATCGAAGAGCGCAAATCCAAGTAATTTATGATTCCCCGCCTACGACGGTAGGCGGGTTTAACCTAGAAGGACTACGTCGTGTCTAAAGAAAAATTTGAGCGTAATAAACCGCACGTAAACGTCGGCACCATCGGCCACGTTGACCACGGTAAAACCACCCTGACCGCCGCCATCACCAACGTGCTGGCCAAGCACTTCGGTGGTAAAGCTTTCGCCTTCGACCAGATCGACAAGGCGCCGGAAGAGCGTGAGCGTGGTATCACCATCAACACCTCCCACGTAGAATACGACACCGCTGCCCGTCACTACGCCCACGTAGATTGCCCGGGTCACGCCGACTACGTTAAAAACATGATCACCGGTGCTGCCCAGATGGACGGCGCGATCCTGGTAGTAGCTGCGACTGACGGCCCGATGCCGCAGACTCGTGAGCACATCCTGCTGGGTCGCCAGGTTGGTATCCCGTACATGATCGTGTTCATGAACAAGTGCGACATGGTCGACGACGAAGAGCTGCTTGAGCTGGTCGAGATGGAAGTTCGCGAACTGCTGACCGAGTACGATTTCCCGGGTGATGACCTGCCGGTAGTCCGTGGTTCCGCGCTGAAAGCGCTGGAAGGCGACGCTGCTTGGGAAGAGAAAATCATCGAGCTGGCTAACCACCTGGATACCTATATCCCGGAGCCAGAGCGTGCAATCGACCTGCCGTTCCTGATGCCTATCGAAGACGTCTTCTCCATCGCTGGCCGTGGTACCGTAGTAACCGGTCGTGTTGAGCGCGGTATCGTTAAAGTCGGTGAGACCGTGGAAATCGTCGGTATCAAAGATACCGTGACCACCACCTGTACCGGTGTTGAAATGTTCCGCAAGCTGCTGGACGAAGGTCGTGCCGGTGAGAACGTTGGCGCCCTGCTGCGTGGCGTGAAGCGTGAAGACGTAGAGCGTGGTCAGGTACTGGCCAAGCCGGGCTCCATCAAGCCGCACACCAAGTTTGAATCTGAAGTGTACGTACTGTCCAAAGAAGAAGGTGGTCGTCATACCCCGTTCTTCAAGGGCTACCGTCCGCAGTTCTACTTCCGTACTACCGACGTGACCGGTACCATCGAACTGCCGGAAGGCGTTGAAATGGTAATGCCAGGCGACAACATCAAAATGGTTGTTACCCTGATCGCCCCGATCGCGATGGACGACGGCCTGCGTTTCGCCATCCGTGAAGGTGGCCGTACCGTAGGTGCTGGTGTTGTTGCTAGCGTAATCGCTTAATCGATTCGCTATCTGCACACATAAAAGGGGTGGCTTCGGCCGCCCCTTTTACTTTTTGGGGCTTTATCTGCCCTGTGAGATACTTTTTAAACATCCATTGCCGAGGTAGTGCCCGTGAGTAAACCCGCCATTTTTCTGGATCGTGACGGTGTCATCAACGAAGACACCGGTTATGTCAGCCAGGTCGATGACTTCCATTTCCTGCCTGGTGTGATCGAAGCCATGCAACTGCTGAAGCAGAAAGGCTATCTGCTGATTGTGGTCACCAACCAGTCAGGTATCGCCCGCGGCTACTTCAGTGAAGACGACTTCATGAACCTCACCGAATGGATGGATTGGTCGCTGGCCGACCGAGATGTGGATCTCGATGGCATCTATTTTTGCCCCCATCACCCGGATCATGGTGCACCCTGCGATTGCCGCAAGCCGAAGCCCGGCATGCTGCTGCTGGCACAACAGGAGCTGGGTATCGATATGGCGCGTTCCTATATGGTGGGTGATAAGCCTTCCGACCTGAAAGCCGCCGCCAATGCCAAGGTGGGGCATAAAGTCATGGTGCGTACCGGCAAACCGCTGACAGATGAAGGTACTGCACTGGCGGATGCCGTCTATGACAACCTGCATGATTTTGCCGTTTCAGTACCGGTCGCAGGCTGAATTCGTTCGCTTAATATACATGTTGGTGGCTTTGTGAGCGAACGCATCACGAAAGCCATATTTCTGCAATTAACCGCTTGCCAGAAAGTTTCTACTCCCTATAATGCGCCTCCATCGACAGGGCAAGCGGCAACGCAAACAAGCCGGTCGGTGCCTCGATAAAGCCTCTGAAAATAAGGCTTGACTCGAGAAGGCGGTTGAGTAGAATGCCACTCCCGCAGCGACAAAACGTTGCAAC
>NZ_CAWQKG010000061.1:0-211896 GCF_963895295.1 Aeromonas sp. sia0103 | reverse complement strand
TGCCTGCTTGGCCAGTTCGGCCTTCACTAATTGTTCGAGCTGCTCATAGGGAAGCGCGCCCGGCACCAGCTGGTTGCCGATCAGGGTCGCCGGTGTGCCTTGCACCCCCAGCAAGGTGCCGATGCGCTGACTGTATGGACGCAGCTCCACGGATAGTTTCCTCATGCCTGCTTGGCCAGTTCGGCCTTCACTAATTGTTCGAGCTGCTCATAGGGAAGCGCGCCCGGCACCAGCTGGTTGCCGATCAGGGTCGCCGGTGTGCCTTGCACCCCCAGCAAGGTGCCGATGCGCAGGCTATTGCGCAGCTCCTCGGTGGCCTTGCCTTCAGGTTTGAGCGCCACATTGCCGGTGGCCGCCAGCGCCTTGTTGATGTCCGCCTCGGTCAGCATGCCCTGCTTGCTCATCAGCTTGTCGTGGAGCGGCAGGAAGCGGGCCGGATCCTGCTGCCACAGGGTCAGGCTGTACTGGGCCGCCTTGGCGGAGGTCTGCCCCTTGAACGGCAACAGCTTGATCACCAGCCCCAGATCGTTCGGATAGGCCTTGAGCAGCTTGGCTATCTGCGGATCGAACTGTTTGCAGTAGGGGCAGTTGTAGTCGGTGAACAGCACCAGGGTCAGCTTGGGGTTCCGGGCACCGAGCCGCGGGCTGGTGGCACTGTTGAACAGCATGTCCTTGTTGCCCTTGATGAAGTCACCGAGCTGGGCCTCCTGGGCCGCGGTGTTCTGCTTCTCCCAGGATTCGGCCGCCTCGTCGAGGATCTTCGGATTGGCCACCAGGGTCTCGCGGATCAGCTCCTTGATGCGGGCCTCCTGCTCCGGGGTGAAGGGGGCGGCGTGCAGAGCCGGGGCCAGCAGGCCGGCGGACAGGGAGGCAATCAGGGTCAGAGTGCGCAGGGTCGGTTTCATTTGTTCTCTCCTTCGAAATGGGGGGACTCGCCGTCGCCTTGGGATGAGGCGGCGCGGCGCAACAGGGTCAGCAGGTCGGCCTTGTCCAGCAGCGGGGAGAGTGTCTCTCCCGCTGGCAGGCCTGGGCCGTAGATCTGGTTGAAGGGGACGGCGGCCGCGTCGCGCTTGCGCAGGAAGGCGGCGATGGCGTCGTTGGGTCTGCTCCAGTCACCGCGCAGGGCCACCACATCGGGGGCCGAGAGGGCGTCTTGCACCTCATCGCGTAGCAACACATTGTATTTATTGGCCTTGCAGGTCACGCACCAGTCGGCGGTGACATCGATAAAGATCTGTTTGTTGTCGGCCAGCGCCTGGCTGATGGCCTGCTCCGACAGGGGCTGCCAGGCTACCCTGTCGAGGCTGCCCGAGCCCTGGACGGTGAAGGCCCCGCCCAGCAGCCAGGCCCCGCCCACCAGGGCACTGAGCGACAGCGCCAGGGTGAAACCCCGGATGCCGTAGCGCCAGATAATGCCTGCCAGCAGCACCAGCAACAGCGCCGCCATCAGCCAGCCGCTGGTGACGCTGCCCAGGTGGTTGCCGAGCAGGCTGATCAGCCAGAGGCTGGAGCCCAGCATCAGCAGGCCGAGCAGGAGGCGCAGCCGGCTCATCCAGCGGCCCGGTTTCGGCAGCCAGAGCGCGAGGTGCGGCAGGGCCGCCACCAGCAGCCAGGGCAGGCTCATGCCGATGCCGAGCGCGGTGAAGATGAGCCACAGCTCGGCCAGCGGCGCCGCCAGGGCGAAGGCGACGGCGGTGCCGAGGAAAGGCGCCGAGCAGGGGGTGGCCAGCAGGGTGGCAAAGCTCCCCTGCAGGAAGTGACCCCCGAGGCCATTGCCGCCGCTGGTGGCCAGCCGGGTGCTGAGGGTGCTCGGCAGGCGGATCTCGAACAGCCCCAACAGGTTGGCGCAGAACAGCGCCGTCACCACCACCATGAAGCCGATGAAGCCGACACTCTGGAACTGGATGCCCCAGCCGACCGCCCCCTGGGTGGCCCGCAGCAGGCTGCTCATGGCCGCCAGCAGCCAGAAGGAGGCGAGGATGCCGGCGCTGGAGGCGAGGAACTGCTTGCGCACCTCGGTCTGCTGCCGGTGTTGCTGTTGCAACACAGAGCCGAGCTTGAGCGCCAGCACCGGCAGCACGCAGGGCATCAGGTTGAGGATGAGGCCGCCGAGCAGCGCCGCCCCCAGCAGCCAGAGCAGGGATTGGCGCTGGCCGGGCAGGCTGAGCGCCTCACCTATGGGGACTTCTATGGGGACTTCGGTCTGCCAGGCCTGTTCGTCGCTGGTGAGCAGCAGGCCGAGTTGGCTGCCGCGAATGTCGGGCGCGTCCCCCTGCCAGCCATCGCTGACAGGCACGCGGGCGATCAGGCGGGTGCCTTGCACCTCCAGCGCCGGCTTGCCAAACTCGGCCCCCTCCAGGGCGTCGATGAAGAGCGCCGGGTTTTGCCAGCCCTCGGCGCGCTCCGCCAGCAGTTGCAGCTGGTTGTGTTGATAGCCAAGGCTGACCCTGATGTCCGCCGGCAGCGGCTGGGGCAGGGTGCTCATCCCTTTGGCATAGGCGAAGTCGAAGCCGGCGGGCACGGCACCGTCCGCGTCGAGCCGGAAGGGGTAGTCGGTCAGGATGCAGACGTTGCTGCAGGTGGAGAGGCGCAGGATCCCTTCGAGTGGCTGCTCTTTGGGGTAGCGCAGGCTGATGGGAAAGCTGACGCTTTTCTGATAGCCCTGGGTGCTGAGCCCGGCCACCTCGAAGTGCCGGGGCACGGGCCAGTGCCATTGGAGCTCGGTGACGGGCTTGTGCCACAGGATCTGGGGCGCTATGCCCCCTTCACCCGGGCTGTGCCAATAGGTCTTCCAGCCTGACTCGAGTTCGACCTCGAGCAGGATGCGGGTCTGTTGGGGATCGCTGCGGTCGGCCTGCAACCGCACCTTGGCGTGATCGTTCTGGGGGCTGGTGAGCCAGCCCGTGTCGCTGGCCAATCCCATGGATTGCCACAGCAAGCAGCCCAGTAACAGGGTTGCCTTGAGAAGGTTTGACATCGGTTTTGTCTCGCAAAAAAATGAATGACGGCTAATCAACGAACAGCCGAACTCATTCCCGCCAGACACAGAGGGTGAGATGAAGACGCCGCTCGGGCGGCGAGATGACCCTGGGGGGAGGCAAGGGGGGCGTATAGCGCCAGAGCGGAGCCAGCAGGGCGATGACCAGGGCCACCGCGAAGAACAGCTGCTCGACGCAGAGCAGGCTGGCGGCACTCAGCCACTTGCCGTTGAGCTGGCAACTGCTCGGCTGCGGGCTGGCGGCGCGGGCGCTATCCTGATCGTCGGGACTGCTCTGTTCGGGCAGAGCCTGGCAGCCGAGGGCCTGATTGAGCAGGGCCAGCCGGGCCAGCGGCTGGGCCGCACAGTTGAGCACCAGCAGGCAGACCAGCAGCAGGAGTCGTTTCGCCGCGCGTTGTTGCAACATCATGCTAGCCCCGTCCATCAAGATGGGCACATCCTAGCGGCCAATGGCGGGTGGGGCAAGTCGGGGGTCTGGTCGTGTGCCCATCCGCGGACAGGGGGAGGTCGGTTCTGTTTGGCGAACGCTTGTTCGCTAAAAGGGGGACCAGTATACTGCGCCGAGTTAACATCCGAGGTGTTCGATGCTCAAAATTGCCCGTGTGCTGCTGCTAACCCTGCTGCTCGTCTTCTGGTTTGTGTTTGGTCTGTTGCTCTGCCTGGTGCGTCCGCGCCACCCCAACAACGTCTATGTCTTCGCCCGCATGTACCACGCGGTCTGTCCGCTGATCGGGCTCAAGGTCAGGGTCATCATCCCGGACGAGGTCAAGGCGGTCGGCCCGGCAGTGTACGTCTGCAACCATCAGAGCAACTTCGACATCTTCACCGTGACCGGTGCCGTCATGCCCGGCGTGGTGGCGGTGGGCAAGAAGAGCCTGCTGTGGCTGCCGTTCTTCGGCCTCCTCTTCTGGCTCTCCGGCAACGTGCTGATCGACAGATCCAACCGCTCCCGTGCCATCGGCACCATAGGCCAGGTGGTGGATCGCATCAAGAATCACGGCACCTCCATCTGGATGTTCCCGGAGGGGACCCGCTCCAAGGGCCGCGGTCTGCTGCCGTTCAAGGCCGGCGCCTTCCACACCGCCGTGCAGGCCGAGGTGCCCGTGGTGCCCATCGTCTGCTCCAGCTACTTCGGTCAGGTCGATCTGAACCGCTGGGACAACGGCGAGGTCCTGCTGGAGATGCTGCCGCCCCTGTGCAGCAAGGAGCACGGCGCCGCCGGTATCCGCGATCTGTCAGATACCTGCCGCGCCCAGATGGAGGCCAAGCTGGTCGAGCTGGACAGCCGGCTCGGCCATAGTCCGGCCGTCTGAGGTCGCGTGACGAGATAGGAAGGGAGCCGCTGGCTCCCTTTTTTTGTTGGTTAAAATCACCACCATGTTGGCTATTTTTACCAACTCAGGGTCCTTGGATTTTGACGTTCAATCTCCATCTCTATGTAAAAAAACAATAAATCATCTTGGCACGGCTCTTGTAGTGTCATGGGTAGAGATACCCATCCCATGAACGAGGAGCCAGACCATGAGCGTATTTAGCCGCCTGACCGACGTGATCAACGCCAACCTGCACAGCCTGCTCGACAAGAGTGAGGAGCCGGAGAAGATGCTGCGGCTGATGATCGAGGAGATGGAGCAGGTGCAGGTCGAGATGAGAACCCAGGCCGCCCGCGTCATCGCCGAGCAGAAGCAACTGGAGCGCCATCAGCAGGCGCTGCGCCACCAGATCCAGGAGTGGGCGGCCAAGGCCGAGCTCGCCATCCAGAAGGGCCGTGAAGACTTGGCGCGCGCCGCCCTCACCGAGAAGCTGGCCGAGATCAAGAAGTGCGAGCAGCTGGAGCAGGACAAGGCCCGGGTGGCTGAGGTGCTGGCCCAGCTGACCGCCGACAGCGAGCGGCTGGCGAGCAAGCTGACCGAGGCGCGGGAGAAGCAGAAGATGCTGACCCTGCGCGAGCAGACGGCGCACAGCCGGATCCGGGCCCGTGCCCAGGTCGACAACCAGCGCATGCATGAGCTGATGGCACGTTTCGATGGCTTTCAGGGCCGGGTGGATCAGCTGGAAGCCCAGCTGGAGGCGGCAACCCTGGGGCAGAACCCCTCCCTGGAGGCCCAGTTCCGCGAGCTGGAGCTCAATGACGAGATAGAGCGTGAGCTGGCGAAGCTGAAGGGTCAGCAGGTCGGGGTGTGAGCATGAGCCCCTGGCCCAAGGATCTGGCCCATCGCAAGCTGACCGGGGTCTGTGCCGGCCTGGCCAATGGGCTGGGGATCTCGCGGGTGACGGTGCGGGTCCTGGCGTTGCTCGCCCTGATCCTGATGCCGCCGCTGGCCTTGGCCGCCTACCTGCTGGCGGTGCTGATTATGCCGCCCCGTCGTGAATTGAAGCGCTGGCTGGATTGATCCCCGGATCAGCCCAGTTGGCAAGATACCCCTGATGAGGAGCAACCCATGCTGGAATTTATCGTTTTGATGCTGGTGCTGGTGACCATGGCGCTGACCGGTTTTACCGTGCTGGCCATGCTGCTGGTGAGCGGGGTCTTCGTGCTGTTTGGCGCCCTGGCTGGCATGTTTGCCCTCATCATCAAGCTGGCGCCCTGGCTGCTGTTACTGCTGGTGGTGTGCTGGTTGCTCAGCAACAGGCGCAAGCAGTCGAACACCTACCGTTAAGCCTCCCTGCTGTCGGACCCTGGCCACTGCTCGCAGTGGCCTTTTTTATGGCGCCAGGTGGTTGGTCGTCTTGGGATCGGCGGCGGTGCTTGCCAGCCAGGATTGATGCCAGTCGCTCCACAGTTGAGGCTCGAGCAGCAGCCGCTCCTTGAATGCCTTGCTCTGCTGCTTGAGCCGGTATTCGAGGCGCAGCGCCTCGCCCTTGTCCGCAACCTCCTGCCGCCACACCAGTGCCAGCGGTCCCTTGCCACGCAGGGCGCGCGCGCCCTTGCCGCTCTGGTGCTGGCGCAGGCGCCGCTCGGGATCCGTGCTGATGCCGGTGTAGAGAGCCCCCGCGCCGGTGCGCACCAGATAGATAAACCAGCGCGCCGTCGGCCGATCGACAGTGGTGGGGGCGATCAGGGTTTGTGCCATTCGACTCGGCTCCGCTTGAGCAGATGCAGGGGCAGCAGGCTGATCAGCAGGCCGGCCCAGACGAAGGCGAAGCCCACCGACTTCACCGGATCCACAGTTTCGCCGAACCAGAAGATGGCGAGCAGGAAGGCGAGGCTCGGCTCTATGTATTGCAGCAGCCCCACGGTGCTCATGCGGGTGCGCGCCACGGCGTAGCAGAACAGGCCCACCGGCAGCAGGGTGGCGGGGGCGCTGCCCATCAGCAGCAACCTGTCGGCCCAGTCCCCGGCCATAAACTGGCTGGTGCCGTGCAGGCCCAGCCATACGATGATCAGCAGGGCGACGGGGAGCTGCACCAGGGACTCGAGATAGAGGCTGACGCCGGCATCATAGTGCACCTTCTTCTTGAGCAGGCCGTAGAAGGCGAAGTTGGCGCCCATGATGAGGGAGAACCAGGGCAACTGGCCGTAGGAGAACAGCATGTAGGCCAGCCCCGCCAGGGCCAGGGCGACCGCCAGGTGCTTCTGCGGGCTGAGCCGTTCCCTCAGGAAAATGACGGCAAATACGATGTTGAACAGCGGCGTCATGAAGAAGGCGAGGCTGGTGGCCAGTACCTGGCCGGTGGTCAGGCACCAGGTGAACATGCACCAGCTGACGGACATGACGGGGCCCGCCAGCAGGATGAGGCCGAGCTGGCGCGGCTCGCTGCGCAGCCGTGCCCAGGGCAGCCGATAGCCGAGCAGCAGGAAGAGCCCGCCCAGCAGGACGGCCGACCAGAGCACCCGGTGGGAGAGCAGCTCCCACATGTTGACCTCGGGCATGAACTGGTAATAGAGCGGCAGCATGCCCCACAGCAGGAAGGAGAGGGCCGCACTGCCGGTGCCCATCCAGTTCTTCATCGTTTTCCGTTTATTAAATTAAACAAGTGTGGCCGCATGATAAGTAGCTGCCGGCGGTTTCACAAGCAGGATAGAGGGGGAAAGTCTGCTACCATCGGGCCATGAACCGACTCGACATGCTGTTTGAACAGATCCGGGCCTGCCGGCTGTGCGAGGCCCATCTGCCACTGGGGCCGCGGCCGGTGATCCGTGGCGCCGAGAGTGCCCGCCTGCTGATCATCGGTCAGGCGCCGGGCACCCGTGTCCATGCCAGCGGCATCCCTTGGGATGATCCCTCCGGCGATCGGCTGCGCCACTGGCTCGGGGTGGACAAGGCCACCTTCTACGACGAGTCCCGCATCGCCATCATGCCGATGGGGCTCTGCTATCCCGGCAAGGGCAAGTCGGGGGATCTGCCACCCAGACCCGAGTGCGCGCCGACCTGGCACGACAAGGTGTTGATGCTGCTGCCCCATATAGAGCTGACCCTGCTCATCGGCCAGTACGCCCAGCATTACTATCTGGGTGCGGCGGGCAAGGGCTCGCTCACCGAGACGGTGCACAGCTGGGCCGACTATGGCCCCGCCTGGCTGCCACTGCCGCATCCCTCACCGCGCAATACCTTCTGGCTCAAGAAGAACCCCTGGTTCGAGCAGGAGGTGGTCCCTCAGCTGCGACTCAGGGTCACCCCCCTGCTGGGGTGAGCCTGTAGCCTGTCGCGTCAGACCACCGGCTCGGCCAATGGTTTTGGCTTGCCGCGGGCCATGGCGACCAGCGGCAGTATGATGCACAGGCAGCCAAGCAGCAGCGGTAGACCCGGCTGCTCGTCGAACAACCAGACCCCGATGGCGACCGCCATCAAGAGACCCGTGTATTCCGCCGAGGCGATCTTGCTCGCCTCCGCCTTGCGATAGGCCACCACGCAGAGCCCGGCGTAGACCATGATCAGCGCCGACGAGCCGAAGGCGGGCCACCACATCTGCCACTGCCAGGTTCCCCCTTCCCACCAGGCCAGCGCCAGTATGATGGGCATGCTCAGCACGTTGGTGAAGAACAGGGTCTGGGCGATGGGCTGCTTGAGCGGGATCCGCTTGATCAGCAGGTTGTTGACCGCCATGGAGAGCGCCACCCCGAGCGCCGCCAGCGCGGCCCAGTTCACCTCGGTCGGGCGCAGCACGATCAGCACCCCGATGAAGCCCACCAGCGCCGTCAGCACCTTCTGCCGCGACAGCGCTTCCCCCGCCAGCCAGACCGCGAGCGGCACCATCAGCAGCGGCGCCGCATAAAACAGGGCATTGGCGGTGGCGAGCGGCAAGCGGGTGAGGGCGACCACCATCAGGCAGACGCCGATCGCCCAGATGTGGGCCCGCAGCAGATGCCACTTGAGCGCCACCGGCGGGTTGCGGCGCCAGGACCAGAGCAGCCAGGGCGCCAGCAAGAGGGCGGCGGAGAGTTGGCGAAAGAACACGAACTGGAACACCGGCTGGCTTGGATCCAGTACCTTGACCAGCGCATCGGAAAAGACCGCCACCATGTTGCCTAGCACCAGATAAAGGATGCCGATCCCGACTGCATTCATACCACCTCCCACGTTAGATGAGGGGAGGGTAGCCTGGGGCTAGTTATCCAGTAAAATGATAAAAAATCACCATCTATGAGAATTTTGGATAATGAAGCTGCCCCCCCTGCGCGCCGTCCAGTACTTCGAGGCGGTTGCCCGCCTGCTAAGTTTTTCCCGTGCGGCCCTCGAGCTGAACGTCAGCCAGAGCGCGGTCAGCCACCAGATCCGCCTGCTGGAGGACTTTTTGGGGGAGCGGTTGCTGCTGCGTCAGGGGCGCCTGTTGTCACTGACCGCCCAGGGAGAGATCTATTTCGAGGGCATAGCGGCCGGGCTCGGCCAGATCGCCCAGAGCAGCGAGCAGCTGCGCGGGGGCGGCGAGATGCGGCTGCGGCTCGCGGTCTACAGCTCCTTCGCGGTGAAGTGGCTGATCCCGCGCCTGGCCGGGTTGCGCCAGCTCTATCCCGAGCTGGATCTCAGCCTGGAGATGGTGGCGGAAGATCCCGAACTCTCCGATCGGGTGGCGGACTGCTTCATCACCGTCTCGCCCCACGGCCGCGGCTACTGTCACGATCTCATCTATCAGGAGCGGCTGTTCCCGGTCTGTAGCCGCCGCCTGCTGCAGCAGGTCGAGGGAGAGTGGCCACAGGTCATCTGGCAGTTGCCGCTGTTGTCGGTGCAGTCCATCTACAAGGCGCGGGGGGAGGATTGGCAGCGTTGGGCCCAGGCGGGCGGTCTGGTCATACCGGAGCAGGCGCGCATGCACCACTTCAGCCATGTGCTGCTGGCGATGGAGGCGGCGGCCTGGGATCAGGGGGTGGCGTTCGTGAATGACTACATGCTGCGGCCGGATGATCCCCAGCTGGTGGCCTTGCCGGTCCACCAGCTGGTGACGGGGGATGCGTTCTACTTCACCTGCAAGCGCTCACGGGCCCATGAGCCCGCCATCAGCCGGTTGCGCCAATGGCTGATGATGGAGACGCGCCAGAGCATGCCGCTATAGGCCAAGGCGCAGCCCGACGCACCGGTGATCAGGCCTTCTTGAACTGGCTCAGGATAAACAGGCTGGTGGCGCAGACTACCACTGAGGGGCCGGCCGGGGTGTCCTGGAACCAGGAGAGGCTGAGCCCCCCCAGCACCGCCAGGCAGCCGATCAGCGCCGCCAAGCCGGCCATCTGCTCCGGGGTCTGGCTGAAGCGACGGGCGGTGGCGGCGGGGATGATCAGCAGGGAGGTGATGATCAGCGCGCCGACAAACTTCATGGCCACCGCAATCACCAGCCCGATCAGCAGCATCAGCACGCAGCGCAGCACGTCGACCCGGATCCCTTCCACCCGTGCCAGCTCCTCCGAGATGGTCATGGAAAGCAGGGGATCCCACAGCCGCCACAGGGTGAGCAGCACCAGGGCGCCGCCGCCGTAGATCCAGAGCAGATCCATGGGTTGCACCGAGAGCAGATCGCCGAACAGGTAGGCCATCAGATCCACCCGCACGTTATCCATGAAGCTCAGCGTCACCAGGCCAAGGGACAGGGCGCTGTGGGCCAGGATGCCGAGCAGGGTGTCGGTCGCCACTTGCTGGTTGCGGCTCATGACCACCAGCAGCATGGCCATGGCGAGGCAGCAGACCACCACCGCCAGGGTGAGATCCACCTGCAGCAAGATGCCGAGCGCTATGCCGAACAGGCAGGCGTGGGAGAGGGTGTCGCCAAAATAGGCCATCTTGCGCCACACCACGAAGCTGCCGAGAGGCCCGGCCAGCAGGGCGATGCCGAGACCTGCCGCGAGGGCATATAACAGAAAGCTGTCCACTTGAATGTCCTTAGCCGTGCTTAACGATTGCGAGAGGGCAGGCGGATGACCGGGGCCTGCGGCTCGTGATGATGGTGTTCACCGTCACAGTGGTGATGGTGGGTATAGACCGCCAGCACCTCCTGCTCCGGGCGCCCGAACAGGCGGGCAAATTCGGGGTGGCGGGCCACGCTTTCCGGCTCGCCGTGGCAGCAGATGTGGCGATTGAGGCAGATCACCTCGTGGGTGCTGGCCATCACCAGATGCAGATCGTGGGAGACCATCAGCACGGCGCAGTTGAGCTCGGCCGCCAGTTGACCGATCAGGGCATAGAGCTCGATCTGGCCGCTGATGTCCACCCCCTGCACCGGCTCGTCCAGCACCAGCAGCTCGGGCTTGACCAGCAGGGCGCGGGCCAGCAGCACCCGTTGCATCTCGCCACCGGAGAGCTTCTGCATCCGGTTGTCCAGCAGATCCTGGGCGCCGACCCGATTCAGCGCCTCGTCGATGGAGAGGCGGCCATTCTTGCCAAGCTGCAGGAAGCGACGCACCGTCAGCGGCAGGGTGGGATCCAGATAGAGGCGCTGTGGCACATAGCCGACCCGCAGATCGCGGCGCCGAATGATCTTGCCGGAATCCGGGTTGAGCAGGCCCAGCACCAGCTTGCTCAGGGTGCTCTTGCCCGCGCCATTGGGGCCGACCAAGGTGGTGATTTTGCCTTTATTCAGGGTAAAGGAGACCTTGTCGAGCACGGATCGTCCGTCAAACGCGAGACAGACCTCTTTCAGCTCCACCAGTTGGGTCATGACAGCTCCGGGGTTTACAGCCAGTGAGAGTTATAATATAACAATAACGTTGGTTTGTTATATTATCACACACTCACTTCCTGACGAGATCTCTATGCGAATTCTTACCCTGATCACCGCCCTGCTGGCGGTGAGTCTGCCTGTTCGTGCCCTCGAGGTACTGACCACCATCAAACCGCTCGGTTTCATTGCCGCTGCCATCACCGACGGCGTGAGTGAGCCCAAGGTGCTATTGCCGACCGGCGCCTCCCCCCACGACTTCGCCCTGCGCCCTTCCGACATTCGCAGCATCAACGAGGCTGATCTGGTGGTGTGGGTCGGCCCTGAGCTGGAAGGCTTCATGGCCAAGCCGCTGGCCAAGCATCCCCATGTGCTGACCCTGACCCGGGTCGAGGGCATGCCGCTGTTCGACTACAGCAAGCAGGCCGGACATGAGGAGCCGGCCGATGAGGAGCATGAAGGCCACGATCATGAAGGCCACGATCATGACGGGCACGAGGGCCACCATCACGAAGGGGTGGATCCCCATATCTGGCTGGGACCAACCCAGGCGCTGGTGATCGCCAAGGCGATGAGCGAAACGCTTAGCGCCCGGGATCCGGGCAATGCCGAGCGTTATCGCGCCAACCTGCTGGCCTTCCAGGCCAAGGTCGACGCCAAGGACAAGGTCATCGCCGGGCAGATGAAGGTGGTGAACCAGAAGGGCTATTTCGTGTTCCACGAAGCCTATGGTTACTGGGAGCGCCACTACGGCATGAGCTCCAAGGGACACTTCACCGTGAGCCCGGAGCGCCGCCCCGGCGCCAAGACCCTGGTGGAGATCCGCAAGGCGCTGGAGGAGAAGCAGGCGAGCTGCATCTATGCCGAGCCGCAATTCTCGCCGGCGGTGATCGAATCGGTCGCCCGCAACACCGGCGCCAAGGTGCTGCTGCTGGATGAGGTCGGTGAGCAGGTGCCGCTCGGCCCGGATGGTTATCCGCAGTTCATGCAGCAGCTGGCCGACGCCTTCGCCCAGTGCCGCTAAAGGTGGCTGCCGCGTCGATGCCCTAGTCAGGCCTGACTATACTGACCTCCAGCGCATGACACGGAGCGTCTCCTATGAAATGGCTCGTCCCCGCCTGCACACTGGCACTGGCATGTGCCCCTGTGCAGGCCTCCCAACTGTCCAATTACGTCGCCAGCCCGGATCTCAAGACCAAGCTGCAGGCGGTCTATGGCGGCAAGGTGTTGCAGCGGGCGGAGGCGTTTTCTCGACTGCTTACCCCCAGGGCCGGCACGACGGATCAGCAGAAGCTGGAGCTGGTGAACAACTACTTCAACAACCTGACCTTCAGCGATGATCCCAGGCTGTGGGGGGAGGAGGATTACTGGGCCAATCCGCTGGAGTTTATCGGGGCCCGGGGTGGGGATTGTGAGGATTACAGCATCTCCAAGTACTACACCCTGATGGAGCTGGGGGTTGACGAGCAGAAGCTGCGGCTGGCCTATGTCAAGGCGGTCCGGTACAACCAATTTCACATGGTGACGCTCTACTTCTCGACCACCAAGTCCGATCCTCTGGTGCTGGACAACATCAATGGCCGCATCCTGCCCGGTAGCCAGCGCAACGATCTGCAACCCGTCTACAGCTTCGATGCCAAAAGCATCTGGGTTATGAAGTCACGGCGTGAGGGCACCCTGGCGGGGAGCGCCGATCGCCTGACTCAGTGGACCTCGATGCAGAGCCGGTTCTCCAGTGAGCACCTGCGCACCCCCCGTCGCCAGCTATAGCTTGCCGGCCGCTTTCAACTCCTCGAAATACTTTGCCGCCCCCGGATGCTGCGCGATGCTCAGCACCGGGCCTATCTTGTTGCGCGCCTTGTGGAACAGGTTGGCGTAGCCGTAGGTCTGCTCGTTGAAGCTGGTCTGCTGGCTCAGCATGGCCCTGGTCAGACGATACACGTCGGCATCCGTGGTGCTGGCATTGGTGACCAGGGTGGCGGCGATGGCGAAGGTGGGGGTGGCCTTCAGGTTGCCAGGATAGATGCGGGCAGGCACCTGGCTACGCTGGTAATACTTCACCCCCTTCAGCAGCTGATCCCGCACCGGCCCCTCGATGGGCAGGAAGTGGATGGGGCAACGCTTGGCCGTCTCCAGCACGATCCAGTTCGGGTGCCCCATCACCAGCCCATAGGCATCGATCTGCTTGCTGCACAGCGCCTCGGCCAGATTGGCCACGCTCTTCAGATCCAGATCCTGCTCCTTTGCACCCAGAGCAGAAAATAGCGCCAGCGCCGTCTGGCGCGTGCCCGAGTGTTTCAGCCCCATGTCGATGGGGGCCAGCTTGAGCTGGTCCAGCTTGCTGATGTCGCCATCGGCCCGCACCACCAGGGTGAAAGGCTCTGCATGGGTGGCAAACAGAGCCCTCAGTTCAGGCTGGGGGAGTTTGCTGAAGGGGCCGGTGCCGTGGCTGGCCTGATAGAGCCAGTCTGACTGCACTATGGCGTAGGGGAGCCCCCCCGCCTGCAACAGGCGAAGATTCTCGATGGAGCCCGAGCTGGCCTGCAGTCTGCATTTCAGATCCGGGTCGCTCTTGCCTGCCAGGCGGCAGAACTCCTTGATGACCTGGTAATAGATGCCCTGTTCCCCCCCGGTCCCTATGGTCATGGTGGTGGCCTGCAAGGAGGGCAGCCACAGCAGGGCGAGTAACGGCAGAATGGGTCTCATGATGCCTCCTGGCTGGCATAACCATCTATGCCCCAGTTGCGTAGTGTATTGATGTCATTGATTTCGCTGGCTTCTGCCAACAGGGTATAGCCGGACGCATGCAGGCACTGGGAGAGCAGATTCCAGTAGAGCGGGGCCTGGGTCAGCTGACAACTGATGAACACCGGATTGATGGGATCGAGTCTGGTCAGGTTGTCGTTGTTCATGGGCACATTGCTGAACGCCATCTCGACCCCCTGGGCCTGCAGGGCCGTCAGGCGCTCCTCGGCAAGGGGCGGGAAGAGGGCGAGATCCCAACGCCAGTCCAGGGTCTTGCCCTTGCCGCTGGCCAGGGACGAAGAAAACTGTGCCCAGTCAGGATGATTGAGCAGGCTGAGGGGGAGCTGCAGCCCCTCCGCCTTCTGTGCCAGCCAATGGTTTATCAGGGCCCGGATCTCGTCCGGTGAGCTGTCGACGGTCGGTGGTCTCTGGGGGAGCAGCCGGCTGTACAGCCTGATCTCCCCCTGGGTGGAGATGAAGTGTTGCAGATACATGCCGCTCGCTGTCTCTGTCAGGGCCATCAGTTTCTGGCTGATGTGGGGCTCGTGCTGTTTGCCAAGCTGGGTGATCTTGAGCCGCTGCTGGAGCAGATCCCGCTTGCGCTCGGAGACCAGCTGGTTGATCGACACCACGACCTCCTGCAGTTCCTGCAGCCAGGGGGTGGGCAGGTTGCCACTGAAGCGGCGCTGACGAACCTGCATCAGCTGCAGGCTGACCTGTTCGAGGGGGCGCAGCAGGCGGGTGCATACCCACTGGATGATGAGGATCAGGACCACCAGGCCGGACAGCAAGGCCAGCCCGGTGCGGCTGATGGCATTCCACAGGTGTTGGTAGGCATAGCCTTCGTGACCCTCGAGGGTGAGGGTGCCGAGGATGCGCCAGCCATCGGTGAGCTCCTGCTCGATCTTGACCGGCGGCATGTGGACGACGGCCGGCAGCCAGCTGGGAATATTTTGCTGGGCCGTGTGGAAGACTTTCTGGAACAGCAGCTGGCCATCGGGATCCAGCAGCGTGACCGAGCTGACGAAGCCCCCGTCGAACATGGCATTGACGATGGTTTCCGCCAGCACCTTGTCGTCGTTGAGCAGGGTACCTTGCAGCACCAGGCCGAGGGCGGTGATGGCCGTCTCCAGGTTGGCCGACATCTGATCGAGGATGGATTGCCGTACCGTGGTGATCTCCAGCATGAGCAGCAGGATGGCACCCAGGGTGAACAGGATCAGGATGATTACATTTAACAATCTTGCTAATGACATACCCACTCCGTGGCAATTTTTTCGCAACATCTTGTTGCTTAGGGGCAATAACAACCGGGCCCGGGTCTTAAAAATAGAAAAAAATGACTAAAAGCGGCGATGATTTCTGCCCATGACAGGAAGTTATGCATAAAATGTGAGGTTCATGCGTATTGCTATGAACTTTTTGTGAGTAATTAGGTCTAAAACCCAGATATTCGGTTTTCATAAGAAAAAAACATAAAAACAGACCCCTTACTACCACCCTTAGATCTAATGACAGGATAGCGGATGAAACGTCTCCGTCCCTTGGTAGCACAGGCTGCCAACTGGGAACCCCCGGTTCCCCGCAAACATTTTTATGCCATGTTATTGCTCACGGCCATGACGCTGTCAGCGGTAGCGGTATTGCCAGCCCCGGGTGACATCCTGGAGCGGCCACTGCGTCTGGAGTTGCCGATCGCCACTACTGGCACCGCAACCAACGAAGACAACACCGACTTCAACGATATCCCGGATCACGAGCTGGTAGAGGCCGCGACGCCGGAGGATGACATTCCGGCCGATGCGACGCCCCAGTGGCAGGATTACCGGGTGCGCAACGGTGAAAACCTGACCACCATCTTCAACAATCTGGGGCTCTCGACCACCACCCTCTACAAGGTGCTGGATGCGGATGCCAAGAACAATCTGGCCCGCCTCAAGCCTGGCCAGACCATAGAGTTGCTGATCGATCAGGACAACATTCTGCAGCAGCTGAAGATCCGCTTGAACATCAAGCAGACCCTGGTGCTGGAGCGCACCGACGACAGCTACAGCGCCAACATGCTCAATGAAGAGGTGCAGTGGCAGCAGAAGAGCTATGACGGCGTCATCAACGGCAGCTTCTATGTCAGCGCCCGCAATGCGGGGATCCCGGCGAACCATATCCAGAAGATTGCCAACCTGTTCCAGTGGCGGCTGAATTTCGCCAAGGATCTGCAAAAGGGTGACAAGTTCAAGGTGCTGGTCCGTCAGGAGACGGTCGAGGGCAAGAGTACGGGCAACACCCAGCTGCTGGGAGTGGAAGTGTTCAGCCAGGGCAAGGCGGTATCGGCCTGGCTGTCGGAAGATGGCAACTATTATGACGGTCAGGCCAACAGTCTGGAGCGCGGCTTCCGCCGTTATCCGACCCACAGCCGCTATCGGGTCAGCTCCAGCTTCAACCCTAACCGGCGCCACCCGATCACCGGCCAGGTCCGTCCGCATGAGGGCACCGACTTCGCCCTGCCGGTCGGCACGCCCGTCATGGCTACCGGGGATGGCGTGGTGCTCAAGGCGACCCGCCACCCGCTGGCTGGTACCTATGTGGTCATCAAGAACGGTCGCACCCTGATGACGCGCTATCTGCACCTGAGCAAGCTGCTGGTAAAACCCGGCCAACGGGTGAAGATGGGTGACAAGATCGCGCTCTCCGGCAACACCGGGCGCTCCACTGGTGCTCACCTGCACTATGAGGTGCGGATCAACAACCGCCCGGTCGATGCCATGAAGGTCAAGCTGCCGATGGCGGAGCCCCTTAGCGGCAAGGACAAGCGCCAGTTCCTCGCCAAGGTGAAGGGCTATCGCAAGGAGATGGCAGCGGGCTGAGCCCGGTTTCATCCCGGCCATGAAAAAGGCCCCGCCAGTCTGGCGGGGCCTTTTCGTTGGGACCGGCGTCGTACTCAGTAGCCCTTGTCGAAGTCGATCCGTCCATCCAGCTGCTGACCATCGATGAAGCGAATGTAGTTGCGCACGAAGATCTGGGCCACATCCTCCGGGAAGCTGTAGGCGCTGTTGTGCGGGGTGATGATCAGATTGGGCTGGTGCCAGAGTGGGCTGTCGGCGGGCAGGGGTTCCTGCTCGAACACATCCAGTACCGCCATGGCGAGCTTGCCACCGCGCAGCGCCTCCAGCAGATCGCCCTCGTGGATGGCACTGCCCCGGCCGACGTTGAACAGGATGGCGTCCGGCTTGCAGTGCGCGAAGCGGGCCGCGGTGAACAGGTGACGGGTCTCGCGGGTCGAGGGCAGGACGCTGACGATGATGTCGGATTGGGCCAGCATCTTGTTGAGGGCCGGCAGCTGATAAACCTGATCGAAGCCGGCGCGCTCGCGGCCACTGTGGCTGATGCCGAGCACCTTCATGCCGAAGTGCTTGGCGGTGTTGGCGATATGCTGGCCTATGCTGCCGGTGCCCAGGATCAGCATGGTGCGTCCCTTGAGCCCCTGATAGGGATGGCTCTGCCACAGTCGCTGCTGCTGTTGCTCGCGATAGAGCGGCAGCTGGCGCGACAGGCTGAGCAGCTGGCCGAACACGTACTCGCTCATCAGCGGGCCGAAGATGCCGCGCACATTGGTCAGCTGATAGTCGCGGCGGCAGCTGGCGTCCAGCAGCACATCGACCCCGGCATAGGTGGACTGCATCCAGTTCAGCTTGTCGGCCTTGGCCAGCAGCGGCTTGGCCCGCGCCGGTTCGGCCATCAGGATGTGGGCCTCGCCGATCAGTTTCTCGGCCTCGGCCTGGTTGTCGGCCCGCAGTATGTGCAGATGGGGGAGGCGGGCGGCCTTGAGCAGGCGCTCATAGTGGTTGTTGTCCTGGCTGAGCAGAAGCAGGGTACGTTGGCTCATACTCTTGTTCCTTATCATGTTTACGGCACGGCGGAGGAGGTACTCTCCTCATCTTACCCGAGTTGATCGGGCAAGATAGCCGACCAGGCCGCTTTTTCGTTTTCGCAGGGCCCCTCGTGGGCTACAATCTGCCCCACATTTTGCAAAGGATCCGACTCCAGTGTTTGGTGACAAGTTTTATAAGCGACTGGCCGAGCTACAGCCTTGGCAACAGACCGTCTACACCCTGGCGCTGGCAGAGCGCATGTACCCCAACTATGCGCTGTTCAGCCAGGCCGCCGGTTTCGGTGATGCGAAGGCATTCCGCAACGCGCTGGATCAGATGTGGAACTATCTCACCGTGAAGGGATCCCGCGTCAATCTGGGCGCCATTCTGGAGGCGTTTGAAGTCTATATCCCGGAACCCAGCAAGTTCGAATCCTATGGCGCCTATCCGGCGCTGGATGCCTGTGTGGCACTGGGCTGCGCCTATAACTCGGTGATCTGCCGGGTCGGCGAGGAAGCCGAAGATGCCAGTCATGCCTCGGTGGGCACGGTGGCCGGTTTCATCGAGATGCTGGAAGAGCGCGAGCTGACCGATGAAGAGCTCTACGAGCACGAGTACATCGAGGCCGAGCTGGAGTTTCAGGTCGAGCTGCTCAAGCGGGTGGCCCATGAGCGCGACAGCGATCGCATCCTGGCGATCCGTACCTTCGCGGCTCAGGACGGTGTCTCCAACATCGGCATCAGCCTGGAAGAGTGATACCGCCACGGGTGCTGTAGAAAAAACCCCATGCAAAAAAGCTCCCGTTCGGGAGCTTTTTTTATGCCTGCTACTCGGTGAGCGGTCTGACGCTCAGCACAGGTGCGGCATCGATCTCGTGGGCATTCATCATCGACGAGATCCGCTGCAGGGAGGAGAGCAGCAGGCTCTGCTCCCAGGTTTCCAGCGCCTGGAAGCGCTGGATGAAACTCTCCTGCAGCGGGGTGGGGGCCTGCGCCAGCAGGGCGCGACCCGCGTCAGTCAGTGTCGCATGCACCTTGCGCTTGTCGGTTTCGCTGCGAATGCGCTGCACCAGCTGGCGGCTCTCGAGCCGGTCCATGATGGTGGTCGCGGTGGCCTGACTCATGTTGGTGTGGTCGGCCAGTTGGCGCATGGAGATCTGCCCCAGCTCGTTGATCCCCTTGAGTAGCAGGAGCTGCGGCGAGGTCAGCCCGGCTTCCTTGATCAAGCGCTTGGAGTGCATGTCGATGGCACGGATGATCTGGCGCAATGCGACCAGCACTTCATCATGTTTTTCCATGGGGTTTGAGTCATTGGGGAGCAGTTGAGAGGCGCAAAATTCTCCGCCTAATTCGTCACAAGGTCAATATGGTTTTTGGTCTAATCATTTCTGCTCTAATGATTTTTGTGTTAGGTTAACGGGTAATTTCCGAATTTTAACCCGATTTTGAGGAACGAAATGATGAGCAACGATCTGGATATCAAGTCGCTGGTTGCCGATCTCCGGGTGGTCAGAGTACGTTACGAACTGCCGGATACCTCGGCTTTCGTGCGTTATCAGCCCGCCTATGATGAAGACCCCAACAACCTGAAAGTGCACCACTATGATGGCGAGCTGCCGCTCTCCTACAGCGACACAGGTGCTTTCAGTCTAAAGGAGTTGGTGAACGAAATACGCTATGCCTATGTGCTGGTGCACCTGTTCCCCGACGAGAGCGCCATGAACTTCTACCTGACCGGCCTCGACACCGGCCTGGCCCAGCTCGAGTTCATCGGTGGCTCCTACGACTTCAACCGGCTCTGGATCACCAGCGGCATCTCCAATCTGGGCGTGCCCATGGCCATCTTCCTCGGCAAGCGCCACGCGGTGAACGGCCAGCCTTCGGTCACCCTGGTGGATCACCGTGCCCAGGCGGCGGGCCAGATGGTCTATCGCGCCATCGGTGGTGCGGGCGAGCACGTGGGCGAAGATTTTTTCAACAATGACTAAGGAGGCCCGATGAGAGCAACCAAAGGGCTACTGAAAGGCCTCAACCCCACCATGGCCATGACGGCCCTCACCGTCGTGACCCTGTTTCTGCTGTTTGGCGTGTTCGTTCCCGAGACGGCCGCCGCCTGGTTCGTCGGCGCCAAGGATCAGATCATCGCCGGCTTCAAGTGGTACTACATTCTGGTCGTCGCCCTGTTTCTGTTCTTCGCCGTCTATCTGATGTTCAGCCGTTTCGGCAGCATCAGACTGGGCGACGACGACCAGGTACCGGAGTTCGGCTACTTCGCCTGGTTCTCCATGCTGTTCAGCGCCGGCATGGGCATAGGTCTGGTGTTCTGGAGCATCGCCGAGCCCATGAATCACCTGCAGGGCAACCCTTTCATCACCGAGGGGATGACGCCGGAGGCGGCCCAGGTCGCCATGAGGCTCACCTTCTTCCACTGGGGTCTGCACCCCTGGGCCATCTATGTGATCGTCGGCCTGTCGCTGGCCTTCTTCAGCTATCGCCGCAAGCTGCCGCTGGCGATCCGCTCGGTGCTCTATCCCATCCTGGGTGAACGGATCTACGGCTTCTGGGGCCATGCCGCCGACGTGCTGGCGGTGTTCGGCACCGTATTCGGGGTGGCGACCTCCCTCGGCCTCGGCGTCTCCCAGATGAACACCGGTCTCAACCAGATGTTCGGCATGGGGGTCTCGCAGAGCAACCAGCTCTGGCTCATCGGCGGCATCAGCCTGATCGCCACCCTGTCGGCGGTCTCCGGGGTGGGGCGCGGGGTCAAGCTGCTCTCCGAGCTCAACATCTGGCTCAGCGTGTTCGTGCTCGCGCTCTTCCTGGTGCTGGGTCCGACCACCTACATCCTCAACGCCTATGTGCAGAACATCGGTGACTACCTGCAGAACATCGTCAAGCTGAGCTTCTGGACCAATACCGAGGCCAACGGCACCTCGGCCTGGCAATCGAGCTGGACCGCCTTCTACTGGGGCTGGTGGATAGCCTGGGCTCCCTTCGTCGGCATGTTCATCGCCCGCATCTCCAAGGGCCGCACCATCCGTGAGTTCGTGCTCGGCGTGCTGCTGGTGCCCTCCTTGCTCGGCATGTTCTGGCTCACCGTGTTTGGCGGTACCGCCATGAACCTGGAGCTGTTCGGCGGTGGCGGCGTGGTGGCTGCGGTCAACCAGGATGTGACCCTGGCGCTCTACCAGACGGTGGAACTGTTGCACTGGGACACCTTCGGCTGGATCGCCAAGGGGGTGTTGACCCTGCTGATCTGCACCTACTTCATCACCTCCAGTGACTCGGGCACGCTGGTCATCACCACCCTGCTCTCCATCGGCGATCAGGAGCCGCCCGTGCTGCACCGCGCCATCTGGGGGCTGGGCCAGGGGCTGGTAGCCGCCATCCTGCTGGTGTCCGGTGGACTGGCGGCCCTGCAGGCGGCCAGCATCATAGCTGCGCTGCCGTTCTCGTTGATCATGCTGGCCATGTGTTATTCGCTGATGCTGGGCCTCAAGCAGGAGAGTCAGCACCAGTTCGAATACCGGCAGAACCTCAAGCGCCACGACAGCTCCTCCCACATGAGCCTGCTGGATCGCATAGGTCCGGCCTGATGCTCCAGGGCAAGGAGTGCAATGAAAAAGGGGAACCGCGAGGTTCCCCTTTTTTGTCTGTGGCGTCGGCCGGACGGGTTACAGCAGCTGCTTGAGGCGATAGAGCAGATCCAGCGCCTGGCGGGGGCTCAGCTCGTCCGGGCGCACCGCCTCCAGCTCCTCCACCACCGGATGGGGCTGGGTGATCACGGGCATGGGCAGCGCGCCGCTTGAGGTCTGGCTGGCATGGGCCGGGGTCGCGCTCTCCAGCTCCGCCAGCTTGTGGCGGGCCTGGCTTATCACCGATTTTGGCACCCCTGCCAGCGCCGCCACCTGCAGGCCGTAGGAGCGGCTGGCCGCCCCCTCCTGTACCGCGTGCATAAAGGCGATGGTATCGCCGTGTTCAACCGCGTCCAGATGGACGTTGGCCAGGCCATCCATCAGCTCCGGCAGGCGGGTCAGCTCGAAGTAGTGGGTGGCAAACAGGGTGTAGGCGCCGATCTTGCTCGCCAGCTGTTCGGCGCAGGCCCAGGCCAGCGACAGACCGTCGTAGGTGCTGGTGCCGCGGCCGATCTCGTCCATCAGCACCAGGCTGCGGGCGGTGGCGTTGTTGAGGATGTTGGCGGTCTCGGTCATCTCCACCATGAAGGTGGATCGACCGGAGGCGAGATCATCCGACGCCCCTATGCGGGTGAAGATGCGATCGATGGGGCCGATGCGGGCGCTGTCGGCGGGCACGAAGGCCCCGATGTGGGCCAGCAGCACTATGAGGGCGGTCTGGCGCATGTAGGTGGACTTACCGCCCATGTTGGGGCCTGTGATGATCAGCATGCGCCGTGCCCGATCGAGCCGGATCGGGTTGGCGATGAAGGGATCGCTCATCACCTGCTCCACCACCGGATGGCGGCCCGCCTCGATCAGGATCTGCTCCTCGTCGATGAGCTGCGGGCAGCGATAGTCCAGGGTCTCGGCCCGCTCCGCCAGGTTGGCGAGCACATCCAGCTCGGCCAGGGCGGCGGCGGATTCCTGCAGCTCGCCGAGGTGAGGCAGCAGGTTGTCGAGCAGCTCCTCGTACAGCCGCTTCTCCAGCGCCAGCGCCTGGGCCTGGGCGGTGAGCACCTTGTCCTCGTATTTCTTCAGCTCGTCGATGATGTAGCGTTCGTTGTTCTTGAGGGTCTGGCGGCGGATGTAGTGGGCCGGCACCAGCTGGCTGTTGGCGCGGCTCACCTCGATGTAGAAGCCGTGCACCCTGTTGTAACCCACCTTGAGGGTGTTGATGCCGGTCAGCAGCCGCTCGCGCTCCTCGATGCGGGCCAGGCTGGCGGTGGCGCCGTTGGCCAGATCCCGCAGCTCGTCCAGCTCCTGGTTGAAGCCATCGCGGATCACGCCGCCATCGCGGATCAGCACCGGTGGCACCTCCATCACGGCGCGCTCCAGCAGGCTCAGCAGCTCGGGGAAGGTGCTGGCCCGCTCGGCCAGCTGTTGCACCGCCTCGTGCTGGCTATCGGCCAGCTGGCGTTGCAGCTCGGGCAGTTGCTGGAAGGCCTGGCGCAATCGGGTGAGGTCGCGCGGGCGGGCCGAGCGCAGGGCGAGGCGGGCCAGCACCCGCTCCACGTCGCCGACCTGGCGCAGCAGGCTGCCGAGATCGTCATAGAGGTTCTGCTCGATCAGGCTCTGGATGGTGCTCTGGCGCCCCTTGAGGATCACCCGATCGCGGATCGGCTGGTGGATCCAGCGCTTGAGCAGGCGGCTGCCCATGGGGGTGGCGGTGCGATCCAGCACATCGCTCAGGGTATTTTCATAGCCTCCCGCCAGGTTCTGGGTCAGCTCCAGGTTGCGGCGGGTGGCGGCATCCATGATGACCGCATGATCCGGCTGCTCGAGGCGCACGCCGCGAATGTGGGGCAGGGCGGTGCGCTGGGTGTCTTTCACGTACTGCATCAGGCAGCCGGCGGCGCAGAGCGCCGTCTCGCTCTGCTCGACCCCGAAGCCCACCAGATCCTGGGTGCCGAACTGCTGGCACAGCAGCTTGCGGGCGGTGCCAAGCTCGAACTCCCACTCGGGACGACGGCGCAGGCCGCGGCGGCCCTCGACGTGGCGCAGGAACTCGAAGGACTCCGGGTAGAGCAGCTCGGCCGGATTGGTGCGTTGCAGCTCCGCCAGTAACGTCTCTTCCTTGTCGAACTGGTTGATGAAGAAGCGGCCCGAGCCTATGTCCATGGTGCCGTAGCCGAAGCGGCGACCGTCGTGGTAGACGGCGGCGATCAGGTTGTCCTGGCGCTCCGAGAGCAGCGCCTCGTCGGAGACGGTGCCCGGGGTGATGATGCGGACGACCCTGCGCTCCACCGGCCCCTTGCTGGTGGCGGGATCCCCCACCTGCTCGCAGATGGCGGCGGACTCGCCGAGCTGCACCAGCTTGGCCAGGTAACCCTCGATGGCGTGATAGGGCACCCCCGCCATGGGAATGGGGCTGCCCGCCGACTGGCCGCGCTTGGTCAGGGAGATGTCGAGCAGTTGGGAGGCCTTGCGGGCATCGTCATAGAAGAGTTCGTAGAAGTCGCCCATCCGGTAGAACAGCAGGATCTCGGGATTCTCGGCCTTGAGGCCAAGGTACTGCTGCATCATGGGGGTGTGGGCGCTCAGGTTGGCGCCGGTGGCTTGGTGCTGTGCTGTCATGTTCTGTTCCAGAGGGTGCTCTTGCGGGCAAGCGTCTGCCGTAATGGGTCTGAATCTGGCGGCCATTCTACATGCTCAGGGCCGGATGGTGGGGAGTTATCTCTGTCTTTGGGGCGTCTGGGTCGTGCGGGAGGGAGAGGGTAAAGAGGGCTGAGTTTAGTGGTGTGGTCAGCTGGGAACCCGGAGGCTAGTGCTTGTGAGGGGTTGTTAATACGCGGGAAAGAAGGGGATCAAAATCCCCGCCATCAGCGCGGGGATTGTGGTCAGAGCGTCAGGATGAGCCCTTAGTACATGGCCTCGCCGCCACTCAGCATCTCGTGCAGCTTGGTTTTCTGCTCGGCGGTCAGCACCTTGCTCACTTCGAACAGGTAATGGGCGCGATAGTAGCGGGCTTCGGCCTGCACGCTGCTGATGGTTTGCAGCTGTTTCTTGGCGGCGGCCTCGTCCCACTTGCCGGTCTTGATCATGTTGACGATGACGTCCTGACCGATGGCATCGAGCTTGACCGAGCTCATGTTCTTGACTGCCTGCTCACGCAGACCCTTGATCTGTTCCACTTGTGCGGAGGAGAGGTTCAGCTCCTGTGCCAGAGTGGTCTCGCTCTGCAGCTCGGGGGCGCTTTCGGCGGCGATGGTATTGGTGGCAAAACAGATCGCCAGGGCAGCCATGGCGACTTTAAATTGATGCTTCATCTATTTTCTCCATTGGAACCGCGCTCATGGCGGTGCTTGCTGATTATAGGAAGCCCCCATGTACTGAAGCTTAAGCGATGACAACTTGTTGATGTGCTGGGCGTTATGCATAAAGCCTGCGACAGCTGCTGTCCCTGGTCTGAACCGGTCGCCACGGGGGAGCTGGTTGGTTGCTCGGGGTCCGGGGCGATCGCATAATGAAGCCGGGTTTGGCCAAAGAGGGCATTGATGATGGGGCTTGAGACAGAGATCGCCCGCTTATCCCGGGAGCTGGGCGAGGCGCTGACGGCGCGGGGCTGGCTGGCCGCCACGGCGGAGTCTTGCACCGGCGGCGGCGTCGCCACCGCCATCACCGACATCGCGGGCAGCTCAGGCTGGTTCGATCGGGGGTTCGTCACCTACACCAATGAGGCCAAGCAGCAGATGCTGGGGGTCAGCATCGACAACCTGCTGCGCCACGGTGCCGTCAGCGAGGCCGTGGTGCTGGAGATGGCCAGGGGCGCGCTGGCGCGCTCCGACGCGGGGATCAGCGTCGCCATCAGCGGCATCGCCGGGCCGGGTGGCGGCAGCGACGACAAGCCGGTTGGCACCATCTGGTTCGCCTGGGCGGACAAGAGCGGGCGTCAGCACTCCTTGCTGGCCCGCTTCGACGGCGACCGGCGCCAGGTTCGCCAGCAGGCGGTCAGGCAGGCATTGTCCGGGCTGTTGGCCCTGCTCAGATAAATTGGGCTTGATACTGTATGAATAGACAGTATACTTAGCCCGACTTCACTTCTTCATCACGATTCCCAGCGGAGATTGGCATGGATCAGAACAAACAGAAGGCACTGGCGGCTGCGCTGGGCCAGATTGAAAAGCAGTTCGGCAAGGGTTCAATCATGCGTCTTGGCGACAGCAAGACCATGGACATCGAAGCCATCTCCACCGGTTCCCTCTCCCTGGACGTGGCGCTGGGCATCGGCGGCCTGCCGTGTGGTCGTATCGTCGAGATCTACGGTCCGGAATCATCTGGTAAGACAACCCTGACCCTGCAGGTGATCGCGGAAGCCCAGAAGAAAGGCAAGGTCTGTGCCTTCATCGATGCGGAACACGCGCTGGATCCCATCTATGCCGCCAAGCTGGGCGTCAACGTCGATGATTTGCTGATCTCCCAGCCGGATACCGGTGAACAGGCGCTGGAGATCTGCGACATGCTGGTGCGCTCCAACGCGGTCGACGTCATCATCGTCGACTCCGTGGCCGCCCTGACGCCGAAGGCGGAAATTGAAGGTGAGATGGGGGATTCCCACGTCGGTCTGCAGGCCCGCCTGATGTCCCAGGCGCTGCGCAAGCTGACCGCCAACATCAAGAACGCGAACTGCCTCTGTATCTTCATCAACCAGATCCGGATGAAGATTGGCGTCATGTTCGGCAGCCCCGAGACCACCACGGGTGGTAACGCGCTCAAGTTCTACGCCTCAGTGCGTCTCGACATTCGTCGCATCGGCGCCATCAAGGACGGTGATGAGGTGGTCGGTAACGAGACCCGCGTCAAGGTAGTCAAGAACAAGGTGGCCCCTCCCTTCAAGCAGGCCGAGTTCCAGATCTTCTACGGTGTCGGTATCTCCAAGGAGGGCGAGCTGGTGGATCTGGGCGTCAAGCACAAGCTGATCGACAAGGCCGGTGCCTGGTACAGCTACAACGGCGAGAAGATCGGTCAGGGCAAGGCCAACGTGATGAAGCTCTTCTCCGAGAACAAGGCGATGGCGGCCGAGGTCGAAGCCAGACTGCGTGAGCTGCTGCTCTCCGGTGATGTGCCGGCCGAGAAGCCGGTGGCGGCTGACGCTGACGAGCTCGAAGCCGAAAGCGAACAAGAGTTCGAATAACAGGAAGGCCGGGCTAACCCCCGGCCTTGTCATTTATGGCTGATGAATCGATTCCCGAACCCGTCGAACCCTCGTTTGAGGAGCTGTTCGCCGCGGCCCGTACCTTTGCCATGCGCAGCCTGGCTCGCCGCGAGAGTGCCGAGTCTGAGCTGGCCGGCCGACTGCGCAGGCAGGGTTTCAACGCAGAGGTGATAGACGCGGTGCTCGTCTATTGCCGCGGCTACCACTGGATCGATGACGAACGCTATGGCGCCATGGCGGTGCGGGCCGGTGCCACCAAGGGGCAGGGCCCCATCAAGATCCGCTTCGATCTGCGCCGCAAGGGGCTCAGCGATGCCCAGATAGAGACCGCATTCGAGCAGCCTGAACTGGACTGGTTCGAATTGGCAGCCGAGCTGCTGCAGCGCCGGGCCAGGGCGAGCGATCTGGGCGACTTCAAGTTGCGGATGAAGTGGCTAAAGTATCTGCTCGGGCGAGGCTTCAATCAGGATCAGGCCCGCTATGCCATCTCGGCCATGCAGGAACGGGACGAGTAACGCCCCGCTCATGCAGGCCACCGCATTGCCTTGGCCGGTGTGAGAGGGAACAAGGCGATTAGCTGGCCGAATGGAGGATGCTCCAAACAAGTTCCCCGGCGGTGCCTGCCGAGTCGGCCCGGCGTTGGTGGGCCCTATCGCCACAAACGACACCTTTCCGCCTCTCGTTCTTCTTCCTGTCTCATGGCTCCTTTCCCCTGCTAATCTGAGAGTCCGTCCGCGATGCGTGCTTTTTCACCCATGGCGGGCCTGCGCGTTTTACTTTACCCCGCAGAAAACTTACATTAATGCGGTTAAAAGTCCGTATTCGAATCAAGCAGGATTTCCCATGTATATGTCCACGTCAGAGTTGCGCTCAGCGTTTCTCGAGTATTTCCGCTCCCAGGGGCACCAGGTTGTCTCCTCCAGCTCGCTGGTGCCGCATAACGACCCGACCCTGCTGTTCACCAACGCAGGTATGAACCAGTTCAAGGATACCTTCCTTGGCGCCGACAAGCGTGCCTATAACCGGGCCACCACGGCCCAGCGTTGCGTGCGGGCCGGCGGTAAGCACAATGACCTGGAAAACGTCGGCTATACCGCTCGTCACCACACCTTCTTCGAGATGCTGGGTAACTTCAGCTTCGGTGACTATTTCAAGCAGGACGCCATCCGTTTTGCTTGGGAATTCCTGACCGGGACCCTCAAGCTGCCCAAAGAGCGCCTGCTGGTCACCGTGTATGAAACGGATGATGAAGCCTTCAACATCTGGGCAAACGAAGTGGGCGTGCCAGTCGAGCGCATCGTACGCATCGGCGACAACAAGGGCGCCCCCTTTGCCTCAGATAACTTCTGGCAGATGGGCGATACCGGTCCGTGCGGCCCTTGCACCGAGATCTTCTATGACCACGGCGATCACCTCTGGGGTGGCCCTCCCGGCTCACCGGAAGAGGACGGCGACCGTTTCATCGAGATCTGGAACGTGGTGTTCATGCAGTTCAACCGTCAGGCCGACGGCACCATGGAACCGCTGCCTCGTCCGTCAGTGGATACCGGCATGGGTCTGGAGCGCATCTCCGCCATCATGCAGGGCGTCCACTCCAACTACGAGATCGACATCTTCCAGGCGCTGATCAAGAAGGCGGCCGAGATCGTCGGCACCACAGATCTGAGCAATCAGTCCCTGCGCGTCATCGCCGACCACATCCGCTCCTGCGCCTTCCTGGTGGCAGACGGTGTCATGCCCTCCAACGAGGGTCGTGGCTATGTGCTGCGCCGTATCATCCGCCGCGCCGTGCGTCACGGCCGCAAGCTGGGCGCCACCGAGGTGTTCTTCTACAAGCTGGCTGCCGAACTCGCGGTGCAGATGAAGGACGTAGGCCCTGAACTCATCGCCCAGCTGCCGCTGGTCGAGCGCGTGCTGCGCATCGAGGAAGAGCAGTTTGTCCGCACCCTGGATCGCGGCCTGCTGTTGCTGGAAGACGTGCTGGCGAACCTGGGGGATGCCAAGGTCATCCCGGGCGAGGTGGTGTTCAAGTTGTATGACACCTACGGCTTCCCGGCGGACTTGACCGCCGACGTGGTGCGCGAGCGCGAGATCGGCATCGACGAAGAAGGTTTCCGTGCCGAGATGGAGAAGCAGCGCGCCCGTGCGAAAGAGGCCTCCAGCTTCGGTGTGAACTACAACGAGGTGTTGAAACTCGATTTCGAGACCCCATTTACCGGTTACAAGCAGCTGAGCCAAACGACTCAGGTGGTTGGCATCTACAAGGATGCTATCGAAGTGAGCGGCCTGATCGCCGGTGAAGAAGCCGTGATCGTGCTGGCCGAGACCCCCTTCTACGCCGAATCCGGCGGGCAGGTGGGTGACAGCGGGATCCTCAAGGTGGATGACGGCATCTTCGCCGTGACCGACACCCAGAAAGCAGGCAAGGCCATCATTCACAAGGGCTATCTGGAGCTGGGTACCCTGGAGAAGGGGGCCGTGGTGGAAGCCGTGGTCGATGGGGAGCGCCGCCAGGCCGTGGCCCTGAACCACTCGGTCACCCACCTGCTGCACGCAGCCCTGCGCCAGGCGCTGGGTGATCACGTGACCCAGAAGGGCTCGCTGGTCGGGGCCGATCGCATGCGCTTCGACTTCTCCCACTTCGAAGGCCTGACCATGGCGACCATTCGCCGGGTTGAGGAGCTGGTCAACGCCCAGATCCGTGCTAACCACGATGTCGTCACTCAGGTGATGGATCTGGACGCGGCCAAGTCCGCCGGCGCCATGGCGCTGTTTGGCGAGAAATATGAAGACGATGTGCGGGTCGTGCGCATGGGTGACTACTCCACCGAGCTGTGTGGCGGTACTCATGCCAAGCGTACCGGTGACATCGGCTTCTTCAAGATCATCGCCGAGAGCGGTGTTGCCGCCGGGGTGCGCCGCATCGAGGCGGTGACCGGCAAGGGCGCCATCGATTTCATGCACCAGCTGGCAGAGCAGTTTGAAGAAGCCGCGGCTTTGGTGAAGGGCGATCAGTTCTCCATCGGCAGCAAGGTGCGCCAGTTGCTGGACAAGTCCAGGATGATGGAGCGCGAGCTGGAGCAGCTCAAGGCCAAGCTGGCCGCTCAGGCCGGCAGCGACCTGCTGAGCCAGGTGGTCGAGATCAAGGGTCAGAAGGTGCTGATCGCCGCACTGGACGGGGCCGATCCCAAGTCCCTGCGCGGCATGCTGGACGAGCTGAAGAACCGGATGAAGTCCGGTGTCGTGCTGCTGGCGACCAGCAGCGATGACAAGGTCAACCTGATCGCCGGTGTGACCAACGATCTGACCGCCAAGGTGAAGGCCGGCGAGCTGGTCAACCTGGTGGCCCAGCAGGTGGGCGGCAAGGGCGGTGGTCGTCCCGACATGGCCCAGGCGGGGGGAACCCAGCCAGAAGCCGTGCCGGCGGCGCTGCAATCCGTTCACTCCTGGTTGGAAGAGCGCCTGTAAACGGGCGAGGTGATCTGTGGCACTTTATGTACAGAAGTACGGCGGCACCTCGGTCGGCACGCTGGAGCGGATCGAGGCGGTGGCTGAGCGGGTTCAGCTGAGCCGAGCCCAAGGACACGACGTGGTGGTGGTGGTGTCCGCCATGTCGGGCGAAACCAACCGGCTGCTGGGCATGGCCCAGCAACTGGATCCTGATGCCAACCGGCGCGAGATGGATGTGCTGGTCTCCACCGGTGAGCAGGTCACCATAGCGCTGCTGGCAATCGCGTTGAACAAACGGGGTTGTGCTGCGGTCTCAATGACCGGTGATCAGGTGCGTATCCACACCGATTCCGCCTATGGCAAGGCCAGGATCAGCCACATCGATACCGAGCAGGTTCAGTCTGCACTGAGCGCGGGCAAGGTGGTGGTGATCGCCGGTTTCCAGGGCCGCGATGAGCACAACGCCATCACGACCCTGGGGCGTGGCGGTTCGGATACCACGGCGGTGGCGGTCGCGGCGGCCATCAAGGCCGATGAATGCCAGATCTTTACCGATGTGGATGGGGTCTATACCACGGATCCGCGCATCGAGCCCAAGGCTAGGCGCCTTTCCACCATCACCTTCGAGGAGATGCTGGAGATGGCGAGCCTGGGGGCCAAGGTGCTGCAGATCCGTTCGGTGGAGTTCGCGGGCAAGTACCGCGTGCCACTGCGGGTGCTGTCGAGTTTTGTCGACGGAGAGGGAACCTTGATCACATATGGAGATGAGAGGATGGAAGCACCCCTGGTATCCGGCATCGCGTTCAATCGCAACGAGGCCAGCCTGACCATTCTGGGTGTGCCGGACAGGCCCACCGTGGCGGCGCAGATCCTCAATCCGATCAGCGATGCCAACATTGATGTCGACATGATAGTGCAGAACACCCTGGGGGATGGCACCGCCGATTTTACCTTCACGGTGAATCGGGATGACTATCGCCGGGCCCGGGCGCTGCTGGAGGAGACCGCCACCGAGCTGGGGGCCGCCTGCGTGCAGGGCAACGGGGAGATCGCCAAGGTCTCCATCGTCGGGGTCGGCATGTGGAATCACCCCGGCGTCGCTCGCACCATGTTTAAGGTATTGGGCGAGGAGGGGATCAACATGCAGTTGATTTCCACCTCTGAAATCAAGATATCCGTAGTGATTGACGAGAAGTACCTGGAGCTGGCGGTGCGCGCGTTGCACTCCGCTTTCGGGCTGGATAATGAGCCTCATGAGCAGCCCTTGGGGAACAATCCCTGATTGATTTAGTTTCAACCATTTACCATATCGGTATCTTTGTAAGATAATGTCGCATATCGATATAAATACAAAACAGGATACAGGAGCAAGCGAATGCTTATTTTGACTCGTCGTGTAGGGGAAACCCTGATGATTGGTGACGAAGTGACTGTCACCGTACTGGGCGTTAAAGGCAATCAGGTTCGTATCGGTGTGAACGCACCGAAAGAGGTCTCCGTGCACCGCGAAGAGATCTACATGCGGATACAGGCCGAGAAAGTCCCGGGCCAACCGAATTTCTAAGCCGCATCGATAGCTGCTTTTAAGGCGACACTTGCTGTGTCGCCTTTTGTTTTTCTGGCCCGGCAGAATGGGCCCGCAGGGGGCGGAACTACAGGGTAAGTACCGATATTGTTTGAATATTCCACTCCTTGACCAAATGCTGAGCGAACGCTCTGTTTTCTCCAAAAAAGTGTTTGACTAAAAATCCCTGTGAAGTATTATCAGCCCCGCAAACGGAGAGGTGGCCGAGAGGCTGAAGGCGCTCCCCTGCTAAGGGAGTATGCGGCTTATACCCGCATCGGGGGTTCGAATCCCCCCTTCTCCGCCATTTGCGCCCGTAGCTCAGCTGGATAGAGTACCTGGCTACGAACCAGGTGGTCGGAGGTTCGAATCCTCCCGGGCGCACCATATTACGACTCAAGCAAGAGTCATGTGTTGACCATCAGCAAGTCGACACTTTAGAAAAGGCTTACTGATAAGTAGGCTTTTTTTATCGTTTTAAATCAGGGCGCCCGTAGCTCAGCTGGATAGAGTACCTGGCTACGAACCAGGTGGTCGGAGGTTCGAATCCTCCCGGGCGCACCATTTAAAGTGAAATCAAAGATTTATGAGCGCCCGTAGCTCAGCTGGATAGAGTACCTGGCTACGAACCAGGTGGTCAGAGGTTCGAATCCTCTCGGGCGCACCATTTTAAAGCAGTGTCAAAAGTTTGTGAGCGCCCGTAGCTCAGCTGGATAGAGTACCTGGCTACGAACCAGGTGGTCGGAGGTTCGAATCCTCCCGGGCGCACCATTTTGAAAGCAGTGTTAACAGTTAATGAGCGCCCGTAGCTCAGCTGGATAGAGTACCTGGCTACGAACCAGGTGGTCGGAGGTTCGAATCCTCCCGGGCGCACCATACAGACAGCCTCGACTTAGGTCGGGGCTGTTTTTTTATGGGCCGCCGCCGGATGACGATATGTCTGCGCTGCGGCCGCACTCGGCGCCGCCTCCGTCAGGGTGCCGGCATGTCCCGCTCCAAGGCCTTATCCCCTGCGCTATCGCTTCATACGGCGTTCCATTGCCCAGTCATGGTATGGAGTCAGCAAAGTGCCCTGGCTGCGCCCAGAGCGTGCAGGCGCGCCGGTTGGCGTCATCGAACCAGCGCCCGTCAGCGAGAAATAAAAAAGGATGCCAAGGCATCCTTTTTTATTTCTGGTGAGGCGATCAGCTCTTGAGCCACTTGCGAATGCGGTTGGCATCCCCGATCGGGGTGCGCTTGCCCACCGAGTTGAGCAGCACTATGGCGAGCTCCTGGCGGTCCGGCTTGGCGCGCATCAGCAGGCAGCGGCCCGCCTCGTCGGTGAAACCGGTCTTGGAGAGGCGCACGTCCCAATCCGGATTCTTCACCAGCGGGTTGGTGTTGTTGAACATCAGGCTGTAGGCCGGGGCCATGAAGCGCATCTCCATGTTGCTGTCCTGGGTGAACTGGCGGATCAGCGGCTGGCGATAGGCCGCCGAGATGAGCCTGGCCAGATCCTGGGCGGTGGAGACGTTGCGGGTCGACAGGCCGGTGGAGTCATAGAAGCGGCTCTTGCGCATGCCGAGCTGTTTGGCCTTGTTGTTCATGGCGCGGATGAAGGCCGAGCGGCCACCCGGGTAGTGACGGGCCAGGGCCGAGGCCATGCGGTTCTCGGAGGACATCAGCGCCAGGTGCAGGGCATCGCGGCGGGTCACCTTGGTGCCAAAACGCACCCGGGAATAGGTGTGCTTGATGTTGTCCCTGTCGTTCTGATCGACGGTCAGGGTCTGGCTCAGGCTCTGACGGGCATCCAGCACCACCAGGGCGGTCATCAGCTTGGTGAGGGAGGCGATGGGACGCACCCGGGTGGCATTCTTCTGATAGAGCGTCTTGCCTGTGTTGACGTCCATTACCAGGGCACTGCCCGATTGCAACTTCAGATTGGCCGGGTTGGGCGCCGCCAGGGCCGCAGGCAATCCGAGCAATCCAGCCAACCCACACAGCAGCGCAATTGCGCGAATTCGACACCCCATACAACCGACTCCATCCACAGCGAAAAAAGGCGCTAGATTCACTCATTTTTGCCCTTGCTTTACAAGAGCGGCGGCGAGGAATTCGTCATTATTTCCATAAAAAAGGGCCGCCCCTGGCGACCCTGATGATTTGTCTCAGCCTTTGCCTCAATCCCGGGAGGCGGGGGCCTTGCGTTTGCTCAACCAGCGCCAGATCAGCGCGATGAGTCCGCCGACCAGCAGCACCAGCGGCAGGCAGAGGATGATGCTGAGGAACTGGGACTCATACTGTGCGGCCAGCTTGGTGTGGCTCAGGTAGTAACCCAGCCCGACCAGGGGGCAGATCCACATGATGGAGCTGATCAGGTTGACGATGAGGAAGCGCCCCTGCGGTATCTCGTTGGCGCCGACGATGTAGGGATAGGCGGTGCGCACGAAGGCGATGTAGCGGGCGGTGATCAGGGTGATGATGCCGTACTTGTTGAGCAGGTAGTGCACCTTCTCCTTGTGCTTGTCGTCCAGGTGGGACATCAGCCTGTGGTACATCTGGGTATGGCCGAGAAAGCGCCCCTGCATGTAGCCGCACCAGGTGCCGACGAAGGTAGCCATGATCAGCAGCGGAATGACCGCCAGCGGCAGCACGCCCTGATAGATGAGCACGCCGGTCAGGATCAGCAGGGTGTCGCCGGGCAGGAAGGCGGTCGGGATGAAGCCATTCTCCAACACCAGGAAGGTCAGCAGGACGATATAGACCATGAAGACCATCTTGGGATCGGACAGGGTCGCCAGATCCTGATTAATGAAGGCGTGAGCCAGGTGGTAAAACTGCTCCATACGTGCAAACTCCGCAGATTAGCTGGGTTGGTCGGTCAAGGGCATGGCAAGCACCTTGTCGATGCGCAGGCCGTCCATATCTACAATTTCCAGTTGCCACTGTTCCAGGGTGACCAGGTCTCCGGTCCGGGGAAGGCGACCAAGGAGCAGCATGATAAGCCCTCCAAGGGTGTGATAGTGATGTTTTTCTTCTTCCGGCAAGCGGACCAGCTCCAGACAATCTTTCAGCTCCGGCAGGGGGATGAGGCCATCCAGCAGCCAGCTGCCGTCGGCGCGCTGGAATGCCCAGTTGTCCTCACCATCCTCCTGCTGGAAGTCACCGGCCAGGGTCTCCAGCAGATCCTGCTGAGTGACCAGCCCCTGCAGCTCACCATACTCGTCCACCACCAGCACCATGTGCTCGGAGTGGGCGCGGAAGTGATTGAGCAGCTCGAGGCCGTTGAGGGTCTCCGGCAGCAGGCTGCCATCCTGGGTCAGGGCCGCCAGATCGATGGGCTCCCCCTTGATGTAGGCGTGCAGCACCTTGTTGACGTTGAGGATGCCCACCAGATCCGACAGGCTGCCGTCACAGACCGGGAAGAAGCTGTGGCGATACTCCACCAGTCGCTGCAGGTTGGTCTCCAGTGGCAAGGAGAGATCCAGATAGCGGATGTCGCTGCGTGGCACCATCAGGGAGGCCAGGCTGCGCTCGTCGAGACGAAACACATTCCGTAACATAGTGTGTTCCTGATCCTCGATGATGCCAGCCTCGGAGCCTTCCACCAGCATGGCGTGGATCTCCTCCTGGGTGACGTTGTTGCTGTTGTTCTGATCGACCCGCAGGATGCGCAGGCTGGCATGGGTCGAGGCCGACAGCAACCAGACGAAGGGGCGGGTCAGGGTCGCCAGCCACTGCATGGGGCGGGCCACCAGGCAGGCGATGCGTTCGGCATTGAGCTGGCCGAGGCGCTTGGGGACCAGCTCCCCCACCACTATGGAGAGGTAGGTGACCAGCACCACCACGATGACGGTGGCGAGCAGGCTGCTGCTCTTGGCGGAGAGGCCCCACTCCTGCAGCCATTGTGCGAAGGGTTGTGCCAGCAGGGATTCACCGTAGATACCGTTGAGCAGGCCGATGCTGGTGATGCCTATCTGGACGGCAGAGAGGAAATGGGTCGGATTCTCGCCCAGTTTGAGCGCAATGGCGGCGGAGCGGCTGCCTTCGCTTGCCATCTTGCTGAGGCGGGCCTTGCGTGCGGTGACGATGGCGATTTCCGACATGGCGAAGACGCCATTGAGCAAAATCAATCCGAGCAGGATCAATATTTCCATACTGCGACAGCACTCCAAATAGAAAAGATCGCTGGCAGTGTAATGAATTTACGGGCGATGCGCTTGTGAAAGCGGGTGACTGGGCTCGCTAATTTTTCAATTGCGCGGGGGAGAATGCCGCCTTGCCGGGTGCCGGACAACCGAAAGCCTCCATCAACTGGAAGCTGCGGCATGGTAGGCCAGCCTCGGTGCCGGTGGCGAGTCAATAAAAAAGCCCCCGATAAACGGGGGCTTTTTGCGGACGTGATTCGCTTACAGGGCGGCGATCTCGACCTGCTGGGCTTCCAGCTTGACCAGCTGGAGGCGGTACTCCTCCAGCTTCTCGCGCTCCTTGGCGATGACCGCCTCCGGCGCCTTGGCCACGAAGGCCTCGTTGCCGAGCTTGCCTTCGATACGGGCGCATTCGCCGGCCAGCTTGGCCACCTCTTTGGCCAGACGGGCCAGCTCGGCTTCCTTGTCGATGAGGCCGGCCATGGGGATCATCAGCTCGGTGCTGCCGATCAGCTTCTTCACCGACAGCGGGGCGACGTCGCCGTCCGCCAGCACGCGGATGGACTCCAGGCGAGCGAGGGACTTGAGGAAGGCCTCGTTGTCCTTGGCGCGCTGGGCATCCTTGGCATCGCACTGGAGCAGCACGTTGAGGCCCACGCTCGGCGCCACGTTCATCTCGGCGCGGATGTTGCGGATGCCGACGATGAACTCCTTCACCCACTCCTGATCCGCCATGGCGGTCTCATCCAGCCTGGCGGCATCGAACTCGGGGAAGGCTTGCAGCATGATGGTGTCGGCATGGACCCCGGTCAGCGGCGCCACCGATTTCCAGATGGTCTCGGTGATGAACGGAATGATCGGGTGCGCCAGCCGCAGCAGGGTTTCCAGCACAGTCACCAGGGTGTGACGGGTGGCACGCTGCTCGGCCTCGGAGCCCTTGCCCAGCACCGGCTTGGTCAGCTCCAGATACCAGTCGCAGAACTGGTTCCAGATAAATTCGTACAGCACGCCGGCGGCCATGTCGAAGCGGTAGGTGTCGAGCGCGGTGCGGAAGTCGCGGATGGCGACCTGCAGCTGGGACTGGATCCAGCGATCCGCCAGGCTGAACTGCATCTCGCCGCCATTCAGACCGCAATCCTGCTGTTCGGTGTTCATCAGCACGTAGCGGGAGGCGTTCCACAGCTTGTTGCAGAAGTTGTTGTAACCGTCCAGGCGCTTCATGTCCCAGTTGATGTCGCGACCCGTGCTGGCCAGCGCCGCCAGGGTGAAGCGCAGGGCGTCGGTGCCGTGGGCCTCGATCCCTTCCGGGAACTGCTTGGCGGTGCGCTTGCCGATCTTCTCGGCCATCTGCGGCTGCATCATGTTGCCGGTGCGCTTCTCCAGCAGATTTTCCAGGCTGATACCGTCGATCATGTCGAGCGGGTCCAGCACGTTGCCCTTGGACTTGGACATCTTCTGGCCCTCTTCATCCCGGATCAGGCCGGTGATATAGACGGTCTTGAAGGGAACCTGCGGGGTGCCATCTTCGTTCTTGATGAAGTGCATGGTCATCATGATCATCCGGGCTATCCAGAAGAAGATGATGTCGAAGCCGCTCATCAGCACGTCGGTCGGGTGGAAGGTCTTGAGCGCCTCGGTGTTGTTCGGCCAGCCCAGGGTGGAGAAGGTCCACAGGGCGGAGCTGAACCAGGTGTCGAGCACGTCTTCGTCCTGACGCAGCACGGTCACGGACGGAATGTTGTGCTTGGCGCGCACCTCGGCCTCGTCGCGGCCGACGTAGACCTTGCCGGATTCGTCATACCAGGCCGGGATGCGGTGACCCCACCACAGCTGACGGGAGACGCACCAGTCCTGAATGTCGCGCATCCAGGAGAAGTACATGTTTTCGTACTGCTTGGGCACAAACTGGATGCGACCATCTTCCACCGCCTCGATGGCGGTCTTGGCCATGGGCGCCACGCGCACGTACCACTGGTCGGTCAGCATGGGTTCGATGGGCACGCCACCGCGATCGCCGTAGGGCTGTTGCAGCACGTGATCCTTGGTTTCGCTCAGCAGGCCCAGCTCGTCCAGCCTGGCCAGGATGGCCTTGCGGGCGGCGAAGCGCTCCAGCCCGGCGAATTCGGCCGGCAGGGCGGCGTCATAGGCGGTGCAGGGGTTGCCGTTGGTGTCGACCACTTCGGCCTCGGCGCGCACGTGGGCGTCCAGGGTGAAGATGTTGATCATCGGCAGGTTGTGGCGCTTGCCCACTTCGTTATCGTTGAAGTCGTGGGCCGGGGTGATCTTCACGCAGCCGGTGCCCTTCTCCATGTCGGCGTGTTCGTCGGCGACGATGGGGATCAGGCGGTTCACCAGCGGCAGCAGTATGTGCTGGCCGATCAACGCCTTGTAACGGGGGTCTTCCGGGTTCACGGCGACGGCGGTATCACCCAGCATGGTCTCGGGACGGGTGGTGGCGACGATCAGGTGATCCTGGCCTTCGGCGGTCTTGGCGCCGTTCGCCAGCGGATAACGCAGGTGCCACATGTGGCCCTTGATCTCACGGTTTTCCACTTCCAGATCGGAGATGGCGGTGTTGAGCTTGGGATCCCAGTTCACTAGGCGTTTGCCACGGTACATCAGGCCATCTTCGTAGAGACGCACGAACACTTCCTGTACGGCTTCGGAGAGGCCCTCGTCCATGGTGAAGCGCTCGCGCTCCCAGTCCACTGAGTCACCGAGGCGACGCATCTGACGGGTGATGGTGCCGCCGGACTCTTCCTTCCACTGCCAGATCTTGTCGATGAAGGCATCGCGGCCGTAGTCGTGACGGGTCTTGCCCTCTTCGGCGGCGATCTTGCGCTCCACCACCATCTGGGTGGCGATGCCGGCGTGGTCACAGCCCGCCTGCCACAGGGTGTTCTTGCCCTGCATGCGGTTGTAGCGGATCAGGGTGTCCATCAGTGTCTGCTGGAAGGCATGACCCATGTGCAGGCTGCCGGTGACGTTCGGCGGCGGGATCATGATGCAGAAGGAGTCTTTGCTGGTGTCACCGTGGGGCTTGAAGTAACCCTGGGATTCCCAGTGCTGGTAGAGCGCCTGTTCGATGGCGTTGTGATTAAAAGTCTTTTCCATGGTCTCGCCGTATTCTGGATGAATTCTGGTGTTGATGGGGTCTGGATCGCGGGGGAGGCAGTCAGGGCTGCGCCGGATCCGGTGCGGCAAGGACGGGCTGATCCCTCATCTCGAGGGCATGGCCTGCCTGGCGATAGTGCTTGTAGCGCTCGCGGGCTTGCTGCTTTTGCGTTTCGTCAGTGGGGACAAAATCTACCACTTGAGCGAAGTGTCCTGCAAACAAAGGTGTCTGTTCGGCCAGATTGATGAGGCAGGCATAGCGCCGCTTCGGTGGCTGGCAGCCGATCTCGACCGGGGCCTGACCGGTCTCGCCCTGCAACTGATGCGGTACGAAGCGATCCGGCGGCAGCTGCCACAGCAGCTCGTCCAGGCGCTCGGCCTGAGCCTGATCCACACAATGCAGATAGAGATGGCCCGCGCCCCAGGCATCGGCCGCCAGCTGGCAGGCGAGCCGCTCGACGGCGGAAGCCTGCGCGTCATCCGGCTCACTCATCAGGTAAAAGGTCACTTGGCTCATCAGGTTGGGTCCCGTTTGGCTGTGACGGACAGCGATTGGCCGTCGGTGGGGTGCCATGCCGGGCATGGTTCCCCCAGTTCTCTCAATGAAACAAGGAAGAGGCGGGCCTCTTCCTTGTGATACGGGTTAACACCTCCCCGCCGCGCACAGGGTGCGGCGGGCGTGAGGAATCACTCCTTGTCTTCGACATCCGCCACGCCGGCCCGGTTCAGCAGGAACTGGGTCAGCAGGGGCACCGGACGACCGGTGGAGCCCTTGTCCTTGCCACTCTTCCAGGCGGTACCTGCGATGTCCAGGTGGGCCCAGTTGTACTTCTTGGTGAAGCGTGACAGGAAGGCGGCGGCGGTGATGGTACCGGCCGGGCGGCCGCCGATGTTGGCCATGTCGGCGAACGGGCTCTCCAGCTGTTCTTGGTACTCATCGAACAGCGGCAGGCGCCAGGCGCGATCACCGGCCTGCTCTGAGGCGTTCAGCAGCTCGTGGGCCAGCGGGTTATGGTTGGCCAGCAGACCCGAGGTGTGGTGGCCCAAGGCGATGATGCAGGCCCCGGTCAGGGTCGCCACATCGATGACGGTCTCGGGATCGTAGCGATCGACATAGGTGAGGGCATCGCACAGCACCAGGCGACCTTCGGCGTCGGTGTTGAGCACCTCGACGGTCTGGCCGGACATGGTGGTGAGGATGTCACCTGGCCGGTAGGCGTTGCCACCCGGCATGTTTTCGCAACCGGCCAGCACGCCTATGACGTTGATGGGCAGCTGCAACTGGGCCAGGGCGTGCATGGTGCCGAGCACGGAGGCGGCGCCACCCATGTCGTACTTCATCTCGTCCATGCCCTCGGCCGGCTTGATGGAGATGCCGCCGGAGTCGAAGGTCAGCCCCTTGCCGACCAGCACGATGGGCTTGGCGTCGCCGTTGCCCTTGTACTCGATGATGGCCATCATGGCTTCATTGTCGGAGCCACGGGCCACCGCCAGGTAGGAGTTCATGCCGAGCTCGGCCATCTCCTGCTCGCCGATCACCTTGGTGGTGATGTTGTCATAGGCATCGGCCAGACGACGGGCCTGGGAGGCCAGGTAAGCCGGGTTGCAGATGTTGGGCGGCATGTTCGCCACGTCGCGACAGACCCGCACCCCTTTCGCCACGGCCAGGCCGTGGGCGATGGCGCGCTCGCCTATGGTCAGTTCCCGACGCGTCGGCACGTTGAACACCAGCTTGCGCAGCGGGCGGCGCGGTTCGGCCTTGTTGGTCTTGAACTGATCGAAGCTGTAGAGGCCCGCCTTGGTGGTTTCCACCGCCTGACGCACCTTCCAGTAAGTATCCCGTCCCTTGACGTGCAGCTCGGTCAGGAAGCAGACGGCTTCCATGGACCCGGTCTCGTTGAGGGTGGTGATGGTCTTGTTGATGATCTGCTTGTACTGGCGTTCGTCGAGTTCCCGCTCCTTGCCGCAACCGACCAGCAGTACGCGCTCGCTGAGCACGCCCGGTACTTGATGCAGCAACAGCATCTGGCCTGGTTTGCCTTCCAGATCGCCGCGGCGCAGCAGCGAGCTGATGTAGCCGTCGCTGATCTTGTCCAGCTGTTCGGCGACCGGAGAGAGGCGACGGGGCTCAAACACGCCAACCACGACGCAGGCACTGCGTTGCTTCTCAGGACTGCCACTCTTTACACTGAACTCCATGGAATCTCCTACATCCTAAAGACAAAAGGCACCTTTTATTGAATAATGCGGTGCTTGTTGGGGTATCAGAGGCGGAGCGAACAGCCACAGGCTCCGCAGTTCAAACTGGTAAAAATCCAATATAGGGCCCTATTTTTCAGGCATTCGACTAAAAACACAAGTTTACTTGGGAATGACTGTGATCGTTTTCCGATATTTGTTCAGGGAGACCCTGAAAACCCAGCTGGCGGTGTTATTCGTACTGCTGCTTATCTTCGTCAGCCAGCAATTTATCCAGATCATCGGCGACGCCGCCGATGGCGAGGTGCCGACGCGCCTGGTTTCCACCCTGCTGCTGCTCAACCTGCCCAATATGGCGCTGTTGATGCTGCCTATCAGTCTGTTCCTTGCCATTTTGTTTGCTCATGGTCGTTTGTATGCCGAAAGCGAGATGACGGTGATGCATGCCGTGGGTTTCAGTCACCGCTTCGTGATGCGCAGCGCCATGCTGCTGGCCTTGTTGACGGCGGCGGTGGCGGCGTTCAACACCGGCTGGATCGCGCCCCAGGCCAAGGAGCGCGAGTATCAGGTGATCGACGAATTCAAGGCCGATCCTGGCATCTCCTTCCTGCAGGCGGGCCGCTTCATGGAGCTCGACAAGGGACGGCTGGTCGCCTACATCCAGGATCTGAACGACAAGGGCTCGGAGCTGCAGAAGATCTTCGTGCTGCAGCGCGCCGAAGGCACCTCGCCGCCCTCCGTCGTGGTGGCCAGTGAAGGGCATGTGACCGCCGACAGCAACGGCCTGCAGTGGTTGACCCTGAAGGATGGCTCCCGCTACGAGGGCCAGTTCACCGGCAAGCAGTTCCAGATCTCCAACTTCGACGAGTACAGCCTGGTGATCCGTCAGCAGGAGATGGAGCGCTCCAACCGCAAGGCGGCGGCCAAGCCGACCGTGGCGCTGCTCGGCACCCAGGACAATCAGCTGATGGCCGAGTTGCAGTGGCGCCTGTCGCTGCCCGTCTCCATCCTGGTGCTCACCTTCTTGGTGGTGCCGCTGGCCAGGGTCAACCCTCGTCAGGGTCGCTACGCCAAGTTGCTGCCCGCCATTTTGCTCTATCTCTCCTATTTCCTGTTGCTCAGTGCCGCCCGCTCGGCCATCGACAGCGGGCGTCTGCCCCACTGGCCAGGCATGTTCCTGGTGCCTATGGTCTATCTGCTGGCAATCGGCCTGCCGCTCAACCTGCATGGCACGACCTGGTGGAACGGGGTGAAGAGCCACTTCTTCAAAATGAAATCGGCATGATGCTGCAACATAGGGATCTCTGCTGATGTTTGACGTTCTCGACAGGCATAACAAGCGGGTCGCCGTCGTGTCGATCCATGTTCCGTGCACCGTATTTCAAGGGAAAATCGGCATGATGCTGCAACCTGGGAGTCTCGGCTGATGTTTGGCATTCTCGATAGATATATCGGCCGGGTCATTTTCATGTCGATCCTGTTGTGTGAACTGACCCTGGTCGGGCTGGCTGCGCTCATCAAGTATGTGGAGCAGCTCAAGGCGGTGGGGGAAGGCAACTACGACATGCTCAACGCGCTCTATTTCGTGCTGCTCTCCATGCCGAAGGAGGCGGTGCTGTTCTTCCCGCTGGCGGCCCTGCTGGGGGGGCTCATCGGGCTCGGTCAGCTGGCGACCACCTCAGAATTGGTGGTGATGCAAGCATCGGGCCGCTCCAAGATCAGCATAGTGATGGCGGCGCTCAAGACCGCGATCCCCCTGATGTTGCTGGTAGGGCTGATGGGGGAATATGTGGCCCCCGCCGCGAAGCGGATGGCGGATGACATCAAGGCGGGTGCCATGTCGGAGGGACGTCTGACCGTCTCGGCCTATGGTGTCTGGGCCCGGGATGGCAACAACTTCGTCAATATCAACGGGGTACGCAACGACGGAGCCTTGACCGGCATCACCCTGTACCGTTTCACTCCGTCCCGTGCTCTGATCGACGTCGTACAGGCACAGGAGGGGGTGTTCGAACAGCATCACTGGCTGCTCAAGCAGGTGCATATCACCCGCTTCGACGATCCCAAGCAGATCCAAGACGAGAAGCATGAACAGATGGCGTGGAGCTCGGAGCTGACCCCCAAACAGCTGGGGGTAGTCAGCATAGATCCCGAGAACCTGCCGATCTCCGGCCTGCGCGACTACATCGGCTATCTGGATGCCAACAAGCAGGACGCGGGGCGTTACAAGCTGGAGATGTGGCGCAAGCTGCTGTCGCCGCTCTCTGTGGTGGCCATGATTTTGCTGGCCTCTTCCTTCATCTTCGGCCCGTTGCGCTCGGTGAGCATGGGGGCGCGGATGCTGATGGGGATCATGACCGGCTTCGCGGTCTATGTGAGCGATCGGGTGTTCGGCCCCGTCAGCCTGGTGTATGCGATGCCGCCCATCCTGGCCGCCATCGCCCCCAGCCTGCTGTTCGGCGGTATTTCCTTCTATATCCTGAGCCGCAGGCGATAGCCGGATGGCGAAACGAAAAGGGCCCTCATGGGCCCTTTTTTCATGCTGTCCATGGTGATACGGGCCATGGAGGCAGGTAGTGAGAAGGGCACCCCTGGGTGCCCTTCTCGTCATTCAAGCGGCCTTATTTGTTAAGCTGCTCCAGATTCTCCTGCTTGCTCAGCACCACCACCTCGCACTCGGACCAGATGTCCTGGAAGGCGCGTGGCCGCTGGCGGTTCATCACGCACAGCAGGTTGCCGAGTCCGAAGGCGGCAGTCCCGAGCCGGATCAGGGCCTGGGTGATGCGGATGTTGCTGCCATCCACATTCTGGATGCGCAGACGCCAGGCGCGCATGCCGATGGTCTGGCCGGCACGGGTCCAGAACCAGGCGTAGAAGCCGCAGATCACCAGGGCCAGCCAGGCGCTGTAGAGCGGGCTGGTCAGCAGCCAGGAGGCATCCTTGCCCTCGGGCACGCTCGCCATGCCGGTGGCCAGCAGTAACTGGGCAACCCCCATGCCGATGAAGCCGGCGATGATCAACAGGGCGATGACCACCAGATAGTCATAGAGCAGGGCGCCCAGGCGGCGCAGCAGACCGGCGGAGGGATATTGATGCTGAGGGGGAGGGGTCGGGGAGGAGACTGTCTTGCGCTTGGCCATGATGCTTATTCCATTAATATGATGCGGGCATTCTATGTAACTGACCCCACATCGGCAAGGCGTTGAATAAATGAGCAAACGGGATCCGACGCGAGAAAAACACCTTGCATGCCCAAGCGCCATTCGTATAATCCCTCGCAGTTGCCCGGGTGGCGAAATCGGTAGACGCAGCGGATTCAAAATCCGCCGTTGAAAGACGTGTCGGTTCGAGTCCGACCCCGGGCACCATTAACTAATTCAATGACTTAAGGCCACCCAAGCGGGTGGCCTTAAGTTTTTCTGGCTTCCCAACATGGCGATGTGTCCACATCGTGTCCACCTAGGTTTAGGTGATCGGGTTATTGTCGTGTCCACTTTTACTAGAGCAGCACCAAGCGTGACCGGACACACTTCACAAAAAACCTATTCTCCGTGGGGCAGGCCAGCCAGCGCACCAACGCCGTATCCCCCTTTCAAAATTTCAGTTATCAAATAGGCCCTCATCACGCCTAACCGGCTGAAACAAAACGGCTTCTAGCTGTTCACTCGCGGCAAACTCGATCCTTCCCGAGAGTTCAAATTCCCACGGAAAGTACGACTCACCCAATATATTCAATAAGTTACGTTTTCATCGTTGTTATCCAGCGCACCGCTGAACTGTAAAACCCTGCAATTTCTTTCGATCCTTTCAGATCCTCACCAAGCCCAAGATCCTTTATCTGGCGCGGCCTGGGCCTATGGTCTTGCGGTAATCCACTTTTGCAAAAAATTTTATTGGTGCGGCGCGCAGGCGGGAGCGGATGAGCGCGGATTCCGTGGCGCAGACGCGTCCGTGGGCGTCGCCGCCGGGCGCTGGGAGGCTGTGAGCGTCTGTAGGCTTCACGTATGATGCTGGACTGCCCGATGGCGCCCCTTCATGCGGCGCCCTTCCCTGGCCATGCTCAGGCGCTGTCAGGCAGATAGAAGAAGGCCCCACATTGTGGGGCCTTCTTCGCTTGGTGGGTTACTCGAGGATGGGGGAGAGCTGGCTGGCGAGCTGCTTGGCCTGCTGGCCTTGTCCCGTCATGGCCTGGCTGTTGCCGGGGGCTGGCCCGCTGCCGTGGGTATGGCTGGCGGTGGCTGCGGCCAGCTGCTCCACCACGTTCATCAGCTGCAACAGTAGCCGGAAGATGTTCACGCTGTCCGTGCCCATCCATGAGCGGGGGGCCTCCAGGTGCTGCAACTCACCGGCAACGGCCCGGCGCAGTTGTCCCACCACCTCGACCAGATCTCCCGCGGTGGTCTGGCTCATGTTGCCGAGACTCCCCAGGGCCAAGTCATCGCCGGCCAATAGTTCGATGGCGCCCAGCGCCTCGATGAGCTTGAACCCACCCACCTCCTCGATGCTGTGTTGTGCCACCTGCAGCTGATGCTGGCCATGTTCCCCCAGGTAGTCGTCACTCTGATGGTGCATCTGCAGGGCTTGGTCGTGCAGGCGCCGGTCGGTGTGGCGGCTCAGGTTGCCCACGGTATCGGTGCGGCTGAACACCTCGGCCCGTTGCTGCTGCAGTTGCTCGCCCGGGGCGATGTCTGGCAGCGACCAGCCGCTGCCGAGCACGGTGCGGATAAAGGGCCGGTCGGCTCGACCGAAGGCAAACCCCAGCTCGACGATGGTCCCCTCGATGGGGAACTGCAGCAGCCCTTGTTCCTGCCCGCCGAACAGCACCGGTAACGGGACCGCCCGATACAGCGGGGCGGCCTTGTCCGGCTGGCCATCTTCCCCCAGCAGTTGCACATCCACCGCATAGCGAGGGCGAAACGGGTCATTGAGCTGGCCGGCGTTGGCCTGATCGCTCACCGCTTCGACCCGCCCGAACTTGGGCAGGTGCATGCTGTCGGCCAGCTCTGGGAACTCCCCCTCAATCTTGCGCCGCTCTGGCGACTTGATGGCCTTGCCCGGGGTGGCTGTGGTCAGGGTCATCTCGTCGCCCTTGAGCCGCACCCGCATCACCCGCTTGCCGTTGATGATGGCCCCGGGGCGGATGGCCGGCACCGGCGACAGAGTGAGGGTGTCGCCTGCCTGGCGACTCGACCAGGCGGGATCGAGCGTCACCTCTTTGCCGGCCCAGCGACTGTGAGCATGGCTGCCCACGTAGATAGCGCCATCAGGTTGCTGGTACCAGATAAAGTCCGGCACCTCAAAGGCGCGGCCGGCGTTGTTGATCAGCTGATAGCCGGTGCCGGCGCTGGTGAAGTTGGGGATAGGTCGGTCGGTGTAATCGGTGCCCTGGGGCAGCAGGAAGGTGAGCCCGCATCGATCGGTTAGCCAGGCCAGCAGGCCACGCAGGGTGGCATGCTGCTGGCTGACCGGCAGACGAGAGCCCAAGGCCCCGGCCAGCTCGCGGCACAGCAGCTTGCTGGCGCCATTGGCGGCGGGTTGCACGTCGTACACGTAGCCGGTGAACCAGCGGCGCAGGTCGCCGTTGTAGCCGGTGTCCAGGGTGAAGGTCTGCCCCTTGCTGGCCGTTCCTTCAATGGTCAGGGCGGCGCGGCCGCCGGCGTTGATGTCCAGCACCAGGTCGTGGTCTACCAGGTGCAGCGATTGGCCTGCGAGGGTCAGTGACGTCGAGAGTTTCATGCCAGCATGTCATCCATCGGTTTGAGTACATAGCGCTCGAAGCCGCTCAGGTCCTGCTCGCCGCTGCCATCAGTCTTTGAACCTGGCTTGGCGGCGCTGGTGTTGGCGGTGCCCTGGCCCACGGTCGGGGCCTTCTTCGGCAAGCGCTGCTCGCGCTTCTCCGGTACCGAGTTGAACTCCTTCAAGGTGAACTGCACCTGCCAGGCCAGCAGCCCCTCCTGTTCGTTCGCGCTGATGCGGCCGGCAAACTTCGCCTGGCGTACCTTCACCGACTTGGCCAACAGCGACCCAACCCGGTAGATGTGGCGCTTGCCGCCGTTGCCCTTGGCATCAGCCAGCTCAAACAGCCGGCTTAACATGCGCTCCTCCTTGAACGGGATGAGGCCGGAGATGTCGAGCTCCTTGCCCTTGGCGCCCTGTTCAGCGCTGCTAGTCGAGCTGGTCTGGCCGCTCTGGTCCTTGTCCTGAAACTGCATCGATGCGGAGATCCGCATCGACTCCATGATGATGGGCTCGCCATCCAGTGTCAGCATGGCTTGGCTCATGGGGTTAACTCCTGCCAGAAGGTGAGCGGGGAAGGGGAGAGCAGCAGGGCGCCGACCGTCATGCTCATGCTGTGGTCGGGGGGCGTGCTCTGCCCGAGCTGGGTGGCGAGGCTTGCCGCATCTCCCTGGCCCTGCCAGTACCAGAGCGTGCCGGACAGCGTGCCGGACAGCGTGCCAAGTTCGGCCAGGGCGGTGGCCAGGGCATCGAGGTGGGCGGCGCGGCGCACGGCGAGCCCCTGCAACTTGTCGATGGGATTCTGGCTATCCCGGGCCAGGCTCTCCAGTTGCGCCAGCTCAGCGCCAAGTGCCGCCCGGGCAGGGCGCAGCGGTGCCCAGCAAAGGGGCTCCCCGGCGCGCCAGCGCGGCACCCTGGCGGCGGTGGGCTGGTGCATGGCGTCGTTACTGGCCGTGAGGCGGCGCAGAGTGGCGCACCACTCCGGCAGCGGCAGCAGGGCGCAGAGGGGCGCCAACTGCCGGGCCAGGTCCTCGGCGCTGTTACCGGTCACCAGCCAGGCGAGGGCATGCTGTTGCCCGCTGGGCAGCCGTGGGTCGGCGCCATCCTGCAGCTTGGCGGCCAAGGTGGCCACCGCATTGGGGGCGGAGAGATGATACTGCTTGCCCTGCAGTTGACCCACCCCATGCTGATAGGGGGTAACGGTGAGGCAATGGCCATTCACCAGCAACCGGTCGAGCTCGGCCCGCAGAGTGGCCAAGTCCCCGGCCGCCTCGCTAAGCGGGTGGCGCCGATATTGGGCGCGTGCGGCCAGCCCCTGCAGTCGGCCCATGGCGCTCGCCTGATTCGCCGGGAGCTGCTCCAGCACCTCCCGGGTGCGGGTGTGTACGCTGCCGGCACTGGCTGGCCAGCGCAGCACCCCCTGGGCCCAACTCATTGGGGCATCTCCGGCCAGGTGACCGAGGTTGGCCAACCCTCGCTTTGCGGCAGGCGCATCAGGGCGATGCGATAGCGTTGCAGGGCTTCCAGCTTGTCCAGCTCTTGCGGGGTGGCCAGCTCCAGCTCTTTGGCGTCCTGCAGGGGCGCGATGTGCAGGGCGGCCTCGGCCTGCAGGGCATCGAGCTTGCGCTGCTGCTCGGCTTCGCTCGGGAGGTACTCGGGCTGGGCCTGTGTGCGGATCTCGCCGAACTCGCCAAACATGGCGCGCACATAGAGCTCGCGCCCGTGTTCAGCCGAGTCGTCCTTACGGGCGGTAAAGGTGACGAACTGCCCGGGCAGGTGGTCAAAGGCCACCTCCATGTCCAGGGCATCCGGTTGGCCGATGTAGGCGATGACGTTTTTGGCGGTGATGATCTCCATCAGGCAATCCTTATCCAGAGTGTGATGCGGGAATCGAAGGGACCGCCCGAACCAAGGGAATAGCCGAGACATTTCCAGGTGCCTGGTAGGCTGACCCCGTCCTGGTGCCGTTCCCCTGCCGATGCCGGGATCAGGCTGGACCCCGGGACCGTGGCACCTAAGCCCATGGTGGTGCCGGATACGTTGGAGGCAAGGATGTAGGTGCCGACCTGCCCCCAACCACCGGCGACAATGTCAGAGTTGCCTTGGGCGGCCGTGTGGTTATGGGAGTTGTGTGGCGGATTGAGCGGACTGTAGACTCGCTGGCCAAATTCATGCACCCCGCCCGCCGCATAGAGGTTTCCACCCGTATCAATTTGCAATCGAGTTGCCGTACTGCCACCTGCCCCGTTTGACGTGTCGATACGGAAATTGCCATCGGTTGCGAGGTATGTGATGACCGCTTGTTTTCCGGGAATGAGGTATTCCGTCACTGCGTAGTTTGGGTCTGAGATGCTCAGACGCCCGCTGACGCTCCAGGCGCTCACTCCTTGGTTGAGCCACTGACGAAACGCGGTCTGACTACTGCAATAGCGCAGGTAGTTATCAACGCCACTATCGACGCGAAAAGCCACGGCGCCGGTGATGCGTTGTTCATCGACCAGACTGGTGCGCGGGGTTCGGATTTGAATGTCCCCCGACCCATCACGCAGGGCGTAGGTGTCGGCCGTGGCATCGTAATTAGCGGCCTTGTTGGATAGCTTGCCAAGGCCCACATCGTCCGCGCTCGGCTTGTTCTGGGTGTTGTAGTCTCTGGCCCAGGGGGTAAATGCCCCCATGTGGTACTGGGCGCGGATATAGACCCGGCTGGTGTTGTAGACGTGGTAACGCTGCTGCACCCCGGCGCCGATGGTCACGGTGAGGGCGCCGGAGCTCGGCTCGGGGTAATTGAGTGCAGCGGCCACATTGGCATCTGAGTCCTGGCGATAAACACCAGGAGTGATGACGGTATTCAGGTCTTCCTTGGCCAGCGAGATGGGGTGGGTCAGGGTGCCCGGATGGGTGTGGTTGGCCGCCGCCAGGTCCGGTTTGCCTGTCACCTCGGCATAGCTGGGCCAGCGGCTGGCGGTGGCCGGCACCTGGTCGAGCTCACCCCAGGGGTGGCGATGGCTGCCGTCCTTAATCTCCACCGCGATAGTGACACCCTGAGCATCTTCCAGAATGCCCTTGCCGGCCACATCCCCGGTCAGCTCGATGGTGCGCTTGCGGCGCAGGTCGGTGACGCTGCCGTCGGCATTGACGATGGCCACCTTGGCCACATGGTGTTGATGGCCGTTGGCGTCCAGGTAGTCGGTGAGCTCCGGCACGCTCAAGCTAAGGGTGAAGTGGTTCACCCAGGCATCGAGCAGCGAGCCCGCCCGGTAGATATCGAGCCAGAGCCCCACCGGCTTGGCGCCCGGGGTCACCTTCTTGACCTCGTTGAGCTCTGCGCGCAGGCCACCCACATAGGCCACCCCGGGCTGCACCTTGTAGACCCCCGATTCGTTGACCAGGTGAAAGCCGTTGCCGTAGAAGGTGGCCGGACCGAAGAACTGCAGCGCCTGCAGGCGCAGGTCGTCGTCCATCCCGCGCAGGCGCGCGGCATAGTCAATCTGCCAGGTGCCGGCGTCCACATGAGTGGCGGTGGCATCGGGTGCCCGGTCGTACTCCATCAGCATGGATTTGACCAGGCTGTTGCCGGTCTGACCGGTGGTGTCATTGGTCTTGAGCTTGGTCTCCAACCCCTTGTGCACAATCATCCCCACCACGCCGGTGGCCTTGTTGATGAGGTACATGGCGTTAAAGCTGAAATCGCCGAGCGTGGTGTCCATCACGATGGTGTAGGCCACTGCGTCGTTGTTGATGCGCCCGCGCTGGTCCACGGCGTGGCGATGCACAATCTGGTCCGCCGGCGGCAGGCCGCTGTCCGGGTTGATGGGGGCCTCGGGATCGAGGTCCGGCACATTGGCCAGCACGAACTCATCGAGCACCACCGGCGTCTGGTTAGTCAGGCACTCCTGCCAGTAGCGGGAGAAAGCGTTGGTAATGATCTGGCTCATGCTGTCCTCTTGAGTGATGCGCCGAACACCTGCTGGCTCATCTCGATGCGGCCGGTGCGCAGGGTGCCGGTGACCGGGTAAACCACCTGGAAGCGATAGCGGCGGCAGGTGCGGCCATAGTGTTGAATAAGGGTTTCCATCAGTTGCTGGTTGCCGGCGATCGCGCCATCGGTCACCTCGATGGTGATGACGTCCCAGGGCGCCCCGGCCTGGCGTTCGTGGATGTCACACCAGCCAATGTCTAGGCGCTCAAAGATGCGCTTGAAGCCGGCTACCTCGCCGGCATCTCGGGCGTTGATGAAGGCGAACCTGACCCGCTTGCGAAACAGCGCCAGCGGTTCGCCGTTGAATCGCTCGATGTCCCGCTCCCAGGCGAGCAGGGAGAGCAGGGACTCCGAGCAGGTCAACGGGTCTTGCTGGGCCAGCGGCAGCAGTAGCCACCCTTTGAGGTGTTGCCAGAAAGCGTTGATGCCCTTGGCCAGAAACCCCGGCTCGGCATGGGCCGGGCTGATGGTGTAACCGTCCTCCCACCAGGGGGCGCTGGCATCGGGCAGGGTGGGGGCCTGCAGGTCGTGTTTAGTCATGCAGGGTCACCGCCAGCTTGCTCAGGCGCGGGATGGCCAGCCCCGACAGGATGTCACTCTCGCTAAAGTGCAGGCTCTGCAGCTGCGGGAACTGGCTGTGCAGCTCACGGCCCAACTGCGAGAGCGAGAAGCGCGAGCGCGGCCAGGTGCGGGTGACGCTCGGGAAGTCAGCCGATTGGCGAAACGCTGCCTTCACCAGGTTCTCGGCGCCAGTCTTGAGCGCGGCTTTCTGCTCGTCGGTAAGGTTGGCTTGTGGCCACAGCTCCAGGGTGAGGCTGTGCTGGGTCTCGGGCATGGCCATCACGAACAGGTCATCCCCGTGGCCATGGTTGCCCTGGCGGCCCACGTAGTCGTTGAGCTGGGCGATAAGGCTGGCCGGCGTCGCACCCACCTCCAGCAGGATGTAAGCGTTGGCGGTACCCGGACCCCGGGGGGCCTCGTGCTCGAAGACGATGTGATCGGCACGAATGCCCGCCACGCTGGCCAGCATGGAGCGGTAAATCGCGTCGATGTGGTAGCGGCCCACCGCCGAGAACTGGTTCTGGATACGCAGGCCCAGGGCATCGTTGTGCTCGGCATCTGCGCCCTGGGTGGTGATCCACTCCTTGTCATCGTTGCGGGCCGACAGGATGCCGGTCACCGGTTCGCTGAGCAGGTTGTAATAGCCCGGCGCCAGATTCCAGGCCGCGCCGGCGTGCTCGGCCTCGCACACCACCCTGGCGACCGCTTCGCCGGCGGGGCTGACCACCGCCTGCAGGGGTTTGAGGCGGTAGATGGTGCCGTTGATGCGCTCGGTGGTGACCCAGATATCGGCCGGGATGGTGACGGCCTCGCTCGGGTTGGCCTTGACGAAGTTGACCTGGCCCCGGGTCTTCTGGGCGCTCTTGCGGGTCAAGTCCACATCCCAGGCCTTGAGATCGAGATAGGCATCGTTGGCGGTGGCTGCGAAGGTGTTGGGCAGCACATGGCCGGCCAGCAGGGTGCGGATAAGCCAGAGCGCCGGGGTGATGACCACCCCGCGCACCAGCCGCCAGAACGGGCTCACGTCGCTGTCATTGGTGATAAGGGAGCCGGCGGCCACCACCTCCTTTTTGAGCTCGGCCTCCATGGCCTGCTCGGTGGTCGGGACGCCGGTCTCGGCCAGCAGGGCCATAAAGTCTACGGTTGGGCGCAGGTTCACAGGGTTACCTCCAGTTCGCCGAATTCATAGGTGCGAGCGGTGACCAGCACCCGGTCTGGGGCCTCTTCACTGATGAGGATGGTGCCAGGCACCAGCCGCTCGTCGTCTTCTACCAGCAGTTCAATCTCGGTCATCACGTCGCTGCGCAGGGTAGGGCTGCGCTCGCCGATGAGCTTGCGGGCCAGCCCCGACTCCATGATGCGGTGCTTGATGTCCTGACCGATGCTGTGGCGGTCCTGGGTGTAGCGAGGCTGGCCGCCGGCATCGAGTTGCCAGGCACCGTTGACGACCAGGAGATCGATGTACTTGGGTTCATTCATCACTTGGTCTCCAGCCAGACGTTCTCGGCCATCTGCTCTGGGGTCATCGGGTTCTGGTTGGTGATGTGCACCTCGCCGACGTGCAGGGACTTGGCCGGCTTCTGGTTGGTAGAGGTCGCGGCCGCGTTGGCCTGGATCAGCTGCTGGCCAATGCCACCGGATGGCACCTTGCTCTGGTCTTGCTGGCGGTAGCGGGCGAGGGGCGCGCTGACCGTCTCCTGTTGTCGCTCTTGCGCTGGCACATTCATCACCCCGGGCATGACCGGCACATTCAGTGACGGCATGCTTGGCATGGCGAGATCCGGCATGCTGCCGAGCTCGATGTTGACGCCCGGGATCATGTTGAGCTTGTCAATCAACCAGTCCACGGCCTTGCCAAGCAACTGGAAGGGGCTGAGGTTGGCAAGCAGCTGCATAAAGTTGGCCCAGCCGGCGGCCGCCCCATCGGTCATCGCCTGGATGGCGTCGAACACGCCCCAGTCTGCCAGGGTCTTTTTCAGGTCGTCCCAGTAGTAGATGACCGCCGCGACGGTGCCGATCAGCAGCACAATGCCGGCAACGAGCAGGCCGACAGGGTTGGCGTACATGGCAATGTTGACGGCCAACAGGATGGCGCGAAAGGCAACCAGCCCAGCTTTGAGCAGGTTGAGCGGCGCCATGATGACGGTCCAGGCGATGCCGAGCCCCAGGGTGGCCAGCTTGGCGAGCCCGGCAACCAGCATCCACACCCCGGTGACCATACTCAGCCCGACGATGGCGAGTAGGGTATAGCTCACCACCTTGGTCAGGTTTGGGAAGAGGTGGGTCCAGCGCAGCACATCATTGGCGCCATCGGCAAAGACACCGACCACCGCATTGATGGCAGGCAGTACCACCCCGAAGGCGGCGGCACGGATGGCGAACCATCCCTGTGTCACACGTTCCCACTGGTCGGTCATGGAGGCGGCCATCTGCTCGGCCTTGCCCATGCCGTGGGTGTTGGCTAGGGCGTTGATGTTGGTGGCCAGCCCCTTGGTGTTGGTCATCAGCAGCTTGATCATGGCGACCGCCTCATCCGAGCCGAACGCCTTCTTGAGCTCGTCCCCCTCGGCCACGCTCATGGTCTCGCCGTAACGCATCTTGAGCTTATCCAGGATGGTCAGCACTGGCAGCATGTTGCCTGCCGAGTCGGTGAACTGCATGCCGAGCGCCTTCTGGGCACCACCGACACCAGCCAGGAACGACTTGAACTTGGTACCGGCCTCGCCGCCACTCATGGTGGCCTGCAGTTGACCGATCACGGCGAACTGCTCATCCATCGAGACGCCCGCGGCGGTGGCGTTGGCCCCGATCGCCCCAAAGGCATCGGCCATGCCCTGGCCGGTGGTCTTGAACAACTGCACCGCCAGCGCCGTCTTGCCGGCCACATCCTCGACCCAGTTGGCCTTGCCCATCTGCTTGGCCTGCTGCTCGAAGATGCCGTACATGGTACCCATGTAGTTGGTGATGGTGGCGGTGTCGGCCTTGGTGGCTTTGGCGAGCGTGGTGGATGCACGGGTGAAGGCGGGCAGTTCGTTGCCTTCCAGCCCGGCGATTGCAGATTGGATATCGTAGGAGGAGCGCACGATCTCGGTGGCCGACTCACCATACTGGATGGAGAGTTTGAGCGCCTCGCGACCGAGCGCCCCGAGCACATCCTTTTGCACATCGAGGGAGGCCACTTCCGCCAGCGCCCGATCCATTTCGATGGCGGGGCCCAGAGCCCCCTGGATCGCCATGACGCCGCCGGCGACGGTGGTCGCCCCCATGGCCATGCTGCTCCAGCCCTGGCGGCCAGCCTTGCTGACCTTGTCCATCTGGGCATTGATGCCGGCAAGGGGCTTGGTGACCTGGTCAACCAAGGCCACCTGCATCATCAATTTTTCCATCCAGGCCATAGGGGTCTCTTATCCGTTCAGTGCTTTGGCGATACCCTCGGCCACGGCGATGGCGTTGGAGTCTCGGTGATACTTGTCTAACCAGGTAGCGCGAGCCAGGCTCTCAATGTCGTCATCCTCATGGGGCAGGTAGTAGCGTCGCAGCGCCAGCACCTGCTCCAGTTGGTTGCGCTCGATAGCCTCGGCACGCGCGGTCAGTTTTTTACGGTGATTTCCAGATCAGGGGCGAACTCTTTGTTGATGGCGCCCGCCAGCTGCAGCGCGGCACTGGGACGCTTGAGCAGGTCATCGAGCGCCTCTTTGCTCTCGGTGCAGACGATCTTCTTGAGGTAGTTGTGAGCTGGCGCCACCTTGTCGTTGGGCATCATGTCGTTGATGAAGCTGTTGTAGGCGGTCATGGTCGGTTCAAAGCTGATGTCGGTACCGGCGATGGTCAGGGTGATCTTCTTGCTCATGGGGTGGTTTCCTCTTGGGTTATCCAGTCGTTCAGGGTGTTGAGTTGGGTCTGGCAGCGGCGCAGCGCCGTCTGCAGGGTGGGGATAAACCTCACGGCGTCGCCGTAGGTGGTCCCCGTAAAGTCAGGCTCCGGGCAGTTGGGCACCAGCCCCGGCGGTGGTAGCCGCTTCACTACTTGGGTTTTCACCACTGTGGTGGGCTGGCTTGAGCAGGCGCAGAGCGCCAGCAGGCAAAGGCTCGCGAGCGCAGTCCGGGCGGCCTGTCGGCGGCCTGTCGGCGGCGTGGCCAAGGCTTCTTGCAGTTCATCGGCGGTCTTCCTGTTCTGGTTGTCGAGCTCGGCCAAGGCGGCGTTCTGGTCGCTAAGCAGCAGGCGCAAGCCCTTTGCCTGCAATAGCAGTTCCTGGAATGCGGTCGCTTGCTGGCTATTGGCCACCTGCAGGGTGTTGATAGTTTCGTTGGCGGTGGCCAGTTCCTTGGTGCGCTGCGTGAGCCGTTCGCCTTGGGTAAACAGAATGGTGCCAAGTACAAACCCGATGATGGTCGGCAGTAACCGGATGAGCGTGCTCATGCCAGCACCCCGCCGAACTCGGTGAACTTGGCCAGCAGGTCAGCCAGCTTGTGCTCACGCTGGCCATAACCTGCGCCCGGCAGGCTGGCCCAGATGTTGGCGCACTTGGCGATCGCCTGGGGGATGCGACCATCGATCACATCGGCCAGCGCTTTGCGCTCGCGGATCAACTGGATTGCCCAGGCATCTTGTGACTCAGGGCCAAAGTCCGGCAGGCCGAGCTGGTCACGGTAGTGGGGCCAGTGTTTCGACAGGTGCTGATAGCGGCCGGCAGCCGTGCTGACCAGGCGTGGGTTCACCTGCACCTTGACGTTGGGGTGGGTGCGGTAGTCGGTGAACAAACCCGCCGGGTTGACCAGCTTGTTGTAACCGTCATCGCCGAGCCCTTTGGTACCCTCGGAAAAGGCGAGCATGTCGAGAAAGGCGGCCACTTGCGGGTGGCATTTACTGCGCGGCATTGCTGTCCTCCTTCTTACGCAGTATCAGAGCCGCACGGTCGCGGATGATGTCGATCCCAAGCAGTCCCACCATGCCACCCAGTAACGGGGTGGCCTCCTGGGGGATCCCGAGCAAGTGGGTCCCGGTGGCGGCCGCCAGGGTGATGAGGCCACACAACAGGGATTCGATCAGCCGGCGGCGACCCCGCCCACCGGCATAGGTGATGCGCAGGAAGGCGATGGCAAGTGCCAGCAGTGCCCCATAGACAGCAGGCCAGTTGTCCATCAGCCAGGCCAGCAGGGCGGCCCAGAGGGTGGGGTCTTTGTTTGGCATAGGGTTCATATCCCGTTCTCGATGCTTATTGGCCGCGACGCTCTGCGCGGCTCTGGCAGGGCACACACTTGCGCACCCCTGGTACTCGCTGGCGGCGTTCCTCCGGGATCGGGTCATCGCACGCTTCACAAAGGTGCAAGCTCTCGCCCTGGTAGTGGCTGCGGCCAAGCTGGCTATCCAGCTGGGCCGCCAGCATCCGCTCGGCGTGTTGGGTGGCACGGTCGATCAGATCCATCGGTTAGCCCTTGAGGTGACGGGTGTCGTCATCCGACAGGTACGGCATGCCGTTGATGTGCACGAAGTCCGGGGAGGTGACGAACCCCTTGATTTTGTGCACTCCCTTGCTGCCGCCTTTGGGATCGATGTCGAGCAGGTCAGAGATCACCAGCTTCACGCCAAAGGCTTCCACCTTCATGGTCTCGTCGCCGGTGTCGGCGTAGAACAGCACATCGTCTGGCTTCATGCCGCGCCAGCTGCCCTGACGCTTGGCGCTCTCACACAGCATCTTGAAGTTCTTGGCATCGAGCTCGAACTCCAGCTCTGCGGCCACATCCCCATCGATATAGCCATCAGGGATGCCACGGGTTTGCGCCACGGCGCTGTTGTCAGTGATTGAGAGGCTGGCCTTCTCGATGTGCACCATGGTGCCCATCAGGGTGGTGTCGAAGGACTGGCCTGAAATACGGCGGGTCATGGGTTAGCCCTCCCCGTTGTTGAGGCTCAAATCGAGCATGATGTTGACGGTGATCCCCTTGGGGCAGTCCACGGTGCGCACCACCACATAGATGGAGACCAGGTTCTTGGCGGTCCACTGGATGCGGATGTCGCCATCCTTGGGGGAGGCGATGTCACCCGGGAACGGTTGGCCGTTGATGGTGATGGCGCTGGCCATCTGGCGCAGGTCCTTGCCGAAGAACATGACGGCGGCCTCGGTGCTGCCCGGGGTGGAGTTGAACGAGCGATCGCCGATGCGGGCGATGGCGCGCAGGCGCATCCGGCGGGCGACCTTGTAAGCAACACGCAGGTTTTCGATCACCTGGTAGTCGCCGCCCTCGACGTCCAGGGTGCGGCCATCGGCCCAATAGGTGCCGTCAAAGTCCGGGTACCACATCGGCACCGAGTAACGGTTGGCTTCCAGGGTCTGCAGGGTGGCCAGCGGCAGTTCGGTGCCGTCCTTGTCCTTCGGGGTAGCCCCAAGGCCGACCACAGCGCCAGTTTTCACCCGGCAAGGGCTGTCTGCGATGCTCACTGCCCGGTTGCACAGGCGGCCGGCGTAAGCCCCGATGAGGTTGGGCCACAGCTGCGGGATCAGGGAGACTGATTCCGCCGCGATGCCATCCTGCAGGGCAGCCAGTTCTGCCTCGTATTCGCTCCAGTCCTGACCACCCTCGGCGGTGGAGACGATACCCGGTACCGCCAGCAGCATGGCTTGCCAGCGTCCCCACTTGGCGATCAGCTCCTGGTTGAGGGCGTGGGCGGCATTGATCTTCGCCTTGTCCCACTCCTGCCCCAGGACCACGCAGCCCTCGAAGGATTGGGTCTTCTGGGCCTCGCGCACCGCCTCTTTCCAGTCCATATCGGTCGGCAGCACGAAGGCTGCAGCCGTCCAGTTCTGGCCGGCGTTGGCCATGGCGGCCTGCAGGTTGGTTTTCAGCTCGCTGTCAGCCTCGCCCAGCACCTTGTCAAAATCAGACTGGGTGTTGAGCGAGAGCAGCTTATTGGTGTTGGTCGGCGCACTGCCGATGAACAGCAGGTGGCGCTCGACTTCCGTCACAGGCCCCTGCATCTGGTTCAAGTTGTTGATCTGTACATAAGGCCACATGGCGTTATTTCCCCTTCATGCCTTGCTTGTTGACGTCCCAGCCGTAGTTGATGCTCTGCAGCGCGCGGGCAAAGGCCTGCTCGCGCTGCCGGGTGTTGGCGCCCAGGAATGGGCGGGCTGGTAGCTGGATCTCCCAGCTCTCTTTCACCGGTTCATCCTTGAGTTTCTTGATCACCAACCCCGCCTGGGCATAGTTGAGGTTGCCCGTTATCCAGCCCAGTGAGGCCGAACGGTATGCCCGCTTGCGCTTGCCCGGGCGCTTGAACCCCAGTTCCCGCAATTTGCGGGCTTGTGCCTTGCTGGCCTGCTTGTTCTTGCCGCCGTCGCTGGGGGCAATCCGGCGCCGGCTGGCTGCCGTTACCTTGTAGGTGTGCCCCTTCTGGTGGGTGTTGGCGATAACCCCGGCGTGGGCGCTCATGGTGCCCTTGGTGAACCCCAGCTCTGCCACGTCCTGACGAGGCTCGCGGATCTGCAACAGCTTGGGCAGGCCACGCAACATCTTGCGTTTTCCCCGCTTGCGCGGTGCCCACGGCTGGCCGTTGGGGTCTTGTTGTTGGCGCACGTTACGGGCGGCCAGCTTCTTCATCTCGTTGGCTGCTCGCCATACCAGGCGCTTGCGCTGCTTGGGCGGCAGGGCCAGCAGGTTGAGCTGGTCTTTGCTGCGGCGAGTGTCCAGGGTGATGGTGATCATGACGGGTCACCGACCTGGTGATGGCCGGTATCACCCACGTTCAGGTTGATATGGTCGGCCACCCAGATGTCATAGGGGGCCACGTTCCAGCGCTTGCCGTCCCAGTTGATGGGGCCCTGCTCGTGTTCAACCAGGCGCAGCGGCTCAGTGAAGGGGAGCTGGATCTCAAGGTCAGCCGTCCTCTCATCGTTCGGGGTGACGGCGTACTCGGGATCGCTCAGCTCGAACCGCTCGCGGAATTCGTCATGCTCCTGCACCCAGGCGGCGACAGCGGCCAACACGATGGCCGGATCCAGCTCGCGAAACGGCAACTGCTCGATGGTGAACACCGCCTGATAGGTGAGCCATGCCACATCCACTCCGGTGGGACCCATGTTCTTGGGCTCCAGCCGGATGGTGCCGTTCTCCATCCAGCTATCGAGCGTCTTGTGGCACTTGGCCGGCAGCACCCGCAGCAGCTCGGCGTGGAGCGCCTGCAGGAAATAGCCCTGGGCCTGTTGCTCGTTCATGTCACTGTTCATATCAGCGAGACCCCCGCTCTGTGCTTGCCCTTGATGCTGCGCACTAGTTGCTGACTCTCGGCCAGCAGGTGGGCGCGTTGGTCTGGCGAACGCTCACCCTGGTTGTTGGCGGTCGCCCGCTCGGTGACGCTGGCGAACTCGGGTAGCAGCGCGGACTTGGCACGGGCAAAGACAGCGGCCAGATACTGCTCGGTCAGGGCATTGCTGCCCCCTTCCAGGCTGGGCCCGTGTACCTCGGCGGCGCTGGTGTAGCCCTTGCCCTGCAGCGTGGCCTGATGGCTCGCAAGCTGCAGGTTGATTTCAGCGACGGCGGCCAGCAGGGCAGCGCCAGTGGTCTGGGTATCCAGATCGGCAGGCACGGCGCGGCGGCGCTCGAAGTCAGCGACGGCCACATCCGGCCAGAACCCGTCATTGCGGATGATGGCGGCGCTGTAGTCGATGTCCTTGCCTGCAAACATGTCTGGACCCCTGTTGATGCTTGCCAATGTGAACACCACTGCCCCGGTTGCTCGGGTCGCCGATGGCGCGGCGATAAAAGATGCACCCCTGTAGCCACGGATCACAGGATTCGGCTTTGGCCTTGCGGCTGGCCTATCCTCCCCGCCGGGGTGCGGTGGCGCGGAGAGTCTTATTGCTCCGGATTGAGCGCCCGCAGGCGCATGGCAATCTTTTGGCGCAAGGTGCCGACGCCCACCTTGCCGTGCAGCTTGTCGGCCTGGGCCAGCCAGTGATCGGCTTGCTCCAGGGTGGCGCTGTCACCCACGGCGCTCGGGCGAGGTTGGCCGTCGTGGTCACGCAGCAGCAGGCAACCGGCCGCCTTGAACCACTTGGCGGTCAACCGCTCGTTGAGGCGCCAGTCATTGCGCACCTTGTCGAACACCCGGGAGAACCAGGGCTCGACGGCATGGCCCTCGACCGCCTGCTTCTCGGCCCACTCCAGCACGGTGTCGGCCACAAAGTGGGCCCAGTCGCGCTTGATGTTGTTCGGGGTGCGCTGCCCCTGAGCAATGGCGAGCTCCGCCCAGGCAATGCCTGCATCAAAATCCCCGACGTCAAAGGCCCAGATGATGAGGCGCTGAAACAGCTCGTTCTGGTAGGGCTGGCCAGACTCACTGACGGCGGCCAGATAGCGCTCCACATAGGGGCGGTATTTGGGCATCAGCTCATCGCGTTTCATGTTCACCCGGTCCCCGATACGGGCCAGCTTGCGCAGCCGGACGATGTCCTGTTCCAGGGCAACCAGTTGCAGGTGCAGGCTGTCCGCCACTGCGCCGGTGGCCATGCCGGAGCTGGCGGTTTGCGCGGCCCCTTGCATGGCTTGGACGCGCTGCTTGTGACGTTGACCGGGTGAGCTCATGGCTTAGGCCTCCGGTGCTGCCGGTGCGGCGCCGATCTCGATGTCGGCCTCTTCAAAGCCGCCATAGGCCAGGTGCTCGCCCAGGGCATAGCCTTCCATCCGCCAGTACTGGTTATCGAAGCACTTGCGATCCTGGTTATCCTCGGCCTTGCGGTTGCGCGTACCGCGCTGGGTGTAGCAGTGCAGGTTGTCCAGGGTGGTGACCACCATCCGCCTGCCCGGGAAGAAGGGCGGGATGTAGGCCTTGCGCCCGGCGATGGACTCGGCCAGCTTCTGGGCGGCGATCTGCTCGCTCGGCTTGGTGGCTTCGCTGTAGAGCTTGGCTTGGGCCGCCGCCACCAGTTCGGTACCGACCAGCACTACCAAGCGCGGGTCTTGGCGGAACAGGGGATCGATGGTGGTGTTGATAAGATCGGAGGCCATCTCGTCCAGGGTCTTGTAATCGCCCTTGCCGTCCGGGTCGAAGTGGATTTTCTTGCCGGCCCCGGCCTTGATGATCTGGCTGCCGCCGTTCCACTCGCGGGCGATCTGATGCCAACCCTTGTTGACGTCTTCACCCAGCGGATGAGCCTCGGGGTCGGTAGTCTCTTCGGCAGAAACGCCATTCCAGCCGACCCGCAGGATGTCGAGGGCGAATGCCGTGTTGATGAACTCACCGACCAGGCGGATGAACTCGCCCTCGCTGCCGGCGTTGGCCCAGACGCACAGGGTCGCCCAGTCGAGCGAGGCACACGAATCGGTCTCGGTCAGCTCGTAGGTGTTGCCATCCACGCCGACCTTGCCGTTGAAGCGGCCATTTTTCTTGCGGCCGGTGAACAGCTTGCCGATGCCGACTTGCACCACCTGGCCCTTGATCTGATCCACATCCATACAAGTGATGAGGTTCAGGAACTCGACAGAGGCGAGCAGGCCCGCGCGCAGGCCGGTTTCCACCGGGCCACTGATGACGCTGAACTGTTTGTCCAGCACGTTAACGGGGATGCCATAGGTCTTGGCCAGGGCAGCGCTGTATTTTTCGAGGCGCTGACGGGCCTGGACGGTTAGGGTCTGACTCACTGTCGCTCCTTAATATGCGGTGTGGGTATCGTCACCGCCGAGCGCGCCCGGGCGCTGGCCCGGCACTTCAACGGAGAACTGGTCGATCTTGGCGGTCAGTTCTGAGAGCTGGGTTTGCAGCTGGTTGAACTGCTCGGTGGTGACGCCGGGCTTGTCTTCTTTTACCGGGTCGATGACCGGGGCCGGTTCGGTCTCCGGTTTGGTTTCCAGCTTGGCGCTGAAGGCATCGATCTTGGTGCCAAGGCCGGTCAGGGCCCCCAGCATCTGATCGAACTGTTCTGGTTTCATTTCCTCATCCTCGGATTGGCTGGGGGTGGGTTGTGGTTCGTGCTCGCCATGGCTGGACAGCAGGCTGAACAGCTTTGAGAGCAGGCTGTCGGGCTTCTCGTGCTTGGGCAGCTTGAACATGGAGAGATCCAGCGGTTCGCTCGTGCCGAGGGTTTGGCCCTTGCTGCTCTTGCTGAACTTGAGATGGGTGGTGCCGGTGCTGGCTGGCTGGTCGGTGACGCCCAGGCCAATCAAGTAGGTTCGGCCCAGATCGGCGAACTGCTCGAACGGTTCGATGGAGCAGAACTGGTACTGGCCGCTCTGGTTCCAGTAAACGAGATCCCGATTTGGGCAGAGGACGGCGAACAGTTTGAGCTTGCCGTCTACCTCTTCGGTCTTTGAGGGCCTGCACGGTGCCATAGCTGGACCAGCGATCATGCTCCGGCCAGATGACGGCGGTGTAATAGGTCGGGTCGTAGGTCTCGGCCATGTCGACCAGCCAGTCGCGGGTGATGTCTCGGCCGTCCACCGCTTTGCCTTCGGTAGCGATACAGACAAAGCCAGTTCTCAAGGTTGATTCGTTCATGCCTGCTCCCAATTGATACGGGCTCAGGCTATCGGGTCGGGAAGGGGTATTCATCCGGTTGTGTTCGGGGGGGATTCGGATCCAGCTGGATATCCGAATTGCTCAGAACATCAGTGGGATAAGCGGGGGGAGAGGGCTGGCTATGATGGCGCCATCATTCATATTGATGGAGGCGCCGTGGCGTATCCCGAAGAGATCCGCAATGCCGCGCGGGGGCTCTACCTTAAGCGATGGACCCCCCAGGAGATCAAGGACGAACTGGGGCTGAACTCCTGCCGCATTGTCTACTACTGGGCCGAAAAGCTTGGCTGGCGGGAGCTGCTTACTGATGAAGCGGTAGAGGATGCCATTGCCCGCCGCCTGCACTCCCTGTTGGGGCGTGAGAAAAAAACCAGCGCCGAGATGGACGAGATCGACCGGCTGGTCTGCCACCATGTCAGCCTGAAAGAGAAGGCCCTCAAGTGGGCCGAGCGGCAGCAGGCGCTCACCACCCGCCGCGAGAGTGGTGATGAACCAGCCACTGAGCGGCCGCGCCGTGGCCGGGGTGGCCAGGATAGTGGCAGCAGCAAGGGCAAGGGCGGCAAGAAGGGCAAGAACGAGGTCGGTCACCTGACTGAGGCAGACTTTGCCGAGTGGCTGGGTACCCTGTTTGGCTACCAGCTGCGCTGCCGGGAGGCCAAGAACGACCCGGCCTTGCCGCGTACCCGCAATATCCTCAAGTCCCGCCAGATAGGCATGACCTACTACTTCGCCGGCGAGGCGCTGGAAGATGCGGTGCTGACAGGTGGCAACCAAATATTCCTGTCCGCCACCCGAGCCCAGGCGGAGGTGTTCCGCTCTTATATCTGCAAGATTGCCCAGACCTTCCTTGGGCTAACCCTGACCGGTAATCCCATCGTCTTGTCGAACGGGGCCGAGCTGCACTTCTGCTCGACCAACTCCAACAGCGCCCAGTCCCGCTCCGGCAACGTCTACATCGACGAATATTTCTGGATCCCCAACTTCGAGAAGCTCTCGGACGTGGCCAGCGCCATGGCGACTCAGACCCGCTGGCGCAAGACCTACTTCTCGACACCTTCGAGCAAGGTGCATGATGCATACCGGTTCTGGACCGGGGATCGCTGGAAGGGGCAGCGCCCGAGCCGGGTTGCGATCGATTTCCCTGGTGAAGATGAGATGCGCAATGGCGGCCGGGTCTGCCCCGATCGGCAGTGGCGCTATGTCATCACCATCGAGGACGCCATCCGGCTGGGATGCAACCTCATCGACATCGAGGAGCTCAAAGACGAATACCCGGAGGAGGTGTTCGATCGCCTCTACCTATGCCGTTTTATCGACGATGCCCTGTCGGTGTTCAAGTTCCAGGACATGGAGCGGGCAGGGGTGGACCCGACCCGCTGGGAGGACTACAAGCCAGGGCGGCCCGATCCGTTCGGGCGGCGGGAGGTGTGGATGGGCTACGACCCGAGCCGCACTCGTGATAACGCCACCCTGGTGGTAGTCGCCCCGCCTACCGTTGCCGGCGAGCGGTTCCGGGTGCTGGAAAAGCACTACTGGCGCGGGCTCAACTTCCAGTACCAGGCGCAGGAGATCGAGCGCATCGCCAAGAAGTTTCGGGTCACGTATCTGGGGGTCGATGTGTCTGGCATCGGCTCCGGGGTCTATGACCTGCTCAAGCCCGTGTTCAAAGGGGTGTGCCACCCCATCAACTACAGCATCGAGAGCAAGTCGCGGCTGGTACTCAAGATGATCGACGTGGTGGAGGCCAACCGCATCGAGTGGGACAGCTCGGATCGGGATATTCCGCTGGCGTTCCTCGCCATCAAGCGCAGTACCACCGGTGGCGGCCAGATGACGTTCCGCGCTGCCCGCGACAACGTGACCGGACACGCCGATGTGTTCTTTGCCATCGCTCACGCCGTGGCCAATGAGCCGCTAGATACCAACCGCAAACGTAAATCCACCTGGACAACCAGCGAAGTTAAGAAGGCAGCATGACCAAACAACGCAAACAGCCATCGGCCCAGGTGGCCACCTCATCCAGCCGCGGCGCCGTGGCGTTCAGTATGCCGGAGGCCGTAGATTCCACCGCCTGGATGACCGACTACACCGGGGTCTTCTACAACCCCTACGGCGAGTATTACCAGCCCCCCATCGAGCGCAAGGGGCTGGCCAAGGTGGCCCGGGCCAACGCCCACCACGGGGCCATCCTGATGGCGCGTCGCAACATGGTCGCCGGCCGCTTTACCAATCAGCGCGCCACCATCACGGCGTTCGTGCACAACTACCTGCAGTTCGGGGATGCGGGACTGCTTAAAATTCGCAATGGCTTTGGCCAGGTGGTGGGGCTGCACCCGCTCTCGAGCGTCTACCTGCGCCGGCGCGAAGATGGCTGCTTTGTCTACCTGCAGCAGGGCAAGCCGAGTCTGATATATCGGACTGAGGATGTCATCTGGCTGGCCCAGTACGACCCCGAGCAGCAGGTGTATGGCATGCCTGATTACCTGGGCGGCCTGCAGTCGGCCCTGCTCAATCAGGACGCCACCCTGTTTCGGCGCAAATACTTCCTCAACGGCGCCCACATGGGGTTCATCTTCTACGCCACCGACCCGAACATGGACGATGACACCGAAGCCGAGATGAAGGAGATGATCGCCAACAGCAAGGGGGTGGGTAACTTCCGCTCCATGTTCGTGAACATCCCCGACGGCAAGCCCGATGGCATCAAGTTGATCCCGGTGGGGGATATCGCGACCAAGGACGAGTTCGCTGCCATCAAGGGGATCACCGCCCAGGATGTATTGACTTCTCACCGCTTCCCAGCGGCGCTGGCCGGCATCATTCCGACCAATGGTGGGGGCGGGTTGGGCGATCCTGAGAAGTACGACGCCACCTATGCTAGGAATGAGGTGCTGCCGCTGTGCGAGCTCGTCCAGGATGCCATCAATAGTACCGACCTGCCCCGGGCCTTGTGGGTCGATTTTCGGGAAACGATAGGTTCAACTGTATAAAAAAACAGTTACATTGATGTAAGATGCAATCTATTGATTGTATTTTATATTTATTGGGAGGGGTGATGCGGGTTTATTGCAAAGTATGTGGCCAGAGGGGCCGCATTACCAAGACCAACCAGTTGAGCCCGGATGTATCCGATCTTTACTGCCAATGTACCGATGCAGAGTGTGGCCATTCCTGGGTGGCCTGTCTGTCGTTTGCTCACACCCTGAGCCCATCAGCCAAGACGGCGAACCAGCTGGTATTGAGTCTGGTTGGGTCGCTGACGCCAGAGGGGCGGCAGCTTGTATTACTAGGGCTGAACGCTCAGTAGCATTAATAACCTTGAATATTAAAGTGCTATGGCATGATTATAATAAAATATATATGAGTTGACTGTTCTATATGCAAAGGATGCTTGATAATGGTTCTCTTTCTTCACATCTGCACGTTTTACTCTATTTATATTTGATGGGATAGCACACTTGAGATGTGTGCTATCCCAACGATATTCTAGCTCTCGCGTATGCTTTTCGAGCCGGATATAAAGTTTTTCATGTCAATGAATAACTCATGCACATCTATATATGGGTTTAACTGACATGGGGCGCATTTCTTAGGATCTGCGCTCTGAAGCACCGAGGCCTTCAGTTTCGCTGAATTTGCAATCGCGTCAGGCACCTTGTCTTTTAACTTGTCAAATATAAAGGGAAGCCCTTTGTCATAGTCAGCTATCCCAACTTTCTTTAAATTCTCTTTCAGTTTGCTCTTCTGTAGTAGTTCATCGCAATTATCATATGATGCAGTTGTGTATCCAAAGTGAAGTAAAAACCAGTATTCAAAGCAAACATTTGAGAAAGCAACTTGAATATTATTGTCCTTTGCTTTCTGCTGCGCTTCTAAATGCAGTGAATCTGGGTATTTTGATTGTGATTCCCTATCATACACAACCCAAAATATATCATTGTTAGCCGTTGATTTTTTTGCGGCTATAGCCTCTTCAACGAGTTGAACCGGGGTGTTCTTCTTTGTATCTGCAACCACAATTACCCTCTTTTGTTCCGAGTGGAAGTGGTTAACATATGCTTTTATATAATATGGCTCGGTTTTCTCACCCTCACAATATATTCTGATTGCAGGCATTACCGACTTACTATTACCACCTCTTTGTTTAGGCATTTTTCAACACCTCTTTTATTTTACCTGTAATATCGGAATAATTTATTTGTGGTATCCCACCCAATTTCCCTTCGCTATACCATTTTGAGAATGGGCTGTTATCTTTAAGGGATGAGTCAAAGTCTTCTAGGCATATATATATAGTGCCATTTTGTATAGTTTTTTCTGTCAGATATATTTGATCTTTTCTTAAAAGTCCAGATGACATCAACGACAAATCATGTGTAGTGTAAATTAGCTGTGCATTATTGATATTTACTACTGGGTCGTTAAATATCCTGATTATTAACTCAGCAATATGCGGATGAAAACTACTTTCAATTTCGTCTACAAATAAAACCGAGCCATCTTTCAATACGTCGATAAAAGCGGGTAGAATTTTGAATAATCTATTCGTCCCACTTGATTCCATATCCTTTGTAAATTTAACTAGGCTTCCATCTTCCGACTCATGATAAAAGCATTCAGATTTTGAAAAATCATTGATGATGGCTTTCTTCACGTCATCAGGCATGTTTTCAGGAAATAAAGGAAAATTCTTTGGTAAATCTTTTTTTTCCATCTCGAATTTACTTATCCCAAAATCAGCCTTCTTAAGGAAATAATTAACAGCCTCCCTTGTGTGTGAGTTAAGTTCCCAATCAACGACGCTTATGGATTGTTTTGTTAAGAGCGTTTCTGTATTTTTTCTGAAATAGTTGAATATATCTCTAACAATTTCTGGTGAGTCTGGGGTGTTACCAGACTTGGACAAATAGCTATTGTTTTTGAAGAATGCAATCTGCCGTTTCCCTCCTTTATAAGCATCACCAAATTTCATACTTTTCCAGTCGTCAGAAGTCGACCTAGTAAATAAATTTGTTGGCCTAGCAGTTGAGAATACATCTAGTTTTTCAAATAGGATGCTGTCAGCGTCAAATGTTAAATAATATCTATATCTATTTTTATTTACGTAGAACTCTAGCTCAAACTCTGTTGGTTGGGAACGAGTTGTTTCTGACAATAAATATGGTTGATAATAATCAATAGCATCACCATCTTTCCAATCACAACTATTAATAATGATTGCTCGGAGAGTGTCAAATGCCAAGATCAGGTTTGTTTTACCTGATGCATTTGAGCCGTATACTGCTGCTGTTTTTAAAATGCCAAGGGATTCATCAATATAGGATATATTTCCAGCATGATGTCTGGTTTTCTTTTCAGCATATAAGCTGAAAAGTTGTTCACTCTTAATTGAGCGAAAGTTTTTGACTGTGAAATCAACTATCATGTCAGACCCTCATTCCGCTTTAACGTCAATTTTAGGCAAAAAAAGCAATTTTACCCAATTAAAACGGATTCTAGCACTGATCTGAAGCCGATGTGTAGGTGTTATAACCATCGGAATTTTGTATTCCATTCAAATCTCCGCTGACAGAAGGGTTAACATTTCCTAAGCGTTCTACTTGTGCAAGTGGAGTCAAACGCCGAACGGTGCACCCCTTGGGGAGGGTTGCTATACTGTGTATTTATACAGTCACTGTGAGTTCGTCAGTATGTTTGCTCAACCCACCCCTGATGCTCCCTTGTTGGAGCTCCCCCTGTTTCTCTCACCGGTAGCCTGCGGCTTCCCGTCGCCGGCACAGGACTACACCGAGCAGACCATCGATCTCAATCAGCTGTGCGTTGCCCACCCGGCGGCTACCTACTTTGTGCGGGCGGCCGGTGACAGCATGATCAAGTACGGGATCCACGACGGTGATCTGCTGGTTGTGGACCGCAGCCGCAAGGCGCTGCACGGTTGTGTGGTGGTCGCTGCGGTGGATGGCGAGTTCACGGTGAAGAAGCTGCAGCTTAAGCCTACAGTGGCGCTGCTCCCTGGTAACCCCGCCTATCGGCCCATCCTTTTCTGCGAGGGACAAGAACTGGAAATCTTCGGGGTGGTGGCCTTTGTCGTACACCAGATACCAGCCCCATGAACAAGCACTGCGCCGTCGCTCTGGTAGACGTGAACAACTTCTACGCCAGCTGTGAGCGGCTGTTCCGCCCTGACCTCAAGGGGCGGCCCATAGTCGTGCTCTCCAACAATGATGGTTGCGTGGTGGCTCGTTCGGCGGAGGCCAAGGCGCTGGAGATCAAGATGGGGGTGCCCTATTTCAAGATCCGTAAGTTTTTCGAAGCCATGGGCGGAGTCTGGTTTTCCAGCAACTACGCGCTCTATGGCGACATGTCGAACCGGGTGATGACCATCCTGGAGGGAATGGCCCCGGCGGTAGAAACCTACAGCATCGACGAGGCGTTTATCGAGTTGAGCGAGTCTTGGGCCGGTGACCTGGTGGCCTATGGCCGCCAAGTCCGCGAGCGGGTGCAGCAGTGGACCGGGTTGACCGTCGGAGTGGGCATCGCGCCGACCAAGACCTTGGCTAAGCTCGCCAACTACGCAGCCAAGAAGTGGCCGGCCACCGGCGGTGTGGTTGATCTGCGGGATGAAGAGCGGCGCGCCAGGCTGATGGCGATCACCCCGGTGGACGAGATATGGGGCATTGGCCGGCGGCTGTCGGCCAAGCTGGAGGCTCAGGGCATCAAGACGGTGGCCGAGCTGGTCGCCGCTGACCCCAAGAGCCTGCGCCGGCGCTATGGCGTGGTGGTTGAGCGCACGGTGCAGGAGCTGCGCGGCATTCCCTGCGCCGAGCTGGAGCAAGAGGCCCAGGCCAAGCAGCAGATCATCTGCTCGCGCTCGTTTGGGGAGCGCATCACCCAGATAGGCCCCATGCATCAGGCGCTGGCCGGTTATATGGAGCGGGCTGCCGAGAAGCTACGGGGGGAGGGAATGTGCTGCCGGCATGTGACCCTGTTCATTCGCACCAGCCCGTTCAGCGACCGCGAGCCCTATTACGGCAACCAGGTGAGTACCAAGCTGGCCTTGCCCACCTACGACACCCGGGACTTGCTGGCCCTGATCCCGGAGCTCTTGCCCCGCATCTGGCGCGACGAGCAGCGTTACCAGAAAGGGGGCGTCATGCTGGCCGACTTCACTCCCGCCAGCATGCAGCAGGGAGACCTGTTTGCGGGTGAACCGCGAACCCAGCGCAGCGAGGCGCTGATGCAGATCATCGACAAGATCAACCAGGGGCGGCTGGGGAAGGTCTACTTCGCGGCCCGCGGCCGAGATACTAAAGAGTGGATGATGAAGCGGGAGCAGTTAAGTCCGCGCTATACCACCGCGCTTGGCGAGCTGCCGGTGGTGAAGGCATAAGCCCCTTGATGATGGGGTTCAATCTGATTGGCAATCAACTATTAGGGTTTGGTTCGGTACTTTGCCAGAGCTTGGGTGAATGCCTCCAGCTCATGGCCTTTGAATGCACTGCTGTCCAGCTCTGCAGTGGCCAACTTGCCGTTACGTTCCTTCCACACCGCATAGGCTGCGGCTTTATCTACTTCTATCAGAGCCTTCTCGGCTGGCGGCAAGTTGCACAGGTTAAAACTCATCGGGTTCCCCTCATGGTTGCGCCGCAATGGTAATTGATGAAGTGTGTCCGGTCACGCCTTCGTGACCGGACACGTTTTGCAATCTTGCATCAGTTTACAGAGCTAGGGTTTTATCACCTTGGGTCTGCCAGCATGCGGTTTCGCCCTTGAAGGTTCCGCCGCATCCTTCCGGCAATGCGCAGTCGCAGTTCGGACAGGTCTGCTGTTTCATCTCGGCTTCCTGCACCAACCAACGTTCCCAGTCCCGCCGGATCAGGGTGCTGATGTACTCGTCGGCGGAGTAGGGCTCACCGCTGCCAGCCCGAGCGATGCGCAGCGTCTCCAATTGCTGTCGCTCCCGTTCTGAGAGCGCCACCTCCACTCGCTTAATGCCGAGAGCTGCTTGTCTGGCCCGCTGGTCCTGCTTGCGTTTGGTGGCGGTGGTCATGCTGCGCTCTCCTTTATCACCATGGCATCCTCCTTGGCCCACGCCCGCCAGCTGGAGATGGTTGCCTCCTTCGCCGGCTCGAGATGGGTCTGACCAGGGTGTTCGTATAGCACATGGGTCACCGTGCCGCGCTCGTTGCGCCGGGTGGCGGTCACTTCCCTGGTAGTACCGAAGCGGGTGATCACATCACCCGGTACCGGTTGTTTGCGGGGGTCTCTCATGATTGAGCTCCTGTCTCGATTTGACGATGGTCAGCCACTACCTGATGGAGCGCTGGTTGGTATGCGGGGTTGAGCCGTTCGGCGGCGCCCGGGTTGGCGCGGTCGGTAGCGCTGCCCAGTGCGATAAAGAGGGTGCGGCCACTGACGGCGCCCCGGATGGTGCCGCTCTGGTCGATGGCCACGGGGGTGAGCCCGTCTACTGTATTGCGGCGACCAACAGAGCGGCCATCTGCGGAGTGCACCGTCACGGTGGGGCGGTTGGCCTTGGACTGAAATGGGTTCGGTATGTGGTCAACGATGGCCGGCAGGGCCAGCGATGTTGGGCGAGGGTGGCGGCGGCGCAGAATGGCACACGCCACAGCCTGCTGTTTGTCCTTGAGCATCCCCACCCACTGGCTGATCTCGTTGGCTGGCCAGCGCTGCTGGAGAATGCAGGTCACCCGATTATCCAGGCAGCGGTACTCTTCGCGGCTGACGGTCTGTTTGCTATTCATGTTCATGTCCACTCCTCGCTGTAGTCGTCCTGTTCCTGCATCCACTCCGGCGCATCCAGTCCTTCCAGCACGCGCCACATCTCGGACTGATAGGGCTGCGGCAGCATCTCTATCCAGCGGTGCGCCCCGGCGTGGCCCTGCGCCTTGTAGACCTCGCCGCACAGCTCAACCAGCATCGGCCAGTCCTGGTCCCCATCCGGTACCGTGTACTCATCCGGCTGGCCCTGTTCGGCTGGCACCTGGCCTTCTGGCTGCCAATCCGGCTCGCTCGGGATCGCCCGGCTCGATTGCACCTGGCCGTTCTCCAGCCAGAGGGTGAAGCCGTCCGCTCTGACGCTGGCGCCTTCCCGTAAACGTCCGATAGAGAAGGGAGATAAACCCCATTGCTCTGCCATCAACTGATCCGCGAACGCCTCAGGATCCGGCTGCGTACAGTTATTGTCAGAGCTCCAAGGTGCCGGGCTGCCGCCCGACTTAACACCTACACCCCAACCCGAACCCCCGGCGGCCTTGGCGGCCTCATAGGTGCCTGCTGGTACCACTTCCCACCCTTGCAGGCGGGTCTTGATGCCTAAGCGCGCGGTGTGCAGCCCCATCAGGCGCTTGATGTCTTCGCCGTAGCTGTTGGCCTGTTCTTCGATGAGGTGGGCCAGCTTGATGGGGTGCTCGGCACGGGTGGCCAGCGCCCCGCCCATGGCTTCTAGGTAGCAACGAAAGATGGCGTTATCGGCGGCATAGCGGGCAGCCTCAAAGCGCGGGTCTTGCAACACTGGCTTGGGTGGCCCCACCAGATCGCCATTCTTCTTGGCGTTGCTGATGCGGCGCAGCTCGCGCCATACCCCGACAGGTGCGCCACCGATCTGCTGGAAGGTGCGGATCCCCCACCAACTGGCCCAGGCGCAAGCATGCAGAGCGCCTTGATCGGCCGGTGTGTTTGCTTCTTCGTCGTCACCGACATAGGCGCCGTCGATGTTCTTGGCGATGTACTTGGCGAGATAGCCCGTGGCATCGCCCTTGGCTGGGTCGATCATCTTCCAGTCGAAACGGGGGGTGATATCGGTAAAGGTGGGGGCGGCCATGGGGACCCGCACCAGCTCGGCCTTGTCGTCAGTCAGGGCGTAGTGTTGCAGGGTGCTGATCACCTTGTTGCGATCACTCGGGCGCATAAACAACAGCATGTGCCAGTGCGGGGTGCCGTCGTGGTGCGGCTCGCAGACCCGAAAGCCATAGACGGGGGCATCATTGCGCTTAAGTGATGCGCGGGTCAGGCTCCACAACTTGGCCAGATAGGCGCAGGTTTCGCGCGGGGTGACGCCCTGGTACTTGTCATTTTCGATGGTCTTGCCGTTGCGGCCGGTCTTCCAGGCGTGGAAGCGGGAAGGGGCCGTCCAGGTGAAGAACACCCCGACATGCCCCTGCTCCTCGGCATAGTCTTCAAAGCCACGCATGCGGGTCATCATTTCGTTGCGGCGGTTGACAGGGTTGGAGATGCTCGCTTCCCAGCAGTCCTTCATCGAGATCACCAGATCATGCTGGCTGTTCATCACTTCCGACTCGGCCAGCCAGCGCATCATGGCCCGCTTGCGCTCGCGCACCACCTTTATGGTGGCGTTCGAGACGTAGGCGGAGACGCCCTTGCGTACCTTGCCCAGCAGGATGGCGATGTGCTCTTGCAGCCGATCCCAGCAGCGGTTCACGCGTTTTTCCCACCACTTGGCGGAGAGCAGGCGCACCATCACGCTCAGGATCCAGTTATCCCGCGCCTCTTTGGTTTGGAATTTCGGCACCTTGCCGATGAATCCCCACTGGTCGGCGGGCTGCTTGATGACTTCCCATGTCTCCATCAGATCCAGTTCACCGGCGGTGGTGTGCTGCTCGATGTTTTTCCAGATAGCTGCGGTCTGGTTGGCGAACTGGTGAGCTACCCGCTTGCGTCCTTCTTCGTCGCGCAGGTGCTGGGCATCGACCGGCAGCGATGCCACCAGAGAGCGAACCCACTTCACCCGCTCCCGCAGCCATATGTTTGCGCTGCGGCAGTTGCGGGTGGTGCCATCTTTGCGGCGGCGCACGTACTGCTTGAACAGCACTTGGGTGAACTGCATGGAGAGGCCATCGAGCAGCTGCACCGCCCAGACCAGATCTGATTCACCAGGGGCGCCGACAAAGGCGGCCTCCAGCTTGGTACCCGGCATGGCGTTGGAGAGGGCATCGATGCGCGACCGGAGGGTTTTCTTAGACAGCGGGAGCTGGTTCCGTTTTGGCGTCGGCAGACGGCTGATGGCAAAACCAAATTGGCCAGCCTCGGCGGCTGGCCCTGTGTTGTTCTGGTGATTCATTGGTGATGGTTACCCGACAGCTCTTTGATGTTGTTCCGGCAGGAGGCCAGCGCACGGCGGGCATGGCGCGCCATCTTTCTGGCTGCGGCACATTGGCGCAGGGTCAGGGAGACCGTGCAGCGTGGGCGGGGGGATAGCCGACGCATTGCCAGCAGGTCGCGCTGGTAGCTGCGCAGGCGGGCCTCGTCGCCCATCATGGTGTCGAACCATCTATCCACACGGGTTTGCAGGTCGGAGATCAGTCGAAGGCTCATGCAATGATCTCCCCCATTCCGTACTTTTGCGCGTTCTCAAACCACCAATCACCAATATCGCGGGCCAGCGCGGTGTCGCCTTGACCCAGTGCCAGCCAATACAGAGTACGGATTCCTCCCATCAACAGCGTTTCCTCCTGGCTGAATTCGTCTGCGCGCTTTATCGCATCCACAGAAAAAGCAAAGTGCTTAGCCAGCTGGCTAACAGGCTCAGGCGCCCGCAGGCGAGCAGGCCCAGACTCGGTTTCAGCCAGCTCATCGACTGGCGGCTCAAGCTCAAACAGGTCTGTCATTCCTCATCCCCCATCACTGAGTCGTCATCGAGCAGATCAGCGGGGCGGCTGGTCACGACCAGCTGCACCTGGATGTACTCATCCCCTGAATAGAGCTCGCCCAGAGCGGTGCGGTTTGTCTGCTCAGTGCTGGCCAGCAGCTCGGTCAGCAGCGGCAGTACGGCCTGTTCGGCGCGCCTGGCGATATGAATGGCGTCGATGCTCATGCCACCCCCTCGATGATGCGGATCAGGCCAGAGGTCAGATGCTCCATGCGGGCATAACGGGTCTGGCCCTTCAACCAGGTGGTGCCGCAGTTGATGTAACCGCGGCTGACCAGGTAGGCATTGGCGGCCTTGATGGTCGGTTCGGTGTGGCGAGTGATGACGGCGGCCATGATCAGATTCCCCCTCGGTTGTTGAAGGATGACCAGACCGCGCGCCATGCCATGGCGGCTGGGCGTTCTACTGCATGGATCAGGTCAGGACTGGAGTTGTAGCGCTGTCCCTGGCGGGCCAGTTTGCGGTTTTGAATGCGCAGGTTGCGCACCGTGTCGTTAATGGCTAAAGTTGGCATGTCGATTTTCCTAGTCGATAAGTAACTGCTGAAAGCCCGCTGGTGTTGGCGCACCGATAGCGGGTTTTTTATTGTCCGATTGCTCGCGGGCCTGACTGAGTCATCTGGCTGGCGGCCATCACGGCGCGCTTCATGCGTAGCTTGGCGGCGCGTTCCTTCTTCTCCCTCTCGATATCCCCTTTTGCCCTGGTGGTCGGCGCCGGGTGCCACACCTTGGTGTCACATCCGCCACGAAACTCCCCCTGGTACTCCAGTGAGATCACGGCCAGTCTGATCGCCTCCCGTTGTGCATGCGGCAGGGCCGATAAGGTGGCGGTCATCAGCTCGCCGCGTGGCTGGCGGGCGATGCTGCAGATAGCGGCTTTCTTGGCTGCGCTGATGGCCAGCCAGTCGGTGTCCAGACTGGCGCGCGTTTTGCCGAACAACTCGCGCAGCAGCAGACAGCCCGCCGTGTTCATGTCCACCTGCTCCAGCGGTGTCAGGCCGGCGAGGTTGCGTTCGTCGTGGTTGATTTGTGTCTGTTGCATGGGTTTCCCCTTACATGGTCATGGTTTGCATCAGGATGTCTGATGCGCAGGCGACGGCGGGCACCGCTTGAAAGCGCACCTCGATGTCGTTGATCAGCAGGGCCAGTGACCCCATTGCCGAGGTGGCCACGCTGACGATGGTGTTGCGTTCCGTGCGGGTGATGCGGCCCCGCTCGGTCAGTTCCAGCGCACGCTGGCCTATGCTGGCCACCTTGGCGTTGAGGTCGATCGCTTGATGGGGGAGGGATGGCGCCCGTTCGGCGGCTGGAATGGCGATGGCGGTCAGGCCACATTCCAGCAGCATGCCGTCGAAAAGGGTCTCGTCCCCTTCGGTGGCGTGGTAGATGGCAACGAGATCGGCCACTGTCAGCTGGTGCGGCTGGTCAGGATTGAGTTTGTTCCTCAGAACCTGGGCATCGATGCCAGCAGCCTTGGCGATCTCGCTGATCACATAGGTGGAAGTAAATCTGCTGCATGCAGATTCGAAGTGTGGATGTTTGCAGTCGCTACCGATAAACATGGTTCTCGCTCCATTGAGTGCCATAGTTACCGGGAGATTGCGGGCAAATACGCTGCTGAGGCAGCTTGTTGGTATAGCGCGACCATGTTGATCAGGACGCGGTGCTTGGGCCCAGCCTTCGGCATAGTTTGCAACTGCCCTTGGGCAATCATCTTTCTGACTGTGCCGATTGGGATACCGGTATCTGCGCTATAGCGCTCGATGGTTTTAACCGGTGTGTCGATCTGAAGTGCAATCTCTGACATGATAGAACCCCTTTCACCTATTGCTATTTGCTGTTCTTGGTTGCTCATTGCGTTTTATCGATTGCATGATTGATCCAAAAAAAGCATTGGTCAAGTAGGTGATTCTGTATTTTCACTAAAGCTTGACGGTGGCGACATATGAATGGTGGTGGCGTACAGGAGATTGCATTCAGTCAGTCTGAGTTTGTATCACGACTCGAAAAGGTGATTGGTAATGAACCATTGCGAGCTTTTGCTCGCAGAGCAGACATGACCGATGGCGGATTGAGGCGCTATCTGTATGAAGGTACGATTCCGCCGATTGATCGCGCACTAAAGCTTGCACGGGCAGGTGGAGTCAGTTTCGAGTGGTTGGTGTTCGGTTTAGGTGATGAATCACTGCCAAGTCGTTCATCAGCCGGTCATGCTTCGCTCGCAGATCAAGCGGCTGCCTATCAATCCAGTGAGTTCACTACCATTCCCGCCTACCAGGTGTTCGCGAGTGCTGGCCATGGGGCCAATATCACCGATGAACCTTTGGCCGAGCCAATGGCCTTCCGTTCCGACTGGCTGCGCCGAGAGGGGTTTGACCCGGCCAAGATGGCGGTCATCCGCGCCAAGGGCGACAGCATGGAGCCGACCATTAACGATGGTGATGTGATCCTGGTTCGCCTGAAGAATGGGGAAGCGCCCCGCGATGGCCTCTATGTGCTGCGCCTCGATGGCGGCCTGTTCGTAAAGCGCCTGCAGTTCGACCTGGGTGGAGTGCGCATCATCTCCGACAACCCCTTGTACAAATCCCGTGACCTGAGCAAAGCCGAACTGGCCGAGCTGGATCTGGTTGGTCGGGTAGTCTGGGCTGGTAAGAAGTTTTAAGGAGTTCTCATGCTTTCTGTGCTGGCTATCTGGACAGCCCTTTTATGCTTGTTGCTGACGGTTATCAGTTTGTTCAAACCGGCTTTGTTTGGACAGAAGCGGCGGCTGAATGCGCTCTTTATCGGGCTCTATGCATTCCTCGGTTTTGGCCTGCTCAGCTCGGTACCGGATGGAAAAATCGAGCTGGGTGGCGGTTTGGTGTTACTGGCCGTGCTGTCTGCCGTGCATGGCATCCTGCTGTTCTTCAGTCACGCGTTTGCCGTGCTCAGGATGAGTAAAGAGGAACGGGCTCAGAGGGCTGCATCAGTTCGCCCCAGTAAAGCAGCGGCTGGCGTGCTGATTCTATTCGTTGCGGCGGTTGTTGGCGCGTGGCTATTCCGCCCTACTTGGTATGATGCCCCCATGCCGCCTACTGAGAGCGCGATGGTGCAAGGTGAGCAGCAATCGGCCAAGGCACTGCGGGCGCTTTCTCTCGCTGACCAGTGCCGACTGGAGCAGGATATCTACCAGAAGATGAAACAGACCACGGATGGAGTGATGGCGCGCTTTGGCGGTCTGTTTGATGGACAGCAGATCGATTATCACCAGATCGCTGAATATCGAATGAGCACTGTCACGCCGGTGATATCGGCTGCCCGCGATTCGATGAATGACATACGCTCCAGCCACCTATCTGATGATGTGGTTATCCGGCTTGCCGCTGACCTGGTGCAGCGCAGCGATGCCTTTGTCGGCCAGCTCTATACCTTTGCCAGAAATGGCGATGCTAGCGCGCTGCAGTCGGCGCGAGACCAGCTGGCACAGGCCATTGCATCTCACAAGCAAGCCTTAGCGGTGTGCGATGACAGTCAAAAAAATTGAAGGGCAAGCCAAGCCCTGGCGGGCAGACGTCCGCCCTGATGGGGTGAACGGGCCCCGCCTGCGCAAATCCTTTATGACAAAGGGGGAGGCGCTGGCATGGGAACGGCATCAGTTGACCAACAAACCCTGGCTCAAAGAGGCTGAACCCGAGCCTGAGCATAGCGGCCAGCGGTTGCTGGATCTGGTGCATCTCTGGTTTGGGAGGCATGGGCAGACGTTGGCCGATGGTGAACGGCGGCGGGACAAATTGGTGTGGTTGTGTGAGGCGTTGGAAAACCCGGTTGCCAGCGAGTTTACCTCTGAACACTTCTCGGCATACCGCGAGCGGCGTTTGGCCGGGGATCTTTATGTTCCAGGGCAGCGCCGACAGGTAACACCGACCACCATCAACCGCGAGCAGCTCTATCTGCAGGCGGTGTTCAATGAGCTGGCCCGCCTGGGGGTGTGGAACGGCGGCAACCCGTTGGCCGATCTGCGGCAGTACAAGGTGCAGGAATCTGAGCTGGCTTATCTTTCCCAGGATGAAATCGAGCAGCTGCTGGACGTCTGCAAGGAGCAGCGGGATCTGTGGCTGATTGTGATGCTCTGCCTTTCGACTGGGGCACGCTGGTCTGAGATAGAAAAGGTTAGCCGTTCCCAGATCGGCATGGGCCGAATCACCTTCACCAAGACAAAGGGCAAGCGAAACCGGACGGTGCCAGTGGCGCCCTGGTTGTTGGCCATGTTGCCCAAGCGTACCGGCCGCCTGTTTAGCGATTGCTATGCCGAGTTCGAGAAAGCCATCAGGCGGGCACATATCAAATTGCCAGCAGGGCAGAGCACCCACGTTCTGCGCCACACCTTTGCCAGTCACTTCATGATGAACGGTGGCAATATCCTGGTACTGCAGCGAATCCTCGGCCACACCGATATCAAGATGACGATGCGCTATGCCCACTTTGCTCCCGATCACCTGGAAGATGCGGTGCGGCTAAACCCCATCACTGCCCTGAAAGATGTCCATAAACAGTCCATTGAGCCGCTCTATATTGAGTGACAAAGCGTGATATTGAGTTTTTTCAATCCTTATAAATCAGTAACTTATTGATTTGTAAGGGCGCCCATCGGTTTCAAAATCCGCCGTTGAAAGACGTGTCGGTTCGAGTCCGACCCCGGGCACCATTTAGAATTCAATGACAAAAGGCCATCCTCACGGATGGCCTTTTGTTTTTCCGTTGCTTGGCGGCCGCCAGCCCATGCTCTGTGCCTCCACCCACTGTCACGCCCAGGATTCTCACTTGCTGCAAGTGGGGATCTCCCTTCTCCTCTGCTCACCCCTGCTGGCCGTCTTGGCAAAGGCAGTACCCTCGTTCTTCCTGACCCCTGTCACATCTTGGTGCGCCCTCCCGGCTCTGCACAGCGGGAGTGCGATTTCGTTCCTGTTTGTGAACCAGGTGCGCCAACATGGTGCAACCCTTCTTCGAATATCGCACAAGATATTGAATATTATGTAATTTATTTTTTGGCCTGCTTTATGCTTTAACACAATCATGTCGCCATGATGATCCCTGCGGGGTCATGCCGAGGGTCGTGACAGGGCAATACCGATTTACCGATGTGGGTTTGAGTGAATAGCCAAGTTAGACATTCATATCAGGAAATGGACCCGGCCAGGTGCCGGGATGACAGGGAAGGAGAGGGCTGTATGTTCAAGAGACTCGTAATGACTGGCCTGCTGGTGCTGACCGCCACCATGGCCGCCCCGGGTTGGGCCGAAGAGGTGGCTGCACAGGCTGATGTGGTGCAGACAGCGGCGACCGTGACCATCAACAAGGGAGACAATACCTGGCTGATGCTGGCGGCCATCCTGGTGATCCTGATGTCCGTCCCGGGCCTGGCCCTGTTCTACGGTGGCCTGGTGCGTGCCAAGAATATGCTGAGCGTGCTGATGCAGGTGTTCACCCTGTTCTGCCTCATCACCGTGCTCTGGGTGGTCTACGGCTATTCGCTGGCCTTCACCGAAGGGGGCGCCTTCTACGGCTCATTCGACAAGGTGCTGCTGGTCGGGGTCACCCCCGAGTCGATCGCCGCCACCTTTAGCAAAGGGGTGGGCATCAGCGAGCTCATCTATGTGGTGTTCCAGGGCGCCTTCGCGGCCATCACCTGCGGGCTCATCGTCGGTGGCTTTGCCGAGCGGATGAAGTTCTCGGCGGTGCTGCTGTTCGCCGTGATCTGGTTCACCTTCGCCTACATTCCGATGGCGCACATGGTGTGGTACTGGGCCGGTCCTGATGCCTACACCACGGCCGACACGGCGGCCGCTGCGACGGCCACCGCCGGTTACCTGTTCCAGCATGGCGCGCTCGATTTCGCCGGTGGCACCGTGGTGCACATCAACGCGGCGGTTGCCGGTCTGGTCGGCGCCTACATGACCGGCAAGCGAGTGGGTTACGGTCGTGACCCCATGGCACCGCACAGCCTGACCATGACCATGATAGGGGCCGCCCTGCTCTGGTTCGGCTGGTTCGGCTTCAACGCCGGCTCCGCGCTGGAAGCGAACGGCACAGCCGCACTGGCACTGATCAACACCTGGCTGGCTCCGGCCGGGGCGGCCCTCTCCTGGACCTTTGCCGAATGGCTTATGAAGGGGCGTCCCTCCCTGCTGGGTGCGGTCTCGGGTGCGGTTGCCGGCCTGGTTGCCATCACCCCTGCCGCCGGTTTCGTCGGTGTTGGTGGTGCCCTCATCATCGGGATCCTGAGCGGGGTGGCCGGGCTGTGGGGTGTGCATGGTCTCAAGCGCCTGCTGAGGGCCGATGACAGCCTGGACGTATTCGGTCTGCACGGGGTGTGCGGGATCCTGGGGGCCGTACTGACCGGGGTCTTCGCCAGCCCGGATCTGGGCGGTACCGGGGTGTGGGACTATGTGACCAATCAGGTCGCCGAGGGCTATTCCATCCTGGCGCAGGTGAAGATCCAGGTCATCGGCGTGCTGGTGACGGTGGCATGGACCGCCGTGGTCTCCGCCGTGGCATACAAGGCGGTGGATCTGCTGATCGGCCTGCGGGTGAAGGAAGATGCGGAGCGGGAAGGGCTGGATGTCACCAGTCATGGTGAGAAGGCCTACAGCCTGTAACCGCATCGGGTTCCCGTTAACAAGCTTGCCGCCGGCCCTGTCCGGCGGTTTTTTTATGGCTGCCACATGCAACAGGATCGCCTTTCGATCTTGCAGTGCCTTCAGACTGCCTGTTTAAGCGGTGATTTATGCCTGCCACCTGTAACAGGATCGTCATTCAATCCTGCCGACCTGTTTTAGACGGCGATTGATGCCTGCAACCTGCAACCGGATCGTCATTCAATCCTGCTGGCCTGTTTTAGGCGGCGATTGATGCCTGCAACCTGCAACCGGATCGCCATTCAATCCTGCCGGCCTGTTTTAGGCGGTGATTTATGCCTGCAATTTGGACGGATCTCCGCTAAACTCTGCCACCCTTTATTTGGGGTAGCCGGGTTAGCCCGCTTCCATCCTTTTATCTATGCCTTCGGAGCCGCTCATGCCGTTAGTGGGACACCAACATCAGATCGATATTCTGGAACTGACCGACAAAGGGGACGGCAAGGGTCGCCTGTTCGATCGCCCTCTGTTTGTCGAGGGTCTGCTGCCCGGTGAGCAGGCGCTGGTCGAGCTGACCGAAGTCAAACCGAACTATCTGCACGGCAAGCTGGTCGAGCTGACCCAGGCCTCCGCCGATCGGGTCGCCGATTTCTGCCCTAACACCGAGTGCGGTGGCTGCCAGGTCAGGCCGCTGGCCTATCCGGCCCAGCTCAAGCTGAAGCAGTCCCTGGTGCAGAGCGCGCTGGATCAGGCCGGGCTGGCTACCCAGGTCAACCCCATCCTCGGCATGGATAGCCCCTTCGCCTATCGCAACAAGGCGCAGTATGCGGTGCGCAGCAGCGCGGCCGGTGCCGAGATCGGTTTCTATCGCAAGCACTCCCACGATCTCATCACCGCCGACGACTGCGCGGTGCAGGACTCCCTGCACGTGGAGCTCAATGCCCGGGTACGCAACTGGATGCGCACGCACGAGATCGCGGCCTATGACGAGGTCAACCACAGCGGTTGTGTCCGTAACCTGATGACCCGCAAGGGCTTCAAGAGCGGCGAGCTGATGGTGGTACTGGTGACCCTGGGTGAAGAGCTGCCATTCGAAGCCGAACTGCTGGCGGCGCTGGCGGATCTGCCCATCACCACCCTGGTACAGAACGTCAATGACGAGCGCACCAACCGCATCCTGGGCGCGAGCAACCGGGTGCTGCTGGGGGAAGGCGTCATCCGCGACAAGATCCACGAACTCGAATTCGAGATCTCGCCGCTCTCCTTCTTCCAGAACAACCCGAGCCAGACCGATGTGCTCTACTCCAAGGCGCTCGAATACAGCGAGCTGACCGGCAACGAGACTGTGTTCGACATCTACTGCGGCATCGGCACCATCTCCCTGTTCCTGGCGGCCAAGGCCGCCAAGGTGGTCGGCATAGAGTCGGTAGAGAGCGCGATCTCGGATGCCCGCCGCAACGCGGCCCTCAACGGCATAGAGCACACCGAATTCCACGTGGGCAAGGCCGAGCAGCTGATGCCCGAGCTGCACGCCCAGGGCGTGAGCGCCGATGTGGTGGTGATGGATCCCCCCCGCAAGGGTTGTGACAAGGCGGTGCTGCAGACCCTGGTCGCCATGGCACCCCGTCGTCTGGTCTATGTCTCCTGCAACCCGCAGACCCTGGCCCGGGATCTGGCCTACCTGGTCAAGCAGGGCTTCGTGCTGGACGAGGTGCAGCCGGTGGACATGTTCCCCCACTCCATGCACGTGGAAGCCGTTGCCCGCCTGAGCCTGCCAGCCAAGGGTTGATGGATCTCCTGACGGACATGTCCCTCAGGAATAGATGGAATTAGCCAGATGGCTCTGATAAAAACGACTCCAAATGGAGTCGTTTTTTTATGGCCGCCAAGGGGTAGCTGACTGGCAGGGAGCCTGACATGAGCATTCGTTTGGCCGGGGCGGAGGACGTCGCGGCGCTGGATCACTTCTTTCAACAGCTGGATCGGGAGACGCGTTTCATGCTGTTCGAGGCGGGGGAGCGCCCATCCGATCTCGAGGGGCAGCGCCAGCGTCTGGCCGCCATGCAGGCCAGTGTCAATCAGCGAATGTGGCTATTGACCCTGGCCGACGAGGTGCAGGGGTTCGCGCTGATGATGGGTGGTGGCTTGCGGCGCAATCGACACTGCGCCCTGATCGTGATGGGGCTGCGCCAAGGCGCGCGGGGCCAGGGCTGGGGTGAGCGTTTGCTACGTACCCTGATCGCCGCCGCGCCGGGTTGTGGCATCAGCCGGCTGGAGTTGGGAGTGATGGCTCATAACGAGGCGGCTCATGGGCTCTATCGCAAGTGCGGCTTTATCGACGAAGGCATCCGGCGCAACGCCTATCGACTGGATGATCGCGATGTCGACGAGATCAGCATGGGCCTGCTGTTGCCGCAGGGGAAATCATGAGGTGGCGGGCCGCTGATGCCGGGTGACCAGTGTTACCGGTGCTGGCGATGATAAGGCCCTTATCGGAACAAGGAGCGGATCATGAAAGGTGTGTTGCTGCGTTGGCTGGCTCGCTACGATGCCTGGTGTCAGGAGTGGGGGCTGGTACCTGAGAACCGGCGCTGCTGCGCGCCGGTGCGTCATGATGAGCGGGAACCCGAGGCATCGGAGGAGGACCCCTCGTCGCTCAATCGAAGTTGCGGACCACGGCCCCGCTGACGCTGTTGTACTCAAATCCCAACCCGTCCGGATAGGCGGGGAAGCGGCCGATGGAGTCGCGCAGGGTGTAGCGGCAGTTGTCGTGGCGCAGCTGCCCGTTGGTCTGTGCATCGGCCGGAACGAGCTGCGAGATGTAGTCGCTGTCGGCGTCGGTATGCAGCTCATCGGCCGCGGTCTGATCGGTATCGAGCAGGCCACCGAACAGGCTCTCGCAATCGTCCCGGCTGCTGACGGAGATCTGATCGCTGTCACCGCCCGGGAAGATGGTATCGGGGCCCTGGCCGCCCTGATCCTCCTTGGTGCCAACCGGCCAGCCATGGGAGTTGATGTCGAGATCCTGCTGCCCCATGCCGCTAAAGTTATAGAGTGCCAGCGGCTCTCCCTTCACCTTGACGGCCCAGCCCGCATGGGCCAGCTGGACGGCGCTGGCAAAGCCGCCGGCGGTCGCGGAGACGCTGCTCTTGAGCGCATCGTCCTGGATGTTGATGAAGCGGGGCATGGCGGTCACCGCCAGGACGGCCAGCACTATGATGACCAGCACCAGCTCTATCAGGGTAAAGCCGTGGGAAGCGCGTTTTAGCATTGAATAGACCCATCAGATACGACAAGCAGGTAAGAGTGATATGCAACTGATCGACACCCACTGCCATCTCGACTTTCCGATCTTCGATCCCGATCGGGAGGTACTGCTGGCCCAGTGGCGTCAGCTGGGGGTGGGGGAGTATATCATCCCCGCAGTGGGAGAAGAAAACTGGACTCGGGTGATGGCGCTGGCCGACCGCCACCCAGGCATCCGCTATGGTCTTGGCATCCATCCCTGGTATGTGGGGGCCCAGACCGAGGGCGTGCTGGCACGGCTGGAGCGTCTGCTGGCGAGCCGGCCCAAGGGGCTGGTGGCCATCGGCGAGTGCGGGCTGGACTTGCGCAGCCATGTGCCGCAGGAGGGGCAGCTCGAGCTGTTCGAGGCGCAGATCAGGCTGGCCATGAGCCATGAGTTGCCGCTCATCGTCCACTCGGTACGGGCCAACGACACCGTCGCCAAGACGTTGCGGCGGCTCAAGCCGGCTAGGGGCGGGGTGATCCACGCCTTCGGCGGCTCGCTGCAGCAGGCCAACGCCTTCTGGCAACTGGGTTTCAGGCTGGGGATCGGGGGCGTCATCAGCTATGAGCGAGCCAACAAGACCCGGGAAGCGATCCGCGATATGCCGCTGGAGGCGTTGCTGCTGGAGACGGACTCCCCCGACATGCCACTGCAGGGACAGGAGGGGCCCAATACCCCCGCCAGCCTGCCGCTGATTGCGCAACTCCTGGCCGAGCTGCGAGGAGAGTCGTTAGAGGATGTTATTTCGGTGTTACATGAATCCGCTTTGCAGACATTCTCATTCACCCGAACGAATTTAACGCTTAGTTAACTATTGATATCGCTGTGATAAAAAATAGGGCGCATAAAAATCGTTTGCGGTCTAATTAAACGACGTCTAACGCGTTTCACACTTATAAAATGTGACCAGCATTCTACTTTGTCGCACCGTAATTAGTATAATGCGCACCCTTGATTAACGGCTTTAAGATACAAAACGTTAACAAGCTGGAAGGTGCTACTAAAGAGGAAGTGTTAATAATGAATCTAATAATGGGTCTGGTAGGGATGGCGACGCTCATCCTTATCGCGGTGCTGTTTTCCAGCAATCGCAAGGCAATCAAAATCCGCACCGTGGGTGGTGCCTTTGCAATTCAAGCCGGTCTGGGTGCATTCGTGCTGTACGTCCCAGTGGGCCGGGACATTCTGGTAGGTGTATCCGATGCCGTTTCCAGCGTCATCGGCTATGGCCAAAACGGTATCGAATTCCTGTTCGGTGGTCTGGTCAGCAACAAGATGTTTGAAGTGTTCGGCGGCGGCGGCTTTATCTTTGCCTTCCGCGTCCTGCCCGTCATCATCTTCTTCTCTTCCCTGATCGCGGTTCTTTATTACCTCGGCATCATGCAGTGGGTGATCAAGCTGCTGGGTGGTGGCCTGCAAAAAGTACTGGGTACTTCCCGTACCGAATCCCTGTCTGCGACCGCCAACATCTTCGTCGGTCAGACTGAAGCCCCGTTGGTGGTGCGTCCCTTCATCTCCAAGATGACAGATTCCGAGCTGTTCGCCGTCATGTGTGGTGGTCTGGCCTCCGTTGCCGGCTCCGTGCTGGCCGGTTATGCCTCCATGGGCGTCAAGATGGAATACCTGATCGCCGCCTCCTTCATGGCTGCCCCGGGTGGTCTGCTGTTCGCCAAGCTGCTGGTTCCGGAAACCGAGACCCCCAGCTATGACGAGAACTCCGCCGACGGCGATCTGGACGACAAGCCTGCCAACGTGATCGACGCCGCCGCCGCCGGTGCCTCCGCCGGTCTGCAACTGGCCCTGAACGTGGGTGCCATGCTGCTGGCGTTCATCGGCCTCATCGCCATGATCAACGGCATCTTCGCCGGTGTGGGTGGCTGGTTTGGTTACCCGCAACTGTCTCTGGAACTGCTGCTGGGCTGGTTGTTCTCCCCGCTGGCCTTCCTCATCGGTGTGCCATGGAGCGAAGCCGTGGTGGCCGGTTCCTTCATCGGTCAGAAGCTGGTGGTGAACGAGTTCGTGGCTTACCTGAACTTCGCCCCCTACCTGAAAGATGAAGTGCTGATCAACGGCGTGGCCATGTCCGCCCACACCAAGGCCATCATCTCCTTCGCCCTGTGCGGCTTCGCCAACCTGTCCTCCGTTGCCATCCTGCTGGGTGGTCTGGGCTCCATGGCACCGAACCGTCGCGGCACCATAGCGCGCTTCGGTCTGAAGGCCGTACTGGCCGGCTCTCTGTCCAACCTGATGTCTGCCACCATCGCAGGCTTCTTCCTGGCACTGACAGCCATGTAATATTTGCCTGACACTCAGGTAAAGACGAACGCCACAGCGAAAAGCTGTGGCGTTCGCGTTTGGAGCGGTGACAACCGTTTTCCTTTCTAAACTAATAATAAAATTGAGTCGAATCGGAGGTTATATGAATGAAGTGCTACTGGCGATTGCAGCCGGCTTTATCGTTGGCTTGTTGTTTTCTTTCCTCAAATTGCCGATCCCGGCACCTCCCGTCTTGTCCGGGGTGATGGGGATCGTCGGGGTCTATCTGGGGGGGATTGCCTACTCCTGGATCCTGACCCGCTTCTTCTCTTAAGCGCTTTCCAGTACCGGATTTGTCAGATGTGAGGTACCTCTGAAATTGGCAAATCCGGCTTGCAAACACGGGGTATCTCGGCTGAAATAGGCGATGCCAGCAGGGTGCTGGCATTGACTAATACCCGGACAAGCCGGGTGTTGGCGGTCAAATGGAATTGATTGGGAAGTCGGGTCAGCAGTTGTCGGCCTTTCTCAAGTCTTCATGGAACCAAGTCCGCACTTTTGTAAGAAAGTGACAGGGCTCTTGCCTTATTTGCAGCCGTATTGCCTGTGCATTTGCGCTGTAATTCCATCTCCCGTTTACCCGGGCTCTCTTGCCGATCTCATCTCGAACGGCGAGTGCCAGACTCGGGTATTCAGGACTTATCGAGACTTTGGAGACATAGCATGACTGATCTGAAACTGGCCGCCCAACGCGCCCTGAACCTGATGGATCTGACCACCCTGAACGATGACGACACCGATCAGAAGGTGATCGATCTGTGCCGCAAGGCCAAGTCCCCGGCCGGCCTGACCGCCGCCGTCTGCATCTATCCCCGTTTCATCCCCATCGCGCGCAAGACCCTGCGTGAGATCGGCGCCGCCGATGTGCGCATCGCGACCGTGACCAACTTCCCCCATGGCAACGACGACATCGCGATCGCCGTGGCCGAGACCCGTGCCGCCGTCGCCTATGGTGCCGACGAGGTGGACGTGGTGTTCCCCTACCGTGCCTTCATGGCGGGCAATGAACAGGTCGGCTCCGATCTGGTCAAAGCTTGTAAGGAAGCCTGTGGCGCTGACGTACTGCTGAAGGTGATCATCGAGACCGGCGAGCTGAAGGATGCCGCACTGATCCGTCGCGCCTCCGAGATCTGCATCGATGCCGGTGCCGACTTCATCAAGACCTCCACCGGCAAGGTGCCGGTCAATGCGACCCCGGAAGCGGCGCGCATCATGATGGAAGTGATCAAGGCCAAGAACCCGAAAGTCGGCTTCAAGCCGGCGGGTGGCGTGAAGGACGCGGCCGTGGCCGGTCAGTACCTCGCCATGGCCGAAGAGATCCTGGGCAAAGACTGGGTTTCCCCGCGCACCTTCCGCTTCGGCGCCTCCAGCCTGCTGGCCAGCCTGCTGGCGACCCTGGGCCACGGCGACAAGCCGGCCAATACCAGCGGTTACTAAGCGGTGTCAGGGGGCGGCGAGCCGTCCCCTTTCAAGGAATCCTGTTCGGCCTGTATGCGTGCATGACGCGCGGAGGGAATGAAAGATGTTTTTGCCTCAAGAAATTATTCGCAAGAAGCGCAACGGTGAAGCGCTCAGTACCCAAGAGATTCAATTCTTCGTCCAGGGCATTACCAACAACAGCATCGGTGAAGGCCAGATCGCGGCACTCGCCATGGCGGTCTACTTCAAAGACATGACCATGGATGAGCGGGTGGCATTGACCTGTGCCATGCGCGACTCCGGCATGGTGCTGAACTGGGACCACCTCAACCTGGGTGGCCCCATCGTCGACAAGCACTCCACCGGTGGGGTGGGTGATGTCGTCTCCCTGATGCTCGGCCCCATGGTCGCCGCCTGCGGTGGCTTCGTGCCGATGATCTCCGGTCGTGGCCTGGGTCACACCGGCGGCACCCTGGACAAGCTGGACGCCATCCCCGGCTACCAGACCTCGGTCGACAACGATCGCTTCCTGAAAGTGGTGAAAGAAGCCGGCGTGGCCATCATCGGTCAGACCGGCGATCTGGCCCCGGCCGACAAGCGCATCTATGCGGTGCGTGACATCACCGCCACCGTCGAATCCATCGCCATGATCACCGGCTCCATCCTCTCCAAGAAGCTCGCCTCCGGGCTGGAAGCCTTGGTGATGGACGTCAAGGTGGGTTCAGGCGCCTTCATGCCGACGTTTGAGGCATCTGAGGAGCTGGCAAAAAGCATAGTGGCGGTGGCCAACGGTGCCGGTTGCCGCACCTCGGCGCTCCTGACCGACATGAACCAGGTGCTGGCCTCCAGCGCCGGCAATGGGGTGGAAGTACGTGAGGCGGTGCGCTACCTGACCGGTGAGTATCGCAACCCGCGCATCCACGAAGTGACCATGGCGCTCTGTGCCGAGATGCTGATCTCCGCCAACCTGGCGAGCGATGAACACGACGCCCGTGCCAAGCTGCAGGCGGTGCTGGACAACGGCAAGGCCGCCGAGATCTTCGGTCGCATGGTCACCGGCCTCGGTGGCCCTGCGGACTTCATGGAGCGTTACGACAGCTACCTGCCCAAGGCCGGCATAGTGCGCCCCGTGTATGCGGCGCAGACCGGTTTCGTGACCGCCATGGATACCCGCGAACTGGGCCTGGCCGTGGTCGCCATGGGTGGTGGTCGCCGTGCCGCCGGGGACAATCTCGATTATGCGGTCGGTCTGACCGACTTTATCCGCCTGGGGCAGAGCGTCGAGGCTGACAAGCCGCTCGCGCTGATCCACGCTCAGACAGAAGCTCAATTTGCCGAGGCCGCCCGCATGGTGCAGGCAGCCGTCAAGATCGGTGACACCCGACCAGAGGCACTGCCCGAGGTTTACCGTCGCATCGGTCTGGCCGATTTGTAACAAGGGGAAGACCCATGAAACGTACCTTTATTCTGATGATGGACTCCTTCGGTATTGGCGCCGCCGCCGATGCCGAGAAGTTCGGAGATGTGGGCGCCAACACCCTTGGCCATATCGCCAAGGCCTGCGCCGCCGGTGAGATCGAAGGCCGTGGCGCCCTCCATCTGCCGAACCTCAACAAGCTGGGTCTGGGCCACGCAGGGGAGCAGGCTTCCGGCTACTTCCCGGCCGGCTTGCAGAAAGATATCGAGGTGGTCGGTGCCTATGGCTTCGCCCAGGAGCTCTCCTCCGGCAAGGACACTCCGTCCGGCCACTGGGAGATTGCCGGCGTGCCCGTGCTGTTCGAGTGGGGTTACTTCCACGATCACCACAACAGCTTCCCGCAGGCGCTGTTGGACGCCATCGTCGAGAAGGCGGGCCTGCCGGGCTACCTGGGCAACTGCCACGCCTCCGGCACCCAGGTGCTGGACGATCTGGGCGAGGAGCATATGCGTACCGGCAAGCCGATCCTCTACACCTCTGCCGACTCCGTGTTCCAGATCGCCTGCCACGAAGAGACCTACGGCCTCGAGAAGCTCTATGAGCTGTGCCACATAGTGCGCGAGCTGCTGGAGCCCTACAACATAGGCCGCGTCATCGCCCGTCCGTTCGTGGGCAGTGGCAAGGGCAACTTCAAGCGTACCGGTAACCGTCACGACTACTCCGTGCTGCCGCCGGCGCCGACCGTGCTGGACTACATGAAAGAGGCGGGTGGCCAGGTGGTCTCCATCGGCAAGATCGCCGACATCTATGCCAACCAGGGCATCACCAAGCAGGTGAAAGGCACCGGCCTGACCGAGCTGTGGGACAGAACCTTGGAAGAGGTGAAGGCCGCCGGTGACAACACCATCGTCTTCACCAACTTCGTCGACTTCGACTCCTCCTACGGCCACCGTCGTGACGTCAAGGGCTACGCCGATGCGCTGGAGTATTTCGACTCCCGTCTGCCGGAGCTGTTCGAGATACTGCAGGATGGCGACGTTGTGGTGCTGACCGCCGACCACGGCTGCGACCCGACCTGGAACGGTACCGATCACACCCGTGAGTACATTCCGGTGCTGTTCTACGGCAAGCCGGTCAAGGCGGGCAGTGTCGGTCGTCGCGAGACCTTTGCCGACATCGGTCAGAGCATCGCGGCCTACCACGGTCTGCCCAAGTTGCAGTACGGCACCAGCTTCCTGTGATGCCGATCCTGGGCAGCGCATCGTGGATGCAGGGCCTGCCCAGGTTGCACAGCGGTACTCGCTTCTTGTAATTTACCCGCCCGTCGCCAAGGCGACGGGCAACCCAATAAAGACAATAAAACTCAACCTAGTGTGAAGGAATTAAGAGAATGGCAACTCCTCATATCAATGCAAAAGATGGCGCCTTTGCTGACACAGTGCTGATGCCGGGCGACCCCCTGCGTGCCAAGTACATCGCCGAAACCTTCTTGGAGAACGTCGAGCAGGTGTGTGACGTGCGCAGCATGCTCGGCTTCACCGGTACCTACAAGGGCCGTCGCATCTCCGTCATGGGCCACGGCATGGGCATCCCATCCTGCTCCATCTACGCCAAAGAGCTGATCACCGACTACGGTGTGAAGACCCTGATCCGCGTGGGCTCCTGCGGTGCCGTGCGTGAAGACGTGAAACTGCGTGACGTGGTGATCGGCATGGGTGCCTGCACCGATTCCAAGGTCAACCGTCTGCGCTTCAAGGATCACGACTTCGCCGCCATCGCCGACTTCGATCTGGTTGCCAATGCCGTGCAAGCCGCCAAGAACAAGGGCGTCGCCGTGCGAGTGGGCAACATCTTCTCCGCCGACCTGTTCTACACCCCGGATCCCTCCATGTTCGACGTCATGGAAAAATACGGCATCCTGGGTGTCGAGATGGAAGCCGCCGGTATCTACGGCGTGGCCGCAGAGTACGGTGCCAAGGCACTGACCATCTGCACCGTTTCCGACCATATCCGTACCGGTGAGCAGACTACCTCCGAAGAGCGTCAGCTGACCTTCAACGACATGATCGAAATCGCGCTGGACTCCGTGCTGCTGGGTGACTGATCCCGCGCTTCGGCTCCAGACAAAACGGCGACCTCGGGTCGCCGTTTTTTTATGGCCTACGGTCGGCCGTTTCCCCGTTTTTTGTCCACGGCGGGGGCGTTGGCGAGACGATGATCATGTCGAACGACGATGGGAAGAGGAGCGCCAGATCGCCACCTATGCTCTCACCTAACCCCATATAGAGGTTCAGGTTATGAAAAGAGTGAATCTCCTCATTAAGGCAATACTTTCCCTCGTGCTGGCCGTGCTGGCCGTGCTGATGGCCTGGCAGGAGCTGTTGGAGGCGGATGGCAGGAGGGCGCCGCAACAAACAGCATCACAACCTAGAGGCTGTCGTCATAAGATGACAGACCATAACGGTGCGCAACTAAGCTGCACAATTGCCACAAATGAGGCCGCGTTCTTCGCATACCTCGTGGCAATGCCTCGCCATTGCTTCAGGTGCAGAAAGACCTTTTCCACTCTATGCCTTGCCTTATAAATCTCCCTGTCGTGCTCCCGCTGTTCCTTACTATTACGCTTGGACGGGATCACCACCACCATTCTCCGAGACGCGGCCTGCGCTATCAGGGCATTGGTGTCATCACTCCGGTCAGCCAGCAAATACGCGGCTTTCAGGCCCTCAATCAAGGCCGACGCCTGGGTACAATCTGCTGTCGTTCCAGAGGTGACGATGCATCTTGGCATTCCATGCGCATCCACTGCCAAATGGATCTTGCTGTTCAGCCCCCTTTTTGCCCAGCCAAGCAGAGTCCATGCATGGTCGGAGATATAGTGGCGGCGATGAGCAGGAATAGTCATCTGGATGCAGCTGTTAAGAGGGTGGGGTTGTACGCAATTCAACCAGCTAATGACGACAGCCCCTAAGGTGTTCAGGCGTAGCTTGAGACAGAAGCAAATGAATTTTTCACGCCTTTTCAGCCGGTTTTGGGTGTGATCTCGATTAGTGGTTTATGTTTTCGGTATGAGACGCCCGCATTGAATGCAATGAGATACAACATTTGTGGAAATCATCAGGCAAGAGGTGCATCAGCCACTCCAGCAAAAGGAAGCAAGATCATGAAGCAACCCCTATTTCGCCGTAGCGCGTTGGCGGCCGTGCTCGCCCTCAGCACGGTATTGGCTGCCTGCAAAGAGGAGCCACCTGCCGTCACGCAAAGTGTTCAGCCCAACGTGGCTGCCAGCGTTGCCAGTGCTGCCAGTGCTGCCAGCGTTGCCAGTGCTGCCAGTGCTGCCAGCGTTGCTAGTGCTGCCAGCGCTGCGGTCGCACCTCAAGGGCAGCCTATTAACACACAAGCATCGAAATATACCCCAGAGGCTCTCGAGACCCTGCTTGCACCCGTAGCGCTTTACCCTGATGCGGTATTGGCTCAGGTGTTGGCCAGCGCAACCAATCCGCAAGAGGTGCTCGATGCCGGCAACTGGCTAGTCGCCCACCCCAATCTCAAAGGGAAAGAGCTGACCGCCGCAATTGCGCCGCTGGGCTTTACGCCGCCAACCATGTCGCTGATGCACTTCCCAACCGTCATGGACATGATGTGCTTGAAGATGGAGTGGACGACCGAGCTGGGCAGTGCCTTCCTGGCCGATGAACCTGGCGTACTGGCAGCCGTTCAGCGCCTGCGCCAACAGGCGATGGAGGTGGGCAACCTGAAAGACTCAGAGCAGATGAAAGTGGCCAAGGATGAACAGAACAATCAGCAGATCGTCACCATTGCACCGGCCAACCCTGACGTCGTTTACGTCCCGCAATACGACCCAACCGCCGTCTATAGCGCGCCAGCTGCCGGGCCAGCCCCAGCAGCGGTGACCACAGGAACCACGACAACGACCGCGCCTGCGACAACGACCACGACAGTGGTAGAAAATGATGATAACGACAACGATAACGAGGATGAATACGACCGCGATGATATGGTCTTGACGGGCTTGCTCGCCTTTGGTGCGGGCATGTTGGTCAACGAGGTCTTCAACGACGATGATGATGAGGGTGATTATTATTACCCGCGGTGGGGATCCGATTATCCCGGCGGTTACGCTCCCTATCGTTATAACCCCAACTATGGCAATGGTTTTCGTCCCGCCAATGGGTACAACCGTCCGGCCAACTATCAGCGGGGCTCTAACAACAATATCTATATCAACGCCAAGGGGGATGATTACTTCAATAAGTTTGAGCGCGGTCCCAATAACTACATGCGCCAAGCCGACAGCCCCATCACGGCGGCTCGCCCCCAGCGTTCTGAGCTGGCTAACTTGGAACAACGCTCGCGAAATAACGAGACAGGGGGGCGCCAACGAGATGCCACACCGAAAGGGAGTTATGCGGGGGCCAATCGCCAACCTAACAGCGAATACGCCGGCGCACAACGCACTGTCAATGAGGTGAACAGGGAGGCGCGCGCAACCACGCCGAAGGGGAGCTATGCGGGAGCCAACCGCCAACCCAAAAGCGAAACTGCCAACGCGACACGCGACGCTAGACAGGTGAGCAGGGAGGCGAATGTGGCCCAACGCACGCCGCGCCAGGGCAACTACGCAGGAGACAAGGTCAAGCGGCAGCAAATCACGCCACAGACCGCTGGAGCGCGTGATCGCGGCTATGTCCAACCACGCGCCACTCACAGCAAGAGCGCAGCACAGACGGCAACACGCAGAGCACCTACTGCCTCAAAGAGTGCCTTCCAAGGGGTACAGAATACGGGCAGAACCGAGCGCGCCGCCAGCCAACGTGGGCGCGAAAGTGTGGCTAGTAGCGCGCGTACCGGGCGCACCACTCAACCCAGACGGAGTACGCGATAATGAAGCGTTTGTTGAAATGGAGTTGGGCCCCCTCATGGGGTTTGGCCCTGTTAGCCCTGACCTGCGCCAGCGACGCAAGCGCCATGGCACAGCGCACCTTCGCCACCCCGGATGAGGCGGTGCAGGCCCTGATCACGGTCTTGGAGCGGAACGATGTCACCGCACTGACGCTGTTACTTGGCGAAAATAGTGAGGAGGCCATCACCTCGGGGGATGAAGTGGCCGATGCCAATGATCGCGCCGCCTTCGTCGCGAGCTTCAAGAGCAAGCACCAACTGGTGGCCGAAGGTAAGGATAAAATGATACTGGTCGTGGGGGAGTCGGATTGGCCACTGCCAATCCCCCTCGTGGCCGCAAATGGCAAGTGGTATCTCGATGGCGCCACAGGTGCCAAAGAGATCGTCTATCGCCGCATCGGTCGGAATGAGTTGGGGGCGATTGCGGTGTGCCGTGGCTTTATCGACGCACAGATAGAGTACGCCTCCGTGGGGCATGATGGCCAAACAGCGGGACTCTTTGCGGCAAAACTACGTAGTGATGCAGGACAACAAAATGGACTCTATTGGCCTGTGAGCAAGGGTGAACCAGCAAGCCCGGCCGGAGAGGAGGTCGTCAGCGCCGCGGCAGAGGGCTACAAGGCCGTGGTCGATCAACGCACACCCTATCATGGCTACTACTACCGTATCTTGTATGCCCAGGGAGCCGCTGCCAATGGGGGGGGGAAAGAGTACTTTGTCGAAGGGCAATTAAGAGACGGTGTCGCCCTGATCGCTTGGCCAGCCGATTATGCCAACAGTGGGGTGATGACCTTCATGGTGAATCACGAGGGGCGGGTTTATCAAAAGGATCAAGGGGCCGACACGGCAACTGCCGTTGAGGCGATCCAGCTGTTCGATCCCGATAAGAGCTGGTCGCTGGTGGTTAGCAAAGAGGGCGATTAGGGCTCTTTACCTACCCTCGGATCTTGGCAAATAGCATGGGCCGAGAGCGGCGTTATTGAGATCACATGAGGTGATGCGGGGCCAGTCGGCCCCGCGTTGCGCTCTGGCGTTTAGGCCAGCCGGTCCCGTCGTCGGCCAACAGAAAAGTGTCGTGGTCAAGCAACAATGGCCGTTACTGCCGTGAGTTCCAGAAGACCGTCACGGTGAACGGCAAGAAAGAGGATGCGTACGGTGCTGCGTATCGAGGCTGGGATGGATCCTGTGAAGTCGTCTCGGACTAACGCTATTCGATCCCGGGCGGCGGGGCGTGCTCGTTGGGCGCCGCCGTCTGGGCGCTCTTCTTCTTGTGCTTGCGCACCCGCATGTAGTTGCGGCGCACCCCATAAGAGATGAGCAGACCCGCCAGCAGCATCACCAGCAGCATCAGGCGCTGTTTCTCCTGGCTCACCTTGAGGCGGATATCCTGTTGGGCCAGGAGCTTCTGCTCCTCCAGCGTGATGCGCAGGTAACCGAGGGTCAGGTTGTCATCCTGGATCTCCTGCACGAACTGGATGCGGCCCTTGCCCTGCTCCGGCAGTGACTTGTTGTCGGCCCCGATGGGCAACAGGCTCTCCAGTGGCACGGCCTGATCCGACTGGGCGAGGGGAATGCCGCGGGCATCATAGAGGGTGACATCGAGGATCTCGGGCTCGGCGGCCAGATCCTGAGCCAGTCGTTCCAGCTCGCTCTCCTTGTCCTCCTTGATCCAGCGTTTCATGTCGCGGGCGGCGTAGGCCACCAGGGCCTGGGCCCGATCACGGGCCTCGCTGTGCAGCGCAGCCTGGCTCTCCCCCTGCATGTGAATAAGCAGGCCCAGCACCCAGAGGCCGAGCAGGCTCCCGGCCGCCAGGCTGATAACACGCTTGATGGGGAGATGACGCAAAGCGCTGAGCCTCGTGGTGATGAGCAGTGGCCGGATCTTGGCGCTTGCCTGTACAAAAAGCAATACGCTACTCTGGGCCTGCACCCTAAACCCCCTGATCTCCAAGGAAGGCGTCACCCCTATGTTGTTGTCCCAGCTTCCCCCCGCCCTGTCCGATTGGCCCGTCGCTCTGTGTGGCGCCCCATGCTGGCAGCTGACCGCCGAAGCCCTGCTGCCCGCGACCCGCTCCCATGATGGCGCCTGGATAGTCCTGTTTGGCCAGGATCTCGGGCCCCGCCATCTGAGTCGCCTGGCCACATTGCTGGCGGACAAGGGGATAGAGGCTAGCCTCTATCCCGCCGGGGAACAGGCCGGCATCCCCTTGCTGCTGCTCGGTACGGACCGTTTCTCCCCCGAGCTGGTACAGGCCCTCAAGGCGCAGGAGTGGGACATCGATCTCTGCCATCTGCCCGCGTTGCCCACCCTGAGCGAGCCGGGTCTGCTGGTGATGGACATGGACTCCACCGCCATCCGGATCGAGTGCATCGACGAGATCGCCCGCCTGGCCGGGGTGGGAGAACAGGTCTCCGCCGTGACCGCGGCAGCCATGCAGGGCAAGCTGGAGTTTGCCGACAGCCTGCGCAGCCGGGTTGCCCTGCTGGAGGGTGCCCCGGTCGCCATTCTCGATGAGGTGGCCGCGGCTATGCCCTGGATGCCGGGCCTGCAGCTGATGGTCGACACCCTCAAGCAGGCGGGCTGGAAGGTGGCGATCGCCTCCGGCGGTTTCACCCGCTTCGCCGGCGAATTGCAGCAGGCACTGGGACTGGATGCCATCTTCGCCAACGAGCTGGCCACCGAGGATGAGCGTCTGACCGGGCGGGTGAGTGGTCGCATCGTGGATGCCGCCGTCAAGGCCGAGGTGTTGCAACGGCTGGCGACAGAACATGGCATCCGGCCGGCCCAGACGGTGGCCGTCGGCGACGGGGCCAACGATCTCAAGATGATGGCCGTCGCCGGACTCGGCATCGCCATCCACGCCAAACCACTGGTGCGGGCCCAGGCGGCCGCCACCCTCAATCATCATGATCTGGAAGGGGTGCTCTGCCTGCTCGGGGCCATCGCCTGTCGCGAGCGCCGCTGGAATTGAACCAGGGTCAAGGAGGACCTGACAACAAGATGGAACTGTTACAACAATCCCTGTTTATCCCCTGCGGCGAGCATCGGTTGCATGTGCGCCACATTCAACCGGGCGTGGCGGTGCATGCCGAGCCCATCCTGATGGTGCACGGCGCCATCGAGAACGGCCGCATCTTCTACACCGAATCGGGCAAGGGGCTGGCCTGTTTCCTGGCCAGGCACGGTTATCAGGTCTATGTGGCCGATCTGCGCGGCCGGGGCCTGAGTACCCCGGCCATCGCCGAGCAGGCAGGGCATGGTCAGCATGAATTGATCACCGAGGATCTGCCCGCGCTGCAGCACTGGGTAGCGGCCCGTCATGCCGGTGCCAGGGTGCACTGGATGGCGCACTCCTGGGGCGGAGTCCTCATGGCCTCGACTCTGGCGCGCTTCCCGGCGCTGGCCGATCAGATCGCCAGCCTGGTGTTCTTTGGCACCAAGCGGGGCGTGTCGGTGCAAAATCCGGAGCGCTGGCTGAAGGTGGATCTGATCTGGAACAGGCTGGCTCCGTGGCTGGCGCGTAACACCGGCTTCCTGGCGGCGCGCAAGCTGAAGATGGGGGCGGATGACGAGCCCCTGCGCTACCTGCAGGAGACTATCCCCTGGGTGAAGTGCGGGCCCTGGCAGGATCCCCACGATGGCTTCGCCTATGACGAGGCGGCGAGCCGGGTGCAGTGGCCACCGCTCTGGATGATCTCGGCCCGGGCCGACAAGGTGTTGGGTCACCCGATAGATGTGCGCCGTTTCAGCACCGAGATGGGCTCGGCTACCCGTCACACCCGCCTCGGCCTGGACAATGGCAACCGGCTCGATTATGACCACATCAACATGCTGACGGCCCCTCAGGCACAGGAGGATCACTTCCCACAGATCCTCGCCTGGCTGAGCAACCCGCAGGCGGCCTGAGACGGGACAGGAACAAAAAGGGCGGCCCTCTGGGGCCGCCCTTTTCTCATCCCGCCGGCGGCGTGATGCCAAGCCGGAACAGGGTGGCCTGACTGGTATCGGTCAGCTCGCCCACCCCCATCACGCTCCACAACTCCTCTTCCAGCTTCTTGGCCTTGTGAATGGCGAACTTGGCGATGTAGTCCAGTTCGTTGGCGATGAAGCTGGTGTCCGGGCGGCCGGTGCGGGAGATGCCGACCAGCACCGAATAGAATTCCCCCTGCTGCAGCGCCAACTCGACGAAGCGGCGCTTCTCCTCCACCGACGGGAAGCTGTTGGCCAGCCGGCTACGGAACAGGGGGGCCCCCCCCTGTGAACGCAGGCAGGCGATGTAGACCTCCGCCTCCTTTGGCTTGTCTTCCCGCTCGATGGCGCGCAACGGCTCGAGCAGCAGGGTCTTGAGCAGCCCCCCCTGAAACAGGGGATAGAGGTTGGCCTGCTCGTCTTGCTCGGCGCAGGCGTGCAACAGCCTGGACAGGCTGCGTGGCCGGGGCGCCAGGCCCACCGCCGCCGGCCTGGGCGTGCCCTTGAGCTTATTGATATAGACCGGCGTGTCGAAGATGTGGTGGGTGAAGATATTGCGCAGCGCCCGCGCCATGCCGCGGTAGCGCCTGTGCTCCCTGGTGGCCTTGAGTTTGTTCTGGTTGCTCTCGATAAGCAGGCTGAAGAAGTGATGGCCAATGTGGCGCGCCGGCTCCCCCTCGATGCAAAGGTGCAGCACGGTACGGCTCAAATTGAGGCTGACCAGCCGGTAGGGTAGGCGCTGCAGATCCATGCTCTTGGCCAGATCCTGCAGCCGCGGCAGGGCGACCTGGATGATATCCCCCTTCTCCCCGACGAAGGGCGCTTCCAGCTCGACTTGCATGCCATGGGCCGAGATGTCGCGGGTCCAGCCAATCCAGGCTCGCTCCTGGTGGCGGATCACGATCGCCGTCTTGTGGACGTAGCGTGCCTCCTTGCGCAGCTGTACGTAGTGCAGCGTCTCTATCTCGAAGGGCGCGGCGCTGACGTCGTGACCGAAGCGCTGCAGATCGTTAGCGTTGTGGGATTGGCTGGCGTCGTAGCGAAACTCTTCGCGCTGCTGGTCGAGCCCGATCTCCTGCAGCAGGCCAACATGGCCGATCTGCTGGAGCCGCTCGCGCAGCAGCAGGTCTTGCAACTGATGCGGCTCCCCGGCCTGCTGGTTGTCGAGGTCGGCCTCGTGCAGGGCACACGCCTCCAGACTGAACTTGTAGACGCGCCAGCTCGGGCGACGTGCCCCAACCTGGAAGAACAGGGCGGTCAGGCCGCTTTGCAGCAGCTCCTCCCGGGTGGCCGAGAAGAAGTAGAGGTGGCTGCGGACCGAATGAGTGAAGCTGTAGATCAGGGTCTCGCGCAGCTCCCCTTTGGCCGGCAACAGCGCTTGCATGCGGGTCGCGCCGAACAGGCTGGCGAGCATGTCGCGGTTCTTGGCATCCCGCCAGTACTCGAGCACGTGCTGGTTGTTCTCGGTGCGCAGGGCTATCTCCAGGGCGTGGCTCTGTCCCGTGCCGAAGAAGAGCGGCATGCCGGTCATGCGTGGCAGGTAGAACTGCTCATACCCCTTGATGACGGCAGCCGACAGCAGGTAGTCGACGCTGACCCGGTAACGGCTGCGGTTATGCTCGATGAACTCGCCGAGGAAGCGGTCAAAGGCGGGGTGCTCGCCGCTCTTCACCAGTCGCAGCCAGAACTTGCCCTCCTTGCGCTCCTCCCCTAGGATCTGGTAGCTGATGGGCTGGCGCAGCATGGGGTTGGCATGCTCGCGCTCCAGGCCGGTGAAGAGGACCTCGATCTGTTCGCCGGTCTGGTAGCTGGGCAGATAGGGCACCGAGACCCGTATCCCGCCGAGCGAGATGTCCGAGCTCTTGGCGAGCAGCTTCTCTCCGTCGGCCAACCTGAGCTGCATGGGGGAGCTGAAATGCATCCGCTCCTCCTGTCGGCCGTAGTGGCTGGCAAAGGGGATGGCGCTGACATCGAAGGGACTGAACGGGCTGGCGGGCAGGGCGAGGCTCTCGCCCTTGCCCTGATGATGCTTGTACCAGTCGTGCAGTGTCTCGTAGACCCCCAGGGTATAGCTGTCGCGGTAGAGGTAGCACTGGGACTGAAACAGCTCGATGGCCTCGGCAGGCATGAAGTGGGTGACCCCCTCGAACTCGTACACCACACAGAGTTCGCTCAGCTCATTGCGCATGTCGATCACCCGCCGGCAGGGGGTGCACTTGCGCTTGATCTCCATCTTGAGCAGGAAACGGCTGTTGGTGTTTTCGTTCTGGGTCAGGCGGGTGAAGAGCTCATCGAAGTCCTTTTCTCTGAGCAGGGGGACGAGTTGTTCTATCAGGTGTAGTGGTTGTTCTGAATCCATGTATTCCTGCCGCGGAAAGTCACTTTTCCGATTCTGGGTTTGATCTGTCGGTCGCAAACAAGTATATCAAGCAGGAATTCATCCTGTCCCCGAGTTATCCATGGCCAAAAACAAAACTGCCTATGTTTGTACCGAATGTGGAGCCGACTTCTCTCGCTGGCAAGGTCAGTGTGGCGAGTGCAAGGAGTGGAACACCATCACCGAGGTCCGGCTGGGCGTCACTACCCCTGGCAAGAGTGCCCGCTACACCGGCTATGCCGGCGCCATCGGCAGCCAGGTACAGACCCTGGCCGAGGTCGCGACCACCGAGATCCCCCGCTTCGGCTCGGGCTTCAAGGAGCTGGATCGGGTGCTGGGCGGCGGTGTGGTGCCCGGTTCGGCCATCCTCATCGGCGGCAACCCGGGGGCAGGCAAATCGACGCTGCTGCTGCAGACCATGTGTGGCCTGGCCGAGCGGATGAAGACCCTGTATGTGACCGGGGAGGAGTCCCTGCAACAGGTGGCGATGCGTGCCAGCCGGCTGGGGCTGCCCACCGACAAGCTGCGGATGCTGTCCGAGACCAGCGTGGAGCAGATCTGCATCATCGCCCAGCAGGAACAGCCGCAGATCATGGTCATCGACTCCATCCAGGTGATGCATGTGGCGGATGTGCAGTCATCCCCCGGCTCCGTCTCCCAGGTGCGGGAGTCGGCGGCCCTGCTCACCCGCTATGCCAAGCAGAACCACGTCGCCATCTTCATGGTGGGCCATGTCACCAAGGACGGCACCCTGGCCGGTCCCAAGGTGCTGGAACACTGCGTCGACTGCTCTGTGCTGCTGGATGGGGCCCACGACTCGCGCTTTCGGACCCTGCGCTCCCACAAGAACCGGTTCGGCGCGGTCAACGAGCTCGGGGTGTTCGCCATGACGGGGCAGGGGATGAAGGAGGTGAGCAACCCCTCCGCCATCTTCCTGAGCCGCGGTGACGAGCAGGCCCCGGGTTCCATCGTGATGGTGATCTGGGAGGGTACCCGCCCGCTGTTGGTGGAGCTGCAGGCGCTGGTGGACTACTCCCAGGTTGCCAACCCGCGGCGGGTGGCGGTGGGGATGGATCACAACCGCCTCGCCATGCTGCTGGCGGTGCTGCACCGTCACGGCGGCCTGCAGATGGCGGATCAGGACGTCTTCATCAACGTGGTCGGCGGGGTCAAGGTCGAGGAGACCAGTGCGGATCTGGCGTTGCTGCTGGCCATGGTCTCCAGCTTCCGGGATCAGGCCCTGCCCAAGGATCTGGTGGTGTTCGGCGAGGTGGGGCTGTCTGGCGAGATCCGGCCGGTGCCGTCCGGTCAGGAGCGGCTGCAAGAGGCGGCCAAGCATGGCTTCCGCCGTGCCATAGTCCCCTATGCCAACGCCCCCAAGCATCCCATTGAAGGGATGGAAGTGGTGCCGGTGAAGAAGCTGGCGGATGCGCTGGAAGCCCTCTAAAGAGAGTGCGATCCATAGAATGGCAAGCAGACAACAAAAAGGAGCGCATCGGCGCTCCTTTTTCGTGGCTTATCCTAGGCTAGGGCTGAGCGTGCTCCTGGTGCTCTTCCAGCAGTTGTTCCAGCTCGCGATACAGCAACTGCTCCTCCCCCACGTTCAGCTCGATCATCCGCTTCAGATGGCTGGCGCTGTCGATGTCGATGTGGTGGCAGTAGAATCCCAGCTTCTTGCTGGCCTCGTGGGTCAGTTCTACCTGCATCCTGATCACTATGTCACTGCCGCTCAGCACGAAGCTGAGCTCATACTCCTTGTCGTCGCTGCCAGACCAGGCTTCGGGTCTGAGCAGCAGGGCGCCTTGCAGGGACACATCGATCAGCTGGGTCGGCCATTGGCGCTGGCCCTGCACCAGGCTGGCGGCGGTCAAATAGAAGATCCTGGTAAAGTGACGGCGCTCGGGCATGCTCATCTCCGGTCTGCGTTTGGACGCAGTGCTAACAAATCATGCTCCAAAGTGTAATGCAGCTTGTTCATCAGGACCTTGAGGTGGCTCCGGTATTGAGCATCAGGGTTGCGGGTGGCTGAGGGACTCGACCACTTGCAATGCCTTGACCAGTCGGTCTTCCTGCTTGAACCTGTCCTCCAGCACTGGGCCCAGCTGGTTCAGATCCTCATCGAGCAGCAGTAACTGGGCCTCGTCGGCATTGCTGTATTTATCGTTGAATTCCAGAGCGAACTCGGTGCAGGCCCGGATGTGGGGATAGATGCGCTTGGCCAGCTCCAGCTTGTCGCCGCTGGCCTGCTCGAAGGCGGTGACCACGTGGTTGTAGATCTCGAAGTGACCGGCGCTGACATAGTCGACCAGCTGCTCGCAGAAGCGCTGCAAGTCGACGTGACCGGGGAGGGATCGCTGCTTGGATCTGGCGGGCATGAGCCCGGCCAATCGCATGTACTCGACCAGCAACGCCTGCCTGGCATCCAGCCAGTCATCGATCGCCCTGTGCTTGCCTGCCAAAGCGCGCTTGGTTTGTTCCAGTTCAGTTAACATAGTCCCTCCATGGGCATGGACATGCGGCGCTATGGCTGCATGCCTCCGGTCATTCTCATCGACTGACGACACCCCCTATAACTAGGGAAAATACGGTTGACCGTCAATAGGAGTGTGGGGATATTGTTACATCAGATGGGGCTTCGGGTACAAGTCCTCATCACTTGCTCGCCGCTTTCTGGTCATGAATGATGACTAGGGGGCGAGATATGTGACTATTTCCGCAGATCTTGATGAAAACCCCAGCATTCAAGCCAATCCGGCTGATAAAGCCTTTGCCTGAGTGTTTTTTTTTGAATAGAGTGGCCCGGTGCTAAATGCCCGATCATAAAGGAAATGTTATGAACAAAGCTCAACTTGTCGATGCAATTGCCGCCAAAGCAGACCTGAGCAAAGCTCAGGCCAAAGTGGCTCTGGAAGAGATCATCAATGGTATTACCCAGAGTCTGAAAGAGGGCGATGCCGTTCAGTTGGTGGGTTTTGGTACCTTCAAGGTAAACCATCGCGCAGGCCGCACCGGCCGCAACCCGCAAACTGGTAAAGAGATCCAGATTGCAGCCGCCAATGTGCCGTCCTTTGTGGCAGGCAAGGCGCTGAAAGACGCCGTAAAGTAAGGGCGTAAAGTTATCGAATGAAACCCGGCTCACGCCGGGTTTTTTCTTGCCATCGTCAGCCTAATTTGTTTCGGATACACTCAGAATATGGCATGCGCTGTAGTGAGGTGGATGATGGAACAGAAGAATGCCATTCGGCAGGTGGCCGTGCCTTGGGCACCGTCCCGCCAGCTTCCCCCCGGCCTGGTCGTGGCCGAACTGCATCAGGATATCTGGAGTGACACCCTGACCGTCATGCTGGGCCGCGCGCGCAGTATCGACCTGCCACCGCAGCCGCTCTGCCGGGTCAGTTTCCGCCACATCTTCGCCGTGCGGGTGATGGAGGATTGCGACCTGGCGGAAGGCCGGGACAGTCATACCATAGAGGAGCAGATCCAGCTGATCATCCCGTCCCGCTTCGCCAGCTGGTTCCATCAGGAGTCCGATGGCCTGCATCTGGACGAGGATCTGCAGCACTATCGCATCTCGACCTGGGACTACTGCGCCGACGTGCTGACCTCGTCGCCCCCCGAGCTGCAGTTTGTTGATCTGAGCGAGTAATCAGGGCGCCGCGATCCCTATAAAATCGATATAAAAAAGCCGGAACATCTCCTGTTCCGGCTTTTTCATGGCTCATCGGCATGAGTGTGGTGGCTGCTAGTGCAGCAGCTGATCCTTGTGCAGTCCCAGCACGAGCACCAGCCCGAGCAGGTAGAAGGCGGTGAGCTTGATGCCGAGGATGGCAAGCAGGCCGGCGCAGAGGCGCACCAACGCCTTGTGCAGCCAGGAGCCGGTGAAGCGATACATGGCTTACTCCACCGTCAGCGGGCTGGCGAACTCGGGTACCTTGGCCATGGCATCCAGCACCACCTGGATATCAGCGCCCGGTTTGCAGGCGTTCTCGCTCAGGTGGCGACGCCAGGCGCGGGCGCCCTGCATGTTCTGGAACAGGCCGAGCATGTGACGGGTCATGTGGGAGAGGTAGTTGCCCTTGGCCAGCTCCGACTCCATGTAGGGCAGCATCATCCGTACCACCTCGTGGCGGCTCGGCAGCTCACCGCCCAGGCCGAATACCTGGCTGTCCACTTGGGCCAGCAGATAGGGATTCTGATAGGCCTCACGCCCCATCATGACCCCGTCCACATGCTGCAGGTGATCCAGGGTCTGCTCCAGGCTGGTCACACCCCCGTTGAGGGCTATGGTCAGGTCGGCATAATCCTGCTTGACCCGATAGACACGCGGGTAGTCGAGTGGCGGGATCTCGCGGTTCTCACGCGGGCTCAGGCCGCTCAGCCAGGCCTTGCGGGCGTGGACGATGAAGGTCTCGCAGCCGGCGTCGCGCACCTGCTCGATGAAGGCTTGCAAGAATTCGTAGGAATCCTGCTCGTCGATGCCGATCCGGGTCTTGACCGTCACCGGAATGCTCACCACATCGCGCATCGCCTTGACGCAATCGGCGACCAGGGTCGGTTCACCCATCAGGCAGGCGCCGAAGCGGCCGTTCTGGACCCGATCGGACGGGCAGCCCACGTTGAGGTTGATCTCGTCATAACCGCGCTCCTCCGCCAGCTTGGCGCAGCGGGCCAGATCGGCCGGGTTGCTGCCCCCGAGCTGCAGGGCGATGGGGTGCTCCTGCTCGCTGTAACCCAGATAATCGCCCTTGCCATGGATGATGGCGCCCGTGGTCACCATCTCGGTGTAGAGCAGTGTCTGGCGGGTCATCAGACGGTGGAAATAACGGCAATGCCGATCGGTCCAGTCCAGCATGGGGGCGATGGAAAAGCGCTGCGCCTGCATAAAAATCATCCGGGTTGGCAAAACAAGGGGCCGGATTCTACCACAACGTGAGACGGCCCCAGAAAATGAATTTTGTCGCCGCGCCACCTGGGGCCCTGTGATAGTATCCGGCTAATTGACAGGGTGACTGTGTGATCATGAATCAAGACCAACTTTTACAACGAGCGGAACGCCTCTGCGAGCAACGCGGGATCCGGTTTACCCCGACCCGGCGCCAGGTTCTGCGGCTGCTTGCCGCCCATGGCAACGCCATCAGCGCCTACGATCTGCTGGCCCAGCTGCAGCAGACCGAGGCCCATGCCAAGCCCCCGACCGTCTACCGGGCGCTCGACTTTCTGCTCGAGCAGGGTTTCGCCCACAAGGTCGAGTCCCTCAACGCCTTCATCTTCTGCTGCCATTTCGACCATGCCCATCCCATGCAGTTGCTGATCTGCGATCGCTGCGGGGAGGTGGTCGAGCTGCATGATCCGGCCATCGACGGCGCCTTTTCCGAGCAGGCTCACCTGCATGGTTTTACTATTACCAACAAGACCATAGAGGCTCATGGTCAATGCGCTCGCTGTTCGTCCACCGTAGGAAGTCAAGATGAAGGCTGATTTTGTAAACCCGTTCCTGCTCTCCCTGCTCAACGTGCTCTCCACCATGGCACAGCTGGAACTCAAGCCGGGCGCCCCCAAGCGCAAGACGGATGAGCTGGCACGAGGGGATGTCTCCGGTCTCATCGGCATGGTGGGCCCGCAGACCAGGGGTTCGCTCTCCATCAGCTTCGAGAAGGGGCTGGCGCTCGAGATCATGCGCCGCATGCTGGGGGAGGCTCCGGCCACCCTCAATGAGGAGGTGACCGACATGGTGGGTGAGATCACCAACATGGTGACCGGCGGCGCCAAGCGCATGCTGGGGGAGAAGGGCTACGAGTTTGACATGGCGACCCCGATCATCGTCTCGGGTCCCAACCACACCATCACTCACAGGGCAGATGGTGCCAAGATCATGATGCCGTTCGATTCTGACTACGGCCGTGCCACCATCGAAATCTGCTTCGAGTAACCATCATGTGGAAAGCGCTGAAATGGAGTTTCATCGGTGGCGTCCTGCTGCTGATCCTGTCCGATATCCAGATCAACACCTCTATCTACAAGTATGAAGACAACAGCGTGCTGATCAGCTTCCCGCGCTGGCAGGCAGACCGGCCCTGGGGCACCTTCCAGTGGCATGCCGGTCGGGTGGAGCAGCATTGGTATGGACTGGAGGGCAGACCCAAGCCAGCATCCGTGCTCTAGCTCCATTTCCCGTACCAGGGCAGCGCCCCGGCAATCACACAAAAACAGAGAGGCCAGCAGATGCTGGCCTCTCTTGTATCGGTATGACGGACGATCAGGCGGCTTCGGCAGCCAGCTTGTCGCCGGTGCGGACCAGCACGCCGAGGCCACAGGCCAGCAGGGTCGGCAGCAACCAGGCCAGGCCCTTGTCAAACAGCGGCAGGAAGGCGAACGCATCCATCTTCATGCCGGCAGCGCCGAGGCCATCCAGGCAGCCGAACAGGAAGGCGACCAGCAACACGGAGCGGAACACCAGGCGGGGACGACCGAAGTAGCCCTTCAGGAAAGTGACCAGCACCAGCGCCACGGCAACCGGATAGATGGCAACCAGCACCGGAATGGAGAGGCTGATGAGCTGGCTCAGGCCCACGTTGGCGACCACGGCACAGATGCTCCCCAGCAGCACGACCAGCTTCTGGTAGCTGATGCCGGTGAGATTGTGGAAGAAGTCGGAGCAGGCGGAGATCAGGCCCACGGCGGTGGTGAAGCAGGCCAGGGTGATGATACCCGCCAGGATGAACTGGCCCGGCTGACCGAACAGGCTCAGCACATAGGCGTTCACGATGGCGCCGCCATTGCTGACGTCTGAGGCCACGCCGGCAGCGGTGTTACCCAGCTGGAACAGGGAGACATAGACCACGGACAGACCGATGGCGGAGATGACGCCCGCGATGGCCAGGTACTTGAACTGGCTCTGGTAGTCGTTGATGCCTTTCTTGCGCAGCAGATCGACGATCAGGGCGCCGAACATCAGGGACGCCAGGGTGTCCATGGTGTTGTAGCCTTCCAGGATCCCTTTCACCAGGGGGCTGTGCTGATAGTCGCCGGACGCGGCGGGCATGGTGCCCTGGGGTGCGACGAAGACGCCGACGGCCAGGGTCAGCAGCAGGATCATCAGCACCGGGGTCAGATACTTGCCGATGGCATCCATCAGCTTGCCCTGGTTGAGGGAGACCAGCATGGCGACCCCGAAGAAGAACAGGGTGTAGACGACCAGACCGGCCTGTCCCATGTCACCGATGAAGGGCTTGAGGCCCATCTCGTAGGCCACCAGGCCGGTACGGGGGGCGGCGAAGGCCGGGCCTATGATGATGTAGATGGCGACGGCCAGGGTGGTGGCCACGCCGGCGGGCAGCAGCTTGGTCATGCCGGCCCAGCCGTTGCCGGCCTTGGCGACGGCGAGGATGGTGATGAGCGGCAGGCCCACCGCGGTAACCAGGAAGCCCAGCATGGCCAGGGGAAGGTTCTCGCCTGCCATGTAACCGGCCAGCGGCGGGAAGATGATGTTACCGGCGCCCAAATAGAAGGCAAAGGTCATGAAGCCCAATCCGAGTACGTCGGATAATGTGAGTGATTTCGTCAAGTTCAACCTCGTCTGTCTTGTAAACTATTGCTTGTTATAGTTTTTTATTGGTCGATGACCGGTGTTGTTCAGGGGTAAAAAAAAGGAGCCCCGCTGCTTTTTTCATCGCGACCAGTGGTTTGAGCTGGTCTTGAGCGGGTGCTCGTTTGCCAGTCAGCATAATGATGTGAAAAAATAGTTCAAGGCGAAATTTACATCTTCAAATAGAAGGGGTGGGTTAGTTGGATGTATCTGTCGGAATAGCCTCCAGCAGTAGAATGGATCACAATCTCATCCCTCTCACACCTGCTTAATCCTCTGCCAAGTAGCAATAAAACGCGATTTGCCGCTTTACCTGCTCTGGTGATAACAGCTGTATAACAAACGCCGTACAGATCATAATCTGCCGAGATGCATAAAATTTCATCCGCCATGGCGGTCGGCAGCACCAGCGCCACCCGCCCGTCGGCGGCCAGCAAACGAGCGCACGCCGCCAGCAGATCCCGGCTGCCGAGGGCGCCGGTGTGGCGGGCCCGCGCCCTGGCCGGATCGCTAAACGACTGACCCGCCACGAAATAGGGGGGGTTGGAGACGATGAGATCGTAGGGCGCTGCCTGATAGTCCTGAATCGCACTCTCGATGATGCCGACCCGGGTGGGCCAGGGGGAGGCCGCCACGTTCGCTCTGGCCTGGGCGACTGCATCCTTATCCAGCTCCACCCCGTCGATGTGACAGTCGGCATGGCTGCGCTGGGCCAGCATCAGCGCGATGAGGCCGCTGCCGGTGCCTATGTCCAGCACCCGACGCGCCGCGGCGATGGGCGCCCAGGCTCCCAGCAGTATGGCGTCGGTGCCGACTTTCATGGCGCAGCGATCGTGATCGATGTGAAATTGTTTGAAGGTAAAACCGCTGTTTCGTCCCATCTGACCCCCGCCATCTCTCTGCCATACCCAAAATGGTCGGCGATTATAGCGGCTAAGCCATAGTCGCCATAGGAGCCGGCGGCATAATCGCCTATAATCTGCCGTTTCCTTAATGACCGAGTATTGCCATGAGCCAGTCCTTTGATGATTTCGACCTGAATCCAGCCCTCAACCGGGCCCTGGCCGAGATGGGATTCACCCGCCCCACTACCATTCAGCAGATGGTGCTGGAGCCAGCCCTGGACGGCCGCGATATTCTGGCATCCGCTCCGACCGGTACCGGCAAGACGGCCGCCTTCCTGCTGCCCGCCATGCAACACCTGCTGGATTTCCCGCGCCGCAAGCCGGGCCCGTGCCGCATGCTGATCCTGACCCCGACCCGCGAGCTGGCGCTGCAGGTCAGTGCCCACGCCAAGGCGCTGGCGGTGCACACCCACCTCAGCATCGAGACCATCATCGGCGGTGTCAGCCACGAAGAGCAGCTGCCGGCCTTGACCAAGACCACCGACATCGTGGTGGCGACCCCGGGCCGCTTGCTGGAATACATCGACAAAGAAGAGTTCGAGAGCCACGACATCGAGGTACTGGTGTTGGATGAAGCCGACCGCATGCTGGACATGGGCTTCGTCAAGGACGTGAACCGCATCGTGGCCGAGGCGCGTTACCGCAAGCACACCATGCTGTTCTCCGCGACCCTGGAAGGGGCCGGGCTGGAGAAGTTCGCCAACGAGATCCTCAAGGAGCCGGTCGAGCTGCACGCCGAGCCCCCCCGCAGCGAGCGTCGCCCTATCACCCAGTGGGTGCACCTGGCCGATGATGCCGCCCACAAGCTGGCGCTGCTGATCCACATCCTGAAGGATCCGGAAACCCAGAAGGCCATCGTCTTCGTCAAGACCCGTGAGCGGCTGGCTGAGCTCTCCGGCCAGTTGCAGGCGGCCGGTGTCTCCTGCGCCTGGATCCGTGGCGAGATGGAGCAGAGCAAGCGCATCGAGTCGATCCGCAAGTTCCACGCCGGTGAAGTGCCCTTCCTCATCGCCACCGACGTGGCCGCCCGTGGTATCGACTTGCCCAACGTCAGCCATGTCATCAACTACGACATGCCCTACGGCACCGACGTCTATGTGCACCGCATCGGCCGCACCGGTCGAGCCGGCAACCGTGGCTGCGCCATCAGCCTGGTGGAGGCCCACGATATGGCCATGGTCTCCAAGATCGAGCGTTACACCGAAGAGCGCCTCAAGCGCCGGGTGATCGACGTGCTGCGTCCCAAGCATAAGGAAGCGCGGGTGCCGGTGAAGAAGAAGAAACCTAAGGATGGCAAGAAGAAGTCGGCCAAGAAAAAGAAGTAATACATGATGCAAAACGGCCATCCTCGGATGGCCGTTTTGTTTGCTGCCACCGGCGCCCTGCCGGCGGGTGGAAAGACGCGCAGAAAAAAGCCGACGCATAAACGTCGGCTAACAAAAAGTGCTTACAACAGAGGATTCACGTATTCAGACCCGGGGATCCTGAACTTGGTTCCCTCATTTTGTAATTAATTTTCAGCACGCTTGAACATCAGGGTGTGCGCATCAGACTCTTCTGGCACGAAATAGTAGCCACCGGCATTGAAACCGATCAGCTGCTCCACCTCGGTTAACCTGTGCTTGATGATGTGGCGCGCCATCATGCCGCGAGCCTTCTTGGCGTAGAAGCTGATGATCTTGAACTGACCGTTCTTCTCGTCCTTGAACACAGGCGTCACTATCCGGCCCTTCAGTACCCGCGGGCGTACCGACTTGAAGTATTCGTCGGACGCCAGATTGACCAGCACCTCGCTCCCCTGTGCGGCCAGCGCCTGGTTGAGGTGCTCGGTGATGATGTCGCCCCAGAATTGATACAGATCCTTGCCGCGCTCGTTGTCGAGACGGATCCCCATCTCCAGCCGGTAGGGCATCATCAGGTCGAGCGGGCGCAGCACGCCATAGAGGCCGGACAACATGCGCAGGTGTGCCTGGGCAAAGTCGAGGTCCGCTTCGCTGAAGTCTTCCACGGCAAGACCCGTGTAGACATCGCCCTTGAAGGCCAGCAGCGCCTGGCGGGCGTTGCTCGGGGTGAAATCCGGTTGCCACTGCGCGAAGCGTGCCGCGTTCAGTCCTGCCAGCTTGTCGCTGATCTTCATCAGGCTGGCGATCTGATCCGGGGCCAGTTGCCGGGCTCGGGTGATCAGCCGGGCGGAGTGATCCAGCAACGCGGGCAGGGTGAAACGGGAAGTCACCAGCGGCGACTCGTAATCCAGCGTTTTGGCCGGGGAAACCACAATCAGCATAACTATCCTTTCTAGCGGTGACGCACGCCCCTCATTCGTCCAGGGTGACGTTGTCCAATGAACCTGCGCCCAGCTGCTCACGACCGGACAGCTTGATCAGCAGCCGCAGGTCGTTGGCGGAGTCAGCGTGGGCAAGGGCCTCACTGTAGCCAATTTGGCCGGCGCAGAACAGGGCGAACAGCGCCTGATCGAAGGTCTGCATGCCGAGCTCGCTGGATTTGGTCATCACCTCCTTGAGCCGATGCATCTCGCCCTTGCGGATGATGTCGGTGATGAGCGGGGTGTTGAGCAGGATCTCGAAGGCGGCGACCCGGCGGCTGCCATCGGTGCAGGGCAGTAGCTGCTGCGCGACGATGGCGCGCAGGTTGAAGGAGAGATCGAACAGGAACTGGCGGTGTTTCGCCTCTGGCACCAGATGGAGGATGCGATCCAGCGCCTGGTTGGCATTGTTGGCGTGCAGGGTGGCGAGACAGAGGTGGCCCGTCTCGGCAAACTGGATGGCCAGCTCCATGGTCTCCTGGTTGCGGATCTCGCCAATGAGGATGACATCCGGCGCCTGGCGCATGGAGTTCTTGAGCGCCACATCGAAGGATTCGGTATCGATGCCCACCTCCCGCTGGGTGATCAGGCAGCGGCCGTGCTGATGCACGAACTCCACCGGATCTTCCACTGTCAGTATGTGACCGTCCCCGTGCTGGTTGCGATAACCAATCATGGCCGCCTGGGTGGTGGACTTGCCGGCCCCGGTGGCACCGACAAACAGCACCAGCCCGCGCTTGGCCATGGCCACCTCCTGCAAGATGGGGGGCAGCACCAGCTCGCCGAAGCTGGGGATATGGGTCTCGATGCGGCGCAGTACCATGCCCGGCATATCCTGCTGCCAGAAGGCGCTGACCCGGAACCGTCCCAGCGCCTCGCGATGGATGGCGTAGTTCGCCTCCCGGCTATGCAGGTAGCGCTCGAAGTGCTCAGCGTCCAGGCTCTCCCTGACCAGGGCAAGCGCAGCCGGCCTGTCCAGCGGTTTATCGCCGAGCGACACCAGGCGCCCATTGACCTTGAGGGTGGGCGGTGCATCGACCGTGATGAACAGATCCGAGCCCTTTTGGGCAACCAGTTCAGCCAGCAGAACATCCATGTTCATAGTGTCTCCTTGGGGTGAGCTTGTCCTAGATACTGTTGGGATCGGCCGCCTTGGCCTTGGCGTCGAGGGCGGCGACTATGCCCCGGTTGACCAACTGCTTGAGGCTCTGATCCATGGTCTGCATGCCGTGGGTCATCCCGGTCTGGATGACGGAGTAGAGCTGGGCAATCTTGTCTTCCCGGATGAGGTTTCGCACCGCGGGGATGCCCATCATGATCTCGTGGGCCGCCACCCGACCCCCGCCGATCCGCTTGAGCAGGGTCTGGGAGATGACGGCGCGCAGGGACTCGGACAGCATGGAGCGCACCATGTCCTTCTCCGAGCCGGGGAAGACGTCGATGATCCTGTCTATGGTCTTGGCGGCCGAGGAGGTGTGCAGGGTGCCGAACACCAGATGGCCGGTCTCGGCGGCGGTCATGGCGAGACGTATGGTCTCCAGATCGCGCATCTCCCCCACCAGTATGATGTCCGGATCCTCCCGCAGCGCCGAGCGCAGGGCGTTGGCGAAACTCCTGGTGTCGCGGTGCACCTCGCGCTGGTTGACCAGGCAGCGCTTGTTTTCGTGCACGAATTCGATGGGATCCTCGATGGTGAGGATGTGGTGGTGGAAGTTGTCGTTGATGTAATCGACCATGGCCGCCAGGGTGGTGGACTTGCCCGAGCCGGTCGGGCCGGTGACCAGCACCAGGCCGCGGGGGAATTCGGCGATCTTGCGAAACATCTCCGGGGCCCCCAGATCCTCCAGGCTCAGCACTGTGCTGGGGATGGTGCGGAACACGGCGCCCGAGCCGCGCGCCTGCTGGAAGGCGTTGACCCGGAAGCGGGCCAGGTTGGGCACCTCGAAGGAGAAATCCACCTCGAAGTTCTCTTCCAGCTCCTTGCGCTGGTGGTCGTTCATGATGTCGTAGATGAGGGCGTGCACTTCCCGGTGTTCCAGGGCGGGCAAATTGATCTTGCGAACCTCCCCATCAACCCTGATCATCGGGGGAACCCCGGCCGAGAGGTGTAGATCCGAGGCCTTATGCTTTACACTGAAAGCCAATAACTCTGTGATATCCATAGACTTGTTATTCTCCCATCACAAGATCACGAACGAAATATGAACCAGATTGCCCAGCACCTGCTTCAGGTAAAGGAACGTATTGTACAGGCTGCCCGGCGGGTTGGCCGCGGAGCCGAACATATCCAGCTGCTCGCGGTCAGCAAGACCAAGCCGCTGGAAGACATCCAGGCCGCCTATGCCGCGGGTCAGCGCCGATTCGGCGAATCCTATGCCCAGGAGGCGGCGGCCAAGATCGACACCCTGCGCGCCCAGGCCGACTGCGCAGACATAGAGTGGCACTTTATCGGCCCGCTGCAATCAAACAAATCCAGACTGGTGGCGGAGCGATTCGACTGGGTACAAAGTGTCGATCGTGACAAGCTGATCGAGCGCCTCAATAGCCAGCGTCCGGCCGGGCTGGCTCCGCTAAATGTCTGTCTGCAAATCAATATTAGCGGAGAGAGCAGCAAATCCGGTACGTCGGAGCAAGAGATTTTCCGCCTGGCCGCGCTGGTCGCCCGGAGTGAACGGCTGGTGCTGCGTGGCCTGATGGCCATTCCCGAGCATACCAGTGACGAGGCGGTATTGGCCGCACAGATGCGGCGTATGCAGGCTCTGTTCACCGAGCTTGCGCAACAATACCCGAGTGTCGATACCCTCTCGATGGGCATGACCGAGGATCTCGAGCCGGCGATCGCCCATGGCAGCACCATGGTACGAGTCGGCACCGCCATCTTCGGTGCCCGCGATTATTCATAAACAGCAGCACGGGGTGCCGCCTGTCCTCGCCTTCGTCGGCGCAGGCGAACCGCCGTGTTGGCAGCCAATAACAGGAGTGTTTGATGCAACATAGAACCCTCGCCTTCATCGGGGCGGGCACGCAGGGCTCCGCAGTCATTTCATCAGCAGGAGTGCAAGATGCAGCATAAGATCCTCGCCTTCATCGGGGCGGGCAACATGAGCCGCAGCATCATTGCCGGCCTGATCCAGGCGGGTTATCCGGCCGAGCGCATCATCGCCGCCAACCCCAGCCGTCCCAAACTGGATGCGCTGGCGAGCGACTATGGCATTCGCATCACCCAGGACAACGCCGAGGCGGCCCGGGCGGCCGAGGTCATAGTGCTGGCGGTCAAGCCGCAGCTGATGGCCGCCATGCTGGGCGCACTGGTCGCCGAGCTGGGGTCGCTGACCGGCAAGCTGCTCGTCTCCATCGCCGCCGGCATCAAGGTGGCGCGCCTTGGCGAGATGGCGGGGGGTCACACTCGCATCATCCGCACCATGCCCAATACTCCCTCCCTGCTGGGACTGGGGATGACGGGTCTCTATGCCCCGGCGGGCATCGAGCAGGGGGATCGCGACTTTGCCGAACAGATGATGCAGGCCGTGGGCAAGACCCTCTGGGTCGAGCAGGAGAGCGGCATCAACGGCGTCATCGCGGCGGCGGGCAGTGCGCCTGCCTACTTCTTCCTGTTTATGCAGGCGATCGCCGAGCAGGCGGAGGCGATGGGCTTCTCGCCCGAGCAGGCCCGCCTGCTGGTGCAGCAGACCGCCCTCGGCGCCGCCGCCATGGTGGAGCAGAACCCCCAGCTCTCCTTGCAGACCCTGCGCGAGCAGGTGACCAGCAAGGGCGGCACCACGGCCGAGGCCGTCAAGACATTCCAGGAGCAGGGGCTGATGCCGCTGACCGCTCACGCCATGCAGGCGGCCGTCACCCGGGCCGCCGAGATGGAAACCTTTTTCTGATCACGCTTACGGCTTAACAAGGAGCCCGGATGAACACGGCTTACTTTCTGATTAATACGGTTTTTGATATTTACCTCATGGTGGTGTTGCTGCGCGTCTGGTTGCAGTGGGCCCGCGCCGACTTCTACAACCCCATGAGCCAGACGGTGGTCAAGCTGACCAACCCGCTGGTAGTGCCGCTGCGTCGCATCATTCCCGGCTTCGGCGGGCTGGACATGGCCTCGGTGCTGCTGGCCCTGATCATCGCCTTCGCCAAGCTGGCGTTGCTCAAGAGCATGAACGTGCTGCTGACCGACTGGCTCACCCTCAGCCTGTTCGCCGCCCTCACCGTGCTGAAGAAGGCGGGCGCCATGATCTTCTGGGTGCTGCTGATCCGCGCCATCCTGAGCTGGGTCAGCCAGGGTCGCAACCCCATCGAATACGTGATGCACCAGCTGACCGAACCCTTCCTGGCTCCGATCCGCCGCATCCTGCCGGCACTGGGTGGCCTGGATCTCTCGGTGTTGGTCGCCTTTATCGGCTTGCAGGCCATAAACTATCTGTTAGGGGATCTGTTCGGCCAACTGTGGTTGATGATCTGATGCCGGCCGTCCTGCGAGAAGGGGACGGGCTGATACTGCATCTGGTGATCCAGCCCAAGGCGAGCCGGGATCAGATCGTCGGGTTGCACGGCGAGGAGTTGAAAGTGGCCATCACGGCGCCGCCGGTGGATGGCCAGGCCAATGGCCATCTGATCAAGTACCTGGCCAAGCAGTTCAAGGTGGCCAAGGGGCAGGTCCGCATAGTGCGGGGGGAGCTGGGACGGCACAAGACGGTCGCCATCGAGGCGCCAAGGCAGATCCCCGCCGAGATCAGTGCCCTGCTGGAGTCGTAAACACGAGAAGGATGACATCATGAAAACAGCCTGGATTAGCTGCCTGTTGGCACTGTTGATGACGCTGCCACTGCGGGCCGAACAGATGAAGGAGCTGGGTCCCTGGCAGGTGCATTACAACGCCTTCAACTCCAGCTTCCTCACCCCCGAGGTGGCCAAGGCCTATGGTCTGGAGCGCAGCCGCTACAACGGCATCGTCAACATAGCGGTGCAAAACAAGCAGGGGGTGGCCCAGGCGGTGGGCATCAGCGGGGAGGCCAAGAACCTCACCGGCACCATTCGCACCCTGAGCTTTCAGGAGGTGAAGGAGGGGGACTCCATCTATTATCTGGCGGTGCTGCCCTACCGCAACGAAGATACCTATCAGTTCACCCTGAAGATCATGGGCGAGGGGCAGCAGCAGACGCTGACCTTCCAGCAGACCTTCTACGTCGACTGAACCGGGTCGATGAAAAATGCCCCGAACCTGTGTTCGGGGCATTTTTTTGTCCGTCGTTCGCTCAAGAGGCGATGCCAGTGGGGCCTCAGCGGCTGGCCAGCGGGTAGGTGAACAGGGCCAGGTGGGCGAAGTTGAACAAAAAATGCAACAGGATGGCGACGCTCAGCCGTCCGCTGAGCTGGAACGCCAGCCCGTAGCAGGCCCCCGCCAGGGCGGCAAACAGCATCAGCAGCGGGCCTCCGGCCAGATGCGCCGCCCCGAACAGCAGGCTGGCGACCAGGAGACCGAACCAGGGCTTGCTTCGGTTCGCCACCCCTTGCTGGATCAGGCCCCGAAACAGCGCCTCCTCCGCCACACAGGTGAATAGCAGGTTGTTGAGGGCAAACAGCCACCACCAGTGGGGCAGCCCCGGTTCTGGCCTGAGGGCGCCGAGCTGCCAGGCCGCCAGCAACAGGGCCGCCAGTGGCAGGATGAGCAGGGCCAGTGGTCGCCAGCGGATGGGGCCTCCCTGGCCGAGCAGGGTGGGCCAGGCCAGCAGCAGGCCGAAGAAGATCAGCGGCTTGTCCAGATTGAGATACAGGCTGAAGGGCACGCTGGCGGGGCCGGCCTGCACCCGATCCAGTACCCTGAGGTTGTCAAAGCCCGGCACCAGATGCAGCGTCAGGGCGATGGCCCACAGCAGCACCAGCGTCAGTGCGATGCCACGCCAGGGTTGGGGCAGGCTGGGGGTTTGCCAGGCCAGCAACAGGCCGGCGAGGCTGACCAGCGCGGCGAAGGGGCTGAGGCGCCCCAGCCAGAGGGCGGCCAGCAGGGCGAGCCCCAGCAGGATCAGGCCGGGTCTCGGCTGGCGGGCCAGGCAGAGCAGCACGGCCAGCGCCAGCACTCCCCAGATCAAGGCATCGGGTAGCGGTAACATTGAGTCTCCTTGCGAGTTAGAAGGGGCGCACCTTAACGATCCCTTCCCCCTGGCACAAGGCTCGATAGACTGGTCGGATCCCTGCCGCGGTCTGTTGTGCCACCTGTCGGCCGCTGTCTGGCCAATAAAAAAGCCGGAGCAGAGGCTCCGGCTTTGGTGAGAGGTGGTGGCGCGACTTAACGCACCCAAGCCGTATTAACGGCCGGATTCGGCAATCACGCGGGCGATGATATCGGCACGCTTGGTCGCTTCCAGCTCGCCCAGGGCGATCAGGCCGGCCTTGAAGATGACGTTCTTCGGCAGGCTGACGTCGTCCAGGGTGGTGATGGCTTCCACGTGCAGGCCGTTCAGGCGGCTGGCATCGCGCGGGCTCAGGTTGACCTGAGTGTTCATCACCTGCTTGCCCTTCTTCTTGGCGGGCACGGCGGCTTTCTGGCTGGATTCCTGTTCTTCGTCTTCCGGCAGTTCGTCATCAAAATCGTAAATAGACATAGTCAATCCTGTTGGGTTGCAGCGGGCATGCTTGCCCGATAATAGAGGGTGATCAGCCCATATCCTCATTGCGGATAAAGGCGCGCCAAGAGCCGAGCACCTGGGCAAAGTCTTCCAGTCCGCACATGGCCAGCTGCTCATCATCGTAGTAGGCGAGATCGTCGAGATCCTCATCCTGCTCGATATTGAGGACGTTGGCCTTCACCTCCGCCTCCTCATGGGTGAGCAGCAGCGAATAGTCGCCGCCGAGCAGACGGTATTCGACACGGCTGCGGTTGGACAGCTGGTCGATGATGGAGAACAGCTCGTCGAGCTTCTCCTCATCCTTTCCCACCTCGTCGATCAGCCATTGACCTATGGCTTCATGGCCCATGGAGAACCGGGCGCGATAGCCACCGAACGGGTCGCGGCGAAATTCATAGTCCATAACGGGATCCATATCGAAAGGACGGGGCCATCACCAGGGGACTGGGCCTGCGCCAAATCCGTGATCCATGGTGGGCACACCTGGGGTAAAGTGGCCTATTCTAGCGATCCCCCCCTCGCTTGTCTTGATGATGTGGCATCTTTGCGCGACCACCTCAGCTTTTTGCCCGGAGAGACCATGCAGCTAAATGACCCCCTGGCCCGGCAGATCGTCAGCCGGGCGATGAAGATCCTCTCGTTTTCGGTCAACCTGATGGACGAAGGCGCCGTCTCATCATCGCCTCTGGTCACCTCAGCTTTTACCCGGAGAGCCCATGCAGCTAAATGATACCCTGGCCCGGCAGATCGTCAGCCGGGCGATGAAGATCCTCTCGTTCTCGGTCAACGTGATGGATGAACGCGGCCTCATCATCGCCTCAGGCAATCCGGAGCGGCTGCACCAGCGCCACGAGGGGGCCGTGCTGGCGCTGACCGAGAACCGGGTGGTGGAGATCAGCGAGGCCACCGCCCAGCAGCTCAAGGGGGTGCGGCCCGGCATCAACCTGCCCATCGCCTATCAGGGGGAGCTGCTCGGGGTCATCGGCATCTCGGGGGATCCGGAGGAAGTGCGCGCTTACGCCGAGCTGGTGCGGATGACCGCCGAGCTGATCCTGGAGCAGGCGGCGCTGACCGAGCAGCTGCAGTGGGACAAGCGCCACAAGGAGGAGCTGGTGCTGCAGCTCATCCGCGGCGAGGGGCGGGTCGATCAGCTGCAGCAGGCGGCCCGCTTCCTCGAGCTGGATCTGGCCCAGCCTCGGGTGGTGGCCGTGCTGACGCTGGAGGAGGCCGATCCCGCCCGGCTGCGGGAGCTGGTGCATCTGCTGGAGTACCCGGAGCGGGACAACCTGGTGGCCATCAACGGCCTGGACGAGATAGTGGTGCTCAAACCGGCTCAGCTCAGCGACGGCGTCTGGCAATCGGCGCAGGAGCGCAGCCGCATCAAGCAACTGCTGGCCCGCATTCCCCATTTCAAGGTGCGCATCGGGGTGGGTGATTACTTCGCCGGGATCGACGGCCTGGCCCGCTCCTACCAGACCGCCCGCGACACCCTGCGCCGTGGCATGCGCCAGGCGCCGCGCAAACAGGTCTACTTCTTCGAGGATTACCGGCTGCCGGTGCTGCTCGGCAGTCTGGCGGACTCCTGGCAGGCGGATCAGCTGCGGGCTCCCCTGCTCAGGCTGGCGCAAGAGGATGCAAAGGGAACGCTGCAAAAGACGCTGCGCCAATATTTCTTGCAGGATTGTGATCTGCATCCCTGTGCCGATTCCTTGTTCATTCATCCCAATACCCTGCGTTACCGGCTGACCCGGATAGAGCAGATAACAGGGTTAAATTTCAACAAGTTAGATGACAAGTTCCTGCTCTATCTCGGGCTCAATCTCGACGGTTGATTTGTTCATATGAACAAAAAATGACGATATGAAAACGAAAGCTTTGGCATTTCGGCCAAAGCTTTCCGACCCGGGATCACCATAATGGCCACCACTTACTCCCACTCAAGGTGCCCGTCATGATCCCTGTATCCGCGCTCGGTGCTCTCGCTGCGCTCTCCATCGCCATCTTCCTCATCCTGAAGAAGGTGCCGCCCGCTTACGGCATGATCGTCGGTGCCCTGGCCGGTGGCCTGATCGGCGGAGCCGACCTGACCCAGACCGTCGCCCTGATGATCGGCGGCGCCCAGGGGATCACCACCGCCGTGATGCGGATCCTGGCGGCCGGCGTGCTGGCCGGCGTGCTGATCGAATCCGGTGCGGCCACCACCATCGCCGAGACCATCGTCAAGAAGCTCGGTGAGACCCGCGCCCTGCTGGCGCTGGCGCTGGCCACCCTGATCCTGACCGCGGTCGGCGTGTTCGTGGACGTGGCCGTCATCACTGTCGCCCCCATCGCCCTGGCCATCGCTCGCCGTGCCGACCTCTCCAAGGCCGCCATCCTGCTGGCCATGATAGGTGGCGGCAAGGCGGGCAACGTAATGTCCCCCAACCCGAACGCCATAGCCGCGTCCGACGCCTTCCACCTGCCGCTCACCTCGGTGATGGCGGCCGGCATCATCCCGGGCCTGTTCGGTCTGGTGATGGCCTACTGGTTGGCCAAGCGCCTCAACAACAAGGGCAGCAAGGTCGCCGCCGACGAGGTGGTGAGCTTTGACGGTGCCCAGCTGCCCGGCTTCCTGGCCGCCATCAGCGCGCCTCTGGTCGCCATCCTGCTGCTGGCCCTGCGCCCGCTGGCCGGTATAGTCGTGGATCCGCTCATCGCCCTGCCGCTCGGCGGCCTGGTCGGCGCCCTGATGATGGGCAAGTTCAGCAAGGTGAACCAGTTTGCGGTCTCCGGTCTGGCCCGCATGGCGCCGGTGGCCATCATGCTGCTGGGCACCGGTACCCTGGCGGGCATCATCGCCAACTCCGGCCTGAAAGATGTGCTGATCAGCGGCCTGACCGCCTCCGGTCTGCCCTCCTACCTGCTGGCCCCCATCTCCGGTGCCCTGATGTCGCTGGCGACCGCCTCGACCACAGCCGGTACCGTGGTGGCCTCCAACGTGTTCAGCTCCACCCTGATCGAACTCGGTATCACCAGCCTGGCCGGCGCTGCCATGATCCACGCCGGTGCCACCGTGTTTGACCACATGCCGCACGGCTCCTTCTTCCATGCCACCGGGGGCAGCGTCCACATGGGCGTGAGCGAGCGTCTGAAGCTCATCCCCTACGAAACTGCCGTCGGTCTGACCATTGCAGCCGTCTCCACCCTGATGTTTGGCGTGTTTGGTCTCGCCTAAGGAACTGATATGAAAATTGTTATCGCACCAGATTCATTCAAGGAGAGCCTGAGCGCCATGGCGGTGGCAGATGCCATCGAGGCCGGTTTCAAGCAGATATTGCCCGACGCCACCTACATCAAGCTGCCCATGGCCGATGGCGGCGAGGGCACGGTACAGTCGCTGATCGACGCCACTGGCGGTCGCATCCTGCCGGTCGAAGTGACGGCACCGCTCGGCAACAAGGTACAGGGCTTCGTCGGCCTGCTGGGGGATGGCGAGCGGGCCATCATCGAGATGGCGGCGGCCTCCGGCCTGCACCTGGTGGCACCGGAGCGGCGCAACCCGCTGCTCACCTCCAGCTGGGGCACGGGTGAGCTGATCCTGGCGGCGCTGGAGATGGGGGTGACCCACCTCATCCTCGGCATCGGTGGCAGCGCCACCAATGACGGCGGTGCCGGCATGATCCAGGCACTCGGCGGCCAGCTGCTCAAGGCCGATGGCAGCCCCATCGCCCTGGGCGGCGGGGCCTTGAGTGAGTTGGCGCGCATCGATCTGAGCGGACTGGATCCTCGCCTGACCGGCCTCACCATCGAGGTGGCCTGTGACGTGGACAACCCGCTGTGCGGCCCGAAAGGCGCCTCCGCCGTGTTCGGCCCGCAGAAGGGGGCGACCCCGGAGATGGTGGCCCAGCTGGACGCCAATCTGGCCCACTATGCGGACTGCATCGAGCAGGCCCTCGGCAAACAGGTGAAGGCCATTCCGGGGGCGGGCGCCGCCGGTGGCATGGGCGCCGCCCTGGTGGGGCTGCTGGGCGCCGAGCTCAAGCCCGGCATCCAGATCGTCATCGAGGCGTTGAAGCTGGCCGAGGCGGTGGCCGATGCGGATCTGGTCATCACCGGCGAGGGACGGATCGACAGCCAGACCATCCACGGCAAGACCCCCATCGGGGTGGCGCGTTGCGCCAAGCAGTTCGGCAAGCCGGTGATCGGCATCTCCGGCTGTATCACCGACGATTACGGCGTGGTGCACGAGCACGGCCTGGACGCGGTGTTTGCCGTGGTCAACCGCGCCATGTCCCTGCCGGAGGCGCTGGCGACCGCCACCACCAACCTGCAGCTCACGGCCCGCAACGTCGCGGCCCTCTATATGCTGCGCAACTAGTCCCTCTTCTGGCCGGTGCAGGGCACCGGCCACCCTCTGCCCCGTGTAGCGGATGTGGTTGCTTGCCTGCTGGCAGACCCTCTGACGCACCTTGCCGATCCCTGGATCGGCTTTTTTCATTTTCATTATCTCGCTGTCTTTTATATGGTTTTTGTATTCTGCCCGTCTGCTTTGCGGCATAGTGATCCCCCCCATACTGAGGGGCAACGTGCGAGGAGCAACCCATGATCTTGCTGACCCTGGGGGTAGTGCTATTTACCCTGATCCACCTCTATCCCTGCTTCGCCGTGGCCCACCGTGCCCGCCTGCGCGACCGGCTGGGAGTGCAGCGTTACAAGGGACTCTTCTCGCTGCTGGTGTTCGTCGCCATCGCCTGCATCCTCGCTGGCTGGCGCAGCGCCAGCCCCATGCCACTCTATTTTCTGCCCGCCTGGGGCCCGGCCCTGGCGATGGGGCTGATGCCCGTCGCACTGATCCTGCTCTGTGCCGGGCAGGGGGCCAACCACTTCCGGCGCTGGCTGGTGCACCCCCAGCTCATCGGTACCCTGCTGTGGGCGGGGGTTCATTTGACTGTGAACAGCGAGGCGCGCTCCCTGGTGCTGTTCGGAGGCGTGGGAATATGGGCCCTGGTCAGCATCGTCTGGATTTCGGTGCGGGACTGGCAGCAGAAACCGCGTCCGGCGGCGAGCTGGCAGGGCACGGGGATCTGCGTGGGGGCGGGGCTGGCGCTCACGGCGCTGCTCATCTTCTGGGGCCATGGCTGGCTGACGGGCATAGCGCTGCACTGAGCATGAAATGAACCGGAGCCGCGGCGGATACGTATGCTATTCATCTGTTCAAAAGGAGTTGCCCGATGAAATGGTTCACTCTGTTGTTATTGCTCGGCGCAGGCCAGGCGCTGGCCGCCTGCCCCGACTACTTCAATGTGGAGCAACGGGAGCTCAACAGCACCCAGCGCCACAACCTCTGCCAACTGACCGAGGGCAAGGTGGTGCTGGTGGTCAACACCGCCTCCTACTGCGGCTATCGCGGCCAGTTCCGGGATCTGGAGTCGCTCTACCAGAGCTACAAGGATAAGGGGCTGATCATCCTGGGTTTTCCGTCCAATGACTTCTGGCAGGAGGCGGGGGATGAGGGCAAGACCGCCACCGTCTGCCGCCGTGACTACGGCGTGACCTTTCCCATGTTCAACCGGATCGCCGTGCGCGGATCCGATGCCAGCCCCCTGTATAAGGGGCTTGCGGCCGCCGCCGGTGGCGATGCCCCCGGCTGGAACTTCCACAAGTACCTGATCGGGCGCGATGGCAAGCTGATCGCGAGCTATGGCGCCAGCCAGAATCCGGGTGCGGATCCCCTGCTGGCCGCGGTGAAGCAGGCGCTCGGCCGCTAGGCCTCACCGGGCTACTCTGGAATAATGGCGGCAGGATCCTCTATCTGGTAACCCCGTGCTGCAACGCCTCCCTCAAATGCTGATTTTCGATGCCCTGGTCCGTGAACAGGGCATCTCCGCCGCCGCGCGTCGGCTCGGCGTCTCCAAGTCCCACATCAGCAAGCAACTGGCGCTGCTGGAGGCCGCGCTCGGTGCCCAGCTGGTGCAGCGCACCACCCGCCGCTTCTCCCTGACCGAACTCGGCCAGGAGTATGCCCGCCACTGCCGCGCCCTGGTGGCGGTGGCGCAGGAGGCGGACTCCATGGTGGCGGAGCGGCGTGGCAAGGTGAGTGGCGTCCTGCACCTGGGGGTCGGTCAGTCCTTTGGCCGGCTGCACGTGATACCGCGCCTCAAGGCGTTCCAGGATCGCTACCCCGAGCTGGAGCTGGAGGTCTCCCTGTTCGATCACCGCACCAACCTGGTGGATGAGGGGCTGGATCTCTGGATCACCACCTACGAGGACAAGCCGGAGGCGCTGGTGGGGCAGCGGCTGGCAGACATCGGCTTCGTGCTGGTGGCCTCGCCGGACTATCTGCTGAGCCACGGCACCCCGCTGCACCCGAAGGATCTGGCCCAGCACAACTGCATCACCTACCAGAGCCGGGAGCGGCGCTACCACGAGTGGTCGTTCCGTCAGGGCAAGGAGCGCCAGACGGTGCAGGTGGCGGGCAACTACCGGGTGGATCTGGCGGAGGCGGTGCGGGATGCGGCCCTGGCCGGGCTCGGCATCGCCTATGTCGCCAACTACCTGCTGGACAAGGAGTTGCAGTCCGGCCAGCTGATCCCCCTGCTGCCCCAATGGCGGCCGAACCAGAAGATGGCGGTGCACGCCGTCTATGTCAGGCGCGAGCACCTGGATCCGAAGATCCGGCTGTTCATCGACTTTCTCAAGGAGAGCTTCGGCCCAGACCCCTATTGGGAGCAGCGGCTTGCTCCCTGGCTCGGCGGTAAATTGTCCGGCACAGGGGAATGATCGTTTCTGTATAAAAACACTGGCTTTCCGCTGATACTAAAATCTAGCCAAATCAGCCAGTTGCCGCAACCGGTGTCGTGCAAACGTTTTTGCTAACAGGGTCGTAACCAAGTGGGCTTGCAGTGACGGGGCAGGGAGCGCAGAATCCGCGCCCATCTTCTGCCTCACCTGATGGAATCCCCATGATCGCCCTGCTCGGCATCCTCTGTATCCTGGCTCTGGCCGCACTCTGTTCTGATAATCGTCGTCGTATCCCGTTGCGAACAGTGGGTTTCGCCCTCTGCCTGCAAGTGCTCTTCGCCGGCCTGGTACTCTGGTTGCCCGCCGGCCAGCATGTGCTGAACGGGGTCAGCGAGAGCGTCAGCAGTGTGATCGGCTACGGTCAGGAGGGGATCGCCTTCCTGTTCGGCGATCTGGCCAAGTTCAAGCTGGGCTTCATCTTCGCCTTCAACGTGCTGCCGGTCATCATCTTCTTCTCCGCCCTCATCGCCATCCTTTACCACATCGGCCTGATGCCGAGGGTCATCGCCCTGCTCGGTGGCGGCCTGCAGAAGCTGCTGGGCACCGGCCGGGCCGAGAGCCTCTCCGCCACCGCCAACATCTTCGTCGGCATGGTGGAGGCGCCGCTGGTGGTCAAACCCTACCTCTCCAAGATGTCTGACTCCCAGTTCTTCGCGGTGATGAGCTGTGGCCTCGCCTCGGTGGCCGGTGGCACTCTGGTGGGTTATGCCAGCATCGGGGTCGAGCTGAAATACCTGATCGCGGCGGCCTTCATGTCGGCCCCCGCCGGTCTGGCCATGGCCAAGATCCTGGTACCGCCTGCCGCAGATGAGGTGGACAACCATCAGGACGTGGAGATCCCGCGCGCGACCAACGTCATCGAGGCGGCGGCCGACGGCGCCATGGCGGGGCTGAACATAGCTGTGGCGGTCGGCGCCACCCTGCTGGCCTTCGTCGGGGTGATCGCCCTGCTCAACGGTCTGTTGGGCTGGGTCGGTGATCTGGCCGGGCTGGAGCTGAGCTTCCAGATCATCCTGGGCTGGCTGTTCGCCCCCGTCTCTTGGCTGATCGGGGTACCCTGGGATCAGGCCCAGGCCGCCGGCGCCCTGATCGGGACCAAGATCGTCATCAACGAGTTCGTCGCCTTCATCGCCCTGGTGCAGGATCAGACCCTGAACGAGTCGAGCAAGGCCATAGTCACCTTCGCCCTGTGCGGTTTCGCCAACATCTCCTCCATGGCGATCCTCATCGGTGGCCTGGGCTCCATGGTGCCGGAGCGCAAGGCTTTCATCGCCCGTTACGGCATGCGTGCCATCCTGGCGGGGGTGCTGGCGAACCTGATGAGCGCCTCGCTGGCGGGTCTGTTCCTCGCCCTCTGATGAGCCCAGAATCAGCTACTTTCGGTCAAGGCCCGCTTCGGCGGGCCTTTTCGTGGCCGTTTTCGGGCACAAAAAAAGCGCCTCAGAGGAGGCGCGGGGAAAAGACAGATTGGAAGCGTCACATGGGTGCCACTTGAATGAGGGATGAGCCATACCATCCAAGTGTCAGGTCATCATGCCAGCCCCTGTCTGAAGCCCTTCTGAGGCGATTCTTCATACTATGTTCATTTTGCTAAACGCCGGGCGGGATCAGTTCGAAGCCGCTGCCCTCCTGCTCCAGTGCCAATAGCCAGCGCTTGATGGGAATGCCGCCGCCGTAGCCGGTCAGCTCGCCGTTGCGGCCTATGACCCTGTGGCAGGGCACTATGATGCTCAAGGGGTTCTGGCCGTTGGCGGCCCCCACCGCGCGCACCGCCTTGGGATTGCCGATGGCCCGGGCTATGTCGAGGTAGCTGACGGTCTCGCCATAGGGGATGTCGCACAGGGCGTGCCACACCGATTGCTGGAAGGGCGTGCCCCTGGCGGCGAGCGGCAGCGTGAAGCGCCGCAAGCGGCCGGCGAAGTAGGCCTCAAATTGTGCGACGAAGGGGGCGAGCGCGACATCGTCCCGCAGCCACTCGGGGGCCGGCATCACGGGCCGCTCACCCCGCACAAACTCCACATAACGCAGTCCGTCCTTGTCGATGGCGACGAGCAGGGGACCCTGGGCGCTGTCGCAGAAGCTGTATCTCATCTGTGTTGATTCCTTGGCGTGGGCAGTCGAGGTCATTCCAGCACGGGTTTGCCGCGGGCCGACTTGATGTCCCCCTTGCGCTTCTTGGCGTCGACCCGCTTGCGCTGGGAGCTGCGGGTCGGCTTGGTGGCGTGGCGGGCCTTGGGGCGCCAGGCGGCCTTCTTCAGCAGCTCGGTCAGCCGGCTCATGGCCTCCTTGCGGTTCATGTCCTGGCTGCGATGGGTCTCGACCCTGATCTGGATGAAGCCGTCATGGACCCGGCTGTCGCTCAGCTTCTCCAGCCCCTCCTTGTAAAGGTCCGGCAGGCTGGGGGAGTCGCGGTAATCGAAGCGCAACCAGACGGCGGAGTCCGTCTTGTTGACATGCTGACCGCCGGCGCCCTGGGCGCGCATGGTCTGGAACTGCAGCTCGTGCCAGGGAATGATCACGCTGTTGGAGATGACTAACATGGGGTGATGCTCTCATTTGGTGCATCAAGGGAGTCTGGTGCAGCTTGGTGCCTCATTATGGGGCGAGATGCGCTTCCTTGGTGATCTTGGGTCTTAGCAGCCCAAGGGTTAAAGCCTATCTTTATGAAAATAAACAATAAAAATACTTGGCACAAGAATTGATGACCAATCCATGACATACCATGGATTGGGAGCAACCAGATGAAGCTGATTACTGCGATTATCAAACCCTTCAAGTTGGACGACGTGCGCGAGGCCATCGCCAACCTGGGGGTCGAAGGCCTGACCGTGTCCGAGGTCAAGGGATTTGGCCGCCAGAAGGGGCACACCGAATTATACCGGGGAGCCGAGTACCAGGTCGACTTCCTGCCCAAGGTGAAGCTGGAGATCGCCACCGCCGACGACAACGTGGAGGGGGTGATAGAGGCTATCTGCAAGGCGGCCTACACCGGCAAGATCGGCGACGGCAAGATCTTCGTCTATGACCTGCTGCAGGCGGTGCGTATTCGTACCGGCGAGAGCGACGACGAGGCGCTCTGATCCCGCATCCTCTTCCCGGAGCAGGCATGGGCCCAGGCCGGACATCAGCCAAGGTAGGCTGACGCCATGCCTTGATGGCCAATCAGACCGCGACTCTAAGTCATCGAGAGGCTGGGTGGGATTCCATCCGGTCTTTTTCTTTGGTCGTCGGTTAAATATGTGATCCTACCTCTGTAAACCACCTTGATCCCGCCGTCGTGCCTCATGCAGAATGCAAACGCAAATTGTTATCACTCGATGCACAACTCAAGGAACGGATGATGAAAATGAAGATGCTGGCACTGGCTTTCTCTACCCTGGTTGCCCAGTCGGCATTTGCCGCCGCTGAAGTGAACGTCTACTCCAACCGGCAGGATGAGCTGATCAAACCCATCATCCAGCAGTTCGAGAAAGAATCCGGGATCAAGGTCAATGTGGTGTTCGCCAAAGAGGGGCTGAACGAGCGTCTGGAGCGGGAAGGCAAACTCTCCCCGGCCGATCTGATGCTGACCGTCGACATCAGCCGCCTGACCGATCTGGTGGACAAGGATCTGGTGCAGTCGGTGGACAGCAAGATACTGCAGGAGAACATCCCGTCCATCTATCGGGATCCGGACAACAAGTGGTTCGCCCTGACCACCCGGGTACGCGCCATCTACTCCAGCAAGGATCGTCTCGGCAAGCTCGACACCATCCGCTACGAAGATCTGGTCAAGCCTGAATACAAAGGGAAAATTTGTACCCGCAGCGGCAAGCATGAGTACAATGTGGCGCTGGTCTCCTCCATGATCGCCCATCACGGCATGGTGGACGCCAAGACCTGGCTGGAAGGGGTCAAGGCCAACCTGGCGCGCAAGCCGCAGGGCAACGATCGGGATCAGGTCAAGGCCATCAAGGACGGCATCTGCGATCTGTCGCTGGGTAACAGCTACTACCTGGGCGCCATGCTCAAGGATCCCGCCCAGAAGTCCTGGGCCGATGCGGTCTACATCAACTTCCCGAATCAGGCCGACCGCGGTGCCCACGTCAACGTGAGTGGCGTGGCCATGACCAAGTATGCCAAGAACAAGGAAGCCGCCCAGAAGCTGATGGAGTTCCTCTCTGGCGACACCGCCCAGCACCTCTATGCGGACGTGAATGCCGAGTATCCGGTCAAGGCCGGGGTCGAGCCTTCCGCCATGGTCAAGTCCTGGGGCAGTTTCAAGTCTGACGCCATGCCGGTCAGCGAATACGCCAAGTACCGCAAGGATGCCTTGCAGTTGCTGGATGAAGTGAAGTTCGACTTGTAATCAGATGGGGCCAAAGGCCCCATCAATCACTGTGGTCCCATGAAAAATTTTGGTTGGATTGCCGGCAGCTGGGCCACCGCCCTGCTGCTGGGTTTGCCCGTTATCGCCCTGATCTTCTCTGCCCTGTCGGCGGACGGGGAGCTGTTTCGCCACCTCGCCGATACTGTGCTGCTCGACTACATCGCCAACACCTCGGCCCTGGTGCTGGGGGTGGTGCTGCTCAGCCTGCTGTTCGGGGTCCCCACCGCCTGGCTGGTGGCCATGTGCCAGGTGCCGGGGCGCCGCGCCCTGCAGTGGGCGCTGATGCTGCCCATGGCCATGCCCTCCTACATAGTGGCCTACGTCTATACCGACCTGCTCGATTACTCGGGTCCGTTGCAGGCGGGGCTGCGCACCCTGTTTGACTGGAACACCCCCACCGATTACTGGTTCCCGGCCATCCGCTCCCTCGGCGGGGCCGCCTGGGTGCTGGCGCTGGTGCTGTTCCCCTATGTCTACCTGCTGGCCCGTGCTTCGTTTTTGGAGCAGTCGGTCAGCCTCATTCACTCCAGCCGATTGCTCGGCTGCACTCCCTGGCAGAGTTTTCGCCGCCTCAGCCTGCCGCTGGCCCGCCCCGCCATCATGGTCGCCGTTTCTCTGGTGGCAATGGAGACCCTGGCGGACTTCGCCACCGTCCACTTCTTCGCCATCAACACGCTCACGACCGCGATTTACGACACCTGGCTCGGCTACGGCAGCCTGGCCACCGCCGCCCGCCTCTCCTGCCTGATGTTGCTGGCGGTGGTGCTGCTGATCGCCGTCGAGCGCCGCTCCCGCCAGCGCCAGCAGGTGTTCCAGAAGTCCATGGGCCATGAGCCGCCGCTGCGCTATCCGCTCAGGGGGCTGCCTCGCCTGCTGGCCGGGCTCTGGTGCTGGGGACTGGTGGTGGCGGGCTTCGCGCTGCCGTTCGCCATCCTGCTCGATTACGGGGTGCGTTACTTCGAGCTCTCCTGGACCCCGGAGTTCGTCCGCTTCGCCGGCAACAGCCTGACCATCTCGACGCTGACCGCCCTGCTCGCCATGGGGATAGCCCTGTTGCTCGGCTTCTTCCGGCGCCTCGATGGGGGCGTTCGCAGCCTGCTGCCGCTGCGCATCGCCGCCATGGGCTATGCCATGCCGGGCACCGTGCTCGCCATCGGGGTGCTGGTGCCGCTGACGGCGCTCGATTTTGGCATCAACGATCTGGCCGAGTGGCTCGGGCAGCAGGGCCCGGGCCTGCTGTTGACCGGTACCCTCACCGCCATCGTGTTTGGCTACCTGGTGCGCTTCGTGGCCATCGCCATCGGTTCGGTGGAGAGCAGCATGGGCAAGATCTCCCCCAGCCTCGACATGGCGGCCCGCTCCCTGGGGCAGGGCTCTGGCGGCATGCTGCGCCGGGTTCATCTGCCGCTGGTGCGGCGCGGTTTGTTCGCCGGCGCCATGCTGGTATTCATCGAATCCATGAAGGAGCTGCCCGCCGCCCTGTTGCTGCGGCCGTTCAACTTCGACACCCTGGCGACCCACGTCTATCAGTTCGTCTCGGACGAGATGCTGGAGCGGGGGGCGCTCGGCGCCATCGTCATAGTGCTGGTGGGGCTGCTGCCGCTGATCTGGGTCAACCGCAGCCTGGACAGCCCGGGCCACTAGCCCCGCCACCACAATTTATGAGCGCGCCCCGGCCATCGGCGGGGAAGGCCACGAAACGAGAGGAACTGAGCCGTGTCTTGCTTGCAAGTAGAGAAGGTAAGCTGCCGTTATAACGGCCAGAACGTGCTGGAGCAGCTCTCCCTGCAGGTGGCCGACAACGAGATCGTCTGCCTGCTGGGGGCCAGTGGCTGCGGCAAGACCACGCTGCTCAAGGCCATCGCCGGCCTGCTGCCGCTGGCCGAGGGCCGCATCCGGCTCGGCGACAGCCTGCTGGACGAACCCGGCCTGAGCGTGCCGCCCGAGGCGCGCAACATCGGCATGATCTTCCAGGATTACGCCCTGTTCCCGCACCTGACGGTGGCCGAGAACGTCGGCTTCGGGCTGGCGAACCAGCGCCGCACGGCGCGCCAGCAGCAGGTGGACGAGGCGCTGGCGCTGGTCAATCTGCAGGGGCTGGGGGATCGCTACCCCCATCAGCTCTCCGGTGGTCAGCAGCAGCGGGTCGCCATCGCCCGCGCCCTGGTGTGCAAGCCGCGGCTGATGTTGTTGGATGAGCCCTTCTCCAACATCGACACCCAGGTACGGATGAAGCTGATCCTCGAGATCCGCACCCTGCTCAAGCAGCAGGGGATAGGGGCCATCTTCGTCAGCCACAGCAAGGAGGAGGCGTTCGCCTTCGCCGATCGGCTGGCGCTGTTTCGCGCCGGCCACATCGAACAGGTCGGTCAGCCGGAGCAGCTCTATCGCCGCCCGCAGAACCGCTTCGTGGCGGAGTTTCTCGGCGGGGTGAACTACCTGGACGCCGAAGTGGTGGATAGCCACTGCGTGCGGACCGCGCTGGGGCTGGTGCGTGGCAGCGAACCCCACGGCCACACCGTGGGCGAGCGGCTGCAGCTGATGCTCAGGCCCCAGCAACTGGTGCTGGCGGCGGCCGAGGATGGCGAGCTGAGGGTGCGGGAGCAGCAGTTCCTCGGCCATCACTGCCGGGTGCAGGTCGAGTGTGCGGGCCAGGTGCTGGAGGCCAGCATCGGCGAGCCCCTCGAGGGCGCGCGGGCGCGGGTCGAGGTCGCGCCCCATGCGCTGGTGCTGTTCTCGTCCTGATAGCGATGTGAAATCAAGGAATTGGACTCGCTCTGGTTTATAATCGCGCCATGCCTTTACCCATGCCTTTACCCATGCCTTTACCCATGCCTTTACCCATGCCTTTGGAGAGAGAAATGAAAGCCCAAGCCGGGATCTGTGCAGAGCCGAATCTGCATGCCCTCTATCTGATGTTCAATCGCACCGGCGATGCAACCGAGCTGGCCGCCCGCCTGGCCAAGCTGCCCACCCTGTGGGATGCGGTGAGTGCCGATTTTCCCGCCGCCGGTTTCTCCGGTCTGGTCGCCGTGGGTGCCGATGGCTGGGATGCGCTCTATCCGGTCGCCCGGCCGCCCCAGTTCCGCGGCTTCATGGCGCAGTCGGCAAACGGCCAGGAGGCGCCCAATACCCCCTTCGATCTGTTCGTGCAGCTGCGCGCCGACCGGGTCGATGTGCTGCACCATGCCGGGCAGCGCGTGATGGCGCTGCTGGCCGGTCTGGTGGAGCTGGCCGAGGAGGTCAATGGCTTCCGCAACCAGGATTGCCGGGATCTGACCGGCTTCGTCGATGGCACCGAGAACCCCCAGGGTGAGCACAGGGCCGAGGTGGCGCTGTTCGAGGGCGGCGAGTTCGCCGGCGGCTCCTACATCCACGTGCAGCGCTGGGTCCATGCCCTGAGCGACTGGGAGAAACTGGCGCTGAAGGAGCAGGAAGACATCATAGGCCGCACCAAGCTCGACAACATCGAGTACGAGTCGGCCGACAAGCCGCTGACCTCCCACATCAAGCGGGTCAACCTCAAGACCCCCAAGGGGGAGTCCATGGAGATACTGCGCCAGAGCATGCCCTGGGGCACCATGCGCGAGCAGGGGCTCTACTTCATCTCCTGCTGCCGCACCCCGCAGCACTTCAATGCCATGCTGGCCAGCATGTACAAGGGGGAGGGCAGCCACTTCGATCACCTGCTGCGCTTCACCAGGGCGGTGACCGGGGCGGCCTTCTTCGCACCCTCGATAGACTTCCTGGTCGCGCAGGGCAAATAAGCCTGTTGCTACGCCCATAGCAAAAATCCCGGCCTAGGCCGGGATTTTTCGTTCAGGTGGCGCCGCCAGAGGGGCGGCATTCCTGATTAAGGGGTCTGCTCGAACAGCTCGAGCGCCGAGAGGTAAAGTTCTTCGATGTCGGTATCGCTGGTCGGGGTGATGAAGATGGTATCGTCACCGGCGATGGTGCCGAGGATGCCTTCGGCCTTGCCGAGGGAATCGAGCAGGCGGGCGATCAGCTGGGCCGCCCCCGGGCTGGTGTGGATCACCACCAGGGCGCCGTTGTGGTCGACATCCAGTACCAGGTTCTTGAGCGGGCTGGAGGTGGTGGGGACACCCAGTTCCACCGGCAGGCAGTAGACCATTTCCATCTTGGCGTTGCGGGTGCGAACGGCGCCGAAGCGGCTCAGCATGCGCGAGACCTTGGATTGGTTGATGTTCTCGAAGCCCATCTCTTGCAGGGCAGTGACTATCTCTGCCTGGGAGCCGAATCGCTCTTCTTTCAGCAAGGCTTTAAAGGCCTTGGCCAGTTTTTCTTGCTTGTCGTTATGTTTCATCTTGGACTCACGAATGAGGGGTGTGACCGCCTGTCACGCTCAGGCGGCAGATACGAACAGCGCTGCTATTTTGCATTCATATGCCTATTTTGGCAAGGAAGCGGCGCTTGTTCTGCATATCGATTCAAATTTAGCTTGCATCCACCCATGTTGCAGCTAAAATCGGGACGAAATTTTGAAAACTTATTCAATTAGGTCGTATGGGTATTGAATTAATCGGCATCGAAAAATCCTGGCACAAGGTGCCGGTACTGCAACAGGTCAGCTTTCGGACCGCACCCGGCGAAACCTTGGTATTGCTGGGCCCGAGCGGTGCGGGCAAGAGTTCGCTGCTGCGCATGATGAACCTGCTGGACACCCCGGATGCCGGTGTTCTGCGCATTGGCGACAGTGAATTTTCTTTCCCGTCCTCCCTGTCGACCGCGGAATTCAACCGTCAGGCGCAGGCGCTGCGCCGCAAGGTGGGCATGGTGTTCCAGCAGTACAATCTCTGGCCCCATCTGACCGTGATGGAGAACCTGATTGAGGCCCCCGTCAAGGTGCTCGGCATGAGCCGTGAGGCTGCCATCGAGAAGGGCGCCTACCTGCTGGCCCAGCTGCAGCTGGCCGACAAACGGGACGCCTGGCCCGCCCGGCTCTCCGGTGGTCAGCAGCAGCGGGTCGCCATCGCGCGTACCCTGATGATGGATCCGCAGGTGTTGCTGTTTGACGAGCCGACGGCGGCGCTCGATCCTGAAATAACCAAGGAGGTGGCGGAGATCATCCGTACCCTCAGCCAGACCGGCATCACCCAGGTGGTGGTCACCCACGAGGTGGAGTTTGCCCGCAAGGTCGCCAGTCAGGTCATTTATCTGGAAAAGGGGCGGATCATCGAATCCGGTAGTGCCGCCATCTTCCAGGCCCCGCAAACCAGCCGGTTTGCCGAATTCTTGATGCATTGATACTGAATCGATAAGGAAGCTGTCATGAAAAAGAGTCTGTTGTTGGTTGCGGCCATGGGCCTGCTGAGCACCACAGTGCTGGCCAAAGAGATCAAGTTCGCCACCGAGGCCACCTATGCGCCGTTCGAATACCTGGATGACAAGAACGAGTTCCAGGGTTTCGACATCGATCTGGCCCGCGCCATCTGTACCCAGGTCAAGCTGGAGTGCAGCTTCCACAACCAGGCCTTCGACAGCCTGATCCCGAGCCTCAAGTTCCGTCGCTATGATGCCGCCATCGCCGCCATGGACGTGACCCCGGAGCGGGCCGCCCAGGTTGACTTCTCCGATATCTACTATGTGAACTCCGCGGTGTTCGTGACCAAGAAGGATGCCTTCAAGGGTCCGGAAGAGCTGGTCGACAAGACCGTCGGCGTGCAGAACGGCAGTTCGCACCAGTCCTATCTGGTGGACAAGTGGATCAGTAAGGGCCTGCTCACCGTGCCTTACGCCAGCTATCAGAGCGCCTTCCTCGACATGATGAACGGCCGTACCGACGGGGTGTTCGCCGATACCGCCGTCGCCGCCGACTGGCTCAAGCAGCACAAGGATTATGCCGTCATCGGTACCCCTGTGACCGACGCCAAGTACTTCGGTACCGGCTTCGGCATCGCCGTGGCCAAGGGCAATCAGGAGTTGCTGACCCAGCTGAACAAGGGCCTGGCCGAGATCAAGGCCAACGGTACCTATCAGAAAATCTTCGACAAATACTTCGCGCAGTAAGCCATGTTGAGCCTGTTGTTGGATGCAGCCTGGATGACCCTGGGGCTGGCCTTGGCATCACTGGTCGGGGGTATGGCGCTTGCTCTGGGATTCAGTGCGGCCGAGCTCAGCAAGCGCAGTTGGTTGGTGTGGCCGGTGGCCACGCTGACCACATTGATCCGTGGCCTGCCCGAGCTGCTGGTGGTGCTGTTCATCTACTTCGGCTCGACCCAGGTGCTGTTCCTCATCACCGGTGAGTATGTGGAGTTCAGCCCCTTCGCCTGCGGCGTGCTGGCGCTCTCCCTGCTGTTTGCCAGCTATGCCACCCAGACCCTGCGGGCGGCGCTCAATGCGGTGCCCGCCGGGCAGCGTCTGGCGGCGCTGGCGCTCGGTCTTGGCAAGGCCCACATCTTCTTTCGCATCGTGCTGCCGCAGGCCTGGCGTTACGCCCTGCCGGGTCTCGGCAACCAGTGGCTGGTGCTGCTCAAGGACACGGCCCTGGTCTCCCTCATCGGGGTGAACGAGATGATGCGTCAGGCCCAGATGGCTTCGGCCAGCACCTATGAACCCTTCACCTGGTATGCCGCCGCGGCCCTCATCTATCTGGCGATCAGCCTGGTGAGCGAGCTCGGGCTCAAGCAGGCTGCCCGTTATACCCGCCGGTACGGAGGCTGATCATGCAGGACTATCTCATGACCCTGTTGGGTGGTCTGGCGATCACCCTGCAGCTCACGGCACTTAGTTTGCTGCTCGGGGTGTTGCTGGCGGCCGCCATGACCTGGGTGCTGGAGCGACGCCTGCCGGTGGCGACCCAGCTGGTACAGCTGTGGGTGTTGCTCTTCACCGGTACCCCGCTGCTCATTCAGATCTTCCTCATCTACTACGGGCCGGGTCAGTTCGAGTGGCTCAAGTCCGGGCCGCTCTGGCCGCTGCTCAAGCAGCCTTGGTTCTGTGCCGTGCTGGCGCTGGGCTTCAACACGGCGGCCTATTCCACCCGGCTGTTCAAGGGGGCGCTCGACGCCATCCCCGCCGGTGAGGTGGAAGCCTGTCGGGCGCTCGGTTTCTCGGCCGGGCAGACCCTGTGGATGAAGGTGCGCCATGCCGCCCGCCGGCTGGTCCCCGCCTACTCCAACGAGGTGATCCTGGTGCTCAAGGGCAGTTCCCTCGCCAGCACCATCACCATCATGGATATCATGGGTCTGGCCCAGCGTCTCAACGCCCAGACTTATGACACCCTGGCGGTGTTCACCGTGGCCGGTGCGCTCTATCTGACCATGAATGGATTGTTAACAATTGGTTTCCGCTGGTGTGAGCGCAGAGCACTGGCATTCCAGTCCTGAAGCAGTCGTAATTACCCCTTAATGGAAGGGAAAGCACAGGAAATCTGTGCTTTCCGTCCCATTTATCGCATATTCCTCTCCGTTTTCGTCACCGCTTGCTCCCTGGCTCACAGAACCCGTGATTACAACTGTTATCAGATTGTTTTTTATCGGGGGATCCTTTAAGGTGAGGCGCACAATAAGAAACAGCTTTGACCCCCAACAAGAAACAACCTTAAACCTACGCTTGAACATGGAGTTGATCATGAAAGTTGCCGTTCTGGGTGCCGCCGGTGGCATCGGCCAAGCCCTCGCTCTGCTGTTGAAAAATCGCCTTCCTGCTGGTTCCGAGCTGAGCCTGTATGACATTGCCCCGGTCACCCCGGGTGTCGCGGCCGATCTGAGCCACATCCCGACTGACGTGAAAGTAAAAGGTTTCTGCGGTGAAGATCCGAGCCCGGCTCTGGTCGGCGCCGATGTCGTACTGATCTCCGCTGGCGTGGCGCGCAAGCCCGGCATGGATCGTTCCGACCTGTTCAACATCAACGCCGGTATCGTCAAGAACCTGGTAGAGAAGTGCGCGGCCAGCTGCCCGAAGGCGCTGATCGGCATCATCACCAACCCGGTCAACACCACGGTCGCCATCGCCGCCGAAGTGTTGAAGAAGGCCGGCGTCTATGACAAGCGTCGCCTGTTCGGCGTCACCACCCTGGACGTGATCCGCGGTGAGACCTTCGTGTCCGCTGCCAAGGGCCTGAACATCGACAAGATCCGTGTCAACGTGATCGGTGGTCACAGTGGCGTGACCATTCTGCCGCTGCTGTCCCAGATCGAAGGCGCCAGCTTCACCGCCGAGGAAGCGGCTGCCATGACCAAGCGCATCCAGAACGCCGGTACCGAAGTGGTGGAAGCCAAGGCCGGTGGCGGATCCGCCACCCTCTCCATGGGTCAGGCAGCCTGCCGCTTTGGTCTGTCGCTGATCAAGGGTCTGCAGGGCGAAGCCAACGTGATCGAGTGCGCCTACGTGGAAGGCAATGGCGAGCACGCCACCTTCTTCGCGCAGCCCATTCTGCTCGGCAAGAACGGCGTCGAAGCCGTGCTGGACTACGGCAAGCTGAGTGCCTTCGAGCAAGAGGCGATGGACAGCATGCTGGCCACCCTGAAGGCCGACATCCAGCTGGGCGTCGACTTCGTCAAATAAGCGCCAGCGCGTGCATGAGGGGAGCTTCGGCTCCCCTTTGTCGTTATGGCGATCCGCCGCGGCGGGCTAAGGGGTTGGGGTTTGCTGCCGATAACAGAGGGCAGCAGGAGATCCTCATGATGAAACCCAGTACCCTAATCGGCCTTATCTGTCTCGTCAGCCTCCCCTCGCAGGGGGCCGAGCCGGTCTCGGCCGCCCCAACCCAGACCCCGGCAGCGACCGCTCCGGCGCCTTCTGCCACCCTGTCATCGGCAGCCTCCAGCGCAGCGGGGGCGCCTGCTGTGACCACCGCCTCTATCGCTACCGCAGCCACCCCGTTACCCTCCACGGCCGCACTGGCTGTACCGCCAGCCGCACCTGTTGTGCCTGTGCCGGCTGCCCCGCTGCCGACGGCGCCCGTCGCGGCGCCCTTGCCCAAGGTGGTCACGCCGGCGCCCCTGACCACGGGGGATCTGCAGGCGGTGCCACTCTATCGACAGGACGAGTTGCTCAACTGGATAGAGCAGGGGCGCCATCTGACCCAGGTGAAGCAGGACAGATGCCAGCTGACCCAGGACATAGAGGCGCGCGCCTCTGTGATGAAGATCCCCGCCTACCAGTTCCTGTGGGGGGACATGCTGGCCTGGGGGGTCTGCATCAAGCCCGACGCCCAGATCGGGGTGCAATACATGTGGGAGGCGGCCAATCAGGGGCTGGCACCGGCGCTGGAGCAGCTGGGGCGCTACTACTGGAAGGGGATCCTGGTCCAGAAGGATCTGGTGCGGGCCGAGACCCTGATGCGGGAGGCCGCCAGCCTGGGGTTCCAGCGGGCGCAGATGGAATGGGTCGAGATGCTGCTGCAGGGCATGGGCAGTCCGCTGGATTACGAGGAGGCCTACCACTGGCTGCACGGCGCCGTCATCGGTGACAAGGCCCGCCATCAGAAGGCCGCCAGCCTGCTGAGCCGGCTCGGCAATCGCATGCCCGCCAATGCGATCGCCCGCGCCAAGGCGATGCGCTAAGCCCGACTCGCTGCGACCCCTGCTATGACAAGGCCCACGAACCTGCGTTCGTGGGCCTTGTTGCATCGCATCATGCGCGAGAGTGAGGGCTCACAGATCCTGATGGGGGCCGAAGACCTCGTAGTGCAGCCTCTCTTCGGCGACGCCGAAGGCCAGCAGTTGCCGTTTCACCGCCTGCATGAAGCCGAGGGGGCCACAGAAGTAGTAATGGGCGTTGGCCGGGATGAGCGCCGCGACCTGCTCCAACTCCATGGTGCCGTCGAAGTCATAGTCTTCCCCCAGTACGTCCTGCTCGGCAGGCGCGCGATACCAGACCCGGCTCTGCAATCTGGCGTGGTGCCGGCTCTTCTCCCGGATCTCTTCCTTGAAGGCGTGCAAGGCACCCTGTTCGCAGGCGTGCAGCCAGCGAATGTCGGCGTCGTGCCCGTTGGCCAGCAGCTGGTTCAGCATGCTCAGCATGGGGGTGAGGCCGACTCCGGCGGAGAGCAGCACCACGGGCGTGCCGGCGTCGGCTTGCAGGAAGAAGTCGCCGGTCGGTGGCATCAGCGCCACCTCATCACCGACTTGCAGCTGGTCGTGCAGCAGGTTGGATACCTGGCCATCGGCTTCGCGCTTGACGCTGATGCGGTAGTCACGGCCGTTGGGTGCATCGGAGAGGGAGTACTGGCGGATCTCCTGATATTCCAGCTGCGGGTGGTTGAGCTGGATGCTGAGGTATTGACCCGGCTTGAAGTGCAGCACGGGCTTGCCATCGCTGGGGGCCAGCACGAAGGAGGTGATGAGTTCGCTCTCCACCCGCTTCTCCTTGATGAGGAAGGGGCGAGGGCCTTGCCAGCCACCGGCCTGCGATGCCTTCTCCTGATAGATCTCGCTCTCGCGGCCGATGAAGATGTTGGCCAGCACCCCGTAGGCCTTGCCCCAGGCATCCAGCACCTCGTCGGTGACCGCACTACCGCCCAATTCTTTGAGCGTGGCCAAGAGATGACTACCTACAATGTGATATTGTTCCGGCTGGATCATGAAGCCCGTATGCTTGTGGGCGATGCGCTCCACCGCGCCGGCCAGGGCACCCAGATTGTCGATGTTCTTGGCGTACGCCGCGACGGCGTTGAACAGGGCCAGCGGTTGGCCACCACTGCGCTGGTGCGCGAGGTTGAAGATATCCTTCAGCTCGGGGTTGTGGCTGAACATGCGCTGATAGAAATGCTGGGTGAGGGCAGGCCCCGCCGATTCGAGCAAGGGAATGGTACTTTTGATGACGGCGATGGTGGCTTGATCTAACATAAGAGGTCCTTACTAATTGAGCATTTAAAATGTCATTTAATAAGTTGCATCCTAGATGTTTAATTGATCTGAATCAACAAACAATTTTGCGCTATGCGCCATAGGCACTATGAGACTAACGAGTTATACCGATTTTGGATTGAGAGCCCTGCTCTATCTGGCGACCCTGCCGGAGGGGGAGCTGTCGAGCGTGGCCAAGGTGTCCGCCCTGTACGGCGTGTCCCGCAATCACATGGTGAAGGTGGTGAATCAGCTGGTGAAGCTGGGCTATCTGCAGTCCCAGCGCGGCAAGAATGGCGGGATCCGCATGGCCTGCGCGCCGGACACCGTCAATATCGGCCAGGTGATCCGGGCGCTGGAAGGCAACCTGGACGGGATCGACTGCAACTCCCCCGCCTGCCACATCGTCTCGGTCTGTCTGCTGAAGAATGCCTTGAAGGAGGCGATGAACGCCTTCCTGGCGGTGATGGACAGCTACACGCTGCAAGACTTGCTGGCCAATCGCGACGAGCTGCAGAAGGTGTTTGGTGACTTGATCCCGACCCTGGTGCTGGAGCCGGACGAAGAGAGCGAGTGAGACGAAAAAGGCTGCCATCGGCAGCCTTTTTTCAATCCTCGTAACCCGACTCGTCACGGTATAGATGCGGTATGATCCGCGCCATTTTCACCATGTTGTTCTCTACTTCGAGGATCTCGATGGGATAGCCCGCCAGCCTGACGCTGATGTTGGGCTGGGGGATCTCCTCCAGGTACTCCAGGATCACCCCGTTGAGGGTGCGGGGGCCGTCGATGGGCAGGTGCCAGTTCATCTCCTTGTTCAGCTCGCGGATGCTGGCGGAGCCTTCCACCAGGAAGGAGCCGTCCGGCTGGGGGTGGACCTCGTCGCTCGGCGTCGGTGTCATGGAGGTGGTGAAGTCGCCGACTATCTCCTCCAGTATGTCGTCCAGGGTGATCAGCCCCTGAATATCGCCGTATTCGTCGACGATCAGCCCAATCCGCTCCTTGTTGCGCTGGAACTTGGCCAGCTGCACGTTGAGTGGCGTCCCCTCCGGAATGAAATAGATGGGATCGACCTCCCGCAGCAGGCTGGACTTGCTGAACTGATCTCTGGCAACCAGCCTGAGGGCGTCACGCGCGTGCAAAAATCCGACGACATCGTCGATATTGTCGCGATAGAGCAGGATCTTGGTGTGAGCACAGTGAGCCAGCTGGCGCAGTATGGTTTTCCAGTCGTCGTTGATGTCGATGGCGGCGATCTCGCTGCGCGGCACCATGATGTTTTCCACCGTCATCTTGTCCAGATCCAGAATGCTGAGCAGCATCTCCTGGTGGTGCTGGGGGATGAGGCTGCCCGCCTCGTTGACTATGGTGCGCAGCTCCTCGGGGTTGAGGGAGTGCGCATCCTTGGTGTGGTTCAACCGCATCAGCTTGAGCAGCAGCGTGGTGATGCCGTTGATGAGCCAGACGAAGGGGTAGAGCGGCACCATCAACCCCTTGAGCACCCAGGAGGCCGGGTAGGCGATCTTCTCGGGGTACATGGCCGCCAGGGTCTTGGGGGTAACCTCCCCGAACACCAGCACCACCAGGGTCAGGCCGAAGGTGGCGATGGCGACCCCGAGATCCCCGAACAGCCGGATGCAGACGATGGTAGCGATGGCGGACGCCAGTATGTTGACCAGGTTGTTGCCGATGAGGATCAGTCCCAGCAGGCGATCCGGGCGAGCCAGCAGTTTTTCTACCCGACGGGCAGCCTTGTGCTTGGTCTGGGCGAGATGCCGCAACTTGTAGCGGTTGAGGGACATCAGGCCGGTTTCGGAACTTGAGAAGAAAGCAGACAAGAGGATCAAGATAACGAGAACAATCAGTAATGTGCTCGTTGAGATACTGTCCAAGAAGGGGCTCCTGTTGGATGTGTGGGTGAGGGTTGAGCAATCAGCTCAGCAAGACTTCCTTGACGAAACGGCTGCCAAAGTAGGCCAGGGTCAGGATGATGCTGCCGATGAGGCTCAGGGTGATGACCTTGCGACCGCGCCAGCCACGGGTGTGGTGACCCCACAGCAGCAGCACATAGATGCACCAGGCCAGGATCGAGAGGACCGCCTTGTGGGACTTGCCCTGGGCGAACATGTCCTCCAGAAAGAACAGGCCGGAGGCGATGGAGAGCGTCAGCAGGAACAGGCCGGCCGAGATCAGCTGGAACAGCCGCTTCTCCACCGTCATCAGCGGGGGCATGGCGGGCAAATTACTAATTTTTCTGGATTTAAGCTGTCTGTCCAGGTAGGCGAGCTGCAGCGCAAACAGGCAGGCGATCATCAGCACCGAGTAGGCCATCAGGGCGAGCCCTATGTGCAGCAGCAGCTGGGGGTGAGCCTCCAGGTGGGTGATGTAGCGACCGGGAATGAGGGCGCTGGCGGCGAGCAGCAAGGCCGAGAAGCTGTAGACCACGGGCAGCAGGATCCAGCCGTTGAAGCGGCGGGTGACGCAGGTCATGAAGCAGCTGATGATGAGGCTGACCAGGGAGGCGACGTTCAACATGCTGAGATTCTGGCCGGAGTGAGTGGCCAGCACTTCGCTTCCCACCGCGATGCCATGGGCGGTCAGGGCCAGGCCAACACAGGCGAACAGCGACACTTGCCCGACGGGCTTGGCACTGAGCAGCAGGTGCAGCGAGGCGATGATGGCCAGCAGGTAAAACGCCAGGGCCAGAACAGAGATCACGATCATAACCAGGTCGTTGTTAAGCAAGCTTTATGGATAAGAGGGGCAGTATACCTTGCACAAGATATGCTCGCCAGTTGTGCCAGGGGCTAACTGCCCATATATAAGTAGCAGGTGGTCACCCCGTGCGGCGAATAATCGTCCTCTGGCGTTGACTGGGGTATAATGTCCCCCATTTATTTCACCTGTTCATTCGATGGCAGCTAGCCACCGCAAGCGGTGAGTAATCGTCCTCATAGTGCTGACTGGGGTATAATGCCTCATTTGTTACGCCAAGAACCGGAATGCGTCATGTTTGAGAATTTGACTGAACGACTCTCGCGCACCCTGCGCAATGTCAGTGGCCGTGGTCGGCTGACCGAAGAGAACATCAAGGATACCTTGCGTGAAGTGCGCATGGCGCTGCTCGAGGCGGACGTCGCCCTGCCGGTCGTGCGTGACTTCGTGGCGCGAGTCAAGGAGCGGGCCGTCGGCCAGGAAGTGGCCAAGTCCCTGAGCCCGGGCCAGGCGTTCATCAAGATAGTGCATGGCGAGCTGGTCTCCGTCATGGGCGAGGCGAACGAGCAGCTCAACCTGGCCGCCCAGCCGCCGGCCATCATACTGATGGCGGGTCTGCAGGGTGCCGGTAAGACCACGACAGTGGCCAAGCTGGCCAAGTTGCTGAAAGAGCGCCACAAGAAGAAGGTGCTGGTGGTCAGTGCCGACGTCTATCGCCCGGCGGCAATCAAGCAGCTCGAGACCCTGGCCAGCGACATCGCGGTCGACTTCTTCCCCAGCGACGTGACCCAGAAGCCGGTGGCGATCGCCACCGCCGCCATCGATCAGGCGCGCAAGAAGTTCTATGACGTGGTGATCGTCGATACCGCCGGTCGTCTGCACGTCGACAGCGAGATGATGGCGGAGATCCAGGATCTGCACGCCACCATCAAGCCGGTCGAGACCCTGTTCGTGGTCGACGCCATGACCGGTCAGGATGCGGCCAACACCGCCAAGGCCTTCAACGAGGCGCTGCCGCTCACCGGTGTCATCCTCACCAAGGCGGACGGTGACGCTCGTGGTGGTGCGGCCCTGTCCGTGCGCCACATCACCGGCAAGCCGGTCAAGTTCATCGGGATGGGCGAGAAGACCGAGGCGCTGGAGCCGTTCCACCCGGACCGACTCGCGTCCCGCATCCTCGGCATGGGCGATGTGCTGTCGCTGATCGAAGAAGTGGAGCGCACCGTCGACAAGGAGAAAGCCGCCAAGCTGGCCGACAAGGTCAAGAGTGGCAAGGGCTTCGACCTGGAAGATTTCCGTGAGCAGTTGGCCCAGATGCGCAACATGGGCGGCATGATGGGCATGCTCGACAAGTTGCCCGGCATGTCCGGCCTGCCAGATAACGTGAAAGATCAAATGGATGACAAGCTCACCGTGCGGATGGAGGCCATCATCAGCTCCATGACGCCCAAGGAGCGTGCCCATCCCGATCTGATCAAGGGCTCCCGCAAGCGCCGCATCGCCGCGGGCTCCGGCATGCAGGTGCAGGACGTGAACAAGCTGCTCAAGCAGTTCACCGAGATGCAGCGCATGATGAAGAAGATGTCCGGCAAGGGCGGCATGCGCAAGATGATGGGCCAGATGAAGAACATGCTGCCGCCCGGATTCGGAGGGGGCCGCGGCCCGTTCTGATTTTTCTGCCCACCGGCAAGAAAGGCTCACCGGGGTGAGCCTTTTTCATGAGAATCCCTGTGCAAAAAATGGCTGGCTTGGTTGCAATTATTACGAATCCAAGTAGAATTACGCGGCTTATTTTAAGCTAGGGTCCGCGTATTTGCGGGCCTTGTTCATTAGATGTTTATGAGGACGATATGGTAACCATTCGTTTACAACGTGGTGGCGCGAAAAAGCGTCCGTTTTACCAGGTAGTAGTTTCCGACAGCCGTTGCGCCCGTGATGGTCGTTTCATCGAGCGTGTTGGTTTCTTCAACCCGGTTGCTACCGGCAACGCTGAAAAGCTGAAGCTGGACCTGGCTCGTATCGAGCATTGGGTTGCTACTGGTGCCGCTGTTTCTGACCGCGTTGCCAAGCTGATCAAAGACGCTGCCAAAGCTGCTTAATCAGCCAAACGGTAAGGAGTTAAGGTGGAAAAACCTATAGTTCTGGGCACCCTGGGTACCGTATACGGCATCAAGGGTTGGCTTAAAGTGAACTCCTTCACCGATGTTGCCGAAGCGATTTTCGATTACAACCCCTGGCTGATCAATCAGAACGGGGTATGGAGTGAGCTCAAGGTTTCGGCCTGGAAGCGTCACAACAAGGGTCTGATTTGCAAGATCGATGGTATCGATCTGCGTGAAGATGCCCTGGCATTGACCAATGTCGAGATTGGCGTCCCCGCCGATCTGTTGCCTGCGTTGCCTGAAGGTGAGTTCTACTGGCGTGACCTGATTGGTTGCTCGGTATCGACCACCAAGGGATACGACCTGGGCAAGGTGACCGAATTGATGGAAACCGGCTCCAACGATGTGTTGGTGGTTGAGGCCAATGTAAAAGATGCCTTCGGTGCGAAGGAGCGGTTGATTCCGTTCCTGGAAGAGCAGGTGATCAAGAATATTGATCTGACTGCTCGCACAATCGAAGTTGATTGGGATCCTGGTTTCTAGTTTCCCGCGCTAACACGGGTGCCGGAGGTTTCTTATGTGGATTGGGGTGATTAGCCTCTTCCCGGAAATGTTCCGAGCCATTACCGAGCACGGGGTAACGGGTCGGGCCGTCAAGAGTGGCCTGCTGCAGATTGAGTGCTGGAACCCTCGGGATTTCACCCACGACAAACACCGTACGGTCGATGATCGTCCTTATGGTGGTGGGCCTGGAATGCTGATGATGGTGCAGCCGCTGCGTGATGCAATTCATGCGGCCAAGCAAGCGGCGGGAGACGGGGCGAAAGTCATCTATCTCTCTCCTCAGGGACGCAAGCTGACTCAAGCGGGCGTAACCGAGTTGGCGACGAGTCAGAAACTGATTCTGGTCGCCGGTCGATACGAAGGTATCGATGAACGCGTGATCCAAACCGAAGTCGACGAAGAGTGGTCTATCGGTGATTACGTGTTAAGTGGTGGCGAGTTGCCTGCCATGACCCTGATCGATGCGGTTTCGCGTCTGGTCCCCGGGGTCTTGGGTGATCAGGCCAGTGCCGAGCAGGACTCCTTTACGGATGGCCTGCTGGATCATCCCCACTACACTCGGCCGGAGTTGTTGGATGGATTGGCGGTGCCCGAGGCGCTGACAAGCGGCAATCACGAAGTGATTCGACGCTGGCGTCTCAAGCAGTCGCTCGGACGAACCTGGCAGAGAAGGCCGGAACTTATTAACAACCTAGCTCTGACTGACGAGCAAGAATCACTTCTTGCCGAGTATGTCCGCGAAGTGCGTGACAGCGTTAAGTAGAGTTTTCAGTTTATCCTAGGTAAGGAAAGACAATGAGCAAGATTATTCAGCAGCTTGAACAAGAGCAACTGCGTACCGACATCCCGGCATTTGCCCAGGGCGACACCGTACGTGTTCAAGTTCGTGTTAAAGAAGGTGGTAAAGAGCGTCTGCAGGCTTTCGAAGGCATCGTCATTGCCAAGCGTAACCGCGGTCTGCACTCTGCTTTCACCGTTCGCAAGATTTCCAACGGCGAAGGTGTTGAGCGTGTATTCCAGACTCACTCTCCGCTGATCCACAGTGTAGAACTGAAGCGTCGTGGTGATGTTCGCCGCGCCAAACTGTACTACCTGCGCAACCTGTCCGGCAAAGCTGCTCGTATCAAAGAGAAGCTCAACTAATTCGATTCGAATTGGTGTCGAAATATCGACAGGTAGTGAAAAGGCTCGCCAATGGCGAGCCTTTTTTGTATCCGGTGCCGGGCGTACCGGCGCGACTCAGCCTGGCTGGCTGACTCGGATCACCGAGTTGTCCCGTCCGAAGGGGCCGGGCACATAGTCATCGGCCGCCCAGTCATTGTCGTAGTGGCTCTCCCCATCCGGCTGCACCAGCTGGTAACAGTACTCGAAGTGGCTGGGACCATCGGTGGGCAGGTTGAGGGTTGCCCTGAATTCCCCACTCTTCATCCGTTTAAGTTCAATGGGTTGCCACTGGCTGAACTCCCCCAGCAGCAAGACCTGTTCGGCCTCGCCCGCGGCCTCTTTTTCCACTGCAAAGGTCACCTTGACCTCGGGACGCGACTTGAGAAACTGCTTGTTTATCGGCATGAAGCCTCCTTGTCATTAGCTGCGAAGAAAGTGTGTCTGGTTATTTTTATACCACTTTATGACAAGGATGTTTATAAGCGAGATCAAAGGGGCAGGGCGAAGTGGCGCCGCAGCAGCTGATGGGTGAAATCGATCTTGAGGTAGAAGCCTCGCGGCAGGGTCTGGATCGGCTGGCCGTTGCGGCCGATGGCGCGGGTCAGCGCCTTGCTGTTGGCCGCCTTGGGGCGCAGCTGCATGACCTGGCCGTGGCGGGCGCTGATCTGCTCCACTTCCCCCAGCACTATCATGTCCATCAGCTCCTCCCAATCCTGACGCAGCAGCCGATCTTCTTCCTCGCTCGGGCTCCACAGCAGCGGCATGCCGACCCGGCGTTCGCCGACGGGAATGTCGCGGCTACCCTCCACCGGGATCCAGAGCACCCGCGACAGCTTGTTGCGCACGTTCGATTCTTCCCAGCGCTGGCCGCTGATCCCGATGAGCGGTGCGACGCAGACGAAGGTGGTCTCCAGCGGTTTACCCTGAGGATCGACCGGGATCGTCTTGAGCTCTATGCCCAGATCCGGGAAGTCCTGCTCCGGCCTGCTGCCCGCACTGGCCCCCAGCTGCCATTCGATCAACTGGCCGATCCAGCCCTTGTCCCGCCTCAGATCGTGCGGCACCGGGATCCCGGCGGCCGCGGCGAGCTGGGCCAGGGTGAGGCCCGCCATGGCGTAGGCGCGAGCCAGCAATTCCTGCTCTGACTGGGGATTGGCGGGCATGGAGGACTCCTGTTAGAGGGGATGAGTCTAGCAAGTCTGATCCTCGCGGAGGATCGCTGTTTTTATAACCGATCCTTGCCCGGCTGTGCACAGGGTGGGCAAGATTGTGGATCATCATCTATGGCAATGATTTTAAAGGAATTTGACTTCTTTCTCCAGTCGTCGCGAGCGCAGGATCCCGGTTGCAATAAGTTGTCCAAGGGTTTGGCCTGGCTGTTGCACATAGTTATCCACAGAAATCTTGGATAACTGGCATAAAGTGGTGATGAAGGGTCAGCTATCAGAAATAAATGTGAGAGTGCACCGATTTTTCTCGCCATATCGGTGCAGATAATGCGCCATCCTTGTGGATAAACTAGCCTTGGTGGATCTTTGAGCAGTCGAACTTGTTCACAATTGACAGCCAGGATCCTCGGTGGCAAAAGACATGGATCTTGATCCAGCACTAAAATATTAACTGTATGTATTTAAATGAATATTCTGTTTTTTAACGAATCGGGTATGATACGGCATGACTGGATGTCTTAGTATAAAACTACTGTATATACCCGCTTGATCACAGGCTTATGCACAGTCTGGGTGGGCAACTCGCAGAGCTTGATCTTCAGATTTGTTTATAACTTGGCTTGAAATGCCAAGTTATTCATGAGTGGCTGACTGCAGTCCCTGTTTGCTGCCACGGAGTGAATGTGGAACAATCTCTTTATAGATTCAGCCTTTATAAGGTGATCACGTGATAGATGGTGACGGATTTCGTCCCAATGTCGGGATCGTGATCTGTAACCGTGACGGACAAGTATTGTGGGCTAAGCGCTATGGGCAGCACTCCTGGCAGTTTCCGCAGGGGGGAGTTGATGATGGTGAAACGCCGGAACAGGCCATGTATCGTGAGCTATACGAGGAGATAGGCCTCAGGCAAGACGATGTGACCATACTGGCGACCAGTCGCAACTGGCTGAAGTACCGCTTACCCAAACGACTCGTTCGCTGGGACAGTTCACCGGTCTGTATTGGCCAAAAGCAGAAATGGTTTTTGTTGCAGCTCGATCCGGGCAAAGAGTCCAGGATCCAATTCGGCTGTCATGGTCACCCGGAATTTGATGATTGGCGTTGGGTCAGCTTCTGGTACCCGGTCCGTCAGGTCGTCTCCTTCAAGCGGGAAGTCTACCGCCGGGTGATGAAGGAGTTTGCCCCGCTGGCCATGCCGGTACCCGTGGTGCAAGTTAATCGAAAGGATGGGCGGCGCAACCGCTCTCGCTAAGGAGCACAGCTAGTTGCTGACGGAACTCAGACGCATCGTCGAAAGCATGGCCGAGGCCAACACCCTCGAGCAGGCCTTGCAGGCATTGGTGAGCCAGACCCGGCTCGCCATGACGGTGGACTGCTGCTCCGTCTACGTCGCCGAGCCGGACATGCGCCGTTATCGTCTGGCGGCGACCGATGGTCTGGCCGAGTCGGCGGTGGGCAAGGCCACGCTGCCGTTCGAGCAGGGCATCGTCGGCCTGGTGGGTCAGCGGGAAGAGCTGATCAACCTGGCCGATGCCCCTTCCCACCCCAGTTTCAAGTTCCTGCCCGATGTCGCCGAAGAGGCGTTTCGCTCCTTCCTCGGCGCCCCCATCATGCATCAGCGCCAGGTGGTGGGCATCCTGGTGGTACAACAGAAAGAGAGCCGGCTGTTCGATGAGGGGGAAGAGTCCTTCATGGTCACGCTGGCGGCGCAGCTGGCGGCCCGCATCGCCCAGGCCCAGGCCAAGGGCTGGTTGCAGAAGACCGACTGGAGCAAGCCGCTGCGCGGCATCGCCGGGGCCAGTGGCATCGCCATCGCCAAGGCCTGGGTGTGGCGCCCGCGCAAGGCGCTCAACAGCATCACCCCGCGCAAGGACGAGGAGCACGGCAAGCAGCTGGCGCGCCTCGAGCTCGCGGTGGAGGAGGTGCGCCACGATCTGGAGAGCCTGGCGCTGCGTTTTCGCGAGAGCTACAGCCAGGATTCGGTCGCCATCTTCGACATCTATCTGCACCTGCTCAACGATCCCGGTTACATCAAGCCGATCCGCAACAAGGTCAGCAAGGAACACTGGACCGCGATCTCCGCGGTCAAGCTCATCAGCGATCGGCTGATAGAGCAGTTCAAGGGGATGAAGGATCCCTACCTGCGGGAGCGCTCCACCGATGTGAAGGACATAGCCCAGCGGCTCATCAGCCGCCTGGTGCAGGATGAGCCTGAGCAGCTCACCATAGGGGAGCCGGTGGTGCTGGTCGCCGACGAGGTGACCGCCACCATACTCGCCGAGATCCCGCGCGAATTCTTGAGCGGTGTGGTCTCGCTGAAGGGGGGGACCAACTCCCATGCCGCCATCCTGGCCCGCGCCATGGGGGTCGCGGCCATCATGGGGGTGGATCTGCCGCTCGGCGACATCGGCGGTCGTACCCTGGTGGTCGACGGCTATAGCGGCGATCTCTTCATCGAACCCAATCAGGTGATCCTGACCGAGTACCGGCAGCTGCTCAATGAGGAGCGGGCGCTGGATACCCTGGTGCGCACCGTGGATCATCAGCCGTCCGAGACCGCAGACGGTACGCCGGTATCGCTGCTGCTCAACGCGGGCCTCAGCGCCGACACCGAGATCTCCCTCAATCATCTGGCGGACGGGGTGGGGCTCTATCGCACCGAGATCCCCTTCATGCTGCAGGACAGCTTCCCCTCCGAATGGGAGCAGACTGCGCGCTATCGCGGCATCCTGGAAACCTATCGCGATCGTCCGGTGTGCATGCGCACCCTGGATGTGGGCGGCGACAAGCAATTACCTTATTTCCCCATCGTCGAGGAGAATCCCTTCCTCGGCTGGCGGGGGATCCGGCTCACCCTGGATCATCCCGAGCTGTTCCTGGTCCAGCTCAAGGCCATGCTGCGCGCCAGCGAAGGGCTGGACAATCTGGCCATCATGCTGCCGATGATCAGCAGCGTTGGCGAGATCCGGGCCTCCCGCCGGCTGCTGGATCAGGCCTGGCGCGAGGTGTCGGAAGAGGCCGCCAGCCGCGATGCCGTGATCCGCTACCCCAGCCTCGGGGTGATGATAGAGGTGCCCTCCGCCCTCTATATCCTGCCGGAGATGGCGCCCCTCATCGACTTCTGGTCGGTGGGCAGCAATGACCTGACCCAGTATCTGCTGGCGGTGGATCGCAACAATGCCAGGGTCGCCAGCATCTATGATGCCTTCCATCCGGCGGTGATCCGCGCCCTGCAACTGCTGGTCGATGCCTCCCACCGTTACCAGAAGCCGGTCTCGGTGTGCGGCGAGCTGGCCGGGGATCCGGTCGGCGTGCTGCTGCTGCTGGCCATGGGCTACCGCCGCTTCAGCATGAATACCCACAACATTTCCCGCATCAAGTACGTGCTGCGCCAATCCAATCTCGGCGAGCTGAAGGCCCTGATGGCCGATGGCCTCAAGCACGACAATCCCCATGTGCTGCGCGGCCTGTTTGCCCGCTATCTGGAAGAGCACGGCCTCGGCGGTTTGCTGCGCGCGGGCCACAAGGCCAAGCTGCCCGATTGATATTCAGTCTTGTTCCTGCTGACGAATGATCGGAGAATGCGGCTTTTCTTATGACTGGGGCCGCACTATGCAGCACGATGGATATTGGGTTTTCTCGCAGATTGATCCCGTAGCATTCAGTTTGGGACCACTATCGGTACGCTGGTATGGTCTCATGTACCTGTTTGGCTTCGCCTTTGCCATGTGGCTGGCGGGCCGTCGCGCCGATGCGCCAAACAGCGGCTGGACCCGCAACGAGGTCTCTGATCTGCTGTTCTACGGCTTCCTCGGGGTGATCCTGGGTGGCCGGGTCGGTTACGTGCTGTTCTACAACTTCGACCTCTTCCTGGCAGACCCCCTCTATCTGTTCAAGATCTGGACCGGCGGCATGTCGTTCCACGGTGGCCTGATCGGGGTCATCACCGCCATGATCTGGTTTGCCCACAAGACCAAGCGCCACTTCTTCACCGTGGCGGACTTCGTGGCGCCACTGATCCCGTTCGGGCTGGGGGTGGGTCGCATTGGCAACTTCATGAACGGCGAGCTGTGGGGCCGGATCACCGACGTGCCCTGGGCCATCATCTTCCCGGAAGCCGGCCCGGAGCCGCGGCATCCCTCCCAGCTCTACCAGTTCGCCCTGGAAGGGGTGGTGCTGTTCATTATCCTCAACCTGTTCTGGCGCAAGAACCCACCCCGTGGCGCCATCTCTGGCATGTTCCTGCTGTGCTACGGTCTGTTCCGCTTCCTGGTGGAATTCGTGCGCCAGCCGGACAGCCAGCTCGGTCTCTACTTCCAGGAGATCAGCATGGGCCAGATCCTCTCTACCCCGATGATCATCATCGGCGCCCTGATGATCTGGGTCGCCTACAAGCGGCCGCAGCTGTTCGGTAACGGGGCAAAGGAGGCTAAACAATGAGGGCTTATCTCGACCTGATGCAGAAGATCCTGGATGAGGGCACGGTCAAGTCCGACCGTACCGGCACCGGCACCGTCTCCCTGTTCGGTCACCAGATGCGCTTCAATCTGGCCGACGGCTTCCCGCTGGTCACCACCAAGAAGTGCCACCTGCGCTCCATCATTCACGAGCTGCTCTGGTTCCTCAATGGCGACACCAACACCGCCTATCTGAAGGAACACGGGGTCAGCATCTGGGATGAGTGGGCCGACGAGCACGGCGATCTGGGCCCGGTCTATGGCGCCCAGTGGCGTTCCTGGCCGGCGGCCGATGGCAGCGTCATCGACCAGATCCAGCGAGCGGTGGATGACATCAAGCACAATCCGGATTCGCGCCGCATCATCGTCTCGGCCTGGAACGTGGGTGAGCTGGACAAGATGGCGCTGGCACCCTGCCACGCCTTCTTCCAGTTCTACGTGGCGGACGGCAAGCTCTCCTGCCAGCTCTACCAGCGGAGCTGTGACGTCTTCCTCGGGTTGCCGTTCAACATCGCCAGCTATGCCCTGCTGACCCACATGATGGCCCAGCAGTGCGATCTGGCGGTGGGGGACTTCGTCTGGACCGGTGGCGACGTGCACCTCTACTCCAACCACATGGAGCAGACCGCGCTGCAGCTCTCCCGCGAGCCGCGCCCCTTGCCGCAGCTGGTGATCAAACGCAAGCCGGACTCCATCTTCGACTACCAGTTCGAGGATTTCGAGATCCAGGGCTACGATCCCCATCCCGGCATCAAGGCGCCCGTCGCCATCTGATCCTGGGTCTCGCGTCGGTGGCGGGCTATTCCCTGAGTAGGCGCGCCATCCGACATCGAGACAGGGTTCGACCGCATCTGTTCGAAAGGCGTCTTAGGGCGCCTTTTTTACGCACCCAATAAAATATTTATGCATTTTAATGAATGACGGAATGGCTGGGAAAAGGCATGTGAAAACATGCTTATAGCAGATGGCTTTATTTTTGCCTTCGGTTTTTCCGTTGTTAATGGCAGTTAGAAACGATTTTTCATTGACTCACTTCGGCCCTAGACTGAAAAAAATGCAATGTTGTGGACAGTTAGACCATGAGTGACGTATTCAAAAGATTTCTCAAACTGGAGTCGGCCTCCGGAATAATTCTGATCCTGGCGGCCCTGCTGGCCATTGGCCTGGCCAACTCGGCCTTCGCCGAGCACTACCAGGCCTTCCTCAATACCCCGGTGCAGGTGCGCATCGCCGCCCTCGACATCGACAAGCCGCTGTTGCTCTGGATCAACGATGGCTTCATGGCGATCTTCTTCCTGCTGGTCGGGCTGGAGGTCAAGCGTGAGATGCTGGAGGGGGCGCTGTCGTCCCGGGTGCAGGCGACCTTCCCGGCCATCGCCGCGGTGGGTGGCATGCTGGCCCCTGCGCTCATCTACGCCTTCTTCAACTACGAAGACGAGGTGACCCGAGCCGGTTGGGCCATCCCGGCCGCGACCGACATCGCCTTCGCCCTCGGGGTGATGGCGTTGCTGGGCAAGCGGGTGCCGACCAGCCTCAAGGTGTTCCTGCTGGCGCTGGCCATCATGGACGACCTGGGGGTCATCATCATCATCGCGCTCTTCTATACCCAGCAGTTGTCGCTGACCGCACTGGTGGTTGGCGTCCTGGCGACTCTCACCCTGCTGTGGATGAACCGCCGTGGTGAAGACAGGATCGGCCTCTACATGCTGGTCGGTCTGGTGCTCTGGGTGGCGGTGCTCAAGTCCGGCGTCCATGCGACCCTGGCCGGGGTGGTGGTGGGCTTCATGATCCCGCTCAACGGCAAGCGTTATGCCTCGCCGCTCAAGCATCTGGAGCACTCGCTGCATCCCTGGAGCGCCTACCTGATCCTGCCGCTGTTTGCCTTCGCCAACGCCGGGGTCTCCCTCGATGGGATAGGCATGTCGGCCCTGCTGAGCCCGGTGCCCCTTGGCATCATGCTGGGGCTGTTCGTCGGCAAGCCGCTCGGGGTGTTCACCATCAGCTGGCTGGCGGTGAAACTCGGCATCGCCCAGCTGCCGAACGGGGTCAACTTCAAGCAGATCTTCGCGGTCAGCATCCTATGCGGCATCGGCTTCACCATGTCGATGTTCATCGCATCGCTGGCATTCGAGCACGGCGGATTGGATTACGGCAGCTACTCACGCCTCGGGATCCTGGTGGGATCCACCCTGGCGGCCGTGGTCGGTTATCTCGCCCTGCGGATATCGCTGCCCAACCGGGAGGCGGATCAAAGCACGGAGGGGTTATGAGAAGACTAGGATGGTTGGTGATGCTGGCTAGCCCGGCGCTCTGGGCTAGCAGCCTGGCGGATTGCCAGCAGGATGCGGCATCCAGCAGTTGTTCCGCCTATCTCAATGGGGTGGTCGACAGCGCCGTCATGCTGGGTGACCAGCAGGCCAGGGCCCAGTTCGGCGAGACCTTCTCCGAGCGGGCCCTGAGCAGCCGGGCCGGGGAGCGGGTGAAGAAGTCCCACAAGCGCTACTGCGGGGAGCGGACACCGGACAAGGCGCAGCTCAAACTCCGGTTGCAGACGCAGTTCGCCGCAAACAAGGTTGACTCGATCAGCGACATGTATGACATTCTGGCGGCTGAACTCAGCTGCTACCGGAGCCCGCCAGCCGCGGGAACCCCAACGGATGTCACACCTTAATTACAACCACCTCTACTATTTTTGGATGACTCAGAAGAAGGGCTCCGTCACCCAGGCGGCGGAGGCCCTCTTCCTCACCCCCCAGACCGTCACCGGTCAGATCAAGCTGCTGGAGCAGCGTCTGGGCGGCAAGCTGCTGATGCGCAAGGGGCGCTCCCTCGAAGCCACCGAGCTCGGTCAACTGGTGTTCCGCTACGCCGACAAGATGTTCAGCCTCTCCTACGAGATGCTGGATATCGTCAATTATCGCAAGGAGAGCCAGATCCTGTTCGACGTCGGCATCGCCGATGCGCTCTCCAAACGTCTCGCCAGCCGGGTGCTGCTCTCGGTCATCCCCAACGATGGCTCCATCCACCTGCGTTGCTTCGAATCGACCCACGAGCTGCTGCTCGAGCAACTGAGCGAGCACAAGCTCGACATGATCCTGTCAGACTGCCCGGTGGACTCCAGCCAGCATGCGGGCCTGCTCTCCAAGCGGCTCGGCGGTTGCGGTGTCAGCTTCTTCTGCAAGGCGCCGTTGCCCGAGAAACCCTTTCCCGCCTGTCTGGAGGAGCGCAAGCTGCTCATCCCCGGTCGTCGCACCGCCATGGGACGCCAGCTGACCCAGTGGTTCGAGCAGCAGGGCATCTCTCCCAGCATCCTGGGGGAGTTCGACGACGCGGCGCTGATGAAGGCATTCGGCTTCTTCAATCAGGGCATCTTCATGGCGCCGACCATTTATCGGGAGGAGATCCTGGAGGGGGAGGAGGTGATGCTACTGGGGGAGACCCAGGATCTGATGGAGGAGTATTACGTCATCTTCGCCGAGCGGATGATCCAGCATCCGGCGGTGAAGCGGGTGTGCGAGAGCGACTTCTCCTTCCTGTTTGCCGGCCAGGAGGATTTCGCGACGATCCAGCCGGCGACCCTGTCGTTTTAAATGGAAGGGGCAGGGGGTATGATCTCTGCCTCGCATGAGGGGGATGAGATGCAACTGGAAGAGATGGCGGCGAATGCCGGGCGTGCGGTGGCGCTGCTCAAGGCGCTGGCCAATGAACGACGGCTGTTTATCCTGTGTCAGTTGCTGGAGCGGGAGTTGTCGGTGGGGGAGCTCAACGAGCGGCTCGGTCTGAGTCAGTCGGCCCTGTCACAACATCTGGCGTTGCTGCGGCGGGATGAGCTGGTGGCGACGCGAAAAGAGGCCAAGACGGTCTACTATTCGCTGCGCAGCCATGAGGTGCGTGAGTTGATAGGCTTGCTGCACCGGCTTTACTGCAGCGCAGATAAATAAAAAACCGGCACTAGGCCGGTTTTTTGAGCTTTATTCAGCCGGAGCTGATTAAGCCATAGCTTTGATCTGGGCAGACAGGCGGCTCTTGTGACGAGCAGCTTTGTTCTTGTGGATCAGGCCTTTGGTAGCCATGCGATCCATGATCGGCTGAGCGGTAGCGAAAGCAGCAACGGCAGCAGCTTTGTCGCCAGAAGCGATTGCAGCAATTACTTTCTTCAGATAGGTACGGGTCATGGAACGACGGCTGGCGTTGTGTTGACGACGTTTCTCTGATTGAATCGCGCGCTTCTTAGCAGATTTGATATTAGCCAAGGTAAAACTCCTAAAACTGTCTTAGCGAGTGTATTGAAAAGGCCCGGAAATATGCCTTCTCAACCACATATTGTCAAATGATTTGTGCAAATAAACACCGCCCCCCGGTGGTGTGTCAGTTGGGAGGCGGTTAAACTGTCGGCCGATTCTAGCAGCATTCTTTCCATTCTGACAGTTCCAGAGGCCTCGTCTTGAGTAAGAAATTGATCAAATCTGGCATGATAGTGTCCGCAATGACGCTGGTGTCCCGTGTGATGGGCTTGGTGCGCGATGTGGTTATCGCCAATCTGCTCGGCGCCGGGGTGGCCGCAGACGTCTTCTTCTTTGCCAACCGCATTCCCAACTTCCTGCGTCGACTGTTCGCCGAGGGGGCCTTCAACCAAGCGTTCGTGCCGGTGATGACCGAGTACAAGAAAAATGGCGACGAGCAGGCGGTGCGCGATCTGCTGGCCGCGGTGGCGGGCACGCTCGGCGGCATCGTCACCATAGTCACCCTGCTCGGTGTGCTGGGCTCGGGCGTGCTGACGGCCCTGTTTGGCTGGGGCTGGTTCTGGGACTGGCTGCACGGCGGCCCGGCGGCCGAGAAGTTCGAACTGGCCAGCCTGATGCTGAAGATAACCTTCCCCTATCTCTGGTTCATCACCTTCACCGCCATGGCGGGAGCCATCCTCAACACCTTCGGCCGTTTCGCCGTTTCCTCCTTCACGCCGGTGTTCCTCAACCTCACCATGATTGCGGCGGCCTGGTGGATTGCCCCGCTGCTGGAGCGGCCCGAGATCGCGCTGGCGATCGGGGTCTTCCTCGGCGGCCTGGTGCAGTTCCTGTTCCAGTATCCCTTCCTGCGTCAGATCAACATGCTGGTGTGGCCCAAGTGGGGTTGGCACCATCCCGGGGTGGTCAAGATCCGTACCCTGATGATCCCGGCGTTGTTCGGCGTCTCGGTCAGCCAGATCAACTTGCTGATCAACACCATGCTCGCCTCCTTCCTGGCGACCGGCGCCATCAGCTACCTCTATTACTCGGATCGGCTGCTGGAGTTTCCCCTCGGCCTGTTTGCGGTGGCCATCAGCACCGTGATCCTGCCGGCACTGGCCAAGAAGCACGTGGATGCGGAGTCGGCCGATTTCTCCCGCACCATGGACTGGGGGGTGCGGATGGTGATGCTGCTCGGCCTGCCCGCCATGGTGGGGATCGCCGTGCTGCGTGAGCCCATACTGCGGGTGCTGTTCATGCGTGGCGAGTTCGGTCTGCACGAGGTCAGCATGTCCAGCTCCAGCCTGTTGGCCTCCACCACTGGGCTGCTCTCCCTGATGCTGATCAAGGTGCTGGCGCCGGGCTACTACGCCCGCCAGGACACCAAGACCCCGGTGCGGATCGGGGTGATGTCCATGATTGCCAACATGGTGTGCAACCTCATCTTCATCTTCCCGCTCGGTTATGTGGGGCTGGCGCTGTCGACGGCCTGCTCCGGCACCCTGAACGCGGCCCTGCTGTTCAAGGGGCTCTATCAGCAGAATGTCTACCGGCCATCCCGCCATACCGGGGTGTTCTGTCTCAAGCTACTGGTGGCGACCCTGGCGATGGGGGGGATGCTTGGCTATCTGTCACCGGATCTCGCCCAATGGGGCGCCTGGAGCATGGGCAAGGCCAGCCTGGAGCTGACCCTGCTGCTCTGCATGGGGGGCGGTCTGTACGGGATCATCTTGCTGGCGCTCGGCATTCGACCGAGGCACCTGAAATCGGGTCAGCAACAGGAGTGATCCTGCTGCACGCCATGGGATCGCCCCGATGGCGTTCGGGATCCGGGCCAGATAACTGAAATCGGGCCATGAGGGCTGACCCTGCCTGCTGCCTGATATATAATCCGCCGATTTCCATGGCAGCAACGCACAAGGCACTGATGGAGCTTATTCGCGGCATTCACAATATCCAGCCCCGTCATCGGGGCTGCGTATTGACCATAGGCAACTTCGATGGGGTTCATCAGGGGCACCATGCGGTGCTGGCTCGGCTGCAGGAAAAAGCCGCCCAACTCGGTCTGCCCGCTTGCGTCATGCTGTTCGAGCCACAGCCGCTTGAGCTGTTTGCCGGCAATGCCGCACCGGCCCGCCTCAGCCGCTGGCGAGAGAAGTATGAAGCCCTCAAGGGCATGCAGATCGATCGCATGCTCTGCGTCCGCTTCACCCACCGCTTCGCCGAACAGGCGGCCAGCACCTTCATCGAGCAACTGCTGGTGGAGAAGCTCGGTGTGCACTACCTGGTGGTGGGGGACGATTTTCGCTTCGGCAAGGGGCGGGAGGGGGACTTCCAGCTGCTGGAGGCGGCGGGGCGGCGTTTCGGTTTCGAGGTGATCAGCACCCAGAGTTTCCAGATCGAACGCCAGCGGATCAGCAGCACCCTGGTGCGCGAGGCGTTGAAAGCGGGCCGGATGGCGGAGGTGGAGCTGATGCTTGGCCGCCCCTACGCCATCAGTGGCCGGGTGGCCCACGGCGACAAGCTGGGACGCACCATAGGTTTTCCTACCGCCAATCTCGCGCTCAAACGGCAGGTGATCCCGGTCGGTGGCGTGTTCGCGGTGGAAGTGTTATGTTCCGGCAAGACCTTCCCCGGTGTTGCCAATGTGGGAGTACGGCCGACCTTGAGCGGTACGCAAGCCAGATTGGAAGTACATCTATTTGATTTTTCTGGTGATCTATATGGTCAGCAGGTCAAGGTGCTGCTTCGCCACAAGCTGCGCGAAGAGCAGAAATTTGCCTCTTTCACCGCCTTGAAAGAGCAGATCGAACGAGATGCCCTGGCGGCCCGAGCCTGGTTCGGGCTGCCACCATTCAATTTACCCAGCACTCTTTTAGAAAAGAAGGGAACCCAGGACTGATGAGCGACTATAAACACACCCTGAATCTGCCGGAAACCGAGTTTCCGATGCGTGGCGATCTGGCCAAACGCGAACCCAACATGCTGAAACGTTGGTACGATCAGGACCTTTACGGCGCCATTCGCCGCGCCAAAGCGGGCCAGCCTTCTTTCATTCTGCACGACGGTCCTCCCTATGCGAATGGCAGCATTCACATCGGTCACTCGGTCAACAAGATCCTCAAAGACATCATCATCAAGTCCAAGGGCCTCTCTGGTTTCGATTCCCCCTATGTGCCGGGCTGGGATTGTCATGGTCTGCCCATCGAGCTTAAGGTCGAGGGGCTCGTCGGCAAGCCTGGTGTGAAGGTGTCTGCCGCCGAATTCCGCGCCGAGTGCCGCAAATATGCCAAGACCCAGATAGAAGCGCAGAAGACCGACTTCATCCGTCTGGGGGTGCTGGGTGACTGGGACAAGCCTTACCTGACCATGGACTTCGGCACAGAGGCGAACATCATTCGCTCCATGGCCAAGATCGTCGAGAACGGCCACCTGCACAAGGGCTCCAAGCCGGTGCACTGGTGTACTGACTGTGGCTCCGCCCTGGCCGAGGCCGAGGTGGAGTACTACGACAAGAACTCCCCCTCCATCGACGTGCGCTTCAAGGCCGTCGACGAGGCTGCGGTTGCCGCCAAGTTTGATTGCGCCGAGGGTCACACCGGCCGCGGCCCACTCTCCGTGGTGATCTGGACCACCACGCCCTGGACCCTGCCGGCCAACCGTGCCGTCGCCCTGAACGCGGATCTGGACTACGCCCTGGTGCAGGTCGACGGGGATCATCCCGAGCGCCTGATCCTGGCCGCCGATCTGGTCAAGGACGTGATGGACCGTGCCGGCTTCGATCAGTTCCACAACCTGGGCTATGCCAAGGGTGCTGCGCTCGATCTGCTGCGCTTCCACCACCCCTTCTACAGCTTCGATGTGCCCATCGTCCTGGGTGAGCACGTCACCCTGGATGCCGGTACCGGCGCGGTGCACACCGCCCCTGGCCACGGCCAGGAAGACTTCGTGGTCGGCCAGAAATACGGCCTGGAAGTGGCTAACCCGGTGGGCAGCAACGGCGTTTACCTGCCGGATACCGAGCTGTTCGCCGGCCAGCACGTATTCAAGGCCAATGCCTCCGTCGTCGAGGTGTTGACCGAGCGTGGTGCCCTGCTGCACCACAAGGTGTTCAACCACTCCTATCCTCATTGCTGGCGTCACAAGACCCCCATCATCTTCCGTGCCACCCCGCAGTGGTTCATCAGCATGGAGCAGAAGGGGCTGCGCAAGCAGGCTCTTGCCGAGATCGAGCGTATCGAGACCGATGGCATCGCCCAGCACGGCCAGAGCGGCTGGGTGCCGGCCTGGGGCAAGAACCGCATCCAGGCCATGGTCGAGAACCGTCCTGACTGGTGTATCTCCCGTCAGCGCACCTGGGGTGTGCCCATCTCCCTGTTCGTTCACAAGGAGACTCAGCAGCTGCACCCGGAATCCGTGCGCCTGATGCACGAAGTCGCCAAGCGGGTCGAGCAGTCTGGCATCCAGGCCTGGTGGGATCTGGACAAGGCCGAGCTGCTTGGCAGCGACGCCGACCTGTACGACAAGGTGCCCGATACCCTGGATGTCTGGTTCGACTCAGGTTCTACCCACTCCTCAGTGGTGGATGCGCGCCCCGAGTTCAACGGCAAGTCGGCTGACATGTATCTGGAAGGCTCCGACCAGCACCGTGGCTGGTTCATGTCCTCCCTGATGATCGGCGTGGCCATGAAGAACAAGGCCCCCTACAACCAGGTGCTGACCCACGGCTTCACCGTCGATGGGCAGGGCCGCAAGATGTCCAAGTCCATCGGTAACGTGGTCAGCCCGCAGGACGTGATGAACAAGCTCGGCGCCGATATCCTGCGTCTGTGGGTTGCCAGCACCGACTACACCGGCGAGATGACCGTCTCCGACGAGATCCTCAAGCGCTCCGCCGACGCCTATCGTCGCATCCGCAACACCGCCCGCTTCCTGCTGGCTAACCTGAACGGCTTCAATCCGGCGACCGACATGGTGGCACCCGCTGACATGGTGGTGGTGGATCGTTGGGCCGTGGGTCGTGCCAAGGCGGTACAGGCCGAGATCGTGACCGCGTTCGACGAGTACAACTTCCACGGTGTGACCCAGAAGCTGATGCAGTTCTGCTCCATCGAGATGGGCTCCTTCTACCTGGACGTGATCAAGGACCGTCAGTACACCGCTAAGGCCGACAGCCTGGCCCGTCGTTCCTGCCAGACCGCGCTCTATCACATCGTCGAGGCCATGGTGCGCTGGATGGCGCCGATCATGAGCTTCACCGCCGACGAGATCTGGGCTCTGCTGCCGGGCGAGCGCGGCGAGTTCGTGTTCACTGAGGAGTGGTATGACGGCCTGTTCGGGCTGGATGCCGGCGAGCAGATGGGCGATGCCTTCTGGGCCGAGATCCTGACCGTGCGGGGTGAGGTCAACAAGGCGCTGGAAGCGGCCCGTGGCGAGAAGCGCATCGGCGGCTCTCTGCAGGCCGAGCTGACCCTGTTCGCCAAACCGGCACTGGCGACCCGCCTGAACGCCTTGGCCGATGAGCTGCGCTTCGTGCTGCTCACCTCCAAGGCCAAGGTGGTGGTCGCTGATGCTGCGCCCGAAGGCTCCGTCGCCACCGAGCGCGACGATCTGTGGCTGAGCGTGGCTCAGTCTGCCGCCGCCAAGTGTGATCGTTGCTGGCACCATGTGGAAGACGTGGGTACCATCGCCGGTCACGAAGAGATCTGTGGCCGCTGCGTCACCAACGTTGAGGGTGACGGCGAAACGCGTCAATTTGCCTGATGAACATGACACATAACAAGAGCGGCCTGCGTTGGCTGTGGCTGGCGGTGCTGGCATTCGTACTGGACCAGGCGAGCAAGCTCGCCGTGGTCAAGCTGCTGCCGTTTGGCTACCCGGGGGTGGAGATCACCCCCTTCTTTAACTTGGTGCACGTCTACAACAAGGGGGCGGCGTTCAGCTTCCTGGCCGATCAGGGGGGCTGGCAGCGCTGGTTCTTCGCGGTGCTGGCGTTCGCCATCTGCGGTCTGCTGATCCATTGGCTGCGCAAGCAGTCGGTGACCCAGCGCTGGAGCGGCATCGCCTACTCCCTGATCATCGGCGGCGCGCTCGGCAACGTGTTCGATCGGCTGGTACTGGGCCACGTGGTCGATTTCCTCGACTTCTACTGGCAGCGCTCCCATTGGCCGGCGTTCAACCTGGCCGACAGCTTCATCTTCATCGGCGCCGCCATGATAGTGCTGGAAGGCTTCCGCTCCGAGAAGCAGAAGGAGGCGGCATGAGCCAGCTGATTACTGCTGACAGCAGCGTGCTGTTCCACTTTTCCATCAAGCTGGAAGATGGCTCTGTGGCCGACAGCACGGCGTTGCACGGCAAGCCGGCCCGTCTGCGGATGGGTGACGGCAGCCTGACGGATAGCTTCGAGCAGTGCCTGCTGGGGCTGCAACAGGGGGAGGCCAAGAGCTTCACCCTGAGCCCGGAACAGGCCTTCGGCCTCTCCAACCCGGACAACATCTACCATCTTGACCGTGCCAAGTTCGGTGCCGATGTGGAGCCCAAGATCGGTACCATCATCGTCTTCGACCAGCCCAATGGTAGCGAGCTGCCCGGCATCATCCGGGCGGTGGAAGGCATGTCGGTGACGGTCGATTTCAACCATCCCCTGGCCGGCCATACCGTCACCTTCGAGGTGGAGATCCTGGCCGTCGATGACGAGGAGAAGGTGCACTGATGGATATTCTGCTCGCCAACCCACGTGGTTTTTGTGCCGGTGTCGACCGTGCCATCAGCATCGTCGAGAGTGCGCTGGAGAAGTTTGGTGCCCCCATCTATGTGCGCCATGAGGTGGTACATAACCGCTATGTGGTGAACAAGCTCAAGGAGGCGGGCGCGGTGTTCGTCGAAGAGCTCGACGAGGTGCCGGACGACAGCATCGTCATCTTCTCCGCCCACGGCGTCGCCAAGGTGGTGCGCGAGATGGCCAAGTCCCGTGCCCTCAAGGTGTTCGATGCGACCTGTCCGCTGGTGACCAAGGTGCATATGGAAGTCCATCGCGCCAGCCGCAAGGGGTCGGAGGCGGTGCTCATCGGCCACGCCGGCCATCCCGAGGTGATCGGCACCATGGGCCAGTATGAGAACCGCGAGGGGGGCATGTACCTAGTGGAGACACCGGAGGATGTGGCCAAGCTCAAGGTGAAGAATCCGGACGATCTCTGTTTCGTCACCCAGACTACCCTCAGCGTGGACGAAACCTCGGACGTCATCGACGCCCTGCGCAAGCACTTCCCCAAGATCCAGGGGCCGCGCAAGGACGACATCTGCTACGCCACCCAGAACCGCCAGGACGCGGTGCGGGAGATGGCGGGGCTGGTGGATGCCATGCTGGTGGTCGGTTCGCGCAACTCCTCCAACTCCAACCGCCTGCGGGAGCTGGCCGAGAAGGTGGGGGCTCGCGCCTACCTGATCGACGATGCCTCCATGATCGAAACCGGCTGGCTGGAAGGGGTCGAACGGATTGGCGTGACGGCGGGTGCCTCGGCACCCGAGGTGCTGGTACAGAATGTCATCACCCGCCTGCGTGAGCTGGGCGGCAAGATAGTGGCCGAACACCCGGGTCGCGAGGAGAACGTGGTATTCGAAGTGCCACCCGAGTTGCGTATCCTCTGATTGAGATGCCGGCCCTGTGCCGGCATTTTTGTGATCAACATCCCATTCCTCGTATATAAAAGCAGCATAACTTCTCGTTTGAACCCGGAGTTGCGATTACCAACACCGACAACTCTGATTAGACTGTCTCTATCTCACCAACACCGCCCCAACCATGGATGGGACTGAAGGAGGGTTTGGCACGGTGCACAACAGGATGTTTGCGCCTCTCGGCTTCACGCTCATCGAGCTGATGGTCACCATTGCACTCTTGTCTATCCTGCTGACGCTGGGAGTCCCTTCCTTTAACTCCTTGATCAGGAACATGAGCCTGACGACGCAGGCGAATCAGTTCGTGGCTTCCGTGCAACTGGCGCGCAGCGAGGCGGTTCGGCGCAATCGCAATGTGTTGCTGTCGGCTCAGGCTGGCAACGCGGCCTTGCATTGGGAGAGGGGATGGCAGGTGTGGAGTGACAACAATGGCAATGGCAGCCTGGATGGTGGCGAGCTGATCCGCCAGTTCGGCTCGTTCGACGATAACATCCTGGTCAGTGACACGGCAGTGTTGCGGTTCACCAGCAATGGTTTTCTCGACGGTCGCTCCCCTCAGGGGCATCTTTTCAGTCTCGGGCCATCTTCCTGCGCAGGAGGGGGAGCGCGGGACATCAGCGTCAGCGGGACCGGCCATCCGTCGGTTGAGGAGGCCACATGTCTGTGATGCGCGTGACCGGTTTTTCCCTGCTCGAAGTGATGATCTCCGTGCTGGTGCTGTCGGTCGGTATTCTCGGCATGGCAACGCTCCAGTTACAGGCGCTCAAGAGTAACCAGTCGGCGCTGAGCAGCACCGAGGCCACCCAGTACAGCAACCTGATCGGTGATCTGATGCGGGCCAATCGCAGCGCAGCCCTGGCCGGCCAGTACGATATTGCACTGGGAGAGCGGGCTTCGGGCGCGACGGCGGCCGTGGCGGACCTTCAATACTGGAAGCTGACGCTCGCATCCTTGCCGCAGGGAGATGGGGCCGTGGTGGTCAGTCAGGGGCGAGCCACCATCACGGTGCAGTGGCAGGGGGGGCGTCAGGCGGGCGAGCCTGTCCAGCGTTCACTGATCGTGAGGACCGAGCTGTGAATGCCGCCTCGAGACGGCATCAGGCCGGGGTGGGCCTGGTTGAACTGATGATTGCGCTGCTGCTTTCCCTGTTCACCATTGGGGTCATCATTCAGGTATTACTTGGCAATCACCGTACCTTCCTGATCACCGAGGCGGTCGCCCGGGTGCAGGAGGAGAGCCGCTTTGCCCTCAATCTGTTGCAAAAAGAGCTGCGTCAGACCGGCTACCTGGGTTGCATCAGCAAGCAAGGCGTCACCATCACCAGCACCCTGAGCGCGACTACGACCCCTTACGACTTTCGCATCCGTGTTCGCGGCTACGACAACCTGGGTAGCACACTGCCCACCGCGATCTCCGGATTGTTTGGCGCGACTGAGCCCAGGCCGCGCAGTGGCAGCGACGTGTTGCTGATCCAGAGCCCGGTCGGCAATGGCGTGCCCGTGGTGCGTAACAACAACGCCGCCCAGTTGTTTGCCCAGCTGTTGTCGACCAAGGCCGACTACTGTGCGCCCAACAGGCCCGCCTACAGCGACTTCTGTGAGGGAGATATCGTCATGGTGTCCGATTGCCAGAAGGCGAGGGTCTTCCAGATCACCAATGTGCAGGCTGCGGGGGGGGAGCTCAACATCACCCACTCCAACAGCGGCAGTTATATGCCGGGCAACGCGGTGAGCTCCTGGGGGGGAAACGGCGCGCCTGCCGAGGAGCGGTTCGGTCCGGGTTCACTGATCCATCGCATGGAGACGCGCCTCTACTACATCGCCCGTCCCGCCGCCGACAGGCCCTGGACACTCTATCGTAAGAGCGGCAGCGCTGCCGGCACACCCGTGGTGGACGGGATCGCCGACCTGCAACTCACCTTTGGTGAGGATCGCAACCGGGATCGGGCCGCCGACACCTATGTGGCGGCGGGCGCCGTGACCAACTGGGACAATGTGCTGAGTGTCGGCATCGCCCTGCTGCTACGCAGCACTCAGGGAGGAGTGCTGTCCTCGCCCCAATCGGTCAGTTTCGCCGGTGGTACCTTCCAGAGTGCGGACAGTCACTGGTACTGGGCCACCGAAACCACGGTGGCGCTGCGTAATCGGGTCCCCTAGGAGGCATGATGCAGCAGAAAGGAATGGCACTGATCCTGAGCCTCATCTTCCTGACGGTGGTGAGCATGCTGGCGATGGCGGCCATGCGTGGCGGCCTGCTGCAGGAGAAGATGGCGGGGAATTATCGGGAAAGTCTACAGGCGTTTCAGGCCGCCGAGGCGGCGCTACGGGGAGCGGAGCGCTATATCGAAGGCGGTACAGCAGGCCCCTTCAACAACAGCAGCGGGCTCTATGAGCTAGTGGATTCGGCCGTGGATCCGCTGGCATCGACTACCTCGTGGCGTAGCCACAATACCGGCGGCCAGGGACAATCCCCCGGGTATTTCATCGAGCGATTGCCCTATACCCAGGGGGCAAGTGAGAACTTGGCTGCGGACGAACCCCAGAGTGAGCGTCGCCTCTATCGCATCACGGCCAGAGGATATGGCCTCTCGAACGAGAGTGTTGTGCTGTTGCAGTCAACTTACAGTCGCTAGGAGGGGAGCCAGGATGCGTACATCTCTGTGGATGTTATTGGGGTTGTTGCCGGTGTTGCCGGTGCTCGGTGCGCTCGATATCGCCCAGACCCCCCTCTATCTTGGCACTCGCGCCGAGCCCAATATCATGTTCACGTTGGACAACTCGAGCTCGATGCTCTCTGAGGTGATGCCGGAAGAGTTGGTGCCTTCTAATCTCAGCGTGTTCTTCATCTATCCCAGAGCCGATGATGTGTATGGCAGCTATGACTGGAGCAACAGCACAGTCACGTTCGCCGACAGCAACGACTTCAATGCTTATAACCGGTCGAGTCAGAACAACCGACTCTACTACAACCCCTCGTTGACCTATCGCCCTTGGGCCAATGCGGATGGCTCCCTGATGGCGAATGCCAGCATCACCTGTGCACCCCACAATCCGACCAATACGACCGCAGGCTGTCGCGATCTGACCAAGAATAACAGCTCGAGTTCGGCACGTTACTATAAGGGTTTCTCCTCTAACAACTACTCCGACAGCAACGAAACGTTCTGGCCGGCCGTCTACTTTTCCTACAAGGGAAGTGGCGACTTGAAGAAGGCTGGTAGCTATACCCGGGTCGAGATCAAGTCGGGCACTACCTATGACAGCCGGCCCAACCGCAGCGATTGCAAGAGTGCTCCTGTCTGTACCTATGCCGAGGAGATCCAGAATTTTGCCAACTGGTATACCTATTACCGCTCCCGGATCCTGGCCGCCCGTGCAGGGGTCGGACGAGCCTTTGCCAGCCAAGGTAATACCCTCAGGGTGGGATTCACCACCATCAACAGTGGGAGCACTATGCTGCGCACCGTGGCACCCTTTAGCGGCACCCAGCGCACCGGTTTTTTCACGGATCTGTATAGCGGCAAATTCAATGGCATAAACTACACGCCGCTGCGGACCAGCCTCCAGGATGTGGGGAATTACTTCTCCCGCACTGACAACAATGGCCCCTGGGCGACCAGTGCCGGCAGCACGGCGGCACATCTGACCTGCCGTCAGAGTTACAACATCCTGATGACGGACGGGTACTGGACCGAGGGACGCTCTTATAATCCCAGTCCTGCGGTCGGTGATGTGGACAAGGATGGCACAGCCGATACCTTGGCCGACGTATCCCTCAATTTCTGGAAGACGGACCTGCGCACCGATCTGGCCAACAAGGTACCGACGAGCACCACGGATCCGGCAAATTGGCAGCATTTGGTCAACTTCACCGTAGGGTTGGGAGTGAATGGCACGCTGAATCCCGCCAACGGGGTGCCAAGCAGCTGGCCCGATCCTTACGATTCTGACGCGAAGAAGGTCGATGATCTGTGGCATGCGGCAGTCAACAGCAAGGGCGGCTTTTTCAGTGCCGCCGATCCCGATACCTTCGCCACCGCGCTCAGCAACACCCTGGCCCAGATAGCATCACGCACCAGTTCGGCCAGCTCGGTGACGGCCAATGCGACTCGACTCGACAGCAATACCCACATCTATCAGGCCCGTTACAACAGCGGGGACTGGTCCGGTCAACTCATCGCCATTCCGCTTGATGATAGTGGGGCTCTGGAGAACAGGACCTGGGATGCGGCGGCTCAGATCCCGTCTCCCGCGGATCGCCGGATCTTCACCCTGCAGGGAGGGAGTGGCATCAATTTCACCTGGGCTGATCTCAACGCCAACAATAAGGCCTTGTTTGCCCTCGGGGGGGACACGCTGGGGGAGGCCAGGGTGGGTTACTTGCGCGGTGATCGCAGCCGTGAACAGGGACGTGGGGGCACCTTCAGGGATCGCAGCTCTGTGCTGGGGGACATCATCAACTCGGATCCCGTCTATGTGGGGCGCCAAGATTACGGCTATGGCGCGGCCAGCGGAATGACCCAGACCGAGCGGGAACGCTATGTAGCCTTCCTAAGCTCGACGTTGGTGACCGGACGCCCACCGATGCTCTATGTCGGGGCGAACGACGGGATGCTACACGGCTTCAGGGCCAGCGACGGCGTCGAGACCATGGCTTATGTGCCAGCATCCCAGCTTGGGGAGCTGACGCCCTTGACCCAGCTGGGTTATGCCCACCGCTACTATGTGGATGGTTCGTCCAAGGTGGGGGATGCCTATCTGAATGGCGGCTGGAAGACGATATTGCTGGGCAGTACCGGGGCCGGAGGCAAGGCCGTGTTCGCCATCGACGTTACCAATCCAGCCAACATGATGGCCAGTAATGTGATGTGGGAATTTAACACGAGCAGCAACGCCGAAATGGGCGTAGCGCTCTCGGTGCCCACCCTGGGAAAGGTCAAGGCGGGGGACAAGTGGGTTGCTCTGGTGGCCAATGGTTACAACAGCCAGAGCCAGATGGCCAGGCTGTTTGTGATCGATCTGGCGGATGGCTCCCTCATCAAGGAGTTGAATACCGGGGTCGGCTCGAGTTCGGCGCCGAATGGCCTGTCGAGTCCTCTGCCGGTGGACGTGGATGGGGACAAACTGATCGACTATGTCTACGCCGGCGATCTGCAAGGCAATCTGTGGAAGTTCGATCTGACCGCCAACAACAGCAACCAGTGGGGGGTGGCGCTCAAGACCGGCAACCAGGGTATTCCCCTCTACCAGGCGTGTGATGGTACCTGCTCCGCCACCAGCCGCCAGCCCATCACGGTCAGGCCATTGGCTCTGCGACACCCCAATGGGGGGGTCATGGTCCTGTTCGGTACCGGGAGCTATATCACCAATGATGACAAGAGCCTGCCGAGCACGCCGCGGATTGACGCCGTATACGGCATCTGGGATGCCAATGGTCAGAGCAGCACCATCACGGCCAGCCAGTTACAGAGCCAGGCGATCACCAGCGAGTTGGCGGCCAATGGCGCTACCCGCAAGTTCAACGTGAGGGTGGTCTCCAACAATGCGGTGGATTACAGCGCTCGCAAGGGATGGTCTCTGAGGCTTATTTCGCCAAGCCTCAGCAAGGGCGTCGGGGAACGTCAGGTTGCGGAGATGCTGTATCGTCACAAGCGGTTGATTTTCAATACTCTCATCCCCTCATCTGACGCCTGTGACTTCGGTGGCCGCTCCTGGTTGATGGAGATCGAGCCCTTCTCTGGGGCCCGTCTCAGCTACTCGGTGTTCGATGTCAACGGCGATAGTGCCATCAATGACGATGACTATGTCGATGTGCCGGATGGCAATGGCGGTTCTACCAAGGTGCCCGGCAGTGGCAAGCAGTTTGATGAGCTGACGACGACCCCAAGCGTGGTGGAAGATGGCGAGGTAGAGCGCAAGTATATGAGCGGCTCCAGCGGCAATGTGTCGGTGACCCTGGAGGAGGGGGCTGGTGATCAGGGAGGAAGGCAGTCTTGGATTCAATTGGAATGAAAAAGCCCAAGGGATTTTCCCTACTGGAACTGATGATAGTGGTGGTGGTGGTGGCGATCCTGTCGGCGGTCGCTTATCCCAGTTATCAGGCTCATATAGCGGCGTCGCGTCGGGCCGAGGCAAAGGCGGCGTTGATGGAGGCGGCCCAGTATATGGAGCGGGAATTCACTCAGGCGGGCAGCTATAACGCGGCCAACCTCGTATCGGCGGGGCTCAGTACCTTGCCGCGAGATGGCGGCTCGGCCTATTACCAACTGGTCGTGAATGCCAGCGGTGCGGCCTTCACTCTGACCGCCACCCCAACGGGGGGAATGGGCGGAGACGAATGTGGTGTCTTGATGCTGGATCAGGTTGGACGGCAAACCGTATCGGGTGCCTCGCTCACTGCCGCGGACTGCTGGTGATTCACTTCCAGCAGTCATTGCTAGGATATTTGTAATCGCCTTTGTCGATACCTAACATTGCACAATTCGCATCGCCACTCTGAGCACCTTTGGCGGTGGCTTTGAGTGAGTAGGTAATTTGATTGGCTGCGGAGACGGCAAAGTCATAGTAGTCGCTGCTGGGGCTACCGAGATCTGCCACGTTTGTGCTGTAAGCACCACTGGTGATGCGATACTCCTCCTGTTTGAGCTGCATGCTGAGCAAGCCCTTGAACGCCTCGGCGCGGCGGGATTTACGCAGTCCATCGGTAAAGCTTGGATAGGCAACGGCCGCCAGGATGGCGACTATGGCGACCACGACCATCAGCTCTAGCAGTGTGATACCTGATTGTTTGACTCTCATTGGCGGCACGCCTTGGGAAATGGGTTGATACTATAGAATAGTACTGACGGTGCGCTCTACTGGCACGGGCAAAAAGAAAGGAGTCTTGAGCTAAATGGTACGCACAGCGGACAGAACCTCCGGTTTTACCCTGATTGAGTTGCTGATCGCCCTGACGTTGGTGGCTATCTTGGTGGCTGTGGCGTTGCCCAGCTATCAGTCATTGCGGCAGGAGCAGATGGTGCGGGCGGCGACGCAGGCTCTCTATACCGATGTCATGCTGCTCAAATCCGAGGCTGTCAAACGTAATCAGACGTTGAATCTCCTCCTTTTTAATAGCGGCACGAGTAACTGGTGCTACCGAGTTCATATCGATGGCAGCTGTAGCAGCTGTACTGATACTTGCTCCAGCATAGAGGGGCGGAAAGGGGGGGATGCCAGCGAGTTTCCCGGCCTCATTTTAGAGGCGAGTTACAGTGAATCAGCAACTAACATCAGGCCACTCAATATTTCTCCCCGTCGAGGCACGCTGACGGCGGGCAATATTGCTATCTCATCAGGTGACTACTCCATGCGGGTCGTAACCAACAATGTTGGGCGGGTACGCACCTGTGCCGTCCGCAATGTCAGTGGGGTGCCGGGATGCTGAGACGCCATACAGGTTTCAGTCTGGTGGAGCTGATGGTGGCCATGGTGGCTGGTCTGCTGCTGGTAGCGGCGGTGACGACGCTCTTCGCTACAGTTCTCAGGGCCAATAGTACCGCTATGAAGGTGAGCCGCCTCAATCAGGAGATACAGGCAATTACCGATATGATGGCCCGTGACATCGAGCGGGCAGGCTATGATGCCAGTGCGGCCACCGCAACCCGACTGGTGTCTGGCGCAGCCCCTTCCCCTTTCTATTTCAATGCCAGTGCCGATCTGCTGGATGAGACGGCAACAGGCTCCAAGCTATATCGCTGTATTAGAGTGAATTATGATGACAATGAAAATGGTGTGCTGAACAACAGCGTGTCCAGCAGTCATGAGACGCGAGTTTACAGTTACAGCAGTGCCGACAAGGGAGTCAAGCTGGCGACGGGGGCCAGTCCTGCCTGTAATAGCGGTAGTCTCATCTCGACCGATAACACCATCGAAGTTACCCAGCTCACTTATAGCCTGCTCTCGAGCAGTCAGGTGAGTGGCGCCAGGGCCATTCAGCTCAATATCTCCGGTCGTTACAAAGACAATACTGCGCTGACCCTGAACTTGCAGCGCGATATCAAGCTGCGTAATGACGGATACTGATATGAGAACTCAATCCGGTTTTACAACCTTCACAGTCACGCTGATCCTGGTGCTGATCCTGCTGGCGGTCTCCCTGCTGGTGGGCAAGTTGCTGGTGGCCGATCGTCGTGTGACATTAAACGAAGCGCTCTATCGTCAGGTCATGGCGTTGGCGGAGCAGGGTCTCTCCTACGGTTTTGGCCGATTAGCCGCTGAAGGCTCTCTTTGTCCTGCAACCCCCTCCTGGTCTGGAAATTCATTCTCTCCATCTGGGGCTGGCGGCACCTATGGCCTGACTGTGGATTGCATGACCTCCTTCCCCGTGGTGGTGGGGAGTACCACCCAAGTGACCCCGATCCGCATTCGTTCCGTGGCCAATTTGAATAACAATCAGGCTCAGGCTGCGGTCGAGGCGCAATATGTGCAGAGCAATGTCTTGGCAGGAACCCCGGCTGCCCCGCTGACCGTCGCCGGCGGCATGGCGGTGGGGGGCAATTTCACCGTGGTGGCCAATCCCAATGGGGGCGGGCTGGGAGTGCCGCTGTCCATCTGGACCAATGATTATGTGGACCTCAACAATGGATCTGGCCAGACCTGCAATCAGGGAGACTACGCGGGTAGTTGCAGTGCCAATATCAGCCAGGCGGGCAGCAAGCAATCGGATATCAAGGATAGCGATCCCGCCTTCCCCAGTGATCTGGTCTGGTATCTGTTCAATGAGAATGATGATGACGCAGGTTGGGCAAACATCGAATCCAGAGCCAATCAGATGGTCACGAATTGCAATGGTCTAGGGCCGACGACAACGGGGCTTGTCATCGTCGACGGCGATTGTAATCCGGGGGCCAACATTGGCACTCAGGCCGCCCCTGTTGTGTTGATCATTCGAAATGGCAACCTGACCATCAATGGTAACCGCCAGCTCTATGGACTGGTGTTTGCTTACTCTGAAGACCCGGCCACGGCGACCGCAGATATCAAACTCACTGGCGGGGCCATCGTCAATGGTGCCCTGGCGGCCAACTTCAAGCTTGGCAATTCCAATGGTACCTATGATGCAAAATATGATGAGGCTGCGCTGAGCAATATCAGGACCGGTGCCGTCTTCCAGACTCTTAAACAGGTGCCGGGCAGCTGGCGCGACTGGTAGAGGATAAGCAGATGAAATGGCAAAAAGGATTTGGCCTGCTCGAGATATTGGTGACCCTGGTGGTGTTGGGGGTTGCCGTGGTCGGCCTGGTGGTTCTCTCAAAGTCGGCCCTGACCGCATCTCAGGATGGGCGGCGCTATGAAATCGCCATGCGTCTGGCCGAATCCAAGATCGATGAGTTCCGTAACTTCAATAGTCTGGTGACGGCGACTGCTCCGCTCACGGCCTATGACGCCATTGCGAGCGGTAATGTGACCAAGAGCCAGTCTGGTGATAGCTATACGCTGGTTTGGACGGTAACCAACCAATATTGGAACGGGGCCACTTCGGCATGGCAGAACACGGCACCTGCGGGGTACCTGCAGAACTACCCTGGACGAAAACAGATCTATACGAGAGTCAACTGGACCAACAGCGGAGGGGGGCAGGCTGCGGTAACTCTCACGGGCTATGCCTCTCCCTCGGAATCGCTGACTGCAGAGCAGCTGCATGGCGGGCTGGATACCGCCCGGACAGGGCCGAAGATAAATTATACCCCAGGGGTAGCGCCAGACGTCATCTCCATCGATCTCGGCAACGGTAGCAGACAGGAAACCAGCAAGCCTTCTCCGACCGTGGTGGCCAAAAATAACACTGTCGGCAAGGAGGTACAGTTTGAAACAATGACCTACCAGCCTGCGAACCAAGGCAATACCCAGCAAATCCAGCAAGATATCAGCTCGGTAAGTTGCGCCTGCACCTATGGTTCCACTTTGAGTGCCTATCTTCCGGGTCAGGCCTACAGCACTGCCACCAACCAGCTTTATTGGAAAGTGGGGTCATTGCAAAGCAAGCAGACCGGGACGGTGAATGGCAATGATCAGCCAGCTTTATGCAGCAGCTGTTGCAAGGATCACTTCGACGGAACGGGGACGGGATTCCCCAACTACTATGCGCCGCTCAATACCAGCCGGCAGCGCTACAACAGCTCTTTTACCCAGGTTGGTAGCGGAAGTTATATCGATGCCTGCCGTTTCGTTCGGTTAGACGGTTACTATCGTCCTCTCCCGGATTGGAACCTGATCAAGGTCATCGTCACTACTTCAGACTTCTTGGCCAAACAAGCCAATCAGGTCAGTTATCAGAATTACATCCAGTATGTGGTCAAAGCCTATATCGACTGGCAGAAACAGACTCTGAACTGGACATCAAACCCGACGGCGACGGCGCCAACGATCAGTGATTTCTCCACATGGCTTCAAACCCCCGCCAATGTCGCGCCCGGCGGAGATGCTACCACGGGCATCACGGTCAATACCGGCACGCGTCAGCTGATCGCCCGTGGCATCTATGTCGATATTCTAAACCCGACCTATCTGGCCGGGATAGATACCAGCGTCACCGGTTATCTGGCCAGAGTGCCATTTCAGGATATCAATCTGACCATGTTGGCGGAGTGGTCCATGACACCGCTCAGTGGTCAATTGACGGGGGTGGTGACCGACTATGCCGTCGTCAGTAATGAGCCGATCGACACCATCGTTGATCTCAACAACTACTACTTCGGCAGTTACAGTCGTGGCTACCTGGCCGCCAAGAAATCTACCAAGGATGCCAGCCAGGCTATGCAGAGCGTGAAGGTAAAGGCCACCGTCTATCAGGGGAACTCGGGGATTACAGCGACGCTTATCTCACCGCGCGATCAGAGCCTGGCACTCAGCACCGAACTGGCCGTTTCTATAGACACTGGCGTGGTGACACAACCCTTGTTGACGGTAACGGGCAAGGTGGAGTGTCTCGAGAAAACAAAAAACAACGATCCAACGCCCAAGGCCTGCAAGAAGAATGTGTTCGGTGGTTTGAGCATCAGTACCTCGACATCCGGTGCCAATTGTCATGTGGATACGCCGAGCAGTGATAATCAGACGGCCATATATACCTGTACGGCGGCCCAGAATATTACCCTGGTGGTGAATTTCTCCTATTCGGGAAACAACACGACCTTCCTGCTTAAGCCTAGTTCTTTAAGCATCCCTATGACTCCGCCAGCCAGCGGGCAAGTCATCAGCGGCCCCTGTACCTTGCTGGTGGACAACGGCGTTACCAATGCCGCCAACCTGTCCTGCTCCCCCTAGGACCTGTTGTGGGAGCCAAGGCGCTGGCACAGCCAGCGCCTTTTCTTTATCATTCCCCATCATTTTCGAGTTTTAAGATGCATCGCCATGGCAAAAGCCCTCTCTCTGATGCTTGCCCAGTTAAATCTGACGGTAGGCGCCATCGAAGATAACTGTGACAAGGTGCTGGCTGCGGCCGCAGAGGCGGATCAGCAAGGCGCCGATCTGCTGGTGTGCTCCGAGCTGGCATTGACCGGTTACCCGCCGGAAGATCTGCTGCTGCGGGCCGACCTGATGATCCGGGTCGAGGCTGCACTGGCCCGAGTGGCGGCCTGGCAGGGCAATTGCGCCATCCTGGTGGGGCATCCCTGGCGCGAAGGCGAGGCGCTCTACAACGCGGCCTCCCTCTATGAGCGGGGCCAGCTGGTGGCGCGTTACTTCAAGCAGGATCTGCCCAATTACGGGGTGTTCGACGAGAAGCGCTACTTCAGCGCGGGCACTGAGACCTGCGTCGTGGCTTTCAGGGGGCACAAATTGGGACTGCTCATCTGCGAAGATCTGTGGCAACCGGGGCCGGCCCTGGCGGCCAAGGCGGCCGGCGCCGAACTGCTGCTGAGTATCAACGCCTCCCCCTATGACAGGGAGAAACCCTGGATCCGCAATGAGCTGATGACGGAGCGCTGCGATCAGACTGGCCTGCCATTCGTTTATCTCAACCAGGTCTGCGGTCAGGACGAGCTGATCTTCGACGGCTGCTCCAAGGTGTTCAACAGCCAGGGCGAGCTGACCCACAAGCTGGCGCCTTTTGCCGAAGAGCTGGCGCTGGTGCGTTTCGAAAACGGTCAACCTGTGAAGCTACAGGAGCCTGCCGCCTCCCTCGCGTCATTGGCCGAGGTCTATCAGGCGTTGGTGTTGGCGGTGCGCGACTATGTCACCAAGAACGGCTTCCTGGGCGCCGTGCTGGGGCTTTCCGGCGGCATCGACTCCGCCCTGACCCTGGCCATCGCCGCCGATGCCATCGGGGCGGACAAGGTGCAGGCGGTGATGATGCCGTTCCGCTACACCGCCCAGATGAGCGTGGAGGATGCCAAGGAGCAGGCCGAGCGGATGGGGGTCGAGTTCGACATCATTTCCATCGAGCCCATGTTCGAAGGCTTCATGACCCAGCTGGCGCCGCTGTTTGCCGGCACCGCACGGGACACCACCGAAGAGAACCTGCAGGCCCGCTGCCGTGGCGTCTTGCTGATGGCGCTCTCCAACAAACGTCGCCGCATCGTGCTGACCACTGGCAACAAGAGTGAGATGGCGGTCGGTTATGCCACCCTCTACGGTGACATGGCGGGCGGCTTCGATGTGCTCAAGGACGTGCCCAAGACCCTGGTCTTCAAGCTGTGTGAATATCGCAATAGCGTCAATTATGTGATCCCGCAGCGGGTCATCGATCGCCCCCCTTCGGCGGAGCTTGCTCCGGATCAGGTGGATCAGGACAGCTTGCCCCCCTATGACATCCTGGATGCCATCCTCAAGCGTTATGTGGAAGAGGATGCCTCGGTCGCCGACCTGGTGGCGGAGGGCTTCGAAGAAGCCGTGGTGCGCAAGGTGATCCGCCTGGTGGATCTCAACGAATACAAGCGCCGCCAAGCCGCCGTCGGGCCCCGTATCACGGCCCGCAACTTTGGTAAGGATCGCCGTTACCCCATCACCTCCGGGTTTGGCAAACAGAACTGGTAAGGAGTCACCATGAAGAAGATTGAAGCCATCATCAAACCGTTCAAGCTGGACGATGTGCGCGAGGCCCTGGCCGAGATCGGCATCAACGGCATGACAGTCTCAGAGGTCAAGGGCTTCGGCCGCCAGAAGGGGCACACCGAGCTCTATCGCGGCGCCGAATACATGGTGGATTTCCTGCCGAAGGTGAAGGTCGAGCTGGTGGTGCAGGACGAGGATCTCGATGCCTGCCTGGAAGCCATCCAGAACACCGCCCGCACCGGCAAGATCGGTGATGGCAAGATTTTTGTCTGTGAAGTGGAGCGGGTCATTCGTATCCGTACCGGCGAAGAGAACGAAGACGCAATTTGATGTGATGAATGAGCCTCGAAACGATGCAGAGAACCAAGATACCATCCCGCTGATGTGGACGCGTCTCATGGTGGTGGCAGGCCTGCTGATGGGTCTGACCGCCTGTAGTTCCAAGCCACCGGCTCAGCCGGAGAACCTGTGCCAGATCTTCAGCGAGAAGCCGGATTGGCACAAGGCGGCGCTGCGGATGAGCGAGCGCTGGGGGACACCGGTGCACGTGGTAATGGCCATGATGTATCAGGAGTCCTCCTTCGTACACGATGCCCGGCCACCGATGGACTATTTCCTCTTCATCCCGACCGGGCGCGCCAGCTCGGCCTATGGCTATGCTCAGGTGAAGGATGAGACTTGGGATGACTATCAGCGGGAAAGTGGCAACGGCTGGAGCAATAGAGACGACTTTGCCGACGCCATCGATTTCATGGGCTGGTACACTAGCAAGGCGCAGCGGCTGAATGGCACCTCCAAGTGGGATGCCTATGGCCAGTATCTCAACTATCACGAAGGCTGGGGCGGCTACCGGCGTGGCAGCTACCGCAGCAAGGGATGGCTGATGAAGGTCTCCCGCAAGGTGGAGGCCCGCGCCCAGCGCTACGGCGCCCAGTACCGACAATGCAAGGATCGGCTCCCCAGCGGGGGCTGGTTCTCGTAACCAATCAGGAGTCAGAAATGCCGTTATTGGACAGTTTTACCGTCGACCATACCCGTATGGAAGCCCCTGCCGTGCGGGTGGCCAAGACCATGCAGACCCCGAGCAAGGACACCATCACGGTGTTCGATCTGCGCTTCTGCGTGCCGAACCAGGAGATCCTCTCCGAGCGCGGCATCCACACCCTGGAGCACCTGTTTGCCGGTTTCATGCGGGATCACCTGAACGGCAACGGGGTCGAGATTATCGACATCTCCCCCATGGGTTGCCGTACCGGCTTCTACATGAGCCTGATCGGCGCGCCGGACGAGGCGCGTGTGGGCGCTGCCTGGCAGGCCGCCATGAGCGATGTGCTGACCGTGCAGGATCAGGCCAAGATCCCCGAGCTGAACGAATATCAGTGCGGCACCTACAGCATGCACTCGCTGGAAGAGGCGCACGCCATCGCACGCCATGTGCTGGAACGCGGCATCGGCGTCAACCATAACGATAAGCTGGCGCTGCCGGAAGAGAAGCTGAAGAGCCTCTGAGCCGTTGGGTTGCAGAGATAAAAAGGCCGGTCAATGACCGGCCTTTTTACTGCGCGCAGGCTCAGGAAGGGAGCGGCATCACCCGGTTGCGACCGAGCTCCTTGGCCTTGTAGAGCAGCTTGTCGGTGCGCTCGACCAGGGCATCCCCCGTCTCCTGCCCCTGGTGTTCACCCACCCCGAACGAGGCGGTGATGTGATCGATGCGCCGGCCAGACTTGCGATCCAGGATCGACATCTTCTCGATGGCCCGGCGCAGGCTCTCCGCCATCTGCCGGGTCAGCGCCAGGGAGCGGCGTGGCGCCAGCAGCGCAAACTCCTCCCCCCCGAGTCGGTAGGCGGTGATCCCCTCCTTGCTGGCTTCCCGCAGCCGCTTGCCGAAGATGCGCAGCACCTGATCCCCTAGCAGGTGGCCATATTCGTCGTTGAAGCTCTTGAAGCGATCGATGTCGACCAGGATCAGCGAGAACGGCTGACGGGTGCGGATCAGGCACTCCATCTCCAGATCGAAGGCGCGGCGATTGAGCAGGTTGGTGAGGGCGTCCTCGGTGGCCAGCTTGCGGGTCTCGCTCAGCGCCTCCTTCAGCTCCTTGATCTCCTTCTCGGCGCTGCTGAGCTGACTGCGAAAGTGCATGGTGGACATGCGCACGTCCCGCGACTCGCGCACCAGCTCCCGCAGTATGCCCATGGTGTCTTCCAGGCTCAGCCCCTCGTCATCGATGAGGCTCAGCCTGTCGAAGCTCTTGTCGAGCATCGCCTGGAACTGGCCGGTGTCGACCAGCGCATCCTGCATGGAGTGTCCCAGCTCGTTGGCCATGGCGGCCAGATTGAGCTTCATGGCCTCCATCTGCTGCTCATCCTGGCTGGCGAGGTGCTGATGGTAGAGGCGCTCGCAGGTGGTGAGGGAGCAGGTGCCCTGCAGCTTGACCGCCTGATCGATGGCGCTGTTCAGCTCGGGCATGTCGCCGGAGACGTAGTTGTACCAGAGGTGGTAATTGTTCGGGGTGGTAGGAATCTGATACTTGATCATCAGGGGGACCGCCTGTTTCAAATAGGCGGCAGATTGGGCGAACGAGTCCTTGCTCATGAGTTCCGAGTCTCACATACCTGCAAACTGCGGCCAGTATGACAGAGAGATTGGCCAAAAGGCAGTCGATGGATGCCATTAGCTCCCCCCTTCGATATAATGTCTTCATTATTACCTACCCTAAGGCCTGCTTATGTCTCAAAAAGATCCTTTCCTCCAACGCGAGGCCGAAAAATACGAAAACCCCATCGCCAGCCGCGAGATGCTGCTGGAGCTCATCAAGGGCCATGAGAAACCCATGTCCCGGGAAGAGTTGGCCAAGGCCCTCAAGCTGACCGAAGAAGAGCCGCTGGAGGCCTTGCGCCGTCGTCTGCGCGCCATGGAGCGCGATGGGCAGCTCGTGTTCACCAGGAACCAATGTTACGCCCTGCCGGATCGTCTGAATCTGGTGAAAGGCTATGTGCTCGGCCATAAAGATGGATTCGGTTTTCTGCGCCCCGAGGGTGGTGGATCGGATCTCTTCCTGAACAACCGTGAGATGCAGCGCCTGATGCACGGCGACTACGTGCTGGTACAGCCGACCGAGATCGATCGCAAGGGCCGGCAGGAGGCCAGACTGGTGCGCCTGCTCAAGCCCCGCGAGGCTGACATCGTCGGCCGCTACTTCGTCGAGAACGGGGTCGGCTTCGTGGTGCCGGATGACAGCCGCATCGGCCAGGACATCCTCATCCCCGAAGGGGAGAACAAGGGTGCCCGCCAGAGCCAGGTCGTGGTCGTTCGCATCACCCAGCGCGCCACCTCCCGCATCAATTCGGTCGGTACCGTGCTGGACGTGCTGGGCGAGAACATGGCGCCGGGCATGGAGATCGAGATCGCCCTGCGTACCCACGGCATCCCGCACACCTGGCCGGAAGAGGTGACCAAGGAGGTCGCCGGTCTGGGCGAACAGGTGCCGGAGAAGGCCAAAGAGGGTCGTATCGACCTGCGTGCCCTGCCGCTGGTCACCATAGACGGGGAAGATGCGCGTGACTTCGATGACGCCGTCTTCTGTGAAGCCAAGCGCGGTGGCGGCTGGCGCCTGTGGGTCGCCATCGCGGATGTCTCCTCCTACGTGAAGCCCGGCACGGCGCTGGATGCCGAAGCCTATCAGCGCGGCAACTCCGTCTATTTCCCCGAGTTCGTGGTGCCCATGCTGCCGGAGGTGCTCTCCAACGGCCTCTGCTCCCTGAACCCGCAGGTCGACCGGCTGTGCATGGTGTGCGAGATGACCATCTCCGCCGCCGGCCGCATGTCCGGTTACAAGTTCTACGAAGCGGTGATGAATTCCCACGCGCGCATGACCTACAGCAAGGTGGCGGCGATCCTGGATGGCGAGCCCAAGCTGCGTCAGCAGTACGAGCCGCTGGTGGGCCACATCGAGGAGCTCAACAACCTCTACAAGGCGCTCAAGCACGCCCGTCACCAGCGTGGCGCCGTGGAATTCGAGAGCGAAGAGACCCGCTTCATCTTCAACGCCCAGCGCAAGATCGACCAGATAGTGCCGCTGGTGCGCAACGATGCCCACAAGATCATCGAAGAGTGCATGATCCAGGCGAACGTGGCCGCGGCCCGTTACATCGAGAAGAACGAAGCCTTTGCCCTGTTCCGGGTGCACGATCGTCCGGGCGAAGAGCGCCTGACCGGTTTCCGTGACTTCCTGGCCGAACTGGGTCTGGAGCTCAAGGGGGGTCTCGAGCCCGAGCCGAAGGACTTCGCCGAGCTGGCCGCCAAGTTTGAGGGGCGTCCGGATGCCGAGCTGCTCTCCACCATGTTGCTGCGCTCCATGCGCCAGGCGGTCTATCAGGCCGACAACATAGGTCACTTCGGTCTGGCCCTGAAGTCCTACGCCCACTTCACCTCGCCGATCCGCCGCTATCCGGATCTCATCCTGCACCGCGCCATCAAGTACCAGACGGCCAAGGAGCAGCAGGGCAACCTGCGCCACAAGTGGACCCCGAGCGGGGGTTATCACTACCAGCTGGAAGAAGTGGATCCCATGGGCGAGCACTGCTCCATGACCGAGCGCCGTGCCGACGATGCGACCCGCGACGTGGCCGACTGGCTCAAGTGTGAGTACATGCTGGATCACGTGGGTGACGAGTTTGATGGCGTCATCGCCAGCGTCACCGGCTTCGGTTTCTTCGTCCGTCTGGCGGAGATCCACATCGACGGTCTGGTGCACGTCAGCACCCTCACCAACGACTACTACCAGTTTGATCCCCTGCACATGCAGCTGATCGGCGAGAACTTCCGCCGTCGCTACCGCCTGGGTGACAAGGTACGCGTCAAGGTGATGGGCGTGAACCTGGACGATCGCAAGATCGACTTCGTGATGGTGGAAGCGCCACTCACCGGCAAGGATGGCAAAGAGGTGGTGCGCAAGCCCGCCAAGGGTGGCCAACGTCACGATAAACGCAAAGAGAGCAAGGATAGCGGCAAATCCGACAAGGGTGGCCGTGCCAAGCCCAGCAACAGACGACCGAGCAAGAAGGCTCGCGAAAAGACCAAGAGCACTAAATGAGTACAGAACTGATCTACGGCATTCACGCTGTATCCGCGCTGCTGGAGCGCACCCCGGAGCGCTTCATCGAAGTGTGGGCCCTCAAGGGCCGTGAAGACGACAGGTTGCAGCCCCTGCTGGACGAGCTGGAAGCGCTCGGCCTCAAGGTGCAGAGCGTGAACCGCAAGACGCTCGATGATAAAGCCGAGGGCAACAATCACCAGGGCATCATGGCCAAGGTGATAGAGGCGCCCAAGCTGGCCGAGCACGATCTGGCCAGCCTGCTGGACAGCCTCGCCTCGCGACAAGCCCAGCCCTTCCTGCTGGTGCTGGACGGGGTGACCGATCCGCACAACCTCGGCGCCTGCCTGCGCAGCGCCGATGCGGCCGGGGTCCATGCGGTCATAGTGCCGCGGGACAAGGCCACCGGCCTGACCTCCGTCGTGCGCAAGGTCGCCTGTGGCGCCGCCGAAGTGGTGCCGTTGATCCAGGTCACCAACCTGGCCCGCAGCCTGCGCGAGTTGCAGGAACGGGGTGTCTGGCTGGTCGGCACCGCCGGCGAAGCGGATCACGATCTCTATCAGGCCAAACTGACCGGCCCGATGGCGCTGGTGATGGGCGCCGAGGGCAAGGGCATGCGTCGCCTGACGCGCGAGCACTGCGACGAGCTGGTGAGCATCCCGATGGCCGGGGCTGTCTCCAGCCTCAACGTCTCGGTGGCGGCGGGCGTCTGCCTGTTCGAAGCCGTGCGTCAGCGCCGCGTCTGAGCCAAGGGTGATGGACAGACCCCCGTTCAGCCGGGATCGGGTCACAGATGAGCAGGAGGCCACGCGCCTCCTCTCTTTTGCCCGCTCGCTGACGCTCGCCCCCCGAGCCTGCCTCTGGCACGCCGGTGACAGCCCCGATCTGCTGGTCAGGGTGGAGCAGGGCTTGCTGCGGGCCAAGGTGGTGCTGGCGGATGGGCGCGAGTACATCAAGGAGTTCTACTGGGAGGGGGACGAGTTCATCGACTTCCACCACCTGCTCAGTGGCGAGCCCTCCCGCTACAGCGTGGAGGCGCTGGAGCCCTGCCGGCTGCAGCTGTTCGCCCTGGCCGATCTGCGCCAGCTCAGCTGCTGGCCCGCCTGGTATCAGCACCTGCTGGCGGTACAGCTGCGCATCAAGGAGGAGAAGGAGCTGTTGCTGCTGACCGAGAGCCCCCAGGCCCGCTACCAGCACTTCCTGCAGAGCTTCCCGGCCCTTGATGCCAGGGTGCCGGATCACCAGATCGCCGCCTATCTCGGCATCAGCCCCATCAGCCTCAGCCGCATTCGCAAACGGCTTAAAAGTCTTAACAAAGGTTAATGCCGGTCTGGCTGCGCTCCCCTATGCTGGCGGGCCTAATCGATAAGGAGTTGCCGATGAACTGGAGTCTCAAGGCCTGGTCCGAGCTGACCACGGACGAATTGTATGATTTGCTGGCCCTGCGGGCCGAAGTGTTCGTGGTGGAGCAGACTTGCCCTTTCCAGGATCTGGATGGGCTGGATCGCCGCGAAGGGGTGCTGCACCTGCTCGGTTACGAGGGGCGCCATCTGGCGGCCTATAGCCGGATCATGGCACCTGGCATAGGTGACGAACATGGCTGCGCCATCGGCCGGGTGGTTACCTCGCCCCAGTCGCGGGGCGGCGGCCTGGGTCACCGGTTGCTGGCGGAGGCCGTCAGGGGCTGTGAGGCTAGCTGGCCGGGTCACTCCATCTGGCTCGGCGCCCAGGCTCACCTGCAAGGCTTCTACGGTCAGCACGGTTTCGTGGCGGAAGGGGAGGGCTATCTCGAAGACGACATCCCCCACATGGGCATGCGCAAAACGGCGGTCTGAGCCCGGGCCTGGATGTCGGGCAAGGGGCGCCAGTTTGAGATGGCTCCCACACTGCCGTGATACAAACGGATATGATCGGCCCCCCATCTTGACTGGAACGTTGTCGTGACCCCCACCCTCTTTGCGGCCATCCTGCTGGCCGCCCTGTTACACGCCCTCTGGAATGCGTTGGCCAAGCGCCAGGCCGAGGGGCGCGTCAGCGTCTTGCTGGTCTCCCTCTGCTCCGGCCTCTTTGCCGCGCCCTTCCTGCCCCTGGTGGGGTGGCCGGCCGCCACCGAATATCCTTGGCTGGCGCTCTCCATCCTGCTGCACTGCGGTTATTGCCTTTTCCTCGGCCGGGCCTACCGGCTCGGCGAGTTCGGCCAGATCTATCCGCTGGCCCGTGGCAGTGCGCCCCTGCTGACCCTGTCGCTGGGGGCGCTGCTGTTGGGGGAGGTCCCCGGTGGGCTGGCGGTGGCGGGCGCCTTGGTGCTGGTGAGCGGGGTGCTGTTGATGGCCTGGCGCGGTGGCATCAGGCTGGCGCCTGCGGCCCTGAGTGCCGTGCTGATCACGGCGTTGTTCACGGCCGGCTATACCCTCTCCGATGGGGCGGGCGCCCGCTCGGCCGGTGCGCCGGTGCGCTACACCCTCTGGCTGTTCACCCTCACCGCGCTGGTGATGCCGCTGCTGATGCGCTGGCAGAGTCGCACCGCCTGGCGGGATCTGGATGCCGCGGCCTGGTATACAGGCGCGCTCGGCGGTGCCTTGTCACTGCTGGCCTATGGCATCGTCATCTGGGCCATGACCCAGGCGCCCATCGGGCTGGTGGCGGCGCTGCGCGAGAGCAGCGTGCTGTTTGCGGTGCTGCTCTCCTGGTGCTGGCTGGGGGAGAAACTGGGCCGGGTCAGGCTGATGGCGGCGCTGGTGATCCTGTGCGGTATCCTGCTGATCCGGATCGGCTGAAGAGGGTCAGGCCGGGGGCGCCCGGCCTGAGGGTGGACTTAAGGGGTGACCCGGCTGATCAGGCTGAAGCCTTCGTCGGCGGGACTCAGCTGCACGCTGACCCGGCCCAGCGCGGCCAGGCTGTCGACATGGGTGCCACCGCAGGGGATGGTCACCTCCTGCCCCTCCAGGGTGCAGTGCCAGTAACGTGACTCTATGATGGCCTCACCGGCGCGGGAGCGGCGAATGTCGCCACCCTCCGCCAACCAACTGGCCAGCTGGGCGTTGATCTCCTGCTCGATGGCGGGCAGGGCCGCCAGCAGCTCGGCCACCATCACCCCCTTCTTGCGCAGGCTCTTGCCGATGCGATACAGCTCCTGCGAGCCTCTGGGCTCGACCCGCGAGGTCTGGATGGCGAGCCGGTCAAAATCGGGCTGGCCGAGGGCATCCCGCTCGCTCGGCTCCTTGCGCCAGTAAGGGGTCAGCACCCGGTTGAGGGCCAGCGCCGCCAGATGGCAGCCGCTATGGCCCAGGCTCAGGGCATGGCGGGCAACGGCATCTACCTGCAACTCGACTTGGGTCTCCACGGCCAGCTCATGCCTGCCCGTCAGCGGATGCACCACCACGAAGGCCCAGCCCTCGGCCCCCCGTTTGACCGGTATATCCTGATCCACGAACAGCTCGCCGTCCGGGCTGATGGCGCCCATGCGGCAGGGGCCCACGCCGGCTTCGCCACTATCCCAGCAAACCCTGCCCACATCGCCCGGTTGATCGGGCCAGAGATGGCTCTGGGGATGGAAGGGGCTGAGGTCGGTGACCAGCAGGGTCGGCTCGCCGGCCTGGCAATAGACTACCCTAGCCTGCTCTTGGTGATGGCCCAGCACGAAGCTGGCTCGGCTATGTTCCATGGATGGCTCCCGCGCGTTGCGAATGATAGAGAGAGCCGCAGCATACGCCAAAGCGAAGACAGGCTCATTAACCTGGGTTAATGAGCCTGTCAGTATATTGCCGACGGGGTCAGAGCATGGAGACCAGCAGATAGGCATTGAGGCCGATCACCAGGGCGACGATGAGTCGCCCCAGCGCCTGAGTCACCGGATGATTGCGATGCTGGCCCATGAGGGCGCGATCGCCGGTCAGCATCAGCAGCGGGATCAGCGCCAGCGCTATGCCAAAGCTCAGGATCACCTGGCTCAGCACCAGGATATCCGTGGTGTTGAGCCCCATGGCGATCACCACGAAGGCGGGGGCCATGGTGATGGCCCGACGCAACCAGAGTGGAATGGTGAAGCGCACGAAACCCTGCATCACCACCTGTCCGGCCAGGGTCCCCACCACGGTGGAGGAGATGCCGGACGCGACCAGGGAGAGGCTGAACAGAGTGGCGGCCGCCTGTCCCAACAAGGGCGTGAGCGTCTGGTAGGCGGACTCCAGCTCGGCCACGGGCTGGTCGCCCACCCCGTGGAAGGCCGCGGCGGCCATGGCCATCATGGCCAGGTTGACGAAGCCGGCGATGGTCATGGCGATGGCGACGTCCACCCGGGTGCTGTGCAGCCGCTGGGGGACCGTGCCCCTGTCCTGGGTGTGCTGGGTCAGTGCCGAGTGCAGATAGATGACGTGGGGCATCACGGTTGCCCCCAGCACGCCGGCGGCCAGATAGACGGCATCGCCGTTGGGCAGGCCGGGGAAGAGCGCCCCCTCCAGCAGGCTTGGCAGATGGGGGCGGGAGAAGACCAGCTCGACGATGTAAGCGGCGGCCACGAACAGCAGCAGGCCGCCCACCACGAACTCCAGCGGCTTCTGGCCGCGAGCCTGCAGCATCAGGATGGCCCAGGTGACCACGGCGGTGATGCAGGCCCCCTCCAGCAGGGTGACGCCCAGCAGCAGCTTGAAGCCCACGGCGGCGCCGATGAACTCGGCGAGATCCGTGGCCATGGCGATGATCTCCGCCTGCACCCAGTAAGCCCAGACCGCGGGTCTGGGTAACTTGTCCCGGATGTGTTCCGCGAGGTTCTTGCCGGTGACTATGCCGAGCTTGGCGGAGAGGGTCTGCACCAGCATGGCCATCAGGTTGGCCCACACCACCACCCACAGCAGCTGATAACCAAAGGTGGAACCCGCCTGGATATTGGTGGCAAAGTTGCCCGGGTCTATATAGCCGATGGCGGCGATAAAGGCGGGCCCCAGCAGGGTCAGCTTGAATTTGCGGGCCGGGATGGCCGTGCTCAGGGCGGGTTGCATACTGTCATCCTCCATAGGATATGAGGATAGAATAGATCTAAATGATAATTGTTATCAATTGAAGTTTTGCATCAGGCTCATCGATAAAAACATCTGTCGACGCCAGTTGCAGTGAGAGAGGCGATTTCGTACAATACGCCGCCCTAGAAAGCAGTGTCTAAACACCACTATGTTCCTTGCCTCCGAGGTTTGGCTGCACCTGGGCGGAGGCTGAATTAATCCGTAAGGAGCTAAAATGCGTCATTACGAAATCGTCTTCATGGTTCATCCGGACCAGAGCGAGCAAGTACCTGGCATGATCGAGCGTTACACCGGCGCTATCACCACCGCTGGTGGTACCATTCATCGCATGGAAGATTGGGGCCGTCGTCAACTGGCTTACCCGATCGACAAGCTGCACAAGGCTCACTATGTTCTGATGAACGTAGAAGCAGAGCAGGCCGTTATCGACGAACTGGAAACCAACTTCCGCTTCAACGATGCCGTTATCCGCAACATGATCATGCGCACCAAGCACGCCGTGACTGAAGTTTCTCCTATGGCCAAGGCCAAGGAAGAGCGCTTCGTCCGTCGTGACGACGAGCGCCGCGAAGATGCTGTTGAAGCGTCTTCCGAAGAGTAATTCTTAGATCAACGCATTAGAGGATAAAGGCCATGGCACGTTATTTCCGTCGTCGTAAGTTCTGCCGCTTCACCGCCGAGAACGTTACCGAGATCGACTACAAAGATATCGTTACTCTGAAAAACTACGTCACTGAATCTGGCAAGATCGTACCGAGCCGTATCACCGGTACCCGCGCCAAGTATCAGCGTCAGCTGGCACGCGCCATCAAGCGTGCTCGTTACCTGGCTCTGCTGCCGTACACCGATCTGCACAACAAGTAAGAATCGGTCCGGCACTTAAGCCTAACTCCACATTTATAGAGGAAAGGTAATGCAAGTTATCCTGCTCGACAAAATCGCCAAACTGGGCGGTCTGGGTGATCAAGTCGCTGTTAAAGCTGGCTACGCCCGTAACTATCTGATCCCGCAAGGCAAAGCCGTTATGGCTACCAAGGCCAACATCGAGACCTTCGATGCTCGCCGTGCTGAACTGGAAGCCAAACTGGCTGCCGGTAAAGCTGCCGCTGAAGAGCGCGCTGCCAAGCTGGGTGAACTGGCTGCCGTTGTCATCGCCTCCAAGTCTGGCGACGAAGGCAAGCTGTTCGGTTCCATCGGTACCCGTGACGTGGCTGACGCCATCACTGCTGCCGGCGTTGCTGTTGCCAAGAGCGAGGTCCGCATGGGCAACGTTCTGCGTAACACCGGCGAGTACGAAGTTGTTGTTCAGCTGCACGCTGACGTCAAGGCAACCGTACAGATCCAGGTTGTTGCTCTGTAATAGCGATTCGCTTTGCAGAAAAAACCCGCGCACATGCGCGGGTTTTTTATTTCCAGATCAAGGGGTAGAGTAGGGTTCTGTTCCTATGGAGGAGATCCTTATGGCTGCCTGGGTCGAAGGTCGGGTACTCGAGCGCATCGAGTGGACCCCCACCCTGTTTTCCCTGCGTGTGGAGGCGGATCTCGCCCCCTACAAGGCGGGGCAATTTACCAAGCTAGCCCTGCAACAGGGTGAGCGCCGCATTCAGCGGGCCTACTCCTTCGTCAATCCCCCCTCTGCCCCCTATCACGAGTTCTATCTGGTCGAGATCCCGGAGGGTGAGCTGACGCCGTCCCTCGGCTCGTTGCAGGCGGGGGACTCGGTGCTGGTCCAATCCCAGGCGACCGGCTTCCTGACCCTGGATGAACTGCCCGCCGGGCGCGATCTCTGGCTGCTCTCCACCGGCACCGCCATCGGTCCCTTCCTGGCCATGCTGGCGGACGGCGAGGCCTTCGATCGCTTCGACAACCTGATGCTGGTACACGGAGTGAGGAAGGGGGAGGAGCTGAGTTATCGGTCGCTTATCGAGAGCTTTGCCGAGCGGCACGGGCCGCGTTTTCACTACGTTCCCTTCGTCAGCCGCGAGGAGTGGCCCGGTGCCATGGCCGGCCGGATCCCGGCGGCCATCGGCGAGGGGCGCCTGCAGACGCGGGTCGGGCTAGAGTTCTCTGCCGTACATAGCCAGGTGATGATATGCGGCAACCCCGCCATGGTGAAGGAGACCCAGCAGACACTGCTTGAGCTGGGGCTGGCCAAGAACCTGCGGCGGGCCCCCGGCAATATCAGTGCGGAAAATTACTGGTAGCAGACAGCATTCAGGGGCCATGGGCCCCTGAATCGTTATTTGTTTTTGCCTTTCCCATTGCCCTTGTCTTTTTCTTTGTATTTCACGCTGCCGCCATTGTCCCAGTCGTCCTTGTCGTGGCCCTTGCCCGGGTTGTTGCCGCTGTGGACGCTGCGGTTGTAATGGTCACGGTACTTGCTGTCCATCTTGTCACAGTCGATCTTGACCCGGTCGCTGCTGATGTTCAGGCAGTTGTTCTGCCACCAGCCATATTCCCTGTCATCCCAATCCAGGTTGACCCGCACGTTGTCGGTCGAGATCTTGATGTCGTCGTTGTCGTAATTCTTGGGGGCGGCGATGGCCGCACCCTGAGCCAGGAACAGAGAGATCAGCAGTGTGGTGGTTTTGTTCATAATGGTCTCGATAACGGGGAAATATTCATCAGTGTATGTCTTTTAGCTTAGCCTCGGCGGAACTGAGTATAAAAGCACCAGCCATGGATTATGCCGAGCCGTGGCTCCCTGGGGCGGCAATTTGCCCAATTCGGTCGCGTTCTATTCACCTAGATGAGGATATGAAGGAATTCAAGTGATTAATCTTCATTCTGTGGCCTGGGCGACTATAATCGGCAGCCAACTTTTCCTCGGCACCACATCCTCTTCATCATGACTACACAGGCCACCGCCGCGCTGCGCTACCCCAAGGGGTGGTTCGCACTGACCACGGTTTACAGTTTTACCGGGTTGGCCATTCTGGCCTCCATCGTCTTCTCCCTGCTGCTGTTTCTCTCCATCGACGACAACCCGCTGATGAAGTGGCTGTTCGGCGGGCTGGCCATCATCTTCGAACTGGGCAAGTTTTACGTCTGGTACGAATACGGTGAGTGCAAGGCCCGGCGGGATCTCGGTGGTGCCTTCTGGTCGCTGCTGTTCTACAGCGTGCTGGCGGCCATCTCCATCGGTGGCAGCATAGGCGGCATCAACAGCGCCACCAACACCATACTGAGCCAGCAGGCGCGCCACGAGCGGGAAATTGCCCGCTTCGACGAGCAGATCGCCAGCATAGAGCGGCAGATCCAGCTCAACGAGGAGGCGGCCCGCAAGTACATAGAGATGGCACGCATCTCCAGCGGCGTCAGTGGCTTGCAGCAGGCCAACACCAAGCTCAGGCTGAAGCAGGACGATCTGCGCCAGGAGCGGGATGCCAAGCCGCTCAACGAGCAATCCTCCATGCTGGGGCTGATGAGTAGCCTGGCAGACGGGGTGGGCATGAGCATCAGCCAGGTGCAGTTCCTGCTGGTCTGCTTCCTATCTGTGCTGTTGGATGCGTTCGGTGCCTTCTTCGTCAGCCTGATCGGGGAGGAGAACCGCTTCCGCCGCCAGTGGCTGTGGCAACGGCAGCGCGCCGAGGCCGTGGCAGCATCCCCCGTCGAGCCTGTGGCGGTCGACAAACCGGCCCCGGCCCCCGCCCTGGTGGAGCGGGTGCGGGTCGCGCTGGAGAGCGGTGAGCTCAAGTGCAGCAAGCGCCGGGTGGCCGAGGTGCTGGCCATGCCGCTGGAGGAGGTGGACAGGGTGTTCCAGCATCTGCTGGCAGAGGGGGTGCTGGGGCAGGGCAGCAACCGTCATTACCATCTCAATGCACCAGCCAGTTGAGCGCGAGGCCACCCCAGGGTGGCCTTCTCGTTGCTGGGCGCGCTGAAGGCTAGTGCGTCAGCACCATCATCAGGCTGAAGAAGGCGGCCAGGCCACCACCGATGCCGATGATCCAGTAAAACCCCTTGGCCCCCTGTTTGAGCGGGATGCGGAAGTAGAGCAACAAGGCCCACCACCCCAGCGCCAGCAACAGAGGAATAAGAAACATTCGAGCCATGGTGTCCTCGCTGTTATTCTGTGGATCCTTGATCAATCAACAGGATGGATTGTGCAATGACGCAGCTACAGATTACCGCATTCGGCGACCCCTCGGTACTTAAGCTCAACCCTTCGCTCGACAAGGTTCCCGCCGAGGGGGAGGTCCGGGTGCGCATCTGTTATGCCGGGGTCAATCCTATCGATGCCAAGACCCGGGCCGGTCTCGGCTGGGCGGCGGCCCAGAACAAGGACAAGCTGCCCTGGACGCCGGGTTATGACGTGGCGGGGGTGGTAGAGAAGGTCGGCCCGGGCGTCAGCACCCTGGCGGAGGGGGACAGAGTGTGCGGTATGGTCGGTTTCCCGCTGGCGGGCGGCGGCTATGCAGAGAGCATAGTGGTGAGCGAGGGGGAGCTGGTCCTGCTTGACGGCGTGAGCCTCAAGCAGGGGGCGGCCCTGCCGCTGGCCGGGCTCACCGCCTGGCAGGGGCTGCTTGAGCACGGCGCTCTCAAGGCGGGGCAGCGGGTGCTGATCCTGGCCGCCGGCGGCGGGGTGGGGCACCTGGCGGTGCAGTTCGCCAGCGCCTATGGCGCCGAGGTGGTGGTGACGGCCAGCAAGGAAAACCACGGCTTCCTGCATGGGATCGGGGCCAGCAAGATGGTGGATTACCACGATGCGGACTGGGTTGCGCAGGTTGGCCGCGTCGATCTGGTGCTGGATCTGATGGGCGGCGAGAGTGGCAAGGCGGCGCTCGCCTGCGTCGCCGAGGGTGGCCGCCTGGTGACGGTGCCGACTATAACTGCGCAGTCGATCAAGGACGCTGGCGCCGCCCTGGGGATCGCGGTGAGCGGCATGCTGGTGCACCCCGACAGCAAGCAGCTGGCCCAGATGCTGATCCTGCTGCGTCAGGGCGATGCCCACATCACCCTGGCCGGCGAGTTCGAGCTGGCGGAGGGGGCGCTGGCGCACCAGGCCCTCGAGGGCGGCCACACCCGGGGCAAGCTGGTGCTGCGGATGCCCGCCGCCGGGCGCTATCCTGGATGATGGAGACGCTGGAAGCCGGGTTGGGCTGGCTGTTTCTCAGCGCCTTCACCTCGGCGACCCTGTTGCCCGGCAGCTCGGAAGTGCTGCTGGGGGTCATGGCAAACCAGGGACAGTGGAGCATGACCAGCCTGTTGCTGTGGGCCACCCTCGGCAATACCTTAGGGTCAATGACCACCTGGTGGCTCGGCTGGCTTGCCACATACAAGAAAAAACCGGAAGATTTTCAAGGTCGTGGGGAACAAAAGGCGCTAGGTTGGCTCAAACAACATGGCCACTGGTGCCTGCTGCTGGCCTGGACGCCGGTGGTCGGTGACGGTCTCTGTCTGCTGGCCGGCTGGCTGCGTCTCTCGTTCTGGCGCTCTCTCATTCTGATCGGGCTGGGCAAATTGGTGCGCTATGCCCTGGTTTTTCTGTTGGCCAAACAGGTCTTCTAGCCGCTTCTCTTCACTCACGAGGTAACCGTGAACAAACTCATTCCATTAAGCATTCTTCTGGGCTTGGCCCTGCCGGTGCTGGCAGCCCCGACCCTGGTATCGGAACAGGTCAAGCAGGAGGGCAAGCTCGGCATCCCCTACCAGATGTACAAGCTGGATAACGGCCTGACCGTGATCCTGGCCCCCGACAAGTCCGATCCCCTGGTGCATCTCAATGTGACCTATCACGTGGGCTCGTCCCGCGAGACCGTGGGCAAGTCCGGCTTCGCCCACTTCTTCGAGCACATGATGTTCCAGGGCTCCAAGCACGTCGGCGATCAGGAGCACATGCGGATCATCAACGAGGCCGGTGGCGAGATGAACGGCACCACCAACAAGGATCGCACCAACTATTACGAAACCGTGCCAGCCAACCAGCTGGAGAAGGTGCTCTGGCTGGAGGCGGATCGCATGGGCTTCCTGCTCGATGCGGTGAGCCAGAAGAAGTTCGAGATCCAGCGCGCCACCGTCAAGAACGAGCGCGCCCAGCGCATCGACAACCAGCCCTATGGCCTGGTGGGCGAGAAGGCGGGCGAGGCACTCTATCCGCGCACTCATCCCTACTCCTGGCAGCCCATCGGCTACGTGGAGGATCTGGATCGGGTCGGGGTGGAGGATCTCAAGCAGTTCTTCCTGCGCTGGTATGGGCCGAACAACGCCACCCTGACCCTGGGGGGCGACTTCGACACCCAGCAGGCGCTGGCCTGGATCGAGAAGTACTTCGGCAGCATCCCCCGTGGCCCGGACGTGGCCGAGCCGACCCCGGAGCCGGTGACCCTGCCCGAGACCCGCTACGTCACCCTGGAAGACAAGGTGCACCTGCCGCTGCTCTACATCAGCTATCCGACGGTGGCGCTCGGGGATCCCCAGGAGCCGGCACTGGACATCTTTGCCGACGTGCTCGGCGGCTCCGCCAGCTCCATGCTCTACCAGTCGCTGGTCAAGACCGGCAAGGCCATCGAGGTGGGCGCCACCCACTCCTGTGAGGAACTGGCCTGTACCCTGACGGTCTACGCCTATCCGAACCCGGCCCAGGACGGCAGCCTCAAGACGCTGAAAGGCGAGGTGGACAAGGTGATCGGCGACTTTGCCAGCCGCGGCCTCAAGCCCGAGGATCTCGAGAAGGCCATCAGCAGCTATCGCGCCGAGGCCATCTGGGGGCTGGACAGCATAGAGGGCAAGGTGAGCCAGCTCGCCCTGGGCCAGGTGCTGACCCAGGATCCGAACTATGTGTTCAAGAACCTGGACGCCATCAGCCAGGTGAACGCGCAGCAGGTCAAGGCCGCCTATGACAAGTTCATCGCGGGCAAACCCGCGGTGGTGCTGAGCGTGGTGCCCAAGGGCAAGACGGATTGGCAGGCGGGTACGCCGAACTTCTCCCCCGCCAAGCGGGAGTTGCCGGATTACAGCCAGCACGGCGAGCCGCTGGCGCTGCGCCCGGTCAAGGACAGCTTCGATCGCAGCGTGGAGCCCAAGGCGAGCGAGGCGGTCAGCGTCAAGGTGCCGACCACCTGGCACGGCAAGCTGGACAAGGGCATCGAGATCATCGGTACCCAGAGTGACGAGATCCCGGCCGTCTCCATCATGATCGCCCTGCCGGGCGGCATGAGAGCCGAGGGCAAGGGGGAGCTGGGGCTGGCCAGCCTCACCGCCGCCATGCTGGGGCAGGGAACGGTACGGCTGACCGAGGCCGAGCTCAGCGACGAGCTGCAAAAACTCGGCGCCAGCATCAGCGTCTCGACCGCCCAGTACAACAACCTCATCACCATCAGCAGCCTGACCGACAAGTTGCCGCAGACCCTGGATCTGGTGCGCGAGATCTTGATGCGACCCGGGATGCGGGAGGCGGACTTCGAGCGGCTCAAGGCGCAGATGCTGCAAGGCATGAAGCAGAGCGAGCAGCAGCCGGAGTGGCTGGCGGGCCAGGCGTTCCGCGAGCTGGTGTACGGCAAACAGAACCGGCTCGGTCAACCGACCGAGGGGGTGCTGAAGGACGTCGAGAAGCTGACCCTGGCGGACGTGAAGCGCTTCTATCAGGACTACTACAATCCGACCAACGCCAGGGTGGTGGTGACCGGGGATGTGACCCAGCAGCAGATCGAGGAGCAGCTTGGCTTCCTGACCCAGTGGAAGGGGACCACTCCTGCCCTCGGCGATCTCAAGCTCAAGGGCGAGCAGGCCAAGCCGGGCATCTATCTGGTGGACAAGCCGGGGGCGCCCCAGTCGGTGATCCGCATCGGCCGTCGTGCCATGCCGTTTGACACCACGGGGGACTTCTTCGTCGCCAGCCTGATGAACTTCAATCTGGGGGGCAACTTCAACAGCCGCATCAACCTCAACCTGCGGGAAGACAAGGGCTACACCTATGGTGCCAGCTCGGGCTTCTCCGCCAACCGCGAGGCGGGTGTCTTCGCCACCGGTGCCAACGTGCGGACCGACGCGACCGTGGATGCCATCCGCCAGTTCCTGAAGGAGATGGATGGCTACCGCAAGAGCGGCCCGACCCCGGTGGAGCTGGCCTACATGCGCAGCGCCGTCTCCCAGCAGGATGCGCTCTCCTACGAAACCCTGGCGCAGAAGGCGATGTTCCTGCTGCAGATGATCATGTATGACCTGAAGCCGGACTATGTGCTGGCCCAGGGGCAGCTGATCAAAACGGTGTCGCCTGAGGCACTCAAGGCCAGCGCGGCCCGCTGGCTCGATCCGGCCGAGATGGTGATTGTGGTGGTGGGAGACAAGCAAAAGCTTGAAAAACCCCTGTCGGAGCTTCATCTTCCCATCTATCCGCTGCAGCTGCCCTGAGGGCGCTTCACAAAATGAGCGCCGCCCCGTTTGGGGCGGCCATACATGAGCCGTGAATATGACTACTACTAGCTTGTCGCTCACCGAGTTGTTGACTGCCCTGGGTTCGCCGGAACGGGTGACCGCCCTCAAGGGGATCCGGCGCGGGATCGAACGTGAATGCCTGCGCATCACCCCGGAAGGCGCCCTCTCCCAGACCGATCACCCCAGGAGCCTGGGCTCGGCGCTGACCCACGCCAACATCACCACCGACTACTCCGAGAGCCTGCTGGAGTTCATCACCCCGGCCACCGACTCCATCGAGAGCCTGATCGAGCAGCTCGGCGATATCCACCGTCATACCATTCATCACCTCGGCGATGAGCGGATCTGGCCGCTCTCCATGCCCTGCTTCATCGGCGATGAGGAGAGCATCCGCCTGGCCCAGTACGGCAGCTCCAACATAGGCCGGATGAAGACCCTCTACCGACAGGGGCTGAAGAACCGCTACGGCAGCCTGATGCAGGTGATCGCCGGGGTGCACTTCAACTTCTCCATGCCGGACAGCTTCTGGTGCGAATGGCAGGATCTGGTGGGTGAGGGCTGCTGCAGCCAGCGTTTCATCTCCGACAAATACATGGGGCTTATTCGCAACGTCTACCGCTTCGGCTGGTTGGTGCCCTATCTGTTCGGCGCCTCGCCGGCCATCTGCGACTCCTTCCTCAAGGGGCGCAAGAGCAACCTGCCGTTCCAGAAGACCGGCAAGGGCACCCTCTATCTGCCCTATGCCACCGCGCTGCGGTTGTCCGATCTCGGCTACACCAGCAGCTCCCAGAGCATGCTCAATATCAGCCACGACAACCTGCCGGCCTATGTGGCCAGCCTGCGCCGTGCCATCAGCACCCATGATCCCGAGTTCGCCAAGATCGGGGTCAAGGTCAACGGCGAATACCGCCAGCTCAATGACAACGTGCTGCAGCTGGAGAACGAGCTGTATGCGCCGATCCGTCCCAAGCGCACCCCGCGCAGCGGCGAGAAGCCGTCCGACGCGCTGGAGCAGCGTGGCATCGAATACATCGAGCTGCGCACCGTGGACGTGAACCCCTTCACCCCGTTCGGCATCGATGTGGATCAGATCCGCTTCTTCGATCTGTTCCTGGTCTGGTGCCTGCTGCGCCCGTCCCCGGTGCTGACCGACGAGGAGATTGCCCGCAATCGCCGCAACCAGAACAAGGTGGTGCTGGAGGGGCGTCGTCCCGGCCTCGAGCTGGAAGACGAGCAGGGCAACCCCATCGGCCTCAGGGAGTACGGCCTCCAGCTGTTCGACGAGCTGGATCAGGTCGCCGATCTGCTGGATCGTTGCTGTGGCCGCAACCGCTATCGCGAGACGCTGGCCATGCACCGCGAGAAGCTGCTCAATCCGGAGCTGACCTACTCCGCCCGCCTGCTCAAGCAGTTGCTGGAGAGCGGCCAGGACAACGGCTGCTTCGGCGACGAGCTGGCGAGCCGCTACCGGGAGGAGATGCTGAGCGGCGAGCTGCAGTACTGGGATCAGGCCTACTTCGCGGGCGAGGCGCGCGAGTCCCTGGCCAAGCAGCGGGAGCGGGAGCGCGGTGACAGCCTGTCGTTCGACGAGTTCCTCGCCGATTACTTCGGTACCCGGCAGACGACCAGCTGAGGGTCTGCCCCCCGACAGTCAAAAGCCGCTCCAGGGAGCGGCTTTTTGTTGGCCGGAAGGGGCCTGGCGGGTTGGCTGCACGGCATAAAAAAACGGCCCATCGGGCCGTTTTTGCACTCTGTCGTCGGCACTCCCGGTTAGAGGATGATGCCGCCGAAGAAGAAGCCAAGGGCGACTGCCATGGCGATGGTGGCCACACCCGGGATGAAGAAGGGGTGGTTGAATACCGCCTTGCCGATCCGGGTCGAGCCGGTGTCATCCATCTCTACCGCCGCCAGCAGGGTCGGGTAGGTGGGCAGCACGAACAGCGCGCTCACGGCGGCGAAGGAGGCGATGGCAGCCAGCGGGCTGACACCCAGCGCCAGGGCGGCCGGCATCAGGGCCTTGGTGGTGGCACCCTGTGAATAGAGCAGCATGGAGGAGAAGAACAGCACCACGGCCAGCAGCCAGCTGTATTGGCTCAGCAGATCGCCGGCGAAGGCCTGGATCTCGACCATGTTGCCCTTCACGAAGACGTTGCCCAACCAGGCCACACCCAGCACACAGATACAGGCAGACATACCGGACTTGAAGGTCGGCATGTTGGTGATCTGGGCGGCGTCCAGTTTGCAGAACAGCACCATGATGGTGGCGGCGGAGAGCATGATGCCCATGATGGCACCGTCACGGGGGATCGGCGGATTGGCGATCAGGCCCACGTTGCCGGAGATGGCGGTGGCATAGGCCATGACGGCGACGATGGCGGCGATGAAGATGGCGACGGACAGCTTGGCGTAAGGCTTGAGTTCAACCTTGCTGGTGCCGCGCAGCTTGATCAGGCCCTTGGCCTTGCGCTCCAGGTAGACTTCGTCCTGGTCCAGCGGCTTGCCCAGCATGTTGGCCACGAAGGCACCCAAGATACAGGCGAGGAAGCTGGACGGGATGCAGATGGCCAGCAAGGTCAGGTAGTCGACCCCGAGCGGCTCAAGCATGCCGGAGAAGGCAACCACGGCGGCCGAGATGGGCGAGGCGGTGATGGCGATCTGGGAGGCGACGACCGCGATGGAGAGTGGGCGGGAGGGGCGAATGCCCTGCTCCTTGGCTACCTCGGCGATCACCGGCAGGGTGGAGAAGGCGGTGTGACCGGTACCGGCCAGCATGGTCATCAGGTAGGTGACGACCGGGGCGGCGAAGGTGATGTATTTGGGGTTCTTGCGCAGCGCCTTCTCGGCCAGGGAGACCAGGTAGTCCATCCCGCCAGCCAGTTGCATACAGGCGATGGCGCAGATGACGGACGCGATGATCATGATCACGTCCCAGGGGAGATAGGCAACCAGCTGATCGCTCGGGATGGGCATGCCCAGACCCCAGGTCAGCACCAGTACCCCCAAACCACCGGCAAAGCCGATGCCGATGCTGCCTATCCGGGCTCCCAGATAGATAGCGGCGAGCACGACAAGTAACTCGATTCCAATCATAGCGAACACTCCAATTTCCAGTTTTTTTTAGGTTTTTTGTGGCAGAAAAGCCAATTCCCGATAGGACTGGGGGGGGGCCAATCGGGAACTGACTCTATGGGCCGGGAGTGATCCCGGCCCATCGATACCCTTATACGGTGGCTTCGCGGGTGTAGCGCTTGGCCTTGTATTGCGGGTTCATCAGGTTCTCGATGGAGAGGATCTCGTCCAGCTGTTCGGCGGTCAGCAGGCCGCGTTCCAGCACGACCTCACGGACGTTCTTGCCGGTCTGGGCGCAGATCTTGCCGACGATGTCACCCTCATGGTGACCGATGAAGGGGTTCAGGTAGGTCACGATGCCGATGGAGTTCAGCACGTGGTTCATGCAGATTTCCGGGTTGGCGGTGATGCCTTCGACACACTTCTCGCGCAGGGAGATACAGGCTTTTTCCATCAGGCTCAGGGATTCGAACATGGCCTGGCCAATCACCGGCTCCATCACGTTCAGCTGCAGCTGACCGGCTTCGGCGGCGAAGGTGATGGTGACGTCGTTACCGAACACCTTGAAGCAGGACTGGTTGACCACTTCCGGGATGACCGGGTTGACCTTGGCCGGCATGATGGAGGAGCCTGCCTGCATTTCCGGCAGGTTGATCTCTTTGAGGGCGGTACGCGGGCCGGAGGAGAGCAGACGCAGATCGTTACAGATCTTGGACATCTTCATCGCCATGCGCTTGATGGCGCCGTGCAGCATCACGTAGGCGCCGCAGTCGGAGGTCGCTTCTATCAGATCTTCAGCCGGCACATAGGCGCGGCCGGTGATCTCGGCCAGACGCTTGATGGCCAGAGCGGAGTACTCGGGCGGAGTGTTCAGGCCGGTACCGATGGCGGTCGCGCCCAGGTTCACTTCCAGCAGCAGCTCCTGGCAACGCTTGATGGACTTGATCTCTTCGCGCAGGGTGACGGCGAAGGCGTGGAATTCCTGACCCAGGGTCATGGGTACCGCATCCTGCAGCTGGGTACGGCCCATCTTGAGGATGCTCTTGAACTCTTTGGCCTTGTCATCGAAGGCGGCGATCAGCGCTTCGAGGGCAAACAGGGTGGTGTCGGTGCTGTTCACCACGGCAACGCGGAAGCCGGTCGGGTAGGCGTCGTTGGTGGATTGGCACTTGTTGACGTGGTCGTTCGGGTTGATGACGTCGTAACGGCCTTTCTCCAGCCCCATCAGCTCGAGGGCGATGTTGGCCAGCACTTCGTTGGTGTTCATGTTGACGGAGGTACCGGCGCCGCCTTGATAAACGTCGACCGGGAACTGGTCGAAGCATTTGCCGGTGTTCAGCATCAGATCGCAGGCTTCGATGATCTTGTCGGCGATTTCGGGACGGATGGTGCCGAGTTCACCGTTGGCCAGGGCGGCGGCCTTCTTGGTCAACACCATGCCACGGACAAATTCTGGAACGTCAGAAATCTTCTGAGTGCTGATCTTGAAGTTCTCGACTGCGCGCAGGGTATGCACACCGTAATAGAGATCGTTGGAAACTTCTTTGGTGCCCAGCAGGTCTTCTTCAATGCGGACGTTCTTGATGTCGCTCATTGTAATGCCTCAGAAATCAGATAAATGGAAACAATCCTCACCGAGTGGTCGCGACTTCCTTACGCACGGTTCATCCTGAAGCACCACACATCGAGTGGGGCAGTTGGGAGCCTGTTGCTCCCTGTGCAATTACTGCGGTAGATATTACCTCAATTGAGGTATCTGATATTAGACCTGGATCACTAAATTTGAGGCAGCCCCAAAGATCTTGTGGTCATTAAACAGATATTGCAATTGAGCTATTTACTTTGACAGATCAACCACTTCAATCCCAGTTGTTCGGGAGGATATTTGTCTGAATCCCGATCGGTGTCACTCATGGGCTTGAAAAATGAATGTGATGCCCCATTTTATTGGTTAGAAACCGATAGAATGGTGGGTTGGCGGCTCGTTCCCGTCGGTCGCATGCATCACAGGTTGATCTATTTCACCCGTACCGAGGTCATTATGGGCAAGTTACTGCTGTTGTTGGTTGGTTTGGTATTGCTGGAGCTCACAGTGATGATCGAGGTGGGATCCGTGATCGGTGCCTTGCCGACCGTGGGATTGCTGGTGCTGACCGCCGTGCTGGGCTCCTCGCTGGTGCGCAGCGAGGGGATCAAGACCCTGTTCAGTGCACAGCAGAAGATGCAGCAAGGAGAGATGCCGGGCCGCGAGGTGATGGGGGGCATGATGCTGGCACTGGCCGGTCTGCTGCTGATCATCCCGGGCTTCGTGACCGACTTCTTCGGCATCCTGCTGCTGCAACCCTGGTTGCGCAACCGGCTGGCCGACAAGCTGGTGGGCAGCAGCCAGTTCAGGATGCAGATGGGGGGCTTCCAGACGCCGCCTCCGTTCGAGGCGCGTCCGGGCGATGGGCAACCGGATCAGGTCAATCGTGGTGGCACTACCATAGAGGGCGAGTTTGAACGTAAAGAGTGAGCGCAAAGAGTAAGTCGCTGCCTCAGCCAATGGCCATCAGGGGTTGCCCTGATGGCACAGGGATTCGAACCTGCGCCGGGCATAAATCCAGGCCAGCATGCCCGCCGCCAGGTTCGCCAGCAGTATCCCCAGATAGACCCCCTGCTCCCCCCCCAGTTTTGCCCCCAGCCAGGCCCCTGGCAGCAAGAAGACAAACAGACGCAAGCCATTGAACAGGAAAGATACCGTCGAGGCCCTTACGCCGTTGAGGGCGGACGCCAGCAGCATCACCATGCCTTGAAAACCATAGCCGACCGGCACCAGATACAGGTAGAGCACGATGAGCCGCACCACCTTGGGATGGTCGCTGAACAGGCCGGCGATGAAGGGGGCCAGCAGCCAGGTCAGGGCATAGACCCCGAGCTGGAACAGCAGCGCGAAGCGCATGCAGAGCAGCAGGGCCGCCCTGGCCCGCGCCGGGTTGCCCGCCCCGCAGTTTTGCGAGATGAAGGGGGCCAGCACCGAGGAGAGCGCCATCATCACGATCAGCAGCAGCGCCTCGACCCGGGAGGCGGCGCCATAGGCGGCGACCATCTCGGTCCCCAGCCCGGCAAAGATGATCATCAGTACGGCGTTGGCGAGCGGATTGAGCATGTTGGTGAAAGAGGCGGGCACCGCCACATGCAGCAAGGCGCGCCAGTGGGCCAGCAGCTGGGGGCGGGGGGAGAGATGCCACAGCAATAGCCCTTCCCGCTTGCGCAGTATATGGAGGCTGACCAGCATGGCCATCAGCCAGGAGATAGAGGTGGCGATGGCGGCGCCGCCGATGCCCCATTCGGGGAAGGGGCCTATGCCGAAGATGAGCAGGGGATCCAGCACCCCGTTGACCAGGCCGGCCACCCCCATCACCAGACTCGGCGTCTTGGTATCCCCGGTCGCCCGGATGGCGGCATTGCCGACCATGGGCAGCGCCAGCATGGGCACGGTCAGATACCAGATCAGCATGTAGTCGTGGATCAGCGAGATGAGCTCTGCGCTGGCCCCCAGCAGGGTGAACAGGGGATCTATGGTCAGCGCCCCCAGTGCCGCGAGCAGAGATACCAGGATAATTGCGAGGAACAGGCAGTCGGTGGTGATGCGCGCGGCCTCGTCGTGACGGCCCTGGCCCAGGGTATGGCCGAGCAGCGCACTGAGGCCTGCCCCCAGTCCCATGGTCAGGGAGGTCACCACGAAGGTTACCGGAAAGGTGAAGCTGATGGCGGCCAGCGCCTGGGTGCCCATCATGCCGATGAAGAAGGTATCGACCAGGTTGAAGGCCAGGATGGCGACGATGCCGAGGATCATGGGAGCCGTCATGCGCAGCAGCACGGAGGGCATGGGTGCGGTCAGCATGGGATTGGGTCGGCTCAAGGGAATCGTCTCTGTTGCTCTGGGCCGAAATGCCGGCCACGTCCATCCGCCTTCCTGGTGGGGGTTGCTGATCCATCAAAGATGCTCATAGTACGTGAAAATATTTTTTTTGTATTTGCCCTTGAAGGGCTACCCAAATTGCCCCAGATCAGGGGCATAACAAATTTGGCCAAGCGTGGCCATTCCTCAAGCAACACAGAGACTCATTTTGGGAGAGTTATCGATGAAAATTCGTCCACTGCACGACCGCGTCATCATCAAGCGCATCGAAGCTGAAGCCAAATCCGCTGGCGGCATCGTCTTGACTGGCACTGCGGCCCAGAAGTCCACCCGTGGTCAAGTTCTTGCCGTGGGGACTGGTCGAATTCTGGACAATGGCGATGTCAAAGCCCTCGCCGTCAAGGTAGGTGACAAGGTGATCTTCAACGAAGGCTACGGTGTGAAGACCGAGAAGCTGGATGGCCAGGACGTGCTGATCCTGTCCGAGACCGACATCCTGGCGATTGTCGAAGAGTAATCACTCCCTTTTCCCCGAATTGATTTAAGGACCGAATAACATGGCAGCTAAAGAAGTTAAGTTTGGCAACGAAGCCCGCATCAAAATGCTGGAAGGCGTCAACATCCTGGCCGACGCCGTCAAGGTAACCCTGGGCCCGAAAGGCCGCAACGTGGTACTGGACAAGTCCTTCGGTGCCCCGACCATCACCAAGGATGGCGTCTCCGTTGCGCGCGAAATCGAGCTGGAAGACAAGTTCCAGAACATGGGCGCCCAGATGGTCAAGGAGGTCGCTTCCAAGGCCAACGACGCCGCCGGTGACGGTACCACTACCGCTACCGTACTGGCGCAAGCCATCGTCAACGAAGGCCTGAAGGCCGTTGCCGCCGGCATGAACCCGATGGATCTGAAGCGCGGTATCGACAAGGCCGTCGTGGCTGCCGTCGCCGAGCTGCAGGCGCTGTCCACTCCTTGTGCCGACAACAATGCCATCGCCCAGGTGGGCACCATCTCCGCCAACTCCGACGAGAAAGTGGGTGCACTGATCGCCGAAGCCATGGACAAGGTCGGTCGTGACGGCGTCATCACCGTCGAAGACGGTCAGGGTCTGGAAGATGAGCTGGCCGTGGTAGAAGGCATGCAGTTCGATCGTGGCTACCTCTCCCCTTACTTCGTCAACAAGCCGGAAACCGGCGCCGTCGAGCTGGATGACCCCTTCATCCTGCTGGTGGACAAGAAAGTCTCCAACATCCGCGAAATGCTGCCGGTGCTGGAAGGCGTGGCCAAGGCGGGCAAACCGCTGCTGATCGTTGCCGAAGACGTGGAAGGCGAAGCGCTGGCGACCCTGGTGGTCAACACCATGCGTGGCATCGTCAAAGTTGCCGCCGTCAAGGCGCCGGGCTTCGGTGACCGTCGCAAGGCCATGCTGCAGGATATCGCCGTGCTGACTGGCGGTACCGTCATCTCCGAAGAGGTGGGTATGGAGCTGGAGAAAGCGACCCTGGAAGATCTGGGCCGTGCCAAGCGCATCGTGATCACCAAAGAGAACACCACCATCATCGATGGCGTGGGTGATGCTGCCCTGATCGAAAGCCGTGTTGCCCAGATCCGTCAGCAGATCGAAGAGACCTCTTCCGATTACGACCGTGAGAAGCTGCAAGAGCGCGTGGCCAAGCTGGCTGGCGGCGTTGCCGTGATCAAGGTTGGCGCTGCCACCGAAGTCGAGATGAAAGAGAAGAAGGCCCGCGTTGACGATGCCCTGCACGCCACTCGCGCCGCCGTGGAAGAAGGCGTGGTTGCCGGTGGTGGTGTGGCGCTGGTACGCGTTGCCGCCAAACTGGCCGACCTGCGTGGTGACAACGAAGACCAGAACGTGGGTATCAAGGTTGCTCTGCGCGCCATGGAAGCCCCGCTGCGTCAGATCGTGATCAACGCCGGTGAAGAAGCCTCCGTCATTGCCAACGCCGTGAAGAATGGCGAAGGTAACTTCGGTTACAACGCCTACACCGAACAGTACGGCGACATGCTGGCCATGGGGATCCTGGATCCGACCAAGGTAACCCGCTCCGCGCTGCAGTTTGCCTCGTCCATCGCCGGTCTGATGATCACCACCGAGTGCATGATCACCGAACTGCCGAAGAGAGACACTCCTGCCATGCCTGATATGGGTGGCATGGGCGGCATGGGTATGATGTAATCCTGTCGTAGTTATCAAACGGCTCGCATTTGCGGGCCGTTTTTTTTAGTGCTACTAGAATGAGCTTATTAATATCGACAGCATCTGAGGTAAACATGCGAAATTTAGGCCTGATTACATTACTGTTTTCCCTTGTCATGCCCGGCATGGCCGTGGCGGCCCCGCAGGGGCCCGTGATCCTCAAGGTGACAGGTAATGTGGATCCCGCCGAACCGGCCGACGGCGAGGTCGCCTTCGACCTGACCATGCTCCAGGCCTTGCCGCAGCATGAGATAGTGACGGCCAGCCCCTGGGTGGACAAACCGCACAAGTATGTGGGCCCCAAGCTGTCGGATCTGATGGTGGCGGTGGGGGGCAAGGGCAAGAACATCACTCTCACTGCCCTGAACAGTTTCCAGATCCGGATCAACTGGGATAAGGTCAAGCAGTACGATCCTATCCTGGCCTGGCAGGATGACGGCGTGACCATGCGGGTACGTGACAAGGGGCCGCTCTGGTTTATTCTGCCACTGGATCAGAATCCCGAACTCAAGCGGTCCGAATTCACCGACATGATGATCTGGCAGCTGAGTTCGATCGATATTCAAGACTGACGATGGTTGCTTGCGGGAGTACGGGGTGAAAGCGAAGACCAGGGCCTGGCCCTTACTCGGCGTTCTCTATCTATCCATTCTGCTGTTCACGGGTAGCACCCTGTATTGTCTGGTGCAGATACAGAATGCGACCCGGGTGATGGAGAAGTACACCTACGACGTTTCCTGGGCCCTGATGCAGCTCCAGCTCGAGCTGGGGCGCTTTCTCAATGCCGTGGAGATCTACCATTACGGCGGGATCGACCATGAGGCCCTGCTGCTGCGCTACGACATTCTCTGGAGCCGCACCCCTATCCTGCTGAGCGGCCAGCTGCGCAAGAGCCTGGCAGACAATCAGAAGACGCTGCGACTGGTCCAGCTGACCGAGAACAACATCCGGGAGCTGGAACCCAAGCTGGCCGTGCTGAAACCGGGTACACCGGATTATCAGCAGATCATGATGCGGCTCGCCCCCCTGCAAGAGCCGCTGTCCTACTCCCTCGCCTCCGTCATGCAGAACAACATCAACGTCTATTCCGGCAACGACAAGCGCTTTGGCCAGCTGCGCAACGCCTTGCTGTTCATGGTATCCGGCCTGGTGATCTCCGTCATCCTGCTCAGCGGTCTGCTTATTCGTGAGGCCAGGCGCCACTTCAGAATGGCGCGGATCGATCCATTGACCGGCCTCGCCAACCGGCTGGCGTTGCTGGAGAAGATGGAGTCCTACGTCGGCCGCGATACCCCGTTCGGACTGGTGCTGATCGACATCAACGACTTTAGGGACATCAACAGCAAGTTTGGCTACAACACCGGGGATATCCTGCTGCAGGAGCTGGCGAAGCGGCTGCGAACCCTGTGTGAAAACGGCGAATGGGTCGCCCGCCTTGGCGGCGATCAGCTGGCCATGCTGCAGCGGGAAAGCAGCGATTTGCGCCAGGTCAGGGAACTGGTGGCGAGGGTCCTGCATGCCATCAAGCAGGATATTCTCATCGACAACTACCCGTTCCGGCTGGAGGTAGGGATCGGCATCGCCTTCTTCCCCATGGACAGCAACCAGACCCAGGAGCTGCTCAGCCGGGCGGAGCAGGCCCTGTTCCACAGCCGCAAGACCCATGTGCCCTATGTCATCTATGACAACTCCCTGCTCAATGAAACCGCCAGGCGCAAGCACCTCGCCTCCGACATGGTGATGGCGCTGGAGCACAATGCGCTCGAGCTCTACTACCAGCCCATCGTCAACCTGGAGAACGGTCGCTGCGAGGCGGTCGAGGCGCTGCTGCGCTGGCGCCACCCCGAGCTGGGCTTCATCCCGCCCAACGAGGTGATCCAGGTGGCGGAGGAGTTCCAGCTGGCGGAGAAACTCGGCAGCTGGGTCCTGAACACCGCCTGCGAGCAGCTCTACAAGTGGCAACATCTGGGCTTGGTCGATCTGCAGATGTGCGTCAACATCTCGCCCGGCATGTACCAGCGCAACCTGTTGAAACTGGTAGCCAAGGCATTGATGGAGCACCACATCCCCGCCTCCAGTCTGGTGCTGGAGGTAACCGAGGACACCACCATGCGCGAGGTGAAGAACTCGCTGCAGCTGATGCAGGATCTTAACCAGCAGGGGGTGCAGCTGGCGCTTGACGATTTCGGTACCGGCTACTCCTCCCTCAGCTATCTGCAGAAATTGCCGGTCAGCAAGGTGAAGATCGACCGATCCTTCATCCAGGGGATAGACACCTCCATCGAGGCGGCCGAGCTGGTGGCCAACATCTGTCGCATGGCCTCCATGCTGGGCAAGAAGCTGGTCTGCGAGGGCATAGAGACCCAGGGCCAGCTCGATGTGCTGCGCTCATTGACCGACATCCACCTCTACGGCCAGGGCTATCTGTTCAGCCGGCCCGAGCAGGCGGCCAAGGCCTATCAGACCCTGCTGGAGATGGAGGAGCGTTGGCTGGCACGGCGCTCACCGGACAAGGCCTACCTGATCTGACCGATAGGGCTCATGTTCGGTACACAATGGCCGATAGAGCTTAGGCAGGAGGTACACAATGGATATTTCTAGCTCTGCATCTACGTCATACGGCTCTGCCTTGATGACGGCCAGTCTGGCGAAAAAACAGCAACTCCAGGACGGCGAAACCGCGTTGAAGTTGCTGCAGACGGCCGCCCAGCCAGCTCAGGCGCCAGTTACATCGGCGACTGGAGCCTTGGGAAGCAACATCAACATTCACGTTTGATCCTAATGAAAAAGCCCCCATCGATCGATGGGGGCTTTTTTTATGCGCAACATCCGGCTCAGAGCGGGAAGGGCGCCGGCGCCTCGAAGCTCATCCGCTCGCCGCTGCGGGGATGAGCGATGGTCAGCATGGCCGCATGCAGATAGAGATGCGGCGCCGCGGCCAGGGCGTCGGGGTGGGCGTAGAGGTTGTCACCGAGGATGGGGTGCCCCAGCTCCAGCATGTGCACCCTCAACTGGTGGGAGCGGCCGGTGATCGGCGTCAGCTTGATCAGGCTGTTGCCATTCTCCACCTTCAGCTTCTCCCACAGGGTCAGGGCATGGCGGCCCTCCTCGAAGTCCACCTTCTGCCTGGGGCGGTTGGGCCAGTCCACGCAAAGCGGCAAATCCACCTGGCCGGAGTCCGCCTGCGGCTCACCCCAGACCCAGGCGAGGTAATGCTTCTCGGTCTCCCGTTCGCGAAATTGCCGACTCAGCTCCCGGTGAGCGTTCGGGGTGAGGGGAATGACGATCACCCCGGTGGTGGACATGTCGAGGCGATGGGCCGCCGCCGCCTTGGGGTGCTGCTGCTTGACCCTGTGCAGGACGCTGTCTTCATTTTCGGGCCCGCGCCCGGGCACGCTGAGCAGGCCGGTAGGCTTGTTGACCACCATGATGTCCTTGTCCTTGAACAGGATATCGAGCCAGGGTTCCAGAGGCGGTGAATATTCAAACATAGCGTCTCGCATCTTCAATCAAGGGGATGGCCCCCATCAGTTATGGGTGACCACGATAAAGCGGATGGCATCCAGCTTGAGCTGGGTCTGATCGATCAGGTGGTGCAATTCTGCCTGCAAGTTGCGCAGATAATCCAGTTCGCTGTCGCGCACGTTCGGATTGACCGCCTTGAGCGCCTCCAGTCGGTCCAGATCCTGCTGCAGGGTCTGCGCCATCTGGGCGCGGGCCTTGTCCACTATAGCGGCCTTCAGCTCTTCGGCAATGACCTGACCCTTGCCAATCAAGCCGTGGATCACCGGCTGTGACGCGGTCACCAGCTTGCTGCCGAGGTGGCGGTTGACCGGGGTCAGCTGACGGTTGAAGGCATCGAACGCCACCTTCTCACCCAGGTTCTGGCCATTCTTGTCCATCAGCAAGCGGATCGGGGTCGGCGGCATGAAGCGGTAGAGCTGGGGGTGTGCCGCCGACTCGGCCACGAAGATAAGCTCGAGCAGGATGGAGCCGATCGGCAGGGCCTTGTTCTTCAACAGGGAGACCGAGGTCGCGCCGATCTCGGAACCCAGGATCAGATCGATACCGCCACGCATGATGGGGTGCTCCCAGGAGAGCAGCGCCATGTCGTCCCGTGCCAGGGCGGTGGGGCGATCGAAGGTGATGGTCATGCCATCCTGGGGCAGGCCCGGGAAGCTTGGCACCAGCATGTGATCGCCGGGGGTCAGCACCAGCGCATTCTCCCCCCTGTCATCCTGATTGACGCCGATCTCGTCGAACATCTTGAGGGCGAAGGAGATCATGCCAGTGTCATCATCCTCGGCGTCCAGCTTCTCGACCAGGGCGAGGGCGGCGTTGCCACCGCTGGAGTGGATCTCCAGCAGCCTATCACGGCCTTGCTCCATCCGAGCCTTGAGTGGTTCGTGCAGCTCGCGGGTCTTGACCAGCAGGGCATCCAGCACCGTCTGCTCGCCGTCGTTGGCGGCCAGCAGCTCGAACAACTCGTCCCGCACCGCTTCAAAGATCGGGCGGGCGGTGGGGCAGGTCTGCTCGAAGGCATCCAGACCATCGTGATACCAGAGCAGCAGGGCTCGCTGGGCGGTGCCGGTCAGATAGGGGACATGGATCTCGACGGTGTTCTGCTGGCCGATCCGATCGAGACGACCGATGCGTTGCTCCAGCAGATCCGGGTTGAGGGGCAGATCGAACAGCACCAGGTGGCTGGCAAACTGGAAGTTGCGACCCTCTGACCCTATCTCGGAGCAGAGCAGCACCTGGGCGCCCCCCTCTTGCTGAGCGAAGTAGGCAGACGCCTTGTCCCGCTCCAGGATGGACATCCCCTCGTGAAACACGGCGCCACGGATCCCCTCGCGGGTGCGCAGCGCCTCTTCCAGTGCGATGGCGGTGGCGGCTTCGGAGCAGATCACCAGTACCTTCTGCTGGCGGGCGCCGAGCAGCAGCTCCAGCAACCAGTCGACACGCGGATCGAACTGGGTCCAGCTGGCGCTGTCGCCTTCGAACTGCTGGAAGATCTTCTCAGGATAGAGGTAGCGCAGGGCGCGGGTCTGCAGATCGCCCCCGTTGCCGCCCATCATGCCCATCACCTTGATCGCGGTCTTGTACTGCTCCGGCAGCGGCATGGGGTAGACGTTGAGGTGACGTTCCGGGAAGCCTTGAATGTTGGCGCGGCTGTTGCGGAACAGCACCCGGCCGGTGCCGTGCTGATCGAGCAGCTTGCGAACCGCCTGCTCGCGGGCGGCGGCATCACTCAAATCCAGCCCATCCAGCTGGCCGGCGAGGATCTGCCGAGCTTCGTCGCTCAGGGTCTCGCCCGCCAGCAGCTCCTGGGCGGCGCTGGCCACCTGGCCATAGGCCTGCTCCTCGGCGAGGAAGGCGTCGTAATCGTAGAAGCGCTCGGGATCGAGCAGGCGCAGACGGGCGAAATGGCTCTGGTGGCCCAGCTGATCCGGGGTGGCGGTCAGCAGCAGCACGCCTGGCACCTGTTCGGCCAGGGCCTCCACCATCTCGTAGGCGCGGCTCGGTGCTTCCTCGCTCCACTCCAGGTGGTGCGCTTCGTCGACGACCAGCAGATCCCACTCGGCTTCCAGCACCTGCTCGAAGCGGCGGCGTTTCTTGCGCAGGAAGTCGAGGCTGCAGATCACCAGCTGCTCCGTCTCGAACGGATTCTCGGCGTCCGCAAAGGCCTCGATACAGCGCTCCTCGTCAAACAGGGAGAAGTGCAGGTTGAAGCGGCGCAGCATCTCGACCAGCCACTGGTGCTGCAGGGTCTCCGGCAGCAGAATGAGCACGCGCTGGGCACGACCCGAGAGCAGTTGCTGATGGATGATCATGCCCGCTTCTATGGTCTTGCCCAGACCCACCTCGTCGGCCAGCAGCACGCGCGGGGCATAGCGATGACCCACTTCGTGGGCAATATAGAGCTGATGCGGGATCAGGCTGACCTTGCCGCCGGCCAGGCCGCGGGTCGGATTGCGGCGACGCTGATGCTGGTTGATCAGGGCTTCGTAGCGCAGGGTGAAACGGGACATCCGATCGATCTGACCGGCAAACAGGCGATCCTGCGGCTTGTTGAACTTGATGAAGTTACTGAGGAACACCTCCTTGAGAACGACGGGCTCCTCGTTATCGGTGCGGACACCGACATATATAAGCAGCCCATCCTTCTCCTGCACTTCTTCAACCAGCATGGTCCAGTCTTCATGACTGGCTATCTGGTCGCCCACATTGAAGCTGACCCGGGTGACCGGCGCCTCTTCTTTGGCATACATGCGGTTTTCACCGGTAGCCGGAAACAACAGGGTAACCATGCGTCCTTCAACAGCAACGACAGTCCCCAACCCCAGATCCGTCTCTGTATCACTAATCCAACGCTGGCCAAGTGCAAAAGGCATTAAACTCTCCAAAGCCCAAGAGTGTGAGAATCGCAAAGGGGCGCTATGTTACCCGAAGGCGGGATCCCGATCACCATGCTAATGGCGATCGGGAAAACCAATTCGAAACAAGTTTGATCTGTCGACCCCATCCATCCACCAGGATGAAGAAAGCACACTCAATTGGTCCTCTCATCGAACGCTAGTGCATCACTTTGATTGCTTAGTGAACGGTTGAACTGCAAATACGAATATTATGCGAAATTAGCCTTGCCAATCCGATCTCGCTCCCTATAATGCGCCACATCGACAGGGCAAGCGGCAACGCAAACAAGCCGGTCGGTGCCTCGATAAAGCCTCTGAAAATAAGGCTTGACTCGAGAAGGCGGTTGAGTAGAATGCCACTCCCGCAGCGACAAAACGTTGCAACGCTCTTTAACAATTTGAATCAAGCAATCTGTGTGGGCACTCACAGCATCGAGCATCAAAAACAATTTTTGATTTTCAATGTCTGGTGAAGTGACCAAAACGACTTGTTAGCAATAACAAGCCGAACA
>NZ_CAWQKG010000060.1:0-238264 GCF_963895295.1 Aeromonas sp. sia0103 | reverse complement strand
TTGAAGTTTTTGCCTGGCGGCCATAGCGCCGTGGAACCACCTGATCCCATGCCGAACTCAGAAGTGAAACGCGGTAGCGCCGATGGTAGTGTGGCATTCGCCATGCGAGAGTAGGACACTGCCAGGCTCCTAATTAGACGACATTGTGCGCAGTACGATGTTGTGCCGCGAGGCTGACACCTCGATGAAACGGCGACGATTTAGCAGAAGCTAGCCAAATTGCGGAGCGGTAGTTCAGTTGGTTAGAATACCGGCCTGTCACGCCGGGGGTCGCGGGTTCGAGTCCCGTCCGCTCCGCCAATGATTAAGAAGCCCAGTCGAAAGACTGGGCTTTTTTTCATGTCTGACATCCGCCAAACCCTACTGTTACCCCTTCTCATTTCCTCCTTTGCATCACCATCATGCCCTTCAGATCCTTAGAGTGAGACAACCACAGGGGCTAGGAGCACTGAATCGCCCCTAACCTCAAGAGCCTCAAACTGAGGTCATTCTATAGAAGGTTGTCGCATTATTAGCTAGCCAAGGGGCTCGGTTAAGCCAGCCTGATGGTGCTCTGCATGTGGCTCTAATGGCTGGTTAGGGCCGCAGAGATCAGCGAGCCAGTGGAAGAATTAACGGGGATGGGGCGTTCTGGTTGCCTGGTCGAGCGGCAATAATGGAATGGCGGTGTGGGGCCGGTATTTATAGTTATGGACCACATTAATCCCTGATGCCAGGCATAAAGAAAAGGGGACGGCGGTTGCCGTCCCCTCAAGTCATCTAGTCCAGTCCATGAACTGCCATGCTCCCTGCAATCCCTGACTCTATCCTGTCCTTCGGATTATCCCCTTCCCAATCCGTTGAGGTGTCCTGTGGCCATCCTAGCCTGGCAATCGCTCCTGATTGCTTCACCTTCTCCATCCTGGAGGTGTCCGTTACCACATCCCGTGGTGTTCCTTGCGTCTTCCTGACAGATAACCACCCTGGTCATCTCGCTTCATCCTGAAGCCATTCCTTTCGCCTCCGGCGAGGTTCCTTTCATCCTGAAGAGCGGTAATCCGTACCACTCTGCCTCGTCCCGAGGTGTCCACCACCGCATCCTGCGGTTGTCCTGTCGATCCTTGTGATAACCATCCGGGTTATCAGCCTCATCCTGAGGTGTTCCTACCACATCCTGTGGTGTTCCCTTTATGCGCTGCCTCTGCATCCTGCCGAACCAGCGCCGTCCTTGTGAGACCAATACTAAGGCAATCGTGAGCGAGAACAAGGCGCGGAGCACCATAAGGCGTCGTCCACTACTGGATGGTTATTGCACAGAGAGGATTAGTTTTCTTATATATCATGATGTTAGTTAGTTTCTTAAGAAAGCATAACGCTTCCGGGATGGCTTCACGTACGGCTCAACACTGAGGGGTCTTACAGGGGGAATGGCGGATCTCTCACAACCAGATTGAGGGAGGAAAACGATGGTACAGAGTGCTCAATCAGGGGTGTAAGAGTTAAAAATTAATTGAACGAATATGCCTGAAAAGCATACAAAAAAGCCGAGACGAGGCTCGGCTTTTCATTATCAATGAAAGGGGGCTATCAGCTGACCCGGGTACCCGGCGTCGGGTAGGCCTTGCGCAGTGACTCTGGGGCCAGCACTTCCAGGTTGCCACTCATGTTGTTCAGCCAGGAGCGGAACTCGGGCGTATCTTGCACCTCGGTCTCTACCACCACGCTGCGTTTGTCGTAGCGGGTCATGCGCGGGTTGTGGCCCGGGATCTGCCCATCGATCAGAGTCGGGCAGTTGGCATCGATACGACCAACGAAGCGGATCGGGCCGCTGACGTCCTGATAGCCCTGATCGCGGATCAGCTTCTGGATGTTGAATTCCTTCGGCTGGGTGGCGCTGAAGTTGGTCAGTTCCACGTTCTTGATGTGATCGAACGGGATGCCATACACCTTGGGATCCAGCTCGGACAGGGTGCAGAGCAGGGTCGGGCCATCCGGCTGATTCAGGATGCCGAGCGGATTGATGCGGTCATAGCACAGCCACACGGTGCGCTCCTTGATGACACGCTGGATCTCGGCGCTGAATTTGCGACCACGCCACAGGGCGTCGCGGATCAGGGTGCTGCGACGGATCTCCGGGTTGCCGGCAAAGGGACGAGGAGACTGATGCACGCTCTCGAGCCAACGTTCCGCCAGCTCGCTCTGGCTGTCGCGGATCACCTGGCCGGCCTTGTCGACCAGCGGGTTCAATTCGGTCAATACGCTCGCCGGCAGCAGCTGGCTCGCCTGGTCACTCCAGGTTTTCAGCGCCACTGCCAGGGAGAGCGGCATGATGTTGGCAAAGTCATTGAGACCATGGCGCTCAAAGCACCAACCGTGCGGTTTGCTGCGCTCGTCCGAGGTGAGGTCGAACAACCCCATGCCGGACATCTCTTCCAGATCCCGTTGCACGGTACGCAGACTGACGTGTATGCCTTCTTCTTCCAGTTTTACCTGGAGTTGGCTGGCGGTCAGCTTGTAAGGGCGGTGCGGGATGCAACGCGCCAAGGTCAGTTGTCGTAACAGCTTCTTACTCATGGTGCATGCCTTCACTGGTTTAGCGTTGAGTGTATCCTAGCCATGACTTGCGACAGTCTATGTCGCAAGTTTTGCTGCGACAACTGTCGCCATTTTCATACAAGATGAGATAACCAATTGATATAAATCATTAAATCTATATTGAAAGGGGTTATTTGAGGCCTGTTTTTAGCCAAAAAAAGATGGAGTGCAGGGTTGCCCTTGTCGGCAGGGGGATAAAAGAGGCTGGGAATGGAGGGAGATGCGGTGAGGGCAGAGCCCTCACCGCTACAGGGCGTTGCTTCAGACCAGCCAGGACCAGGCAGACTTGGTGATGGCGGCACCCACCATGTAACCGAACACGGCAAGGGCCGCCAGGCCGGCGATCAGCTTCTGAGTACGGTAAGGACGCTTGAGCGCCATGACGCCTAGCCCGATGTAGAGCACCAGGGCGATCAGCTTGGCCATCAGCCAGGGTTGCTGGCCGGGGCTCATCTGCAGGGTCACCGCCAGCACCAGCCCGAACAGCAACAGCAGGGTGTCGTTGATGTGGGGCAGGACCTTGAGCCATTTCTGTTGCAGGCGCGGGCTGCCGCCGAGGGCAAGGCACCAGCGATAGAGGAACAGCAGCACGCTGATCAGGGCCAGGGTCATGTGCAGGTGTTTGAGCAGGGGGTAATAGGCAATCATATTGCTTCCTTGTCGTTGTCGGGCAGACCGCTGTTCCAGTTGTGGGCGTGGGTACGCTCCTGTCCTTCCTGATCGTCTTGCAGCAGATCGGAGAGGATCTCCCGGTATTGCAGGCTCTTGTTGATATAGGTGTGCTCGTCGTCCAGGTAGTTGACCTGCTCCCGCAGCAACCGGTTGTCATACTGCTTGAACATCTGGCCGGCGCGCCAGGCCTGGTTGGCCCGGAATCCCAGCTGGGTCAGGGCCTCCACCCCGAGATCCACGGCGGAACCCAGGGTTTCCCGGTGCACGCTGTCGACCCCCTGGCGCAGGATCTCGTGGGCATGGGGTCTGTCCTGGGCGCGCGCCAGTATCTTAAGGTGCGGGAAGTGTTTCTTCACCATCTCGATGACGGCGATCGAGGTGGCCGGATCGTTGACGGAGAGCACCAGCAGTTTGGCCTTGTGGGCGCCGGCGGCGTGCAGCAGATCGAGCCGGCTGGCATCGCCATAGAAGACCTGATAGCCGTACTTGCGCAGCATCTCGATCTGGCTGGCATCCTGCTCGAGTATGGTGGTGCCGATGCCGTGGCCATGCAGCAGACGGCCCACGATCTGACCGAAGCGGCCGAAGCCGGCGATGATGACGGGGTGTTCGACCAGCTCGGGCTGCTCGTGTTGCGGCACGTCGGCCTGGTTGCGGTAGTCAAACCAGGGCTGGATCACCCTGTCGTTGAGGATCAGCAGCAAGGGCGTCAGCGCCATGGAGAGCGCGACCACCAGGGTCAGCAGCGAGATGGTCTCGCTCGGCAGCACCTTGTTCTGGGTGGCGAACGAGAACAGCACGAAGGCAAATTCCCCCCCCTGCGCCAGTGCCAGCCCGAAGGTCCAGCGCTGGCCGGGCGAGATGCGGATGATGAGGCCAAGCGCCATCAGCACCAGCCACTTCAGGACCATCAGGCCGATCACTAGGGCCGGAATGAGCAGGGGATGCGCGGCAAACAGGCCGAAGTCGATGCCGGCGCCGACCGACATGAAGAACAGCCCGAGCAGCAGCCCCTTGAACGGCTCTATGTCCGCCTCCAGCTCGTGGCGATACTCGCTGTCGGCCAGTACCACCCCGGCGAGGAAGGAGCCAAGCGCGGGGGAGAGTCCCACCGACTCCATCAGCACCGCGATGGCGATGACCAGCAGCAGGGCGGCGGCGACGAAGATCTCCCGCATATGGGACTGGGCGATGGCGCGAAACACCGGCCGCATCAGGTAATGGCCGCCCAGCACTATGCCGGCGATGGCGGCGACGACCAGCAGGCCGTGCTGCCAGCCCGCCAGATCCGGGTTGCCGTTATTGACCACAGGAGTGATGGCCAGCAGCGGCAGGATCGCCAGTATGGGGATCACGGCGATGTCCTGGAACAGCAGCACCGCAAAGGCGGAGCGCCCGCTCTCGCTCTGCATCAGCTTGCGCTCCTGCAGACTCTGCAGGACGATGGCGGTGGAGGAGAGCGCCAGGATGAGGCCGATGGCGAGCCCCTGTTGCCAGGGCAGGCCGATGAGGCAAGCCACCCCGGTCAGGGCGGCTGTGGTGAGCAGAACCTGCAGGCCACCGGTGCCGAGGATGGGCCCCTTGAGCTGCCACAGCAGGGCGGGTTTGAGCTCAAGCCCGACCAGGAACAGCATCAGCACCACGCCGAACTCGGCGAAGTGCATCACATCCTTCTGCTCACCCACCAGGCCCAGCAGGAAGGGGCCTATGATGATGCCCGCCAGCAGGTAGCCGAGCACCGAGCCCAGCCCCCAGCGCTTGGCAAGGGGCACGGCGAGCACCGCCGCCGAGAGATAGATCAGCGCATCGAACAGCAATCCATGTCCCATTAGTCGGCCCTCCCTTCGAACCTGGCTGTCCGGCTCGGCTCATCGAGTCGGCAAAATAGCTGAGCGTGTTTCATGAGAGCACCTCCAGCAGGTCACGCAGATAGGCGCTCTCGCCGAGCTGGGCGGGGGTCAGTCGCTCGTCGCGCAGGGCGCACAGCAGTTGACGATAATCCTGCCCGCAGCGGTACAGCGCCTGGGGATCCTTCAGCTTGTGAAAGGAGTGGAGCACGAAGGGCGGCAGCCAGCTCATGCCGCACAGCTGCGCCGTCTGTTGGAAGGGCAGCAGGAAGTCGAGCAGCGGCCGGTTGTTGTAACCCGCGCTGCAGTAGGATTCGGGGGCTCCGCCTGTGGTGATGGCGCTCAGCCACTGCTTGCCAGCGAGCGCATGGGCCTCGGGGCCATAGGCGTAGCCGTACTCCAGCACCAGATCCATCCACTCCTTCATGATGGCCGGGCAGGAGTACCAGTAGAAGGGGTGCTGGAAGACGATGAGATCGTGCTCCATCAGCAGCGCCTGCTCGCGCTTCACGTCGATGAACATGTCCGGATAGCGATGGTAGAGGTCGTGTACGGTGACGCCCTCCATGCCTTCGATCGCCTGCAGCAGCTGTTTGTTGGCCCTGGAACTCTGCAGCGCCGGGTGTGAGAAGATAACCAGAATGCGTTTCATGGGGTCATAACCTGAGAGGAGACTCTTGTCCGCGAAAAGAAAATGCATCGAGCAGCGACGTTATCAAGAAGTGCCTGTTCCCGCCAGTGTCAGGGCGGATGGCGGCGGGCGTGTCGCCCGACAGAGGCGGTTCTTTTGGCACCGCTCAACCTGGCCCAGTGTGTCATGTCCCATCCCCTATCTCATCCTCTTTTGATCTGTCGCAGGGGGGAGGCTTGACCCTCCCCCAGGGCCAAGGGTTACCATAGGCCTCCTTTGATTACTGAGTCATGTCATGGTTCTGACCCGTCGCCAACTCGCTCGCGCCCGCCGCTGGCTCCCCCTGTGGAGTCTGCTGATGGTGTTGATGTCGTTTGGCAGCCGGGCGGCGACCGATCTCTGCACCCTGACGCCCCATTGCAGCCAGAGTGAGCGCACCCTGGAGAAAGCCATGCCCTGCGGCAGCTTCACTTCGGCGCTCGCCATGACGGTGCTCACCGGCGGCGACCTGACGGTCGCCGTGCTGGAGCCGGACGCTCCGCGTTTCATCTTCCCCTCCCTGTTCATGCCGGACGCGCCGCTAGAGCGGCTCGAACGCCCCCCTCGCCAGTTCCGTTGAGTCGAGTCCCCCTGTTTTTTGGGTATTTCTTCTTATCTGAGGTGAGTTATGTACAAGTCCCTGTTACTGGCCGTGCTGGCCGGTACCGTCAGCTTCTCTGCCCTGGCGGCGGAGCAGATGACCGTCTACAAGTCCCAGTATTGCGGCTGCTGCAAGACCTGGATCAAGCACATGGAAGAGAACGGCTTTGAGGTCAAGGTCGTCGAAACCGAGCAGCTCGATCCCATCAAGCAGCAATACGGTATCACCCCGCAGCTGGCGTCCTGCCACACCGGGGTGGTGAACGGCTATGTGGTGGAGGGGCATGTACCCGCCGCCGACGTGCAGAAGCTGCTCAAGGAAAAACCGGCGATCCGCGGCCTGACCATTCCGGGCATGCCCCAGAGTGCGCCTGGCATGGATATTCCGGGTCAGCCCTATCAGGTGCTGAGCATCAGCGAGGAGGGCGCGACCAAGGTCTGGTCGAGCTACCCCGGCTGACGCACCCTGGTCATGAGCAGGCACTACTCCATCATGTGAGGCACACCTGAGCGAACCCGTGTCGCTCATGGCCAGCACGAGAGGGCCGTCATCGCAGGATGGCGGCCCTTTTCCGTGGTTTTTGGCCGAATGTTTGGGGATCACTTGCAACCCAGGGCGACAAGGGGCAGATTGATCGCCAATTTATGATCACGGGGTTGAGAGCCAGATTTGCTAGCCTCGTTACCGCGCAAGCAGGGTGACCGGCAGCAGAGCGATCGTCAGTTTATGGCGCTAATACCCGGCCGCCTACCCTGCTACCGCGCAAAGGATGCGACATGTTCACCTTTTCCCGAGGGCTTCTGCTGCTGGCTTGCTTGGCCGCCGTTCCCTGTTCCTATGCCAATGAAGAGTCCGCCATGCCGACAAGCGAAACCCCTATCCAGCCGCCCGTGGCCGCCAAGCACCCGCACTCCATGAAGAAACATGGGGATGTCCGAATCGACAACTACTACTGGCTGCGGGATGACGAGCGCCAGAAGCCCGAGGTGCTGGATTATCTCAAGGCCGAAAACGCCTACACCGAGGCCATGCTCAAACCGACCAAGCCACTGCGCGATCAGCTCTACAAGGAGATGGTGGCCCGCATTCCCCAGCAGGATGAGTCGGTGCCCTATGTGAAGAACGGCTACCGCTACCAGACCCGCTACGAGCCGGGCAAGGAGTACGGCATCTACTCCCGCACCAAGCTGGGGGAGAAGGACGCCAGCCTGATGCTGGACAGCAACCAGCGCGCCGAGGGGCACGAGTTCTACTCCCTCGGCGCACTGGAGGTGAGCCGCAACAACCGCTGGCTGGCGGTGGCGGAAGATTTCCTCTCTCGTCGTCAGTACCAGATCCAGTTCCTCGATCTGGAGAGCGGCAAGTGGGCGAGCGACAAACTGGAAAACACCTCGGGCAACCTGGTGTGGGCCAACGACAGCAAGACGGTGTTCTACGTGCGCAAGCACCCCAAGACCCTGCTGCCCTATCAGGTCTATCGCCACGAGCTCGGCTCGGATCCGGCCAAGGATCAGCTGGTCTACGAGGAGAAGGATGGCACCTTCTATGTCAGCCTCTACGCCACCACCTCGGAAGACTTCATCGTCATCGCGCTCTCCAGCACCACCACGGGGGAGGCGCGGCTCATCGACGCCAACACCCCGACCCAGGCGCCGCGGCTGTTCCTGCCCCGCCAGGTGGATCACGAATACAGCCTGGACCACTACCGTGGCCGCTTCTACGTGCGATCCAACAAGGACGGCAAGAACTTCGGCCTGTACGAGACCAAGGAGAGCCCGGTGGATCGCTGGAAGGCGGTCATAGCCCCCAATCCGGACGTGCTGCTGGAGAGCTACGCCCTGTTCAAGGATTGGCTGGTGCTGGAGGAGCGCAGCAAGGGGCTGACCCGGCTGCGGCAGGTCAACTGGCAGAGTGGCGAGCAAAAAGAGATCGCCTTCGACGATCCCGCCTATGTCACCTGGCTCGCCTTCAATCCGGAGCCGGAGACCAGCGAGCTGCGCTATGGCTACTCCTCCATGACCACCCCCTCGTCCACCTATGAGCTCAACATGGACAGCGGCAAGCGCACCCTGCTCAAACAGCAGGCGGTGGCGGGCTTCAAGCCGGCGCTCTATGCCAGCGAGCGGCTGTGGGTGACGGCCCGCGACGGTGTCGCCGTGCCGGTGTCGCTGGTCTATCGCAAGGATATGTTCAAGCAGGATGGTCAGAACCCGCTGCTGGTGTATGGCTACGGCTCCTACGGCGCCAGCATGGATCCCGACTTCAGCACCTCTCGCCTGAGCCTGCTGGATCGGGGCTTCGTCTACGCCATCGCCCACATCCGGGGTGGCGAGGAGCTGGGGCGCGGCTGGTATGAGGATGGCAAGCTGCTTAAAAAACAGAACAGCTTCCACGACTTCATCGACGTGACCGAGGCGCTGGTGAGCCAGGGCTACGGCGCCAGGGATCAGGTCTACGCCATGGGCGGCAGCGCCGGCGGCCTGCTGATGGGGGCCGTCATCAATCAGGCGCCCCAGCTCTACCGTGGGGTAGTGGCACAGGTACCATTCGTGGACGTGGTCACTACCATGCTGGATGAATCCATTCCGCTCACCACCGGGGAGTACGACGAGTGGGGCAACCCGAACCAGAAGCGCTACTACGACTACATGAAGGCCTACAGCCCCTACGATCAGGTCAAGGCACAGGCCTACCCGAACCTGCTGGTTACCACCGGGCTGCACGACTCCCAGGTGCAGTACTGGGAGCCGGCCAAGTGGGTCGCCAAGCTGCGGGAGCTGAAGACCGACGACAACAAGCTGCTGCTCAGCACCGACATGGATGCCGGGCACGGCGGCAAGTCGGGCCGTTTCAAGGCCTATGAGGACATAGCGCTGGAGTTTGCCTTTATCCTGGATCTGGCCAAGCCGAAGGCATGAGGAAAGGCTAAGCGGTTGTTGCTGAACGCGACTCTGGTGCCTGGGACGGCGCCGATCCGCAGATGAGAACAGGCCGGTGAGGGCAACCCTCCGGCCTGTATTTTTATCTCGCAGCCAAACCCATAAGCCACCAAGCTTGAGGCCCTTGCCAGCCAAGGGCTGCAAAAGAATCTCCCCTCCATTTTCCCTCTGCCTGCATGAACAGATTCAATTAATCCATGACCGATGAATTGATGATCCAGTTCAAATTTCTCGCTATTTAAATCCAGCATTTTGCCATTTTGTTTGATTTATGTTGGCACTATGTGCCTAATCAAGGGGTTACCACTTTTGATCCGACCCTCTTCTGGTCGAATCGCCCTCGATCGGCATGACGCTGATTATCTCACCGCAGGATGATGGTGGCTTTGGGAAGAGCCGTTGGCGCTCGACCCTTTCCTCATATGAGGTCATATAGGCGGACCCAGTCTTGATGCGGGTCCGTCTCATATTCACCCGGGAATCGGGTGAGATAAATCAATGAAAAGGATGGAAAACATGAAAGGATTATCCTTGGCGTGCGCCTTGTCGGCTGCCCTGGTTGGCGTCTCCTTCGGCGGCCAGGTCCAGGCACAGGAACGCTTCGTGACGATCGGTACCGGCGGTCAGACCGGGGTCTACTACGTGGCGGGTCAGTCTATCTGCCGTTTCCTCAATCGCGGCGCCGCCGATCACCAGATCAAATGCAACGCCCCGGCCAGCGGCGGCGGGGTGGCCAACGTCAACGGCATCCGCAGTGGTGAATTCAACTTCGGCATCATGCAGTCCGACCACCAGTACAAGGCGATGAAGGGGCTGCCCCCCTTCCAGGCCGAGGGGGCCATGGACGACATGCGCGCCGTCTTCTCCCTGCAGAGCGAGGTGTTCACCATACTGGCCCGGCGCGACGCCAAGATCGCCAGCTTCGACGATCTGAAGGGCAAGCGCGTCAACATCGGCAACCCGGGCTCGGGCCAGCGCGACACCATGGAAGAGATCATGGCGGTCAAGGGCTGGCAGAAGAGCGACTTCGGGCTGGTCTCCGAGCTGAAGCCGGCCGAGCAGGCCTCGGCGCTGGGTGACAACAACATCGATGCCATGAGCTACTTCGTCGGTCACCCGAACGGGGCCATCCAGGAGGCCTCCACCACCACGGACGCCGTGCTGGTGCCGGTGACCGGGGCCGACATCGACAAGCTGCTGGCCGAGAAGAGCTACTACACCAAGGCCGAGATCCCCGGCGGTCTCTACAAGGGCAGCGACCAGCCGACCCCGTCCATCGGCGGCAAGGCGGTGCTCTCCACCAGCGCCAAGGCCGATCCGGAAGTGGTCTATCAGCTGGTCAAGTCGGTGTTCGACAACCTGGATCGCTTCAAGCGTCTGCACCCGGCCTTCGCCGATCTGAAGGAAGCCGACATGATCAAGGTGGGTCTCTCAGCCCCGCTGCATGAAGGCGCCGCCCGTTATTACAAAGAGCGCGGCTGGCTCTGATCGCAGGCTCAAGGGCCTCTCTCGTCTCTTCGACACCCGTCTGCCGCCTTGCCGCGGTAGCGGGTGTCGTGTCGTTGTACTCGTAGGCACAAGTTAACCCTATGCAAGAAAAACAACTCTCTACCGAGGAACTGATCGCCCAGGACGTGGGTGCTCGGCTGCCGCTCGGCCTCATGGGCTGGCTCATCACGGGGCTGGCGCTGGCCTGGTCCCTGTTCCAGCTCTGGATCGCCTCTCCGCTGCCCTTCATGCTGGGCTTCGGGGTCCTCAACGATACCGAAACCCGCGCCATTCACCTCAGCTTCGCCCTGCTGCTGGCCTATCTGGTGTTCCCGGCCTTCCGGCGTTCGCCCCGGGATCGGGTGCCGCTCGGTGACATCGCCCTCGGCCTGGTCGCCGCCGGTGCGGCCGCCTATCTGTTCGTCATGTATGAGGCCCTGGCCCAGCGCCCCGGCAATCTCACCACCTCGGATCTGGTCACCGCCTGCATTGGCATCCCGCTGCTGCTGGAGGCGACCCGTCGCGCCCTTGGGCCCGCCCTGGCGGTGATCGCCCTGGTGTTTCTCGGCTACAGTCTGGCCGGTCCCTGGATGCCGGGGCTGCTGGCTCACCGCGGGGTGAGCTTCACCGCGCTGGCCAACCACCAGTGGATCACCACAGAGGGGGTGTTCGGCATAGCGCTCGGGGTCTCCACCAGCTTCGTGTTCCTGTTCGTGCTGTTCGGTGCCCTGCTGGAGCGAGCCGGCGCCGGTCACTACTTCATCCAGCTCGCCTTCAGCCTGCTCGGCCACCTGCGCGGCGGGCCGGCCAAGGCGGCCGTGGTCGCCTCGGCGCTGACCGGGGTCATCTCCGGCTCCTCCATCGCCAACGTGGTCACCACCGGCACCTTCACCATCCCCATGATGAAGCGGGTCGGCTTCTCCAAGGAGAAGGCGGGAGCGGTCGAGGTGGCCTCCTCGGTCAACGGCCAGATCATGCCGCCGGTGATGGGGGCCGCCGCCTTCCTGATGGTGGAGTACGTGGGCATCCCCTACGTCGAGATCATCAAGCACGCCTTCCTGCCGGCGACCATCTCCTACATAGCGCTGCTCTACATAGTGCACCTGGAGGCGCTCAAGCTCGGAATGGAGCCCATCGGCAACCACCAACCCAAACCCTGGTTGCGCCGCCTGACCGGCTTTGCCTTCGGCGCCGCCCTGATCAGCGGCCTGTCGATGGTGGTCTACTATGGCCTCGGCTGGCTCAAGCCGGCGCTGGGTGAATACGCCCTGCCGGGGGTCGCCTTGCTGCTGGTGGTCGTCTATCTGGGCCTGCTCAAGATAGCGGCCAGCAATGAACCGCTGCCCGCCGAGGATCCGGATCAGCCGCTGACCGAGCTGCCCAACACCCGCGCCGTGCTGCTGTCCGGCCTGCACTTCCTGCTGCCGGTGGTGGTGCTGGTGTGGTGCCTGATGGTGGAACGGTTATCGCCTGGGTTGTCGGCCTTCTGGGGCACCGTCATGCTGACCATCATACTGCTGACCCAGCGGCCGCTGCTCAACTGGCTGCGCACCGATGGCAAGCACCACTACGGCTCGGCCCGCGATGGCCTGGTGGATCTGAGGGAGGGCCTGGTGGCCGGTGCCCGCAACATGATCGGCATCGGCATCGCCACCGCCACCGCCGGCATCATAGTGGGTGCCGTCTCCCAGACCGGGGTTGGTCTGGTGCTGGCGGATCTGGTGGAGTTCCTCTCCATGGGCAACCTGCTGCTGATGCTGCTGCTGACCGCCCTGCTGAGCCTGATCCTCGGCATGGGGCTGCCCACCACCGCCAACTACATAGTGGTGTCCAGCCTGCTGGCACCGGTGGTGGTGACGCTCGGCCAGCAGAACGGCCTGATAGTGCCGCTCATCGCGGTGCACCTGTTCGTGTTCTACTTCGGCATCATGGCGGACGTGACCCCGCCGGTGGGGCTGGCGTCGTTCGCGGCGGCGGCCGTTTCCAAGGGGGATCCCATCAAGACCGGGATCACCGCCTTCTACTACAGCCTGCGCACCGCGGCGCTGCCGTTCCTGTTCATCTTCAACACGGATCTGCTGCTGATCGACGTGGACTTCGCCCACGGTGTGCTGATCTTCATGGTGGCCACAGTGGCCATGCTGATCTTCGCCGCCGCGACCCAGGGCTGGTTCCTGGCGCGCAGCCGCTGGTACGAGAGCGTGCTGCTGCTGCTGGTGGCCTTCACCCTGTTCCGTCCCGGCTTCTGGATGGACATGGTGCACGATCCCTACAGCGACACGGCGCCGGCCCAGTTCGCCCAGACCCTGGGGGAGGTGGAGGCGGAGAGCACCCTGCGGCTGCGGATCCAGGGGGAGGATGCGGTGGGCAAGCTGCGCCAATCCACAGTACTGCTGGCGGTGCCGGCCGGTGCCGATGGGGAGGCCCGTCTCGCCAGCCTGGGGCTGGCCTTGTATGAGCAGGATGGCAAGACGCTGATCGACAACGTCACCTTCGGTAGTCCGGCGGCGGAGGCCGGCATGGAGTTCGATCAGGAGATCCTCTCCGTCAAGGCACCCACCGAGCGCTGGCGCAAGGAGCTGATGTGGTTGCCTGGCTTCCTGCTGTTTGCGCTGGTGGTCTGGCTGCAGCGGCGACGAACCTTGCGTTAATCAACACCCACAATAAAAACGGCGCCTCGAAGGCGCCGTTTTCAATCTTGGGGGCGTTACTCTGGCTGCTGTTCTTGCAGCAGACTCAGGTTCTGCTGTTCCAGCGGGCTCAGGCCCAGCTGCTCGCAGGCTTGCTCGAAGCTGATCCCCAGATGACACATCATGATATCGATAGCGGGCAGATAGTTGGTCATAGTTTGTTCCATGGTGATCCTTCAGACCCGTTTCTTATGCCCGAGCCACGAGGGCGGGGCAATTAGACTTTAGGCGTAGACTGCTCATCTGCTGCGCACCCCTGCCACTCGGCGGGGGAATTTGTTACTCTTGCGAGCACTAAAGAGGTTGCCGTATGACAGCGAGCAACCGGTGAGGAGCAGGGCATGTTATTGAGTTTCTTGATCATCGCATCGGGCTGGTGGCATATCCGCGCAGCCTACGGCTCAGACTCCCGTCAGTTCTATATCAGCAAGCCGCTGACCATGCTGTTTATCATCGCACTGGCGTTCGGTTACCAGAGTGACGACCATAACGGCTCCCATGCCTGGCTCCTGCTCGGCCTCTGCCTGTCGCTCGCCGGTGACGTGCTGCTGATGCTGCCAAGGGATCGCTTCATCCAGGGACTGGCGGCATTTCTTGTCGCGCACCTCTGCTACATCGTCGGCTTCGCCCAGGGGCCGCTGGTGCTGAAGCTGGTGGATGGCCTGATGTTGCTGCTGGTGGCCGGCCTGGTGTTCGGCCTGCTGTGGGGCCAGCTGGGGGAGATGAAGATCCCGGTGTTCTGCTACATGCTGGTGATCATCGGCATGGCCTGGGTGGCGGCAGGCGCCTGGCATGCCTCCCTGACGGCGGGCAGCGCCGCCGCACTGGTGGGGGCCCTGATGTTCCTGTTCTCCGACAGCATGCTGGCGCTGGACAGATTCCGCCGGCCCTTCCCCCACGCCAAGGCCTGGATCATGAGCAGCTACTTCGCGGCCCAGTTCCTGATCGCCGCCTCGCTGGCGGGATAAGGCGGGACTTCATCCCTCGCCTGCGAGTGCGCATCCGGCGGGTGGGATGAAGAATCTCCAGCCAGAAAAAAACGGGCCAGTCGGCCCGTTTTTTTATTGTCATGACTCCAGCGGCTCCCCATTGGCCGGCTTGGGGGCCGGCTGCTTGAGCAGCAGCATCAGGGCGCTGGCGATGAGCAGGAAGATCCCCATCACGTAGAACACCTGATTGTAGGCCATGATGGCCGCCTCCCGCGAGATGGTGTTGGATAGCATGGCCTGGGCCTGCTGCTGCGCCAGCTCGGGGCCAGAGCCCTGCGCCATCATGCTCTGGGTCAGCTGCAGCAGATAGCTCTGTCCCTCGATGCTGGTGGCGGCCAGGGTGCTGCTGATCTGGCTGAAATGGATGCGGGTATCGTTGTCGATCAGGGTGGCGATGATGGCGATGCCGAAGGCGCCCCCCAGGTTGCGCAGCACGTTGAGCAGGGTCGAGGAGGAGGGGATCTCCTCCGGGCTCAGGCTGGCGGTGGCCACCAGAGAGAGCGGCACCATGACGAAGGGCTGGCCCAGCGCCCGCACGATCAGCGACTGGATCAGCTGGGGCCCGGCGTAGTCGGCGCTCATGTTCACGTTCATAAAGCAGCTCACCCCGAAGATCAGGAAGCCGAAGCTCACCAGATAGCGCGGGTCTATCCTGGTGACCAGCTTGGGCACCAGCGGCAGCACCAGCAGCTGTGGCAGCCCCATCCACATCAGCACCTCACCTATCTCCAGCGCGTTGTAGTTGTGGATTTGGGTCATGTAGAGCGGCAACACATAGATGGATCCCATCAACCCCATGCCGAGCACCAGATAGGCGAAGCAGGCCAGCGCGAACCGCGGGCTGTGCAGCAGCCGCAGGTTGACCAGCGGATGGCGCCGCAGCAACTGGCTGATGACGAAGAACACCAGCGCCACCACGGAGATGACGGTGAGCCGCACTATGAAGCTGGAACCGAACCAGTCCTCTCTGTTGCCCTCCTCCAGCACCACCTCCAGCAGGCCGAGGCCCACCGCCATGGTGACGATGCCGATGAGATCCACCCGCTTGATCACCTCCCAGTCCACCGGCTTCCGGTCCAGGCCATGGGCCAGCATGGCCATCACCAGCAGGCCGGGCGGCACGTTCAGATAGAAGATGTAGTGCCAGGAGAACTGCTCGGTCAGCCAGCCGCCGAGGGTCGGCCCTATGGTGGGCGCAAAGGTGGCACACAGGCCGAACAGCGCCATGCCGGTGGCGCGCTTGTGCAGCGGCAACAGGCTGATGATCAGGGAGAAGGCCATGGGGATGAGGGCGCCGCCGGTGAAGCCCTGCAGGGCCCGGAAGACGATCATGCTGGTAAGGTTCCAGCTGAACGAGCAGAGCACGGAGGCGACGATGAAGGCGCCGGTGCTCCACAGCATGTAGCGACGCACGCTCAGGCCACGGCTCAGCCAGCCACTGAGCGGGATGGCGATCATCTCGGCCACCAGATAGGAGGTGGAGATCCAGGAGCTCTCGCTCAGGGTGGCCGACAGGGCCCCCTGAATGTCCTTCAGGGAGGCGTTGGTGATCTGGATGTCGAGGATGGCCATGAAGGCGCCGATGAGCCCCCCCATGACCGCGATCCAGTTGCGACGCGGGATGGGTTCCATCAGTGGGCGGCCACCACGGCTTCAGAGGCCTGGCTGTCCAGGTTCACCCCGCTGGCCGGGGCGGCGGGCTCAGTGCTCGCCAGCCGGTCCGGCGCGGCGGTGCGGGTATCCACTATCACCTCGGTGGAGAGGCCCGGCCGCAACTTGCCCGCCAGCGGGCCCGGCTCGGGGATGCGGATCTTGACCGGGATCCGCTGCACTATCTTGGTGAAGTTGCCGGTGGCATTTTCGGGAGGCAGCAGGGCGAACTTGGCGCCGGTGGCGGGGGCCAGGCTGTCGATGATGCCCTCGACCGGTTGATCCGGGTAGGCATCCAGGATCACCTCCACCCTCTGGCCCGGCTGCATGTGTTGCAACTGGGTCTCTTTGAAGTTCGCCTCGACCCAGACTTGCTGCAGCGGCACCAGGCTGGCGACTTGCATGCCGGACTGCACGTAGAGCCCTTCCCGCAGGCTGCGCTTGCCGATGATGCCGTCGGCCGGGGCCCGCAGCTCGGTGTAACCGAGTTCCAGTCTGGCCTGTTCCAGCTGGGCCTCACTCAGTGCCAGTCTGGCCAGATTCTGCTTGGCCTCCGCATCCAGCACCAGCAGGCGCTCACGGGCCGCCTGCAGGGCCGCCTTGGCCTCCTGCAGCAGGGCCTGATTGACGCGCAAACCGGCCTGCACCTCGTCCAGGTTGTCCTGGGAGCTGTAGTGGCGCTGATTGAGCTGGCCGACACGATGCACCTGCTGCTGGGAGCGCACCTGCTCGGCCTCGGCCGAGGCGACCTTGGCCTCGGCCTGACGGATCAGGCTCTGCTGCTGAGTGCGGGTGGCGGCCAGGTTCTCCGCCGTCGCCTGGTTGAGGTGCAGGTCGGCCTCGGCCTCGATCACCTTGGCTTTGTATTCCCGATCGTCCAGCCGGGCGATCAGCTGACCCGCTTTCACTTCCTGGTTGTCGGTCACCAGCACCTGGCTGATGTAGCCGGGCAGCTTGGAGCCGATGCCGGTCACCTCGCTCTGCAGATAGGCGTTGTCGGTGCTCTCGAAGTAACGGGCGTGCAGATACCAGTAGCCGGCAAACAGCATGCCGAACAGGGCCAGCAGCAGGGCGGCCAGCAGGGGGATCTTCTTGTGTTGACTCATTGTGTGGGGTTTCCTGAACTGAGGGGCGCAGGCTAACATCGGCAGACTGTTTCGATTAGTATCGCTTTATGAGATATACAGTTGCACTGGTGAGACAATGGACCTAAATGCTGCCTTAATACTGGTGCGCATCGTCGACAAGGGCTCCTTCACGGCGGCGGCCCGGGAGCTGGGTATGACCAAGGCGACGGTCAGCCGTCGCATCGCCGAGCTGGAGCAGCGGCTCGGCGTGCGCCTGCTCTATCGCTCCACCCGGCAGCTCACCCTGACCGAGGCGGGGGAGCAATACTACCTGCGCTGCAGCAAGGCGGTGGAGGAGCTGACCCAGGCCGAGCTGATGCTGAGCGCCAGCCAGCAGGAGGTGACCGGCACCCTCAAGCTGGCCGTGCCCATAGAGACGGGGCAGCTGGTGGTGGGTCGGCTGGTGGCCAACTTCCTGCAGGCCTATCCTGGCCTGCGAGTGGATCTGGAGCTGACCAACAGAGTCGTGGATCCCATCAACGAAGGGCTGGATGCCATAGTGCGGATCGGTGACATGAGCGACTCCAACCTGGCGGCCCGGCGGCTGTGGAGCTCGGATCGCGTGCTCTGCGCCAGCCCGGCCTACCTGGCCAACAACCCGCCGATCACGCGGCCGGAGGATCTGTTGCTACACGAGCGGGTGGCGGTCAGCAGCGGTTTTCTCTCCTCCCACTGGTGCTTCGAGGCAGAGGGGCGGGAGGTGTTGGTGGATCCGCGCTCCCGCTTCCAGGTCAACAACATCACCTGTGCCAGGGAGGCGGCCAAGGCCGGGCTGGGGATAGCCGCGCTGCCGGTCATGATCTGCCACGAGGAGCTGGCCAGCGGGGCCCTGGTGGCCCTGTTGCCGGGCTGGCAGCAGCCCAGGGTGCCCATCTATCTGCTGTTCCCGGAGCGGCGGCTGATGCCGAGCAAGTTGCGGGTCTTCATCGACTTTCTGGTCGAGAATGGGGCCGAGTACGGCATCGACAGCCTGCGGTGAAGGCGCAGGAATGCACGGCTTCCCGCTGGCGGGGTTGGTGCGTGACGACGATGATATGAAGACGAGCCGTTGTGAGGACGAGACATGGAACAGTGGATTGACTTGTATCGGGCCTCCCATTCGCTGGAGGCCCGCGCCCTGAAATGATGGTGGCGCAGGCGCCGTCGGTGCATCGACAAGCGGTTGCGAGGAGAGGATATATGGAGCAGTGGATTAACTTGTATCGGGCCTCCCATTCGCTGGAGGCCCACGCCCTGAAAGGGGCGCTGGAGGTGGAAGGCGTGCGGGTGCGGCTCAGTGGGGAGGGTTTGTCGGGCGCGCTGGGGGAGCTGCCGGTGGATCTGCTGCAGGTCACCCTGCTGGTGCCTGCCGAGGATCGCAGCCGGGCGGGCAAGGTCATCGAGCGTTACCAGCAGCGCCAGGGCAATGGCTGGCTCTGTGGCCAGTGCGGGGAGGAGAACGGCGCCAACTTCGACATCTGCTGGCGCTGCCATCATGATCCGCACGATCACTGATCATTCGCATTCACCAGGGCCCGCCAGCGGGCCCTGATCCTGTCTTGCCTGCCTCAGCGCAGGGTGAAGTCGATATCCTCGCCGGCGTTGGGGTCGTGGTAGGTCGCCAGATCCAGCTCCCCTTCGCTGCGGGCGATCAGCACGGACACCAGAATATCCCCCGAGACGTTGACCGTGGTGCGGGCCATGTCGAGCAGGCGATCGATGCCGGCGATGAGCGCCACCCCTTCCAGCGGCAAGCCCACCGCAGTCAGGGTCAGGGTCAGCAACATGAGCCCGGTGCCCGGGGTGCCCGCTGTGCCTATGCTGGCCAGGGTCGCGATGCTGATGATGGTCAGGTAATCCACCAGGTGCAGATCCACGCCAAACGCCTGCGCCACGAACAGCGCCGTCACCCCCTGATAGAGCGCGGTGCCGTCCATGTTGATGGTGGCACCTATGGGCAGCACCTTGGCGGTGATGGCGGGGGAGACCCCGAGCCGGCGCTCGGCGCAGGCCAGGCTGACGGGCAGGGTCGTGCTGCTGGAGCTGCTGGTGAAGGCGATCGCCTGGGCATCGAGGATGCTTCTGAAGTAGTGCAGCGGATTGAGGCGGGCCAGCAGGATCAGCAGGCTGCTGTAGACGCCGAGCACGTGCAGCAGGCAGCCGAGGTAGACGGCCCCGATCACCTTGAGCAGCGGCAGCAGCAGATCCAGCCCGTACTTGCCGGTCATCCAGGCCATCAGGGCGCAGACGCCGTAAGGGGCCAGGGCCATCACCATCTGGGTCAGCTTGAACATGCCCTCCGCCAGGGCGGTGAAGAAGCGGATGGCGGGACGACCACGGCGGCCGGTGGCGTTGAGGGCGAGGGCGAGGGCCACCGCGAACACTATCACCTGCAGGATCTTGCCATCCACCATGGCCTGGATCGGGTTGCGCGGCACCAGATGGCTGAGCACGCTGGCCAGGGTCGGTTGCACCACCACACCGGTCCGCTCGTAAGGCCCCATATTGGCACCCATGCCGGGCTCCAGCAGCCAGCCCATCATCAGGCCGATGCAGATGGCGATGGCGGTCGAGCACAGGTAGAGGCCAATGGCCTTGCTGCCGATCCGATCCAGGGTCTTGCCCTTGAGCAGGGAGGTGAGGCCGGCGATGACGGAGCAGAAGATGAGGGGCACCATCAGCATCTGTATGGTGTTGACGAACAGGACGCCGATGGGCTTGAGCAGCAACGCCTGCTCGCTGAAGCCGAGCCCGAGCCCAATCCCGGTCAACATGCCGATCAGGGTCTTCAACCAGAGCGGGCGGCGGGTCCAGATCCGCCAGGGCTTGAGGGCCAATCCATGGAACAGCATGACGCCAATGTCCTTATTTTCTAACTACGACGGCAAAAAGGGGCGCCAGTGTAGCCATCCCCTGTTCAGGTTGCCACTTTATCGACAAAGTGGCGCTCACGGCCAGCCCGGAGGTCGGGAAATCGGCACTTTATTGGCTTACATCAAGATAGGGGCGCCCGACTCGGGCTTTAATTGGCATCCTATATGATGATTACTGAGGTTTGAGATGTCTCAATCGATACACGGTCACGAAGTGATGGAGATGATGCTGGCGCAGGACGGCCAATTTACCCGGGCCAGCCTCAAGCAGGCGATCGACAGCCGCTTCGGCGCCGACGCCCGCTTTCACACCTGCAGCGCCAGCGAGATGGATGCCGAGGCGCTGATCGACTTTCTGGCCAAGCGCGGCAAGTTCATCGAATCCGGGCAGGGTTTCCAGACCCGGGCCGACAAGATCTGCCAGCACGGCTGATCCCCGCGGCGGGCACCGCCCTGGTGCTCGCCGAATCCCCTGCCCTTTGTTATATTTCGCCCTCTCTCCCCCCTGTTGAAGGCTTAGCCTGGGCGTTGTATGGATACTTTCTCCGCTGCCGTCATGTTGTTTCTGATCATGGATCCGCTGGGCAACCTGCCGGTCTTTCTCTCCATCCTGCGCCATGTCGATCCCAAGCGGCGACGCAAGGTGATGATCCGGGAGCTGCTGTTCTCCTTGGCCATCATGCTGGGCTTCCTGTTCGCCGGTCAGCAGATCCTGAGCTTCCTCAATCTGCGGCAGGAGGCGGTGAGCATAGCGGGGGGCATCATACTGTTCCTCATCGCCATCAAGATGATCTTCCCGACCCCGGGCGGGGTGACCGGGCTGGCGGCCGGGGAGGAGCCCTTCCTGGTGCCCATGGCCATCCCGATGATCGCGGGTCCCTCCATCCTGGCCTCTCTGCTGCTGCTGGCGAATCAGGAGCCGACCCGGATGGCGGACTGGTCCCTGGCCCTGTTGCTGGCCTGGGGCGCCAGCGCCGTGATCCTGATGTTCTACGAGCTGTTCAACAAGCTGCTGGGTGAGCGAGGACTCACCGCCGTGGAGCGGCTGATGGGCATGCTGCTGGTGATGATCTCGGTGCAGATGCTGCTCGACGGCGTGCACCATTATCTGGACGTGACCGGTCAGGGCTAAGCCGGCCGGAGCCTTGTCTCAGGGCTGACCGACGGCCGAAGTCTCCAGCTTGCTCAGGATGAGGGCGAGCAGGGTCTCCCGCAGCCAGCGGTGGCCCGGATCCTCCTCGTGACGCTGATGCCAGATCAGCAGGTGGGAGATGCTGTCCAGCGCGATGGGCAGCGCCAGCGGCACCAGCGGGTAGACCTGGGTCGCATGGCGGGCATAGAGCTTGGAGAGGGTCACTATCATGTCGGAGTGCATCCCCATCCGCAGCGCCGCTTCGAACGAGGGCACGGTCGCCTCTATCCGGCGATAGAGATCCTGCTCTGCCAGCTTGTGATCCAGCATCCAGCGATCCCGCCCCTCGCAATAGGTCTGCACATGGGGATAGGCCAGGTAGCGGGCGAGATCCCATTCGCGCTCGTGCAGCGCCGGATGATCCTGCTGCACCAGACAAGTGAGGCCATCGATGGCGAGCAGCCGCTGGCAGATGCTGCCGGGCAGGGTATCCAGCCGGTAGTCCGAGGTGATGCAGTTCTCCCGCACCGTGAAGGCGATGTCCACCTGGCCCTGGCTCATCGCGGTCAGGCTGTGCTCCGTCCACTCCTCGTAGCGCAAGCGGATGCCCGGCGCCTGGCGCTTGAGCTCGCTCAGGTAGAGGGGGGCGAACAGGGTGAAGGCGCTGTCCATGCTGGCGATGACGAACTCCCGCTCGGTGCTGGCCGGGTCGAACGCCGGTGGCTGGATCAGGTTGTCCAGCGACAGCAGTATGGGTTGCAGCTGTTGTTGCAGGCCGAGGGCGCGCGGGGTGGGTTCCAGCCCATGGGCCGCACGCACGAACAGGGGGTCGTCGAAGGTTTCCCGCAGGCGGCCGAGGGCCTTGCTGACGGCCGACTGACTCAGGTGCAGTCGGCGGGCGGCCCGGCTGCCATTGCGCTCTTCCAGCAATACTTGCAGGATAATCAACAGATTAAGGTCTATGCGCCCGAGCTGTTCCAGCAGCATGATATGAATCCTCTTCAATTCTAAGATGAATTTATACCATTTGTTTTCATATCTTGGCGACCCTATGCTCGAGTCGTCTCTCGCCTTAGAGGGTGGCTGGTACAGGATGTAGCGGTTGAGGGGACAAGTAGCACAGACTCATACGGTGGCCAATGGCCGCCGTATTTTTTTGCGTGATTTATTTGCCAACTTGCACCTGCCTTGATTTTGCCCAACAATCGTTGCGCTTTCTTTTGATACAAACAATGGGTATCTATCAGTCAGGAGTATCCCGATGGGACTCGGTGGAATTCATATCTGGCATTTGTTGATCCTGCTCGTGGTCGTGGTCGTGGTGTTTGGCAGCAAACGCCTGGCCGGCGCCGGTGAGGATCTGGGCACCGCCATCAAGGACTTTCGTAAAGCCTTGCGTGACGATGAAGTAAAGCCGAAATAAGTGGGAGTTGAGTGATGTCTGTAGACGAGAAAGTCGAATTGAATGAAACCTGCGACAGCTGCGGCTGTTTCGCCGAGATTGGCACCATCATAGGTGAAGGCGACGATGTGATGGAGCTGGTGATCGAGGCCGCGGCCGAAGCCGATGCCCGCGCCAAGCTGGCGGCCTATGAGGCGCTGGCCAAGCAGGTCACCGCCGAGGCCGAGATCAGCAGCGAGCTGAGCCAGGGCGCCGATGGCGTGATCCTGAAGGCCCGCCTGCAATTCACCTGCACCGCCGAGAAGCTGATTTTCGAGATGCGTGCCCGCTCAATCTGAGCCCCCTGAGGATACGGCAGGCCTGCCTGCCGTATTGAGCCTCCAGCCACAGTTCCCCGTTCTATAGTGAGTTATCTCCAGATGACTCAACCCGAGACGAGTCGGCCAATGGCAGACGACGGCATGATGCAGTGGCGAGGGCGCTCTGCCCTGTCCCTCCTATCCCATAACGAAGCATCCTGCCGACGAGCCGACGAGCCGACGAGCCGACGAGCCGACGAGCCGACGGGCGCGAGCCGGTCAACCTGCAGGCGACAACATGCTGACGCAGCGATGGTGCCCTGCGCTGAGCCCCGGGTTCCGGTGCGAGTTATCCTGCCAAGGCACAGCCTGCCGTGGACTGACCAACGGCAGGCGACGACATGATGACGCGGCGATGGATCTGGGGCCTGCTGGCCCTCTGGTATCTTCCCCTGCTGGCGGCCGATCTCAAGCCGCAGCTCTTGCCCCAACCCGGGGATCTCGAACACATACTGCAAAAGAAAGAACTCAGGGCCCTGGTGGTCTATGAGCGGGGCTTCTTCTTCTTCGACAAGGGCGCCCAGTACGGCATCCTTGTCAATCAGCTGCAGGGCTTCGAGCGCTGGCTGAACCAGCGTTATCTCGCCAAGGAGCAGCTCAAGCTCAAGATCATCTACATCCCGGTGCGCCAGGACAAGCTGCTGGATTACCTCGCCGAGGGGCGCGGCGATCTGGTGGCGGCCACCATGACGGTGACGCCGACCCGGCGCGAGCAGGTGACCTTCTCCCGCCCACTCATCTCGCCCATCGAGGAGTGGGTGGTGAGCCAGCGCGATCTGCCTGGCTTCAACCGCATCACTCAGCTGTCGGGCCGGCGGATCTGGGTACGTGCCAGCTCCAGCTACTACGAGAGTCTGCACCAGCTCAACTGGCTGTTCCGCGAGCTGGGGCTGCCCCCCGTCTACATAGAGACGGTGCCGGAATACCTGCAGGATGGGGATCTGCTGGAGATGGTGGCGGCCGGCATCATACCGCTGACCGTCACCGACAGCTTCAAGGGGCGGATCTGGCTCGGCATGATAGGCGGGCTCAAGGCCCACAAGCTGATCCCGTTGCGGGACAAGGGGCGCAGCGCCTGGGCCCTGCGCAACAACAGCCCCGAGCTGCTCAAGGCGGTGAATGCCTATATCTCGGAGTCAAGCAAACGCACCCTCTTCAGCGACATGACCCTGCGCCGCCTGCTGGCGCAGAGTGACCAGATGAGCAACATTTTGGCGCCGGATCCCATGGGCCGACTGTCGACCATCCGCAAGGTGCTGGAGACGCAGGCGGACAAATACCAGCTGGACTGGCTGATGCTGGCGGCGCTGGCGTACAAGGAGTCGGGGCTCAATCCGAATGTCCGCTCCAACCGGGGGGCGGTCGGCATCATGCAGTTGCTGCCGAGCACAGGTGGCGAGGTGGGGATCCGCGGTGCCCGGCTCACCAGCCTGGAGGGCAACGTGGAGGCGGCCTGCCGTTACATGCGGCTGATCCTCGACACCTACTTCAACGATCCCGGGATGGATCGGCTCAACCGCCACCTGTTCGCGCTGGCGGCCTACAACGCGGGCCCCAACCGGGTGCAGGCGCTGCAGGCCAAGGCCAAGGCCAGGGGGCTGGATCCGAATGTCTGGTTCGGCAACGTGGAGCAGCTGGTGGCCAACGAGGTCGGCCAGGGGCCCATCAACTACGTCGGCACCATCTACAAATATTACGTGGCCTATCGCTTCAGCCTGCCCCAGCTGGAGGGCAAGTCCGACGCCATAGAGGCGGCCCAGCCCTGAGCGCTCAACGCCGGTCGGGGGCGCGATCCCGGATGCAGGCGGCCTCCCAGCCTTGGTCCCGGTGCAGCATGTACCAGGGAGATGGTTGTCCGGCCGGGATGGGATCCGGCTGGCTGGCTTGCGGCCTATGGCCGAGGGAGGGGCGGTCACAGAGTTCCATGCGAGACTCCTTGATTCGTTGCGATCAGGGCGGTTGCCTGGGTTATGCCATGGCCAGATGACAAGGAGATGACCCTGATCCCCGCCGAATTCGCCCTGCTCGACGATCCAGGCGCGGCCCTGAAGGCGCGCTGCCAGCTGATCCGCGCGGCCCGCAGCAGGATCCAGGCCCAGTACTACAGCTGGGAGGAGGACGGCAGCGGCAAGCTGTTGCTGTCCGAGTTGTTGCACGCGGCCCGGCGGGGGGTCCGGGTCCAGCTGCTCATCGACGATCTCTATGCCGGCGACAACCGCTTCCTGGAGATGGTGGCGCATCAGCCCGGCATCGAGGTGCGGCTGTTCAACCCGTTCTGGCTCAGGGGCTGGCGCCGGCTGACCCTGCTGCTGGAGGGGCTGCTCAGCTTCAGACGCATCAACCACCGCATGCACAACAAGCTGCTGCTGGTGGATGGCTGCCAGATGGTGATAGGTGGCCGCAACATCGGTGATCGCTACTTCGGGCTGGGGGCGTCGCCTCACTTCGTCGATCTGGATCTGCTCTGTCGGGGCCCCCTCTGCCGGCAGGCCGCGCAGGGCTTCGGGCTGTTCTGGCACAGTCGCTGGAGCCATCCGATCCGGCGCCTGTTGCGCCGCGCCCTGCTGCCCGCCGAGATAGAGGCGGTGAACGACTTCCTGCTCACCCTGACCGATCCGGCGGTGGCCGCCGTCTACGATCTGCCCGCCAGCCTGTTTGATGAAGAGCCTGTCCCCCTGCGCTGGCATTCGGGGTTGGGGGAGTGCTGGTTCGATCGGCCCGGCAAGGGGCTGGTCTCCCGGCCGACCACGGCGCCCCTGCTGGGGCGCAAGCTGGCCGGCAACCTAGGCACCCTGCGGTTGGTGAGCCCTTACCTGATCCTGACGCGCGGGCTGCGTCGTCAGCTCAAGCGGCAACGCCAGGCGGGGATGGCGATAGAGATACTGACCAACTCCCTGGCCAGCACCGATGTGCCGCTGGTGTACGGCGCCTACCGGCGCCACCGCCCCTGGCTGGTGCGGCAGGGGATAGCGCTGGCCGAGCTGGAGAGCGAGGCGCTCAGCCTGCATGCCAAGCTGATCCTGATGGGCGACGAAGAGGCGCTGCTCGGCAGCTTCAATCTGGATCCCCGCTCCCTGCTGCTCAACACCGAGCTGATGCTGCATCTGCGCTGCCCCGCGCTCTGTGCCGAGCTGCAGCAGTGGCTGGCAGGGTGGCAACAGGCAGCGGTCCAGCCGGTGTCGACGCCCCCCTCGGCGCTGCGGCGCCTGCTGGCCCGGTTGAGCGACTGGTTGCCGCTGCACCCCTGGCTGTGACGGGGTCCGTTTGTGCGAGATCTCGCAAAGCCTTGTGCGCCTTCGAGGATAGCCTTTGCCATCCAACGCCGGATTTCGATTTTATCGTATTGTTTTTAATCACTTTCTATCTTGATGTGAATCGAGCTGGCTCCATGCTGTTTGCATACAAGTTCGTATAAAACGGTTTTTTATTTTATTTAACTGCGTAGTATTTCAGTTGCAAGGACAAACACGGCGGCTGGTCCGTCGTGCGGGAGAGGGTGATGAGGGAATTGGTCGGCCGGATTGCTCTGGCAGACAACCACCTCGGCTCGGGAGCGGAAACCCGTGAAGTGGAATCAGTACCCGTTATTGCCGGATCCCAATATGGAACATGCTATTTGCGAGGGGGTGACATGCGAATGTCGCCCCATTTTTTATGTCGAAAGGTCACCTGGCGCTCATGAAAAGACCGCCAGCGGGCGGTCTTGGGCAATCAGGTCTATTGGTCTGCCGCCTCAGGCGATGCCGGCCAGCAGGCGACTCCAGTTGCGTTTGCCGGCGAGGAAGCCATCCCGCAGGTTGCGATACTCCAGCTGCAGCTTGAATCTATCGTAGCGGGCCAGCGCCTTGCGCTTGCGTTGCTCCAGCAGCAGCTTGCGGCTGGCGTAGTAGTGCTGGAGCTGCAGGCTCAGCTTGTCGTACTCCTCTTGCAGCAGTGCCTGCCACAGCTCCCTATCCTCTTCCTTGCGCAGCTTCGCCTGGGCGCGCTTGAGCTGCATCTCCAGCCTGGCCAGCTCGATCCGCTCCTCCGGGCAGGCGCGCAGATCCCTGGCCAACCCGCACCAGGCGGCGCAGCGGATCAGCCACTTGGTCGGATCGAACTGCCACCAGTGGATGCCGTTGCGGTAGTCGTTCTCGAACAGGTGATGGAAGTTGTGATAGCCCTCGCCGAAGGTGAAGAAGGCCAGGATGCCGTTGTCCCGCGCGCTGTTGCGATCGGTGAAGGGCTGGCTGCCCCAGATGTGGGCAAGGGAGTTGATGAAGAAGGTGGTGTGGTGGGTCATCACCATGCGTAGCGCCCCCGCCAGCAGCAGCATGCCGAGCAGATCCCCATGGATCAGGCCGAGCAGCAGCGGGATGCCGATGTTGGTACCGAGCGTCAGCGCCAGATAATGCTTGTGCTGGAAGGCGACCACGGGGTTGTTCTGCAGATCCCGCACATTGCTGTAGTCGTGGTAGGTCTCACGCTGGTATTCCCGCAGCATCCAGCCGATGTGGGAGTACCAGAAGCCGCGGCCCGCGCTGTAGGGATCCTTCTGGTTGTCATCCACATGGCGATGGTGGCGGCGGTGATCGGACGACCAGTGCAGCACCGAGTTTTGCAGGGCGAGGGCGCCGCCGATGGCGAAGATCCATTGCAGGGCAGGGTGTGCCTTGTAGGCCTTGTGTGACCAGAGCCGGTGATAGCCGGCGGTGATGGAGATGCCGCAGTAGCAGAACAGCAGCAGGAAGCAGAGCCACTGCCAGAGGTCGTAGCCGTGGCTCAGTCCGTACCAGGGTATCGCAATCAGTGCGGTCAACCCGGAGAGGGCGAACAGCAGGGTGTTGGTCATGATGATCGGGGGGCGGTCCATTTCACTCGGCTCCTTTCAGCGAACAGCTGTTCACTATTCTCCACCGGGCCGGAATGGGGGTCAATGGTAAAAAAGTCGGCAACAAACCTGATCCAGCCCCCGCCTTCGGGTTATCATCTGGCCTCGCTAATCTCAAGGTGACGGTTTTCGTGGGTATTCGCGCGCAACAGAAAGAAAAAACCCGGCGTACGCTGATCGAGGCGGCGTTCAGTCAACTCTGTGCCAACCGCAGCTTCTCCAACCTCAGCCTGCGGGAAGTGGCACGGGAGGCGGGCATAGCGCCGACCTCCTTCTACCGTCATTTCCGTGACATGGAAGAGCTGGGATTGACCCTGGTGGACGAGGGCGGCCTGACTCTGCGCCAGCTGATGCGCCAGGCGCGCCAGCGCATCGCCGGTGGCGGCAGCGTCATCAGCACCTCGGTGCAGACTTTCATGGAATTCGTCGAAAACAACCCGAATATCTTCCGTCTGCTGTTGCGTGAGCGCTCCGGTACCTCGGCGGCTTTCCGCCAGGCGGTGGCGCGCGAGATCCAGCATTTCATCGCCGAGCTGACCGATTATCTGGAGGCGACCACGGAGGCGCCGCGGGAGGAGGCCTACATTCAGGCCGAGGCCATGGTGACCATCGTCTTCAGCGCCGGTGCCGACGCCCTCGACATGACCACGGAGGAGTGCCGGGCGCTGTCCGATCGCACTATCAGCCAGCTGCGGATGATCGCCATGGGCGCCGAGGTCCAGAATCGCAAGCGCCGCGAACCCCTCTCTTAAGTTAAGGATGGACAGTCTCATGCGTGAACCGAACGCGATCCCGAAGAAACCCCTGCTGCTGGCCTTGCTCATCGGCATCTGCGGGGATGCCTTCCTGTCGGTGCTGACCGCATCGGCCGTGCCCTTCTCCTTCTTCCCCCTGATCGCCCTGCTGCTGGCGGCCTACCAGCTCTATCAGCTCTATCGCCACCAGCCCATGGTCGGCAATACCCCCAGCTGCATCCTGCTCTGCTTCTTCATCGGGGTGTTCGGCCACTCGGCGCTGATCAAGGTGCAGTACCCTGAGCTGGGCAGCAATTTCTTCTCGCTGATCGCCATGCTGCTGTTGCTCGCCGTGCTCTCCATCAGGCTCGGGATCAGCGTGGGGAAAAAAGTGAAGGAGTGACGAGTCACTCCTTCAGGGTCGGTTGCGAGGGGAGAGGCTAGTCTTCCCGAGGTGGTGTCCCGCCCTTCTGCCTGGCGTCTATGATGGCCTGCAGCTTGGCGCGGATCTCCATCATGCCGAACACGCCGAAGATCAGCACCTGGGTGAACTCGAGGCGGCTGACCGCGAAGTAGGGCTTGCAGGCGGCCTTGATCAGGCTGGCCTGCACCCAGTGCATCAGGATCACGATCACACCGCAGACCGGCAGAAAACCGTTCAGCTTGCCCGGCAGGGTGCCCGCCAGCGCGAGCACTACCCCTAGCCAGAAGAACAGCAGCAGTCCCATCGCCACCAGATTAAAAAAGCGCTTCATTGTTCATCTCCCGCACATAGAGTTGATAGCAGACCTGACCGGCCTGCTTGTCCTTGAGTAGTTGCCAGTTGGCAGGCAGAGCCAGGTCGCCCATCTCCTTTTCCCGTTCAAGATAGATGAGCGCATCCGCTGCCAGCCAGCCGCGCTGCTCCAGTAGCTCGCACACCTGGGGCAACAGTTCGCGGCGAAACGGCGGATCGAGGAACACCAGATCGAAGGGGGTCACCGGGCCTTGCAGCCAGCTGACCGCATCGGCCTGGATCACCTTGCCCTGCTGACTGCCCAGGGCGGCCAGGTTCTTCCTGAGCTGCTCGGCCGCGCCCTTGTCCATCTCGATCAGCGTCACCTGCTCGGCATAGCGCGACAGCGCCTCCAGTCCCAGGCCGCCGCTGCCGGCAAACAGATCGAGACAACGGGTGCCACGGACATGGGGCGCCAGCCAGTTGAAGATGGTCTCCTTGACGCGATCCGTGGTGGGTCTGAGTCCTTCCACATCCCTGACCGGCAATTTTCGACCCTTCCACTGGCCGCTGATGATTCTTACAAAGCCCGCTTTTCCCTGCGGAACCGGGCTTTTATGGGGGCTGCTAGGGCTGGATTTCACTCTGGGCATCGCGTTTCGTCGTCAGAAAATAAAGTGTTAGTATAAGGCGGTTCATTTTTATGCCGACCCACCGAGGGACGGCTATCTTAGCAGTCAGCCAACGAAGTGAGTATTTTTTAGATGGCAAAAGGTTTGTTTTCCTGGCTGGGTTTCGGCCGCAAGAAAGAAGAGGCTGAGGCCGTCCAATCACAGGCCCCCGCAGCCACCCCGGCTGTCGCCGAGCCCGAGGCCACTGCTGCCCCCGCTCCCGCCGCTGATATCCCCCTGACCGAGGTCCCTGCTGCACAGCACGAGGCGCCGCTGGCGACGCCCGACGAAGGCCCGCTGGTGGTGGAGGAGCCTGCCTCCGAACTCGAGCCCGTCATCGTCAATGAGGCGCTGATCGCCGAGGCGGTTGCCGAGGAAGCCGCGCGTGTTGCCGCCGAGGTCCAGGCCGCGGAAGCCGCGCGTGTTGCCGCCGAGGCGCAGGCCGCACAAGAGGCACGCATCGCCGCCGAGGTCCAGGCCGCGGAAGAAGCTCGCATCGCCGCCGAGGCTCAGGCCGCGGAAGAAGCTCGTATCGCCGCCGAGGTTCAGGCTGCGGAAGAGGTGCGTATTGCCGCCGAAGCTCAGGCCGCGGAAGCCGCTCGTGTTGCTGCCGAGGCGCAGGCCGCAGAAGCCGCGCGCGTTGCCGCCGAGGCTCAGGCCGCGGAAGCCGCACGTATCGCTGCCGAGGTTCAGGCCGCGGAAGAAGCGCGTATCGCCGCCGAGGTTCAGGCTGCGGAAGCCGCACGCGTTGCCGCCGAAGCTAAGACCGCGGAAGCCGCACGCATCGCCGCCGAGGCTCAGGCCGCGGAAGAGGCACGTATCGCCGCTGAGGCTCAGGCTGCCGATGCCGCCGCCCTGGCCAGCTTGCCGCTGGCCGCCAAGGTTGACGACGACACCCAGGACAAGCCGCAGCGGGAGGGCTTCTTCGCTCGCCTCAAGCGCAGCCTGGTGCGCACCAGAGAGAACATAGGTTCCGGCTTCTTCGGCCTGTTCCGTGGCAAGAAAATCGATGATGAGCTGTTCGAGGAGCTGGAGACCCAGCTGCTGACGGCGGATCTCGGCGTAGACACCACCAGCCGCATCATCGAGGGGCTGATCCAGCACGCGGATCGCAAGCAGCTCAAGGATGCCGAGGCGCTCTATGGCCTGCTCAAGCAGGACATGGGCGCCATGCTGGCCCAGGTCGAGAAGCCGCTGGTGATCGACACCAGCAAGAAGCCCTACGTGATCCTGATGATCGGCGTCAACGGAGTGGGCAAGACCACCACCATCGGCAAGCTGGCCAAGCAGTTCCAGGCCGAGGGCAAGAGCGTCATGCTGGCCGCCGGTGATACCTTCCGTGCCGCCGCGGTCGAGCAGCTGCAGGTGTGGGGCCAGCGCAACAAGATCCCGGTGATCGCCCAGCATACCGGCGCCGACTCCGCCTCCGTCATCTATGATGCCATCGAGGCCGCCCGTTCACGGGGCGCCGATGTGCTGATCGCCGATACCGCCGGCCGCCTGCAAAACAAGAGCAACCTGATGGAAGAGCTCAAGAAGGTGGTGCGGGTGATGAAGAAGCTGGATGAAGAGGCACCTCACGAGATCATGCTGACCCTGGATGCGGGCACCGGCCAGAACGCCCTGAGCCAGGCCAAGCTGTTCAGCGAGGCGGTGGGCCTGACCGGCATCACCCTGACCAAGCTCGATGGCACCGCCAAGGGCGGCGTCATCTTCGCGGTGGCCGACAAGTTCCAGATCCCGATCCGTTACATCGGGGTGGGCGAGGGGATAGACGATCTGCGCCCCTTCGTCGCCAACGACTTTATCGAGGCACTGTTCAGTCGCGATGAATAAGCGCCACTCGCCCCGACCCAGGTCGGGGCTTGTCAATGTCAGGGATCCGTTATGATTCGTTTCGATAAGGTCAGCAAGGTATACAGCGGTGGCCACCAGGCGCTGCAGAAGGTCAGCTTCCACCTGCGCAAGGGGGAGATGGCCTTCCTGACCGGCCACTCGGGGGCGGGCAAGAGTACCCTTTTGAAGCTCATCAGCGTGATGGAGCGGCCGACCGACGGCCGCGTCTTCTTCCACGGTGACGACGTCAGCCAGATCAAGCGGGGCCAGATCCCCTATGTGCGCCGCCAGATCGGCATGATCTTCCAGGATCACCGGCTGCTGATGGACAGAACCGTGTTCGACAACGTGGCGCTGCCGCTGGTGATCGATGGCTACAGCCACGGTGACATCAACAAGCGGGTCGCGGCGGCGCTGGACAAGGTGGGGCTGCTCGGCAAGGAGCGCTACCAACCACGCATGCTGTCCGGTGGTGAACAGCAGCGGGTCGGCATCGCCCGCGCCATCGTCAACAAGCCGCCGCTGCTGCTGGCGGATGAGCCGACCGGCAACCTGGATCCCCAGCTCTCCATGGACATCATGCGGCTGTTCGAGGAGTTCAACCGCTTCGGGGTCTCGGTGCTGATCGCAACCCACGATCTCGGGCTCATCGCCCGCATGCGTTACCGCACCCTGACCCTCAAGGCGGGTCGCATGTATTCGCAAGAGCAGGAGGAGAGCTGATGGCCATCGTTCGTCATAAACAACCTTTGCTCCGGCGGCTGGGCATGTACTGGGTGGATCACGCCCGCCAGGCCTTCTCCAGCATGGGCGAGCTGTGGCGCAATCCGCTCGCCTCCCTGATGACGCTGGCGGTGCTCGGCGTCAGTTTGGCGCTGCCCTCCTGCTTCCATGTGCTGCTGAAGAACGCCGAGGTGGTGGAAGGCAGCTGGCAGACCAGCTCCCAGATCTCCCTCTATCTGCGCAAGGACCTGCCCGAGCAGAGCATCCTCGACATGAAGCAGCGGATCCTGCTCTATCCCGAGGTGGAGTCCGTCATTTATATGAGTAGGGACGAGGCGCTGAAGGAGTTTCGCGAGATCTCCGGCTTCGGCGATGCCCTCGATTATCTCGACAGCAACCCGCTGCCGCCGGTGCTGAGCGTGATCCCGGATCCCCGCTGGCAGAACCCGGAAGGGGCCGCCGAGCTGCTCGCCAAGCTGGAGAATGAGCCAGGCGTCGAGCAGGGCAAGCTGGATCTGCAGTGGCTGACCCGGCTGCAGGGCATCATGAACCTGCTGCGTCATACCATCACGGGTATAGCTGTGTTGCTGCTCTCCGCGGTGCTGCTGATCGTCGGCAACACCCTGCGCCTGAACATCCTCAACCAGCGCTCCGAGATCGAGGTGCTCAAGCTGGTGGGGGCGACCGATGCGTTTATTCATCGTCCCTTCCTGTACACCGGCATCTGGTTCGGGGTCATCGGCGGCATGCTGGCCTGGTGGCTGACCGAGGTGATGGTGATCTGGAGCGAGGGGGTGGTGAAGGAGCTGGCCGGGCTTTACAACAGCAACTTCCGGCTGGTGGGGATGGGGGCGGTCGATGGCTTCAATCTGATACTGCTCGGCGCCTTGCTGGGGTTGATTGCGTCCTGGTTTTCGGTGCACAGACACATTCGCGACATAGAACCGTCCTGATTAATTTGCCATCACCGCAAAGCACTGGATTTTGAGAACTGGATCAAGTAAAAGAATGGCCCGTTTCTGGCACAGCTCCAGTTCAGGGAGTAATCTGAACGATACTGCTCCGCAGGCGTCGCTGGATCCTGGGAAGGATCTTGGGAACCTTCTGATTTATAAGCAGTCTATTTAATGCGACAGAATGTATACGGGTGTGGCCCCTCTGCCTTGCTCGTCTGACTTGGCAAGCATGTGAAGGTTGCGAGCTCCGCAACAATGGACTTAGCATGCTACTTTTCAGGGGTCCTTCACTGTGACCCCTTTTTTTTGACTGTTCATTTATGATTCATCCAGTCGACTTAAGATAAGCCGGGTTCACGCCGGGGTTGTTTGATGCAGCCCGCAGAACGGCATCCGGTCAGTAGACAGACCCTCTCAGGGTGTTAGACTGATTCGATTGAAAAGTAAGAGGTAGAACATGGGAACTTCATTGCAGCGCACTATGGCCCTGATTCCGCAAGGTAGTCTGGAAGGCTATATCCAGGCAGTAAACTCTATTCCGGTGCTGAGCGCAGAGGAAGAGCGTGAGCTGGCGACGCGTTTGCAGCAGGATGGCGATCTCGAGGCTGCCCGTCAGCTGGTCATGTCTCACCTGCGTTTTGTCGTTCACGTGGCCAAGAGCTACGCCGGCTATGGCCTGCCCCAGGCCGATCTGGTCCAGGAGGGCAACATCGGCCTGATGAAGGCGGTCAAGCGCTTCGACCCGAGTGTCGGGGTGCGGCTGGTCTCCTTCGCCGTGCACTGGATCAAGGCCGAGATCCACGAATATGTCCTGCGCAACTGGCGCATGGTCAAGGTGGCGACCACCAAGGCGCAGCGCAAGCTGTTCTTCAACCTGCGTAAATCCAAGAAGCGTCTTGGCTGGTTCAGCCATGACGAGGTGCAGGCCGTCGCCGCCGATCTGGGGGTCTCCCCGACCGATGTGACCGAGATGGAAGCACGGATGAGCAACTACGATCAGGCCTTCGATCTGGTCGGTGATGATGAAGACGAGGGTGGCTTCGCCCCGGTGCACTATCTGGAAGACAAGTCTTCCGATCTGGCCGCCACCATCGAGAACGACAACTGGGACAGCCATGCCTCTCGCCGTCTGAGTGCGGCCCTGGCCACCCTGGACGAGCGCAGCCAGCACATCATCCGCGCCCGCTGGCTGGATGAGGAGAGCAAGACCACACTGCAGGAGCTGGCCGATACCTATGGTGTCTCCGCCGAGCGAGTGCGTCAGCTCGAGAAGAACGCGCTCAAGAAGCTGAAAGACGCCATGGATGCCTGAGGGCATACTCCAGTAACAAGCAGGGCCTGATGGCCCTGTTTTTGTTTCGCGACGATCTGGTGTTAGCCCTTGCCTCCGATACCGTCGAATATGGTATGTTGCCGCCACTCACATCTAGGGAGAGCAGATAGTGAAACTGTTGAACGACCTGTTTACCAAAAACCGCGAGTGGGCGGAACGGCTCAAGGCCGAAGATCCCGAGTTCTTCGCCACCCTCTCCGCCCAGCAGGCGCCCGAATATCTCTGGATCGGCTGCTCCGACAGCCGGGTGCCCGCCAACCAGCTGATGGGCCTGCTGCCGGGGGACGTCTTCGTCCACCGCAACGTCGCCAACCTGGTGGTGCACACCGACTTCAACTGCCTCTCGGTACTGCAATACGCGGTCGAGGTGCTCAAGGTGAAGCACATCATCGTCTGTGGCCACTACGGCTGCGGTGGCGTGCGGGCGGCCATGAAGAACGAGGAGCTGGGGCTCATCGACAACTGGCTGCGCAACATCAAGGATGTCTACTTCAAGTATCGTGACGAGCTCGATGCCATCGAAGATGAGCACGAGCGCCACGACTACCTGTGCGAGCTGAACGTGGCCGAGCAGGTGGCCAACGTCTGCCATACCACCATCATCCAGAACGCCTGGCGCAAGGGTCAGGAGCTGGCGGTGCATGGCTGGATCTACGGCATCAAGGACGGCTTGCTGCACGATCTGGATCTCTGCGTCAGCGGTCCCGAGCAGATCCCGGATGTCTACCGCGCCTGGCCGGACATGCGTCCGCCCCATCGCCGCCGCTGAGGAGCCTGCCATTGGCCCCCGCCCTCTACCTTCAGATCAAGCAGCACATCCTCGACGGGATCCGCGAACGCCATTATCAGGCGGGGGACAGGATCCCGACCGAGGCGGCCCTGTGCGACCAGTTTGCCGTGAGCCGGATGACGGTCAACAAGGCGCTGCGGGAGCTGGTGGCCGAAGGTTGGCTGGTGCGTACCGCGGGCTCCGGCAGCTTCGTGGCGGACCGGCGGGCCGAGTCGCCGCTGCTGGCGATCCGCAACATCGCCGACGAGATCCGCGAGCGCGGCAGCCAGTACAGCGCCAGGGTGATCCGCCTGCAACGGCAGGCCGCCGACGAGAAGGTGGCGGTGCGGCTCGGGCTGCGGGTGGGGGCGCCCACCTTCCACAGCCTCATCGTCCACGAGGCCGATGGGGAGCCGCTGCAGCTGGAGGAGCGCTTCGTCGATGCCGAGCGCCTGCCGGGCTATGGCGAGCAGGACTTCACGAGGCAGACGCCGAACAGCTATCTGATGGAGGTCTGCCCTCTCTCCGAGATGGAACATGTGGTGGAGGCCGTGCTGCCGAGCGCCGGTGAGGCCGGGCTGCTGCAGGTGCGGGTCGATACCCCCTGTCTGCTGCTGCATCGCCGCACCTGGTCGGACGGCTATCTGGTTTCCTACGCCAGACTGCTCTCGCCCGGCTCTCGCTACAAGCTGAGCTCCAAGACCCGCCTCATCTAATTGTATATACATATCTTGTTTGCAGAGCCCACCCTTAGGTGGGCTTTTTTGTGGCTAAACTCTAATGAAATGGCTGTTATCAAGATGTGAATTAGATCCTATCTTTCTCGCCAGAGATCGGATATAAATTATTGTATATACATTTTGAGGTCGGTATGAACAAGGAACTGTTGAACTGCGAGCGGGTCTGGCTCAACGTGACACCCGCCACCCTGCGCCCCGATCTGGCCGACTACGGTCTGCTGGAACCCCACGCCCTCGGCGTCCACGAAGGCAAGATCCACGCCCTGGTGCCCATGCAGGATCTCAAGGGGCCGCACCCCGCCCACTGGCGCGACATGAAGGGCCGGCTGGTGACACCCGGCCTCATCGATTGCCACACCCACCTCATCTTCGCCGGCAGCCGCGCCGAGGAGTTCGAACTGCGTCAGCGGGGCGTGCCTTACGCCGAGATCGCCCGCAAGGGCGGTGGCATCCTCAGCACTGTGCGCGCCACCCGCGCCGCCAGCGAGGATCAGCTCTATGAACTGGCGGTGCCGAGGATCAAGTCCCTGATCCGGGAAGGGGTCACCACGGTCGAGATCAAGTCCGGCTACGGCCTCACCCTGGTGGACGAGCTCAAGATGCTGCGGGTCGCCCGCCGGCTGGGGGAGGCGCTGCCTATCCGGGTCAAGACCACCTTGCTGGCCGCCCATGCGGTGCCGCCCGAATACCGCGACGATCCTGACTCCTGGGTCGAGACCATCTGCCAGGAGATCATCCCGGCCGCCGCCGAGGCGGGCCTGGCGGATGCGGTGGACGTCTTCTGCGAACACATCGGCTTCTCGCTGGCCCAGACCGAGCAGGTCTATCTGGCGGCGGATCAATACGGCCTGGCGGTGAAGGGCCACATGGATCAGCTCTCCAACCTGGGGGGAAGCACCCTGGCTGCCCATTTCGGCGCGCTCTCGGTGGATCACCTTGAGCACCTGGACGCCGCCGGGATCCAGGCCCTGGCCCACCGCGGCGTGGTCGCCACCCTGCTGCCCACCGCCTTCTACTTCCTGAAAGAGACCAAGTTGCCGCCGGTCGAGGCGCTGCGCCGCGCCGGGGTGCCCATGGCGGTCTCCTCCGACATCAATCCGGGCACGGCCCCCATCGTCTCCCTGCGCATGGCCATGAACATGGCCTGTACCCTGTTCGGCCTGACGCCGGTGGAGGCCATGGCCGGGGTGACCCGCCACGCCGCCCGCGCCCTGGGCGAGCAGGAGCGATTGGGGCAACTGCGAGTGGGCATGCTGGCCGACTTTCTGATCTGGAACTGTGTCCACCCGGCCGAGCTCAGCTACCTCATCGGTGTCGATCAGCTGGTGAGCCGGGTACTGAATGGCGAGGAGACGCTCCATGGCTGAGTTGAATGGCATTGACATGACGGTCTGGCAGGGGCGCCGGGATCCGGAAGATGGCGAGCTGGCCCTGCGCTGGCACGACCGCGTCCAGCCTTGGCAAACGGATGCCGCGCCCGGCGTGGCCCTGGTGGGCTTTGCCTGCGACGAGGGGGTGCGCCGCAACAAGGGGCGGGTGGGCGCCGCAAGCGCGCCGCACGCCATCCGCAAGCTGCTGGCCAACACCGCCTGGCATCTGGGGCGGCCAGTTTATGACGGCGGTGATGTGAGCTGTGACGACGGCGATCTCGATGCCGCCCACGGCCGCCTGGCCGAGCGAGTCGCGAGCCTGCTGGCCGAGGGGCACTTCCCGCTGGTGCTCGGTGGGGGTCACGAGGTGGCCTTCGGCAGCTGGAGCGGCCTCAACCGTCATCTGGCGGGCAAGGGCCGGGTCGGCATCATCAACCTGGATGCTCACTTCGACCTGCGGATGAAGCAGGAGCAGGCGAGCTCCGGCACCCCCTTCTTCCAGATAGCCGAACGGTGCGCCGCCCAGGGTAGCCCCTTCCACTACGCCTGCCTCGGGGTGGCCGAGACGGCCAACACCCAGGCCCTGTTCGCCCGCGCCGATGGGTTGGGGGTCTGGTATGAGCTGGACGAGGCCATGACCCAGCGCGAGCTGCCCGAGCTGCTGAACGGCCTGGATGCCTTCATCGCCCGCTGCGATCACCTCTATCTGACCATAGATCTGGACGTGCTGCCCGCAGCCGTCATGCCGGGGGTGAGCGCCCCCGCCGCCCGCGGCGTCGAGCTGGCCGTCATCGAACCCCTGATCGCCCATATCCGGGCCAGCGGCAAGCTCAGGCTCGCCGATCTGGCCGAGTACAACCCGACTCTGGATCAGGATCAGCGCAGCGCCCGCGTGGCCGCCCGCCTGATCCATCAACTCACCAAGTAGCCAGCCGACTCGCCGGGTGCCAGCAGCGCCCATGATGGCGGCGACATTGATAAAACAAGGAGTGTCTATGTCTGAGCAACACCAGGATCCCCGTCAGGACCCGAGCAGGATCATCCGTGCCCCCCGTGGCACGACGCTGACCGCCAAGAGCTGGCTCACCGAGGCGCCGCTGCGGATGCTGATGAACAATCTGGATCCGGAGGTGGCCGAGCATCCCCAGTCGCTGGTGGTGTATGGCGGTATCGGCCGCGCCGCCCGCAACTGGGCCTGCTACGACAAGATCGTCGAGGTGCTGACCCGGCTCGAGGAAGACGAGACCCTGCTGGTGCAATCCGGCAAGCCGGTCGGGGTGTTCCAGACCCACAAGGATGCACCGCGGGTGCTGATCGCCAACTCCAACCTGGTGCCGCACTGGGCCAACTGGGAGCACTTCAACGAGCTCGATAAGAAGGGGCTGATGATGTACGGCCAGATGACGGCCGGCTCCTGGATCTACATCGGCACCCAGGGGATAGTGCAGGGCACCTACGAAACCTTCTTCGCGGTGGCGAACCAGCACTTCAACGGCGAACCCAAGGGCCGCTGGATCCTGACCGGTGGCCTGGGGGGCATGGGCGGCGCCCAGCCGCTGGCGGCCACCATGGCCGGCTTCTCCATGATCGCCGTCGAATGCGACGAGACCCGCATCGATTTCCGCCTCAAGACCCGCTACGTCGACAAGAAGGCCCACAGCCTGGATGAGGCGCTGGCCATGGTCGAGGAAGCCAAGCAGAGCGGCACCGCCGTCTCCGTCGGCCTGCTCGGCAACGCCGCCGACGTGTTCGCCGAGCTGGTGGCCCGTGGCATCACCCCGGATGTGGTGACCGACCAGACCTCGGCCCACGACCCGATCCACGGCTACCTGCCCCAGGGCTGGAGCGTGGCCCAGTGGCGCGCGTTGCAGAAGTCCGCCCCCCAGGAGGTGAACCAGGCGGCCCGCCACTCCATGGCCCGTCAGGTGGAGGCCATGCTGACCCTGCAGTCCCGTGGCGCCGCCACCCTGGATTACGGCAATAACATCCGCCAAGTGGCGCTGGATGAAGGGGTCAAGAACGCCTTCGACTTCCCCGGCTTCGTGCCCGCCTACATCCGTCCGTTGTTCTGCGAGGGCATTGGCCCCTTCCGTTGGGTGGCGCTGTCCGGCGATCCGGAAGACATCTACAAGACGGATCAGAAGGTCAAGGAGTTGATCCCGGACGATCCCCACCTGCACAACTGGCTCGACATGGCCCGCGAGCGCATCGCCTTCCAGGGCCTGCCGGCGCGGATCTGCTGGGTCGGGGTCAAGGATCGGGTGCGGCTCGGTCTCGCCTTCAACGAGATGGTGAAAAATGGCGAGCTCAAGGCCCCCATCGTCATCGGCCGCGATCACCTGGACTCCGGCTCGGTGGCGAGTCCGAACCGGGAGACCGAATCCATGCTGGATGGCTCGGACGCCGTCTCCGACTGGCCGCTGCTCAACGCCCTGCTCAACACCGCCGGCGGCGCGACCTGGGTCTCCCTGCATCACGGTGGCGGGGTGGGTATGGGCTTCTCCCAGCACTCGGGGGTGGTGATCGTCTGCGACGGCAGCGATGACGCCGCCAGGCGCGTCGGCCGGGTGCTGCGCAACGATCCTGCCACCGGCGTGATGCGTCATGCGGACGCCGGCTACCCGATTGCCATCGATTGTGCCCATGAGGCGAAACTGGACTTGCCCATGCTGGCTGCTGCCGGCAAAGGAGAGAAATAAGATGTTTGAACTCAACCTGTTACCGGGCAAGCTCTGCCTCGCCACCCTGCGCCGCGTCAGCCGCGAGCCGGTTCATATCAGCCTGGATCCGGCGGCGCTGCCGGGGATCCACGCCTCCGCCAACCTGGTCACCAAGGTGATCGAGCAGAATCGCGTGGTGTACGGCATCAACACCGGCTTCGGCCTGCTGGCCAACACCCGCATTCCGGTGGCGCAGCTCGACGAATTGCAGCGCTCCATAGTGCTCTCCCACGCCGCCGGCATTGGCACCTACATGGATGACGCCACGGTGCGGCTGATGATGGTGCTCAAGGTCAACTCCCTGGCCCGCGGCTTCTCCGGCATCCGGCTGGAGGTGCTGGAGGCCCTGATGACGCTTATCAACGCCGAAGTCTATCCGGTGGTGCCAAAGAAGGGTTCTGTCGGCGCCTCCGGCGATCTGGCGCCCCTCGCTCACATGAGCTGTCTGCTGATTGGGGAGGGCAAGGCCCGTCACAAGGGTGAGCTGATGGACGCCGCCACGGCGCTCAAGATCGCCGGCCTCGAGCCCATCTCCCTGGCGCCGAAAGAGGGGCTGGCGCTGCTCAACGGCACCCAGGCCAGCACGGCCTTCGCGCTGGAGGGGCTGTTCCACGCCGAGGATCTGTTCGCCGGCGCCATCACCATAGGCGCCATGAGTGTGGAGGCGGCGCTCGGCAGCCGTCGCCCCTTCGACGCCCGCATCCATGAGGTGCGCGGCCAGCGCGGTCAGATAGACGCGGCCGCCTGCTACCGCCAACTGCTGGTGGACGGCAGCGAGATCGGCATGTCCCATCACAACTGCGAGAAGGTGCAGGATCCTTATTCCCTGCGCTGCCAGCCCCAGGTGATGGGGGCCTGCCTGGCCCAGATCCGCCACGCCGCCGAGGTGCTGGTGTGTGAGGCCAACGCGGTCTCCGACAACCCGCTGGTGTTCGCCGAGGATGAGGAGATCCTCTCCGGCGGCAACTTCCACGCAGAACCCGTGGCCTTCGCCGCCGACAACCTGGCGCTGGCCATCGCCGAGATAGGCTCGCTGTCTGAGCGCCGGATGGCGCTGCTGATCGATTCGCGCATGTCGGGCCTGCCCGCCTTCCTGGTCAACAACGGCGGGGTCAACTCCGGCTTCATGATCGCCCAAGTCACCTCGGCGGCGCTCGCCTCCGAGAACAAGAGCCTGGCCCACCCGGCCTCGGTGGACAGCCTGCCCACCTCCGCCAACCAGGAGGATCACGTCTCCATGGCCACCTTCGCCGCACGCCGGCTGACGGACATGGCGGAGAACACCCGCGGCATACTGGCGGTCGAGTTGCTGGCCGCCGCCCAGGGGCTGGATTTCCGGGCCCCCCTGCGCAGCACCGAGCTGATCGAGCTGGCCAAGGGACGACTGCGTGAAGAGGTCAGCTTTTACGACAAGGACAGATACTTCTCGCCGGACATCGAGGCCGCCGCCGCCCTGCTGGGCGCCGCCAGCTACAACGATCTGATCCCGGCCGGGGTGCTGCCCAGCCTCTAAGCCGGGGCGGTTCATCCGCGACGGCTCATAACAAAAGACCGCCCCTGTGGGCGGTCTTTGCGTTTCTGGCGTTGGCCGGATGCGGTTATTCGTGTTCGCACATCAGGAACAGATGGGCCATGAACAGCATCGGATGAGAGCTGGCGCCGTTCATTCGTGCTCGAACATCAGGAACAGATGGGCCATGAACAGCATCGGATGAGAGCTGGCGCCGTTCATTCGTGCTCGAACATCAGGAACAGATAGACCACGAACAACACCAGGTGGGTGGCACCGTGCAATGCATTGGTGCGACCGCTGCTGAAGGTGACCTTGCACACCATCAGGGTGGTGATGAGCAGCACCATGTCGGCGGTGGAGAGGCCGAGCCGCACCTCCTGCCCCAGCAGGGCACCGATGAACAGCACAGAGGGGACCGTCAGGGCTATGGTCGCCAGCACAGAGCCGAAGTAGAGATTCATGGCGCGCTGCAGCTGGTTGTTGAAGGCCGCCTTGATGGCGCCGACCGCCTCGGGGGCCAGCACGATACAGGCCACGATGAAGCCGCCGAGGGCAGGGGGGGCCGACATGACCTGGACACCATGGTTGATGGGGATGGCGAGCGTCTTGGCCAGCAGGATCACCACCAGCAGGAAGGCGAGCAGCAGCAGGGTGTGGTAGACGTTGCTGCGCAGTATGCCGTGGTGCTCCTCGTGATCTTCGTGGTCGCTGTCGACGAAGAAGTGGCTGTGGCTGCGGGTCTGGATCAGCAGGAAGACGCCGTAGAGCAGCACGGAGATGATGATCAGCATCCAGGACATAGCGCTGGACATGCTGCCCAGGGTGCCACCCCGGGTGAAGTTCGGCAACACCAGGCAGAGCAGGGCCAGCGGTATGATGGCGACCAGATAGGATTTCACCCCATCCAGATTGAAATTCTGGGTGTGATAACGCCAGCCGCCAAACAGCAGGGTGAAGCCCACCAGGCCGTTGGTCACCAGCATCACCACGGCGAACATGGTATCGCGGGCCATCACCGGATTGGGCTCGCCGGTCAGCATGACGGAGGAGATCATCACCACCTCGAGGGAGATGACCGACAGGGTCAGGATCAGGGTACCGAAGGGCTCACCCAGCTTGATGGCCAGGGCATCCGAGTGGCGCACCACGGAGAAGATGGCCCAGGTGACGATGGCGAGCAGGGCCAGTGACACCGGCAGGTAGATCGCGAGCGGAGTCGCTTCTGTCAGCAGGTCGCTGCCTAGCGTCTTGAAAAACAGCAGGGTCAGCAGGCCAACGGGCAGGGCAATCTCTTGCCGGATAAATGACTTCATAGGCAGTGGTTCTCATCTCAGGGCGGCATGAGCCGACGGGGGACAGGGATCTGTGCGCATGGATCGCGACAGATGGACACATGATAAAGGCTGTTGTCCGGTTCGGGAAAAATCATTTTCAGGGCGGGGCACCGGCCGGCGGCGGGGTTGCCGCCCGGGGAGGGGCCGCAGGCGCCATGCCGCGCCTGCGGGGAGAGGTCAGGGGGATGGCTAGCGGTGACCCTGCTGCCACTCCAGCAACTCGTGCAGTGGCATGGGGCGGGCGAACAGGTACCCCTGAATGAGGTAAACGCCATGTTGGCCGAGGTAGTCGACCTGCTCCTGAGTCTCGACTCCCTCGGCGATCATCTCCATGTCGGACTTCAGGCCGAAGGCGATGATGGCGTCCAGCAGGTTGCGCTTGGGATCGTCGGTGCCGATGGAGTCGACGAACATCTTGTCGATCTTGATCTGACGGATGCCGAGCTGCTGCAGGTAGGCGAAGCCGCCATAGCCGGTACCGAAATCGTCCAGCTTGAAGTGATAGCCCTTCTCCTGCAGCAGGGTTATCTCGTGGGTGGCCGCCGCTATGTCCACTATGGGCTCACGCTCGGTGAGCTCGAAGGTGAGCCGGGTCGGGGAGGGCCAGTCGTAGCGCTGCAGCTGATCGCGCAGGAGCGAGTGCTCGATGTGGGCGGCGACCAGATTGACGCTGACCCACTGCTCAGGCGCCAGTTGCGGCAGATCGGCGATCACCCTGTCCAGCAGCTGCTCCGTCATCGGCAGGATCAGCCCCTGCTCCTCCGCATAGGCGATGAAGGCGCCGGGGGAGGTGAACTCGCCCCCCCTGCGCCAGCGCAGCAGCGCCTCGAAGCCGACCACCCGCCGGGTGCGGCTGTCGACGATGGGCTGGTAGAAGGGGACGAACTCCTGGCGTGCCAGCCCGGTGTGCAGCAACCCCTTGAGGGAGCGCCGGTAGTTGCGCAGCAACCAGTAGCAGACGAGCAGCAGCCCCCCCAGCGCGGTGCCTGCCCAGAGGCCGCCCTTGAAGGCCAGGGCCAGGGCATGCTCCCGCAACGCCCGACCGGCCCACAGGGTCTGCTGCATCTTGCTGGAGGTGGGAGTAAAGCTCAGGCTCTGGCTGTCGGGCTCGTCCCTGATGGCCTGATCGCCGCGGGGGAACAGTTTGTGGCGGGAGATGCCGGGCACCAGCGGGGTGAACTCGAGGTAGAAGCAGCCGGCACAGGGTTGCTGCAGTATGGTGTGGCTCCAGCTGTTGCTCAGTACCCAGTAGGCGAGGTTGCCCTGGCGCTTGAAGAACACCACCAGCTCCTGCTCGGTATCATACTCCGGCGCCGTGGCGGTCAGCCCGAAGGTGCTGTCGGCGGTCTCGGAGAGGGAGTCCGCATCGATGAGCGGCAGGTCCGGCCCCAGGCTGGAGCACCCCTTCCCCGAGGCCAGTCGCAGCCCCTGCAGGCGGATATGTCGGTTGTAGTGCTTGGGATCCCGCAGCAGGTTCATGTCCTGCTCGCCGCAGTCGAAGGCAAATTGCACCAGCTGATCGTCGATCCCCTCTTCCAGCGCCTGCTGGCGCTCCGCCATGGTGGTCTCTATCTCGGCGCGCTTCTGCTGCAGCAGGTAGTGGGCCAGCATGTCTCCCGTCAAACGACTCAGTGACAGGCAGATCAGGATCGGGAGGACGAGCAGCAAGGGGCTGATCCAGAAGGGAGAAATCCGTTTCAAGGGGTACCTGCTCGACGAAGGTGGGTGGAGCATCCAGAGTATGTGATCGGCGCGTGTCAGCATAGTGGATTAGCTGCATCGATTTGACAGCAGCAGAAACTGCGATGCATCCCTTGGCTAACTAGATGATTAATATTGTTTTCGCAACCTGAGTGGTGAAAAATCAATCACCGACCTGTCATATCTAACAATTGTCCAGCTTATCTGAACTGGTTTAGAGTAGCCCTGCGGTTTGACTCACCGTGTGTTCAATACTCCTGTATCTATTTTTGTCAGTAGCACAGAGTGTTAGTTTTGATATTGAGTGTTTCTTTTGGTCCCCACTGTGGGACCATTTTTCTGTCCGCGAGTCAGCCTTTCCCGCCTTTTTGCCCACCACCAGCCCTGGCTCCCACCCGGGAGAGGCCTGCGCGCGCGTCGCTTAATTACAAAAGCGGGATCTTCATCCGTAGGCGGGTTTTGACCAAGGCTGATACCATGAGGCCATATGGATGCTGTCGGCTACGGAAAGGCACATGAAACTGACTACTCAGCTCGTCTCGTTTATTACTCTGTGCGTGATCGCGGCCATGACCATGGTGTTGCTCGGCGGGGTGTTCAGTTTTCGTCAGATGGGCATGGAGCTGCAGCAGAACCGGGTCGACTCCCTGGTGGAGATCATCGACAAGCAGCTGGACGCGGCCGACGATCCGCAGGATCTTGCCCGCTGGCTGCCGTCGCTGCTGCGCTCTGCCCACGTGGTCGAGCTGGAGATCCGCCAGGACAAGCAGCGGGTCTACTGGTTTCGCGATGTGCAGCAGCAGACCGACGAGAGCCTGCTGATCCCCTATAGCCAAACCATTCCCCATCAGCTCGGCATGCAGGCCGATTTCAAGCTGGACCGGCCGTTCAAGGAGTTTGAGTACTCCATGCAGGCCATGTCCGGCATCTCCTTCGGGGTCTTCATCGTGGTGTTCGGGCTCTGGTACTCCATCCGCTGGCTGCGGCTGCAGCTGCGCGGTGCCGAGTTGCTGGCCGAGCGGGCCCAGCTGATCCTGGATGGCAAGCTCACCAAGCTGGCCCATGATCCGGCCGACGAGTGGCCCGCCTCCGCCAGCCAGGCGATCGACCACCTGCTGGCGGAGCTGGCCGACGCCCGCAAGGAGCGCAGCCGGTTCGACAACTTCATCCGCAGCAACGCCTTCGTCGACAAGGCGACCGGCATCGGCAACCGTCTGTTCTTCGATAACCGGCTGGAGAGCGCCATCATGGAGGCGAGCGTGATCAGCGGCGGTGTGCTGCTGATCGAGCTGGCCGGCCTGGAGGAGCTGGATCCCGAGCTGACTGGGCGGCAGAGCCAGGATCTGCTGATGGAGGCGAGCGCTTCTATCGGCACCTTCGTGCGCAAGCACAACGGCGCCCTGCAGGCGCGCTACGCTGGCCAGGTGTTTGCCGTGCTGCTGCCCAACATGTCCGAGAGCGAGATGGTGGACGGCGCCAGCCAGCTGCTCAAGAGCCTGCAACGGCTGCACTGGCCCGAGTCGGTCAATGCCGAGACCGCCGTCTACCTCGGTGCCGTCTGCTATCAGGGGCGGGACTCGCTGCTCAAGGTGCAGGAGGAGGCCGAGCTGGCGCTCAAGAGCGCGCGGCTGCAGGGCCACACCGGCTGGTTCCTCTACGAGAAGCTGTTGGATGAGGAGCCGAGCAGCAAGGGCACGGTGCGCTGGCGCACCCTCATCAACCGCCGCATCGAGGAGCAGGGCATCTATTTCTATCTGCAGCCGGTGCAGCAGGAGCGGGATCATGTGGTGTTGCAGCAGGAGCTGTCGATCCGGATCCGCGACGAGCAGGATCGGGAGCTGCAGGCCGGGGTCTTCATGCCGATGGCGGAGAAGGCCGGGTTGCTGCTGCCGCTGGACAAGCTGGTGGTGGCCCAGACCCTGCGCCTGCTGCGCCAGCGCCAGGAGCCGAGTTGCCCCATCAGTCTGTCGCTCTGCGCCCAGAGCCTGCTCAATCGGGAGTTCCAGCGCACCCTCTTCTTCGATCTGTTCCAGCTGCCGCGCAGTATCAACGAGAATCTGGTGCTGCAGCTGTCGGAGGCCCAGGTGACCCGTCACTACGAGGCCCTCAAGCGGCCGCTGCGGGCGCTGCGCATGCTGGGTTGCCAGCTGGCCATCGATCACGCCGGGCAGGATGTGGTGAGCACCCAATACATCAAGGAGTTCGAGATCAACTTCCTCAAGCTCCATCCCAGCCTGGTGCGAGAGATCCACAGCCGTCAGGTCAATCAGATGGCGGTGCGCAGCCTGGTCGGCGGCTGCGCCAACACCCAGACCCGGGTGATCGCCGTGGGGGTGGAGAGCGGTGACGAGTGGAAGATGCTGCGCCACCTCGGGGTGCACGCCGGCCAGGGGCCCTGGTTTGCCGAGCCGACCTGGCTGGTGATGGACACGGCCGAGGCCTGATCCCGCTGTGGCCGGGCCGCCCTCAGAGGCGGCCCTGCTCTCTCAGGCCCGCCAGCCCCTGCAGGCCACCGGTATGGATGAAGACGATCTCGCTGCCACGGGGGATGTGACCGGCGGCCAGCTCCCGGAACAGGCCCCACATCGCCTTGCCGCTGTAGATGGGCTCGAGGGGCAGACCGGTCTGCGCGCTGAACGCCTGCACCCACTGCCACAGGGCCGGGCTGAACTTGGCATAGCCGCCGTCGTGGTGATCCAGCGCGATCCGCCAGCCGGCGGTGCCGGCCGCCGCGGGATGGAGGCGGCAGACCTCGTCATGGATGAAGCCCCCGCCCTTCAGGACGGCGATGGCGAGGATCTGCTCCTGCGCCCGCTTGCCCGCGACCAGGCCGGCCAGGGTGCCACCGCTGGCACAGGGCAGCACCCAGAGATCCGGCGAGAAGGGCACCTCGGCCACCAGCTCGGCGACCCCGGGAATGGCCAGCGGGCCGCTGCCGCCCTCGGGCACGAGCAGGCTGTCCGGGGCCATGAACTGGGCCAGCCAGTCGGGATCCTGGCGCCGTCTGTAGCTCTGCCGGTCTACAAACACGAGCTCCATTCCCCAGCCCCTGGCCGCGCTCAGAGTTGCGTTGCTGACGGCCTCGGGTTCACCGCGTATGATGCCGGTGGTGCGCAGCCCCGTCAGATGGCCCGCCGCCGCCAGGGCGTGGATGTGGTTGGAGTAGGCCCCCCCGAACGAGATCAGCCGGGTCTTGCCCAGCGCGTCGGCCTGCTGCAGCTGGTACTTGAGCTTGCGCCACTTGTTGCCGGAGAGAAGCGGGTGGATCAGGTCGTCCCGTTTGCACCAGAGTCGCACCCCCTGGGCGTCCAGCAGGGGATGCTGGAGCTGGTGCAGCGGCGAGGGGAGCCGGCCGGCGACCCCTTGAGCGCCCTCCCGGGGCAAAGCGTTGGCCGATATGGTGTCATTTTTCATAAATATGGAGGCTAATAGCCTGTTTATGTTAAGGTTTAACCCGTTTCATGCAGTCAGGTACAGGTCTCAATGAAGTCACTGTTTCGACGTTCGCCACCCGCTCACCAGGTCGGACTCCTGCTGGCCAGCGACCGCATCCTGCTGGCGTGCGTGGGACAGCCTCCCGTCTTTACCAGCCGTGCCATCAATGGCCCCCACGAGTGGCAGCAGGCCATGGGCGAGCTGTTCAACCAGCACGGCCTGGCCAAGTCTAAGGTGCGGGTCGCCCTCGCCGCTAGCCTTTATCAACAGATCCAGATCGACAAGCCCGCCGTGCCCGACGCCGAGATGGCCGGGGCCCTGCCCTGGGCCATCAAGGATTTCGTCAACGAACCCGTGCTGCAGCTCGCCATGGACTATGTGGATCTACCCACGCCGCCGGCCGGCCGGCCGCGGATCAACGTGATCTGCGTGCCCAAGAGCCGGGTGCAGCAGCTGGTGGAGGCGGTCAACGGGGTGGCGAGCCTGGAGGCCATCGTCAGCGACGAGCTGGCCATGACGGCTCTCTACGAGGCGGATCAGACGGTGCGCATGCTGCTGTGGCAGCCCAGGGGCCAGGATCTGCAACTGCTGGTGTTCCATCAGGGCGGACTCTGCTTCTCGCGCCAGCTGCGTGGCTTCGGCGCCCTGACCGGCGCCCAGGAGCCCGATCGCGATCTGCTCGATGGGCTGACCCTGGAGATCCAGCGCTCCCTCGACTACCTGGCGGGCCAGCTCAAGCTGCCGGAGCCGGGTCAGATGCAGCTCGCCATCGGCTCCCCCTTCATCGGCACCCTGGTGCGCCACCTGGAGCAGGCATTCGGCTTCCCGGTATCGGCCATGGCCAACAAGGCGATACTGGCTGGCGTTGAGTATCTCAGCGCCTATGGCGCCGCACTGGGGGCTGAACGATGAAGCGCCATATCAACCTCTACGGCCCCGAATTTCGTCCCCGGCGCCAGTGGGCCAGCCTCAATCAGATGGCGCTGGTCTGGGGGATCGGCCTGGTGCTGATACTGATCGTCGGCCTCGGTTACGCCTGGCAGCAACAGGGCGTCAGCCGTGAGTTGGCTCAGGTGCGGGCGACGCTCGATGTGCGGCGCGGCGAGGCCAAGCGGCTCGATGCCGAGCTGGCCCGTCATCAGGCCGACGGCCTGCTGCAACAGCAGCTCATCGCCAGGCAAGAGGAGCTGAGTGCCATGCAGGGGCTGATGCGCCAGCTGGGCAGCCTCTCCCTGCAAAAATCCCAGGGTTACGCCGGCGTGATGGCGGATCTGGCCCGCCTGCGCGACCCCCGTCTCTCCCTGCAGCGGATCGAGATCAGCGGCGGCCACATCAATCTCTCCGGGTTTGCCGAGCGCAGCCAGGATGTCCCCGCCTGGGTCAATCGCTTCAAGCAGACGTCCTCCCTGGCGGGCAAGCAGTTTGGCGAGCTGACCCTGAGCCGCGACAAGGAGGGCCGGCTGGCCTTCCAGCTCAGCGGCATAGCGCAGGAGAAGCCCTGATGGACATGAAAGCACAATGGCAGGCGTGGGCGCAGCAGGTCGCCGTCCTCAGCCTGCGGGAAAGGGTCATGATACTGCTGACCGGGCTGATCCTGCTCGGCGCCGCAGGCATCTACGGCTGGCTGGATACCGCCGACACCCGCCTGAGCCAGGATCGACTGGCATTGACGGCGGCGCAGCGGGATCTGGAGATCCTGGATCTTGAGAATCAGGGCAAGCAGGCCCGCCTGGCGCGGGATCCCGACGCGCAGGTGCGGGAACAGCTTGGCCAGGTGGAAACCAGCCTCGGCAGGCTGGACGCCGAGCTCAAGGCCCAGACGGTGGATCTGATCCCGGCCCACGAGATGCCGGCCGTGCTGGAGGCGCTGCTGTCCCGCTCCGCCAACCTGCACATGCTGGCGCTCAGCTCCCTCAAGCCCGAGCCTTTGATGGCGGGGGAGCAGTCGGTCAATCTGTTCAAGCACGGCATCCGGCTCGAGCTGGAGGGCGGCTACTTCGATGTCTACCAGTACCTGAAGGCGCTGGAGTCACTGCCTCGCCACTTCTACTGGCAGGGCTTCGACTACCGGGTGATCGCCCATCCCAAGGCGGCGGTGGCGATGGAAATTTACACCCTCAGCACCAGCAAGGAGTTTATCCGTGGCTAAGTGGCTGACAACATACGGGGCCGGGGTTATCTGGCTGGCGCTCTGGGCCTGCCTGCTGAGCCCGCAGGCCCGGGCCGAGGTGCTGCTGGACCCCACGGCGCCGCTGGCCGGCATGAGCACGGGCGCCGCCCCGGACAAGGGGGCCGGCCTGCCCCGATTGCAGAGCATCATCTTGGGCAATGGGCCGGCGCTGGCGGTGCTCAATGGTCAGAGTTATCGGGTCGGTCAACTGATCGAGGGCTATCGGCTGCTCTCCATCAGCGCCGATGCCGTGGTGCTGGAGAAGGCGGGCAAACGCCAGGCGCTGACCCTGTTCGGCAGCAAGATCAGGATGTGAAGTCGGTGCCGTGCAGAAGGTCACGGGCCGATTTTGTCGAGTTTAATTGCGAGTCAGGTGCACTAACTACATGAAAAAACACCATTTATGCCTGCTTTCCCTCGCGTTGGCGGTGGCGGGTTGTACTACCTACAAGCATCCGGATCCGGTGCAGGCCAAGGATGCCCTCAAGCAGGCCATGACCGAGCAGAACCAGACTTCGCCCCTGACCACCCTGCCCCCCTCGGTGCAAAGCGAACTGCTGCAGCTGGATCGGATCCCGCAGCCGGTGGCGGTGCCGGAGAAGCGGCTGCGCATCGCGGCCCATGATGTCGATGCGGTCGAGTTCTTCGGCTCCCTGTTCAAGGGCTCCCGCTACAGCGTGGCGGTGCACCCCGGGGTGGCGGGTTCCATCTCGGTGGAGCTGAAGGATGTGACCCTGCAGGAAGCGCTGGCGGTGGTGGGCGACATGTATGGCTTCGACGTGCAGCGCAAGGGCAACGTCTTCCATGTCTATCCGGCCGGCCTGCGCACCGAGACCATACCGGTCAACTACCTGATGATGTCCCGTCGCGGCCTCTCCCGCACCTCGGTCAGCACCGGCGGCGTCACCGCCAATGACAACAACGATAACGGCAATAACAACAACTTCGACAGCGGCAACAATAACAGCAGCAACAACAATAACAACGGCAGCAACAACGGCTCCTCCTCCAATGGCAACAGCGACAACAGCAACGGCACCCGTATCGAGACGGACAGCAACAACGACTACTGGACCGATCTGCGCGAGGCCCTGCAGACGCTGATCGGCACGGGTGAGGGACGGGCCGTCATCACCAGCCCGCAGGCGGGCCTGGTCACGGTGCGCGCCTATCCCGGCGAGCTCAAGGCGGTGCGCGACTTCCTGGAGCAGTCCGGCGAACACCTCAAGCGCCAGGTGGTGCTGGAGGCGCGGATCCTGGAGGTGGCCCTCAACGAAGGCTATGAACAGGGGGTGGACTGGAACGGCCTCTCCGCCACCTGGGACGGCAACAAGGGGATCATCGGCGGTGGCAGCCTGGGCGGCAGCCAGGTCGGTGCCAGCAATCCCATCTTCAATACCATAGGGGGCGGTGCCGGCTTCAAGATCTCGGATGGTAACTTCGTGGTGGCCGTTGACCTGCTCAAGACCCAGGGCGACGTGAACACCCTCTCCAGCCCGAGAGTCACCGCGACCAACAACCAGAAGGCGGTGATCAAGGTGGGCACGGACGAGTATTTCGTCACCAATGCCTCGACCACCACCACCACCTCGGGCAACTCGGCGCCCATCGTCACCCCCAACGTGGAGCTGACCCCCTTCTTCTCCGGCATCGCGCTGGACGTGACGCCCCAGATCGATGAGGCAGGCCGGGTGCTGCTGCACATTCACCCCTCCGTCATCGACACCGAGGAGCAGAGCAAGACCATCAACGTCGGCACGGCGGATCCCCTGGTGCTGCCGCTCGCCAAGAGCTCCATCCGCGAGTCGGATACCGTGGTGCAGGCCAACAATGGCGACATCATCGTCATCGGCGGCCTGATGAAGACCGACAAGCAGGAGATCGTCAGCAAGGTGCCGCTGCTGGGCGACATCCCCTGGGTCGGCGAGGCCTTCACCAACCGCAGCGAGAGCACCAAGAAGGTCGAGCTGGTGATCCTGCTCAAGCCGACCGTGGTGGAGAAGGATACCTGGCAGAAGGAGCTGCAACGCTCCTCCGAGCTGCTCGACAAATGGTATCCGCCCGAGGACTAAGCATGACTCGCGCCCCGCTCGTACCCGCTCGTCGGCTCTCGGTCGCCGCTCACCTGTCCGCTGACGCGCCGGGGGAGAGCCCATGTATTTGAGCCACTTCGGCCTGCGGGAGGCACCGTTCGGCCTGACCCCGAATACCGGCTTCTACTACGGCCTGCCGCCCCATGAGGAGGCGCTGCAGGTGCTGAACTGGGCGCTGGCGCAGGGGGAGGGCTTCATCAAGGTGACCGGCGAGGTGGGCACCGGCAAGACCCTGCTCTGCCGCAAGCTGCTGGGGGAACTCGGCTCGGAGGCGCGCCCGGTGCGCCTGGCCTGGCTGCCCAATCCCCATCTCACGCCGGGCGAGCTGCGTGCCGCCCTGGCGCTGGAGCTGGGGCTGTCGATGCGGGATCAGGGGGAGCTGGATCTGACCGATCGCATCCATCGCCACCTGATCGCCCTGCATCAGCAGGGTCAGCGGGTGGTGGTGCTGATCGACGAGGCGCAGGCCCTGCCGGATGAGACGCTCGAGGCGATCCGGCTGTTCGGCAACCTGGAGACGGAGTCGAGCAAGCTGCTGCAGATAGTGCTGTTCGGTCAACCCGAGCTGGATGCGCGGCTGGCCAGGCCCCACCTGCGCCAGCTGCGCCAGCGCATCGGCTTCTCCTACTGCTTGCGCGCCCTGCGCGTCGATGAGACCCGCGCCTATGTGGATCATCGGCTGCAGGTCTCCGGCTATCGCGGTGCGCCGCTGTTTGAGGGCCGTGCCCTGCGCCTGCTGTGGCGGGCGTCCCGCGGGGTGCCGCGGCTCATCAACGTGCTGGCCCAGAAGTGCCTGATGCTGGCCTACGGCCGTGGGATGCGCCGGATCGGCCCCCGTCTGGTGCGCCTCGCCATCCGCGATACCGAGGACGCCAGCCGCGGCTCCTTAGTGCGCTGGTGGCCGCTGCTGTTGCTGCTGGGCGCTGCCCTGGCCTACGGAGTCTGGCCATGAGCGTGATCAATCAGATGCTCAAGGATCTGGAGCAGCGCCAGCAGGGCGAGGGCACCGCCATCTATGTGGCACCGGTGCGCCAGCAAGGCTGGTGGATGCTGGTGCTGACCCTGCTGTGCGGGCTGGCCCTTGGCATCCTGGGCTGGCGTTCCTGGATCTACTGGCAGCAGAGCCAACGGGTCGATCCCCCGGTCACCCAGCTCGATGCACCGCTCGCGCCTGATGCCATAGTCCAGGCCGCGTCTGTGGCATCGATGACGCAGGAGCCGGCGGCGGTCGCTGTGGCCTTGCCGGTCCCGCAGGGGATGCCGGACGAGCCGGTGCAGTCGACCTCTGCGCCAATCGCCGAGGCCCCGGCGCCGCAGGAACTACCGGATCAGGAGGGCGATTACCTTATCCCGAGCGACGAGGAGCTGCAGCCGGATCTGCAGGCCGAGCTGGCGGCGGAGCAGGAGGCAGTCATGGCCCCGCCGCCGCGCAAGCCCGGGATACTGAAGATCGAGACGGTGGAGCTCTCCGCGCCCGAGCTGGCGGCCCTGGCCGAGCGCAAGGCCACCACCGCCATGGCCAAGGGCCAGTTGCGGGAGGCGCAGGACAATTACTACCAGGTGCTGGCCCATGATCCCCACAATCAGGGGGCGCGCGAGCAACTGGCGGCCCTGCTCTATGGCGAGGGTCGGCTGACCGAGGCCGGGCAGGTGCTGGAAGAGGGGCTCAGTCTGGCGCCGCAGCAAGCCGATTTCCGGCTGTTGCTGGCGCGGGTGGCCATAGGCGCGGGGGACAGGCCCAAGGCGCTCGGCTGGCTGAGTGGCCTCCAGCCGGAGATCGCCAACAACCTGGATTATTACGCCACCTGGGCCGGGCTGGCCCAGGAGCTGGGCCAGAATGCCGAGGCGGCAGATCTGTATGTCAAGCTGCTGCGCCAGCAGCCGGACCAGGGTCGCTGGTGGCTCGGGCTCGGCGTGGCCGAGGATGGTCAGGGCCACGGCCAGCGCGCCCTGGATGCCTATCGCAACGCCCAGCTGCACGGCAACCTCGGCGAGGCATCGGCCCGCTGGCTGGAACAACGCATCGCCCAGTTGGCCCCATAGGTACCGGTTCGTAGGTTCGATTCGGGTCGCGTAATCGGACGCGGTGTCATCACGGTAATCGGCGTAATCAGAATTAGGAATTTGGAGTAGCAATGGCACAACCCAGACTGAAAATGCGGCTCGGCGATCTGCTGGTGCAGGAGCTGATCATCTCCGATGATCAGCTGCAGCTCGCCCTGCAGCAGCAGCGTCAGACCGGCCGCAAGCTGGGGACCACCCTGATCGATCTCGGCTTCATCAGCGAGGTGCAGCTGCTGCAGTTCCTCGCCCGTCAGCTGGACGTGCCCTTCTTCGATCTCAACAACCTCACCATAGACGCCGCGGCCGTGGCGTTGTTGCCGGAGGTGCAGGCCCGTCGCTATCGTGCGCTGGCGGTCAACCTCAGCGACGACAAGGTGACGGTGGCCATGTCGGATCCCGCCGATCTGAGCGCCCTGGATGCCATCGCCGCCCTGCTCAGCCCGCGCGAGCTGGTGCTGGCGGTGGCACGGGAAGGCCAGCTGCTTGAGTATTTCGACAGGCTCTATCGCCGCACCCGCGAGATCGAGAGCTTCGCCGTGCAACTGCACGAGGAGCATCAGGAGACCGGGTTCGAGCTCGGCAGCAGCAACCTCAATACCGGGGCCGACGAGGGGGAGGCGACGGTGGCCAAGCTGCTGCGCTCCCTGTTCGAGGACGCGGTGCAGGTGGGGGCCTCGGATATCCACATCGAGCCGGACGAGAAGGTGCTGCGCATCCGCCAGCGCATCGACGGCGTGCTGCACGAGAACATCCTCAGCGAGGTGCGCATCGCCCAGGCGCTGGTGCTGCGCCTCAAGCTGGTGGCAGGGCTCGACATCTCCGAGAAGCGGCTGCCTCAGGATGGCCGCTTCGCCATGAAGGTGCGCGGTCGCGACGTGGACGTGCGGATGTCGACCATGCCGGTGCAGTATGGGGAATCCGTGGTGATGCGACTGCTGGATCAATCCTCCGGCATCTTGTCGCTGGCCGAGACCGGCATGCCGCCGGCGATCCTGGCGCGTTTTCGCCGCCAGCTCAAACGCCCCCACGGCATGATACTGGTGACCGGACCGACCGGTAGCGGCAAGACCACGACGCTCTACGGCGCGCTCTCCGAGCTCAACCAGGCCAGCCACAAGATCATCACGGTGGAAGATCCGGTGGAGTACCGGCTGCCGCGGGTCAACCAGGTGCAGGTCAATCCCAAGATCGGCCTCACCTTCTCCCAGGTGCTGCGCTCCACCCTGCGCCAGGATCCGGACATCCTGCTGGTGGGGGAGATGCGGGACAACGAGACGGTGGAGATCGGCCTGCGTGGTGCCATCACCGGCCACCTGGTGCTGACCACCCTGCACACCAACGATGCGGTGACCAGCGCCCTGCGCCTGATCGACATGGGCGCCCCCGGCTATCTGGTGGCCAGCGCCTTGCGGGCCGTGGTGGCCCAGCGCCTGGTGCGGCGGGTATGCGAGCACTGCGTCGAGGAGCAGGCCCCGGACGAGGGCCAGGCCACCTGGCTCGGCGTGCTCTCCGGCGAGGTGCCGGGTCAGCATGCCTACCACAAGGGGCGCGGCTGCCAGAGCTGCAACTTCACCGGCTATAGCGGCCGGATCGGGGTCTACGAGCTGCTGGAGCTGGATCAGCCCATGATGGATGCCCTGCGCCGCAACGATGCGGAGGGCTTCGCCCGGGCGGCGCGCGACCATGAACACTACAGACCCCTGGCCCTGACGGCGTTGGACTACGCCCGCCAGGGCATCACCTCGGTGGACGAGGTGCTCAGGCTGGCCGAGGATTTGGGATAAGCCATGGGCAGCTTCAACTACAAGGGCCGCGACAGTCAGGGCAATGCCGTCAGCGGGATGGTGGATGCCGCCAGCGAGATGGCGGCCGCCGAGCAGCTGATGCGGCGCGGCGTGATGCCGACCGAGCTCAAACCGGGCAAGGCGAAAGCGGCCAGCATCGACTGGTCGCTGCTGCTGGAGGGGGGCGTCAAGCTGGACGAGCTGGTGGTGTTCAGCCGCCAGATGTACGCCCTGACCCGGGCGGGCATCCCCATACTGCGCGCCATCGCCGGGCTGGAGGAGAGCGCTCACAGCAAGCCGCTCAAACGGGCGCTGCATGCGCTGGGGGAGGATCTTGGCAACGGCCGCCCCCTGTCCAGCGCCATGCAGTCCCATCCCAGGGTGTTCAGCAACCTGTTCGTCGCCATCATCCATGTCGGCGAGAACACCGGTCAGCTGGAGGAAGCCTTCCTGCAGCTCGCCAACTATTTCGATCTGGAGCTGGAGACCCGCAAGCGGATCAAGACCGCCATGCGCTATCCCAGCTTCGTGATGATTGCCATCGGCATCGCCATGGTGATCCTCAACATCATGGTGATCCCGGTGTTCGCCGGCATGTTTGCCAAGTTCGGGGTCGAGCTGCCGCTGGCGACCCGGATCCTGCTCGCCACCTCCCACTTCTTCGTTCACTACTGGTGGCTGCTGCTCGCCATCCTGGTGGGCGCCGTCGTCGGTTGGCGGCGCTGGGTCGCGACCCCCGGGGGCAAGCTGGCATGGCACAGATGGCAGCTCAGGCTGCCCATCGTCGGCACCATCATAGAACGTTCCCTGCTGGCGCGCTTCGCCCGCAGCTTCTCAATGATGCTCAAGGCCGGGGTGCCCCTCAACCAGGCGCTGACCCTGGTGGCCGATGCGGTGGACAACGCTTATATGGCCGGCCAGATCCGCGACATGCGAGCGGGCATAGAGCGCGGCGAGAGCCTGCTGCGCACCGCCGGTGGCAGCGGCCTGTTTACCCCGCTGGTGATGCAGATGATCGCTGTGGGAGAGGAGACCGGCCAGGTGGATGAGCTGCTGCATGAGGCGGCCGAATACTACGAGCGGGAGGTGGACTATGACCTCAAGAGCCTCACCGCCCGCATCGAGCCCATCCTGATCGGCATAGTGGCGGTCATGGTGCTGATCCTGGCGCTGGGCATCTTCACACCCATGTGGGACATGATGCGCGCGGTCAGAGGAAAATAAGACGGCATCTTCACCCTCCTGATGGGGGGCATGGTGTGTGCCGTGCGCGGCAAGTGATGAGGCATCTTCAGGTTCCTGACGGGGAACATGATGTGTGCCGTACGGGACAACTAGGCGCCGGGAGGGCAATGGGTGAGCAGACAGTCCGAGCAGGATGATCGCTGGCTGGGGGGATACAGGCGTTTGCTGGCCGTTATCTTGCTGCTGGTCATAGTCGCCAGTCTGGCCCTGGGCTATCGCAGCCAGCGGGAGCAGGCACTGGCGGTCAGCCTGGAGCTACTCGGGGGCCAGTTTGCCGAGCGCGCGCAGCGCTTGCACGGGCTCTGGCTCGATCAGCGCAGGCCCGAGGTGCTGCATGGGCAAGGAGTGGCCTGGCAGTTCGATGAACGGGGCTGGCCGCTGGCCGTGCTGCCGTTGCGGTCGCCCTCCGACAACTGCCGCCAGCTGTGGCAGCAACTGATCGGCCCGCAGGCGCAGGAGCTGCCGTCACTGCAGGTGCTGGCCAGCCGGGATGGCGGAGGCTGTGAATTTGGCTGGGAGGCTAACTGGCTGATTTATCGCTTCTCTGATGGCCGGGTGGTGTTCAGATCCTGAATGGCGATTGAACGGATCCAGTCTGGACTCTGGGTTACATGATTTTTTTCTATCTGCATGAAATAATGCGGGTTACTACGGAGGCAGCATGGCAGCAAAGAGAGTGACACCCGGCCGCACTATGGGCGGTTTTTCCCTGATCGAGCTGGTGATCGTCATCGTGATTCTGGGGATACTGGCGGTCACCGCCTTGCCCCGTTTTCTCGACGTGACCGACGAGGCGAAGAAGGCCAGTGTGGAAGGGGTATCGGGCGGCTTTGCCACCGCGGTCTCTCTGGTGCGGGCCCAGTGGGAGGCGGAGGGGCGTGCCAAGCAGGACAGCCTCAACACAGTGCTGTATGACGGCTCGCGCTTCTATCTCACCACGCCGACCGAGAGCCAGGTCAACAATGGCGAGCTCTCCCCCGGTTATCCCATGGATACTTCGGCGAGCGGCTCTCCCGATGTGGATCCGGCCAATCTGACGGCCACGCGCTGTCTCAATATTTGGGAGGGGTTGTTGCAAAATCCTCCCAAGGCTACTGCCAACTTTGACGAGGTAAGCGGTAGCGGCAATGACCTGAAGTTCTATGCCACGGTGAGCAACAATGGACTGGATTCGGTCTGCCGTTACTATCTGGTCAACAGCCTGAGCAAGGGAAGTGATGGACGGTATCAGGACCCGCAAGGGAGCACGGATGCCTATATGAGTTTCAGTTACCGCCCGGCCTCCGGCCAGGTCACCACCAATATCAATTGATAAACAGAGGAATAATGTAATGAAAAAGCAGGCGGGTTTTACCCTGATCGAACTGGTGATCGTGATCATCATCCTGGGCATTCTGGCGGTCACCGCTGCGCCCAAGTTCCTGAATCTGCAGGATGATGCCAATAAGGCTGCTGCACAGGGCGTTGCCGCCGCCGTGCAGAGTGGGGCTCAACTGGTCTATAGCCGTTCGGCTATCGATGGCACAGAGAAGCTGGACTCCTCTTCTGTTGCCGTAGGCACCAGCTCAGCCACTACAACCTGGGGTTATCCGACAGCGGATCAGGCTGGGATTGGCCAGGTAGTCACTCTGGATGGCGGCTGGGCCGTGGATAACAGCGGTGTATTTACCTCGGATCAAGCCAATAGCTGTGAGGTGATTTACAACGCACCGGCGGATGAAGGTGAGACCTTCTCTGTGCAACTGAGCGGCGCCAACTGCTCGTAATGCTGTGTTAGGCGAGGCGTATGCCTCGCCTTTTCTATTTGGAATCAACAGAATGCGAAAGGGGTTCACCCTGGTTGAACTAGTAATCGTGATCCTGTTACTCGGGATTCTGGCCGCCTTTGCCGTGCCCAAGTGGCTGGGCAAAGGCGGCTTTGAAACCCATACCCTGCGCGATGAGCTGGTGGCCCGGCTGCGACTGGTGCAGACCATGAATATGAACGAGGGGGGGGATCGCTGCACCCAGCTGGTGCTGGAGGCTAACCGCTTCGGTCACCTGACGCAGACGGGTAGCTGCAGTGCCAAACCCATCTCGAGCTGGAGTGCGGACGAGCAGAGCCGTGGTCGGGTGGTGAGCACCTCTGGCGACGTTGTCCTGTCCCCCCCGGCGAGGTTCTCCTTCGATAAACACAGTGGCCGCCCCCTGGGCTCTTGCGCCGCTGGTTGCGATCTGGCTGTCACTGAGGGCGCCGAACGTACCCGGTTACGTATCGAGTCCGAAGGCTATATCTATGCCCTCCCTTAACGCCTCCCGCGGTTTTACCCTGGTCGAGCTTGTCGTCGGCATAGTGCTGCTGACCATAGCGCTGACCGGGATCCTGGGCTTGCTTGTCAATCAGGCACCCCAGGCTGTGGATCCGGTGCAGCAGGTGCGCGCCGCCCAACTGGCTCAACGCATCTTGAACGAGGTGCTGCAAAAATCCTTCGACGAACATTCGGACCATAACGGCGGTCGCTATCGCTGCGGCGAGACGGCCGGTACGCCTCCTGTGACCTATCCCACCTGCACTGCCAGCACCGACTACGGCCCTGATGGTGAGCCCGCCTCTTATGCCTTTAACGATGTTGATGACTTCGATACCGCAGGCAACTGGGTGGACGCCAATCGCTTTACCCAGACGTCGGTTGGCGTCAACAACGAGGAGTATCGCAACTATCAGATCAGGATCAGCGTCACGCCTGACTCCCTGTTTGGGAGCCCGGGCAAGAGCGCAGAGTCCGTTGGCAAGCGCATCGATCTGCAGGTGCGGCTGCCGGATAGCAGTGAAGTCGATTTTGCTGTCTACCGGGGTAACTACTGATGGCTCGTCGTCTGGCTCGGGGTTTTACGCTGGTCGAGCTGGTGATGGTGATCCTGCTGCTCGGCATCATGGCCACCTTCTCCAGCCAGTTTATCGGCATCGGCACCCAGATCTATGGCGATGCGAGTAGCCGCGAGCAGTTGATGAGCGATGCCCGCTTCGCGCTGGAGCGGCTCAATCGCGAGCTGCGCGATGCGGTGCCGGGCTCGGTACGGGTGGAGGACAGCCTTGGAAATGTGGTGGAGCAGGGCAACTGCCTGCGCTTCTGGCCCATTGCCACCGCCAGCCGCTATCTGAGCCCCAATGGGAGCGGCGGGCTGACTATCATCACCCCGGTTCGCCTCCCCGAGGTGGGTGAGCTGGCCATCGTCTACCCCCTTGCCAGCCCGGATCTCACCTTGGACCAGGGTTGTCTCTATGGCAACTGCGTCGCCAGGGTGACCTCAGTGGGTAGCCCCGTCTCGGGGGCGCTGCCGCTGGTGGTCGACAATGTCTTCACCAAGGATTCTCCGAGCTGGCGCATCTATTTCGCCAACCAGCAGGTGCGCTACTGCGTGACTGATTCAGTGTTGAACCGGAGCAGTGCCGCCATAGGCGTGAATATTGGCACTAGCACTCCCGCCCCGATGGCCGAGCATATCCGCCCGATCTCCTCTTACTTCTACCGGGGTCCGGCGGCCTTCAGCCCGAGCGAGGTTGGGCTGAGGCTGATACTCGAGCAGCGCGGCGAGAGCGTCACCTTCAACCATCGGCTGGAGCCATTCAATGTCCCCTAGCGCCTTTCCCCCCGCCATGACGGCCCAACGGGGCAGCGCCATCATGATCGCGCTGTTTGTCATCGTCATTATGGCCCTGCTGGCGGCGGCCATGGGCCGCTTCCTGGTCGACAGCGGCGAGAAGAACACGGTGGAGGTGCGGGGTGTGCGGGCCCTGATGGCGGCCCAGAACGGGTTGGAAATCGCCCTCTATCGGCTCTATCCCAACGATCACTGGACCGCCCAGCGGTGTGATGCTCTGACCAGGACCTCCTTCTCTATCCCCGGGTTGGTGGATTGTCAGGTCAGCGTGACCTGTCAGCCCATCACCGCGAGTACGGACGGGATGACCCAGACCAGCTACCGGTTTCGCAGCGAAGGGCGCTGTGGTAACACGGATCTGAATAGCCCCAACCCCGATTTTGCCGTCAGTCGGACCCTGGTGGCGGAAGCCTTCGATGGAGATGCACCATGACAGACAACCTAAGCTCCTGGGGCGGGCTCTGCGCTTTTCCTCGTCGCTACAGGTTCATGTTGTGCCTGGTCGCTTGGTTGCTGTTGAGCCTGGTCAGTTCGGGTGCGGATGCGTTTGGCGTCATTGATACCGGCCGCTATTTTCCGGCCGTGGTACAAGGGCACCATGGGGAGCAAGCCAGCGCCTGTGCCGGGACACTCATCCCCCAGCTGAGTGAGGTCAACAATCCCAGGATCAACGGTACTGGCGGGAACAAACTGGCCTTCTGCTCCATTACTGCCAACCAGAACAACACCAGGAACTGTGACGATGGCCTGGGGGGCTACAAGGTTTGCGCCATCACGGGACAGGATATTGGCGGCCTCAGCCTGACGGGGAGTAACGCTTTCCCCACGAATGGCTCCACCACAGATCTAAACTGCAACAACAATGGCAGTGCGGTGCTGGATCAGAAGGCTTACCGCAACGTAGGTAGCAGCGGCTGCCAACTGGTGTTGACCGCCCAGCCGGGCTATCAGATAGCCAGCTTGAATATGAGCAATGGTGGCACCCTGATCCTGGGGCCGGGCGATCATTTCTTCGAGACACTTTCCCTGGATAGCACCGTCGTCAAGTTACAGAGTAAGGATCAGGCGCTGACCCGGATCTTCGTCAAGAACACACCGACGTTGCGTAACAATCCATTGATCAATGCCGGTGGCAAGCAGAACCTGGTCTGGGTCAGTTATAACGACTTCAATATCAGTAATAGCGCCAGGTTTGTCGGCTATCTCTATGCCGGTGGCACTGTGATTATGGGCAACCAGGCGACCCTGACCGGTCGGATCACGGCGCGTACCCTGGTGGTGAAAGACAATAGCGTTATCAACAAGGGGGACGCAGTGGTGCCGCCCCCGTTGCCCAACTGCAGTGATATCTTCACTGACCCACCGACGGAAGGTGCCATCATGGAGCCACCCGCGGGTATGCTTGAACCGCCCTTGACGGATCTGTCATGCAGCAGCCACAAGGGAGTGACTACCTGCAGCGGTCACGCCGGGAACAGCTTCGCGCCAGGGGATCATGATTTCAACAACGGTTCCATCGGCAATGACGCCGAGATCGTCTCCAGTGGGGTGACGGCGCGGCTGTACTTCAACAACCTCGATCTGAACAACGCCAAGCTCAACCTAACCAACCCACCAGAGAACCTCTTCATTTATGTAAAGGGCGATCTCTCGATTAAGGGTCAAAACCAGATCAACGGCATCGTCTATGTCATGGGAGACGTCAATATGTCTGGCAATGCCAGCATTGATGGGGCGCTGGCGGCGGGTGGGAGCATCGATATGGGTGGCAACGGTGAGGTCGATTTCTCTCAGGACGCGGTCGACAATGCTGATCTGGGTGGTCTGTGCCAGCAGGGCGGTGGCGGCGGTAGTCAGGTTGACCATTTCGAGCTGGATCACAGCGGCCAGGCGCTGACCTGCAACCCTGAGCCCATCACCATTCGCGCCTGTGCCAATGCCGCCTGCAGCAGTCTGATTACAACCACGGTCTCTCTTACCCTGGCTCCAGCGACGGGCTGGGAAGGTGGCAACCAGATCAGCCTGACGGGAGGGAGTGCCGTCAAACAACTTCGCCATACCACGGCGGGCGCTGTGACCCTGGGGGTTAGTGCATCGAATCCGGTCGCGAGCACTGCCACCCTGTGCCGGGCCGGGGGCGGTGCACTCAGCGCCGCCGCCTGTACCCTCAGCTTTGCCGACAGCGGTTTCCTGTTCGATGTGCTGGACACTTACGCCAACAGGCCGCAACAGGTGCAGCTGAAGGCGGTGAGGAAAGACAGCGCGAGCCAGAAGTGCGTGCCCGGCTTTGCCGGCGTCAGCAAGCCGGTCAGCTTCTGGAGCGATTATGTCAGTCCGAACGGCAACGGCTTTGGCAGCAAGGTGACGGTCAATGGCAACGCCATCGCGACGACCCAGGGGGCGGCCACCGCCAGCAACCTGAGCTTCGACGCCCAGGGGGAGGCGACCCTGACGGTCAATTATCCGGATGCGGGTCAGATGCAGCTCAATGCCCGCCACCAGGGCAGCGGCGACAGCGCCGGTCTGGTGATGACGGGGGGCGATCAGTTTGTCAGTCGCCCGGTCGGGCTCTGCATCACGGCCCCGCAAGGGGTCTGCGTGGCAGGGGATATCAGCTGCCCGGTATTCAAGAAGACCGGGGAAGCCTTCCCGCTCAACCTTGGGGCCGTGGCCTGGCAGTCCGATAACGACACCGATCTCTGCCGCGGCAATCTGGCGACCCCCAACTTTGCACTGACCGGGATAGCGCTCGCTAGCCAGCTGGTGGCCCCCCAACCCGGGGTGGAGGCGGTCGTCGGTACGGCTAGCTACGACCATGCCATCACGACCGCCAGCAACCTCAACGTGGTCGGGCAGTCGGTCAACGAGGTCGGCGTGTTCCGGATGCAGGCGACCCCGCCAGCTGGCGGCTACTTCGGCTATACCATAACCCCCGCGCTCAGCGCGCCGCTGGGGCGCTTTATCCCGCTGGACTTCAATCTGGTCAGCGGCGACATAGCGCCGGCCTGTGGCGCCTTCAGTTATATGGGGCAGCCCTTCCTGACGCAGTTGCATATTGAGGCCCGCAACCAGCTCGGACGGGTCACTCAGAACTATAGAGAGAGCTTCGCCAAGGGCGATGCCTACCTGAGCACGGCCAACAACAGAGATGGGATAGCACTCTCTGCCCGGCTGCGCAGCCTGGGACCGCTGCCATGGGTGGCGGGGGCGGCTGATTTCAGCGGGCCGACCGAGTTTGCCCGCCTCTCCGATAGCCAGCCTGACGGCCCCTACCGCGAGCTGCTGTTTGGTCTCTATATGCAGGACAACGATGGCGGGCAGACGCTGATCGCGGCCCCCGATTTCAATGCCCAACAGGCCGGGACATGCAGCGGCTCGGGTTGCAACGCCAAGCAGATCGATGCCAGCCCCATGGAGGCCTATTTCGGGCGGGTGCTGGCCGGCACGGCGCAGGGGGTGGCGTCGGCGCCGCTGATGGTACCGCTGCAACTGCAATATCACGAGGCAGGCAGCTGGCACCGGCAGTGGGCGGATCAATGTACCCGGCTCTCCCTGCTGGATGGAGGGTTCGAGTTTACCGATAGCAGCCAGAGCTTCGATGCAGGGAGCGGCGAGCTGACCCTGGACGAGAACACCAAGATCCGGCTCGGGCTTGGTCCGGTCGCGCCCGGCGCCATGACGGCGACGGTGCAGGATGGCGTCATCGCCTTGCAGCTGGCGGCCCCGGACCAGACGGTGCGCATTCCCTTCCGAATCGATCTGAGCAAGCAACCCGAGTCGGCGCTGCAACCAGGACGGCGGCCGCTCTGGCTTTCGGACCCCCAGAGTCTGGATGGCATGGCGATTTTTGGCATCGGTCGTGGCAATGACAGAATTATTTATCGGCGTGAGGTGATGCCCTGAAATTGATCTGTCGATGAGGATCGGGACCGTTTGGCTTGAGCTTGAGACTTATCTCCTTGTTTCGTAGAGTTTGTCTGCCTGAGCGGGTGAGTGATGACTCGCATTTTTGTCGCGCTTGATTGATTGGCGACAGTTTGAGCGCTTGCCCATTGAGGTGGGCATTGGTAAAGTTAGCCGGTTTTATGCACCTCCAAATTCTTAGGATTTCCCGTAGCCATGTTCAAAAAGCTCAGAGGCGTCTTTTCCAACGATCTGTCGATCGACTTGGGAACTGCCAACACCCTGATCTACGTAAAAGATCAAGGGATCGTCCTTAACGAACCCTCAGTTGTCGCCATTCGCCAAGAGCGCGGGAACGCCAAATCGGTCGCTGCCGTCGGTCATGCCGCCAAGCAGATGCTGGGTCGTACCCCAGGCAACATCTCCGCCATCCGTCCGATGAAAGACGGCGTCATCGCCGACTTCTACGTGACCGAGAAGATGCTGCAGCACTTCATCAAGCAGGTTCACGACAACAACTATTTCCGCCCCAGCCCCCGTGTGCTGGTGTGCGTGCCGTGCGGCTCCACTCAGGTCGAGCGCCGTGCCATCAAGGAATCCGCGCTGGGCGCCGGTGCCCGTGAGGTCTACCTGATCGATGAACCCATGGCTGCCGCCATCGGTGCCGGTCTGCCGGTCTCCGAAGCGACCGGCTCCATGGTGGTGGACATCGGTGGTGGTACCACCGAGGTGGCCATCATCTCCCTGAACGGCGTGGTCTACTCCCAGTCCGTGCGCATCGGTGGCGACAAGTTTGACGAAGCCATCATCAGCTACGTGCGTCGCAACTATGGCAGCCTGATCGGGGAAGCCACCGCCGAGCGCATCAAGCACTCGATCGGCTCCGCCTATCCGGGCGAAGAGGTACGCGAGATCGAGGTGCGTGGTCGCAACCTGGCCGAAGGGGTGCCGCGCAGCTTCACCCTGAACTCCAACGAGATCCTGGAAGCGCTGCAAGAGCCGCTGTCCGGTATCGTCGCCGCCGTCATGGTCGCCCTGGAGCAGTCTCCGCCCGAGCTGGCGTCCGACATCTCCGAGCGCGGCATGGTGCTGACCGGTGGTGGTGCCCTGCTCAAGGACATCGACCGCCTGCTGATGGAAGAGACCGGCATCCCGGTCGTCGTGGCCGAAGATCCGCTCACCTGTGTCGCCCGCGGTGGCGGCAAGGCGCTGGAGCTGATCGATATGCACGGTGGCGATCTGTTCCACTACGAATAAGACCCAAAGCCGGCCAGCGTGCCGGCTCTTTTTTGACGACTCATGAAACCCATTTTTGGTAGAGGCCCTTCGCTTCAGTTACGGTTGTTTCTCGCCGTCATCATCTCTGTTGCTGCCATCGTCGCGGACTCCCGCTTCGGTGTGTTTACCCATGTCCGCGTTTATCTGAGCTCGCTGGTCAGCCCGCTGCAATACATCGCCAACGCCCCCGGCACCCTGCTCGATACCATGTCGACCCAGGTGCAGACCCGCTCCAGCCTCATCGAACAGACCAAGCAGCAGGAACAACAGCTGTTCACCCTGCGCTCGCGCCTGCTCAAGCTGGATCAGCTGGAGCACGAGAACCAGCGGCTGCGTGAGCTGCTCGGTTCGCCGGTGCACAAGGAGTCCCGCAAGATGGTGGCCGAGCTGCTGTCGGTGGATTCCGACCCCTTCAGTCATCAGGTGCTGATCAACAAGGGGGCGCTGGACGGCGTCTATAACGGCCAGCCGGTGATCAACGATCAGGGGGTGATAGGTCAGGTGCTGCACGTGGGTTCCACCACCAGCCGCGTCCTGCTGGTCACCGACTCCAGCCACGGCATCCCGGTGCGGGTGCTGCGCAACGATCTGCGCGCCATCGCCTCCGGCAGTGGTGAACTCGACAAGCTCGAGCTGCGCAACCTGCCGCGCAACACCGATGTGCAGGTCGGCGATCTGCTGGTGACCTCGGGTCTCGGCGGTCGCTTCCCGGAAGGCTACCCGGTGGCGACCGTGACTCGCTCCGACTATGTGGAGGGCAAGCCCTTCGCCCAGGTCGAAGCCAAGCCGCTGGTGGAGCTGGACCGATTGCGCTATCTGCTGCTGCTGTGGACCGACAAGAAGCCGGAAGTGCACGACAATGATGCCCTGGCACCGGCTCAGGCCCCAGCTCCGGCGGCGTCCGCGGCGACGGCCACCTCGGCGGCGGGAGCGACGCGCTGATGCTGCAACCCGCCAGTGGCAGGATCTGGATCTGGGTCTCGATCCTGCTGGCTCTGTGCCTGTCGATCCTGCCGCTCCCCTTCCAATTCGAACCCTTCCGGCCGGACTGGCTCGCCATGGTGCTCATCTACTGGGCGCTGGCGTTGCCGCACCGGGCCAACGTCGGCACCGCCTGGGTGGCGGGCCTGCTGCTGGACGTGCTGCTCGGCAGCACGCTCGGGGTGCGGGCCATGGCCATGGCCATCACCACCTATCTGGCGGCCTTCCAGTTCCAGAAGATCCGCAACTTCTCCCTTTGGCAGCAGGCGCTGATCATCGGCCTGCTCTCGCTGGTGGGCAAGATCACCGTGTTCTGGGCCGAGCACCTGTTCAGCCGTGCCAGCCTCAATTTCGCCTATTTTTGGTCGACCCTGACGACGATGCTAATATGGCCCTGGATCTTTATGGTCTTGCGCAAGGTGCGCCGTCACTTCAATATTAAGTGAACATGAGCAAAAACAACGGATTGTAACTGCGTCTCATCTCATTGAGTGAATATGAACAAGCACAACGAACTGCAACTCTATCTCGCCTCGGGTTCCCCCCGCCGGCACGAATTATTGACCCGCCTCGGCTACCGTTTCGAGGTACTCAGGCTGGATGTTCCCGAGCAACGGGAAGCGGGCGAGAAGCCCCAGGATTATGTCTGCCGGCTCGCCCGTGACAAGGCGATGGCCGGGGTGGCTGCCGCCCCGACCGCGCTGCCGGTGCTGGGCGCCGACACCATAGTGGTGTTGGGGGATCGGGTGCTGGAGAAACCCTCCGATCTGCTCGACGCCAAAGACATGCTGGAGGCGCTCTCCGGCAAGGTACATCAGGTGATGACGGCGGTGGCGTTGGCCACCCCGGAGCGCTGCGACGTGCGGCTGGTCACCACCAACGTGGCGTTTCGCAAGCTGGACGAGGCCGAGATCGAGGCCTACTGGCGCACCGGCGAGCCCTGCGACAAGGCCGGCGCCTATGCCATTCAGGGCATCGCCGGCAAGTTTGTCAGCCGGCTAGAGGGGAGCTACAGCGCCGTGGTCGGCCTGCCCCTGCTGGAAACGGATCTGCTGATCCGCCAGCAGCTCGAACAGAGCCGATAACCCGCCCCAGCGGTCTCCTGCTGCGTTACCACCTGCGTTGCGCGTGCCCTGCCGGACTGGCAGTCAGAATTCAAAACTAGAAAGGCAAGGTAACTTATGTCAGTCGAACTGCTGGTGAACGTCACCCCCTCCGAAACCCGGGTCGCCCTGGTCGAGAACGGCCTGCTGCAGGAAGTGCATGTAGAGCGTCAGGCCAAGCGCGGCATAGTGGGCAACATCTACAAGGGCAAGATCAGCCGGGTGCTGCCCGGCATGCAGGCCGCCTTCGTCGACATCGGCATGGACAAGGCCGCCTTCCTGCACGCCTCCGACATAGTGCCGCACACCGAGTGCGTGGCGGTGAAGGAGAAGGAGCAGTTCCAGGCCGGCAACATCGCCGAGCTGGTGCGCCAGGGCCAGGACATCATGGTGCAGGTGGTCAAGGATCCGCTGGGCACCAAGGGTGCCCGCCTCACCACCGACATCACCCTGCCCTCCCGCTATCTGGTGTTTATGCCGGGCAGCGCTCACGTCGGCGTCTCCCAACGCATCGAGTCGGAAGCGGAGCGCGAGCGCCTCAAGCGTACCGTAGCGGGCTACGTGGATGATCTCGGTGGTTACATCATCCGCACCGCCGCCGAAGGGGTGGGGGAGCAGGAGCTGGAGCAGGATGCCGCCTTCCTCAAGCGGCTGTGGCGCAAGATCCTGGAGCGCAAGCAGAAGTACCCGCCCTGCAAGATCCTCTACGAGGATCCCAGCCTGGCCTTCCGGGTGGTGCGCGACTTCGTCGGCGCCGAGCTCGACAAGATCCGGGTCGACTCGCGCCAGAGCTTCGAGCTGCTCTCGCATTTCACCGGGGAGTATGTGCCCGAGCTCGCGAACAAGCTGGAGTACTACTCCGGCGAGTCGCCCATCTTCGATCTCTACGACGTGGAGAACGAGATCCAGCGCGCCCTTGAGCGCAAGGTGGAGCTGAAATCCGGCGGCTACCTCATCATCGACCAGACCGAAGCCATGACCACGGTGGACATCAACACCGGCGCCTTCGTCGGCCACCGCAATCTGGAAGAGACCATCTTCAACACCAACGTCGAGGCGACCGCCGCCATCGCCCGCCACCTGCGGCTGCGCAACCTCGGTGGCATCATCATCATCGACTTCATCGACATGCAGTCGGAGGATCACCGCCGTCGGGTGTTGCACAGCCTGGAGCTGGCGCTGGCCAAGGACAGGGCCAAGACCAACGTCAACGGCTTCTCCCAGCTCGGGCTGGTGGAGATGACCCGCAAGCGCACCCGCGAGAGCCTGGAGCATGTGCTCTGCTCCGAGTGCCCGGAGTGCAAGGGCCGTGGCCGGGTCAAGACGGTGGAGTCGGTCTGCTTCGAGATCCTGCGGGAGATCATCCGGGTCAACCGCGCCTACGATGCGGATCAGTTCACCGTCTACGCGGCCCCCTCGGTGGCCGACTACCTGCGGGGCGAGGAATCACACAGTCTGGCCGAGCTGGAAGTCTTCATCGGCAAACAGGTCAGGGTGGTGACTGAGCCGCTCTGTGGGCAGGAACAATTCGATGTGGTGATGATGTAATTGGTCTACCGCTGGCTGAGTCGGGGCTGGTTAGCCCTCGGGGTCTTCTTCGTGCTGCTGGCCATCCTGGTCAGCCTGGTACGCCTTGGCGGCCCCCTGCTCAACCAGCATCGCCAGGCGCTGATCGCCAGCCTGCTCGGCAACAGCCAGCTGGAGGTCAGTGTCGAGCACGTCGGCCTGGACTGGACCCAGCGCGGGCCGGCCCTCGAGCTGCAAGGACTCGCCATCGCACCCGATTCGGGGCGTTTCTCCCTGCGGCTCGGCAAGGTGTGGGCCCACCTCGACTTCTGGCGCTCCCTCAACGAGTGGAAGCCGGTGTTCGGCCAACTGCTGCTGAGCGACGGCGACATAGCGCTGGATCTGGCCCAGCCGGCAGAGCCGGCGGGCGAGAAGAATCCGAACCAGCAGGCAGCCCTGCTGCGCTTCCTGCTGACCCAGCTCTCCACCTTCGACATTCATGACACCCGCCTGAGCGTGACCACGGCGCTGGGTGAGGTGCGTGCCCTCAACATCGCCCAGCTGCGCTGGCAGAACCGCGGCCAGCGTCACCAGGGCGTGGGCAAGGCCTATCTCATCAACGGGGTGGGCGAGAGCGCCATCGATCTCATCCTGGACGTAGACGCCCCCGCGACGCGGTTCGGCAGCCTCAGTGGCCAGCTCTATCTGGGGGCCAGCGAGCTCGACATCAGCCCCATGCTGGCCAGGATCCACGCCGGCGAGCCCAAGGTGACGGGCCAGCTCGACTTCCAGCTGTGGAGCAACTTTGCCAACGGTCAGCTGGGGGACTCGCTGCTGGCCTTTGGCAACAACCATCTGATCTGGAAGGACGAGGTCAAGGGAGAGCCACACCGGCTCGATCTGCGCGGCGGCAAGATCCAGCTGCGGCGGTCGGGGGAGGAGTGGCAGCTCGCCAGCCATGATGTGATCTTCAAGCTCGATGGCGCGACCTGGCTGCACAGCCGGCTGCAGCTCGAGCGGGTGGGCGAACGCATCCAGGGCTATGTGCCCGCCATCGACATCAGCCAGATCGCCAGCCTGAGCCAGCTGGTCTCGGGTCTCTATCCCCGCCTGACCGAGACCCTCAAGCGCACCCAGCCCAAGGGCAAGTTGCAGGATCTGATCCTGCAGGCGGATGCGAACTGGCAGGGGCTCTCCCTCGCCGGACGGCTCGCGGGCTTCGAGATGAAGGCCTGGCGGGATGTGCCTGGCCTGCAGAACCTGGACGGCGAATTCTGGCTGACCCCGGCGGGCGGCGGCGCCCGCCTGGGCCTCGGCAAGGGCAAGGTGGATCCGGCGCGCCACTTCAAGGAGCCGATCCCGGTCGACAGCCTGGCGGCGCGGCTGGATTGGTGGCAGACGCCGGCAGGCTGGGTGCTCTATGGCCAGGACATCGCCCTGGACAACCCGGATCTGCGTCTTGCCAGCCGCTTCCGGCTCGATCTGTTCGAGCACCCCTTCCTCGCCCTGACCGGCCGCATCGACGTCAAGAACGCGGGCCATGCCTACCGCTATTACCCGCTGGCCGTGATGAGTGACGGCCTGGTGAACTACCTGAGCGGGGCCATCAAGGGGGGCCAGGCCAAGGGCGCCGACCTGCTCTGGTACGGCGAGTTCAGGGACTTCCCCTACGATCAGGGCGCCGGCGTCTTCCAGGTGGCGGTGCCGCTCGAGAAGGCGACCTTCCAATTCTTCCCCGGTTGGCAACCGCTCACCGACCTGCAGATCGATCTGCTGTTCCAGAACGCCAGCCTCGACATGAACAGCCGCTCCACCCGGCTCGGCAAGGCTGGCTCCGACTCGGTGCATGCCTGGATCCCGACGCTGGCCCCGGGCGCCCATCTCTACGTGGACGCCAGGGTCGCCGGCGAGGGCAAGGCCATCAGCGACTATCTGCAGGATTCGCCGATGGGCAACTCCGTCGGCCAGGCGCTGCGGGAGATCGAGATCCGCGGGCCCATGAAGGGCACGGTCAAGCTGGATATTCCGCTCGGCGGCAAGGGCGAGGTCAAGGCCAGCGGCGACGCCCAGTTCCACAACAACAAGGTCAGGATCGCCGCCCTCGACATGCCGCTGGAGCGGGTCGATGGCCGACTGCTGTATGACAACGAACACACCCGTTTCAGCAACCTCAAGGCCAGCCTGTGGGATCAGCCGCTGACCCTGGATTATCAGGGCAAGCAGCTGCCGAACCGTTATCAGGTCGATCTCAAGTTCAAGGGGCAGTGGGACAGCAGTCGCCAACGCCGCGACATCCCCGCCCTCGAGCTGCTCAAGGGGCGCAGCAACTGGACTGGCGCCCTGGGGCTGACGCTGCCCAATGACAAGCCGTTCAGCTTCCAGCTGGCGCTGGACTCCAACCTGCAGGGGATGGGGCTGGATCTGCCGTTCCCCCTCGCCAAGACGGCCGACAGCCAGCTCCCGCTCAAGGTCACGGTGCGAGGCCGCGACGGCGCCGCCGATATTCGCGGCGTGCTGGGGAACGATGTGGACATGCAGAGCCGGCTGGTTTACGGCGAGGGCACGCCCTACCTCAGCCGGGTGCGGGTCGACGTCGGCCAGCCGGGGGCCAGGGTGTTGCAGGACAAGCCCATGCTGCTGGTCATCAACCAGCCGCATGCGGACGTGGGTGGCTGGCTGGCGCGGCTCAAGCGCTGGCTGCCGAGCCAGACCGAGAGCGGCAATGCGGTGGTCGGCCCCTCCTTCCTGCCGCAGGAGTGGTGGGTGGATGGCCAGCTGGCCCGAGCCGATATCGGCAGCGCCAACATCAAGGCGGTGCGCTTCACCGTGGGCCCGGTCCGCCAGGCCACCGAGGTGATGATCGACAGCCCGGATGTGATGGGGGTGGTGCGCATTCCCGTCGCCGGCCAACAGCCCATCGACGCCAAATTCGCCAGGATCTACTGGTCCGGCAAGGGATCGGATCTCAGCCCGGAGCCGGATGCCCGGCAGGACAAGGCCATCATGGACGCCATCCCCTGGCTCAACTTCAGCTGTGTGGACTGCCGCTTCGGCACCCTGCCGCTGGGGGAGCTGAAAGGCGAACTGGTGCCCGGCGTCAACCAGCTGGCCCTCAAGGGGCTGGAGATGAAGCTCGCCGGCAGCACCCTGAGCGGGAACGCCGAATGGCTGGCGCTACCCGGCCAGATGCAGACCCGGGCCCGGCTCAAGCTCAACACCCAGAACAGCGAGCTGTTGCTGCAGCGGCTCGGCTTCACCTCGCCCATCGGCGATGCGCCGGGCAAGCTGGCGCTGGATCTGAACTGGCGTGACGTTCCCTACCGGCTGGATCTGCCGACCCTGGGGGGCACCGCCGACTATCAGCTGGAAGGCGGCACCCTGCGGGAGGTCAACGACAAGGGGGCCCGCCTGCTCTCCCTGCTCAGCCTGGATTCGTTGCTGCGCAAGTTGCGGCTCGATTTCCGCGATGTGTTCGACAAGGGCTTCTACTTCGAATCCATGTCCGCCTCCGCCAAGATCAAGCAGGGGGTGGTGGACAACAACGACTTCTACATGAAGGGGGCGGCGGGCAACCTGCGCGGTGAGGGCATCGCCGATCTGGTGCGCTGGCGACTCGATTACGATCTGAGCTTCTCCCCGAACCTGGGGGGTACCCTGCCGGTGGTGGCCGCCTTCTCGCTGACCCCGATCACCGGGCTCTATGTGCTGGCGCTCTCCAAGCTGCTGGAGCCGGTGGTGGACGTGGTGACCCGCATCGACTTCCGGGTCTCGGGCCCGCTGGATGATCCCAAGCTGATCGAGGCGGGGCGGGACAAGGCGCGCATCAAGCTCAACCAGCAGCAGAAGCAGGCGGTGGATGCGGTGGCTCCCAGCCTGCCCGCCGAGGAGGTCACCCCCTTCCTGCTGACCCCCAAGCATACCGGACCCGGTCAGCGCTGAGGCGGGTAGGGGTCTTCAATCACAAGGAGTGAGCCATGATCCGACACATTCTGCTGATCACCTTCAAGAGAGAGGTCCAGGCCGACGGTATCGCGGCTGTCAGGGCAGCCTTTCTCGACATCCCGGCCAAGGTCAGTGGCGTGGTAGCCGTCGAGTGGGGCCAAGATGACAGCCCAGAAGGGCGCGCCGAAGGCTTCACCCACAGCGTGCTGATGACCTTCGCCGACGAGGCCGCCCGCCAGTGTTACCTGCCCCATCCGGCTCATGCTGCTCTCAAGGCCCTCTTTCACCCCGTGCTGGCACGTATCATAGTGCTGGATTACACCCTGCAAGCCGGGGATGCGGTCCTTGCAAAGAAGCCGTCGTGATGGTTGATGAGCGTTGCCCTGCTATTCCGCTACTTCAACGTGCTCTGCTGCAAGCCGTGATTGAGCATGGCGCGGCTCACCCTGCCATAGACGCTGGAGTGGTGGTTGGGTCACTCGCGAAGGGCAAGGCCGACAGGGTGTCCGATGTCGATGTCTTGTTGCTGGCTACGCCGGGTTTTCACAATCAGGCGGCATCACTGGTGCGGTCTATTGTGGGTGAGCGCGAAGTATTCCACTGCTGGCAGGGAAAGCATGAAGAGGTTTGTTCCTACTGGCGTTATATCTTCTATGACATGTCCAGCATAGAGATCCACATCCTCGATAGTGGCACCGAGTTTCCTCTTGCCAAGCCTTACTTGCCTCTCTTCGATAAAACATCTTGTCTACCGGGGTTGGAGGTAGGAGGCGCGGCGCCAAGTCACTGGGATTTTCCAGCCTATATCGCCGATGGCGATGGTTTGGTATGGGAATTGTTTGATTGCCTTAAATGGGCCCAAAGGGGCCAACGAGATCTGGTCCGACACCATCTTCGCAAACTGTTGAGCGAAATGGATAAAGACCCGAATATCAGGACTGCCATCAACGCCGACAAGGAGTGAGTCATGTGGTTAGCCGCAATACAGCTGGTGTCCGGTCGGCACTGGCAGGATAACCGGGAGCAGATCGCCGCCGAGCTGGCCGCCTTGCCCAAAGCGCGTCCCTTGCTGGTACTGCTGCCGGAAAACTTCGCCCTGTTTGGCGAGCGCCAGGGCTATCTGGACAACGCCGAAGCGATCGGTGAGGGGCCCATCCAGCAACAGCTGGCCCTGTGGGCCCGGGAGCAGGGGATCTGGCTGGTGGCCGGTGCCATGCCCACCCGTATTCCCGGCTCCAGCCATATCCACACCAGCTCGCTGGTGTTCGATCCCAACGGGGATCTCAAGGGCCATTACCACAAGATCCACCTGTTCGACGTGGACGTGGCCGACAACCAGGGCCGCTACCGGGAGTCGGAGACCTTCAGCCCCGGCCAGGATCCCGTGTTGGTGGACTCCCCCTTTGGTCCCCTCGGCCTCTCTATCTGTTATGATCTGCGCTTCCCCGAGCTCTATCGTCGGCTGAGCCGTGCCGGTGCCCGGGTGCTGCTGGTGCCGGCGGCCTTCACCGCCGTGACCGGCGAGGCGCACTGGGAGCCGCTGCTGCGGGCCCGCGCCATCGAGAACCAGTGCTATGTGGTGGCCGCCAATCAGGGCGGCAGCCATGAGACGGGGCGCCAGACCTGGGGCCACAGCATGGTGATCGATCCCTGGGGCCGGGTGCTGGCCTGTCAGCCATCGGGCCGTGCGACCGTGCTGGCGAAGATGGACCCCGCCCTCGGCGAGGAGCTGGCGCGGACCATGCCGGTGCTGCAACACGCCCGATTGCTGTAGGTTTGCATGGGTTCGATTAGCCGCATGGCGGCGCAATCGGACTAGCGCGAAACGGCCGCATCGAGAGTTCGTGAATACCCTTGCATATGGCACACATGACGTTCGATTGCGCGTCGCGAATCGAACCTACTTTGCCCTTTCTCGTTGAGACAGGGGATTTTATTACGACATCTCCCAGCGAGAATGGAGAACAAGATTGAGTCTATTGAGCCAGGTTAGTGCCTCATTGTTGGCCCCGAACGACCTCGATGAAGGACGGCTGCAGCAACTGCTCGGCAGCCTGATGAGCCATCAGGTGGAGTTCGGCGACCTCTATTTCCAGCGCAGCTGGCACGAGTCCTGGATGCTGGAAGATGGCATCGTCAAGGATGGCAGCTACAACATCGACCAGGGGGTCGGGGTGCGCGCCGTCAGCGGCGAGAAGACCGGCTTCGCCTACTCCGACGAGCTGAGCCTGCTGGCGCTGCAACAGTCGGTCACCGCCGCCCGTGGTATCGCCGCTGCCGGCGCCCAGGGCAAGGTGAAGGCCTGGGCTCGCACCGAAGCGAACCTGCTCTATCCGGCGATGGATCCGCTGCAGACCCTCGACAAGTACCAGAAGATCGCGCTGCTTGAGCAGATGGACAAGTTTGCCCGCAGCCTGGATCCCGCCATCAATCAGGTGATGGCCTCCATCAGCGGCGTCTATGAAGAGATACTGGTGGCCGCCACCGATGGCACGCTGGCCGCCGACGTGCGCCCGCTGGTGCGGCTATCGGTGACCGTCATCGCCGAGAAGGGCGATCGCCGCGAGCGCGGCAGCGCCGGCGGCGGTGGTCGCTGCGGTTATGACCATTTCCTGGAGCTGGACGGGCTGGAGAGCCGGGCCTTCGGCTATGTGCGCGAGGCGGTGCGTCAGGCGCTGGTCAACCTCGAGGCCATAGATGCCCCGGCCGGCACCATGCCGGTGGTGCTCGGCGCCGGCTGGCCCGGTGTGCTGCTGCACGAGGCGGTGGGTCACGGCCTGGAGGGGGACTTCAACCGCAAGGGCTCGTCCGCCTTCGCCGGCCGCATCGGCGAGCAGGTTGCCTCCAAGCACTGCACCATAGTCGATGACGGTACCCTGGTGGGCCGACGCGGCTCCGTCAGCATCGATGACGAGGGCACGCCGGGCGGTTACAACGTGCTGATCGAGAACGGTATTCTCAAGGGCTACCTGCAGGACAAGCAGAACGCCCGGCTGATGGGGGTACCGCTCACCGGCAACGGTCGTCGCGAATCCTATGCCGCCCTGCCGATGCCGCGGATGACCAACACCTACATGCTGGCGGGTCAGTACGATCCGGCGGAGATCATCGCCTCGGTGAAGAAGGGCATCTATGCCCCCAACTTCGGCGGCGGTCAGGTGGATATCACCTCCGGCAAGTTCGTCTTCTCCGCCTCCGAGGCCTATCTCATCGAGGATGGCAAGATCACCGCCCCCATCAAGGGCGCCACGCTCATCGGCAACGGCCCAGAGGCCATGAGCCAGGTCTCCATGGTGGGCCACGATCTGGCATTGGATCGCGGGGTCGGGGTCTGTGGCAAGGAGGGGCAGAGCGTGCCGGTCGGGGTCGGCCAGCCGACCCTCAAGCTGGATCAGCTGACCGTGGGCGGGACCCAGTAAGGGGCCAAGCTGCCTGCATCCGCTAACAAAGACCCCGGCCAGTGCCGGGGTTTTTTATTGGCGCTGGCGGCCGGGCGCAACAAAAAGCCCCGGGCAGGGCCGGGGCTGGGGGAGGCAGGGCGGGTCAGTTGACCGAGATGGCCCTGGCGTCGATGTAGTAGTGCGGCCTGCCCTGGGGATCGATCCGGATCTGGGCCACCAGGCGGTTGGACTCCCGGTGTTCCCATCCCTTGGCCTGCCGGCTGGGGGACGGGCTGGTGACACCGACCACGGTCAGGTACTCATGAAACAGGCTGTAACTGCGGATCTCGGTCAGCATCTTTTCCATTGCATCTCTCCTGAGGGGGTGGATAGGGTGGTATCACCTTAGTCCTCATTAGCTGAATGCTGGCTGTACAAAAAATAACCACAACGGGCCGTTCCGCTGACCCTTATTCCAATCCGCTCAGGATCCGCGTGCCTCCAGTGTCAGCTTGACGGCCTCCTCGCCCGGCCCCGTGGTCTTGTGCTGTACCTGGGCGGCGGGCGCGCCGTGGAACACGGGATCCTGCGCCACTTCCTTGATGCCGTTGATGCAGAACTGCATGCCCATGCACACCAGCAGGAAGCCCATGATGCGGGTCATGGCGTCGATGCCGGTGGCCCCCAGGATCTTGCAGACCGGATCCGCCAGCTTGAGCACGCCCCAGCTGAGCAGGCTCATCAGGGCGAAGGCGGTGACCACGGCGGCATAGATGACGAAGCGGTTGTAGTCGGTCGGCAGCTCGGCTATCTGGGCGGCGCCGCTGATCACCAGCGCCATGGTGCCTGGCCCGCACATGCTGGGCATGGTGAGCGGCACGAAGGCGATGCTCTGGTTGATGTCGACCCCGGCGGCCTGGCTGGGGGCGGGGAACAGCATGCGAAAGCCGATGAAGGCGATGATCAGGCCACCGGCCAGTCGCAGGCCGGGGATGGAGATCCCGAACAGATCCAGGATGGATGATCCGATGAAGAAGCTGACGCAGAGGGTGGCGAACAGATAGATGGCGGCCAGATTGATCTGGCGGCGCACGTGTTCACGGGACATGCCCTTACTCAGTCCGAGCAGCAGGGTGGCCGTGGTGGGGGGATTGACCATGGGCAGCAAGGCCAGCAAGGCAATGAATACGACCTGGAAAAACATCTTTCACCTCGGGGTGGTTGGCAAACAACAGGGCCAGACGGTGGTCTGGCCTTAAGGGGGGGCTACTCTACGGGAGCCTGGCTGAATATAGCTGGAACAAAGGGGCCCCGAAAGTCTGGGGCCCGCACCGGTCAGACGGCCTGTGGCGCGACCTGACGCTGACCGCGCTGCCGCAGCCAGAACAGCAGGCCGAGGACGAAGCCCAGCCCGGCCAGGCTGACCACATAGTGGGAGGGGGCCAGCACGTCGTTCTTCATCCAGAGGGTGACCAGCATAGGAGTCAGACCGCCGAAGATGGCGTAGGCCACGTTGTAGGAGAACGACAGCCCGGAGAAGCGCACCACGGCCGGGAAGGCGTTGACCATGACGTAGGGCACGGCCCCGACGATGCCGACGGAGAAGCCCGCCAGCATGTAGAGCGGGATCAGCTGATCCATGCCGGCCGCCAGGCCGTGGTAGAAGGCGTAGCAGGAGCCGGCCAGCAGCAGGGAGCCAAACACGAAGGTGGGGCCGCTGCCGAGGCTGTCGATCAGGCGGCCATAGAAGATGCAGCCCAGGGTGAGCGCGACTATGGCCAGAGAGTTGGCGGTCAGCGCATCGGCCGGGCTGATGCCGTGCACCTTCTGCAGATAGGTCGGGGTCATCAGGATCACCACCACTATGCCGGCGGAGAGCAGCCAGGTCAGCAGCATGGAGACGATGACGCTGCCCTTGTGCTCACGCAGCACCGTCTTGAGCGGCAGCTCCTCGGCCAGCGTCTTGTTGGCCTGCATCTCGGCGAACACCGGGGTCTCGTGCAGCCAGCGGCGCAGGTACATGGCGACTATGCCGAAGATGCCACCGAGGACGAAGGCCAGACGCCAGCCCCAGTCGCTCACCTCGACCGGGCTCATGCCGCGGTTGATGGCGGTGGCGACCAGGGAGCCAAGCAGGATGCCGGCCGTCAGACCTGCCGTGAGAGTGCCGCAGGCGAGCCCTATCCGGCGGGCGGGCACATGCTCCGCCACGAACACCCAGGCGCCGGGGACTTCACCGCCGATGGCGGCCCCTTGCAGGATCCGCAACAGCAGCAACAGCAGCGGGGCGGCGATGCCGAGGGCGGCATAGGTGGGCAGCAGGCCGATCAGCAGGGTGGGCAGCGCCATCATGAGGATGCTGAGGGTGAACATGCGCTTGCGGCCGATGAGATCGCCGAAGTGCGCCATGATGATGCCCCCGAGCGGGCGGGCCAGGTAACCGGCGGCGAAGATGCCGAAGGTCTGGAACTGGCGCAGCCATTCGGGAATGTCGGCCGGGAAGAACAGCTCGCCGATCACCACGGCGAAGAAGACGAAGATGATAAAGTCGTAGAATTCGAGGGCGCCGCCGAGGGCGGCCAGACTCAGGGTCTTGTAATCCTGCCGATTGAGGGGGCGGCCGTGATCATTGCGTTGCGTGACTGTGGTCATATCCTTATGTTTCCCATCGTTTTTTTAGTTATTGTTCCCCATCCTTTGCGGGGACTCGCTCACCAACGAGGGTATGCTTTTGTATCCCGGAATGTAAATCGCACAATTCGCAACACAGTCTTGCAGCTTCTTGGTGCAAGCGGAGTGGAAACATGATGACAAAGAAGAAGGTACTGCTCTCCTGGAGCAGCGGTAAAGACAGTGCCTGGGCACTGCATCAGTTGCAGCAGGATCCGGCCATCGAGGTGGTGGGGTTGTTCAGCACCCTGAACCAGGAATTTGAGCGGGTCGCCATCCACGGGGTGCGCAAGCAACTGCTGATGCAGCAGGCCGAGTGCCTTGGCCTGCCGCTGCGCACCCTGGATCTGCCCTGGCCCTGCAGCAACGAGGATTACGCCCGTATCATGAGCGGCTTCGTGGCCGAGGTGGTGGCCAGCGGGATCCGGCATATGGCGTTTGGGGATCTGTTCCTCGAGGATGTACGGGCCTACCGCGAGCGGCAACTGGAGGGCACCGGCATAGAGCCGTTGTTCCCGCTCTGGGGCAGCGACACGACCGAGCTGGCGCAGAGGATGATCGCCGCCGGCTTGAAGGCGCACATCAGCACCCTGGACCCCAGCAAACTGGCCGCCAGCCTGGGGGGCCATGCATTCGATCAGGCCCTGCTGGCCGCCCTGCCCGCCGGGGTGGATCCCTGCGGTGAAAACGGCGAGTTCCACACCCTGGCCGTGGACGGCCCCATGTTCTTGCGGCCCCTGGCCATCGAAGTGGGGGAGACGATAGTGCGTGATAGCTTCGTCTACACGGATCTGCTGCCGAAGGCGTCGGCCTGACCCGGCCGGCTCTTCACCGGGTCGCCGAATGCAACAAGGCCGGATCCCCAGGGATCCGGCCTTGTTGTCGTGCCCGCTTCAGCGGGCGGCGAAGGTGTCGCAACTGGCGGGCTTGCCGCTGTCGAAGCCGCGCTTGAACCAGGCGAGGCGCTGGGCCGAGCTGCCGTGGGTGAAGCTGTCCGGCACGACCCGGCCCTGGCCACGCTGCTGCAGGCGGTCGTCGCCGATGGCCTGGGCGGCGTTGAGTGCCTCCTCCAGATCGCCGTGCTCCAGCACCTGCTCCCGCTCCATGTAATTGCCCCAGACGCCGGCGAAGCAGTCGGCCTGCAGCTCCAGCTTGACCGACAGCTTGTTCTGCGCGGCCTGACTCAGCCCCTGCTGTTGCTGGCGCACCTTGGCCGAGATGCCGAGCAGGGTCTGCACGTGATGGCCCACCTCATGGGCGACCACGTAGCCCTGGGCGAAGTCGCCATCGGCCCCCAGCTTGTCGCGCATGTCCTGATAGAAGGAGAGATCGATGTAGACGGAGCTGTCCGTCGGGCAGTAGAAGGGGCCCATCACCGCCTGACCCTGGCCGCAGCCGGTGCGGGTGGCGCCGCGATAGAGCACCAGCTTGGGCGGTTGGTAACGGCTGCCGCTTTGGGAGAAGATCTCGCCCCAGGCATCCTCGGTGGAGGCGAGCATCACGGAGGTAAACTTGGCCAGGGGATCGCTGGCCGGCTGAGACGGGTTCTGACGCTGAGCCTGGCCCTGCTGGGCCGGCTCGTCGAGCAGGGGGCTCAGATCCACACCGTAGTAGCCGGCCACCAGCACCACGACTACCAGGATGAGGCGCCCCTTGCCGCCGATGGGCAGGCCACCGCCCCCGTTGCCACCGCCCTGTTGGCGCCTGTCTTCCACATTGCTGCTCTCACGGCGATCTTGCCAGCGCATACCCGCACACTCCCCTTCTTGGCTGTGGCAGTAATGATAATGGCTGGCGCTGCGCCCTGCCTAATGAGGGCGTTACTCGGCCCAGGGCATCTCGGGCAGGCTGTCGAGGAACTCGGCGTAGCGGGTCAGGTTGAAGGGACCCTGCTCGGCCTCCATCGCCATCAGCTCGGCGCCGAGGGCGCAGGCGATGTATTGCAGCGCCTCTTCCCGTGGGGTGCCTTTCATCACCAGCCGCATCAGGGTGGCTTTCACCTGCGGGGGGTGACCGTCGGTGAGCTGGTTATCGACCATCTCCAGCAGTGCCTGTTCGTCGAAGAATTCGGTGTCGTCCGTCATGGTGTCTGTCCTGCTTGTTTGAAGAGGGGGCATTATAGCCGGAACCGGTCCGCGGCTCGCGCCTGAGGGGGATAAATAGCTGGTGTGGGGCGCCGATCGGCTGGGCCAGTATCGGCACATGCTCGCTTTTGCACGCGAGATCTTGCCAAGGCGGCGACGCGGGGGCAGTCTTGATGGCCTGTTTTTCCGACAAGAGTCCTGATCATGATCCTCTCCGAGCGCCTCGTCTTGCGCGAACTGACCGCTGTGGACGCCCCCTTCATCCTCGAGCTGCTCAACGACGGCGACTTCCATCGCTACATCGGCGATCGCGGCGTGCGCACCTTAGGCGACGCCGAAGACTATATCCAGCAGGGGCCGGCGGTCAGCTACGCACGCCACGGGCACGGCCTCTATCTGGTGATGCGACGGGAGGATGAGGCCAGGCTCGGCATCTGCGGCCTGATCAAGCGTGACACCCTGCCGTGCGAAGACATCGGCTATGCCTTCCTGCCCGCCTATCGTGGCCAGGGTTACGGCATAGAGGCGGCGCGGGCGGCGCTGCAGGACGGGCGGGAGCGGCTCGGCATCGAGCGGGTGATCGCCATCGTCACGCCGGGCAATGAGCGCTCGGTCGGGCTCTTGGCCAAACTGGGGCTGAGTCAGGGTCGGCTGGTCAAGCTGGGTGAGAGCGAAGAAGAGTGTCTGCTGCTGGAGGTGCCGGGGCGAGAGAGCTGTCCGGTCTAGGGCTTGCTGGCAAAGGGGCCGCCGTGAGTTGCGGCCGGTCTGCGTCGGTGCTGCCGTTGGGCAGGGATCAGTTGAGATCTTCGATGGAGAACTCGCCAGCTGTGCCATCACAGGAGATGGCGAAGCCACCGCTGAAACGGGTACTGAACTGGATCAGGAAGGAATCGTCATCCTGCTCTTGCGGGGGCAGGTTGATGGGTTTGCTACGACGCAGGGGTTTGTGTGTTTGTATGGCTTTCATCATGGTATTTCTCTATATAAATTAAGTAATTGCTCCTTGTTTTGGCAAATGTAGGTCGATGGGCGCGGTCAGCTCATATGGCAAACAAGCACGCAGGAATACCCAGCCCGGTCAAGGGCGTCTGCACTATCAAGGAATATGCGGATGCATAGTTCAAATTGGGTGGGCAGATCGGGTCTGCACCGTGAGAGCCGGGCAACGCAGGCAGACAGCCTGACGGTTCTCAAGGCGAGTAAATCAGAGGGAGGTTATGCGGGTACTGGCTGGATTCATCCGAAGGTGAAGCATTGCAGGGGTAACATAAACAGGGCTGATTAACTAGCCGGGGCGCATTCTCGCCTCGCGATGGATAAAAAGCAACCTGTATTTGGCAGAAATTTAGCCACAGGCCCTGATGTTCTGGCCAGCGCAAGAAAAAAGGGCTCCCGGTGGGAGCCCTTTTTGTTGGCAGTATCGTACGTCCGGTTGCGGATCAGTAACTGCTGCCGGCCTGCTTGGCCGCGGTGATCCACTGGCGTGATGGTCATGCCTCTGCCATGACGTCGGCGCTTGGCCTCGCGGGCATTCGATATGAAAAAGGGCCCCGGTGGGAGCCCTTTTCGTTGATGCATGGGATGTACCGCCGTGGATCAGTAGCTGCCGCTGGCCTGCTTGGCCGCGGTGATCCACTGGCGTGATGGTCATGTTCCTGCCATGACTTTGCCGCTTGGCCTCGCGGGCATTCGATATGAAAAAGGGCTCCTGTTAGGAGCCCTTTTCGTTGATACATGGGATGTATCGCCGTGGATCAGTAGCTACCGCTGGCCTTCTTGGCCGCGGTGATCATCGGGGTGATGGTCATGCCCTGCACCACGATGGAGAACATCACCACCGAGTAGGTCATCACCAGGATCACCTCCCGCAGATCTACACCGTGCTCCGGCAGCACCATGACGCCGGAGGGCAGCGCCAGCGCCATGGCCATGGCCAGGCCGCCGCGCAGGCCGCCCCAGGTCAGGATGCGGATGGAGAAGGTGTTGTAGCTGCGGAAACGGCGGAAGGCGACGTAGGGCAGGGACACGCTGATGAAGCGGGCGGCCAGGCAGAGCGGCACCGCGATGACCAGCAGGATCCAGTCTTGCCAGGCGAGATCCAGCAGCACCAGTGCCAGGCCGATCAGCAGGAACAGCAGGGCGTTGAGGAACTGATCCATCAACTCCCAGAAGTGATCAAGGTGGTGGCGGCTCTGCTCGGAGAAGCCGGACTGGCGGGTCCAGTTGCCGATCATGATGCCGGTGACCACCATGGCCAGGGCGCCGGAGACGCCGATCATGTTGGCGAAGGCGAAGCCCGCGGTCGGGATGCAGAGCGTCAGCAGCAGCTCGAGGGAGCCGTCATCGGTGGCGCTGATCATCACGTGGGCGATGAGGCCCAGCACGGCGCCGAACAGGATGCCGCCGAGGGCCTCATGCAGGAACAGACCGGCCACGCTGCTGAAGGTCGGCTCGACCCCGCCGAAGGCCACGGCAAACACGGTGGCGAAGATCACCAGGCCGACGCCGTCGTTGAACAGGGATTCCCCCTCGATCTGGATGGCGATCTGGGGTGGCGCCTTCATCTTCTTGACGATGGCCAGCACGGCGATGGGGTCGGTGGGGGAGATCAAGGCACCGAACAGCATGCAATAGACCAGCGGCAGCTCCCAGCCCAGCAGCTTGGCGATGAACCAGAAGCCATAGCCGATGATGAAGGTGGAGAGCAGGGTCGCCACTATGGAGAGAATGGTGATCTCCCACTTCTGGCTACGCAATGCCTTTAGATTGATGCCGAGGCCGCCGGCGAACAGCAGGAAGCCCAGGATCCCCTTCAGCAGGAAATTCTGGAAATCGATGCTCTCCATGGTCTCGATGGCCAGAGGTTCCAGATTGAACCAACCCAACTTACCAAACAGCACCATCAGCGCGGAGATCAGCATGGATCCTGCGGTGATGGCGATGGTGGTCTGGATCTTCACAACATACTGGTTGGCAAAGGCGATGAAGATCGCCAGCGCTGCCAAGAAACAGAGTGTGTAGTAGACGCTCATAGTTATTTTTCTCTTTAGTAAACAGCAAGCACGTGTCCGAATTAAGGACGGGCATAGGGTACTCCCGGCTCAGGGTGCACTCATTACCTATTTATGGTTATATTTAATCATCGCTACGGACAGATAGACGGCTAGATTTCCATTTAATTTGTTTGCTGCTAGGATGGGCGACGCGCAGTTGCATGGATGTAAGAGGATCGAGCGGTGTCGAGCATAAAGTCGGACATAAAGAAGAAACTGGAAGCCTGTCTCAGGGAGCGGATCCTGATCATCGACGGTGCCATGGGCACCATGATCCAGGGCTACAAGCTGGGTGAGGCGGACTATCGCGGTGCGCGTTTTGCCGATTGGCATACCGACATCAAGGGCAACAACGATCTGCTGGTGCTGACCCGACCCGGGGTGATCCGCGAGATCCACGATCAATATTGCGCCGCCGGGGCCGACATCCTCGAGACCAACACCTTCAACGCCACCCGTATCGCCATGGCCGATTACGAGATGGAAGCCTTCTCCGCCGAGATCAACCGCGAGGCCGCCCGTCTCGCCCGCGCCGTCGCCGACGACTGGACCGCCAAAGAGCCCCACAAGCCGCGCTTCGTGGCCGGGGTGCTGGGCCCCACCAACCGCACCGCCTCCATCTCGCCGGACGTCAACGATCCGGGCAAGCGCAACGTCACCTATGACCAGCTGGTGGCCGCCTACACCGAATCGACCCATGCCCTGATCGAGGGCGGCGCCGACCTCATACTGATCGAGACCATCTTCGATACCCTCAACGCCAAGGCCGCCGCCTTCGCGGTGGAAGGGGTGTTCGAGGAGCTGGGTTATGCGCTGCCGGTGATGATCTCCGGCACCATCACCGATGCCTCGGGTCGCACCCTCTCCGGCCAGACCACGGAAGCCTTCTACCATTCGCTGCGCCACGTCAAACCGCTGTCGTTCGGCCTCAACTGTGCGCTCGGCCCGGACGAGCTGCGCCAGTACGTGGAGGAGCTGTCGCGCATCAGCGAGAGCCATGTCAGCGCTCACCCCAACGCCGGTCTGCCCAACGCCTTCGGCGAGTACGATCTGGATGCGGGCGAGATGGCCGAGCACATCCGCGAGTGGGCCCAGAGCGGCTTCCTGAACCTGGTGGGGGGCTGCTGCGGCACCACCCCGACCCACATCCGCGCCATGGCGGACGCCGTGGCGGGTATCCGACCGCGCGCCCTGCCCGAGCTGCCGGTGGCCTGCCGGCTCAGTGGCCTCGAGCCGCTGATCATCACCGCGGACTCCATGTTCGTGAACGTGGGGGAGCGCACCAACGTCACCGGCTCGGCCAAGTTCAAGCGGCTGATCAAGGAGGGGCTCTACGACGAGGCCCTGGACGTGGCCAAGCAGCAGGTCGAGAGCGGCGCCCAGATCATCGACATCAACATGGACGAGGGGATGCTGGACGCCGAGGCGGCCATGGTGCGCTTCCTCAACCTGATCGCCGGCGAGCCGGACATCGCCCGGGTGCCTGTGATGATCGACTCCTCCAAGTGGGAGGTGCTGGAGGCGGGCCTCAAGTGCGTGCAGGGCAAGCCGGTGGTCAACTCCATCTCCATGAAGGAGGGGGAGGAGAAGTTCATCCAGCAGGCCAAACTGCTGCGTCGCTACGGCGCCGCCGTCATCGTGATGGCGTTCGACGAGGTGGGCCAGGCCGATACCCGCGACCGCAAGTTCGAGATCTGCCAGCGCGCCTACCGCATCCTGGTGGACAGGGTCGGCTTCCCGCCGGAAGACATCATCTTCGATCCCAACATCTTCGCCGTCGCCACCGGCATCGACGAGCACAACAACTACGCGGTGGACTTCATCGAGGCGGTGAAGGACATCAAGGACAACCTGCCTCACGCCATGATCTCCGGCGGCGTCTCCAACGTCTCCTTCTCGTTCCGTGGCAACGAGCCGGTGCGCGAGGCCATTCACGCCGTCTTCCTCTACCACGCCATCCAGAACGGCATGGACATGGGGATAGTCAACGCCGGTCAGCTCGCCATCTATGAAGACATCCCGGCGGAGTTGAAAGAGAAAGTCATCGCCGTGGTGCTCAACCTCAACGACAACGCCACCGAGGATCTGCTGGCCATCGCCGAGAAGTATCGCGGCGCCGGGGCCCAGGCCGAGGATCCGCGGGATCAGGAGTGGCGCAGCTGGCCGGTGGGCAAGCGGCTGGAGCACGCCCTGGTCAAGGGCATCACCGACTTCATCGAAGAGGATACCGAAGAGGCGCGGGCCGGGGCCGAGAAGCCGCTGCACGTGATCGAGGGGCCGCTGATGGACGGCATGAACGTGGTCGGCGATCTGTTCGGCGCGGGCAAGATGTTCCTGCCCCAGGTGGTGAAGTCGGCGCGGGTGATGAAGCGCGCGGTGGCCTACCTGCAGCCCTATATCGAGCAGGAGAAGGAGGGGGGCTCCAGCAACGGCAAGATAGTGATGGCCACGGTGAAGGGAGACGTGCACGACATCGGCAAGAACATCGTCGGCGTGGTGTTGCAGTGCAACAACTACGAAATCGTCGATCTCGGGGTCATGGTCTCCTGCGAGAAGATCCTCAAGACCGCCCGTGAGGTGAATGCCGACATGATCGGATTGTCCGGCCTGATCACCCCTTCCCTCGACGAGATGGTGCACGTGGCCAAGGAGATGGAGCGTCAGGGGTTTACACTGCCGCTGCTGATCGGTGGTGCTACCACCTCCAAGGCGCACACCGCGGTCAAGATAGAGCAGAACTACCGTGAACCCGTGGTCTATGTGTCGAACGCATCGCGGGCGGTCGGGGTGGCTCAGAGCCTGCTCAACCCCGAGCTCAAGCCCGCCTTCGTGGCCCGCATCGACAAGGAGTATGAGATAGCTCGGGAGCAGCATGCCCGCAAGCAACCGAGGTCCAAGCCGGTCAGCCTGGCCCATGCCCGCGCCAACCGCCAGCAGTTGGACTGGGTCGGCTATCAGCCGCCAGCCCCCCGCGAGCCGGGCGTGCAGACCTTCGAAAATGTGCCCATCTCGGTGTTGCGCCCCTACATCGACTGGACGCCCTTCTTCCTGAGCTGGGAGCTGGCGGGCAAGTATCCGCGCATCCTGGAGGACGACGTCGTCGGTGAGGAGGCGACCAAGCTGTTTGCCGATGCCAACGCCATGCTGGATCAGCTCGAGCGCGATGGCAGCGTGCGCTGCGCCGGCATCATAGGCCTGTTCCCCGCCAACGGCGTCGGTGACAGCATCGAGGTCTATACCGACGAATCGCGCACCGAGGTGCGCAAGGTGTTGCACCACCTGCGCCAACAGAGCGAGAAGCAGGGCTTCCCCAACTACTGCCTGGCGGACTATGTGGCGCCGAAAGAGAGCGGCAAGCCGGACTGGATCGGCGCCTTCGCCGTGACCGGCGGCATCGGCGAAGAGACCATCGCCAACGCCTACAAGGCCCAGCATGATGATTTCAATGCCATCCTGGTGCAGGCGGTGTGCGACCGCCTGGCGGAAGCCTTCGCCGAGTACCTGCACGAGCAGGTGCGCAAGCGGCATTGGGGTTATGCCCAAGATGAGGCCCTCAGCAACGAGGAGCTCATTCGCGAGAACTATCAGGGCATACGCCCGGCCCCCGGCTACCCGGCCTGCCCTGAGCACACCGAGAAGGGCAGCATCTGGGAGCTGCTGGGCGTCGAGCAGGCCATCGGCATGCAGCTGACCGAATCCTACGCCATGTGGCCGGGGGCGGCGGTGTCCGGCTGGTACTTCTCCCATCCCGACAGCAAGTACTTTGCGGTGGCGCAGATCCAGCAGGATCAGGTCGAAGACTACGCCCAGCGCAAGGGCATGACCCTGGTGGAAGCCGAGCGCTGGCTGGGGCCTAACCTGCATTGATCGGGTGTAAGTGGTCAGGAGAGGAAATGGACAAGGCAAGAGATGATGAGGCATGGCCGGATGAGGTGTTGATTGTCCGCTGTCTGGCCGAAGCGGATGAAGAGGGATACATCGATTTCAAGGTGTTCTGTCGGGCTCTGGATGTATCGGCCTCTGCGCTGGCCGGCTTCTTCCATGAGCGCGATCGCTTCTATGACTCGCCGGAGATGGTGGCCCTACGTGAAGGGTTAAACCACAGGGTAGAGTGGCGTGAACGCAAGCGGCGGGACGGCACGTCCCATGAACCAGCCCGGTTCGTGGTGAAGCAGGCGCAGATCCATCGGGATCATCTCGCATGCTTTCTGCAACGGTCGGAGCGATACATCACCCGGGCCAGGGCAGACTTTGATCGGGCTGTGCTGCGCTGGCGCATGGAGCAAAGCGGGGTCGGCCCCCTCCATTGAGCCAGCTTCCCCTTTTTATTGATATGAAGGTGATGCCTCCTCTGGGCGTGTCACCTTGCTTGCGCCAGCTCGGTGTGACCTGGCCACCCGGTTATCCCATTCACGGGTTTATGGGCCCTGAATCGAGGTGATGATGAGGATTGGATTTGTCGGCCTGGGGGCCGTGGTGGAGACCGCTTATCTGCCGGCGCTGCAGACCCTGGCGCCCGATGTCGCCTTGTGGGGATTCGATCCCGCACGCTCCCTGCCCGGGGTGACCCCGGTACCTAGCCTGGAGGCGCTGCTGGCGCTGCCGCTCGATCGACTGGTCATCGCCACCCCCTCCCTGCTGCATCTACCCGTGCTGGAGCTGGCGCTGACTAGTGAAGTGCCGATCATCCTGGTGGAGAAGCCCGTGGTGGCCAGCCTGAGCCAGCACGACAGCCTGCAGGCGCGGCTGGCCGATCCCGCGCAGGCGAGCCGGGTGCTGGCGCTGGATCACTGGATGGCCCGCGCCGCGGTGCAACGGCTGCTGAGCGGCACGCTGGGGGCCGATTGGCAGTTGCTGACGGGGGACGAGGCCAGAATCACCCCGGCGACCATAGATGATGTCAGCGCGGTGGAAGGCTTTCTGCTGGAACCCTGCGGGATCGATGCGCAGGGGCGGCCCTTCGCTCTCAACTTCGCGACGGGGGAGCCGGATCAGCGGGAGTTTCGCCATCCGGACGGGGTCATCCTCGACATAGGCACCCATGTGCTGGCCATGATCCGCGAGCTGCTGGTGGCTCTCGGCGGGGACGACCGCCTGCAACTGGCCGCCTCCGAGGTCTGCGATCGGCTGGGTCAGCCCATCCTGCGGGGGGATCTGCACAGCGCCGAAGGGCGCGCCTGCCTGCGGGGGGAGGCGGCCGGGGTGCCGCTGACGCTCTGGCTCGACAAGTACGCCGGTCCCGGCATAGAGCGCAAGGGGCTCTGCCTGCATCTCAAGGATGGCCGCCGCATCGAGCTGTTTCGCAGCGGCAACCAGGAGTGGCTGCACCATCACGACCAGGGCGTGGTGCATCGATGGCAGCATTTGGGGCCGCTCTATCGCGACTGCATAGCCCAAACCCTGCTGGCGCCTCTTCCCGCCAAGGGGTGGCAGGGGACCACGGCCCGCCGCCTGCAGGAGGTGGGCTTGCTGCTCGAGGTGCAACAGCTGCTGCGCGGTCCGCATTGAATCTGTTTTAGGGCGATCTTGCAGAAAGACACATGGTGAGGGGAAAGGATTGGCGTTGCCAGACGTTCATGGCACCTTATACTCTCCAGTCCGATTATCAGGTCTGCCATTTCCATGAATATTGCCATTTTATCCCGCGAGCCCAACAACTACTCCACCCGCCGCCTGGTCGAGGTGGCACGGGCCCGTGGTCATCAGGTTGAGGTGCTCGACACCCTGCGCTGCTACATGAACATCGCCTCCCACAGCCCCTCCATTCATTACGAAGGACGGGAGCTGGAGAGCTATGACGCCGTGATCCCGCGCATCGGCGCCAGCATCACCTTCTACGGCACCGCCGTGCTGCGTCAGTTCGAGATGATGAACACCATGGCCCTCAACAGCTCGGTGGCCATCTCCCGCTCCCGCGACAAGCTGCGCGCCATGCAACTGCTCTCCCGCCACGGCATAGGCCTGCCCATCACCGGCTATGCCCACAGCACCCACGATGTGCCGGATCTCATCACCATGGTGGGCGGGGCGCCGCTGGTGGTGAAGCTGCTGGAGGGGACCCAGGGAATAGGGGTGGTACTGTGCGAGACCCAGAAGGCCGCCGAGAGCGTGATCGAGGCCTTCATCCAGACCAACAACAACATCCTGGTGCAGGAGTATATCCGCGAGGCGAACGGCGCCGACATCCGCTGCCTGGTGGTTAACGGCAAGGTGGTCGCGGCCATGCGTCGTCAGGCCCAGCCCGGGGAGTTTCGCTCCAACCTGCACCGTGGCGGCACCGCCGAGGCGATCAAGATAAGCCCCGAAGAGCGGGCGACTGCGGTGCAGGCCGCCAAGATCATGGGACTGGATGTGGCCGGGGTGGACATTCTGCGCAGCGCCCGCGGCCCGCTGGTGCTGGAGGTGAACTCCTCGCCGGGCCTGCAGGGGGTGGAGGCGGCCTCCGGCAAGGACGTGGCGGGCAAGATCATCGACTTCCTGGAGCTCAAGGCGAGTCGCAAGCACAAGCCGGCCGAGTGACGACGGTGACCAGGGATGATTGGAACAGACAAGGCGCCTTCGGGCGCCTTGTCGTTTCTAGCCTTAGCCGCCCGGGGAGGTGGGGTTGGGGAGCTGGGATGGGGTGGTCAGCATCTCCAGCCTGGCGCTGAAGAGGCCCCCTTCCAGCCGGGTGGCGATCCGCCAGCCCAGCTTCTCGCAGATGCGCTGGATGATGGTCAGGCCGCAGCCGTAGCCGAGGATCTGATCCGGCGCCGCCGCGGTGGGATTGCTGATGGTGAGGGTCTGCCCTGTCAGCACTATCTCGATGTGACCGTCGGCGTAGCTGAGGGCATTCTTGAGCAGGTTGCCGAGCGCGATGGCGAGCAGGGAGAGCGGGGCCTGCACCTCGCTCTGCTCGTCGAGGCTGAGGCGGATGTCCAGGCTCTCGCGCTGCAACAGGGGGGCGAGCCGAGCCAGCTCCCGCCGGATCAGCGGCGCCACCCGTTGCGGGGGGCGCTCGACCGCCTCCTTGCGCCCCAGCAGCAGGAAGGTCTCGGTGAGCAGTGCCATCTCGTCGCTGGCGGCGCGGATGCGGCTGGCTGCCCGGGCGGCGGGAGCGGGCAAGTCCGCCACCTTGCCGAGCAGGGCGGCGGAGCCCTGGATCACCATGTTGGGGGTGCGCAGCTCGTGGCTGGCGAAGCGGCTGAACTCCTGCTCGCGGGCGAACACCGCGGCCACCTCCTGCTTGCCTGCCAGCAGCGCCAACTCGATCTCCCGCAGCTCCTGCCAGGGGGCATCCGGCACGAAGTCCGCCTGATCCGGGGTGAGGTGGGCGACCCGTTGGCGCAGTCGCTCCAGTGGCCGGGTGATGTGGCGCACCAGCCAGATGCCGAACGCGATGCAGCCCAGCAGCAGGGTCAGGCCGATCAAGCGGGTGACCAGGTGCAGCTTGTCTTCGTAAGGATCCAGGTAGTCGTCGGCGTCATCGTTGAACACCAGATAGAGCAGGCCCTGGCCGGAGGGGTGGGGCCGCACCAGGAAGTGCTTGTCCTCCTTGCCGAGCTGGTGCTCGAAGAAGCCCGGGCTCTGGTAGGCCTTGAGCCAGGCGGGCAGGCGACCGTGCTCGGTCCAGTAGCTGGAGAACTGGCGCGGGCTGGGTGCCGGGGCCGCGGTGCCGAGCCGCAGCCAGTCGTCGTTGTAGCGGGTCACCTCCGCCTCCAGCCAGTGGCGCAGGCTCAGCTCCTCCATCTTGTCCTCTGCCACCACCATCAGCAGGCTGAGGATCACCAGCAGCAGCAGCCCGGCCCCGCCCAGCGCCAGGATCAGGCGGCGACGCAGACTGGGCAGGCTCACGGTGCCACCTGCGCGTCAGCTGTCATTGGCATGCTCGCTCCCAGGCTTCACCAGTCGGTAACCCTGACCGTGCAGGGTCTCCAGCATGGGGGTGGGGAAGGGCTTGTCCAGCGTGTTGCGCAGGGCATAGATGTGACTGCGCAGGGCATCGGAGTCGGGCTCCTCATCCCCCCAGACGGTGTCGAGCACCTCCTGGCGGCTGACCAGGGCCGGGGCCCGGCGGGTGAGCAGGGTCAGGATCCGGAACGGGATCTTGCCGAGTTTCAACTCGACGCCGGAGCGGCTGGCGCGGCCACTGGCGGGATCCACCTCCAGCTCGCCGAAGCGAAGCGCCCCCAGATCGGTGCGGGGGCCGCGCAGGGCCAGCGCCTGCAGCCTGACCTCCAGCTCCTCCATGGCGAACGGCTTGACCAGATAGTCATCGCCGCCGGCGCGAAAGCCGGCCAGCTTGTCGTCCAGCCCGTCGCGGGCGGTGAGAAACAGCACGGGGGTCGCAATGCCATCGGCCCGCAGCCGCTCGACGGTGCGCAGGCCATCGAGGCGCGGCATCATCACATCCATGATGATGACGTCGAAGCGCTGCTCCGCCAGCAACTGCAGCGCAGCCTGGCCGTGATAGGCGCAGTCCAGTCGGTGCCCTGCCAGCTCCAGATAATCCATGATGGTTTCCGCGACCTGGGGATTGTCTTCCACCACCAGTATTTTCATGTTCTGATCTCCTGGTCTCGACCGATATTTCACGGTTATTTCACAGCGGATACGCCATCCTGTGTGCCAGTGTAACCCCGAGGATCCCCGATGAAGAAGCCTCTCTGTGCTCTCCTGCTGCTCATCTTGCTGCCATTTGGCACTGTGCAGTCGGCCGAGTTCAAGCTGACCGGCCGCACCACCTGGCAACTGGGCCAGCTGATGGTCAACGGCATCCCCTTCGCGATCGACGGCCAGACCCGCTTCAAGGATGGGCTGAGTGAAGACGATCTCGGGGGCAGCTGGGTCGATCTGGAAGGGGTGGTGCAGGGGGAGCAGCGGCTGATCCGCGAGGTGGAGACGCTGGAAGAAAAAGACCAGATGGAGCTGGAAGGACCTGTGGCCCAGGGGCGGATCTGGGGCTATGTCACCTCGGACGACAGCCTGGCGCCGTTCGAAGGGCGCTGGTTGGAGCTGGAGTGCCGATTCGATGGCATGCGTCTGAGCCGCTGCCGTGAAGATGATTGAGGCGCCCACAGCAGCGCCGACCGGAAAAAGTGCCCATCCAGGCCCATAGTTAAACCTCATCGCCGGTTGACCATGGGCCTGTTTGCTATGACCAGAACCGCATTGCTGCTGTGGGTGTTACCGTTTTGCACCCTGGCCACCGAGGCCGAACTCTGGCTGGTGGAGCTGGAGCACAACGACGGCATCCATCTGCAGTTTCAGGGTGCCGAACTGGAGCTGGGCAGTGCCGCGTTGACCGGGGTGAGCCAACCCGAGGATCTCAGGCCCGGCATGCGGCTCGCCATCCTGAGCCGGTACGGCGTTGCCCAGCAGATCCGGGTACTCGCCACGGCGCCGGATCTGGCGCAGAGCAGCCAGTGGCTGCGGGCAGAGGACAGGCTGCTCGCCACCGCAGGGGAGACCTTGCTGTTGCAGGAGCTGGGAGTGCTGGTGTTCGATGCCGGCACCCGCTGGCTCAACGGCAGCCCCGCCGACCTGCAACCGGGCCTCAGGCTGGTGCTGAGCCGCGATGAGGATGGACGCTTGACCGAGGTGCTGATCCCCAATCCGGAAGATGAGTAAGGTAGCGTCACAGGATGGCGCTACCTTGTCACTTATTGGAAGTGGATGTTCTCGAGGGGTATCTGGATCGCATTCCATGAGGTGGCACAGGGGGTTGGGCTTGGATAGCTAAACTCGAAGAGTTTCTGTTTATCCTGGTTGATCCCCTGAATGATGACACGGGTTCTGTCGTCGGCGGCGGCGTAGTTGATCAGAAAGTCTCCCTGAGCAGATGTCTGGTCCTGATAAATACTCGAGCAGATATCCGAATAAATACCATCATCAAAGTTCCAGATCATTTGGCCAGTTTTGTTCTGGCTATCAATGTCGAAGATGGCGGTCTGGCTGGTAGCGAGATCGATGCCAGCCGGGGTGCCAGACGGGTTATTGAAGCTTCTCAGTCCATTGTTGAACAGCATCAGTTTTCCTTCTTTGGTGATAGATACTGCGTGCTGTCCTATGGGCACTTGGTCTGAGGAGATCGACAAGGCCAACTTTTGCAGAGAAGGGTAGGAGTACCAATGTTTTGTTTCATCTCCCAGCAACCAGATGATTTTCCCTGTATTGTAATCCAGTTTTACCACGAAGTTTTCACGGCTGGAGACCAGCAAGGTGTCATCGGCAGGATCATAGGTAGCTGCGTTCATATGGAACCAGTCTACGCCATTCCGGACAAAGTTGCTGGGGTCATCTCCCTCTTGCAGCATATATTCAGAAAATATTTCACCTAGGTCCCATTCTTTAATCACATTGCCAGTTTCATCTATTTCACTTAAGAATGACTCAGTTTTGAATACTCCATCAGTAGTGCCATCGAGTTCAATCAACATACCTGTTTTACCAAGATCTATATTATGGTGAAAATATGCATCACTTCCCATATCTGTGTTGTTAACTCCAACCGAGTCACTTTTCCCATAAAGTGAAACTGTATCTATAGTTGCCCCATTCAAGCTCATCACAGGACGTCCGATAATGAACATATTGTTCATGAATACCGATGCCATTGAATCTTGCTTGGTTTCCGCATCCCACCTAATCTCACCATCAATATCCATGATAATGGGATTTTTCAATCTACTTTTCATGTAAAAATAACTGTAACTCGGTGTGGCAGTTGGCTTGATGCTAATATTGGCGTTGTCATAAATCCCCATACTGTCGACATAGGTGGCAGCGGTGATCATCTTCTGAAATGAGTAGATGCTGTCATCGATATACTGAATATCTATCGTGAGCTCATTTAGGTAGTCGCTGTAGAGGCCAAATATCGGAATCTGTACGTTGTTATTTGCGGTGTTATATAACCCATTGCTGGACAGGTAGTTCCAATCATAGGTAGCAGAGACGGGCTTGGCGAAATTACCGTCCTTTGTCCTGATATGGAAGGATATGTTTTTTATCTTGCTGGTATCCAGCCCGGCCAGGTTCAAGGCCGAAATAAACACTGAAGTGTGTGGGTCATCCTCTATGACTTGTGTCGCAGGGTCATAAGTAAATTGTTCAGCCAGAGTCTTGCTGTCATTACTACTGTCGCATCCATATAACCCGAAGCAGAACATGCCAAGCAGAAATGTTTTTTTGTGGTTCATAATGCACATCATCCCTATGTTAATGAACAGCATTCATTGTAGTGAAAAAATCATGGTTGAGTTAAAAGATGAGCCGTATATACTGGCGCCATCTTGTCGGAGTGCCGACCGTCGAACGACGCGAAGCTGAGACCGTTAATTCGGGATCCGTGGAACCTGATCAGGCTAGAACCTGCGAAGGGAAACAAGGGTAACCAGTGGGTTGCCGCGCGGGGAGAGGGACAAGCCTCTCCCGCTCATCGAAGGGGTCAATCCCGCGATGAGTCAGGGCGCACGAGAGGGAGTCTGTCCCGTCCGGTCTGTCCATCGCGGCGCCGCACGGCCCGCCCGAGCAGGGGGGAGCCAGACAGCAGAGCAGGGAAGCACAGATCCCGGGCTCGCTCCCTCTTGAAGCACATCTCACCCACAGGTTCATCACTTCTCCTCGAACTCCAGACAAGCAAACACCCATAACTTCAACCAGTTAATGTGAGTTTTGCTATGTCTACCCCAGTACAGTCCGCTCCAGAAGCACAGTCCGTTTCAGAAAACGCCGTATCTGAACAGATCAAGCCAGCCGTCGCCAGCCGCCGCCAGCAGCGTGCCAGCGCCCAGCGCTTTATCGATAACCTCAAGGGCATGGCCCACCCCAACTCCAAACGCATCTTCATCCAGGGCTCGCGCCCCGACATCCGGGTCGGGCTGCGGGAGATCTCCCTGGCCGACACCTTCGTCGGTGGCAGCGAGGAGCACCCCAAATTCGAGGCCAACGAGCCGGTGCCCGTCTACGACACCTCGGGCGCCTACGGCGACGAGCAGGCCGAGATCGACGTGCGCCGCGGCCTGCCGCGCCTGCGGGAAGCCTGGGTGCTGGAGCGGTGCGACACCGTATCCCTCGATGGCCTGAGCTCCGCCTTCACCCAGGAGCGCCTCGCCGACGAGGGGCTGGATCACCTGCGCTTCGAGCAGTTGCCCAAGCCGCGCCGTGCCAAGGCCGGCAAGTGGGTCACCCAGCTGCACTATGCCCGCCAGGGTATCGTCACCCCCGAGATGGAGTTCATCGCCATTCGCGAGAACATGGGCCGCGAGCGGGTGCGCTCCGAGCTGCTGCTGCGCCAGCATCCGGGCCAGGGTTTCGGTGCCCGCCTGCCGGACAACATCACCCCCGAGTTCGTGCGCGCCGAGGTGGCCGCCGGCCGCGCCATCATCCCCAGCAACATCAACCACCCGGAAGCCGAGCCGATGATCATCGGCCGCAACTTCCTGGTGAAGATCAACGCCAACATAGGCAACTCGGCGGTCACCTCCAGCATCGAGGAGGAAGTGGAGAAGCTGGTGTGGTCCACCCGCTGGGGCGCCGACACCGTCATGGATCTCTCCACCGGCCGCTACATCCACGAGACCCGGGAGTGGATACTGCGCAACAGCCCTGTGCCCATCGGCACAGTGCCCATCTACCAGGCGCTGGAGAAGACCAACGGCATCGCCGAGGATCTCACCTGGGAGCTGTTCCGCGACACTCTGCTGGAGCAGGCCGAACAGGGGGTGGACTACTTCACCATCCACGCCGGCGTCTTGCTGCGCTACGTGCCCATGACAGCCAGGCGCCTCACCGGCATCGTCTCCCGTGGCGGCAGCATAATGGCCAAGTGGTGCCTGTCTCACCACAAGGAGAACTTCCTCTACCAGCATTTCCGCGAGATCTGCGAGATCTGCGCCGCCTATGACGTGGCCTTGTCGCTTGGGGACGGCCTGCGTCCGGGCTCCGTCTATGACGCCAACGACGAGGCCCAGTTCGCCGAGCTGCATACCCTGGGGGAGCTCACCAAGATCGCCTGGGAGTACGACGTCCAGGTGATGATCGAGGGGCCGGGTCACGTGCCCATGCACATGATAGAGCGCAACATGACGGAGCAGCTGGAGCACTGCCACGAGGCCCCCTTCTACACCCTGGGACCGCTCACCACCGACATAGCCCCCGGCTACGATCACTTCACCTCCGGTATAGGTGCTGCCATGATCGGCTGGTACGGCTGCGCCATGCTCTGCTACGTCACCCCCAAGGAGCATCTGGGGCTGCCGAACAAGGAGGACGTCAAGCAGGGCCTCATCACCTACAAGATCGCCGCCCACGCCGCTGACTTGGCCAAGGGTCACCCCGGCGCCCAGATCCGCGACAATGCCATGTCCAAGGCGCGCTTCGAGTTCCGCTGGGAGGATCAGTTCAACCTGGCGCTGGATCCCGAGACAGCCCGTGCCTACCACGACGAGACCCTGCCCCAGGAGTCCGGCAAGGTGGCCCACTTCTGCTCCATGTGCGGCCCCAAGTTCTGCTCCATGAAGATCACCCAGGACGTGCGCGACTACGCCGCCAAGCTCGATGCCGCCAAGCTGGAGACCATAGAGGTGAAGCTGGTGGGCATGGATGGCCAGCAACAGCGGGTGCAGGCCGAGGTGGAGAGTGGCATGGTCCACAAGGTGACGGAGACCTTCAAGGAGGCGGAGATCGAGAGCGGTATGGCCAAGATGGCGGAAACTTTCAAGGAGAAGGGGGGCGAGCTCTACCATCAGGCGGCGGCCCTCAAAGAGGAGCGGGAAGAAGCATGAGCACCAAGCCCATCGTCTGGACCATAGCCGGTTCCGACTCGGGGGGCGGTGCCGGCATCCAGGCGGATTTGCACAGCATGCACAGCCTCGGCGTGCACGGCTGCTCCGTCATCTCCGCCATCACCGCCCAGAACTCGGTGGCGGTGAAGATGGTGGATCCCGTGCTGATGCAGAGCTTCTGCGCCCAGATCGACGCCCTCGGCGTCGATCTGCCGCCGGCCGCCATCAAGATAGGCCTGCTGCCGACCCGGCTCCATGTGGAGGTGCTGGCACGCCGGTTGGAGGTGATCGCCGCCCCCTTCGTGGTCTATGACCCGGTGGCCATCGCCAGCAGCGGCACCCCCATGGCCGAGCCGAACATGCTGGCGGCGGTGCGCGAGCACCTGCTGCCAAGGCTGTCTCTCATCACCCCCAACGGCCCCGAGCTGGAGGCACTGACCGGCATCCCGGCGACCAGCCCTGCGCTGGTGCGGGCGGGGGCCGCCCGGCTGCGCGAACTCGGCGCCCGCGCCGTGCTGGTCAAGGGGGGGCATCTGGCGTGGAGTGGCGAGCTCTGCCTCGACTACTACCAGGATGAGCACAGGGAGTTCTGGCTAGGGGCGCCGCGCCTGGCGACCCGCCACGGCCACGGCACCGGTTGCTGCTACGCCAGCGCCATCGCCGCCGTCGTGGCGCTGGATTATCCGCTGGAGGATGCCATCACCCTGGCGCGCGCCTACCTGCAGCAAGGGTTGGCAGCCGCGCAAGGGGTAGGGGCCGGCCCAGGCCCCATCGCCCACCTCGGCTGGCCCGGAGATCTCGCCCAGTTCCCCCGCGCCCTGCTGGCGGGATCCGCGCTGGATCGCCGCTTCAATCTTTATCCTGCCAACGAGGCCCGCCTGCCGGAGGGCCCCTTCGCCGGGACCGAGCATCGCCTCGGCCTCTATCCGGTGGTGGACTCGGTGCGGTGGCTCGAGCGACTGCTGAAAGCCGGGGTCAGGACACTGCAGCTGCGTATCAAGGACTTGCCCGCCGAAGAGGTAATGCCCGCCATCGCCGAGGCGGTGGCGCTCGGCCGCCGCTTCGGGGCCCGGCTCTTTATCAACGATTACTGGCAGCAGGCCATCGTCGCGGGCGCCTACGGGGTGCACCTGGGCCAGGAGGACATGGAGACGGCGAACCTCGCCGCCATCCAGGCCGCCGGCCTGCGCCTCGGCATCTCCACCCATGGCTACTTCGAGCTGATGCGGGCCCGGGAACTGGCACCTTCTTACATCGCCCTCGGCCATATCTTCCCCACCAACACCAAGCAGATGCCGTCCCGCCCCCAGGGGCTGGTGCGGCTGCACCACTACCGCGCCCTGATGCGCGACTGGCCCACGGTCGCCATAGGTGGCATCGGCGAGGATCGGGTGGGGTCTGTGCAGGAGAGCGGGGTGGGCAGCATAGCCCTGGTCTCCGCCATCACCGCCAGCGACGACTGGCAGGGGGCCACCGCCCGTCTGCTGGCCGCCGTCGGAGCCGGGGACGAGCCACTGTCGGCCCTGCCGAACCAGGAAAAGGAGGCCAGCCATGCTCTCTGACGAGGCATCTCTAAGTGACGAAGAGTATCTGCGCTATGGCCGCCAGCTGATGCTCACCGAGATCGGGGAGGAGGGGCAGGCGCGGCTCAAGGGCAAGTCGGTACTGATCGTCGGTCTCGGTGGGCTCGGCTCGCCGCTGGCGCTCTATCTCGCCGGGGCCGGAGTCGGGACGCTGTGGCTCGCCGACGGCGACATCCTGGATTCCAGCAACCTGCCGCGCCAGATCCTGTTCGATGGCGAGGGCCTGCGCCGCTCCAAGGCCGAGCTGGCCCGGGAGCGGCTGGCGGCCCACAACCCGCTGGTGGAGCTGATCGCCATCAACCAGCGCCTCGATGAACAGAGCCTGCCGGCCTTCGTGGCCGAGGTGGATCTGGTGATCGACTGCTGTGACAACCTGGCGACCCGCCACGCCATCAACGCCGCCTGCGTGGCCCAGAGGAAATCCTGGATCTCCGCCGCTGCCGTCGGCTGGCAGGGCCAGCTGATGGTGCGAAGCGCGCCGGAGCACGCCTGCTACGCCTGCCTCTACCCGGCGGATACCCGCGTGACCGAGAGCTGCCAGCGCAACGGCGTCACAGGCCCCCTGGTCGGCGTGATGGGCTCCCTGCAAGCCCTCGAGGCACTCAGGTTGCTGCTCGGGCGGCCCAGCCCGGTGGCGGGCACCCTGCGCCGCTTCGATGCCTTGCGCCACGAGTGGCAGTGCCTGCAGCTGCCCGCCGACCCCGGCTGCCCCGTCTGCGGCAGCGCCACCCCGGCCCTGAAGGATTAACCATGAAGATCCGATTGAACGATATCGAGCTGACTCTGCCCACCGGCCAGAGCCTGACTGAGCTGCTGGCGATGCAGGACATTGCCCCCCAGGGGGTGGCGGTGGCCCTCAACGGCGCCGTGCTGCCCCGCGGCCGCTGGCCCGAGACCCGACTCAATGACGGGGACGAGATCCACCTTTTCACTGCCATCGCCGGAGGCTGAGATGCTGACCATTGCGAACCACAGTTTTTCCTCGCGCCTCTTCACCGGCACCGGCAAGTTCGCCCGTCCGGAGCTGATGGCCGCCGCCATCGAGGCGAGCGGCTCCCAGCTCGTCACCATGGCCATCAAGCGGCTGGAGCCGGGCAAGCGCCACGACGATATCCTGAGCCCCTTGCTCAGGCTCGGTGTCAAGCTGCTGCCCAACACCTCGGGCGCCAAGACCGCCGCCGAGGCGGTATTTGCCGCCCGGCTCGCCCGTGAGGCGCTCGGTACCAACTGGCTCAAGCTCGAGATCCACCCCGATCCCAAATACCTGCTGCCCGATCCCATAGAGACGCTCAAGGCTGCGGAGCAGCTGGTGAAAGAAGGCTTCGTGGTGCTGCCCTATTGCGGCGCCGATCCCGTGCTGTGCAAGCGGCTCGAAGAGGTGGGCTGCGCCGCCGTCATGCCGCTCGGCGCCCCCATCGGCTCCAATCAGGGGCTGGTGACCCGGGAGTTTCTGTCGATCATCGTCGAGCAGGCCCGGGTGCCGGTGGTGGTGGATGCGGGCATAGGGGCCCCCAGCCACGCGGCGGCGGCCTTCGAGCTCGGCGCCGACGCCGTGCTGGTCAACACCGCCATCGCCGTGAGCCGGGATCCGGTCGCCATGGGTCGCGCCTTCGCGCTGGCCTGCGAGGCGGGCCGCGGCGCCTATCTGGCCGGGTTGGGGGCGCGCGGCAGCCAGGCCCAAGCCTCCAGCCCGCTCACCGATTTTCTGGAGGCGCTATGAGCCAGAGCATGGGGCAAGATGTGGTGTCTGCATGCTCCCCTCTCCCATTGGGAGAGGGGCCGGGGGTGAGGGAACCGGCTGACGCGGCACTTGAATTGGTTGAGCCCTGCGCTCCTCCCAAGGGGGAGGCCGGGAGGGGGTTGGATTTTGCCGACCGCTGGCGCGAGCTGGATTGGGATCATGTGGGCATGAGCATCCGCGCCAAGACGGCGCGGGACGTGGAGCTGGCGCTGGCCAACCCACGGCGCGGCCTGGATGACTTCATGGCGCTGATCTCCCCGGCCGCCGAGCCCTTCCTGCCGCAGATGGCGGAGCTGGCGGAGCGCCTCACCCGCCAGCGTTTCGGCAACACGGTCGGCTTCTACGTGCCGCTCTATCTGTCGAACCTCTGCGCCAACGACTGCTCCTACTGTGGCTTCTCCATGAGCAACCGCCTCAAGCGCAAGACCCTGAATGCCGAGGAAATCGAGCGTGAATGCCTGGCCCTCAAGGCGCGCGGCTTCGACAGCGTGCTGCTGGTGACCGGCGAGCACGAGAGCAAGGTGGGCATGGCCTATTTTCGCCAGCACCTGCCACAGATCCGCCGCCACTTCAGCACCCTGGCGATGGAGGTGCAGCCGCTGTCGCAGGCCGAGTATGCCGAGCTCAAGACCTTGGGCCTCGATGCGGTCATGGTCTATCAGGAGACCTACCATGCCCCGGCCTACGCCCGCCACCACCTGCGCGGCAACAAGCAGGATATCGAGTGGCGCCTCGCCACCCCGGACAGGCTGGGGCGTGCCGGTATCGACAAGATTGGCCTCGGCGCCCTGATCGGTCTGTCACCGGACTGGCGCGCCGACAGCTATTTTGTCGCCGAGCATCTCGCCTGGCTGGAGCGCCACCACTGGCAGAGCCGCTATTCCTTGTCATTCCCGCGGCTGCGCCCCTGCACCGGCGGTCTGCAGCCCGAGGTGACCATGACGGATCGCCAGCTGGTGCAGCTGATCTGCGCCTGGCGGCTGCTCTCGCCGACCCTGGATCTGTCCCTCTCCACCCGGGAATCGCCAGCCTTTCGCAACGGCGCCCTGCGCCTCGGCATCACCCAGATGTCGGCGGAGTCGCGCACCCAGCCGGGCGGCTACGCGGAAGGGGATGAGGAGGAGCTGGAGCAGTTCGCCATCCACGACGATCGCGCCCTCGGCGAAGTTGCCGCCGCTGTCAGGCAAGCGGGGTTGCAGCCGGTGTTCAAGGACTGGGAGGCGTTTTTGGGCCGATAGGGGCGGCCGCGCCCCCTTTGCCGGCGGTATCCGGGGAGTTCAGTCAAACTCCGTGCCTGTGGTGAGAGGGCACGGCTGCGCCGTGCAATTGTAGGGGCGATTAACCGTCAGGTGTAATCGTCCGTTCCGTGTGATGTGTGATGAGGGAAATGGCACGGCCTTGCCGTACAGGACGCGAGGCCGCCGGCCTCGATGGGGTTTCGCCCGCCCTTCGGGCTGGGGCGAGTGACTTTGGAAAGACCCAAAGTCACCAAAGGTCTTCTCCCCCGCTTATTCGCCCGACTTCGTCGGGTTCCTTCGGTTCACCCGCTTGTCCGACGGCACGCGCCGACGGGCCATCCATGGCCCGGCGCCGCTCGCTCGACATCCTGTCTCGCGGCCTGGACAAGCGAGTGAGCCTCTGCGAATAAGAAGGGGAACCAAAACTATGCCCCCCTGGGCTTTTCGTGTAGGGGAATGCATCACCTAGATTGTGTGGCTGGTGAATATGCGACCATTTCATGTAAGGTGCAGTAATTTACACAGAAACTTTATTTTTTCTTTTCAGGCTTAATTTCCAGATCGTTTAGAATTTGGTTTATGTTTATACCTATGCCTGCGATATTTGGCTGTAAAATTATATATCTGTTTGCTAAGTGGAATAATGACTTTAATTTTTTCAAGATACTACTTTGTTGTTCTAATTTATCCGTACTATAGATTGATGATATTTCAGTGAGTAATGTGGATTTCTGCTTTTCGAAAATAGGATCCAATGATGAAAGTTCTGCTAGGTAATGAAAAGATCTATCAATCATATCACTTTGTTTAAATGCGATGCTGATAGCTGTATAGGTAAATATAAAGTCTAGTCGCTCTGAGTCTGATAACATGGGAAGTGTTTGTTCAACATCTTTGATTGTGTTGATAGCACTTTGATCATTAAGCTCAAGCTCAGACTGAGATATAAATACTTTTACTATCGCTGAGCTATTGATTTCAATGGATTTTTGGTATGTATCGATGGCCTGTTTAAATTTTTTAATGTGATATAAACATTTCCCTATTTCAAAATAAATATTAGCAATTCCCACATCTGTCCATGAGTCATCATCGAGGAGTGACTCAAAAGCTTTAATAGATTGAGTCTTCAATGCTGTGGAGTGTTTTAGATCACCCAATAGGCTTAATGCACGCGCATGTTGCATACATCCATACGTATCATGAGTGTGAGTAGACATTTCATAGACTTTTACTGCCTTTTCAATTAATAACTCAGCCTCCGAATCATCTCCTATACAAAGATATTGTACTGCTTTGGCCACCTGATATTGGAGTTTTTGTGAGGGTTTTTTGATTGCGTTAATAAGGTTATCTAGTGCATCTATCTTTCTTTTGAAAGGGAGGTCTTCTAAGTAAAAATGAAGATATAGCTGAATTATTTCAACGTCATCATTTTCACACAAAGGCATTAGTCTTTTTAACTCTCTTTTCCCTACTTCGTCACTCCAATCATCCCCTAATAAAGCGAGGATTTCATAATATGTGATTTTTCTTTGCCAACGAGCGTCAAATATGTTGCTTCTTAGTCTTTCTAAATCGCATTCGAGTGAGTTATAGTCACTTAAACTTCTATAACAAAAAAGTAAACGTTCAGTCAATTCTGACAGGGCTCTAATGTCAAGATCTAGAAGTTTCAAAACACCTTCATTACTACTTCTAATGTATGGCTCTGTATTGGTTTTATGTAAGATTGTGTAATTTGTTATTCCGTGCCTTATGTATTTAAGTGCATTTTTATAATCTTTCCTTTCTATTAGTTCTTTTGCTTTGTCAATAGATAACGAGCATGCGATATCATTCTCTCCCAAGCAACAGCGTTTAAATTTCAACCCAGAACCACAAAGGCATTGAGAATTCAATGGTGGTTGGTATCTGGTACGTCTGACTGACATAGATATCCTTATAAACTTAAGAAAATAGAATTCACCTTTAAAGTAACGTTATGACTTCTGTAATGAATAATCAAATGAAAGCTAATTTTAGAATGCTAGCCCCCTTTGATAGGAGCTGAACCTGCGGCCTGTCTCAGGGATATATTGTCGTCTGTTTATCTGAGGGAGACCAGCAGGAGATGTAATAGAACAGGGTTTAGTCTACGGGAATAAGAGCGTAGATATTCGCATCAAGGGGTTGGTCATGGAGGAAGATGCGGTTTCTTGCCCGGCATTCAAAGGTGGCACCTGAGGCAATGGCAACGGTTTCGCTTGCTGTGTTGCCAACCCCCATCACGATCTCCAGCCGAAGTAGACCTAACTGCGTAAAGCCGAAGTCACGCAGCAGGGCGACTGCCTGCCGGGCTATGCCTTGGCCTTGTCGGGATTGCCTCACCCAATAGCCGATATTGCCGTAGCGATGATGGGGTGCCAGCTGGTTGATACCGGCGCCACCCAAGAGCTGGCCGGTGGCGGCGCAGAAGAGGCCCATATCGTAGGTACGCCCCGCCTCGCGATCCTGATCGCAGATGGCAAACCAGGTCAGCGCCTGCTCCCGGTTGAACGAGGGAGTGCACCAGCCCATCCAGGTGCCGACCGTCTCGATGGATTCGTGCGCCGCGCGGACAAACTCATCGGCATCGCTCGGTTCGAAGGGGCGAATCACTATATTGGCATTGGCAAGGGGTGTGGTGATTTGCATAGGGCTTCCTGCTTGATGGTGGTGTGTGCCTATCGGGTTGCGGCTTCCAGCTCCGCAATATCCCCACCGCCAATCAATTTCAAATTCCGGCTGATCTGCTCCACCGGCCAATTCCACCAGGCGAGGGCGTTGAGACGCGCTATGGTGTCGTCGTCGAAGCGGTAGCGGATCACCCTGGCTGGGTTGCCGCCGACGATGGCGTAGGCGGGTACGTCGCCGGTGACCACGGAGCGGGCGGCGATGATGGCGCCGTTGCCGACCTTGACGCCCGGCATGATCAGGGCGTCATAGCCTATCCAGACGTCGTTGCCGATCACCGTATCTCCCTTGTAGGGGAGGCTGCCCGGTGCGGGGGCGGCGCTCTCCCAGCCGTTGCCGAAGATAAAGAAGGGGTAGGTGGAGAAGCCGGAGCTCTGGTGGTTGGCGCCGTTCATGATGAACTTGACCCCGCGGGCTATGGCACAGAACTTGCCGATGATGAGCTTGTCGCCGATGAAGGGGAAGTGGTAGAGAACGTTGCGCTCAAAGCCTGCCGAGTCTTCCGGGTCGTCGTAGTAGCTGTAGTCACCTACCTCTATATTGGGCCCCTTGATGGTGTTCTTGATAAAGCACACCTGGGGGAAGCCCTTCATGGGGTGGGGATTGGCGGGGTCGGGTCCGTGCATGGGGTGCTCCTCTCGAATCTGGGTTTTGGATACCCTAACGGAACCTAGCAGCCCTGTGCCACCTTTTTGTACACCCTGGTTCGCCAGGCTTTGTCGCCCCGTATCGGTTCACGCATCGACCCGGGGCGGGTTTTTCTCTAGCATGGACCGATAGCGGGGCAGGGGCTCCGCCACCACGGTTATTCTGGCGGAGAGAACAAGATGAAGACGCGTCACCTGCTCATGCTGAGCGCCCTGTTGCTGGGCGGCTGTACCATCAATCCCTACGGCGGCACGCCGGCGCCCGTCACTGAGCCGGACCAGCCGGTGAACCAGCCGGGCAAGGCCGTGACCGAGCCTGACGCGGCCGAGCCGGTGCCCGCCCCCAAACCCGTTGCCCCTACCGGCCTGGCGCTGGCCATGGCGGATGCCTTCCTCAAGGCCCCCGAGGTGCAGGCGTTGACCCAGGGCGGCAGCCCTGTGCTGCTGCTGATGCCGCCCCAGAACGGCACAGGGGAAGAGTTCAACACTCAACCCATGGCCATCGCCATGAGCAAGCGGATCCAGGCCAACAGCGGTTTTCGCTTCGCCGATCCGGGCCAGGTCGCGGCCATCACCGGCCAGCTCGAGTATCAGCAGGGGGGCATGAACCCGGCCTCCCTGGTGCGGCTGGGTCGCCAGACCGGTGCCGGCTACATGCTGTACGGGGATCTCGTCTCCGAGGGGAGCCGTTACCGGCTCGCCATGAGCCTGATGGATCTGAAAAGCGGCGAGCTGCTCTGGAACGGTAGCCGTAGCGCCAGCCGCTGAGCCCTGGCGAGGGGTGAGGTCATCCTCGCCTCACCCCTGCTTTTTCAAAAAGTAACTGGTATGCCCTGGGGGCATATCGGGCAGCTCACCGAAGACGACATAGCCCTGCTTCCGATAGAAGGGCAGCGCCTGGAAGCTGGTGGTCTCGAGGTGGATGCGGGTGATGCCGCGGGCTTGGGCTGCTTGCTCCAGGGTGGCCAGCAGGCGGGCGCCCCAGCCATCCTGGCGGATGGGCTCATCCACCCAGAGCCCCTCGATATGCAGCCAGCCCCACTTGATCTCGCCGAGGATGCCACCTCGCACTCTCCCCTCCTCATCCTTCACAAAGCTGGCGATCCGCTCCCGGGGCAGGGGGCCGGTGACGCTCTCATTGAACTGGTTCAGCCCCGCCCGCAAGGCGTCGAAGTCGGTTAACTGGGGGGATTGGGGGGCGGTCAGTTGCATAATCAGCTCCGTATGAAGAGCCTCCACCATTAACCCGGCGGCCTGCCGGTGGTCAAGCCGGATGGCATCTGTCGGCTGCCGATCCCACACTATGGAGATGATGGCCCGGCCAGAATGGCCAGCATGCCTGCCTTGGCTCAGGTTGTCCGAGCGGGCGCGATGCCCGACGGGAGAGAGGCCTGGCGGGTCATGGCGGTCCTGACAAGGCCGTATCAAGGTCTCTTCCTGTACGATAATCGCAGGTAGGGCATAGGTGAAATGCCCATTCTGACGGCGCAGCAGACGAGGTACCTATGACGCTCTCGGTCACGCAACTCTATGAAGTCATGACCCAGTTGCCGGATCCCGTGTTTATCCTGAGCGAGGATGGTTACTACGTCGAATACATAGGTGGCATCGAGCAGCTCTCCTATCAGGATGGCAATCCGCTGGCGGGCAAGCAGCTGGCCGACGTCTTGCCCGCCGCGATGGCGCAGTGGGTGATGGCGCAGGTCGCGCTGGCCTTGAGCAGCGGGCAGGTGCAGGTGGTGGAGTATGAGCTGGCCGCCACCGAGGTGGAGGGGATAGATGCCGCCGCCGGGCCGCAGGGGACGCAACGCTTCGAGGGCAAGATAGCGCCGCTGCCCTCGCGCTATGAGGGCAAGCGGGCGGTGGCCTGGGTGACCCGCAACATCACTCGCCAGCACGAGCTGCAGCAGCGGCTCAAGCGGCTCGGCGAGACGGATCAGCTGACCGGCCTCTACAACCGCCATTTCTTCTTCGAGCACTACAGGCACAAGCTGCAGGGCCAGGGGCGCACCGGCCTCATCATGCTGGATATCGATCACTTCAAGCAGATCAACGACAACTTCGGCCATCAGACCGGGGACCGGGTGCTGTGCCGCTTCTGCGAGTGCGTGGCCGCCCAGCTACGGGTGGAGGATCTGTTCGTGCGCAGCGGTGGCGAGGAGTTTCTGATCCTGTTGCCGCAGATAGACGAGGCCATACTGCCGAAGGTGGCGGAGCGGATCCGCGCCGCGGTGGCGGCCATGGCGCCGGATCCGGTGCCCATCACCGTCAGCCTGGGCAGCACCCTGATCCAGCCGGGAGAGGAGGTCAACGCCGTGCTGGCCCGCGCCGACGAGTGGCTCTATCGGGCCAAGCGGAGCGGGCGCAACCGGGTGGCCCATGATCCGGACTCCTGACTTTGGCTCCTCGGAGCCTCAAAGCACAAGGGCGACCAGCTGGTCGCCCTTGTTCGTTGATGCGGCCTTGGCCAAGGCACTCTTAACCCAACAGGGTCGAGACGTTCTGGCCCGCCATCAGCAGCCCTACGGCCAGCACGCCGAACCAGACCAGGGTTGCGCTCACCAGCGCGTAGCCGCCGGCGACGAACAGGCCGTCGCGCTGCAACATGCCGATGGCCAGCAGCAGTATGGCCCAGGCGGGCATGGCGTTGGTGAACGGGATGGCGCCGAGCGGCAGCATCAGCAGCAGGGCGGCCAGCATGATCAGCAGGCCGTTGCAGCGGTTGACGGCGGTGCTGCCGGTCAGCAGCAGCAGGCGCGGCCGGATGAAGCGATCGATGCGGGCCAGCAGATCGGCCCCCTTGTGCAGGGTCGGCTTGAGCTGCTCGGCGGCGAAGCGGCGCTCCATCAGGATGGCGGGCAGCCAGGGCACCCGGTTAAGGGTGATACCGATGCCGATGAACAGGATCAGCAGGCCGAACGGGGTGCTGACGCCGGGGATGGAGACCGGCAACAGGAAGGGCACTGTGAGCAGCACGCAGAACAGCAGCATGCCCTGCTCGCCGACCAGGGCGAGCATGTCCCGCAGGCTGATATGGCTCTCCTCGATGGCGTGGGCGGTCGCCCGCAGCGTGTCGGAGAGTCGATGTTGTGGGTCGTTGAGTTGCGCGGCAACCATTCCTGAGATCCTCGTCCTGTTGAAGGCCACCCCTGTGGCCGCCGCTAGCTTACGTGGCAAGGGTTAATCCCAGATGAATGGGCCTGGCCGGCGTACATTTTGGGGGACAGGCGAGGGCCGGATCCGCCAGGTGGCTCGAAATTGTCTGGTACAGCCCCTATTTAGGCGCGGCCTCGAGGGGCTCTGATATGCTTCTGGCACGATCAATGCCAATCAGGGGAAGGCCGTGAGAAAAAGAGCAGGAATGATGGTGATGGGACTGTTGCTGCCGCTGGGTCAGAGCTGGGGGGCCGAGCCGGCCGCCGATCTGGGCTGGCAGGTGACGCCTTTCCTCGGTTACAGCTCCTCCCTCGACTTCGAGGCGATGGATGAACCCGAGCCCACGCCGCACTCGAGCGACATCGACTCCCTGCAGGGGGAGAGTTCGGGCAACTGGGGCCTGTTCATCAGCAAGGAGGTCAACGATCCCGGTATGATAGAGCTGCTCTACAGCCACCAGTCGACCCCCATCTCCCCCGACCAGCCGGATCGACTGACGGTGGATACCCTGCACTTCGCCGGTGCCCTGACCCTCTCCGACAACGTCATGGCCCCCTATATCGGCGCCGGGATCGGGTTGACGCGCTTCGATGCCTACGACAGCGAGGTGGCGCCCTCCATGTCGCTGGCCCTGGGGGTGCAACCGCGCCTGACCGACAGGCTGGCGCTGCGGGCCGAGGTGCGCGGCTACGGCTCCCTGGTCAACGAAGACAGCCAGTTCCTCTGCAACCCCGAGATCTGTGCCTTCCGGGTGCGGGGGGAGCTGATCACCCAGTGGCAGGCCAATGTCGGCTTGACCCTGAGGTTCTGAGTCCCATCATGGGGAGACTCTCCCCGCACTATCAGGAGCCTTGAATCCGTTGCGACCACTGCCCCGCGAGCTGCCCGTCCTGCCGACCCCACGGCTGCAACTGCGCCCGTTCGGGGTGCAAGACAGCGAGGATCTGTTCGCCATCTACGGGGATCCCGCCGTGATGCGTTTCGTCGGGGAGGCGCCCTTTCCTGCACTCGCGACGGTGGCGCAGATGTTGGCGAGCGTCGAGCGCCTGCTGGCCAGGGGGGAATCGCTGGAGTGGGGGCTGGTCGAGAGGGGTGGCCGTCTCATCGGCACCTGCGGCCTGCACGGCTTCGAGCCTGCGCTCCGTCAGGCCGAGCTGGGCTGCATGCTGGCCCGCAGCCATTGGGGTCAGGGCCTGATGGGCGAGGCGCTGGGCGCCTTGATGGGGTTCGCGCGGGAGCTGGGTATAACGACGCTGCTGGCCGATATCGAGCCGCAGAATCTGCCCAGCCTGGGGTTGTTTCGGCGGCTGGGCTTCGTCTGGCAGCGAGATACCTATTACCAACTGAGGCTGGATGAAGGGATCAGAGGATGCCGCGAGTGAGGCGACTCAAGGATTCGTTGACGTCGAACAGCCGGTATTGCACCTCGCTCGCCCCCATGGCGAGCAGCCGCTGCTCGTGCATCTTCACATAGTCCAAGGCACTGCCCTCATCCTCGAACAGATAGATGCCGCCGGCCTCGCCGGTGCGTGGATTTTCGGTCCAGATCTTGGAGATGAAGCCGGGCTCCCGGGTGATGGACTCCGCCAGCGGCACCGCCGCCTCGGTGAGGGCCGGCCCCATCATGGCGGCGGGGAAGTTGAAATGGATTTGCAGCAAACTGGGCATGGCGGGCTCTCTCTTCGGGTAGACAAGGGACTGGCCGCATCATAAGAAGCCGGCATCCTGGCTGCAAGAAGGCACATTTTGGTGGCATAGTTACCCCAAAGTAACCACTCACGAGGCACCCCGTGCACCCACCCCCTTGCCCCGCTTACGAGGTACTGCGACTGCTGACCGGTAAATGGAAGCCGGCCATCCTGTTTCATCTGCGTGAGCAGACCCTGCGTTTTGGCGATCTGCGCCGTTGCCTGCCGGCGGTCAGCCAGAAGGTGCTCACCGCCCAGCTCAAGGAGCTGGAGGCGGATGGGGTCATCGCTCGCACCCTGCACCCCGAGGTGCCGCCCAGGGTGGAATACGCCCTGAGTCCGCTCGGCACCGCCCTGCTCCCCTTGTTGCAACAGATGCACGACTTCGCCCTGAGCCATGCCGAGCAGTTGACGGGGGACGCGAAGCGGGTCGAGGCGCCTATGATGACGCCCTGACCCGACCGATGAGCCTGTGGTCAGCGGGCCCGCAGTAGCCAGCGGCTGGCCGGTGTCGCCGCCAGCAGCCGATAGGCGAGCAGGGAGAGGGCGATCAGCGCCGGCACCTTGAGCAGTTCCCACCACACCAGCTTGCCTTGCGGGCCGAACACCATCAGCCACACCACCAGCATCATGTGCAGGCAATAGAGCCCCAGCACCTTGGGTGCCTGGCGCTCCAGCCAGCTGCCCTTGCCCCAGTCGGGGCGCGCCAGCAGCAGTCCGAACAGGCCGAGGGCCCAGGGCACGGATCCCAGCAGGAAGTCATGGCGGTTGAGCGCCACCCCGGCCAGCCACAGCCCCCAGACTTCCAGCCCGTAGAGCGCGAGCCCCGCCCCCAGCAGCCAGCCACTCAGGCGGGCCGTCGGTCGCCAGCGACTGGCCCTCAGGTAGGCGCCGAGCGCCACGAACAGCAGCGAGAAGAAGGGCCCGTTGCGGGTCAGCAGCGGCCACTCGCCGCCGAGCAGCGGCTTGCCGTAGGAGCCGCCGAGCAGCGCCAGCAGATAGAGCAGCACGCCTGCCACCAGCGCCAGCTGGGGCAAGCCGACGCGCTGGCAGAGCGCCAGGATCAGCACCGCCAGCATCAGGGCGGGCAGGAACCAGAGGTGGATCATGCCGCCCACCCACCAGGCGTTGAGCGGATCCCCAATCTGCATCTGCCACTGGCCCGCCATGCTGGCCAGATAGTCCTGCTGCACGGCGGCGATCGGGTTGAAGGGCACCAGCAGATAGATGAGGCTCCACCCCAGCCAGAGTCCCAGCAGGGGGCGACAGTAGCGCAGCGCCACCGCCATGGGATCGCCTGCGGCCAGCCTGGGTTGCAGGAAATAGCCGGAGCAGAGGAAGAACAGCGGCACCGCGAAGCGGCACAGCTGATTGATGCTGCCCCCCAGCCAGAGAGAGAAGGGATCGCCCCACAGGCTGGGATCGAACGGATTGCTGAAGGGGGAGATGTGAATGGTCATCACGGCCACTATGGCCAGGACCCGCCCGCACTCGATGCTGGAGATGCGCATGATACCTCTTGGCGTCTGGGATTCTGGCCGCACCCTAACAGCCACGGTTGACCCCTGCCAGCCAAGGGGGTGACAACTGTGACCCCGTCGCTGGCCGGTTACCCTTTGTTACCTAGACCACGGGGGCGTTACCCCGGCGCCGACCCGGATCCCGCCTGGCCTAAGGCCTAGCCTCAGAGCAGGGCGATCAGCAGGGTGGCGATGGCCCCGCTCACCAGCAGCGCCATGCCGCGCCCGGGCGGGCCGTGCAGCTTGTTCCACATCAGCAGGCTGGTGAGGGCGAGCAGCAGCAGCGCCAGGGCGGCGAGATCCCCCAGCAGTTGCCAGGGCAGACCCGTGCCCATGCCGCGATGCAGCCGGTTGAGGCTGGCGGCAGCGTTGGCCTGCTGCCGCTCGATGCGCACCAGCAGGGTGCCTTCCACGTAGCCGGCGGTCAGGCTCTGGCTCAGGCTCACCTGCCGCAGCTCCCAGCGCGCAGGCAGGGTGAGGGGACCGTTCGGGGTGGGCAGGGTCTGGGGCGGGGTGAGGGCGACCCTGGCCTCCTCGACGGCGTCTGGGTAGCGAAGGCGCAGCAGCGCCGTCAGCGCCTCGGGGTTCGCCAGCGGCGCCGTCAGCACGAGATCTTCGCTGGTCTTGTCGGTATGGGGCCCGGGCAGGGGCAGCACGGCCCTGTGTTGCAGCCAGAGGCCGGTGAGGCCGTAGAGCAGCATCAGGGCCAGGGTGGCAAAGCCTGCCCAGGCGTGGATGCGGCGTACCCACTTGTTGTTATGCAGGGGGAGTCTTCTCTGTTTCATGTTTTGCGCGTCATAAAAATCTGGCCAGCGCGGGCTGGCCAGGGTCATCTGTGATGACGGAGGGATCAGAAGCGGTAGGCGGCGGTCAGATGCAGCTGACGGGGGCTGCCCGGCATGATCTGGGCCGCGCTGGTGGCGCTGAGGTAGTACTGGTGGTCGGTCAGGTTCTCCACGCTGAACTGGGCATCCCACTGCCGCCAGCGGTAGCCGGCCCTGGCATCGAAGCGGGCGTAGCCGGGCAGCACAGTGGTGTTGGCGTTGTCGGCGAAGCGATCCCCCACCGCCGTCACCCCGGTCTCGCCAAACCAGCCCTGCTGGCTGCTCTGGTAGCCGGCGAACAGCTGGCCATTCTGGCGGGAGACGTTGCTCGGCCGCTTGCCCTGCAGATCCGCGTCCGCCTTGACCTGTTCGGCGTCCTGGAGGGCGACGCCGCCGTGCAGGTAGAGCTCGTCGGTCAGCTGGGCGCGGGCGCTCAGCTCTATGCCCTCGGTGCGCTGCAGGCCGGTGAGGATCACTTTGGTGGGATCCAGCGGATCCTTGCTGCGCTTGTTGTACATCTCCAGCCGGTAGATAGAGAGGGTGGTGGCCAGCCGGCCGCCCAGCCAGTCGCTCTTCACGCCCCCCTCGTACAGCCGGGAGTGCTGGGGATCCAGCTGGTTGTTCTTGTCCCCCGGGGTGATGCCGATCAGCTCCCCGCCCACCGGGGTGAAGGTCTTGCTGTAGGAGGTGTAGAAGGCGTGCTCCTCGATGGGGTTCCACACCAGGCCGAGGCGCGGGCTCAGGCTGGTGACCGAGAGGGTCTCCTCCTTGTCGAGATCGTTGCGGCGGCTGGTGACGGTGAATGCGTCCCGGCGCAGGCCGCCGAGCAGGTGCCAGTCACCCAGGCTGAGCTGATCCTGCAGATAGAGGCCGTAGCCACGCACCTTGTGGCTGGCGTCGCTGGCGAGCTTCATGGTGCCATCGTAGCTGGGCAGGGAGCCAGGATCGTACAGATTTGCCGGCGGGATGGGGCTGGCGTTCTGATACAGCTTGGGGGTGCGCTCCTGCCAGTTCTGCTCCAGCCCGAGCAGCAGACGATGCTCGACGGGGCCGGTCTGCAGCTGGCCCTCGGCCTCGGTGTTGCTGGTCAGGCTGCTGGCCTTGAGATCCTGCTGCCAGCGGGCGCGGGTCACCTGATCCCCCTTCACGCCGGTGACATAGGTGTTGTCGAACCGGCTGCCGAGGCTGGTGTAGCCGAGCTGCTGGCGCAGTTGCCACTGTTCGTTGAGATCCCAGGTCAGGCGGGAGCGGGTGGACTGGGCCAGATCGTCGATGAAGTCCCGGCTGGTGTCGCTGTAGACGCTCTCGATGGGCACCTCGGCCGGACGGCCATTGACCCCGGGAATGCCGCGATCCGGGGTGCGATCGCTGCCGTTGCGCTCGTACTGCAGCAGCCAGTTCAGGCTGTCGGTGATCTCCCAGTTGATGGCCGGGGCCAGCAGGGTGCGCTGGCTGGTCACGCCATCGCGAAAGCTGTCGGCGTCCTCCTGGGCCAGGTTGAGGCGCAGTTGCACCCGCTCACCCGCCTCGGCGTTGAGATCGGCCGCCAGCCGCTGGCTGTCGAAGCTGCCGACCCTGGCGGTGACGCTGGAGACCTGCCCTCTCTGCGGTGTCTTGCTGATCCTGTTGATGATGCCGCCCGTGCTGCCACGGCCGTAGAGCACGGCGGCCGGCCCCTTGAGCACCTCGACCCGCTCTATGTTGCCGAGATCCCGGGTGTACTGCATGTCGTCGCGCAGACCGTCGAGATAGAAGTCGTTGCTGGCGTTGAAGCCACGGATGTTGACGCTGTCGAAGCGGGTGTCGCCGCTGGCGTTGACGCCGGGGATGCCGGTCAGGGCCTCGCTCAGGCTGGGTTGACCGTAGGCGGTCAGCTCGCTGGCGGACACGCTGTCTATGGTCTGGGGCACCAGCTTGGCGGGGGTGGCGGTGCGGGTCGCGGTGGCGACTTCCGCGTGTTGGCTGCGTTTGCCGACGACCGTCATGGTCTCATCTTCGGCGCGGGTGCCGGCACTGAGGGCCAGCAAGGCGACGCCCAGCAGGGCGCGCGGGGGAGTGGGGTTAAGCATCTGCGTGTGACTCTTCTAATCGGCCTGACGGCCTGAACTTATTGATTTATTTGTAATTATTATGTTCTCTCATGCCGAGAGGGTGCTAATGATATTGATTTTCATTTCCCTGGCAAGGGAAAGATATAAATAATCCCTATCTATCGCTGCCGGCACAGCCAGACGGCACCCGCTCTGGCCTATCCCGTGGAGAGGGCGAGTCTTGGTGTCGGCAAAGGGCTGGTTTACCATCGGGGTTCGGCGCCTTGGGCGCAGCATCCAGCGGGAACAGGAATCGAGACATGGAAGAGATCATCAGGGCAGACCTCGGCAACCGGCAGCATGGCCAGGCCCTGGTCTGGCTGCTCAACGAATACGCCAAGGACGAGATGGGCGGTGGCTGCGCGCTCTCCGCCGAGGTACAGGCCGGGCTGGCCCAGGCGCTGGCCGCCAGAGACAATGCCCATGTGCTGCTGGCCTGGGTGGATGGTCAGCCGGCCGGGGTGGCGACCTGTTTCGAGGGCTTCTCGACCTTCGCCTGCCGGCCGCTGCTCAATCTGCACGATCTGGCGGTGCACCCGGACCATCGTGGGCGCGGCCTCGGCAAACGGTTGCTGGCCGAGGTGGAGCGGCTCGCCCGCGAGCTTGGCTGCTGCAAGCTGACCCTGGAGGTGCTGGAGGGCAACAAGGTGGCGCAGGCCGCCTACCGGGCCAGCGGTTTCGCCGGTTACGAGCTCAGCCCGCAAGTGGGGCGGGCCCTGTTCTGGCAGAAGACGCTCTAGGGTGTCGGCGCTGGCCGACCTCGGCCGCCGTGCTTGTCATCGGGGCGGGCAAGTCTTAGAGTAACGCCTGATTTTTCGATCCTTTTTCAATGGGCCGACCTGGCCGGGTGATCAAGATGACGCTTTATGCCTCGGATCAACGTGTGACCCGAGTGAACTCCGAACAGATGCGCACGATGAGGCATTGTCCGGAGCCTGGGGAGGCCTGAGCCTCCCACCCATTCATCGTGCCAGCCGCATCGGATCCTGATTGAGTCAGGACCCGAGCCTGGCTGGCACGAGTGAAACAGCAGGCCATAGACAATGTCTATGGCCTTTTTTGTTGGCCCCGCCCCATGGCGCGGGCTCGCAACAGAGCAGAGGCCCGCCCGGGTGCTCTGCTTTTTTTGGCCTGTGCTGGCGGGGGCGAGGATATGCTCATGGACATCCGCTCCGCTAGCAGGCTGATACGATTCGAATGAGGAAGTGTGAAATGTCACAAAATATCTATGACGATCAAGGGTTTTTCGAGGGTTACGCCCAGTTGCCACGCTCCCGGCAGGGGCTGGCGGGAGCCCCAGAGTGGCCGGCGCTGCAGGCCATGTTGCCGCCGCTGGCAGGCAAGCGGGTGCTGGATCTGGGCTGCGGCTATGGCTGGTTCTGCCGGGTGGCCCGAGAGCAGGGAGCCGCCGGGGTGCTCGGGATCGATCTCTCCGCCAGGATGCTGGCCCGCGCCGCCGAGCTGACCCGGGATGAGGCCATCTGCTACTGGCAGGGGGATCTGAACGGACTCGAGCTGCCTGGCAAACCCTTCGATCTGATCTACAGCTCCCTGGCGCTGCACTACCTGCCCGAGGTGGCAACCCTGTTTGCCGAGATCCATCGCGCGCTGGTGGCGGGGGGCCGGCTGGTGTTCTCGGTGGAGCATCCCATCTTTACCTGCCCGCAGCCGCAGGGTTGGCTGGTGGATGACGAGGGGCGCCGCTCCTGGCCCGTCAACGGCTATCAGGCCGAGGGCAAGCGGGTCAGCAACTGGCTGGCGGACGGGGTGATCAAGTATCACCGCACCCTGGGCAGCTATCTCAACGCCCTGATCGGCGCGGGCTTCCAGATTGCTCAGGTGGAGGAGTGGGGACCGAGCGCCGCCCAGATCGCCGCCAACCCGGCCCTGGCGGAGGAGGCCGAGCGCCCCATGCTGCTGCTGGTGTCGGTGCAAAAACCGCTCGGCTGAGGTAACCGGCGCCCGGCAGTCATGGGCCAAATAAAAACGGCGCGCAGGAGTCTGCGCGCCGTTTTTATTGAGGTATCGCTTAGAAGTCGTAACGGGCTGCCAGCTGGAAGTCATCCTTGGTGTTCAGCTTGCCGCTGTCATCGCTGTCCAGGTTGTTGATCCGGTACTCGCCGATGACCCGCAGGTTCTTGTTGAACTTGTACTGGGCGCCCAGGGTGTAGTAGTCGATGGAGTCGTAGTCGTCCCGACCTGCCTCTTCCACCTTCTGCTTGTTCCACAGCGCCATCAGGCCGATGCCGTTCTCGAAGTTGTAGCCGAGCGCCGCTTCCCAACCGGTGTGATCCTTGTCGGTCGCCAGGAAGTCGCTGCCGTCGGCGTAGCTCAGGGCGGCGTAGACGGCCTTGTTGTCGTACTTGGCGGAGAGCAGCCACAGCTTGGCATCCTCTTCGCCGCTCTTGTCACGGATACCGACGTTGTAGGCGGTACCCAGCGCCAGGTTGAACGGGAAGGTGTAGGCAACGGCGGCACCGTAGGCGGCGTCGCTGTCCTTGCTGCTGGTCTCCTCGGTGTCACCGCCATCGAACTTGTAGCTGGTATCCACCTGGAAGCCGTTGAACAGGCCGGAGTATTTCAGCACAGAGCCGGCACGGTTGGTGGCGAAGGTGTCGGTCTTGGCGCCGAGGGCCTCGTTGCCGTAGCCGTCGGAGAGGGAGACGTCGGTCCAGTCGGCCAGCAGGCCGGGGGCGCCCTTCTGGCGGCCGAAGGTGACGTTGCCCCAGTCGGCGCCGACCCCGGCGAAGGCCAGGCGGGTGCGCAGGTTGTCGGAGTTCTCGCTGACGGTCTTCTCGCTGTCATTGATGTAGATCTGCAGCTCATACTGGGCCAGCGCCTTGAGACCGGGGTTGATCTCGCTCTCGACCTTGGCACCGAGGCGGACGAACTGGTTGGCGCCCTGCTTGTCGCTGTATTCGTTCTTGATGTCGCCATTGGCGTCCAGCTCTTTCTTCTCGCCGAAGAACTGGCCGGCGTAGATGCGGCCATAGAGATCGAGCAGGGTGGAGTCATTCTTATAGACTTCGACGGCTTGAGCCTGGAAGGCCGCGGTGAGTGCCAATGCTACTACTGTCAGCTTTTTCATCATCATCCCTTGTTTGTAAGCTTCTGTTTTCAAAGACGGGGCCATGCTAGACAGGGGAAATGACAGCGGGGTGACCGTAACATGAACAACCGATGGCGGTTTGGTGTCAGTCCGGTGAACGCCGGGATTTATGTGGCGATCCGCCACTTTTGCGCGCAAAGGTTTGCCCTTGTGGTAGAATGCCGCCCGTTTTCGAGCTCCTAAGGTTGGATATGCGATGAGACGTGAACTGGCAATCGAGTTTTCCCGAGTGACGGAAGCGGCTGCACTGGCTGGCTACAAGTGGCTCGGACGTGGTGACAAGAATATCGCCGATGGTGCGGCCGTTGCGGCCATGCGCCATATCCTCAATCAGATCCAGATCGATGGTGAGATTGTGATCGGCGAGGGCGAGATCGATGAAGCCCCCATGCTCTACATCGGCGAGAAGGTCGGGACTGGTCTGGGGGATGCCGTGGATATCGCGGTCGATCCGATCGAGGGTACCCGCATGACTGCCATGGGGCAGTCCAATGCCCTGGCCGTGCTGGCCGTCGGCGACAAGGGTTCCTTCCTCAAGGCGCCCGACATGTACATGGAGAAGCTGATCGTGGGTCCGGGTGCCAAGGGCGCCATCGACCTGGATCAGGCCCTCGAGCTGAACCTCAAGGCCGTGGCCAGGGCGCTCGGCAAGCCGCTCTCCCGCCTGACCGTGATCACCCTGGCCAAGCCGCGCCACGACAAGGCGATCAAGGAGATGCAGGGACTGGGTGTGCGGGTGTTCGCCATCCCCGACGGTGACGTGGCCGCCTCCATCCTCACCTGTCTGCCGGACAGCGAAGTCGACATGCTGTATGGCATCGGCGGCGCCCCGGAAGGGGTCATCTCGGCGGCGGTGATCCGTGCGCTGGATGGTGACATGCAGGCGCGCCTGGTGCCCCGTCACAAGGTCAAGGGCGACAGCCCCGAGGTGCGTGCCCTGGGCGAGCAGGAGATTGCCCGCTGCGAGGCGCTGGGTATCGACGTGAACAAGGTGCTCAAGCTGGAAGATCTCGCCAAGAATGACAACGTCATCTTCTCGGCGACCGGCATCACCAAGGGTGATCTGCTGGAAGGCATCACCAGCAACGGCGTCATGGCGACCACCGAGACCCTGCTGATCCGCGGCAAGTCACGCACCATCCGCCGCATCAAGTCGATCCACTTCCTGGATCGCAAAGACAGCGTGGTGCGCGACATCATCCTGTGATGAGGGTGCGCTGAGCCTCTGTCATTGAAAAGCCCGACTGCTTCTGCCGTCGGGCTTTTTGTTGCCCGCTCGGCGGGCCGGCCACTATTTCAGGGGGGCGAAGGGATAAGGCTAAGGGGAATCCCGGCCCTTTGATAGACTGCTTCGCCATGCACAGGAAAGCATCACATGGAATGTCGTCAAGGTTGTGGCGCCTGCTGCATCGCCCCCAGCATCAGCAGTGCCATCCCCGGCATGCCGTCGGGCAAACCGGCCGGGGTCGCCTGTGTCCAGCTGGATGCCAGGCTGGGCTGCAAGATCTTCGGCCAGCCCGAGCGGCCGGCGGTGTGCAGCGGTTTCAGGCCCATGCAGGACGTGTGCGGCTCGCACCGGGAAGAGGCCGTCTGGCTCATCGGTGAGCTGGAGCGACTGACGTCCTGAGTGCTGGTTTGGTACTGGTTTGTCAGCAAAGAAAGAGGCCGCACTGTGCGGCCTCTTTTCGTTGGTGCTGGGGGCAGGGGATCAGATCCCGGCCAGTGCCAGCGCCTGACGATAGTATTCGTTGGCCTTGTTGGTGAGGCGGCGCTTGTCCATCAGCTGGCCGAGGGCGTGGCAGACAGCGGCGCTGGGGGCGCGTTTGACCTCCTGCTCCAGCAGACGCTGGGCCTCGTCCAGCTGGCCGGCCAGCAGATAGACCTGGGCCAGCGCCGCTTCGGCACCCGGCTGATCCTGCAGCTTTTGCAGCAGAGTCAGCATGGGTTGATAGTCATCCAGCTTGAGCCTGGGCAGGCGGGCGAACAGCTCGGGGGCCGGCTGCTTGCGCAGCGCCTCCAGCCAGAGTTCGGCCGCCTCGCCGTCGGCCCCGAGCTGGCGCAGGCGATCGCCGTAGCTGGCCAGCAGCACGGGGTCCTGGCGCAGCTTGCGCGGCAGCGCCTGCCAGACCGGGCGCAGGGTCTCGAGCGCCTCGCCGGCGGCCTCGAGCCGACCGGTCCAGGCCTGATGCAGCAGATCTTCTTCCTGCTGGGGGGTCAGCTTGCCCACCTTGCGCAGGGCCGGGGCCAGGTCGATCAGGGCCGCCCAGTCCTGGCGGGCCAGATACACCTGGCGCAGCTGATCCAGCACCATGGGGTGGCGCGGATTGAGGGCGTAGACGGACTCGAGCCGACCGAGGGCGCTGTCGTATTGGCCCTGCTCTATCTGCAGCTGGGTCTGGATCAGAGTCAGTGCCAGCTCGGCCTTGGGGTTCTCCTCCTGCGCCTTCTGCAGGTAGTGATCCCGGCGCACGTCATCGCCCCGGGCCTGGGCCACCCTGGCGGCACTCAGGTAGTTGAGCAGCGGGGTGTCGCTGTTGTCGGCCCCCTTGATCAGCAGCTTCTCGGCCTGGTTGTAGTGACCCTCGGCCATGGCCAGGGTCGCATTCACCGTCTGCAGGTTGGCCTTGCGGCGGCGACGGGAACCAAACCAGCCTTGCGTCTTGCGGCGCAGGCCGAACACCCGGCTCAGCAGCCACTCCAGCACGAGCAGGGCGCCGTAGAACAGCACCGCCAGGATCACGGCACTGGTGACCGAGGACTCCACCGTGTAGTTGCCGAGGGAGATGAGCACGTAGCCCTTGTTGCCGGAGGCTTCGGGGCCGAACATCAGGCCCGCCACCATCACGGCCACTACCAGGATCAGACGAATCATGGGCGTCTCCTCAGTTGCCGGCCAGGATGCGTTGCAGGCGCTCGTTCAGCACCTGCTCCAGCATGGCCTGGGTCTTGAACTGATCCGGATAGTCGAACTGGATCTGCTCGCCTTTGAGCTTGTCGAGCTCGGACTGCATGTATTGGGTGGCGCTGTTGTCGACGTCGAAGTACTGGGTCAGCCAGCGCTGGGCCTTGTCCAGGCTGTCTTCATACAGCGCCTGCTGCTCGCGGTAGACCGCCAGCTGGGCTTGCAGCAGCTTGGTCTTGAGGTTCTCGCGCAGGAAGATCTCCTGCTGCGGGGAGAGCAGCGCCTCCACGGCGCCATCGCGGCGGCGGATGGTGATGAAGTTCTCGGTGAACTTGACCCAGTTCTTCTTCAGGTTGCTCTGCCATTCGTCCGGGCTGGTGCTGACGGCCTGATCCGGCTCGGCCTTGGCTTCCGGCATGCTGACGGTGGAGAGGGGCAGCAGCTCGATCTGATCCGAGAGGGCGGCCAGTTTCAGGGTCAGCCCCTCGCGGTCGACCCGCGGCATGCCCTTGAGCTGGGCGATGTCTTCCGCCAGCGCCTTGCGGATCGGCATCAGGCTGGGATCGTTGAGCGCCTTGATCCGCTCGTCGGCGTTGCCGAGCAGGGTGATGGCGGAGATGAGGTCATGCTCGAGCCACAGCTTGCGGCCCGCCATGCGTACCAGGTATTCGGATTCGGCCAGCATCCAGTCGTTGGGCCGCTTGTCGTTGAGATCCAGCACCCTATGCTGCAGCCCGTCCAGCGCCTCCTGCAGCTGTTGCTGGCTCTTGCCGAGCACGGCCAGCTGCTGGGCATCCTTGCTGTTGCTCTGATCCAGCTTGCCCATGACCTCGGCCAACTGCTGCTTGAGCGCACTCAGCTCGGCCTGCTGGGCGACGGCATTTTGGTGCCCGTGCAGATAGAGGCCACCGGCCAGCCCGAGGGCCAGCAGGATGGCGACGCCGCCGAGGAGTGCACCGGAGCGGTGCTTGCCGTTCTTGGGCTCGAGCGCCGGCGCGGCAGGGGCCGCGGCATTCGGCTGGACTTCTTGCTGATCAGTCATTCCATCTTCCTCAGTTCCAGGGCGGCCGTCAGGGCCTGGTTGGATGCACCTTGGGCAATCACGATACGGGTAAAACCAGCCGCCTCGGCCTGTTCGGCCACGCGGGGGCTGGGCACCACCAACAGGCGGTCATGAAGCCAGGGCTGCTGCTGGCTTGGCACCAGTTCCAGCAGCCGTTGCAGCAGTTCACCACTGGTGATGAGCAGGCTGTCGAGCCCGGCCGTCTGCCAGTGGCGAGTCAATTCGTTTCCGTCGAGCTCGGGGTAGTGGCGCTCGTAGGTGGCACAATAGTGCACCAGTGCGCCGCGTGAGGCCAGCTCCCGGGCGATGAGATCCCGGCCACCGTTGCCGCGCAGGATCAGCACCCGTTTGCCGGTCATCGCTTGCAGGGCCGGCAGCAGCAGCAGTCCCTCACTGCGAGGATCCTGCGGACTCTGCGCCTTGACCCCCACCTCGGCGAAGGCGTCGGCGCTGGCCTGACCGACCGCAAAGTACTCAATATGTGGCCAGGTCAGACCAGTTTGCAACAGAAAATGATGAGCAAAATGAATTGCATGGGCGCTGACGGCGATGATGATGTCCGCCGTCGGCAGCAAGGCGGGCAGGCGGGACAGCTCGTCGCCCGGCCGGGTCTCCAGCAGCGGGCAACAGAGCGGGCTGTGGCCGTGCCGGCGCAGCAACTGCACCAGCTCGTCGGCCTGCCTGGCCGGGCGCACCACCAGCGGGATCATCAGGCCGCGCTCAACGGTTGTGGCCTGACCCGGCCTGCGCTCATGGGCGGTAGACCTCGGCCAGGATGGCGTCGGCACCGGCGGCTAGCAGGCGCTGGGCCAGGGCGTCGCCGAGCGCCTCGCCATCGGCCAGCGGGCCGCGGATCTCGTCTCGGATCACCTGACGGCCATCCGGGCTGCCCACCAGGCCGCGCAACCAGACTTCATCGCCCTGCACCAGGGCATAGGCACCGATGGGGACCTGACAGCCCCCTTGCAGGGCACGGTTCATGGCGCGCTCGGTCAGCACCCGGATCCGGGTCTCGGCGTGTTCCAGCGGGGCCAGCAGGGCGTGCAGCTCGTGATCGTCCTGACGGCACTCGATGCCGACCGCGCCCTGACCGTTGGCGGGCAGGCTCTGCTCCGGCTCGATGAAGGCGGTGATGCGGTCTGCCATCTCCAGCCGTATCAGGCCGGCGGCGGCGAGGATGATGGCGTCGTATTCACCGGCATCCAGCTTGGCGAGGCGGGTGTTGACGTTGCCGCGCAGGTCGCGGATCACCAAGTCCGGGCGGGCGGCCCGCAGCTGGCACTGACGGCGCAGGCTGGAGGTGCCGACCACGGCGCCCTGCGGCAGCGCGTCGAGCTGCTTGAAGCGGTTGGAGACGAAGGCATCGCGCGGATCTTCCCGCTCGCAGATGGTGTGCAGGCCGAGCCCTTCCGGGAACTCCACCGGCACGTCTTTCATGGAGTGGACGGCGATGTCGGCACGTCCCTCCAGCATGGCAGTCTCCAGCTCCTTGACGAACAGCCCCTTGCCGCCGACCTTGGCCAGCGGGGTATCCAGGATCTTGTCACCCTGGGTGCTCATGGGCACCAGTTCGACCTGCAGATCGGGATAGAGGGCTTCCAGCCGATCTTTCACAAAGTTGGCCTGCCACAGGGCCAGTGGGCTCTTGCGAGTGGCAATTCTCAGGGTTCGGTCTGCCATATCAATCAGTTGTTTCATCTTTAGAAGGAAAACGATCTTACCACCCTTTGCAGGGGCTTTCATGGCGCAGCCGGCAAAAGCGGGGCCAGGCTCAAAAAAGGTGGCTGAAAATGATTTTCATTAAGTCAGGATGATATGTTAACTGCATGAAATAATTAATTTTTATTGCTTTCCATTGATACCGTTATGGAGCCCGCCAGAAATAATCCGGTGATTCCGTGCGGGCTTGTTTACCACGGCAGTTTGCATTGTTAACATGATCACACTTTTTTGACGTCTCCCCGTTTTGGTGCGTCATTTGTCTCCCCCATCATAGGTAGGGCATTGCTGGTAAAACTCGACACGCTGGTGGTGCGCTACGACGAACTCAATCGTCTCAAGACGCAACGGGCGTTGGATCTCATGAGTCGCTATGGGCAGCAGGTCTTCCAATTGCTGCCGGTCATGCTGCACTTCAATCATCCTCTCTTGCCCGGCTATGTGGCGGGGGATGTGCCTCATGGTATCTGGAGTTTTGTCGCCAACGAGGCCCAGCAGGCCTTCATCCAGGATCTGTGCCAGAACGCCAACTGTCAGGGCGGCCTCAGCACTCACGACAAGTCGATCCAGGGCCTCTATTCCATGGGCAGCACCTCGTCCATCGGCCAGTGCTGCCACTCGGATCTCGACATCTGGGTCTGCCACGTGGCGGGGCTGTCGCAGGAGCGGCTCGCCCTGCTGGATCTCAAGTGCCAGCAACTCTCCAAGTGGGCCGAGCAGCGCGGGGTCGATCTCAACTTCTTCCTGATCCCGGAAGACAAGTTCCGTCAGCGCAACGATGCCCAGATGCAGGGTGAAAGCTGTGGCAGCGCCCAGCACCTGCTGCTGCTCGACGAGTTCTACCGCAGCGCCATGCACATCGCCGGCAAGCGCCTGCTCTGGTATCTGGTGCCCGCCGAGTATGACGATCACTACGACGAGTATGTGAATGGCCTGTTTGCCCACGGCAAGCTGAGCCAGGATGACTGGCTCGATCTCGGTGGTTTCGATCGCATTCCGGCCGAGGAGTACTTCGGCTCTGCCCTGTGGCAGCTCTACAAGGGCATCGACTCCCCCTACAAGGCGGTGCTCAAGTCGGTGCTGATGGAGGCTTACTCCCACGAGTATCCCGATACCCGTTTGCTGTCGGTGACCAGTCGTGACTGGTTCCAGCACAACGAGGGCATGCACTACCGGCTCGACAACTACTGCCTGATGCTGGACAAGGTGACCAACTACCTCAAGTCCATCGGCGACATGCAGCGTCTGGACCTGGTGCGCCGCTGCTTCTATCTCAAGGTGTGTGACGGTCTCAGTCACCCGAAGGAGGAGCACTCCCCGAGCTGGCGCCGCGAGCAGATGGCCCAGCTGGTGGCCTACTGGGGCTGGAGCCCGGAGCGGCTGCACCATCTGGATCACCGCCAGGAGTGGAAGGTCGAGGACGTCAAGGTGGCCTACGCCGAGTTGCTGGAAGCCCTGATGCAGAGCTATCGCAACCTGATCCAGTTCGCCCGCCGCAACAACATCAGCGAGTCCATCAACCCGGAGGACATCGGCATACTGTCGCGCAAGCTCTATGCCGCGTTCGAGAGCCTGCCGGGCAAGGTGCAGCGCATCAACCTCAAGATAGCGCCGGATCTGAGCGAGCCGGATCTCAGCCTGGTGCAGGTGCCCCACGGCCGCCTCAACCGCGCCGGCTGGTATCTCTACAAGCACTCCCTCGAGCCGGCGGACATCATAGGTCGGGCGCCGCTCGAATATAACGGCTACATCAGCAAGCTGATGGCCTGGGCCTACTTCAACGGCCTGCTGACGCCCGAGTCCCGGGTGCACCTGTTCAATCAGGGCTCGGATCTGCACATCGACAACCTGCACCAGTTCTGTCGCGATCTGTCCGGCACCTTCCCGGTCAAGTATCCGCGCGCCACCAACCTGGCCCTGAGCCGCCCCTGCGAGATCCATCAGCTCTCCATCTTCCTCAACCTGGAGACGGATCCCACCAGCCACTGGGTGGGGCAGGTGATCGAGTTCGACGCCAACGCCGCCGATGTGTTCTCGTTCGGCCGCAATCAGGAGTGCCTGGTGGGCTCGGTGGATCTGGTCTATCGCAACTCCTGGAGCGAGATCCGTACCTTGCACTTCCAGGGGGAGGAGGCGGTGGTGGACGCCCTCACCACCATACTCGGCAAGATGCACCAGGATGCCGCCGCCCCCGAGATGATCGAGGTGTTCTGCTACAGCCAGCACTTCCGCTCCCTGGTGCGCTCCCGCTTCCAGCTGCTGCTGGCCGAGTGCATCGAGCTGCGCCTCGCCCGCGACAAGCAGCAACTGGTCAAGACCCTGGCGCTCGGCAAAGAGAAGTACGGCATCTTCTTCGAACGGCGCGGGGTCTCGGTCAAGAAGCTGGAAAACGCCATCGACTTCTACCGCCACATCTCCCACAACAAGCTGGATCACCTGCCGCTGCGGCTCGACAAGACTCACAGCCAGCACCTGCCCGGCATCGTCGATGCCTATGCCAGCGAGGGGTTGGTGCAGTTCTTCTTCGACACCAGAGACGCGGGCACCAACATCTATATCCTGGACGAGGCGAACCGGGTGGAGATCTACCAGCACTTCGCCGGCAACAAGGATGAGCTGGTACAGGGGGTGAACCGCTTCTATACCTCTGGCCACGAGCGCTTCAGCAATGCGGGCCAGTTCAGCAACTTCAACCTGCCCCAGTACTATGAGATCGTGCTGATGGGAGACGCGCTGGAGGTGATCCCCTACCGCAGCCAGAGCCCGCAGCGGGACAATCCGGGCCCGGCCCGCGAGGTGGGCTGAGTACCCACTCGCCCAATCCACTCCGCCGAGACGCAAACGGCCTGCAGATGCAGGCCGTTGTCTTATTCGTGGTCGAGCGGTTTCAGGCGTCGAGGCGGGCCAGCAGCCAGCTGCGAATGTCGCCGAGCTGAGGGCGGCAGATCTCGTGGCGCATGGGGTACTCGTGCCACTCGAGGCTGAGCCCTGCCGCTTCCAGCCGATTTTTCGCGTCCCAGCCCATGGAGAGCGCCACCACGTCGTCATAGATGCCGTGCATGTAGCAGATGGGCAGGGCACGGGCGGCCTCGCTCAGCTCGCCGAGCAGGACATCGGGCGCCGCCAGATAGGTGGACATGCAGAGCAGGCCCGCCAGTGGCGTCGGGGAGCGCAGGGCGGTGAAGGAGGCGATGACCCCCCCCTGGGAGAAGCCGGCCAGGATGATGCGCTCGGGGGCGAAGCCCTCGGCGATCAGGTCGTTCAGCAACCCCTGGATGCGGGTGGCCGATTCGCGCACATGGGACTCCACGGCGCGATCCGCCGGGTTGTCGAAGCTCTTGATGTCGTACCAGCCGCGCATCTTGTAGCCCATGTTGATGGTGATGGGCCGCTCCGGCGCATCGGGCAGAAGATGGCGGACCGGCAGGGTGGCGGGCAGGTCAAGGGCATCGACCAGGGGCGCGAGCCCGGCCCCCGAATCCCCCAGCCCGTGCAGCCAGATCACCGCGTGCCGGGCACCCTGCGGATGCAGATCGATCATGGGATGCGGGTCCATCATGGGAACTGTACGGGCTCGCCCGCCTGGGTGGTGCAGGCCCGGGTCAGCAGGGCTTTCAGCTCATCGCCGAAGCGGTTGTCGATCCAGTTGTCGCCGTGCAGCTCGAAGTGGAATCCGTTCTCGCGGGTGGCGACCCAAATCTGGTGCAGGGGCTCCTGCTTGTTGATGATGACCTTGGTCTTGTTCTCGAAGCTCAGGGTCAAGACCCCGCCGGCGCGTTCGCAGTCGATATCCGGATAACCCTCGTCGATAACGTCTTCCACATACTGGAAAAAGGCGTCGGTCAGGGCGTGATACTCGTGATCCTTCATCGGTTTATCCTGTTGCTTTTAACAATGTGAGTGCGATTATAGAGGGCCAAAAATTTTTTCGCAGCGAACCATTATGATTAGCCAGTTTACCAAGTGCCTGTTTGCCGCGTCCTTGTCGCTCGGGTTGGCCGCCTGCGGCCTGACGGGGCCACTCTATATGCCGCCAGCCGAGCAACCCGTGTCTACCGAGCAACCCAAGACACCGGCACAGCCCAAGACAGAGAGTACACCGCAAGCCGCCTCGCCGGCGACCGCAGAAGCTGCCCCCGAGGCCGCGTCGCAATAATCTAGGAAGGAACCGCCCCTTGGATCACTTTAACTACGACGCCGACGGCCAGCTTCAGGCCGAACAGCTGCCGCTGCAGCGGCTCGCCGAGCAACATGGCACCCCGCTCTATGTCTACTCCCGCGCCACCCTGGAGCGTCACTGGCACGCGTTCGATCAGGCGGCTGGCGACATTCCCCACCTGATCTGCTACGCGGTCAAGGCCAACTCCAACCTGGCGCTGCTCAACCTGTTGGCCCGCCTGGGCTCCGGTTTTGACATCGTCTCCGGCGGTGAGCTGTCCAGGGTGCTGGCGGCGGGGGGCGATCCCGCCAAGGTGGTCTTCTCCGGCGTGGCCAAGAGCGAGGCCGAGATGCGGCTGGCGCTGGAAAAAGAGATCCTCTGCTTCAACCTGGAGTCGGAAGCCGAGCTGGAGCGCCTGAACCGGGTGGCCGGCAGCATGGGCAAGACCGCGCGGGTCTCGGTGCGGGTCAATCCGGATATCGATGCCGGCACCCATCCCTACATCTCCACCGGGCTCAAGCAGAACAAGTTTGGCATCCCCATCGAGCAGGCCCCGGCCATCTACCGCAAGGCGGCAGCCATGGCCCACATCGAGATCAAGGGGGTGGATTGCCACATCGGCTCCCAGCTCACCGAACTGACTCCCTTCATGGAGGCGGCGGACAAGCTGCTGCGGCTGATCGATGAGCTGGCCGCCGAAGGCATCCAGATCCATCACCTGGACGTGGGCGGTGGCCTCGGGGTCAACTACGGCGCCGAGCAGCCACCCCATCCCACCGAATATGCGCAGGCGCTCAAGCAGAAGCTGGCGGGCCGGGAGCTGACCCTGCTGTTCGAACCGGGCCGTGCAATCGTCGCCAACGCCGGCGTGCTGCTGACCCGGGTCGAATACCTCAAGCCGGGGGAGACCCGCAACTTCGCGCTGATCGACGCCGGCATGAACGATCTGCTGCGCCCCTCCCTCTATGGCGCCTGGATGAACATCATTGAGGTGGATAGCCGCACGACCCATGAGAAGGCGGTCTACGATGTGGTGGGACCCGTGTGCGAAACCGGCGACTTCCTCGGCAAGGAGCGCACCCTGGCCATAGGCGAGGGCTCCCTGCTGGCGGTCCGCTCCGCCGGTGCCTATGGCTTCACCATGTCCTCCAACTACAACACCCGTCCCCGTGCGGCCGAGGTGCTGGTGGACGGTGACAAGGCGTTTCTCATCCGGGAGCGCGAGCCGCTGGAATCGCTCTGGCAGGGCGAGCACCTGCTGCCCTGAGCAAGGTACAGGCACGCGAGACGGTGATGATGTTTGCCGGTCGGGATTCCAAGCGTTCCTCCATGTGAGAGCGTGATTAACGGTACAGGAACGCAGGATGTTGATAGATTTTTCCAAGATGCATGGCCTGGGCAACGACTTCATGGTGGTGGACGGTGTCACCCAGAAGGTGTTCTTCAGCAATGACGTCATCAAGAAGCTGGCGGATCGCCACTTCGGCATCGGCTTCGACCAGCTGCTGCTGGTGGAGCCGCCCTATGATCCTGAGCTCGACTTTCACTACCGCATCTTCAATGCCGATGGCAGCGAGGTGGAGCAGTGTGGCAACGGGGCGCGCTGTTTCGCCCGCTTCGTGCGGCTGAAGGGGCTGATCAACCGGGATCGCATCGCGGTCAGCACGGCCCGTGGCCGCATCACCCTGCAGTTGGAGGGGGAGAACCAGGTCACGGTCAACATGGGGGTGCCCCAGTTTGAGCCGGGCAAGGTGCCATTCCGTGCCCAGAAGGCGGAGAAGACCTATCTGCTGCGGGCGCAGGAGCATACGGTGATGTGCGGGGTCGTCTCCATGGGCAACCCGCACTGCGTCATCGAGGTGCCCTCGGTGGACGACGCGCCCGTGCAGACCCTGGGCGCCATCATGGAGCGGCACGAGCGTTTCCCCGAGCGGGTCAACGTCGGCTTCATGGAGATGGTCAACGCCACCGAAATCCGCCTGCGGGTGTTCGAGCGCGGGGTGGGGGAGACCCTGGCCTGCGGCACCGGCGCCTGCGCGGCCGTGGTGATCGGCATCAGCCAGGGCAAGCTCAGGGAGCGGGTTACCGTCAGCCTGCCGGGCGGCAAGCTGACCATCGCCTGGAAGGGGCCGGGCCAGCCGGTCTATATGACCGGGCCGGCCGAGCACGTGTTCGATGGCCAGATAGAGTTATAGGCATCGAGCGGGGGCAACCCCGCCCTGCCAAGCGGTAATGTCAGGGCCCTGTGCCCTTTTTCTATGATGGACCAACCAATTTATGAGCGAACTCAAACGGCAGGAGACACTGGTGGACGAAGCCAGCGTGCTGGAGTACCTGGCCCGTTATCCCGAGTTTTTCCAGCGCCACGCGGCCATGCTGGACCGGATCCGCATTCCCCATGAGCGCAAGGGCACCGTCTCCCTGGTGGAGCGCCAGCTGGATCGACAGCGCGAGCGCATCGATCAGCTGGAGCAGGAGATCACCGAACTGATGGGGGTCGCCAGCGAGAATGAGCGGATCTTCCGGGTCTATGCGGATCTCTATGGCGAGCTCTACGGCTGCCAGACCCTGTTCGAGATGAGCGTGGCCATGGGCAAGGCCTTCGTGCAGCGGCTGCGGCTGACCGAGCTGCGGCTCTGGCTCAACCCGAAGAAGTTCCAGCTGAGCGGCCCGGAGCAGCGCTTCCTGGCACAGGGCAAGCAGCTCGAGCAACTGCTGGGTCAGCGCCTGCCCGGATCGGATTACTACTTCGGCCGGCTCAACCAGAGCGAGAAACAGGCGCTGTTTGGCAGCGACGTGCTGGTCAACTCGGTGGCCCTGATGCGGCTCGGCGATCTCGGCGTGCTGGCCTTCGCCAGCTCGGATCCCAGCCACTTCGCCCCCCACAACGACACCCTGTTGCTGGGTCAGCTGGGCCGCTTGCTGCAACTGCGTCTGCCCGAGCTGGTTCGTGGCTAAGACGCCGCAACCCGCCACCGAGCCGCTGCCTCCCGTATTGGTGGGGGAACTCACTGCCTTTATCGAATACCTGAGGGTCGAGCGCCAGCTCAGCCCCCACACCCGCAGCAACTACGAGGCGCACCTGCAGGCCATGACCGCCGAGCTGGTGCGCCTCGGTCTCGACGACTGGGCCCGGCTCGAGGCGAGCCAGGTGCGCAGCCTGGTGACCCGGATGCACAAGGCTGGCCTCGCCCCCCGCTCCCTCGCCACCAAGGTCTCGGCCCTGCGCAGCTTCTGCGACTGGCAGGTGCGCCAGGGGCGGCTGGTGGCCAACCCGGCAAGGGGCATAGTGACCCCCAAGCAGGGGCGGCCGCTGCCCAAGAACCTGGATGTGGACGAGATGTACCAGCTGCTCAACATCACCGACGAGCAGGATCCGCTGGCGGTGCGGGATCGCGCCATCATGGAGCTGATGTACTCCTCCGGCCTGCGCCTCGCCGAGCTGGTGGGGCTCAACCTGGCGGACATCAAGCTCGACGAGCGCCAGCTCAAGGTGACCGGCAAGGGCTCGCGGGAGCGGGTGCTGCCCATGGGACGGATGGCGGTGGAGTGGCTGCACAAGTGGCTCAGGGTGCGGCCATTGCTGGCGGGGGACGAGGCCGAGGCCTTGTTCGTCTCCAAGCGCAAACAGCGGCTGTCGGCCCGCTCGGTGCAGGAGCGGATCGATGGCTGGGGCAACAAGCAGGCGCTCAACGCCCACGTCCATCCTCACAAGCTGCGCCACAGCTTCGCCACCCATATGCTGGAGTCGTCCGGCGATCTGCGGGCGGTGCAGGAGCTGCTGGGCCACGCCGATCTCTCCACTACCCAGATCTACACCCACCTCGACTTCCAGCATCTGGCCAAGGTGTATGACAATGCCCACCCTAGGGCCAAACGGGATCCCGCCACCCCGGAGGATGAGTGACGCCTGTCGCCACGGACGGCCGTCTATGACAATGTCCAAGCCGCCAGGGCCAAACGGGATCCCGCCACCCCGGAGGATGAGTGACGCCTGTCGCCACGGACGGCTGTCTATGACAATGTCCAAGCCGCCAGGGCCAAACGGGATCCCGCCACCCCGGGGGATGAGTGACTCCCGTCGCCACGGACGGCCGTCTATGACAATGTCCAAGCCGCCAGGGCCAAGCGGGATCCTGACTCCCCGGGACTGTGAATAACGGGCTGGCCCGGCCATCAAGCAGAGGAGAGCACATGCAGTTTTATCGCCGCTGGCAGCCGGTGGCCGCCATCTCGTTCGATCTCGACGACACCCTCTATGACAACGGCCCCGCCATACTGCGGGCCGAGCAGTGGATGCTGGCCCATCTGCGCAGCGAATACCTGGCCACCGCCATGCTGGACAAGCCGCGCTGGCTGGCGCTCAAGCGCAGCCTGCTGCTGGCCCACCCCGAGCTGCGTCAGGATGTCAGCCTGGCGCGCCGGCACTGTATCCGTGAGGCCTTGGTGCAGGGGGGCATGGCGGCCGGGATGGCCAGTCATGAGGCCGAGCGGGTGTTTGCCGGCTTCCTCGTCGAGCGCTCGAAGATAGAGGTGAGCGCCGCCACCCACACCCTGCTGGCACGCCTCGCCGGCCGCTACCCGCTGGTGGTGATCACCAACGGCAACCTGGATCTGGCCCAGGCCGGGCTGAGCGACTATTTCACCCTGGTCTGCAAGGCCGGGGTGGGCGCCAGGATGAAGCCGGCGCCTGACATGTTCGCCCAGGCGCAGGCCGCGCTCGGCCTGCCGGCCGACCGGATCCTGCACGTAGGGGATCACCCAGAGACGGACGTGCTGGGGGCACTGCTGCACGGCTTCAAGGCCGCCTGGCTCAACGATCGCCAGCAGCCCTGGCGGCAGCTACAACTACTGCCGGATGTGGAGCTCTGCGCCCTCGGCGAGCTGGCAGAATTGCTGCTGTGACGGCGTGGCAGAAGAGGCTTCAGCGTCTGTCGGGCAGCCGAGACGAAGAGGCGGTGATGGATGGCGGTCTGGTGCGGGTCGACCAGGGAGTACAAGGATTGCGTTTGAAGAACATCTTCTGGTTGGCGATGCTCTTGCCGCTGGCGGGCTGCGATCTGCTGACGGACAAGTACCGGATGGAGTTCAGGGATGGATCCTGGCGCGAGATCGCCATCTCCCCCTTCTCCGACGAGGCCCGCTGGCGGGAAGGCTGCGCCAGCGGCGAGGTGCTGAGCGACATGACGCTGCCCCTGAAGCGGGGCAAGCGGGTCGATGCGCGGCAACAACTGCTGATCGGCGGTGAGCTGTTCGAGCTGGACGACGCCAATCTGTACCGCAGCAACGGCATGGTGCTCGGTCAGGCCCCGGATCACGTCCAGCGCGGCCTCAAGGGGCTGGATCTCTGCCGTACCCTGCGCCCCGATCGCGGGGCGCTGCCCAGGCTGAAGGGCAAGGGTTTCGGCGACTAGCCGGCCAGCATCCTGTGCCGGCGACAGGCGGCACCGAAGGCCTCGAACAGCTTGATGGAGTGGGGGTTTTCGGTCGCCTTCCACTCCGGATGCCATTGCACCGCCAGGGTGAACTGGGGCAGCTCGGGGGCGTGAAGGGCCTCGATCAGCCCATCCTCGGCATAGGCCAGCGGGGCCAGTCCCTTGGCCAGCGTCTTGATCCCCTGGCCGTGCAATGAGTTGACCGGAATTTCCTCCTCCCCCATCAGCTCGGCAAACCAGCTGCCGGCCACCAGGCTCACCTGGTGGCTGTGACCATACTGATCCTCCACCGGATCGTCCGCGTCTTCCCGATGATCGTCATACCCCGGCTCGCAATAGACCTTCTGATGAATGTCCCCGCCGAGCGCTACGTTGATCTCCTGCATGCCGCGGCAGATGCCGAGCAGCGGCAGCCCGCGATCGATGGCGGCGCGCACCAGGGGAATGTCGAACAGATCTCTGTCCCTGTCCTGGGGCTTCTCCGGGGTCAGGTTCTCCTGGCCGTAGAGGGCGGGATCTATGTTGGAGCCGGCGCCGCTCAGGTAGACGCCATCGGCCAGATTGAGGTACTGCTCCAGATCGTCGGTGCCGCAGCAGGTCGGCACCAGCAGGGGAATACAGCCGCTGATCTCCACCAGGGGGGTGATGTATTTGTGGGTCATCACCTGGTAAGGGTGGCCGTTACGGGGCTGGGCCCCCATGGTCATCAACACGACGGGTTTGGTATGGGAACTGGGGTTGGGCATAGGTCACCTTGGCTATCCTTGTCTGGTGTCTCATCCTGCGCCTTGGGAAGGCCCTTGCCGCGGCTGAGCAGCAAGGGCATGCCTCAAGGCATGGTCATGGGATCCGGGTCGTGCCGCGGTGCCAGAATCGTCGGTCAGCCTGGGCAGTGACAGCCTGGATCCTGATCCCAGTCTGCCAAGGCCGTTCAATATGTCAAACGAAATGATGCAAAAATGTTAATCATGATAATGACTAAGCCGTCTTGAGTCCCTGTATCAGGGGCCTGAGCGGCAATGGGCGGGGGCGTGTGGGCAAGGCATGGTGGATATATTAAACATTCGGCGGGAGGGGAAAAGCGAAGGGGCATCCAGGGATGCCCCTTAGGGATCAGGCGTTCAGGATGAACTGCTCGATCACCTTGGCCACGCCCTCATCATCGTTGCGGGCCGTGGTGTGCTGCGCCAGCCCCTTGATCTCCTCGGTGGCGTTGCCCATGGCGACCCCGAGTCCGGCGTATTCGATCATGTGGCGGTCATTGCCCGCATCGCCGACCGCGATCACCTGGGCGGCGCTGAGGCCAAGGTGCTCGGCCAGGGCGGCGACGCCGGTGCCCTTGTTGCTCTGCTTGTTCATGAACTCGAGGAAGTAGGGGGAGCTGCGCACCACTGTGTAGCGCTGGTAGAGCTCGGCGGGCAGCTGGCTGATGGCGCGGGAGAGCAGGGGCTCCTCGTCGATCATCATCACCTTCATGATCTGCTCGTCCAGGGGCAGGGTGGCGAAGTCCACCAGGTTGATCGGCATGTCGACCAGGCGGGACTCGTGCTCGGTATAGGTGCTGACTCTGGGGCTGATAAGCCCCTGACGGACGGAGAAGCCGTGGATGTTCACCCCCAGCTCATCGGCCAGGTGGGCGATGGCGCGGGCATCGGCGCCGGTCAGCAGCTGGCTGCGCAGGATGCGGTGATCCGCGACCTGTTGCACCAGGGCGCCGTTGTAGCAGATGACATAGTCATCCGGGCCGGTGAGGCCGAGCTCGATCAGATAGGCGCTCATGCCTTCCAGCGGCCGTCCCGAGGTCAGCACCACAGTGACGCCCCTGGCGCGGGCCGCCGCGATGGCGGCGTGGGTGCGCGGGGTGATCTGACCCTGAGGGTTCAACAGGGTGCCATCCATATCCAATGCGATCAGCTTGTACATCTTCTCACTACCTGAGTCTGGCCGGCCCACCCGATGGGGCCAAGGGGAGGCCGAGTGTAGCGAAATTCACCGCCGGGATCACGCCATGCGTCCCATGGATCGGGCCGGTGGTGGGGTGCCCCTCACTTGTGGCCCTGATAGGGGGTCAGTTGCAGCTGCTCGTCGCGGATGACGAAGCTGATGGGGCCGTGCTCTATGTCGACCCTGTTGTGATGGTGGGCCATCTCCACCTCGACCCCGGGAAACAGGCGCTGGGTCGCGACTATGTTCATGCCGGCCATCAGCAGTTGCAGCTGTGCCTGGGTCGCCACCAACTGCTCGTTCAGCGACTTGGCCTCGTCGAGCTGGCGGATGCGCAGCGTCTTGATCTTCTGCACCGTCTCGGGATTGCGCTTCTCCCTCGGCAACTGCAGCAGCTTGAGGATGAGATCCTGCAGCTTGAGCAATTGCTCCCCACAGGCCTGCTTGCGCTGGCGCAGGGTCTGCTCCTGCTCCTTGTGGCTGAAGTAGCCGCCGAGGATCTGCAGCCGGGTCCGGTTCGCCGCCGAGGCTCCGATCACCGGGGCCATGACCAGCCGGTTGGCGATGCTGATCCCGCCGATCAGGTGGCCCTTGCGCATGGCGCTGTCGCCGACCCTGAGATCCTGGCCACTGCGGCAGTAGCAGTGGCTGAGCTGGCTCTGGATATGGATGTCGCCATCGGCCTCCAGCCTGGCGTACTGCGCATAGCTGGCGTGGATCTCGCCGCCGGCGCTGAGCTGGCACGGGTATTCGTCGTTGTCCTCCTGCTTGCGGCCTATGATGCCGTTGCGCACCGTGATGCTGCCACCCGACACCACGGTGCCATTTTCGACGAAGCCGCCGATCACCACGTCGCCGCTGGCCTGGACCCGCATGCCGGGCATGACGTCGCCGGTGACCAGCAGCGATCCCTCGAAGATGACGTGACCGTGGCGGGCATCCACCTGTTTGACGCTCAGCACCTCGTCGACCCGCATGCCGCTCTTCTCATGGCAGGGCAGGCCGTTGCGGCTCGCCAGCAGCAGGTCGGGATCCGCCGCCGAGACGCAGCTGCCTTCCCCCACAGTCATCTGGCTCTCCTTGCCCGCTCTGGCCGGCAGCGCCTGGCCGGTCACGGTGAAGCCGTCGATGCCCCGGGTGGCGGGATGGCGCCGCATCAGCGGGGCGCCCGCCTTGACGGTGATCAGGGCGCCCAGATCGCGCATGTCGACCCTGCCATGATCCAGCTCCTGGGGCCTGAGGATCCGCTCGGCCGGCGTCTCGACCAGGCGTTCCAGCCGGGTATCCAGGCCGTGCTCGACCGGCCGGCCGAGGGCGATGACATGCCTGAGCTGGGCGCCGGGCGCGGCCTCCTTGCTGGCCAGGATGGCGGCGGCGAGCAGGCTGTCACTCAGCCCCTGCTTGATGCCGCTCGCCACCACGGCGTCCTGCAACTGGGCCTGGGTCAGCCATTTGCCGCCCCAGTCCGCGGTGAGCTGGGCGGTGGCGCTCATGGCGTCTTTCTCGATCACCACCAGCACGCAGGCGTCGTGGCGCTGGGCTATAGGCACGGGGGGATGGGGGCGGGCGTCCGGGTTGGCCAGCAGGGCGTTGAGCAGGCCGATGGCCTGCCGGATCCCCTCGCTCAGCGGCTGATAGCGCCGACAGTTGGACGCCAGCAGCAGGGACAGGACCTGGGCCTCGGTGATGGGGTGGGCGAGGCCGGGGGCGATGCGCAGGCAGACCAGCGTCATGTCGGCCGATAACAGTAACCACTCTTTGTTCAACACTGGGGCAGCTCTCCCTGGTCCCGATCCGGCTGGTTCCCCTGGTGGCCAGGGCGGGATCCTTGTCGCAAGCCGCGACCGTCTTGGCGGCTCAGAATCGCAGTATTCGGGCATTTCTCTTTCCGGGTCAACGAGCTGAATGCAAATGGGTGAGCTGGGTGGAGGAAATCCAGGGTGACAAGGGGTATGCTGGCGACGAGTGTATCAATTGCGCCTCATTCCCCTGTGCCACCACCTCGGGATGGGAAAATGGCTTGCGAAAGGAGCCCAGATGCGACGTCATTGCCTGCTGTCGGCCACCCTGCTTGGCCTGCTCAGCGCCTGCCAGCCCACGACCCAGGGCACGGCCCTCGGCACCCTGGAGCGGGACCGGGTGCTGCTGACCGCCACCGCCAACGAGATAGTCCGCGCCCTGCCGGTGGCCGAGGGCAGCCCGGTGGCCGAGGGGACATTGCTGGTGCGGCTCGATGACAGCCGCCAGCAGGCGGTGCTGGCCCGGGCCAGGGCCGAGGAGGCCAGCGCCACAGCGGCGCTGGCCCGCATGACCAATGGCGAGCGGCCGGAGGACATAGCCGCGGCCCACGCCAGCCTCGACAAGGCGCAGGCGGCGGTCATCGAGAGCGAGCGCAACTTCAGGCGCATCGATCGTATGGTGGCGCAGAAGTTGTTGAGTCCCTCCGAGCTGGACAAGGCCCGCGCCCAGCGCGACGGCGCCCTGGCCGAGCAGGATGGCGCCCGCCAACAGTTCGACAAGTTGACCCGGGGCGTGCGGACCGAGGACATCGACGAGGCCACCGCCAAGCTGGCGGCGGCCCGGGCGGATGTGGTGCTGGCCGAGCGGGAGTTGGCGGATCTCACCATCATAGCGACCCGCAGCGGTCGCCTCGACAGCCTGCCCTACAACCTGGGAGAGCGGGTCCCGGTGGGCGCCGTGCTGGCCGCCTTGCAGGCGGATCAGGCGCCCTACGCCCGGGTCTATGTGCCCGAGCCCGCGCTGGCCCGCTACCGGATTGGCGAGTCCATCGCGGTGCGGGTGGACGGCGTGCCTGCGCCCCTCACCGGCCGGCTGCGCTGGATCTCCAAGGAGCCCGCCTTCACCCCCTACTACGCCCTCAACGAGCAGGACAGGGCCCGGCTGGTCTATCTGGCGGAGATAGACCTGCCCGGGGCACAGGACTTGCCCAGCGGCCTGCCGGTGCAGGCAGAGCCCTCCCATGAGTGAGCCGTCGCTCGATCGAGTGCCGACGTCAGCGGAGTCTTCTCATGAGTGAACTGGCGATCCGGGCTGGGGATAAAAGTGAGTCGTCGCTCGACCGGCTGCGCCCATGCCGGCGAGGGTCTTCCCATGAGTGAACTGGCGATCCGGGCTGAGGGCGTGAGCCGCCGCTTCGGCGACTTTCTCGCCGTGGACGGGCTGGATCTCAGGGTGCCGAGGGGGCAGATCCAGGGCTTTCTCGGCCCTAACGGCTGCGGCAAGTCCACCACCTTGCGGATGCTGACCGGCCTGCTCACCCCCTCCGCCGGCGACATCGAGGTGCTGGGCCTCGCCATCCCGAAACAGGCGGAGGCGCTGCGCCGGCGCATCGGCTATATGACCCAGAAGTTCTCCCTCTACGACGAGCTGACCGGCTGGGAGAACCTGGAGTTCATGGGCCGGATCCACGGCATGGGCGGCGCGCCTCTCAACATCCGGCTGCACGAGCTGCTGGCGACCTACGAGCTGAGCGAGCTGGCCAGGCGTCGGGCCGGGGCCATGAGCGGCGGCCAGAAGCAGCGGCTGGCGCTGGCGGCGGCGGTGATCCACCGCCCGGATCTGCTGCTGCTCGATGAGCCCACCTCGGCGGTGGACCCGCAGAATCGGCGCGACTTCTGGGAGAAGCTGTTCGATCTCAGCGAGGCGGGCACCACCATCCTGGTCACCACCCACTACATGGACGAGGCGGAGCGCTGCCACGCGCTGGCCATCATGGAAGCGGGCAAGGTGCGGGCCCAGGGCTCGCCCCAGGCGCTGATGGAGGGGATGAATACCCAGGTGGTGGAGGTGCTGGCCCCGGATCTGCGGCTGCTCAAGCAGCAGCTGTTGCAACTGCAGCCGGTGCGCTCCGCCGCCCAGCTCGGCCAGCGGCTGCGGGTGCTGGTGGACAAGCAGCTGGCGGATCCCGTGCCCTGGCTGCAGCAGGCCTGTCCGGCCCTGGCTGGCGCCGCCATGGCGCTGGTCAGGCCTAGCCTCGAGGATGTGTTCGTCAGCTGCACCGGTCAGGAGCCAAGGACATGAACGGCCTGCGACGGCTCTGGGCAATTACCCAGCAGGAGCTGAGGCAGCTGGCGCGGGACCGGCTGACCTTTGGCACCCTGGCGGTGATGATCCTGTCCCGTCTAACCCTGAGGGCAAGCCGATGGACGGTCTGAGGCGGTTATGGGCCATTACCCAGAAGGAGCTGCGTCAGCTGGCACGAGACCGGCTGACCTTTGGCACCCTGGCGGTGATGATCCTGCCCCGTCGAACCCTGAGGGCAAGCCGATGGACGGTCTGAGGCGGTTATGGGCAATTACCCAAAAGGAGCTGAGGCAGCTGGCGCGGGACCGGCTGACGTTCGGCATGGTGGTGATGATACCGCTGCTCCAGCTGCTGCTGTTTGGCTACGCCATCAACACGGACGTGCGCCACATCCCGGCCGGGCTGGTGGACATGAGCCAGAGCGTGCCGGGTCGGCTGTTGGTGGAGGCGGTGAAGGCCAGCCAGGTGGTGAGCATCAAGCAGCGCTACGTGGGGCTGCAGGAGGCCGAAGCGGCGCTGACCCGGGGCGAGGTGCGGGCCGTGCTGGTGCTGCCTCCCGACTTGAGCCGCCGGCTCAGCGCCGGCGAGAGCGCGGGCCAGTGGCTGGTGGACGGCTCTGACACCATGATCGCGGGGGCCCTGCTCGGCCTGCGCACCATGCCGCTCTCCGATCTCAAGCCGGATCTGGTGCCCCTGCCGCCCACCTTCGAGACGGTGCTCTACTTCAACCCGTCCCGCCGCTCGGCGGTCAACATAGTGCCCGGCCTGCTCGGGGTGATCCTGACCATGACCATGATCATGTTCACCTCGGCGGCCATAGTGCGGGAGCGGGAGCGTGGCAACCTGGAGCTGCTCATCACCACCCCGGTCAGTTCGATGGAGCTGATGATCGGCAAGATCCTGCCCTACATAGGGGTGGGCCTGATCCAGGTGGTCATCATCCTCGGCCTGGGTCACTTCATCTTCGCGGTGCCCATCAACGGCGCCCTGAGCCAGGTGCTGCTGGCGACCCTGCTGTTTATCGCCGCCAGCCTGACCCTGGGGCTGCTCATCTCCACCCTGGCCCAGACCCAGTTGCAGGCGATGCAGATGACGGTGTTCATCCTGTTGCCCTCCATCCTGCTGTCGGGCTTCATGTTCCCCTACGAGGGGATGCCGGTGCCGGCCCAGTGGCTCGCCGAGCTGCTGCCCGCCACCCACTTCATGCGGTTGATCCGGGGGGTGGTGTTGCGGGGGGGCGAGCTGTCCGATCTGCTGCCGGATGTGTTCTGGCTGCTCGGCTTCACCCTGCTGATGCTGACCCTGGCCGCCCGCCGCTTCAAGAAGAGCCTGGATTGACCCTTATTCCGGCGATCCCGGCTCTGGGCTATGGGGTGGCTTGATTGGGTGCTGTATGAGTCATTCATGTTGGCCGGTGCCGGCTATGGCATCGATTTCGGGATAAATGGCTGAAAATATCGGGGCAGAGGCGCGATTCACCTTGCTCATTGCGCCCCGAGGGACTCTAATCTGCCGCCCAACGCCGTTGGGCTTAGCACCGTCCTTTATCCCCTTGCCCCATAGAGCCATCATGACCGCCCAAGGCCATCTGCTGTTTTCCGTTACCTGCGCCCTGCTTGCCCACAAGTTACCGCTCACCCCGGCCCTGGCCGAGGCCAGCCTCTGGCAGATAGTGCCCGCGGCGCTGGCCAGCGCCCTGCTGCCCGATCTGGATCATCCCAACTCACTGCTCGGCCGGCGCCTGCCCTGGATCTCGGGGCCGCTCTCCCGCCTGTTCGGCCATCGCGGCTTTACCCACAGCCTGCTGGCGGTCGGCATGGCTGTCTGGGGGCTGGCGCAGTTTCAGGCGCCCGGCCTGCTGCCGGTGGGGGTGAAGGATGCGCTGATCATCGGCTATCTGAGCCACCTGCTCGGGGACTGGCTCACCCCGGCCGGCATCCCGCTGTTCTGGCCGATGCGCCAGCGCTTTAGGCTGCCCTACCTGTCGCTCAGGTGTGGGGGCGGGGTGGAGACGGCCTTCTGCGTCCTGACCCTGGCGCTCGCCGGGTTCTGGACCCAGGGCGGCATGGCGCTCAACGCCTTCTAGCGTGGCTTGGGGCTCATCTGCCTCGTGTATCAGGGGAGCCGGCCTGGGGCCCTGACGCAAGCCGGTACCCAAAATATCCGCCTTAGTCGGCCCGCTGCGCCGTTCTCGGCAGGGTGAGGTAGTCGGCGATCACCGGCACCCCCAGCAGGTGGCGGCGCAGCATGTCGAGGGCGGCGAAGGCGAGGATCCGGCGGCCGCTCAGTGGATCCGGGTGGCTGAGCCGCAGCGTCTGGCCGATCTGCTGCCCGTCGGCGCACAGCAGCAGCGGCACGCCATCCGCGCCCGCCATGCCTATGGTCAGGCTCAGCCCCCGCTCGACCCCCGTCAACTGGCCGAGTTCGCCGGCGAGCTCGCCGCTGAAATGGGCCTCAAGCTGTGAATGCTCATGGCAGAGGGCGAGCAGGGCACCCCGGCTCTCCCCCTCGAACAGGGTCAGCGGCCTGTCCCCCAGCAGGGCCAGGATCTGGCTGGCCGGCTCCTCGTCGCCGCGCCCCACCAGCCAGGGCCGAGTCTCGCCGAGCAGGCGCGCCTCGGCGGCCGCCATGTCCGCCGCCGAGGCGCCATGACCGATGAGTTTCAGCTCGATGAGCGGCATAGAGGAGCGATAGCCGAGCTCGATGCCGCTCGGCCAGGGGGTGGCGTCCAGCTTGTCGCTGAGCGCCGATTCCGAGATGCCGAAGCTGTAGAAGCGGCGCAGCTCGGTGTCGGCCTGCGCCCCGGCCAGTACCTTCAACCGCGGCAGGATCTGCTCGCGCACCATCTGCTTGAACTCGAACGGCACGCCCGGGGTGAAGAAGATCCTGCTCTGGCCGTGCCCGGCCGGGTGATGGACCAGGAAGCCGCAGGCGGTGCCGACCGGGTTGTCGAGGATCTCGCACTCCCGGGGCAGCCAGGCCTGCTTGGCGTTGCTCGCCGGCATGGGACGGCCCCGGCTGGCGTAGCGCGCGGTGATGGTGGCGAGCCAGTCGGGGAACAGGGTCAGCGGCTGGCCAAAGGCCTCGGCCGCCGCCTGGGCGGTGAGATCGTCCGCGGTGGGGCCCAGGCCGCCGCACACCAGCACCACCTCGGCGCGCCCGGCGCTCTCCTGCAGCACGGCTTTCAGATCCGCGAGGTTGTCCCCCACTGTGGCACGGCGGCGCACCTGCCAGCCCTGCTCCAGCAACAGGGCGCTGAGCCAGGCGGCATTGGTGTCCACCACCAGGCCCGTGACTATCTCGTCTCCCGTGCTGATGATCTCGATACGCATGCTGGTTTCCTCGGGTTGAACAGGCTGGCTGGAAGGCGCCATGGGGCAGGCTGGATAGAGTGCAATTGTACCCAGATCCCCCTGCCGCTGGCGATATCCAGGCGTCGTGACGGGAGCGGAATGAGGATCAGACACCTCTTTGTTAACCAGCCAGTAACAAGGGTGAACCCTGGCTTAAGCGTGGGCATGTTTTCCTGTGGCAACAGTCACGTTCCATGACAGAGGTGGGGTAAAATGCTCACCAATTGTTCAATTGTTCAAAAAAAGGTCATGACCATGAAACACGCAGCCTTGTTGCTGGCCCTGCTGGTGGGCTCCCCCGCCTGGGCCGGCTTGCAGATCAACTCCAACGACGTGCGCATCAATGTGGACGGCGATGAAGCCGACGAGTGGAAAGAGAAGCACAGTGATGACTGCTCGAGCATCGCGGTCGGCGACGTCAAGGTGAGCAGCGAGGGCTGTGACGGCAAGGGCAAGAACAAGGAAAACAGCAGCGTGCACGGGGACAATAACCCCGGCAAGGGCCACAACAAGGCCAAGAACAAGTGATACAAGGGCGCCAACAGGCGCCCTTGTTGTCAGTGCCGTCGAGGGAGGACGAATGCACAGGTAACTGATGACAGGCTGGGCGCTTTATTATAGGCTTCTAGATGTCCAGACATATTTACCGATGCAGTACAGGGAGTAAGCATGCCGATCAAGATCCCGGACCAGTTGCCCGCCGCCGAAGTGCTGGGGCAGGAGAACATCTTCGTGATGACGGAATCCCGGGCCGTCACCCAGAACATCCGTCCGCTGCGGGTGCTCATCCTCAACCTGATGCCCAAGAAGATAGAGACCGAGATCCAGCTGATGCGGATGCTCTCCAACTCGCCGTTGCAGGTGGATGTGGATCTGCTGCGCATCGACGATCGGGAGTCGAAGAACACGCCCCAGGCGCACCTCGAGAACTTCTATCACGACTTCGAGCAGGTGCGTGGCAACAACTACGACGGCATGATCATCACGGGGGCGCCGCTCGGGCTGGTGGAGTTCGAGGAGGTGGTCTACTGGCCGCGCATCGTCGAGATCATCGAGTGGTCTCACCAGCACGTGACCTCGACCCTGTTCCTGTGCTGGGCGGTGCAGGCGGCGCTCAAGGCGCTGTACGGCATGGAGAAGCAGACCCACGGCGAGAAGCTGTCCGGGGTCTATCGCCACCACCGCCTCGACGAGCACGAGCCGCTGCTGCGCGGTTTCGATGACGAGTTCGTCGCGCCGCACTCCCGCTATGCCGCCTTCGACGGGGATCTCATCCGCGCCCACACCGATCTGCAGATCTTCGCGGAGTCAGAGGAGGCGGGGGTCTATCTGGCGGCGACCAAGGATTGCCGCCAGGTGTTCGTCACCGGCCACCCCGAATACGATGCCCTGACCCTGGATGGCGAGTATCAGCGGGATCTGGCGGCCGGGCTCACCCCCGTCATCCCGGTCAACTACTACCCGGACAACGATCCCGGTCAGACTCCGCGCGCCAGCTGGCGCAGTCACGGCCACCTGCTGTTTTCCAACTGGCTCAACTACTACGTCTACCAGCTCACCAGCTACCGGTTGGAAGACATCGGCAAGGTGTTCACCTACGAGCAACCCAAGGCATAGGTGCCATCGGGACAGCTCACTAGCAGTTGGGTGGAAGACATCGGCAAGGTGTTCACCTACCAGCAGCCCAACTCCTAGGGCCCAGGCTCAGCCGGCCAGCCGGTGCGCCAGGGCGTCGAGCCAGTGGCGATGGCAGGCCAGGGTGAAGGCGCGGGGCCGCTTGGCCCGGATGGCGGCCATGGCCTCCTGCTGCGACTGACCCAGCGTCATCAGCAGGGCGGCGGCCACCAGCCCGGTGCGCCCGCTGCCCCCCTTGCAGTGGATGGCCAGCTGCTTGCCGTCGCGCAGCAGGGCGATCAGCCGGGGCAGCGCCTGCTGCCAGGCTTGCTCGAAGGCGGCATCGGGGGCCTCGTCGTCCTCGATGGGCAGGTGGAACCAGCTCATGCCCCTGGCGTCGAGCTGCGGGCCGAGCCGCTCCAGCCCGACGCTGGCCAGCTCGGCCTCCGTCATCAGGCTGATGACCCCATGGGCCCCGGCCAGTTGCAACTGGTCCAGGACCTGCGCCGGGGGGACCTGCTGGGTGCCGGGGCAGGGGGTCAGCAGGAGCTGGCCATCGAGGCGTGGCACCTCCAGGCTCCAGAAGGGGTGGGAGGGATGCATGGATTTCCTTGTCGAGTCTGACATGGTGTCAAACGAGTTTTTTGCGCCGTGGCGAAGTGCGGCAAAGCATAGGGGGCGGCGCCACGATGTCAATCTGCGTTGTGTTCGGCCCGGTTTACGGGCAGAGTCTAAAAAAATTGAGCGATGCAAGGAGTAAAGATGAGAAACCTGGATCAACTGGATTTGGACATCCTGGCCCATCTGTTTCGCGATGCGGGCATGACCAACAAGGACCTGGCGGCCCTGGTCGGGGTGGCGCCGTCCACCTGCCTGGAGCGGGTGCGCAAGCTGCAGCAGGATGGGGTGCTCAAGGGAGCCCACTGCGAGGTGGATTATCAGGCGCTGGGTGGCCACATTCAGGCCATGGTCTCCCTGCAGCTGGCGCGCCACAGCCGTCAGATCATCGATGCGTTCCGCGATGCCATACTGGCGTTGCCCGAGGTGATCAGCCTGTTTCACATGGGTGGTAAGGACGATTTCCTGGTGCATCTCTGCGTCGCGGACACCGAGCACCTGCGCAACTTCGTGTTCGATCACTTCACCTCGCGGGAGGAGGTGGTGCACCTCGAGACCTCGCTGGTGTTCGAGCACAGATTCAGCCGCTCACTGCCCTGCTTCACCCATCCCTGAGCGCCCGCGCGGCGCACAGAGGGAAGAAAAAAACCGCCTGCTGGCGGTTTTTTTCTGGCGGTGGCTGACCCTCAGTTGAGCACCAGGCGGCTGTCCGGCGCCGTCTGGTAGAGTCCCTGCTGATAGGCCAGGTTGCCCCAGAGCACCAGGCCCAGCGCCGCCTCCTTGAGCTCATCGGGCTGGGGCGCCGGTTGCAGGCGCTGACTGGCGGCATCATACCGATAGCCCTCGGCCGGCCGCTCCGGCTGCAGTATCACCACGTCCTTGCCCCTCATCAGGGCGAAGTTCTTGTCGTACTGCATGATGGCTCGCCCCGGCCAGTCGTCCGGCATGCGGGTCAGATCCTTGCCCAGCATGGGATAGTCGGCGCTTATCCCCATCAGGGAGAGCAGGGTCGGCGCCATGTCTATCTGGCTCACGACCCGCGAGTCCTGGCGAGGCTTTATCCCCTCGCCGACGATGACCCCGGGAATGTGGAAGCGGGGAATGGGCACCAGATCGGCGCCGCTGACCCGGCTGTCGTGATCGGCGATGACCAGGAACAGGGTGTCTTGCCAGTAGTCCGATTGGCGGGCCTGCTTGAAGAACTCGCCGACGGCATGGTCCGCGTACTTGGCGGCGTTGTTGCGGGTCTGCTTGGGTTGCTCAAAGAGCGCGATGCGATCGTCGGGAAACTCGAACGGATCGTGGTTGCTCGAGCTGAACACCAGGCTGAAGAAGGGCTTGCCCTGCTTGCTCAGGGCCCGGAACGTCTCGTCGGCCTTGGCCATCAGATCCTCGTCCGAGGCGCCCCATGAGCCTTCGAATACCGGATTCTCGAAGTCCTTCTGCTCGATGATGGTGGTGAAGCCATTGCCGAGGAAGAAGCTGCGCATGTTGTCGAAGTGGCTCTCGCCGCCGTAGATGAAGCTGGTGCTGTAGCCCCGTTGCTTGAGCAGATCCGCGATGGTGAAGAAGTTGGTCTGGCTCTTGCCGAGCTTGACCACGGCCTGGGCTGGAGTCGGCGTGAAGCCGGTGAGCACGGCCTCGATACCGCGCACCGAACGGGTGCCGGTGGCATAGAGCTGCTCGAAGGCCCAGCCCTGTTGTGACAGCGCATCTAGGTTGGGGGTGAGCGGCAGGCCGCCGAGGGAGCCGACGAACTGGGCGCCGAGGCTCTCCTGCAGTAGGATCACCAGATTCTTCGGCTTGCCGGCATAGCTGGCCTCGTTGGCGGTCTGGCTGGGCAGGGTCTCGGAGCTGTAATCCTGGTCGGGGCGACCGCTCTCCCGGCGCACCAGCTCCAGGATCCGCTCCCGGGGCAGCTCCCCATAGAATTCGCCGGCGCTCTCCTCGTTGCCCATCTGCTTGATGGCGAAGAACAGGGAGTAGGAGGAGTTGACGGTCAGGGCGTTGATCAGGGGATCGCTGGCAAAGGCCACCATGGCGGGATTGAGGGCCCGGTGGCCCAGGCTGGAGCGGGCGCCGAGGAAGCCGATGGCCAGGATCAGCAGGGCGAAGGCCGGGCGCAGGTACCAGCGCGGGAAGCTAAGGTGCCGTATCAGGCGTCCGCTCAGCCACCAGCCTCCCCCCAGGGTCAGCAGGCTGAACACCAGGGCCAGCAGCAGCTCACCCTTGCGGCCCGCCCACAGCATGGCGAGTACTTCCTTCGGGTAGATGAGGTATTCGATATAGAGGCGGTTGGGGCGCACCCCGTACTCGGTGACGAAGGAGGGGGTGGAGATCTCCAGGAACAGCATCAGCCAGAGTCCCAGCGTCAGCCAGACCCGGATAAGCTGCAGCCAGGCGCGGCCCAGGGCATGGGGGCTGGCCAGCAGCAGGGTGAAGACGGCGGGGACGCCCCACAGCCAGCAGAGGGTGGCAAAGTCGACTCGCAGCCCTTGCAGCAGCAGCTGTGACCAGCCGGCGACGGCATCGACCCGCTCCTGTTGCCAGAGTCCGAGGGCTATCCGGCTGGCGGAGAGGGCGATGAGCGCGATCGCCGAAAAAATGGCGATGGGCCAAAATGGACCCAGCCAATGTCTTATTTTTGTCATTGTTATTCCTGATAAAGCCAATTTCTTGATGCCCATCCGAGGGCACTTTTTCTTATATTGCAGGGTTATGACAGTGGGGGCGGTGAAAGGTTGCGGCGGGGTGATGAAAAGCAAGCTATTGATAATATTAATTTTTTAATGAGCAATCCCGGTCGGGTCAAAAGACAGCATAAACGACTGGGATTAGTGTGATCCCCGCTACAAAGCGGGGAGAAGGGCTTTTCTATAATGGCGCCGAACTCTCTCAATCGGAGCCGAATTCATGCCGGTCTTTCTCGATGTCGAGTATCTGCGGGAGTGGTGCCTGTTCGTGGTGCTCTCCGACGGCACCACTGGGGTGCTGGACCTGACTCCCTGGCGCGAGCAACCGCTGTTTGCCAGTATCCCCTCGGCGCGCCACTGCGCCCGGGTCTTCATCAATCGCCGCCATCAGCTGGAGTGGCCGGGGGGTTGCGTGCTGGCCGCCCAGGAGGTCTATCACCTGATCCAGCCCGTCGACGAGCGCAACCTGCACTGAGCTGACATGCTAACTCGTTGAGCCAGATAACGTTTTCAGTCACATACCCCATGCGTTCCGACCGTTATCATGGTCCCAGATGCGGCGCATCTGCGTCCATGCCACCACAGCGGGAAGATGACAATGAAACAGGGAAAGTTGCGTTATGGCGGTCTGCTCGGGGCCGCCTTGTTATTGTCGGCATGCGGCAGCGGGGGCGGCTCCGGCGCCGAGACCCAGCCGCCGATCGTCAATCCCCCTCCTGCGGCCAGCAGCCGCGCCTGCTATGGGGATGATCAGCCCGCCTGCAACCTGAGGATCTACCAGGTGATGGTGGAGTCATTCGTCGACGGCGATGGCGCCGCCAACTACGGCGTCGGTTACGGTCCCTCCCGGCACAACGGCGATCTGCAGGGCATCATCGCCAGCCTGGATCACATCAAGAGCCTCAACGTCAACGCCATCTGGCTGACCCCGGTGTTCGACTCCTGCGCCGGTCAGGGCGGCGACGACAGGCTGGATGCCACCGGCTACTTCGCCTGCGACTTCTTCAACGTGGATCCAAACTTTGGCAGCAACGCCCAGCTCAAGCAGCTGGTGGAGGCGGCGCACCAGCGCGGCCTCTATGTCTTCCTCGACGGCGTCTTCGGCCACGTCAACAAGGTGGGGGTGAGCAAGCCCTCGCCCGAGGGGCGCCTGCCGGCCCTCAAGAGCGGCGGCGTCGGTTATCCGGGCCAGCTGGTGGACTACGGCAAGCCCGAGAGCCTCGCCTACTTCGAGGAGGTGGCGCGTCACTGGGTCGAGCAGTACGGCATCGACGGCTGGCGCCTCGATCAGGCCTACCAGCTCGGGCTGGACGAGTGGCGGGCCATTCGCGCCGAGGTCGAGCAGGCCAGTGCGGCGCGCAAGGCGGCCGGCCAGCAGTGGGGCACGCTCGGTTACCTGGTGGGCGAGGTGTGGAATGGGGCGGACGAGATCCGGGCCGAGGCCTATGGCCCGAGCGACAACCCGGCGCTCTCCTCGGCGTTCGACTTCCCGCTGCGCTACGGCCTGATGCAGGCGCTGGCGGTGGAGGAGTCCGGCAAGGGCGGGCAGGGGGCCAGCGTGCTCGACGCCAGCTGGAACAAGGTGGAGAACTACCCGGATCACGCCATGCCGAACCTGATGCTGGGCAACCACGATCTGGTGCGCTTCGGTGATCTGCTGGAGCGCGGCAACTTCGATCCGGCGGACTACTGGCTGCGTCACAAGGCGGCCTTCAGCTTCCTGGCGGCCCGCTCCGGCCCCATCACCCTCTACTACGGCGAGGAGTTTGGCGACGAGGTGCCGGGCTTTGCCAAGCAGGTGAGCGGCGACTGTGCGGCCCAGGGGTTGTGCGACGATCACGTGGCCCGCAGCGACGGCAAGGTGCCGGGTGTCACCGGCTTCGTGCCGGACGGCGAGCAGGCCGAGCTCAAGCAGTGGCTCGCCGAGCTGCTGGCCCTGCGCGCCGCGCATCCCGCCCTCTATCAGGGGGAGCGGGTCAAGCTGGTGGCCGAGGGCAGCGTCTACGGCGACATCAAGCAGACGGCGACGGAGCAGATCGTCTACCTGCTCAACGTCTCCAGCACCCCCCAGAGCTACAGCCTGCCGGTGGCCAGGCTGCGCGGCGGCAGCGCCCTGGTGGATCTGCAGAGCGGCGAGCGCCTCCCCATCGGTGGCAGCAGCCTGACGGTGGCGCTGCCCCCCTTGAGCGGCCGCTTCCTGCAACTGCAGTAGTGACGGGACAAGCACAAAAAAGGGCTCCATCGCGGAGCCCTTTTTGTTGCCAGGCGCAGGGGATCGTCACTTCTCGATGCCGCTGCCCAGCTCCTCCTGACGGGTGCTGGCCTGGGCGCCGTGCTCAGTGCCGCTGCGCCAGTGCTCGAGCCGGTTGTGCACGCCGCGGCGCAGGCTCTTGAAGCTGGTCTCCAGATAGTGGACCCCCACCAGGATCCCCAGGGTCACACCGGTGAGCAGCAGCGCCTGGCGCAGCATTCCCATGCCGATGAGGGCGCCGAGGGCGGCCAGCATCCAGATGGTGGCCGCCGAGGTCACCCCCAGCACCTGACCATCCCGGGTCATCATGACCCCGGCGCCGAGGAAGCCGATGCCGGTGATGAGCTGGCCAAGCACCCGCGCCTGATCCGCGGGCAGCGGGCTGACGGCGGCGCCGATGGCGAGGAAGCAGTAGGTGCCGACCACGATGAGGGAGGAGGTGCGAATGCCGACCGGCTTGCCGTGCAACTGCCGCTCCAGCCCGACCAGACCGCCACACACCAGACAGGCCAGGATGTTATCCCAGCCAAGGGGCGCTATGTCCCACCACTGCGTTGTCATCATATCCACCTCTGCCACCCTGCTCGTTATCCTGCCGCGCTCTGCCCCCGGTTCTCCAGCCGTTGCCGGAAGGCCCTGGCCAGGCGCTCGTAGAGATCTTTGGCCTCTCTGTCTTCAATATCGCCACGTATCCAGGGATTGTCGATGATTTCCAGCAGCACGCAGTCGCGACCCTGCTGGCGCAGGTCGACCCCGAACAGGCCGTTGCCGAGCTGATGCACGGCGCGGCGGGCGGTCTGCAGCACCCGCTCCGGCACCTCGGTCAGCGGCAGCGCCTCGATCCGGCTCAGGTCGAGGGGGTGCTTGCGGCGGCGGATGCGGTTGCCCGGCTCCGGCCGGAAGCGGCGGCAGGCGAACAGCGGCGAGCCGTCGAGAAAGCCGATGCGCCAGTCGAACTCGGCGGGGATCCGGCTCTGCACCAGCAGCAGGGCGGAGCGGCCCAGCCCCTCGTCCAGCAGGCGGGCGAGCTGGGTCTCGTCGCTGGCCATGGCCAGATCCCGGCCCTGGGCGCCATCGGGGACCTTCACCATCAGCGGCAGGCCGAGGCGCTGCACCAGCTCGTCCACCTGGTGGCGGCCGCGGCGGGTCACCACCATGGTCGGCGGCATGGGCACGCCGCTGCGCACCATCAGCTCGTAGAGGTAGAGCTTGTTGCTGCAGGCGAGGATGGCGCGGGAGCTGTCGATCACCGGCATCTTGAGCTGCTCGGCGCGGCGGGCGAACTCGAAGGTGTAGTGGCCGACCGCGGTCTCGGCGCGCAGCCAGAGGGTATCGAACTCCGGCAGCCGCTCGATGGCAGAGGGGGGTAGCAGCTCGGCCTGGATCCCCTGAGCGGCGGCGGCCCGGATGAAGCGCTCGAGCGCCAGGGCATCGCTGCTGGCGCGGCCATCGTTGGGATCCATCAGGATGGCGAGCTGGTAGCGCGGCGCCGCCTGCTCCTCATCCCCGGTGCCGACCAGCGCCTGGGCGTGTTGCAGCATCAGCGCCTTCTCGCTCTGGCTCAGTGCCAGCGGCGACAGGCTCTGCTGCTGGCGCACCGACCAGCCGTGGCGGCCGCGCTTGAGGGTCAGCTCCTGCAGCGGCAGCTGGCTCAGGCCGTAGTAGTAGCGGGCCAGCCCCGCCAGCTCGCTCTGCTCGCACTGGCCGAAGATGGCGCGCACCCGGATCCTGTCCTCGCTCTGCTGGACCAGCCAGCCCTGCAGCTTGCGCCACAGCTTGGCCGGCGGCTGCTGGGGTTGCAGCACGCTGATGGCCTGCAGGCCGGGCAGGCAGTGGTGGCTGCGGGCCTGGGCCAGCAGGGAGCAGTAATAGCCAGCGCTCAGGTGCTCCAGGCTGCGGCAGAGGTTGATGATGCGGGGGCGGCCACCGGTGGTGGGCAGGCCGTGTTGCAGGTAGGTGCGGGCGGTCAGCAGATAATCGGCATGGCAGGGCCAGTCGCCCAGCTCCTCGACGATGACATAGGTACTCATATTTTCGGCTCCACAGATCAGACTGCCTGGACGGCAGGATCCCCAGTGGGCTTCGATGCACCGACAAGCACGACAATGGCGCGAGGGGAAACAAGAGGTTACAGTGCCTAATATGCCGCCTTGGTAACTTGTGATACAAGTCGCATTTCTGGTGCTGAGGATAAATAACCGAACAAGGACTCCCCGTGTTGACCCTGCGCGCCGCCCGAACCGATGATTTGGGCGCCATCGTTAAGCTGGAACGCTACTGTTTTCCCCCCGAGGTCGCCTTCGGCCGCAGCCGCTGGCACTATCTGCTCACCCAGGCCAAGGGGCGTACCCTCTTGCTGCTGGACGACAAGGCCCAGCTGATGGGCTATCTCAGCGTGCTGGAGCACAGGGGCTGGGATCGGCTGGTGATCCAGACCCTCGCCATCCGCTGGACGGTGCGCCGCCAGGGCTGGGCCCGCCGCATGCTGGAGCAGGTGATCCAGGAGGGCCGACAGGCAGGCTGGGGCGCCATCCGGCTCGAGGTCGCCGATGCCAACCCCGAGGCCCAGACTCTCTACCAGGGGCTGGGGTTCCGTCCCCGGCTCCGGCTGCCGGATTACTATGGGCCAGGCCTGCACGCGCACCGGCTGGTGCTGCCGCTGGGATCCGGTGAGCAGGGGCTGGCATGAGCCGCGACGACTGCCTCGCCACCGCCTTCGGGGTCAGCATGAGCCGCGCGGTCTCGGCATCGAGGGGCCGGCATGAGCTGTGACGACTGCCTCGCTACCGCCATCAGGGCCAAGCTCGGGCGCTGCCGGGCCTGCGCCCTCCAGACCCTGGTCATCGGGCTGGCGGGTTGGCTGGCCTGGTGGTGGTTCGGCGCCGATGCCTCGGTCAATGCCCTCACCGGCCTGCTGTTCGCCCTGGGGGGCAGCGGCCTGCTGCTGCTGCACCTGCTGGCCTTCCTCTGGCGCCGGGGTGGTCGCGGGCTGGATGAATAAATTCATTTTTGTTTCAACAAGATAGATAACAATGGAGGTTCAGATGATAGCAATGGTAACGGGCGCCTCGTCCGGTTTCGGGGAGGCCATCAGTCGCCTGCTGGTGAATGCGGGCTACAGGGTGATCGGCACCGGTCGCCGTGCCGAGCGGCTGGCCGCCCTGGCCGGTGAGCTGGGGGATGACTTCCTGCCGCTGGTGTTCGACGTGCAGGACAAGGCCGGGACCCAGGCCGCCATCGACGGCCTGCCGGTCGCCTGGCAAGAGGTGGATCTACTGGTCAACAACGCCGGTCTGGCGCTCGGGCTGGAGCCCGCCCACAAGGCGGACCTCGAAGACTGGGAGCAGATGATCGCCACCAACATCAGTGGCCTGACCCTGCTCACCCGCTTGCTGCTGCCGGGCATGGTGGTGCGCAACCGCGGCCACGTGGTCAACATCGGCTCCATCGCCGGCACCTACCCCTATCCGGGTGGCAACGTCTACGGCGCCACCAAGGCGTTCGTGAAGCAGTTCAGCCTGAACCTGCGCGCCGATCTGGCGGGCACCGCCATCCGCGTCACCAACGTGGAGCCAGGCCTGTGCGGCGGCACCGAGTTCTCCAACGTGCGCTTCCACGGTGACGATGCCAAGGCGGCCACCGTCTATCAGGGGGTGCAGGCGATCCAGCCGGAAGACATCGCGAGCACAGTGCTCTGGGTCAGCCAGCAGCCCGCCCACGTCAACATCAACAGCATCGAGATCATGCCGGTGGCCCAGACCTTCGGTCCGCTCCAGATCAGCCGCCGCTGATTGCCCCGTTTGACGAAATGAGAAGAGGCACCCCAGGGTGCCTCTTCTGTTTTGGCGAGCCGGTCAGAGGCTCATGATCTTCTTGAACTCCGCCTCCGAGTACTTCTTCTCGCTGCGCTTGGTGAGATCCGTCATCAGCTTGTAGCGCAGATCCTTGGCCAGCTGATAGCTCTGCTCCAGCTGACCGTAGGAGTAGTCCGACGCGAGGCGCAGCGCCGTCCCCTTGTCGCTGGCATAGGTCTGCTTGAGCGCCTGGTCGAGCACCGCCACCTCCTTGTAGAGCTTGTCGCTCTGCTTGCCCCAGACGCCGCGCAGCAGCGGCAGGTATTTGTCCGGCTGGGTGCTGGACAGCGCGGTCAGGCTGCGGAACTGCCAGTAGGCGGAGTCATCGGAGTAGCTGTCGCTGCCGGTGCTATAGGGCAGGGGGTAGCTTTCAAGGGTATTGTAGAGCGGCACCATCACCGACTCGGCCAGCACCCCGTAGCTCTGCCAGATCAGCCCCTGCAGCTCCTTGGGCATCTCCTTGCGCAGCTGGATGATGTGGGATTCCAGCTGGCGATCGATGCGGATCGGCCGATCCGCCTTGCCCTCCAGCGGGGTGCCCTGGTAGGTGGCGCTGAGCAGGCGGGTGACATCCGGCACGGCGATGGGGGCATCGGGCTTCATGAACAGCGGATACTGCGCCTGACGGGTGGGCTGCTGATGGGAGGCGGTCAGCAGTTGCTGGCCGAGCCACTCCCTGTCCACGTTGTAGGGGTCGGCGATGACCCCGAACGCCTTGGCGAAGTTGAAATCGCTCGGATCTGCCTTGTCGAGCAGCTTGTGCTCTCGCACGAACTCCAGCAGCCTGGGGGAGTGGAGCACATCCGGGCTATCGAGATTGACGCCGTGGATGCGCAGGCCGTTGGCCACCATGGCGTAGCTGTCGTCCGGCACCCGCACCGCGATCCAGTGGTGGCCCGAGCCTATCTCCATCAGCCAGGCCTCGTTCACATCCGCCAGATAGAGGCTGTTACCCTCGCCGGCGCCATGGGTCTCCACGTAGTGGCCGAGCAGTTCTACCCCCTCCTTCGCCGTCCTGGCCTGGGGCAGGATCAGGCTGGGGATGATGGCCTCGATGACCCCCTTCTCGATCAGTGGATCGGCCTTCTGCGCCCGCTCGTTGACCTCGGCGCTGGTGGTGGCCGAGAGGGCGACGTTGAACTCGTTGATGCCACGCTCCTCGTAATACTTGCCGGCCGGATCGCTGGTGGCGGCATCCCAGTCGCGGATGGCGGAGTAGGCGAGGAAGGCCTTGGGCATGGGCACCTCCAGGCCGTTGCCCAGTCTCCAGCGTTTGCCTTCGTTCTGCTGGGCGGAGCGGAAGACCAGGTACTTGTTCCAGTTGTTGACGCCAAAGTCCTCATTTCTGGCGATCATGATGCTGCCATCCGCGCTGGCGCCCTTGCCGACGATGAGGCCGGTACAGGCGTCGGCGCGGGTACCCAGCAGGCCGATCAGGGTGGCGGAGAGGAGACTCAAGGTATGTATTTTCATGAGGTTGCCCGAACGTTGAGGTGAGTGAGAGTCAGGCGAGGGATGAGATGCGGGTTGCCACAGGCCGGATGCGGCAAGGGGAAGATGCCGGTGAATTGGTCTGCATATTATTGGTTTTGCAAACATATCATCCACAATACGGCGTCCTGACTGTATTGTGCGCCGGCATGGTATGCCTCTGTGGTTGTTTATTTTGTGATCACGTGTTCATTATTGATCTTTGTCTGGTCAGCACTGACCCTATTGGTGACATCTGTTGAGATGGCCTCCTGCGGCCGCAGATCGGTGATGGGGATACTGCTATCCGGGTGGGGAGGGCAAGTTGGCCTGTAACTTGCTCACCTTGTCGGTCATGACGGGGATCCCTCCCCGCACGCCGGATCGGCCGGCAGACAGCTTGGAGCCTTCATGGATATCAAACCTTATGGTCAGCAACTCGCCCAGAGTGCGTCCCACAACCGCGCCCTGGCCACCCTAGGCGCCGACGACGGCCCGCAGGGCGGCGGCTGGGAGCAGCAGGTCAGCCTCTCCAGCCAGCGGCTGACCGGCAAGGCACAGCAGGTGCTGACCTACGAGCACCTGGCCAAGAGCGGCAAGGGCTCCTCCCCGACGGGGGGCGTCAACAACCTGGGGATGCAGCAGTTGGTGGACAAGGCGCTCGGCTTCGATCGCAAGAAATTTGACGATCTCGAGAGCCAGCTCAAGGGGGTGGCCGACAACCAGCAGCTGTCGAGCGAGCAGCGGGAGCAGCAGACCAAGGCGTTGACCGAGCAGCGCGACGCCATGCTCAAGGCGGCCATGGATCGCCTCAGCGGCAAGCAGACGGGCGAGAAGCAGAGCGCATAAGCCGCGGATCATGGCTCAAACGGCAATCTTTGGTGACGGGGGGCAAGCGCTTGCCCGGCGGCGATCAGGGTATGGACGCCGAGCGCCCTGCATGAAGAAGGGAGGGCCTGGGCCCTCCCTGTGCATGAGTGAAGGGGATGTCAGCGGTTATTTCGTCTGCGGCTCGATCCCGATGCCAACGGCCGTGGTCTGGACGGCCTTGATCTGGTCACCCTTGGCGATCAGGGCGAACTGCGCCGGATCATTCACCCTGAGGGTGAGGGTCTTGTCCACGCCCTTGACCTTGATGGTCTGCTGCTGCTTGTCGAGATCGATGACGTCGGCATAGATGGTGACCTGCATGCCAGCGCCGGCGGCCGGTTTCTGCCCCGCGGCGGCCTTGCCTCCCTCGGTCTCCACCACACGTTTTCTCACCCCGGCGGTGCCCTTGAGCAGCTCCAGATCCAGCAGTTGCAGGTATCTGAGCGCGACCTCGTCACCCACCTTGACGTTCTTGAGATTGGTCACCTCGTCCCCGGCGACGATATCGAAGCTCTCGCCCTCGGTATTCTTCAGGCTGACCTTGCGGGTCGCCATGTCGATGGCGGTCACCGTGGCCTTGGCTGTCACCTCTTCCGCCAGCTGGGCCTGGCCTGGGGTGATCGCCACGTTGGTGATGACCTCGGCGGCCTGTGTAGCGGATGCGAGTGCAAACAAACCAGCGATCCATGCGTGTTTCAGTTTCATGATTGAGACCCTATGGCTAGAAAACGGAACCCCGTGAGAGGCGCCCGATGGCGAAACGGCGGTGGCGCCATGACGATTGACGATGGGAGGGGTTATGGCCCTGCCCGGTGACCACCATAGCAGAGTCACAGCTGAGTACCTATGCCGGCAACAACCGCCACCCCATTTTGGTAACAAGCTCCCGTTTTTGACCTCGCGGGAGTGCGGGCGCACAATTCCCCTGCATGCATTCAACCGAGGGCTCTGCCGTGTACAACTTCCAATATGCCAACCCCACCCGCATCTGCTTCGGCGCGGGCCAGATCGCCAGCCTGTCCGAGCTGATACCGAGCGGCAGCCGCCTGCTGGTGCTCTATGGCGGTGGCAGCATCAAGCAGAATGGGGTCTATGAGCAGCTGACCGAGGCGCTGGCGGGGCGGGAGTGGCTGGAGTTTCCCGGCATAGGTGCCAACCCCAGATACGATCAGCTGATGGAGGCGGTGGCGCTGGTGAAACGCGAGCGCATCGATTTCCTGCTGGCGGTCGGGGGTGGCTCAGTGGTGGATGGCACCAAGTTCGTGGCCGCCGCCGCCTGCTTCGAGGGGGAGGATCCCTGGGACATACTGCAGCACAAGGCACCGATCAAGGCGGCGCTGCCGCTCGGCTGCGTGCTGACCCTGCCCGCCACCGGCTCGGAGAGCAACCCCGCCGCCGTGGTGAGCCGGGGGGAGGCCAAGCTCTCCTTCTACAATCCGCTGGTGCTGCCGCAGTTTGCGGTGCTGGATCCCACCACCACCTACAGCCTGCCGGTGCGCCAGGTCGGCAACGGGGTGGTGGATGCCTTCGTGCACATCATAGAGCAGTACCTCACCTTCCCGGTGGGGGGCGAGGTGCAGGATCGGCTGGCGGAGGGACTGTTGCAGGTGCTGGTGGATAACGGCCCCAAGGCACTGAGCGATCCCACCGACTATCAGGTGCGGGCCAACCTGATGTGGGCCGCCAGCCTGGCGCTCAACGGTCTCATCGGCCGCGGCGTGCCCCAGGACTGGGCCACCCATGCCATCGGCCATCAGCTCACCGCCCTGCACGGGCTGGATCATGCCCAGAGCCTGGCGGTGGTGCTGCCCTCCCTGCTGCGCGCGCAGGCCGCCCAGAAGCAGGAGAAGCTGGCCCAGTTTGCCGAGCGGGTCTGGCACTCCAGCCGGGAGGACAAGGCGCTGCGCATCGAGGAGGCGATCATCCGCACCGAGCAGTTCTTCCAGCAGATGGGGGTGGGCACCCGCCTCGCCGACTATGGCCTGGACGAGCGCTGCATCCCGGCCATCTGCTCCAACCTGAAGCGCTTCGGCCTGACTTCGCTCGGGGAGCAGCAGGACATAGATCCGGACAAGGTGGCGCGGATCCTCTCCCACGCCCGCTGAGTCCGAAGCTGCCCGACGAGGATCCGGGCCGGCTGGCCAGGATCCTCCCTCAGACCTGTGGATCCTCGGGTCGAGCCCGAGCCAAAAAACGCCCCGTTGATCGGGGCGTTTTGCATCCTGTGGTGAGGGACTGTGGGCCGTGGCTCAGGCGCCCCGATCCAGCTCGCGCTCCAGCGCCGCCGCCTTCTGCCGGGCCGGGTGGTCGTTGAGCCGCTGCCAGTAGGCCTGCAGGTGCGGGAACTGGGCCAGCTGCCCGCTCTGGGCCAGCAGATCCACCAGGAAGGAGTTCATGATGTCGGCGCCGGAGAGGCGATCCCCCACCAGATAGCGGCGAGTGCTCAAGACCGCATTTAGATAGCCAAGCACCTTGGCGCACTCCGCCTTGGCATAGCCCGGCAGGAAGCGCATCGGGCTGCCGTCTTTGCGCACGAACATGTCGAGCAGCAGCGGCAATATGCCGGAGCTCTCGGCAAAGTGCAGCCACTGCAGGTACTCGGCGTACTCGGGGCTCTCCTGGGACGGGGCCAGTTGCCCGGCGCCGTGGCGGGCGATCAGGTATTCGGTGATGGCGCCGGATTCGGCCAGCACCCGCCCCTCCAGCTCGATGACCGGCGACTTGCCGAGGGGGTGGATGGCCCTGAGCTCGGGCGGCGCCAGGAAGGTGGCGGCATCGCGTTGGTAGGCCTTGATCTCGTAAGGCAGCCCCAGCTCCTCGAGCAGCCAGATGATGCGTTGGGAGCGGGACTTGTTCAGGTGGTGCAGGACAATCATAAGAACCTCGATTCGATGGCAGGAGGCAGTCATACGCGCCGGCGAGCCGGTCGGTTCACTCCGCCGTGCAAAAAGGCAAAAAACGGAGGGCGGGCGCCAGGCTCGCCCTCCGGGCTCGGTCGACTCAGGCCGCCAGCGCCTGGTCCAGATCCGCCAGTATGTCCTCTATGGCCTCTATCCCCACCGACAGCCGGATCATCTCGGGTTTGACTCCCGCCTTGGCCTGCTCTTCCTCGTTCAGCTGGCGATGGGTGGTGGAGGCCGGGTGACAGGCCAGGGACTTGGCGTCGCCGATGTTGACCAGCCGCTTGAAGATTTTCAGCGCATCGTAGAAGCGGATGCCGGCCTCGTAACCCTCCTTCAGGCCGAACGAGAGGATGGCCGAGGGGCGGCCACCCATGTACTTCTCCGCCAGCGGGTAGTGGGGATGGCCCGGCAGGCCGGCGTAGCTGACCCAGGCCACCTTGGGGTGATGCTTGAGGTGGTGGGCGACCCGCAGGGCGTTGTCCACGTGGCGCTCCATGCGCAGGCTCAGGGTCTCCAGCCCCTGCAGCAGCAGGAAGGCGTTCATGGGGGCCAGCGCCGCCCCTGTGTTGCGCAGCGGCACTGTGCGCACCCGGCCGATGAAGGCCGCCGGGCCGAAGGCTTCCGTATAGACCACCCCATGATAGGAGGGCTCGGGCTGGGTGAGCTGGGGGAAGCGCGCGGCGTGATCCGCCCAGGGGAACTTGCCCGAGTCGACGATGACCCCGCCGAGGGAGTTGCCGTGGCCGCCCACATACTTGGTGAGGCTGTGCACCACTATGTCGGCGCCGTGCTCGATGGGCTTGCACAGTACAGGGGTGGCGACCGTGTTGTCGACGATGAGCGGCACCCCGCGGGCGTGGGCCACCTTGGCGAAGGCGGCGAGATCGACGATGTTGCCCGCCGGGTTGCCGATGCTCTCGCAGTAGACCGCCTTGGTTCTGTCGTCGATGAGGGCGGCGATGGCCTCGGCGCTGTCATCCGCGGCGAAGCGCACCTCGACCCCGAAGCTCGGCAGCATGTGGGCGAACAGGGTATAGGTGCCGCCATAGAGCTGGGGGGTGGAGACGATGTTGTCACCGGCGGCGGTCAGCGCCTGGATGGCGTAGGTGATGGCGGCGGAGCCCGCCGAGACCACCAGCCCGGCTATGCCCCCCTCCAGCGCGGCCATCCGCTGCTCCAGCACGTCGTTGGTGGGGTTCATGATGCGGGTGTAGATGTTGCCGGGCACCGCCAGGTTGAACAGATCCGCCCCGTGCTGGGCGCTGTCGAACTCGTAGGCCACGGTCTGGTAGATGGGCACGGCCACCGCCTTGGTGGTGGGATCGTGGGAAAAGCCGTGGTGCAGGGCCAGGGTCGCATCTTTCATCACACACTCCTTGTTGGATGTCGCTCGTCGCGGTCTCGGATGGATAGATGTCCAATCTAACAGGCCCTGATGCGATGTAAACCGCCAGATCCGGCAAAGCAATTGCGGTGGCCTTGCCGGCCTCCTGCTGGCCTGGCCGGGTCCGCCTCAGAGGCGGCGGCGATACTCCTTGTCGTCGATCTGGTTCATGTCCCACTGCATCAAGCGGTTGAGCTGGGTCATGGGATCCTCCACCAGCGACAGCGGGCGGGGCAGGATCCGCCGGAAGTAGCGGCGCAGGCTTTGCTGGATCCGGATCGGGGTGGGGGCGGTTTGTTGGCTCATGATGGTGCTCCTGTGCTGTGGCTCTCATGTTCGGCAACAGTATTGAGCTAAAATGCGGAAGTAAAAACTGACGACTTCTCTATCAAGGATTTCCTCTTTTATGCCCACCAGTCGCCTCCATCAGCAATTTCAACGACTCGCCCAGCAGGTCGGCAACGAGGAGCGGGAGATCAGTCTCGCCGAGGTCGCCGAGCTGCTGTGCTGCACCCCGCGCAACGCCCGCCTGCTGCTGCGGCGCATGCAGGATCAGGGCTGGCTCAGCTGGTCGGCCGAGGCGGGGCGGGGACGCCGCTCCCGGCTGCTGCTGCTCGACAGCCAGGAGAGCCTGATCCGGCGCCGGCTGCGGGCGCTGCTGAGCCAGGGCCAGCTCGCTCAGGCGGTGCGGCTGGCGGAGGATCGGCTGGATCTGCTCACCCCGCTGCTAATCGAGCAGCTCGGCCAGGCCACCCGGGAGGGGCGCCAGATCCTGCGGGTGCCCTACTACCGTCCGCTGCCCATGCTGCTGCCCACGGATCCGCTGCGCCGCTCCGAAATCCACCTGAGCCGGCAGATCTTCAACGGCCTCACCCGACGAAATGAGGAAAATGGGGAAATCGAGGGGGATCTGGCCCACCACTGGGAACGGCTAAGCCCCTGCCACTGGCGCTTCTACCTGCGACCGGCGGTGCGCTTCCACCACGGCCGCGAGCTGGGGGTGGAGGATGTGATAGAGAGCCTGCTGGCGTTGCGCGAGCGGCCGCTGTTCGCCCATCTGCTCCGGCTGGAGAGCCCCTGGCCGCGCACCCTGGATCTGCACCTGGACAGCCCGGATCCCTGGCTGCCCCATCTGCTGGCCGAGCCGGTGGCGGCCATACTGCCGCGGGAGCTCAAGGGGGAACCGGGCTTCGCCCTGCAGCCGGTGGGCACCGGCCCCTACCGGGTGACCGCCAACGATCACCTGCAGCTGTGCCTGGGTGCCTTCGACGACTACTTCGGTCTGCGCGCCCTGCTCGACGAGATCGACATCTGGATGCTGCCGGAGCTGGCGGAGCGGCTGGAGAGCCACCTGCAGCTCGGCCACGACAGCCCTGAGCTCGGCACCATGCGCGGCGAGTCGGAGCTGGAGTCCGGCTGCTACTTCCTGCTGCAGGACGACAGATCCCGGCCCTTGCAGGATCCGGCCTTGCGCCAGTGGCTGACCAACCTGCTCAACCCTATCGCCCTGATGGCACGGGTCGCCCCCGAGCTGCAACGGGGCTGGACCAGTGCCCTCGGCCTGCTGCCGCACTGGCGTGAGGCCCTGCCGGCGCCGCAGCCGAGCCCCGCGCAACGGCCGGAGCGGCTGGTGCTGGCCTGCTTCAACCAGCATCTGGAGTTCAACGAGTGCGCCGGTGCCATGGCCAGCCTGCTGGCAGAGCAGGGCATCCGGCTGGAGGTGCGCTCCCTGGATTACGACCGCTGGGTGAGCGGGGAGGATGAGGACGTGGATCTCTGGCTCGGCACTCTCAACCTCGAGCACGAGCAGGCGTTCGCCCCCTATGCCTGGTTGCTGGGCACGCCGCTGCTGCAGCGGGTATGGGGTCGCCAGCCGGGGTTGTGGCAGGGATTGACGCAGTGGCGTGCCGGCGGCGCCGAGCCGGGGCCGCGCGCCCTGCTGGCACAAGTGCAGCGCCAGGGCTGGTTCGTGCCGCTGTTCCATCACTGGCTGGAGCTGGAGAGCCGGGTCGGGGTGCACGGGGTGCGCATGACGGCGCTCGGTTGGTTCGATTTTCGCAGTGCCTGGCTAAAACCCGTACAGGGGGGAGAGCAGGAGGAAACCGGAGCCGGCTCCCACCCGGATGCAGGGACGCTTGAGTCGTGAGGGCGACCGCGCTAGCCTGTGCGCGGTCCAACGACAAGGAGTCGATATCCATGCTGGAAATGCAGATCCAACCCCGTTTTCAAGAAACCGATGCCCTCGGCCACATCAACAACACGGTGCCGGCGGTCTGGTTCGAGTCGGCCAGGGATCCCCTGTTCCGTCTCTTCTCTCCCGAGCTGGATGTGCATGACTGGCATCTGATCATCGCGGGCTATGCGGTGCAGTTCAAACGGGAGCTGTTTTACGGTCAGCAGGTATCGATCAAGACCGGAGTGCGCCGCATCGGCACCAGCTCCTTCACGGCCTGGCAGGAGGCCTGGCAGGGCGGCGAGCTGGCCGTCACCGCCGAGACGACCCTGATCCATTTTGACTACCGGACCCGCCAATCCCGTCCCCTGAGTGAGACGCACCGGGAGGGGCTGCGGGCCTGGTTGGTAGAGAGTTAATCCTGGCCCGCGGGCCCATCACAGGACATTTATGCGCAATACCCTGATCGCTCTGACCCTGGGACTCTGTTCCCTACCTTCGCTGGCCGCCACCCTGGCCGAGCAGTTTACCCTGATGGAAAAGGGGGCACAGAGTGCCCTCGACACCCGCCTGTTCAGTCATGACGGGGTGGATATCAAGGCCTGGATCGACGGCGTCCCCGTCATCATCGCCGTGCCTATCATGAACGAGCAGGGCAAGCTGGAGGGCGAGAGCCGCTACTACTTCAAGGGGGGCAAGCTGTTCGGGGTGAAGGAGCCGGCCGCCCAGTTCGCCTTCGATGACCAGGGTGTGCTCACCCAGTGGCTGGACGACAAGGGCCAGCCGGCCGAGTTCGTCAGCAAGATGAGCATGCAGCAGCGCGAGGCCTGGCTCACCAAGCGGGCCGCCGAGCTGAGCCAGCTGTTTGCCGCCAGTCCGGCGGAGCAGCAGGCCGCCAAGGGCACCAAGCTGAAGGGCAAGGAGCTGAGCCAGTGGCTCTGCAACGGCAAGCTGATGGTGCTGGCCAAGGGTGACAAGGTGATCGCCGAGCCGGAGAAGATCAAGTTGAGCGAGCGTGGCATGGAGGGAGAGGTCTCCCTGCGCCAGGACAAGGGCTGGCAGGATCTCTGCCTCAAGTGCGAGGTGCAGGGCACGCAGGTGACCCGCCTCACCTGGCAGCCCATGCCGGGGGCCAACAAGCCGCTATAACGGTATCGAGGATAGACGAGGGGGCCAGCAGGCCCCCTCGTCATTTATGGCTGCTCCCCGAGCCGCAGCCGGGTCAGCGCCTCGACTCGTCGCCACTGCTCAGGCTGAAACCAGCGTGCCAGGAGCGCCTGCTGCTGCTCGGCCCACTCGAAGGGGGGCAGGGGCTCTAGCTCGGCCAGATAGCCCGTCAGCTGCTGCTCGAATCCTTGCTGGTTCTGCGCCAGCTGGTGCAGGCGATCCACCGCCTCCGGCCCCAGCTGCTCCAGCAGCGCGGCGTCGCGCTCGGCGGGCGCCAGCCGATCCAGGCTCTGCAGCTCGCCGAGCAGCCGGCCGTTGGTCTCGGCCTCCCGAAACCACTGGGGCTGCTCCGCCAGCCAGAGCTCCAGCTCGGTGGCCAGCCCCTGTCTGTCTGCCTCGTTCGCCTCCGCCAGCGCCTTGCGGCGCAGGGTCCACTGCTCCATCAGCCGATCCTCGGCGAACAGCTGCTCCTGCTCGGCCGGGGTGAAGCGCTGTTGGCGCAGCTGCTCGCGTTGGTCGAACAGCAGCTGCAGGCTGGCGAGGCCAGGATCCGTCGGCACCCTCAGGCTGCCCTCCGCCGCCAGGAAGGCCCGATAGCGGGTCAGCAGCGGATCCTGCTCGTCCGCCTCGCCCTGCTCCAGGCGCTGGGCCAGCTGGTGGCGCAGCGCCCCCCGCTCGGGGGCCGCCGTCAGGCTGGGTGCTGGCGCTGGCCAGAACAGGGCACCCCCCAGCAGCAGGGCGGCCCCCAGGGGCACGGCTATGAGCAAAAGCCTGCTCATAGTCCCAGCCTCTGCAGGCGGTTGGCGTGCTGGCGATAGAGGGTGAGCGGATCTGTCTCAAACAGGTGGTGGATGCCGAACGACTGGTTCACCTCGTCCAGATGGTTCATCCGGTAGCCGGTGCCTATCACCTTGCCGAGGTGGCTGCTGCAGACCCCGACCAGGCCGTCGTTGGGCTCGCCGAAGAAGGTGCCGGTCAGCGCCAGCGCCGGATCCACCGGATCCAGGATGTTGGTCATGTTGCCGCGCCCGCTCCAGGAGAAGTAATAGACGCCGTTGGCGGCGCGCAGCGGCCCCTCGCCACAATGCTGGCTGGGCAGCCCCTCCGGGTAGCGCTGGTTGAAGCGCTCGGCGCCGGCGCTGGTCAGGGCATCGAGGGCGGCGAGGGGATCCTGCGGCAGATCGCTGCCACCGGAGAGCAGCGAGATGACGCCGGACAGCGCCGAGGCGGCGGCCAGCGCCAGCTGCTCGGCTACCGAGCCCGACTGAACCTTGGCACGGACCAGATCCGCAATCGCGGAGCCATGGTTGACGCCCCCCACGCTGGTGGCGGAGGCGACCAGCTCGGGGGCGACCGAGGCGACGTAGCGGATGGTGGGGCCGCCGTGGGAGTGACCTATGAGGTTCACCTTGTCGGCCCCGGTGATGGCGAGCACCTGCTGCACCTGTTTGAGCAGCTGTTCGCCGCGCAGCTCCGAGCTCTGGGTGGCGGAGACCTGCGCCACGTAGACGCGGGCACCGTCCCGGGTCAGCGCCTGGGGGATCCCGTAGAAGTAATCGACCCCGAGCAACTTGTCGAAGCCAAACAGCCCGTGCACCAGCACTATGGGGTAACGGGTCTGGGTATAACCTGCCGCCTGGCCCAGCATGGGCAGGGCGCACAGCAGCACCAATAGCCATCTCTTCATCTTCATCATCCTTGTGAAAACGGGCTGCCTATCCGACAGCCACCGGCCTCATGCCAGTCCTATGAGCATGGTAGCCACACTCGAATCTATCTGTGGAAGGGATCACTAAACCGGGTATTGCGGAAAAACCCTACCCATATGGGCAGAGGCGGGCACGCGAACCGGCGCTTGTGTTCGTCAGTCAAATAAGTTAAATAATAATTATTATCATTTAAGTGTTGAAGCCATGACGCTAAGTTGGGTGAAAGGATGGGTCGGTGCCACCGACGGGGACGACAGCATGGCGCACTGGAAGCAGCAGACGCTCCGCGGCAATCGCCATTTCGATGCCGGTGAGCATGCCAGGGCGCTCGACCATTACCAGCAGGCGCTGTGGCTGGCCCGTCAGCAGTTCGCCGGCTGGCACGACGCGGACGAAGCCGTGGCCGCCCTGGTGGTGGCGCACCACAACCTAGCGGATCTGCTGGTGGCCATGACGCTGCCGGACCGGGCCGCCGACCTGCTGTGCCACATCCACGACTGCCTGCTGGCCACCAGCCAGTCCCCCGCCTGTCCGGTGCCGCTGCGGGCCTCCGCCCTGCGTCACAGCCGCAACACCCATACCGAGCTGCTCGCCTTCGTGCGTCGGCACGGCAGCCACGGCGGCATTCAACGCTGCCTCGGCCAATGCCTGTGTCAGGCCGAGCCAGCCTCCCGACTGCATTGATCCCAAGAAGAGAGAAACGAACATGAGCCATACCCTGCCTGCCCTCCCCTATGCCTACGATGCGCTTGAGCCTCATATCGATGCGCTGACCATGGAGATCCATCACAGCCGTCACCATCAGACCTACATCACCAACCTCAACCTCGCCCTGGAAGGGGCGCCCGCATTCGCGGCCCTGCCGGTGGACGAGCTGCTGCTGAGCTTCGACAGCCTGCCGGCCAAGGTGCAGGGGGCGGTGCGCAACCATGGTGGCGGCCACGCCAACCACAGCCTGTTCTGGCAGGTGATGAGCCCGCAGGGGGGCGGCGAGCCCGGTGGCGAGCTGGCCGAGGCGATAACGCGGGAGCTGGGGGGGCTGGATGCCTTCAAGCAGGCCTTCACCCAGGCGGCGCTGAGCCGCTTCGGCAGCGGCTGGGCCTGGCTGGTGGTGGACAAGGAGGGCAAGTTGCGGGTGGAGAGCAGCGCCAACCAGGACAGCCCCCTGATGCAGGGCCAGGTACCCATCCTGGGGCTGGACGTGTGGGAACACGCCTACTACCTCAAGTACCAGAACAAGCGCCCCGACTACATCGCCGCCTTCTACAAGGTGGTCGACTGGCCTGAGGTGGCGCGTCGCTACCGGTTGGCGCTGGCCTGAGCCTTCTCCTTTTCTGCCCTCCTAAAACAAGAGACCCGCCATCAGGCGGGTCTCTTGTTTCTGTCTGCTCAGGGGGCGGTGGCCGTCGCCGCACTGGTTGCCGTTGCCGCACTGGTTGCCGTCGCCGCGCTGGTCGCCGTTGCCGCGCTGGTTACCGTTGCCGCGCTGGTTGCCGATGCCGCGCTGGTTGCCGTCGCCGCGCTGGTTGCCGTTGCCGCGCTGGTTGCCGATGCCGCGCTGGCTGCCTTGTCGAGCGGCTTCTGCACCGGCGTCACCGGGGGGATCGGCAGGCAGGGCTGGCTGGCGCCTATGGTGCTCAGGGCCTGGCAGGGGATGGGACCGCCGATGACGATGGGTTCGCCGAGGAACTTGGGTCCCTTGTCCAGCACATAGAGATCGAGCAGCCCCATCAGCCGGGCGAATACCTCGCGTACCCGGGTCTTGATGCCCTGATAGGCGCTGGGATCCAGGGCGTTGAAGCCGACGGCCTCGATGCCGAAGTGGCGGGCGATGAAGATGGCGCGCTCGTTGTGGAAGGCCTGCGACACCACGGTGAAGTGGGCCTGACCGAACACCTCCTTGGCGCGCACTATGGAGTCCAGGGTACGGAAGCCCGCGTAGTCGCTGTAGATGGCGCTGGCCGGGATGCCGGCCTGGATCAGGGCCCGCCGCATCTGGCGCGGCTCGTTGTACTGCACGGTGGCGTTGTCGCCGGAGACCAGGATGTAGTCCACCTTGCCGTTGTTGTAGAGCTCGGCGGCGGCCTTGATCCGGTATTTGAAGTAGTGGTTCGGGCTGCCCCCGATCAGGTACTTGGAGGTGCCGAGCACCAGGGCGACCCGGTTGTAGGGCACAGCATCGACGTCGTCATAGGTGTAGTGACGGGCGTCCGAGACTGTCCACTCGCTGTAGCCCAGCAGCGCAATGGCAGAGGCCAGCAGCAGGCAGAGGCCGGCGAGCAGGATCTTGGCAAACTTCTTCATGCGCGGTGCGGTTCGGGTCTGAAATAAGGGGGAACAGGGAGCCATTCTATTACAACTTGGCGTCCGGCGTCAGGCCTGATAGCCGCCGATGGCGTCACTCGGGCAGAGACTGTCGTGGCCGGGCGATCTTTGCACAGCCTGGACCCAAGAGAAGGGGCAGCCCTGGCTGCCCCTGTCTGTTCGCCCGCTCCTCAGTGGGAGGAGTCGTTGGCCTTGCAGTCGTCAGAGTCCCGGTTGCTCTCCCACCAGGGCAGCAGGTCGTTACTCAGCCAGCTCTGGTAGGCCTCGCTGTCATCGGCGATCAGCTGATCCAGCCCGGCCTCGAAGGCACTCATCGCCTGCGCCTGATCCGGGTTGCGCAGGGCCTGGGCCAGCGCCAGCCAGCTGGCGCCGCGGCCGGTCTCGTTGAGGAAGCGGTGCACAGTGTAGGACCAGGAGTAGACCAGCTCGCCCCCCTTGTCATAATCCAGGTGCAGTATGTCGGCCAGGCCGGGTCGCTCGGTGGCCGGGCGGGCCGCCACATTGTCCAGGCCGCGGGCGAAGCACTGGCCGTGGGCGACGAACTCCGCCAGCCCCTCCGCCCACCAGGTGGTGCGGTTGAGCGGGTAGTGGCCGAAGCTGCCGTACTGGTTGAAGCGACCGTCCAGGTAGTGCACGTACTCGTGGCGCAGGTTCCACACTTGGAAGGCGGGGCGTTTCCACTCCGCCTCGTAGGCGAAGAAGCGCGCCTGGTTGCCGGGGCGGGCCGGATCCCCCTCGAGGTAGATGCCGCCGTTGTCGGTGGAGACGCCGCCAAACAGGGCGCCGCCGTAGCGCTGCCAGTCGGCGGAGGAGTCGAAGATCACCAGCTCCAGCGCCTCGTTGTGGTCATCCGCCACCGGCTGCCAGCCGGTCTCCAGTTGCTGGTGGAACTGCTGCTCCTCGGCGCCCAGCTCGCGGCAGATGCCGTCGGCCTGGGTCTGGGTCAGATCCTGGGCGCGCAGGCGCAGGGTCGGCGAGCAGGTGTGCTCGAACGGTAGTATGTCTTCCACCCGTATTGGGGTGCAGAGCCCGGCGAAGTCTCCGCTGATGCAGGCCTCGGCGGTGCGATCCGTGTAGGTCAGGTAGTAGGTGGAGAGGGTCAGCGACATGTCTGCCAGCAGATCCTGGCTCTGGGTGCCCCCAGGGATCAGGCCGTGATGGCGGATCAGGGCGATGACGGAGTCATCCAGCAGCTTGCGATAGCCGTCGCTCTCATCGGGCCTGGTGTGGCGGGCGACCCGGTAGAGGCGGGTGTAGGCATCCAGTACATTGTTGAGCAGGAACAGATCCTTGCCGCTGCGACCCTGCCACAAGGCGAGCTCGCTCATGCCGAGGGCGTGCAGCTGGCGGCGCAGCGCCTCATCCTGCTGGCGGAAGTCGGCGGCGAAGGCCTCGCTATGGTCGCTGGCGAAGTCGATGAAGTTGAGCAGATCGAACAGACCGGTGGCCCAGGCATGCTGGCCGTTGATCTCGCCGGCATGCAGGGTGCTGTAGGCCAGCATCTGGTTGAACTGGCCGAGCAGGGTGCCGAAGCGGCTCTGCACTGCCGGGCTCCGGAACTGGCCATGGAGGGCTATGCTCCAGGCGCCGATGACGGTGCCCACCTCGTCGCTCGCCTGCTCCGGGTAGAGCAGCGGATGGGCACCGAGGGCGGTCAGCGCCTCGGCCAGCGCCTCGGCGGCGGCCGGGCCGTCTTCCCTGTGCTTGCCGTAGTTGTGATAGTTGTGGGCACGCACGTATTCCAGCAGCAGCTTCATGGCCGGATGGGCGGGCTGATTGGCCGCCAGCAGGCTCTGGATGCCGCGCGACACCGCCAGCAGCTTGCGGTCGTCGTGGCCGTAGTTCTCCTGCCAGACGGGAGCGGGCTGGCCGCTGGCGTCCTGCACTATCTGGCTGGCCTCGGCATCCAGCAGCTCGGTGTCAGGCAGATCCGGCTCCGAGCAGGCGCGGCCATCGGCACGGCGGCAGTCGAGCTGCTCCTCCACGCTGGCCAGCACTATGGGGCGATTGAGCACCCGGCTCTCCTGCCACTCGGCGGTCTCCGGCAGGGCCTGCCATTCGCTGCCACCGATTGGGTATTGATAACCGCTGTCTTTGAGCACCACCTGCACCTCGCTGCCGGCGGGCAGAGTCTGGCGGCAGATCCGGTAGCTGATGGTCTTGTCCCCCTCCTGACGGGTCTGGGGCTGGTCGCACTCCTGCTGGGCCTTGGCCTCGTCCAGCTGCCAGCTATATTGGCGCCAGACGTGCAGCTCGCTCACCTGGCGGACGGCCTGACTGCCCGCCACCGGCTGCAGGCGGAAGAAGATCTGCTCGAGCCGGCCATCCCGCTCGTTGGGGGTCTCCTCCAGCACGCTCAGCTGTTGCCAGTCCTGCGGCCTGTATTGCCAAACCTGCTCGGCGCAGCGGCCCTCGGCATCGAGCTCGCAGCGATCCAGCTCTCGCTCGCTGTGACCCAGTATGATGCGCTCGGCAAGGGGCAGGCGATCCTGACGGGGGGTGGTCGGGGTGCCGGCCAGTGGCTCCCAGCGCCCCTGCTGCAGGCCATAGCCGAAGTCATAGCTGCTGGCCGGGATGGCCTTGCCGGCCGGTACCGCCTGCTCGCAGCTGAGGTAGCGGATCTGCCAGCCCTGCTCGACCCTGAGCCGCGGCTCGCCGCATTGCTGCTCCCCCAGGGCGGCCAGATCGGTCTCGCGCCAGTCGAAGCGGCGATAGACCCGCAGCTGCTGATAGGGGGCGCCGGCGTCACGGGCGCTCAGCTCGTAGGCCACTTCGGTGATGCCATCCCCCAGCTGGCGGCTCGATTCGCCGTTCAGCCGGTATTGCTGCCAGTCGGGGGAGTAGTTGGCCAGCGCCGAGGTGGCGAGCAGGCCGGGGGCTGCCAATAGCAGCAGTCGGGTACCCAGGTGGTTCATCATGATCCCTTTGGTGGAAAGTGGACGTGGGGGACCAGACAGGATATTGGGCTTCAAAGGAATATCAATTGGCCAGATGGCGCAAGGGGAGCTCCTGGCCGGGGAACAACATCAAAAAAACAGCCCCATAAGGGGCCGTATCGATAGCAAGGGCTCAGCCCCAGATGGGGGGCCAGTATCAGAGGCGCGGTTGCAGGCTGGCGGCCAGCTTGCTGCGGGAGGGCTTCAGGCTGCCGCCGAGATCCGGCCAGGGTAGCCACAGATCCGGCACCATGAAGCCGGGCAGGGCGGCGCGGATCCAGGCGGCCAGCTCGTCATGGGGCACCGGCTCGCCGTGCCAGTCGATGAAGGCGGCGGGGCGCTGGCCCCACTCCTCACTGGGGATGGGCACCACCAGCGCCTGGGCCACGGCGCCGTGATCCACCAGCCGCTGCTCTATGGTCTCGGGTTGGATGTTCTCGCCGCCCGAGATAAACAGGTTGTCGATCCGCCCCTCCACCACCAGCTCCCCGGCCGGGGTGAAGTGGCCCTTGTCGCGGGTGTGGAACCAGCCCTCCTCGTCCAGCGGTCGTTCCAGGGCGCCGGCCTTGAAGTAACCGGCGAACAGGGTGGTGCCGCGCACGCAGATCTCCCCCTGCCGGATGCAGAGCTCCCGCCCCGGCAACGGCCGCCCGACCACCCCGGGGGCGGCCGGCAGGCCGGTGCAGACCTGGCTGCCCATCTCCGACAGGCCATAACTCGACTTGGGGGTGAAGCCAAGCTCGCCGAGGCGGCTCACCAGCGGCTGAGGGATGGCGGCGCCGCCGAGCAGCAGCTCGCGCAAACGGGTGCGGGCGGGATCGAAGCCCTGCGCCAGCAGGCGCCAGAGCTGGGTCGGCACCAGCGAGAGGTGGGTGATGGGCTGGCATTCGAGGCGATCCTTGAGGGACCGGCTGCGATCGTCCAGCACCAGGCAGGCCCCCGCCAGAAAGACCCGGAACAGGATGGCGTAGCCGCCGACGTGGAACAGCGGCAGGGAGAGCAGCCAGCCGCAGTCGCCATCGAGGGGGAGCAGGGTGGCGGAGCCCCGGGCCGAGGCCAGGTGGTTGGCGAGGCGGTGTACCACGGCCTTGGGGGTGCCGCTGGAGCCCGAGGTGAGGATCATGTTGCACAGCCGCGCGGGATCCAGCGGCAAGGGACCGGCATCAGCGCTCAGCTCTGCGCCGAAATCCAGCCGCAGCGGGCGCCAGGGCCCGGCCGGCATCTCGTCCGCCGACCAGAAGGCGGCCACCGCCAGCTGATGCGCCAGCTCGGCCTGCCGGGTCGGCGGGAAGGCGGGATTGAGCGGGCAGAAGACGATGCCGCTGCGCACGCAGGCCCAGGCCAGCAGGGCATCGGCCAGGGCGCCGCGCACCACGGCGGCCAGCCGGTCGCCGGCGATCAGCCCCGCCCGTTCCAGCTGTTGGCAGAGGCCGTTGAGTCGCTCATCGAGCTGCCGATAGTTGAGGGGATGGTCGCCGTGGATGGCGATCCGCGCCGGCGCCTGGCTGGCCCAGTGGCGCACCGGGCAGGCTTCGGCTGGGGCGTCGGGCCCGGCGGCGGGCGGCATGGGGGCCCCCTCAATCACGGTGGAACAGGGGCTTGAGCAGCTTCAGATCGGGTTGACCCTGCTTGTCCAGCAGATCCCCCGCCAGCCAGCGGCGGGTATCCAGGCCAGGGGCCTGATCCGGGGCCCACTCACCGGCGAGGCGGGCGAGCTGACCGAGACCGACGCCGGACTCGAAGCAGGAGGAGACGATCACCTTGAGTTTCAGCTCACGGGCGCGGGCCACCAGCGCCTCGCTGTTGGCCAGGGCACCGAGCAGCGTGGGCTTGAGCACCAGCGCCTTGAGCTGGGGTATGGGCTGCCAGGGCTCGCCTCTGGTCAGCAGCTCGTCCAGCGCCACCGGCATGCCGGTGCGCGCCGCCACGAAGGCGATGTCGTCGAAGCTGGCGCACAGGTCTTCCAGATATTCGATCCGGTTCGGATCCAGGTGACCGCAGAAGGCCCAGGCCTCCTCGCGGGTCCAGCCCTGGTTGGCATCCAGCACCAGCTTCAGGTTGGGGCGCCGATCGAGCAGCAGGCGGATCAGCGCCAGCTCGTCCCGCATGGGGTAGCGGGCCACCTTCAGCTTGGCCTTGAGTGGCGTCTCGTGCAGCCAGCTCTTCCAGTTCTTGAGCAGTTCCTGGGGGGAGCCCTGAATGAGGGGATAGGGGTCGGGCAGGGGTGTCGTCTGCGCCGGCCAGTGGCGGCGGGCACAGTCGAAGCCAAATTGCACCGAGGGCAGCAGGGGGGCTATGGCTTGCCCCCTTGCCAGTTGTGTCAGGCAGCCGAGTGCCTCGGTCTGGGCCTCGGCCAGGGTCTCTTTGGAGAAACCGGGCAGGGGGGCAATTTCCCCCCAGCCGTCATCGATGCGCAGCAACAGGCCCTCTCGCGCCACCTCCACCTTGCCGTGAAAGGTCAGGGGCTGGGTAAAGGGCAGATGGTAGCGATAGAGGGCGAGTGTCATCAGGGGTTCCGCTTGTATTTGGAGAAGTCGGGACGGCGTTTCTCATTGAACGCGTTACGCCCTTCCTGACCCTCTTCGGTCATGTAGAATAGCATGGTGGCATTGCCCGCCAGCTCCTGCAAGCCGGCCTGGCCGTCGCAGTCGGCATTCAGCGCGGCCTTGAGGCAGCGCAGCGCCATCGGGCTGTTCTGCAGCATCTCGCGGCACCAGCGCACCGTCTCGCGCTCCAGCTCGGCCAGCGGCACGACCGTGTTGACCAGTCCCATGTCGAGGGCCTGCTGGGCGTCGTACATGCGGCACAGGAACCAGATCTCGCGGGCCTTCTTCTGGCCGACGATGCGGGCCATGTAGGAGGCGCCCCAGCCGCCGTCGAAGGAGCCGACCTTGGGGCCGGTCTGACCGAACTGGGCGTTGTCGGCGGCTATGGTCAGATCGCACATCATGTGCAGCACGTGACCACCGCCGACCGCGTAACCGGCCACCATGGCGACCACGGGTTTCGGGCAGGTGCGGATGTCGCGCTGGAAGTCGAGCACGTTGAGGTGATGGGTGCCCTCGTCATCGCGATAACCACCGTAGTCGCCGCGGATCTTCTGGTCGCCGCCGGCGCAGAACGCCTTCTCGCCGAAGCCGGTGAGGATGATGGTGCCGATATGATCGTCGTAACGGGCATCGGCCAGCGCCTGCAGCATCTCCTTGACGGTGCGGGGACGGAAGGCGTTGCGCACCTGGGGACGGTTGATGGTGATCTTGGCAATGCCATCTTGGGACTTGTGATAGAGGATGTCCTCGTAACCGGCGGAGCAATCCTGCCACTCTACGGCGGCATAAAGTTCCGCTTCTGTCATTGCTTCAATCATGTGCACTCTCTTTCTTGTGGGTGATGAGCCCGCTGGCGCGGGCATCGGGCAAATTATATCTGCCGGCTCATGGGGTGGCTGCGAGCCACTCGCGCAGGCAGCGGGCAAACTGGTCGGGCTGGTCGGCGTGCAGATTATGGCCGCCATCCAGCGTCAAGTGGTTGATATTGCAGCCCAGCTTCACCAGCTGGCAAGCCAGCCGATGGAATTTTTGATCCCGGCTGCCGGAAAGCCAGGTCACCGGCAGCGATGTGTCGGCCAGCCAGGGGGCGAGATCCGGCTGCCTGCCGAGCGACGTCGCCCGTAGCATGGCGGCGACGGCCTGGCCATCGTTGCCGAGACGGCGGGCGGCCTGACGGGCACGGGCGGCGTCGTCGAGATCGGCGAACACCCCCTGTCGGTACCAGTCGGCCAGCACCTCGGCCAGGGGCTCGCGCTCGAAGCGGCCGGCCCAGCCCTCGTCGTGTTTGATGCGGGCGGCCCGCTCTGCCTGCGGCAGGCCGGGGTGGCAGTTCTCCAGCAGCAGGGCCTGCAAACCGGCGGGAGATTGGCTGGCGTGATAGAGGGCGAGCCGCCCGCCCAGCGAATAGCCCGCCAGCCGATAGCGCACTATGCCGCGCGCCTGCAGCTCACCACAGAGCCACTGATGGGCCTGCTCGAAGCCGGTCATCCGCAGCGCCTGGTTGCTGCCGTGGCCCGGCAGATCCAGTGCATGGCAGGGGATCCCCGGCAGGGCCTCGATCACCGCTTGCCAGTCGCGGCCGTCGCCGAGCAGGCCATGCAACAGCACTAGCGGTATGTTAGCTGCCACGGATAGCCGCCCTCAGTGCCTTGAGATTCTCGGTCGCCTCGGTGTCATTCGGCACCTTGATTTCAATCCGCACTGTTGCTGACTCTGGTTTAGCTGCCACGGATGGCGGCTCCCAGTGCCTTGAGATCCTCGGCCACCTCGGCGCTCGGTACCTTGATTTCAATCAGGGTTGCCCTGTTTTCCAACGAGGGGTTTTCCAGCGCGGTGGCGTAGGCCTGCTCGAACTCGGCCAGGGTGGTAGGCGCGTGGTAGGCGAGGCCGAACATGGCGGCGGCGTGCGCGAAACTCAGGCCGTGGGGCAGGCAGTAGTAGGTTTCCAGCAGCCGATCGCCGGTGGGCACCGGCAGCATGCGGAAGATGCTGCCGCCGTCGTTGTTGAGCAGGATCACCACCAGTGGCCGGCTCGACTTGCCGAGCAGGGCCAGGCTGTTGAGATCGTGCAGGGCGCTGAGATCGCCGAGCAGCAAGGTGGTGGGCTCGTCGCTGCCCTGCTCGATCGATTGTGCGAAGCCATAGGCGCTGGCGATCAGGCCGTCGATGCCGGAGGCGCCGCGGTTGGTCATCACCCGGCTCGGGCCCTTGCCGGTCTCGCCGAGCATGTCCATCAGCCGGGCCGGCATGCTGTTGCCGACGAACAGCTGACCCTGAATGAGGCTGCCGAGGCGATGGCAGACCCCGAGCTCGGAGAAGCGATCACAGGCCGCCCGGATCTGCTGGGTCGCGCTCTGCTGGCGCTCCGCCAGACGGTGCCAGGGCTGCTGATCGTTGACTGGATGGGCGGCGGTGAAGGCGCTGGGCTCGCAGACCAGGCGGCGGCGCAGCCGATAATCCGGGTCGAGGCGCGCCGGTTGCGAGTCCACCAGCCAGTAATCCTGCCAGGGGTGCTGCTTGATGAACTGGCCGAGTCGCTTGGAGATGAGGCGGGCACCGAACTGCAGCAGCACCTCGGCGCGGGCCAGCTCGGCGGTGAAGTCGTGGTCGTTGAGGGCCAAATCCATGTGGATAAGGTTGCGGCTATCGAAGCGGATCTGGCTCTGCAGATCCGCCAGCAGCGGCCAGCCGAGTCGTTCGGCCAGCCCGGCCACCACCAGTGCCTCGGCGGGATCCTGGATGCGGCCCGCGACGATGACGCCGCGCTTGCCCTGCAGTGCCGCCCAGTCGGGCTGGCGGGGGCAGGCTTGCTCGGCCTGCTGCCAGGGGCTCCAGGGCTTGTCTGAATGCAACCAGTCGCCGAGCGGCGCCAGGTAGTCGGCAAACTCCTGATACTCGTCACCGGGGTAGAGCGGCTCGGGGTACATGCAGTTGAAGTGGACAGGCCCCGGGGTGCGCACCTGCTGCGCCAGCGCCTGATCCACCGAGCTCAGCACGAAGGCGGCCGGGATGCTGGGGGTGGGGCTCGGCAGGTTGAGCTGATAGACGGGGTAGTGGCCGAAGATCCCCTGCTGCTGGATGGCCTGGTTGGCGCCGTTGTCGATGAGCTCGGGCGGCCGATCGGCCGAGAGGATGATGAGCGGCACCCCGGTCAGCTGCGCCTCGGCCAGCGCGGGCCAGAGGTTCGCCACCGCGGTGCCCGAGGTCATGATCACCGCCACCGGCCGGTTGCTGCCCTTGGCCAGCCCCAGCGCCATGAACCCCAGGCCCCGCTCGTCGAAGTGGAGGTGGCGACGAAAGCCGGGGTGGGCGGCGGCGGCCATGGTGAGCGGCGCCGAGCGGGAGCCGGAGGCCAGCGCCAGATCCCGTACGCCGAGGCGATAGAGCTCCTCCAGCAGGAGGGAAGACCAGACGTGGTTGAAGGTGGCATGTCTACTGGTAAACACGGGGCTCGCAAACATGGGAAGGCTCGCTAGGGGTCGATGAGAAGACGCTATCCCAGCAGGGAGAGCACGTTGGCGATCTTGTTGTCGAGCTCGGCCCACTCGGCGGCAGGCTCCGAGCCCGCCACTATGCCCGCCCCGGCGAACAGGGTGATGGTCTGCTCCCTGACCAGGGCGCTGCGGATGGCGACGGAAAACTCCGAGGTCTCCCGGCTCAGCATGCCGCAGGCCCCCGCATACCAGCCGCGATCATAGGGCTCGAACGCGCGGATGAAGGCCAGCGCCGACTCGCGCGGGGCGCCGCCCACGGCGGGGGTCGGGTGCAGGGCATCCAGCAGCTGCCAGTCGCCCACGCCGGGGCTGAGATCGGCCTCGATGTCGCACTTGAGGTGCTGCAGCAGCCGCAGCTTGAGGATCCGTGGCTCGGTCAGGCTGGCGCGGCTGGTGAGCGGTGCCAGCCGGTTGAGGATGTCGGCATGGACCAGCCGGTTCTCCAGCCGGTTCTTGCTGTCGGTCAGCAGCTCGGCCGCCAGCGCGGCATCGGTCGCCTCGTCACCGGAGCGGCGGATGGTGCCCGCCAGCGCCTCGGTGAACAGGTGGCGCCCCTCCCGCCGGTAGAGTCGCTCGGGGGAGCAGGAGATGAAACTCTGCTCGGGGGAGAACTGGAAACCGAAGTGGAAGCACTCCTGGGCGTGCTGCGCCCATTGCGCCAGCAGGGACCAGGGAGAGAGGGCGGCCTGGCGGTGGGCCGAGCCGTCTCGGGGCCTGAGGCGGCTCTCCCGTGACAGCACCACCTTGGGGGTGTGGGCCTGGGCCGCCGGGGCTGTGACTTGTTCTACCAGCGCTTGCCAGAGGGCCGGGGAGGGGCAATCTTCCCGCTGCCAGGCCTGCCTGTGCAGTGGTGGCAGGGGGGCCTCCGACTGCAGGGCATCGAGGGCGGCCTCGGCGGCCCGCAGCTCGGCGTCGAATTCGCTCGCCCGCTCCGGGGCCGGCAACCAGAGGTTCAGGCAGAGGCTGATACACTCGCCGCGGCGCACCAGCTCGATGCGCGGCAGCACGAAGCGGCAGGGGCCAAAGCCCGGCCAGCCGGGCTGGGTCGGATCGAACGCCAGGCCGCCGTAATAGCGCGGGCTGTCTTCGCTGTCGGTGCCGGTGTTGTCACAGACCCGCCGAATGTCCTCCGGCCGGCTCAGCTCATGGATGCGGCCGAGGGCGACATACTCCGGGCTCTTGGGGCCACGGGCCTGCCAGTAGATGCGGGGATAGAGGGTCTGCGCCGTCAGCCAGCCCAGGAAGGATTGTACTTCGACCGCCACGCGCAGCCGGACGAAGCCGCTGACATGACTGTGACGCAGGGCGTCCAGTTGTTGCTTGATATGGGTCTGAGCCAACATGGATGTCTTGTCTGAGCCGGATAATCGCAATCGCTCTGGGGGGAGGATGGCGCAGGTTGATGCCAAAGGGCGATGATTTCCTATATATTATCCGCCCATTCTTCCATGTAAATTGCCCGAGGGAGCAGCGCCCCCACGGAGCCAAGTATACCGAAATCCGGTTCGATAACCCTTAACACGATCAATATCTGATTGTTTGGCCATCACAATATGACAAATACCTTCTCTGTTTGGTTGCTGGCGGCGCGTTTGCGAACGTTACCGCTCGCGTGCTCCTCCATCTTGCTGGGCTCCGGCCTGGCGGCCAGCCGGGGTGCCTTCGATGGCGCCATCATGGGCCTCTCCCTGCTGACCGCCATCCTGTTGCAGATCCTCTCGAACCTGGCCAACGACTATGGCGATGCGGTGTCGGGTGCCGACAACGGCGAACGGATAGGCCCCCAGCGGGCCGTGGTATCGGGTCTCATCACCCGGCGACAGATGTGTGTGGCCATGGGGCTGACCGCGCTGGCGGCCGTGGTGAGCGGGCTGGCCCTGCTGGTCTGTGCCTTCGGGGAGGAGTGGGTGCAGATCCTCGCCTTCGTGGGGTTGGGTGGGGCGGCCATCGTCGCGGCCATCACCTACACGGTGGGCAAGACTCCTTACGGCTATCGGGGTTTCGGCGATATCTCGGTGTTCCTGTTCTTCGGTCTGCTGGGGGTGCTCGGCTCCTACTACCTGTTCACCCATACCCTGCAGTGGGATCTGCTGCTGCCCGCCACCGCCTGCGGCCTGCTGGCCACCGCCGTGCTCAACATCAACAACGTGCGGGACATCGAGACCGACGCCGCCAGCGGCAAGGTCACCCTGGCGGTGCGGCTCGGTCGCAATCGCGCCATCGCCTATCACTGGCTGTTGCTGGGGGCGGCCCTGTTGACCACCATCGCCTTCCTGCTGACCCAGCAGACCAGCCTCTGGGCCTGGATCTTCCTACCCGCCATGAAGCCGCTCACCGATGCCGCCCGCACCCTGCGCGAGAGCTTCGACGGCGAGGTGCTGACAGGGGCCCTCAAGAAGACCGCCATCAGCGCCTTCCTGTTCAGCCTGCTGCTTTCCATCGGGCTGGCGCTCTCCTGAATAGGGATTGGCGCTCTCCTGCAGAGCTCCACGCCAGAGAGGGCCCTTCGGGGCCCTTTTTATTGGCCTGTCCTGCGGATTTTTTCAATCAATTCAAAATCGTTCCGTGGATGAGCGGGCAGATGGCCGTGATCCGGCCGGCAATATTGATAAATTCTCGCGACCGGGTGCCGAGTTGTGACGAGCCCCAATTGTGGCACCGGGGTGATTGCTATAGAGATGTAACCGTACAGGGTTGTATATGTAAAAACCAATGACGGGAACACACTTATGGACAAGTTAGGGAAACACCTAGGATGGGTGCTGATGGCGCTGGTTGGCGCCAGTTCACTCGGTTATATCGCCCTCAACCGGGGCGAGCAGATCAACGCACTCTGGATAGTGGTCGCGGCGGTGTGCGTCTATCTGATCGCCTATCGCTACTACGGCCTCTTCATCGCCAAACGGGTGCTGGGGGTCGATGGCAGTCGCATGACCCCGGCGGTGCGTCACAACGACGGTCTGGACTATGTGCCGACCGACAAGAAGGTGTTGTTCGGCCACCACTTCGCCGCCATCGCCGGCGCCGGCCCCCTGGTCGGCCCCGTGCTGGCGGCCCAGATGGGCTACCTGCCCGGCATGCTGTGGCTGCTGGCCGGGGTGGTGCTGGCGGGGGCGGTGCAGGACTTCATGGTGCTGTTCGTCTCCACCCGCCGGGACGGTCGCTCCCTCGGCGAGCTGATCAAGTCGGAGATGGGTCCGGTCGCCGGGGTCATCGCCCTGGTCGCCACCTTCATGATCATGGTGATCATCCTGGCGGTGCTGGCGATGATAGTGGTCAAGGCGCTCACCCACAGCCCCTGGGGCACCTATACGGTCGCTTTCACCATACCGCTGGCGCTCTTCATGGGGATCTACACCCGCTATCTGCGCCCTGGCCGCATCGGTGAGGTGTCGCTCATCGGGCTGGTGTGCCTGATCTTCGCCATCGTCTCCGGTGGCTGGGTGGCCGAGAGCGCGACCTGGGCACCCTATTTCGATTTCGACGGCGTGCAACTGACCTGGATGCTGGTGGGCTACGGCTTCGTCGCCTCTGTGTTGCCGGTCTGGCTGCTGCTGGCGCCCCGTGACTACCTCTCCACCTTCCTCAAGATCGGCACCATCATCGGCCTGGCCATCGGCATCCTGATCATGCGGCCGACCCTGCAGATGCCGGCGCTGACCCAGTTCATCGACGGCACGGGCCCGGTGTGGGCGGGGAGCATGTTCCCCTTCCTGTTCATCACCATCGCCTGTGGCGCCGTGTCCGGCTTCCACGCGCTGATCGCCTCTGGCACCACCCCCAAGATGCTGGCCAACGAGAACCAGGCCTGCTTCATCGGCTACGGTGGCATGTTGATGGAGTCCTTCGTCGCCATCATGGCGCTGGTCTCCGCCTGCGTCATCGATCCGGGCGTCTACTTCGCCATGAACAGCCCACTGGCGGTGCTGGCCCCGGCGGGTACCGCCGATGTGGTCGCCTCCGCCGCCGCCGTGGTGAGCGGCTGGGGCTTCCAGATCACCCCTGATACCCTGACCCGCATCGCCAGCGAGGTGGGTGAGCAGAGCATCATCGCCCGTGCCGGCGGCGCCCCGACCCTGGCGGTCGGCATGGCCTACATACTGCACGGCGCCCTCGGCGGCCTGATGAACGTCGCCTTCTGGTATCACTTCGCCATCCTGTTCGAGGCGTTGTTCATCCTCACTGCGGTGGACGCCGGTACCCGTGCGGCGCGCTTCATGCTGCAGGATCTGATGGGGGTCATCTCGCCCTCCCTCAAGCGCACCGACTCCCTGCTGGCCAATCTGCTCGCCACCGCCCTGTGCGTGCTGGCCTGGGGTTACTTCCTGCATCAGGGGGTGGTGGATCCCCTCGGCGGCATCAATACCCTGTGGCCGCTGTTTGGCATCGCCAACCAGATGCTGGCGGGCATGGCACTGATGCTGTGCGCCGTAGTGCTGTTCAAGATGAAGCGTCAGGCCTATGCCTGGGTGGCGCTGCTGCCCACCAGCTGGCTGCTGATCTGTACCCTGACCGCCGGTTGGGAGAAGACCTTCAGCGACAATCCCAAGCTCGGCTTCCTGGCCATCGCCAACAAGTTCCAGGGGATGATCGACAGCGGCACCATCCCGGCCCAGTACACCGAATCCCAGCTGGCCCAGCTGGTGTTCAACAACCGGCTGGATGCAGGCTTGACGATGTTCTTCATGCTGGTGGTGGTGGTGCTCGCCGCCTTCTCGGTCAAGACGGCCCTCAAGGCGCTGCAAAACCCGCAGCCGACCGCCAACGAGACCCCCTATCAGCCGATGCCGGCGGGCAAGGGAACGGCTCAGCCCGAGTCTGATGACGACGGCGATCTGGCCCCCAGCCTCAAGTAAACGAGTCAGCAGGCCGGCACCCCGGGGTGCCGGCCCTCATCGATAGCCCCAAGGAGCTAGCATGTTCGATACCCTGGCCAAGGCGGGCAAGTATCTGGGGCAGACCGCCAGACTGATGGTGGGTGTGCCCGATTACGACAACTACGTGCAGCACATGCGGCTGACTCACCCCGAGCAGACCCCCATGAGCCACGACGAGTTCTTTCGCGAACGCCAGGATGCCCGCTACGGCGGCAAGAATGGCGGGCGCTGCTGCTAATACTCTGCCACTTCCTATCACAGGACTGCCATCAGGCCCCGGCTAGATATGGCAGGAACAGCCATTCATCCTCTCATCACAGGACTCCCATCATGACGCAAGCAGTAGCGGTCACCCTTTACTGAGAGGTTTTCTCGGTGCCAGCGAGCGATAGCGGGCACTGCAATGCATTCCCTTACCATAGGACTCCCATCATGACGCAAGCTGTAGCGGTCACCCTGCTGACCGGTTTTCTCGGCGCCGGCAAGACCACCCTGCTCAACCACTTCCTGCGCCACCACGCCGATGCCTCCGTGGCCATCCTCGAGAACGAGTTTGGCGCCGCCAATATTGATGGTGCCCTGCTGGAGGGAGGATCCGGAGTCAGCGTGGTGGAGCTCAGCAACGGCTGCGTCTGTTGCAGCGTGCGCGGTGAATTCCGCGCCGCCCTGGCCGATCTGCTGGCCCGGCGGGCCGCCGGGGAGTTGCAGTTCGAGCGGCTGATCGTCGAGACCACGGGGCTCGCCGATCCCGCCCCCATCATCCAGACCTTCTTCGTCGAAGAGGAATTGCGGGATGCCCTGCGCCTGGATGCGGTCGTGACCCTGGCCGATTGCGAGCACATAGCCCGTCAGCTGGACGAGCACCCGGTGGCGGCGGCCCAGCTCGGCTTTGCCGATCGCATCCTGCTCACCAAGACCGACCGGGTGGACGGGGCGACGCGGGAGGCTGCCATCGCGCGAGTCCACGGGATCAACCCCAAGGCGCAGATCATCGACATAGTGCAGGGGGAGTGCCCGGCCGAGCTCTGGCTGGATCTCGATGCCTTCGCCCTCAGCGACGAGCTGAGCCTCAGCCCCGGCCTCAACATAGTGCGTGCCGGTCGGCAGGGCTTCGAGGCGTTTCGCCCGCTCTCGGCCCAGTCCCGTTCCTGGCACGACGCCATTTCGGCTCAGCTGTTCGAGGGGGCCGAGCTGGATTTGAAGAAAATAGGCGCCTTTATGGAGCAGTGCGTCGAGCAACATGGCAACGACATGCTGCGCTACAAGGGGGTGTTGGCCATCGCCGGCGAGGCGCGCCGCCTGATAGTGCAAGGGGTGCACAGGGTGGTAGGCTTCGATTACGGCTCCCCCTGGGGGGAGGAAGTACCGCAGTCCAGGCTGGTGATCATCGGTCGCTACCTGCCCGTCGAGGCGCTGCGGGAGGGCTTTGCCCGGACGCAAGCCGGAGGAAAAACGACAGATGCGTGAATCACTGAGAGAGAAGATCATCCAGGTCTGCCACCAGAAAATCGCGCAGAAGGGGGAGGCGGTCGGCGTCTCCTTCTATGCATTTTTTGCCAACAAGAACGATGATCCCGCCTTGCTGATGGAGGCCGCCAGCTGGTGGATCCAGACCCATAGGCTCGATCACTTCGAGAAGGCCCGGAAGATCATCGCGCTGGTGGAGGGGATGAAATAGGGACGGGGATGAGACAACAAGGGCTCCTGATGAGGAGCCCTTGTTGTTTGTGGCCATAGCCAGCGAGTGGCTTTAGTTGGCTTGCGCCAGTCCGGCCGCGCGGCGGGAGAAGATCAGGCTGTCCAGCAGCCAGATGGCGACCATGGAGGCCCCCACCAGCGGGAAGCAGATCCCGAGCAGCACCAGCACGGCCAGCGCACCGCGCATGGGCGGCAGCACGGCCGGCAGGGGTGGCGCGGCGAGGCGACCCTGCGGACGGCGGCTCCACCAGATCCAGAGCCCGCTCACCGCGCTCAGCAGTACCAGCAGGCAGATGATCAGCATGGCGAGTTGATGGGGCCAGCCATAGAGCTTGCCGGTGTGCAGCATGACGCCTGTCTCCACCACCTTGGCGACCGGGCCGTAATCCTGCCAGCGCACGTCGGCCAGCACCTTGCCGCTGTACTGATCGATATGCAGGGTGGCGTCGTTGCGCGGATCGTCGGCGAACAGGGCTATGGTGTAGACGCCGCTCTTGCCGGCCGGCGGCGTGATGCTGTAACCCGGGGTAACCTTGCGCTCTCTGGCGATCTCGACCACCTGTTGCAGGCCGATGCGATCCTGCGCCATGACCATGCCGTCATGCTCGCCGCCCTGGTTCATGGCACTGTGATCGTGGCCCTCGGACGCCGGTTGCGCAGCGGGTGAGGCCGTCTCTGGCATCGCCATGGCAGCCATCTGGTCGGGCGCGACCGAGCTCGGCATGGGGGTGCTCTCCATCGCCCAGGGCACCGTCTGGTCATGGGGCTGGTTGAGGCTGCGGGCGAGGGGGGCCGACTTGGGCACCTCGTTCCACATGGCGGCCGGGAAGCGATTCCAGACGTTGGCGAACTGATCCCCCCAGAAGCCGGTCCAGGTCATGCCGCTCAGCAACAACAGCAGCAGGAAGCCGGCGCCCCAGAAGCCGACCACGGCGTGCAGGTCGCGCCACCAGAGCCGCCCACGCTGATTCATTCTGGGCCAGAGAATGCCGCCCACGCCGGGCCCCTTGCGCGGCCACCACAGGTAGAGGCCGCTGACGAGCAGCACTATGCCCCAGCCGGCCGCCAGCTCGATCAGCCGATCCCCGGTGGTGCCGAGCAGCAGTTCCGCATGCAGGGCGCGGGCCACCGCCTGCAGATTCCACTGGTTGTCCATGGTGCCGAGCAGGGCGCCACTGGCGGGATCCATAAACAAGGTCAGCTCGCTACCCTGGCGTTTGACGACAAACTGGGCGCTCAGATCCGTGGCCGCAGGGGGCAGGTATTTGCTCAGGCTGACGTCCGGCATGGCGGTCCGCGCCTTGGTCCACAGCACATCCGCGCTTAGGGCCTTGCCCTGCTGTGGGTCGGCACTCTGGGCGTGAGCGGCGGGCTGCACCTTCATCAGCTCGGGATAGAGCAGGTTGTCGAGCTGGGGCTTGAACAGATACACCATGCCGGTGAGGGAGAGCAGGATCAGAAAGGGGGCGACGAACAGGCCGGCATAGAAGTGCCAGCGCCAGATCCGCTGGTAGTGATTCGCGTCGTGGTTTTTCATCTCTGATCCTTGCGGCGGTGGCAAACATTACGGCTGGTGGAACCTTTGGGTGGCGCGGATGATAGCAGCAACGTTTTGTTAACTGCAATAAAACAAAGTCGGCTCGATCATAGACGGAGAATGCCTGCGAGCAGGAGGCCTGACAGAGGCTAAACAGGCCGGTAAGAAGACGATAGTCACCCGGTGGAGCAGATGAGCATTGTGGATCAGCGCCGATGGGGATGCTGGTTCTGACGGGTAAAACGGGGATGACTGCGGCGGTAAAGAGGGGAAAGACGCCATGGGCGCGGCATATCATCGAGGGGGCGATCCAGCGCCGCTACGCCGTGGCTAGCTTAGGTTGATAAACCACTTGTCCCGCTCGTCGACACAGTCGGGCTCACCCATCTCGAACTCCCGGCAGATGAGGGGCGCACTTCATAGAGGCGGCACATCATTGAGGGGGTGATCCAGCGCTGCCGTGCGGTGGTCAGGAAAGGTTGATAAACCACTTGTCCCGTTCGTCGATGCAGTCGGGCTCACCCATCTCGAACTCCCGGCAGATGAGGGGGCGGACTTCATAGATGCGGCACATCATGGTGTTGCGATCCAGCGCCGCACACCAGCCATCTTCCAGCCGGTGCATCACGGGCACCTGTCCTTCTATCTCGTCCACATAGCGATCCGGTACGCCGGTGTCGGTGAACAGCATCACCTCTAGGCGGCAACAGCAGGCTTCGCAGTTCTGGCAGCTGACTTCGGGCGGGTTGGCTTGGGACATGGTTCATCTCATGGCGTGTGACTGGGTTGGCAGGGGAAACAGGCGCCGATAAAGGCGCCTGTGCACCGGGCTCAGGTCAAACCTTAGCCCAGCTTGCGGGCGCGATAGGTGCGGCCCTTGATCTTGCCTTCCTGCAGCCGCTTGAGGGCGGCGCTCGCCACCTGACGTTTGACCGCCACGTAGGAGTGCTGCTCCGAGATCTGGATCTTGCCGACGTCGGCACCGGCGATGCCGCCTTCGCCGGTCAGGGCGCCGAGGATGTCACCGGCCCGCACCTTGGTCTTGCGGCCCGCATCGATGGAGAGGGTCACCATCTGCGGCGCGATCGGTTTGATCTCGCGGCCGATCCCGGCCAGATCCCCTTGCGGGATGGGAGCCTGCTGGTACTCCTCGATCAGGTTGACGCGCTGGGCCTCGTTCGGCTGATAGAGGCTCAGGGCCAGGCCCTGCTGGCCGGCACGACCGGTACGGCCAATGCGGTGCACATGCACCTCGGGGTCGTAGGTCAGCTCGTAGTTGATGACGGCGCCCAGCTCCTTGATGTCCAGCCCACGGGCGGCCACATCGGTGGCGACCAGTATGGTGGCGCTGCCGTTGGCGAAGCGCACCAGCACCTGGTCCCGCTCGCGCTGCTCGAGATCGCCGTTCAGCGCCAGCGCCGAGAAGCCCTTGGCGGCCAGATGCTCGGCCACGTCGTTGCAGGCGCGCTTGGTATTGCAGAACACCACGCAGGAGCTCGGCTGATGGTGGCTCAGCAGCCAGGTGAGGGCGTCGAGGCGCTGACCGGCGGGCACTTCATACAGCTTCTGCTCGATGGCGCTGCCCTCGTGCAGGGACTCCACGCTCACCTCGACCGGATTGCGCTGCACGCCGCGGCTCATCTGGGCGATCCCCTCCGGATAGGTGGCGGAGAACAGCAGGGTCTGGCGGCGCTCGGGCGCATAGCTGATGACTTTATTGATGTCTTCGCCAAAGCCCATGTCCAGCATGCGATCCGCTTCGTCCAGCACCAGCGTCTCCAGGCTGGACAGTTCCAGGGTGCCCTGCTCCAGATGCTTGAGAATGCGGCCAGGGGTGCCGACGGCGATGTGGGCACCGAAGCCCAGGGTGGCGGACTGAGGCGCGGTCGGGGTACCGCCACACAGGGTCACCAGCTTGACGTTCGGCAGGGCGCGGGCCAGACGACGGATCTCCTGGGCGACCTGATCCGCCAGCTCGCGAGTCGGGCAGAGCACCAGGGCCTGCACGTCGACACGGTTGACGTTGAGTCGGGAGAGCAGGCCGAGGGCGAAGGCGGCGGTCTTGCCACTGCCGGTTTTTGCCTTGGCGATCAGGTCTTTACCGTCGAGCACCAGGGGCAGGCTCTGAGCCTGGATCGGGGTCATCTGCAGATAACCCAGGCTGGCGAGGTTCTCCAGCAGGGCGGGGGAGAGGTTGAGGCTGCTAAATTCGCTGTTGTTCACAAGAGGACTCTATATCGGGAAAACGGGCTGCGCGTGGCGCAAGGGCGCGCATTGTACCAGAGAGTGCCGCCGCGTGGGATGGATTGTGGCGGATTTTTGAACGCCAGAGCCGAAGGCGTCGGCCAGGCTGGGATCCCGTGATAGGGAGGTTGGGAGTCGATCCGCCCCGGCGTAACGACCTCGATGGCTATTGACTAATTATGCGCAAACGAGATAAACGTTTCCCATCTGATTTGATTAAATATTGCGATGCCGAGCCGGTTTTTAATGGGCTGACAGCCAGACGGGTCTGCGGGAAATAATGAGGAAATAGAACGCCATGCGAAGAAATTGAAATATAACTCATTGTTTTTTATTTGATATTTTTATCATAAGCGATGATGGGACTCTTATTTTATGATTAATTAATTTAAAAACGTTTGTATTATCCTGGGTGCATATTTTTACCGCAGATTGTGATGGCTATCTGATTTTTAAATATGCAAATCTCTATGATGGCGCCGGTCAAAAATTACAATTCACTCAGGTGCTACTGGTATGGAATACGTTCACTTTGTGCTCGGACTGGTGATGGTCCTCGTGCTCGCGTTGCTGGCTAACCGCCACAACTGGAAACAGATCAAGCTGCGCTATATCGGCCAGCTGTTGGTGGTGGAACTGGCGCTGGCCTGGTTCATGCTGAACTCCGAAGTGGGCCTGGCCGTGGTGGGTGGCTTCGCCGCCGGCTTCACCAAGCTGATGGAGTTTGCCAAGCAGGGTACTGACTTCGTGTTCGGTGGCCTGGTCAACGAGGGAGCCTTCTCCTTCTTCCTGATGGTGTTGATGCCCATCGTCTTCATCTCGGTGCTGATCGGTATCTTGCAGTATATCCGTCTGCTGCCCATCATCATCCGTGGCATCGGCACAGTGCTGGCCAAGATCAACGGCATGGGCAAGCTGGAATCCTTCAACGCCATCAGCTCCATGATCGTCGGCCAGTCCGAGAACTTCATCGCGCTCAAGAACACCCTGCCGCACCTGAACGAGAAGCAGATGTACACCCTGGCGGCGACGGCCATGTCCACCGTCTCCATGTCCATCGTCGGTGCCTACATGCAGCTGATCGAGCCGCGTTACGTGGTGGCCGCGCTGGTGCTCAACATGTTCAGCACCTTCATAGTGCTGTCGCTGATCAACCCGTACGAGCCGGACAACTCGGTCACCGATCTGAAGGCCATCGCCGAGGGTGACGAGCACCATACCCCGAAGAAAGAGAACTTCTTCGAGATGCTGGGCGAATACATCATGGCCGGTTTCTCCGTGGCCGTGATCGTGGCCGCCATGCTGGTCGGTTTCATCGCCCTGATCGCCCTAGTCAACTACCTGTTCGAGATGGCGTTTGGTGTCAACTTCCAGTACGTCATGGGCTACCTCTTCTATCCGATCGCCTGGATCCTGGGTATCCCCAGTGGTGAGGCGCTGCAAGCCGGCTCCATCATGGCGACCAAGCTGGTGACCAACGAATTCGTGGCCATGATGGATCTGGGCAAGATTGCCGCCGATCTGTCCCCGCGCACCATCGGTATCCTCTCCATCTTCATGGTGTCGTTCGCCAACTTCAGCTCCATCGGCATCATCGCCGGTGCGGTGAAGGCGCTGAACGAGGAGAAGGGCAACATGGTCTCCCGCTTCGGTCTGAAGCTGGTGTACGGCTCTACCCTGGTGAGCCTGCTCTCCGCGGTGATCGCCGGTGTGATGATCTAACCTTCACCCCATTTATGCTGATAAACCCCTGCCCAATCAGGGGTTTATTTTTTCCTGGCCCGGAACTTTTCTATTTTATCCTGCTCTGAACTGATTGAATGAAAATGAACCAGGACCGGGAGAGCAGGATGAGATGGTTGATATGGGGAATGGCAATGCTGCTGGCTGGCTGCGCCGCCAAGGGGGACACACCGGAGCAGAAGCGAGGCTATGTGCAGGAGATGCGTGAGCAGGTGCTGAGCGAGCTTTATCAGGAGAAGGCGAGCATCCGTGATGAGGTGCAACAGGCCAAGGGTTATGCAGTATTCTCCAGCGTCAACAACAGCCTGGTCTTTGTCAGCGCAGGCAGCGGCTTTGGTGTGGTGCGGGACAATGGAACCGGCCAGGATGTCTACATGAGCATGGCCAATGCCGGGGTGGGGCTGGGTCTTGGCATCAAGGACTTCAGGGCGCTGATCCTGTTCAACGATGAGGAGGCGCTGAAGCACTTCATCGAGGTGGGCTGGGAGGCGGGGGCGCAGGCCGATGCGGCGGCACGCTCAGGTGACAAGGGCAGCGAATTGCTCAATAAAACCGCCAGCACGGGGACCAAGAAGGTGACCGTCTATCAGCTGACCCAAAGCGGTCTGGTGTTGCAGGCGACCCTGCAGGGTTACAAGTACTGGACCGATGATGAACTCAACGCACCCGGTCCGGCCGAGGTGCAGACGGTGCAGTGATCTGCCATGAGCTCATCTTATGCGCGAGATCGTTGAACCATGCTGGTTGGCTATATTGGGGGTTAATGAGAGCGGTCAGGGCATTTGCCTCTGCATGAATGCAGGTCGATATGCGTAAAAAAGGGTCCCGAGGGACCCTTTTTTGTTGTGGTTGATGGTTAAGGTATCAGGCCAGGGAAAGTCAATATGTTGCTGGATACCCCATTGAGCTCGGCTTGGAAGTTGGTACTGCCGAGAGGAATAACCAACACATAGGTATTGCCCAGCCCCAAGGCCAACAGACCGCCATTCATGCGCCAAGTCGCACTGCTGGTCACGTTCTGTGTGCTGCCGTCCGAGTAGTGGCCTATCGCAGTGAAGGTGATAGTCCTTACCGTGTTCAGCAAGTTAATACTGCTGGTGGAGCTGATTACCAAGCTGCTCAGCACCGCATTGCTGACGGTGACCGGCAGGGAGGCTGTGACACCCTGTACGTTGACACTGACGCTCGCACTGCCGACGGTGACCCCAGTCGCCAGGCCCGTCGATGTGACGCTGAATACGCCGGGGTTGCTGCTCAGCCAATTGGCCTGAGCGGAGACATCCTGAGTGGTTGTGTCGCTCAGCGTCGCCGTGACCTTGAGCTGTGTCGATGTGCCCGCCGCCAGCGGGCTAATGGGAGCGATAGCCACGCTGACGACCACCGCATTGGACACCGTCACTCCCAACGTGGCGCTCTCTCCATTCAGAGTCCCTGTGATGGTGGCAGTTCCCGGTTGCAGCGCAGTGACCAGGCCGGAATTGAGGCCAACACTCGCAATGGCTGGGGCACTGCTGGTCCAGCTGACATTGGCGGTGACATCTACGGTGCTGCCATCGCTGTAGCTACCCTGGGCGGTCAGTTGACCCGTCAGCCCTGCAGCCAACGTTAAGGGCGGTACCGTGATGTTGAGTCCACCCGGATTGAGGGCGGCACTGGTCACGGTGATCAACAGGGTCGCATTTTGCCCGTTCAGAGTACCGGTAATCACAGCAACACCCGGCGTAACCGCTGTGACCAGGCCGGTCGAGCTGACGGTCGCAACAGCGGGGGTGCCGCTGCTCCAGCTGACACTGTTGGTGACGTTGATGTTGCTGCCGTCACTGTAGCTGCCATTGGCGGCAAGCTGACCGGTCAGACCGGCGGCCAGGGTCAATGGGGGCACAGTGATGCTGAGTCCAAATGGGTTAAGGATGGCGTTGGTGACAGTCACCTGCAGGGTCGCAGTTTGCCCGCCAAGAGTTCCTGTAATGGTGGCCGTTCCCGGTACGACAGCAGTGACCAGGCCGGTGTTGAGGCCAACGGTCGCAACGGCAGGGGCGCTGCTGGTCCAACTGACATTGGCGGTGACATCCAGGTTGCTGCCATCGCTGTAGCTACCATTGGCGACGAGCTGGCCGGTCAGGCCGGCAGCCAGGGTCAAAGGTGGCACTGTGATGGTGAGCCCACCGGGATTGATGGCTGCGTTGGTGACAGTCACCAGCAGGGTTGCAGTTTCTCCATTCAGGGTGCCCGTGATGGTGGTGATTCCCGGCGCGACAGCAGTGACCAGACCGGTGTGGAGGCCAACGGACGCAACGGCAGGGTTGCTGCTGGCCCAGCTGACGGAGGTGGTCACATTCACGTTGCTGCCATCGCTATAACTACCATTGGCAACCAGTTGACCTGTCAGGCCTGCGGCCAGGGTCAGAGGCGGTGTGGCTATGGTCAACCCACCTGCAATGAGCACCGCATTGCTGACAGTGACTAACAGGGTCGCACTCTGGCCGCCCAGGGTACCAGTGATGGTGGCGGTGCCGGGGGCGACGCCAGTGACCAGACCGGATGCATCGACGGTGGCGACAGCCGGATCACTGCTGACCCAGGTGACGGAGGCGGTCACATCCACACTGCTGCCATCACTGTAGTTGCCGTTGGCGGCAAGCTGACCGGTCTGACCGGCTGCCAGCGTCATGGGCGGCACCGTGATGGTGAGCCCACCTGCATTGATAGTGGCGTTGGTGACGGTGACGGAGAGCGTTGCACTCTGGCCATCCAGGATGCCGGTGATGGTGGCGGTGCCGGGGGCGACAGCGGTGACCAGGCCGGTCAGGCTAACGGTTGCGATGGCTGGATCACTGGTGTCCCATTGGACATTGGCGGTGACATCCGCGCTCGTGCCATCGCTGTAGGTTCCGCTGGCGGCAAGCTGACCCGTCAGGCCAACGGCCAGCGTCAGTGGCGGCACCGTGATGGTGAGTCCACCGACATTGAGGGTGGCGTTGGTGACGGTGACAGAGAGCGTTGCGCTCTGGCCGTCCAGGGTGCCGGTGATGGTGGCGGTGCCGGGGGCGACGCCAGTGACCAGACCGGATGCATCGACGGTGGCGACAGCGGGGTCACTGCTGGTCCAGCTGACGGAGGTGGTCACATTCACACTGCTGCCATCGCTGTAGCTGCCGTTGGCGGCAAGCTGACCGGTCAGGCCGGCTGACAGCGTCATGGGCGGTACCGTGATGGTGAGCCCACCGGCATTGAGGGTGGCACCGGTCACCTCCAGCGTAGAAGCGTTGCTGGTCACGTTCTGGAACTTGGCCGAAATGATGGTATTCCCTTCATTGAAGGCGGTCGCCTCACCATTCAGGTCGATGGTGGCTACGTTGATGTCCGAACTATCCCAGTCGACCTGACTGGTGAGATCCTGCGATGAGTTGTCGCTGAAGGTCGCTATTGCCTGGAATTGTTGCTTGGTCCCTTTGGGCAGTGATTTGGCTGCGGGGGTAATCTGGATGGAGGTGGTAATGGCGTTGGTGACAGTCAGTGTTGCACTGCGACTGATGGCTCCCAGCGTGGCGGAGAGTGTTACCTGGCCAATGCCTTTGCTCGTGACCAGTCCCACACTATTGATATCTGCCAATGTGGTGTCACTGCTGCTCCACTGCACCTGTTCCGAAACATCTTGAGTGGAGCCGTCCTGGAAGGTAGCGATGGCCTGCAACTGGGTCTTGGTGCCCAAAGCAATGGAGCTTGCTGCAGGAATGACTTGCAGAGTGCTGGCGCTGGTGTTGTTGACCGTGACGCTGGTAGTGGCAGTTACACCGAGCAGGCTTGCGGAGAGGGTGACAGTGCCTGCAGCGACACCGGTGACCTGACCCGTACCATCAATGGTTGCGACGGCGGGGTTACTGCTCAACCAGCCTACCTGAGAGGAGACATCCTGAACGCTTTGGTCAGCAAGAGTAGCGAGGGCCGTCAGCTTCGTCTTGGTGCCGATAGCCAGGGTGACCGTGGCTGGAGTGATCTGGATCTGGCTGATCGCCAGATTCACTGCAGAGACGCTAGTCTGACCGGTGACACCTTGCAGGGTGGCGCTGACGGTAGCATCGCCGATATCGCGAGCAGTAATCTTACCTTGTGTATCGACTTCCAGCACGGCCGGGTTGCTGCTCTGCCAGTTGGCTTGGGTCGACACATCTTTGGTGCTGTCATCGGATAGGGTGGCGATGGCTTGCAATTGCAGCGACAACCCCTTGGCCACCTTGGTGGTGGGGGGAATGACGCTGATCTTGGTAGCAATGGCATCAGTGATGGTCAGCGTGGACGCATTGCTGGTGACCCCCTGATAGCTGGCCGTTATCTCGGTCTTGCTGATTTTGAGTGGTTTGGCTAGGCCTTTCTCATCGATGGTGGCAATGCTGGTGTCGGCACTGCTCCAGGTGGCCAGAGCCGTGATGTCTTCCGTGGTGTTATCGCTATAGGTTGCAATAGCCGAATATTGGGTGCTGATGCCAAGCGGGGTGCTGGGATTGGCTTCGGCCCTGGCCTTGGTGCCTGCGGTGTCGGCAGAGATATCGATCTTGGTCAGCGTCTTGGCGCCTGGATCGGGGGAGTCACTTCCTCCTCCCCCTCCTCCACCACAACTGAATAAGAAGAGGGTAAGAAACAGTGAGAGAAATACATTCATTGGTTTGCTCATGGATATTCCCCTTTGATCTCTGTGCTTAATCTGAGACGAGATTCCCCTTTGTTTTTAGGGGCGACGAATCTTGCAGAGATGGTGTTCTCTGTTCTCGCTAAGCACTAAAGTGCAGTAACTTGTTGAAATTATGACGTTAAGTCCCTTATTTTATTCGGCAGGAATATATTTGAATTATTTCCATTGTGTTGTTGTGGACATATTGTGGGTTTGCGAAAAATACTACTAACAAAATTATTAATTTTTAGTTTGTTAATATGTCTAGGTTAAGTGGCTCGGTATTTCAACCACCATTGATATAATTAAAATTATGAGGGCTAGGTCGAATTGATATAAAAAGTTATATCGAGCATCGGTCTCATCTGTGACGATGGGAGTAAGGAGAGGGAACCGAGTGAGGCGTATCTTGTGCCAGCTGTGAGGAAGGGGGCATTACTGTGTGAGCCTGAGCGGCCCACAGCGGTGAGCCTGGAAGGCAAGTCGAGATGCTACGGCTTGCCGGAAGCGATGTCGGCCAGGCGATTCACTCATCGCCCGCAATCTCACGGGGATTGAACGTTGTCTCTCTTTATCTAGTTATGCCAGCTTGCCTCTGAGCAACCATTTATCCAGCGCATTGGCGAAGCGTTGCTTGTCGGCCGCGTTGAAGGGGGCCGGGCCGCCGGTCTGGACCCCGGCCGAGCGCAGCTCCTCCATGAAGTTACGCATGCCGAGCCGCGCCTGTATGGTCTCGCGGGTGTAGATCTCGCCCCGGGGATTGAGCGCCTCGCCGCCGGCATCGATCACCCAGGAGGCCAGCGGGATATCGCCGGTAATGACTAGATCGCCGGGCATGACTTGCTGGGCGATCACGTGATCCGCCACATCGAACCCCTTCTCCACCTGCTGGGTCTTGATGAAGGGAGAGGGCGGCACCCGCAGCCCCTGATTGGCCACCAGGGTGGTGACAACCTGGGCACGGTGGGCGGCGCGGTAGAGGATCTCCTTGACCGGGAGGGGGCAGGCATCGGCATCAACCCAGATGGGCATGGCATGGTTTCCTGTGTCTGAAGCGAGGGCCGCATCTTAGCACGGCTGACGCAGGGCGGCTGCCCCGGGGCTGAGTCGGCCCCGGCTTTCGTGTAAGCTGGGTCGATGAACATGAACGAGAAGGACATGCAGATGGATCGGGTGCCCAGTGACGTGATTTATGGCCTGACTCTGGATGGCAAGGGGGGCATGCAACCGCTGGAGCCAGGCAGCGAGATCCCGGGGCCGCAACCCAGCTGGCTGCACCTGGATTACGGCAATCCGGAGTCGGCCCGCTGGTTGCTGCACACACCTCTGTTCAATGACGCCGTGCGTGAATCCCTGCTCGGCCATAGCAACCGCCCCAAGCTGGTGCGGATGGGAGAGGCGGTGCTGTTGATCCTGCGTGGCATCAACCACAACCAGGAGCACCGCCCCGAGGAGATGGTGGCGCTGCGCATCTACATCACGCCGGACCTCATCATCAGCAGTCGCCGCCGTCCTCTGTTGTCGGAAAAGGACGTCTTCGAGCAGTTGAAACTGGGAGGGGGCGCGGACTCTCCTGCCGACTGGCTGGTGGAGATCTGTGATGCCCTGACCGAGCGGGCGGGGGAGTTCGTCGAGGAGCTGCACGATCAGATCCTGGAACTGGAGGAGAGGGTGCTGACCCGCGACTTGCCCGCCAATGGCCGGTTGGCGCTGATCCGCAAGCAGCTCATCATGATCCGCCGCTATCTCTCCCCCCAGCGGGATCTGGTGGCGCGCCTCGCCAACGAGAAGATCAGCTGGCTTGACGAGGATGACCGCCGCCGTCTGCTCGACATCGCCGATCGCTTGCGGCGCTGGCTGGACGATCTGGATGCCGGGGTGGCCCGCACCGCGGTGTTGGCGGACGAGATCAACAACCTGATGGCGGAGGCGACCAATAGACGCGCCTACCAGATGTCGGTGATGGCGTTGCTGTTCCTGCCTGCGACCTTCCTGACCGGCCTGTTTGGCATCAACCTGGGGGGCATTCCGGGGGCGGAGAGTCCGCTTGCCTTCTGGGTCTTCAGCGGCTCCCTGCTGACATTGGCGACTGGGCTGGCAGTCTGGCTCAAGCATCGACGCTGGTGGTAAGGAGCACAGATGACGACATGGGAATCTTTTGGTGTGACCCTGCTGCTGTTGCTGGGCCACACCCTCATCCGCGGTCTCATTCACAAGAGTCTGATGGCGCTGGCTCAGAGCCGGCAGGTGAGCGAGAACCGGGTGCTCTACGTGGAGCATGTGTTCCACTTCCTGCTCGGCTGCGCCACCCTGCTGATCCTGGCGGGGGTGTGGGGGCTCGACTTCTCCCGGCTGGTGGTACTCGCCTCCTCCTTCTTTGCCGTGCTCGGCGTCGCCATGGTGGCGCAGTGGTCGATCCTCTCCAACATCACCGCCAGCATCACCATCTTCTTCGCCTTCCCCTACAAGATTGGCGACCGGATCCGCATCCTCGACAAGGATGATTCCGTCACCGGTGTCATCACCGAGATCGGCCTGTTCTACCTGCGGGTGCGCGATGACAATGGCGATCTGGTGACCTACCCGGCCAACCTGATCCTGCAAAAGCCGGTCAGGCGGCTGGAGAGCAAGGAAGCCGAGCCGCTGCAACCTGAATAACAAAAGGCTTCTTGCGGAGCCTTTTTTCTGTCGTGATAACCTTTCAGCGCTCGTAGAAGCGGTAGAGATGCTCGACCTGGATTGGGCAGTCGGCCACCCGATGGATGTGTTCGCGAGCATCCTCCTCCGAGGCGAATCTCACCGGGCAACCCAGGGTGTCCGTCATCTCGTACAGGCGACCATCCTGGCCACGAAACTCCACGAGCCAGCCCGGAAAGGCGATGTCGTGCAGGATCTCCGCCTCCTTGAAGCGGCGTTGCTGATTCAGTGTGCGCAATTCGCTGACCGTCATGACATCCTCCTATGACTCATGGCACCACCCTCAAGTCTAGTCGCCGCCAGCCAGGGCGGCATGCCACCCGGAGGGCTGAGTGCCGAGCCTGTCGTCGCTCAGACGGAGGCGGAGGGGATCGCATCAGGGCGTCGGCGGCTCCCTGGGTAGCTGCAGGGCGATCAGCAGCTCGCCTGCCTGCGGCTGGATAGGGCCGGTGACGACATGGGGTTTCGCCTTGGCATCCAGCACGAACAAGGGGATGGCACCCGGATTCGCCTCCTGGTACTGGGCCCAGTCAAAGGCGTCGCTCAGCCGGGTCGCCTTGATCTGGCCGCCCCGGCTCAGCAGGCCGCTCAGGCGGGCGAAGTTCATCTCGGGCCCGAACAGGTTCTGGCGGGCGCGGAAGGTGGCGCTCTCCCGGTTCGCCTTGCCATGCTGCTCGCTGGAGCGCAGGGAATGGACCCTCTCCTCCCCATAGAGGTGGGCGAAGTGCAGCACGCCGAGGGCGTTGTTGTGCCGGTTGGGGGAGAGCGCCAGCACAGTGCTGATGCTGGTGAGGGGCAGATGGCGCTCGGCGTGTTCCGACTGCGGGTTGCCGAAGTAACAGGGCAGGTTGCTCATGCGCGCCAGCTTGCAGTGCTCCCAGGCCGGGTCGGACAGATAGACGGGAACGCCCTGCTCCGACAGTGCCTTGCCTATGGCGCGTGCCACCGAGTTGGCGCCGATCAGCAGCCAGGTATTGGGACTGGGCTGGCGCATGCCGAGCAGGCGGGCCAGCGGGACCGAGGTCAGGCTCTGCAGCACCACGGTGGAGATGATGACGGCAAACACCAGGGGCACCAGCTTGTCGGCATCCGGGATGCCCGCCTGGTGCAGGCTGATGGCAAAGGAGGCACTCACCGCCGCCGCGACTATGCCCCGTGGCGCTATCCAGCTGAGCAGGGCGCGGGCCCGCCAGGGGAGATCCGAGCCCAGGGTCGAGACCAGGATGCAGAGCGGGCGCGCCACGAATTGCACCACCCCTAGCAGCACCAGCACCATGGGGCCGAGCTGCCAGAGCTGGGCCAGATCGAGGCGCGCCGCCAGCAGGATGAACAGGGAGGAGATGAGAATGACGGCGAGATCCTCCTTGAACTCCAGCACCTCCTCCAGATCCAGCCCCTCCTGATTGGCGAGCCAGATGCCGAATACGGTCACCGCCAACAGGCCGGACTCGTGGCTGAGCCAGTCCGACAGGGTGAAGCTGACCAGCACCAGCGCCAGTACCCCGAACTTGTGCAGACTGACCGGCAGCCAGTCCTTGCGGATCAGCAGGGTGGTGAGCCAGCCCGCCGCGACGCCGATCAGGGTGCCGACCCCCACCGTCTTGGCCAGCGCCAGCAGGGTATGGTCGATCAGATCCCCCTGGCTGCCGAGCCGCACCGCCTCGAACACCAGCACCGCAAACAGGGCGCCGATGGGATCGATGACGATCCCCTCCCAGCGCAGGATCTTGTCCACCTCCCGCACCGGCCGGATCACGTTGAGCATGGGGGCGACCACGGTCGGCCCGGTTACCACCAGCACGGCGCCGAGCACCATGGCGACGCGCCAGTCCAGCCCCAGCAACCAATAGCTGGCGGCGCCGATGATCGCGAAGCTGGTCAGCATGCCGATGGAGCAGAGGTTGCGCACCACCTTGCCGATCCCCTTGAGCTCGGCCAGATGCAGGGTCAGTGCCCCTTCGAACAAGATGATGGCCACCGACAGGGACACCAGCGGGAACAACAACTCCCCCAGCAACTGATCCGGATCGAGCAGACCCGTCATCGGGCCGAGCAGCAGGCCGCTCAGCAGCAGAAACAGGATGGCGGGCACCCGCAGGAACCAGGCCAGCCATTGCGCCAACAGGGAGATCAGGGCGATCCCCGCCAGGGAGAGTGCGATCATGCCAACCTCGGGCAGGTGAGGGGGTTGGGAGTAGTGTAGTGGGGAAGGAGGGCAAATTGACACCCGCTCGCGGCGGAGGGGCGGCACCTCCCTGCTTTACCGGAGGGGCCTTGCCGGGGGGGCTCGCCTAGATGGGGCTCTCTTTGTGAAGCTCGGCGACGCAGTCGGCCACCGCCAGCACCAGCGCCGAGCGCACCACCTGATCGAGCCGGTTGAGCTGCATCTGGTAGAAGGGCCAGTCCTCCTCGTTGGCGGGCGGATCCTGCGGCATCATGCCGCCCTGGTTGAGGCAGTGCAGGCGAGCCAGCAGATCGCGGATCGGCTTGTCGCTGAAGCGGTAATCCTTGGGGTCGCGCACCAGAAAATCGCGGATCTTCAGGTAGGCTTCCAGATCCTGATAACGCTCGAGGGAGATGAGGCCGAGGGCGAAGATGAGCTTGAGGCGCACCTCCAGCTGGCCGAGGGGGCCGCTCTGGTTGAGCAGGGGTTCGATGGCGTATTTGACGGCATACTCCTCCTGGCGAAAGGCTCGCCGCATCAGGGAGTCGACCGCCTCTTCCAGGATGGTCACGACCTCGAGGAAGAAGCCACGGGGGCCATCCTGCTCGTTCAGTCGTTCCAGTACTTCATCTTCCTGGTGTGTGGTCATAGGTGTTTTGGGTCCGGCTGACAGGGAGAGAGCCAGGCTCTCCCCCGGTTTTTAACTAAGGGGCACACCGGCCTTGCGGGTCGATATGCCACCTGCAGGTCATTACAGAGTCTGGTAGCGGGCGACGATGGTGGCAACGATGTCGCTGTCTGCCGCGAGGCCGGTCACCCGGGCCAGCGTGGCGGCCGGGCCCAGTTCGGCCAGCAGGGCCTGCAGCTCCACCGCCTGGGGATCGTCGGCATTGTGGTAGTGCAGCGCCGCCGCTATGCCTTCCTGCAGATGCTCGCTGGGCAGGCCGTACTCCAGGGTGCCGAGCAGGGGTTTCACCAACCTGTCCCCGGCCGCCAGCTTGCGCAGCGGCTGACGACCTACCCGGTCGATCTCGTCCACCAGATAGGGGTTGGCGAAACGGGCGAGGATCTTCTCGATGTAGGCGGCATGCAGCCGTGGATCGAAGCCGTAACGCTTCACCAGCACGGCACCGCTCTCCTCCATGGCCCGGCGCACCTTGCTGCGGATCAGCGGATCCTCGATCGCCTCGCGCACCGTGCGATAGCCGCGCAGCTTGCCGAGGTAGGCGGTGACAATGTGGCCGGTGTTGAGGGTGAACAGCTTGCGCTCGACGAAGGCCATCAGGTTGTCGGTGGTCTCCATGCCCGCCACCTGGGGCAGCTCCCCCTTGAACTGGGTCTGGTCGACGATCCACTCGCTGAAGCTCTCCACCGTCACCTCCAGCGGATCGTCGTTGGCCGCGGTGGGCGGCACTATGCGATCCACTGCCGAGTCGACGAAGCCGACGCAGGATTCGAGTGTGACATGATACGCGACCGGCAGGTACTTGAGTACCTCCTGCTTGAGGTGGCTGGTGCCGCGCACCATGTTCTCGCAGGCGATGACGTTGAGGGGGGTCAGGTTGCCGGCATCGAAGCGGGCCTGCAGCCCCTTGGCCAGGGTGCTGGCGATCTTGTCCAGGATATTGGGGCCGACCGCCGTGGTGACCAGATCGGCGGTGATGATACGGGCGATCACCTCGTGGCCGGCGGAGCTGACCGCCGCCACGTTGCGCACCACGTCCAGCTTCTGATCCGTCCCCACCACGTGCACCTTGTACTCCTGGCGGTGGTTGAGCTGATCGATCAGGGTCTCGTTGACGTCGGCGAAGGTGACCTGGTGGCTGGCATCCGCCAGCAATTTACCGATAAAGCCACGTCCGATATTACCGGCACCAAAATGCAATGTTTTCATGATATTAACCTCTATAACCAAAGATGATGAAGAGTTACGCGGCCTGTTCGGCACCCAGCAGATCCAGGAACTCCTGGGGATCCGTGGTGCTGGCCAACCGGTCGATGAGACCGGGTTCATCCAGTGCATTGGTCAGTCGGGTTATTACCTGCATGTGTTCGTCGTTGCGGGCGGCGATGCCGATCACCAGCCGCGCTACCTCGTCGGCGGCTTCGCCAAAGGCGACCCCGGCCGGGTATTGGCAGATGACGATGCCGGTCCGCTTCACGTGTTGCTTGGCGGCTATGGTGCCGTGGGGCACGGCGATGGACTCGCCGAGGTAGGTGGAGACCAGCTGCTCGCGCTCCAGCATGGCGTTGACGTAGTCGGGCGCCACGTAGCCCCGCTCGGCCAGCAGCGCGCCGGCGGCCAGGATGGCGGCCTCCTTGTTGTCGGCCTTGAGCCCCAGATGCACGTCCTGCAGGCTGAGGCTGAACACCTCGGCGGCCTGCGGCTCGTAGCTGTCATCGTTGGCCGCGACCAGCAGCTGCGGGTTGGCCAGATCGTCGTTGGCGGCGCCGGCCAGGCTGAGGTTCTGCACCAGCTCCTGATAGAGGGCGTTGTCGAGGAAGTTGGTCAGGGAGATGTGGTGGGCGTGCGGCGCATGGCGACGGGCCCGCTCGGTCAAGTCTCTGTGGGTGATGACCCAGTCCACCTGATCGTCGAGCTGATCGATGGCGCGGTTGGTCACACTGATGTCGAGCCCGGCGGCCTGCATCCGTTTGCGCAGCATGCCGGCCCCCATGGCGCTGGAGCCCATGCCCGCATCGCAGGCGACCACTATGTTGCGCACCGCCATCAGTTCGCCGCTCGGCTTCTTGGCCGCCGCGGTTTCGGGTTTGGCACCCTTCATGGCCTTCATCTTGCGGGTGGCTTCACCCAGGGCGTCGGCTTCGTCCGCTTCCGGCTGCTGGGCACGGACGAACACGGCGGCGACCAGGAAGGAGACCAGGGTAGAGCTGATGATGGAGAGCATGACCCCGATCAGGGAGGCCTTGGGCGTCATCAGCAGCACGGCGAAGATGGAGCCCGGTGAGGCGGGGGAGACCAGACCCGCGTTGAACAGGGTCAGGGTGAAGACCCCGGTCATGCCACCGGCGATCACCGCCAGGATGAGGCGCGGGTTCATCAGCACGTAGGGGAAGTAGATCTCGTGGATGCCACCGAAGAAGTGAATGATGGAGGCACCGGCGGCGGATTGCTTGGCGGCGCCACGGCCGAACACCATGTAGGCCAGCAGCACGCCCATGCCCGGGCCCGGGTTCGCTTCGATCAGGAAGAAGATGGACTGGCCATGCTCGGTCGCCTGCTGGATCCCCAGCGGCGAGAAGATGCCGTGGTTGATGGCGTTGTTGAGGAACAGGATCTTGGCCGGCTCGACGAAGATCGAGGTGAGCGGCAGCAGGTTGTTGTCCACCAGGAAGCCGACACCACCGGCCAGCACACCGGACAGCACCTTGACGAAGGGGCCGATCACGAAGAAGGCGAGGATGGCCAGCAACATGCCGATGAGGCCGGCGGAGAAGTTATTGACCAGCATCTCGAAGCCGCTCTTGACGCGCCCTTCCATCACCTTGTCGAAGCGCTTGATGGCCCAGCCACCGAGCGGACCGACCATCATGGCACCCATGAACATGGGGATGTCGGTCCCCACTATGACCCCCATGGTGGTGATGGCACCGACCACGCCGCCCCGTTCACCACCCATCAGCTTGCCGCCGGTATAGCCAATCAGCAGCGGCAGCAGGTAGGTGATCATGGGGCCGACCAGCTTGGCCAAGGTTTCGCTTGGCAGCCAGCCGGTGGGGATGAAGAGTGCGGTAATGAAGCCCCAGGCGATGAAGGCGCCTATGTTGGGCATGACCATATTGGACAGGAAGCGTCCAAAATTCTGTATCTTGACTTTGGTATCCGGTGATAACATGTCGGGACCCCGTTTTAAGCCTGTTTGATTAAGAGTGGTAGTCGGGATGACGGGTTTTGCCGAACCCCCATCCCAGTCGTCTAAGCAACTTCAATCTACCAGCTCGCGATCGAATTAGGCTGAAAACGGGGCATCTTGTGATCTGCCTCTCAATTACCTCGACCTCCCCCCTCCCTTCCCAGTGATCAAGATCACAGTCATGGGCTGTATTCTGGTTACATCTCGATCATCGCCGTCGAATTGGCCTTGTTTGTGTGATTTCTGTCACTCTTTGCTGTTTGCGCAAACAGGGTGTCAATGTGATTCTAGTCACAAGTTGGTAATTTGTACTCAAACGAGGCAATGTGTTTATAGAGGGTCCCGGGGGAGATGACGATGGATCGACCCTGGTTTGCCGTTGTTGACTAATGAATGATTAGGTTTTGTAACCCACTTTCAGTTTTCAACCCCCACATCACGGCCATGACAATCTCTATGCCTGCCTGCCTGCCTGCCTGCCTGCCTGCCGTCCGCCACGCCCAGATCCCGCTCGCCAAGCGGGTGCTATTCACCGATAGGGTGCCGTCGGTGTCGTGAGCCGGGCGTAAAAAAGCCCGCCGAGTGGCGGGCTTTTTGAATCGAGCGGGTGGCTGCGACTTACTCCGCCTTGGGAGCAGCTTCAGCCTCAGCCGGTGTCTCAGCCGGTGCCTCGGTACCCTCGGCGATCGGGGCTTCCGGTGCCGGGCCCGGCACCAGCGCGACCGCCGGCTTGGCGATGAGGGAGCGGGTCTCTTCCACCGCCTCGCTCAGCCTGACCTCGATGATCTGGCCCAGCTCATAGACCACCTCGGTCTTGTCCAGATAGACGCGGCCGTTGTCCCAGTTGCACTCCAGCCTGTCCTTGTTGTCCAGGATGTGGCGGGCGGGCATGAACACCACGGCACCGTTCTCCTGCAGGCGCAGCTTGAGGCCGGCGCGCATCACGTCGATGATCTCGGCGTTGAACAGCTGATCGGTGCCGGCGGCAGCCTGGAGGTAACGGACATAGAGCCAGTCGCCGATGTCGCGCTCGACCCTGCGGTGCAGGCGGCGGCATTCCGTCAGGTGCTCGGTCAGTTCCTGGCTCGGGCGCTCACCCGGGGTCTTGCCGGCGATGACGGCCTTGAGCAGGCGATGGTTGACCATGTCGCCGTACTTGCGGATCGGGGAGGTCCAGGTGGCGTAGGCATCCAGCCCCAGGCCGTAGTGGGCACCCGGCTCGGCGGACATCAGCGCATAGCTCTGGAAACGGCGGATCTTGCCGTCCAGCCAGCGGGTGTCCAGGCTGTCGATCCAGCGGCGCAGGGCGCAGAAACCGGTCAGGCTGGCGATCTCTTCCTTCTCGAACGGGGCCTCGGCGCTCTTGAGCAGCTCGATGGCACCGTCGAGGGACTCCTCGTCGAAGCCGGTGTGGACGTTGAAGATGCCGTAGCCGACGCTCTTGCCCAGCACCCGACCGGCGCAGATGTTGGCGGCGATCATCGACTCCTCGATCATCCGGTTGGCGATGCGGCGCGGTTCCACGTGAATGGCCAGCACGGCGCCGTTCTCACCCAGCTCGAAGTCGTAGTCGGGACGATCCGGGAACACCAGGGCGTGCTCGGTGCGCCACTTGATGCGTGCCTCTGTCATGGCCTTCATCAGCGGCAGCTGGGCCATGACGCCTGCGTCGATGTCCAGTGCCTTGCCGTGCTCGGCCCAGTCGGAGACCTCGTCATAGTTGAGACGGGCGTGGGAGATGATGCGGGCGGCGAAGAACTCGGTCTCCTCCAGCAGCAGGCCATCTTCGGCGATCAGCAGGCGGGCGCACAGGGTGTTGCGCTCCTCGCCCTCTTTCAGGGAGCAGAGCTCGTCGGAGAGGGTGCGCGGGATCATCGGCACGTTGCGGCCCGGCATGTAGACGGTGAAGGCGCGCTTGGCGGCTTCCTGGTCCAGCTCGCTGCCTTCGGCCACATAGGCGGTCGGATCGGCGATGGCGACCAGCAGCTCCCAGCCGTTGTCCAGCTTGCGAATGGACAGGGCGTCATCCATGTCCTTGGTCTTGGCACCGTCGATGGTGAAGAAGGGGATGGCGGTCAGGTCGGTGCGCGGCAGCTCTTCCTCTTCGATCACCTTCCACTCGGGCAGGTCCGCCGGCTCGATCTGGGCCAGGTTGTGGCGTGCCAGCACCACCCACCAGGGCACGTTGTGATCGTCCTTGTCGGCGATGAGCTGGGTGATCTCGGCGGAGAAGTTGCCATCCACCAGGGCGTGACGCTTGAGGGTCGCCACCACCCAGTCCCCTTCCTTGAAGGACTTCTCATCCAGCCCCTTCTTGGCGCGGGCCTTGATGGCGTCCTTGATGAGGGGATGGTCAGGCACCACGTTGAGGCGGTCGCGGAACATCTTGACGCGACCGACGAAGCGGGTCACCGCCTGCTCCAGCAGGGCATCCGGCTCGGCCACTTCCTTCTCTTTCTCGGTACGGATCAGGGCGCTCACCCGGTCACCGTGCATCACCTTCTTCATGTAGGGAGGCGGCACGAAATAGCTGGTCTTCTCATCGACCTCCAGGAAGCCGAAGCCCCGATCGGAGGCGCGGATCACACCCTCTTTCTTGGGGATGTTTTCGCGGATTTGTTGCTTGAGCTGGGCCAGCAGCGGATTGTCTTGGAACATAAGTGAGGAACCTGAGTGGAGACCTGATGAAGAATCGCCCAGCACTATACGTTTTTACCCCCCCAAAGCCAAGGTGAATGGCCCCGTCAGCGGGGCAGCAGTGCCCGGCGACCCTGTTCGATCAGGCGCAGGGAGATCTGTTTGTGCAGCCCCCGCTCCAGCACCCAGCGGTGCCAGTAGAGGCGCTCGATGAGGTGATGCCCCGGGCTGAGATCGAGCAGGCTCCCCGCCGCCAGCTGCTGGCGGATCTGCAACTCGGGGATGAGGCAATAGGCGAGCCCCTGCTCGGCCATGGCGACGAAGGCCTCCGACGAGCGCACCGTGTGGCAGGGATAGCCGCCGGGCTCAAGCCCGAAGTGGCGGGCCATGAAGCTCACGTGCATGTCGTCGCGCTGATCGAAGGCCACCGCCGGTGCCTTGGCCAGCGCAGCCGGGGTGAGCCCCTTGGGAAAGTGGCGAGCGACGAAGGCGGGGCTGGCGGTCAGCAGGTAGCGCATCTCGCCGAGCTCGTTGACGCAGCAACCGGCGAGGGGCTGGGGCTGCAGGCTGACGGCGCCGAAGGCCTGCCCCTCGCGCACCTTGTCGAGGGTGCGGCTCTCGTCATCCACCAGCAGGTTCAGCTCTATGGGATGCTGCTCCAGCAGCGGGGCCAGGGCGGGCAGCAGCCAGGTGGCCAGGCTGTCGGCATTGACGGCTATGCTGACCCGGATCGGCGCCTGTGGCGCGGCGGGGGAGAGCTCCCCGGCCAGCTCGAGTTCAAGCTGGCGTACCTGCCGGTAGTGGGCCAGCAGCTTCTGGCCGAGTGCGGTGGCCTGCAGCGGCTGGCTGCGAATGATCAGCGGCTCGGCAAACTGCTGCTCCAGCTGCTTGATGCGCTGGGAGATGGCGGACTGGGTGATGTGCAGGCGCTGGGCGGCCCGCTCGAAGTTCTGCTCCTGCATCACGGCATCCAGTGCCAACAGCAGCTTGTAATCCAGGGCTTTCATCAGCCTTCCTTATCCCGCTGAGAATCAGGAAAACAGGCTACTGAAGGGGGGCGCCGGCGACAAGAGGAACCGTCACCGCACTCTTTCTTTCGATCGGATCGGCGGGCGCGGCCACTGTGATAAGTGACAGTAGAGACAAAGTGAGATTCATAAGATACTCACCCTGTCCGTTTTTGCATGGGGTGGAAACGGGCCATAGCGAGAGTTTTAGTCCCGGGTGTCAGCCCGGGACTTTTTTATGGCGCTCAGGCCGCCGGGTGGACAGTGCTCAGGTGGTGCCGACCAGCTCCTCAGACGGTTGGTACCGGCCCCGCAGCGGGCGATTGACGGCCAGGGCGAAGCGCTCGTCCAGCTGGAAGCGGATGCCCACCCCGCGCACGGCGCCCAGCTCCACCGCCTGGCGGTGGCCGAGCCGCTCTATGGGCAGGCCGAGGCGACGGATGATGCGCTCGACCGGCAGGCTGACCACGGCCACCAGTTCCCGGATCCCCTGTGCCCTGGCGAAGGCATAGACCTCGCGGAAGATGACGCAGGTCAGCTCGCTCACCCCATTGTCCAGTTGCGGCGCCCGACTGGCATCGATGGCGAGCCGGGTCAGCTCCCAGACATCGGCGCAGCGCGGGGCCAGCTCGCCGGCGAGGGCCGCGGGGAAGATGCTGGGCAGCATGTAGTCCTGGGCACAGCTGAGCAGCCGAATGCAGCCGCACAGACCCTGCTCGTCTTCAATCAGTACCCAGTGCGTATCCGGCTTGTCGAAGCTGTCCCGCTCCAGCCCCCGGTGGGATTCCACATCCCAGCCGAGCCGATCGGAGAAGACGCGCTTGCGAAAGCGATAAAGTTCGTTTTCGACCTCCCATCTGGGGTGTTGTTTCAATTTTCCTTTGAAAACAAGCATTCATGTCTCTCCATTTCATGGTTAGGCGCTATAATCCAAGGCCTTGGCCAGGGGGGCTAGCCTATGACACACGACCAACTGCTTGAGTATCTCGAACATTTCACGGTGGTGACGGATGGCAACCGGCTGGCGGAACTGATCGGCCGCTTCACGCTGGGAATGGGCTACGACTACTATCGGTTTGCGCTCATCCTGCCCATGTCGATGCAGAGGCCCAAGGTGGTGCTGTTCAACCAGTGCCCCGACTCCTGGGTACAGGCCTACACGGTCAACAACATGCTGGCCTGCGACCCCATCATCCAGCTCGCCCGCAGGCAGACCCTGCCCATCTACTGGAACCGGTTGGACGAGAAGGCGCGCTTTCTGCAGGAAGGCAGCATGGACGTGATGGGGCTGGCGGCGGAGTTCGGGCTGCGCAACGGCATCTCCTTCCCGTTGCACGGGGCGGCAGGGGAGAATGGCATACTGTCGTTCATCACCGCCGAGCGGGCCTCGAGCGATCTGCTGCTGGAGTCCTCGCCCATCCTCTCCTGGATGTCCAACTACATCTTCGAGGCCGCGATCCGGATCGTGCGCAAGGGCCTGCGGGAAGGCGATCCGCAGGAGGCCCTGACCGACCGGGAGACCGAATGCCTGTTCTGGGCCAGCGAAGGGAAGACGTCGAACGAGATCGCCTGCATCCTGGGGATCACCGAACGCACGGTGAACTACCACCTCAATCAGGTGACCCGCAAGACCGGCTCCATGAACCGTTATCAGGCCATCGCCAAAGGGGTGAGCAGCGGCATCCTGATCCCCAATCTGGAGCAGGTCGTGGTCACCAATTACCCCAAGATCCTGCAGTGAGATAAGCGCCTCCCGCCCCACCCCCCGTGCTAGGGCCGGGCGGGCGACATAGCTGGTCAGTCACCCGTGATCCTCGTCACCTGCCCCAGCCGATGCGTCGACCCTGTTGATTCTCGGTGCGGGGCGGCGGGCTCACAATTGTCAGATCCTGCAATTGACAGCCCGCTGAGAAGGGCGTTGGCGCCCGAGTTATTAGTGAATTGAATGTATCAGCAGATTAATGAATTTCTCTGATTTCCCCGCTCCCCTTATAGTGCCGTCCAGTTACCCATACGGACGCTTCATCCATGCTCGCAACCACACTGCAAGGCTTCACCCTCGGCCTCGCCATGATCATCCCAATCGGTGCCCAGAATGCCTTCGTGCTGAGCAGGGGCATCCACCGCAACCACCATCTGTTGACGGCCACGCTCTGCTGCTTCTGCGATCTCATCCTGATCGGCATAGGGGTGTTTGGCGGCGCCAACCTGCTGGCGAGCAGCCCCATCGGCCTGGCGCTGCTGACCTGGGGCGGCGTGCTGTTCCTCGGCTGGTTCGGCGTGCGCTCCCTGCGCAGCGCCTGGCGCGGGCAGGGGGCTACATTGGCGGATTCACCCCAGTTGATGGGGGTCAAGAGCGTGCTGGCCATGACGCTGGGCGTCACCCTGCTCAACCCCCATGTCTACCTGGATACCCTGATGCTGCTCGGCTCCTTCGGCAGCCAGTTCGCCGAGGAGCTGCGACCGGCCTTCGCCGCCGGCGCCATGCTGGCATCCCTGGTCTGGTTCTACGGTCTGGCATTCGGGGCGGCGGCCCTTTCCCCCTGGCTTGCCCGGGGCAGGGTGCAGCAAGCCATTGATCTTGTTGTTGGTATTATCATGCTGGGGTTGGCGGTTCAGCTGGCCAGCGGGGCCTTGCTGGCCTCATAAGGCTATTTTTGTGTCGGGCTTCATAAAAATTAATCTCGGTTCCATGCGCTGACATATTCGTCTGTTAAATTCCCGTCGCTGGTAAAGCGTTACTCATAATAAAAGGGAAAAGACAGTGAATAAAACCATGAAGCTGGGTGCCATTGCAGCCATAGTGCTGTTGACCGCCTGCAGCAATGAAAATGATAGCAAGGCGCAGCCGGGAGCCGTCTCTCTGCGCCTGATCCAGACCTCCGATATCCATTCCAACGTGCTGGGGTTCGACTACTACCAGAACAAGGAAGACCGCAAGTTTGGCCTCTCCCGCACCGCCCTGTTGATCCGCGCGGCCCGCGCCGAAAACCCCAACAACCTGCTGCTCGACAACGGTGATCTGATCCAGGGCACGCCGCTGGCGGATTACATCTTCGAGCAGTCCGGTGCCGGTTACCTCGACAAGCAGGCCCACCCGGTGTTCAAGGCCATGAACGAGCTCGGTTATGACGCCGGCAACCTGGGCAACCACGAGTTCAACTACGGGCTGGAGTACCTCGGCAAGGTGCTGGCGGGCGCCAAGTTCCCCTATGTGAACGCTAACGTGTTCGAGACGGGCGCCTTCAAGCGCGATGCGAAGGGACAGATCGACTGGAGTGGCAACAAGTTCACCCCCTATCTGCTGCTGGAGCGCCAGGTGACGGATGACAAGGGCCAGTCACAGACCGTCAGGGTCGGCATCCTGGGGCTGACGCCGCCGCAGGTGCTGCAGTGGGACAAGCGCCACCTGGAAGGCAAGGTGGTGGTGGCCGACATGGTCGAGACCGCCAACCACTATGTGCCGGAACTGCGCGCCAAGGGGGCCGACATAGTGGTGGTGGTCGCCCACACCGGCATCAACGCCAACAGCTATGAGGCCATGATGGAGAACTCCGCCTGGCATCTGGCCAAGGTGAAGGGTGTGGATGCCCTGATGCTGGGCCATGCCCACAAGAACTTCCCCGGCGACTTCCCGGATCTGCCGGAGGTGGACAACCAGGCCGGTACCCTGAGCGGCATCCCGACCGTGATGCCCGGCTACTGGGGCAACCACCTCGGCATCATCGATCTCAAACTGGAGCAGGTGGACGGCAAGTGGCGGGTGAAACAGAGCCAGGCCAGCCTGCGCAAGATCGACTCCAGCGAGAACAGCGCCGTGGATCAGCGGGTGGTGGACCTGGTGCAGGCCGATCACGATGCCACCAATCAGTGGCTGGACGAGCCGCTCGGCAAGATCACCTCCTCCATCCACAGCTTCTTCGCGCTGGTGCAGGACGATCCCTCGGTGCAACTGGTGAGCGACGCCCAGCGCAAGCACGCCGAGCAGCTGCAAAAGGATGGCCTGCTCAAGCAGCCCTATCCGATCCTGTCGGTGGCGGCCCCCTTCCGCGGCGGTCGCAACGGCATCAATGACTTCACCTATGTGGCCAAGGGGGACATCTCCCTGCGCAACGTCTCCGATCTCTACATCTACCCGAACACCCTGCAGGTGGTCGAGGTGAACGGGGCCACCGTCAAGGAGTGGCTGGAGATGAGTGCCGGCCAGTTCAACCAGATCGATGCCGGCAAGACCGAGGTGCAGTGGCTGGTGAACGAGAAGTTCCCCACCTACAACTTCGATGTGATCGACGGGGTGAACTACGAGGTGGATATCACCCAGCCGGCCCGCTACAGCAAGGAAGGCGCCAAGGTGAGCGAGGGTCAGCGCATCAGCGGCCTGACCTTCAACGGTCAGCCGATAGATCCGGCCCAGAAGTTCTACGTGGTGACCAACAACTACCGCGCCAGCGGTGGCGGCCACTTCCCGGGCATCGACGGCACCAATATAGTGCACGAAGATCCCTTCGAGACGCGGGAGATCATCGCCCAGTACCTGAAGACCCAGTCCGCCGACAATCCGGCAGGCTTCAGCCCGGCAGCCAACAACAACTGGCACATGAAGGCGCTGCCCGCCGGTGTCGACGTGCGGCTCTACTCCTCGCCGAGCGAGGAGGCCAAGCAGCTGGCCGGCGCGGATCTTGAGTACAAGTCCACCCTGCCAACGAGCGATGAGAAGCACCCTGGCTACGCCATCTATCGTCTGATCCGCCAATAACCCAGGCGCTGTCGCAGACCCGTAAAAAAGCCCTCGCATGCGAGGGCTTTTTCATTCGGGGCCGAAAGGCTCGTCTCAGTAGTAACCCGCGTCATTGGGGTTGGGGCGGGTCTTGAAGCGGCGGTGCAGCCACATGTACTGCTCGGGGGCCTTGCGTACGGCGGTTTCAATCTCCCGGTTGGCGCGGCTGGCGTCGGCCAGATCGTCGCCGCTCGGGTAGCCTTCCAGCGGCGCCCCTATGTGCAGGGTATAACCGGTGGCGGTGCGAATGTTGTAGCAGGGCAGGGTGACCGTGTTCTTGACCCTGGCCAGGGTCGCCGTGCCGGTGATGGTGGCCGCCTGCTCCACCGCGAAGTAGGGCACGAACACGCTGGCATGGGCACCGTAGTCGTGATCCGGCGCGTACCAGAGCGCATCGCCGTTGCGCAGCGCCTTGATCATCCCCTTCACGTCCATGCGATCCACCAGGTACTTGTTGGAGGCGCAGCGACCATGGTACTGGGCGTATTCCAGCACCGGATTGGTGTTGGGACGATAGACGCCGACCCCGGGCCGCACCAGGCCGAAGCAGCGGGCGTTGAGCTCCAGCGTCAGGAAGTGACAGGAGAGCAGCAGCATGCCCTGACCCTGCTCCACGGCCCGGGTGACGTGCTCTTCCCCTTCTACCTTCATCAGCCGGCGCATCCGCCAGTCCGGCCAGAACCAGGCCATGCCGACCTCGAAGATGGCGCAGCCCACGCTCTCGAAGTTCTGCACCAGCAGGGTCTCACGCTGATCCCGGCTGAGCTCGGGCAAGGCCAGCTCCAGATTGCGGCGGGCTATCTTGACGCGGGACTTCAGCAGCTTGCGGGCCAGGGTGCCGAGCTGGCGCCCCAGCCACATCTGGCTACGCCAGGGCAGCAGCACCAGCAGCCAGAGCAGGCCAAGGCCTGCCCAGCTGCCCCAGTAGCGGGGATGGAACAGATGGGGTTCGAGGCGGGGAGCGCGTTCTTGGGCCATGAAGAGTCTCTTGTTCTCAATCGCAAATAATTCGGGGAGCCCAGTCGCACAGGGGCGGCGCTCGATGCAGGCGCCTATCCTGGTCGGCTGACTTGACTCACAATCCGAGGATTCTATCCGAAAAGGGGGGGCGGGTGCGAATGGCCATCGTCTGGTCAGAGGGGAGGGAAGCGGGGTGACAGGCGGGTAATTGCCGGTGGGGCCGCGCTTTTTTCACTCGGGAGAAAAGAGTGTGATAAAATCGGGGGCTGAATTTTTCAGGTTTTGAGAGTCGATACAGATGAAGATCACCCTGCCCGAGTTTGAGAAAGCCCGCGTTCTGGTCGTTGGCGATGTCATGTTGGACCGCTACTGGCATGGCCCCACCGGCCGTATCTCCCCCGAGGCCCCCGTGCCCGTGGTCAAGGTCGAACACATCGAGGAGCGCCCGGGTGGTGCCGCCAACGTGGCCCTGAACTCGGCCGCACTCGGTGCCCATGCCGTCCTGCTGGGTCTGACCGGACAGGATGAGGCCGCCGATGCCCTGGCCGGCCAGATGGCGGGGGTCAAGGTCGCCTGTGATTTCGTTCGACTGGCCGACTATCCGACCATCACCAAGCTGCGGGTGCTGTCTCGCAACCAGCAGCTGCTGCGCCTCGACTTCGAAGAGGCCTTCCACGACGTCGACGCCAGCCTGCTGATGAGCAAGGTGGAAGAGGCGCTGCCCCGGGCCGATGTGATGATCCTCTCCGACTACGGCAAGGGTGCCCTGAACGATGTGCCGGGCATGATCCAGCGCGCCCGCGCCGCCGGCATCCCGGTGCTGGTGGACCCCAAGGGGACCGAGTTCGAGAAGTACCGTGGCGCCACCCTGTTGACCCCCAACATGTCCGAGTTCGAGGCCGTGGTAGGCAAGGTGAAGAGCGAGGACGAGCTGGTCGCCAAAGGGCTGGAGCTGGTCAAGCGCTTCGAACTGGACGCCCTGCTGGTGACCCGTTCCGAGAACGGCATGACCCTGATCCGCGAGGGGCAGCCCGAGCTGCATCTGCCCGCACAGGCCCACGAGGTCTATGACGTGACCGGTGCCGGTGATACCGTCATCTCCACCCTGGCCACCTCCCTGGCCGCCGGCATGAGTCTGGACGAGGCCTGCGCCCTGGCCAACACCGCCGCCGGCATAGTCGTGGGCAAGCTGGGTACCTCTACCGTCAGCCCGGTGGAGCTTGCCAATGCGCTCTACACCGAGCAGGAGACCGGCTTTGGCGTCATGTCCGAGGCGCAGCTCAAGATTGCCGTCCAGGCCGCCCGCCTGCGGGGCGAGAAGGTGGTGATGACCAATGGCTGCTTCGACATACTGCACGCCGGTCACGTCTCCTACCTCGCCAACGCCGGCAAGCTGGGGGATCGGCTGATCGTCGCGGTCAACACCGACGACTCGGTGCGCCGCCTGAAGGGGCCGGGTCGCCCGGTCAACCCGACCGAACGCCGCATGACGGTGTTGGCGGCGCTGGGCGCCGTGGATTGGGTGGTGCCGTTCGCCGAAGACACGCCGCAACGGCTGATCGCCGAGATCCTGCCAGATCTGCTGGTCAAGGGTGGCGACTACAAGCCCGAAGAGATCGCCGGTTACGCCGAGGTCACCGCCAACGGCGGCGAGGTGCGAGTGCTGAACTTCGAGGATGGCTGCTCCACCAGCGACATCATCAAGACCATCCGCGAGCGCGGTTGAATCGACGCCCGGCTTAGGCCGGGTTGTTCACGGCGGTTATCGCCGCGCATCATCGGATAACAAAAAGGCGACCCTAGGGTCGCCTTTTGCATGCCTGGAGTCAGGCTCAGGACTTGGTCGTCACCTGGGCGGCTGGCATCAGCCCCTGGTTCACATCTTCCAGATCCTTCTGCTCCAGCGTGCCGGCGGCCTGCTTGAGGGAGAGGATGCTGAGGATGTAGTTGTAGCGGGCCTCAGACAGTTTCTGCTTGGCCTGGTACAGCTTGCGGGTGGAGTCCAGCACGTCGACTATGGTACGGGTCCCCACTTCATAACCGGCCTCGGTCGCCTTCAGGGCGCTGTCGGCGGAGATGACGGACTGGCTGTAGGCGCGGACCGAGCCGATGCTGGCGTTCACGTTGTTGTAAGAAGAACGGACCGTGCTCTGCACCGAGCGGAAGCTGCGCTCCAGCTGCTCGCTGGCGGCCACGTAGTTGAACTGCGCCTGCTTGACCAGGGAGGTGGTGGCACCACCGGTGTAGAGCGGCAGCTTGAAGTTCAGGCCGACGTTGGCCTCGTTGCTGCTGCTCTCGGGGTTGCGGATCTCGTCCTTGTAGTCGTTGTAACCGGCGGTGAGGCCGGCACCGAGATCCAGGGTCGGCTCATGACCCGTCTTGGCCAAGTCGATCTGTTCCTTGGCGATGTCCTTGCCGATGCGGGCGCTGTGCAGCTCCAGGTTCTTGTCCAGTGCCAGCTCCAGCCACTTGTCGGAGTTGAACGGGGTCTTCTGCGGGGTGAAGCGGGCGGTGTTGAGCACGTCCAGCTGGCGGTGGTCGATGCCGGTCAGCTCGCGCAGGCTCTCGTAGCTGTTGTCCAGGGTGTTCTCGGCATTGATCTCGTCTGCCAGCGCCTGGTCACGCTCGGCCTCGGCTTCGTGCACGTCGGTGATGGCGGTCAGGCCCACTTCGAATCGCTGCTGGGTCTGTTCCAGCTGACGCTCGACCGCGACCTTGTTGGCGCGCACGAACTCCAGGGTATCCATCGCCTTGAGCACGTCGAAATAGGCCTGGGCGGTACGCAGCATCAGGTTCTGGATCTCGAGGTTGTAGCCCACGTCGGATTGGGTGGCGCTCTTCTCGGTCAGGTCCAGATTGACCCAGTTGCTGCGGCGATAGACGGACTGATCCAGGGTCACAGTACCTGAGGCGTTACTGTTGGTCATGGTATCGTCTTTGTTCTGCAGATAGTTCAGACCGGCGCCCAGGTTGATCTGCGGCAGCAAGGCGGCGCGTGATTCGTTGATCTTCTCGAAGGCTTGATCCCGTCTCGCCTTGGACTCCAGCAGTTGGGTATCTTTGATCTGAGCCTGTTGGTAGATCTGGAGCAGGTTTTCGGCATGAGCAGCGGTGCTCACTCCCAGCATCACCATGACTGACAAGAGTGTTCTTTTCATATGATAGTTTTAACCTTATATATCAACCCAAAGCTGTCCGCTGGATGGAGAGGGGGGATTGTCATCGAGCAAGCTTGATTTCAGCTTAACCACTCTACTATAAGCAGAATTTAATGCGAACTGTCTCTTTTCCAGCGACAGGAACGTCAAGAGTCAGGGCGAGTTTTTCTCGGCTACGCGCCTAGCCAAATAGCCTGTGGCTGCTAAAATCCATCCCTCATCGTCAGCGAGAACGAGTGAATGAACGTTCATTCATGTTCCCGAATATTATGGTCAAACCTAGCCAAGTCAAGCTGGCAGGAGTGTCGTATGTCACAGCAAGCCTTGCCACAAACCAGTCACTACTCCGGTAGCGATGTGAAAATCATCGAAAAATCATCTGGATACAATGGTTTCTTCAAAGTAAACGTCTACCGTCTGCAGCACAGGTTATTTGAGGGCGGCTGGAACGAGCCCATAGTGCGCGAGCTGTTCGAGCGCGGCCATGCGGCCGCGCTGCTGCCTTATGACCCCGTGCTGGACCAGATAGTGCTGGTGGAGCAATTCAGGATCGGCGCCATGGAAACCAGCCCCACCCCCTGGCTGCTGGAGCTGGTGGCCGGCATCATAGATGAAGGGGAGACCGCCGAGGTCGTGGTGCGCCGGGAGGCGGTGGAAGAGGCGGGGCTCGAGGTGGGCCGCTGCGAACATGCCATCAGCTATATGGTGAGCCCGGGCGGCAGCACCGAGCGGATCGAAGTCTTTGTCGGCGAGGTCGATGCCAGCAAGGCCGGGGGGATCCACGGTCTGGCGGAAGAGGGTGAAGATATCCGGGTGCACGTGGTGAGCCGCGAGCAGGCCTATGCCTGGCTGAAAGAGGGTCGCATCGACAACGCCGCCTCCGTCATCGCCTTGCAGTGGCTGGCGCTCAATCACGCGGATCTGCGGGCCCGCTGGCTGACGGGGCGCTGAGGTGGCGCTGACCCTGCAACAGAGCCGGCGCTATGTGCCGGACCTGATGTCCCTGCAGCGCACCTGCGAGGTGAACTACATGGCGCTGATGAAGCTGCTGCCTCCTGGCGGTATGGGAGCCGAGCGCCGCTATCAGGTCGGCAACGGCTTGCAGTTCCAGCTCACCGTCAGCGGGGAGAGCCGCTTCACCAGCCAGGTGATCCTGGCCCAGCACAATCCTGAATTGGCGAGCTACTTGCAGGCTCGTATAGAGATTCGTTTGTACCATGATGTGCGGATGGCGGAAGTGTGTGCCGCGCAACAGATTTCGATGTTGCAACCACGTTATGATTATCCCAATAAAAAAATGCATCACAGGGATGAAAAAGAGCAGGTAAATCTGTTCCTGGCCGACTGGCTAAAATTTTGTCTCAAGCATGGCACCAGCCTGATAAACATCCTCTAGTTGAACTCATATAAAGAAGCGTGATTTTGGAAACAGAGCTACCCCAGGCGCCGGACGGAAGCGTGCGTCTGTTACAGATTACCGATACCCATCTCTTCGCCAGCGCCGAGGGACGACTGCTGGCCGTGCGTACCGCCGAGAGCCTGGCTGCCGTGCTGGCGCGGGTGCAGGACAACGCCCATCCGTTCGATCTGATCCTGGCCACCGGCGATCTGTCTCAGGATCACAGCCCGGAATCCTATCTGCGCTTCGCCACCATGATGGCTCCTCTGGCGCGCCCCATCTACTGGCTGCCCGGCAACCATGATGACGGCCCCCTGATGACCGAGTACCTGCATGCGGCCGGGATCAGCGAGGCCAAGCAGCTGGTGGGGGATCACTGGCAGGTGATCCTGCTGGATACTCAGGTGCGCGGCAAACCCCACGGCGTGCTCGGCGATCACCAGCTGGCGACGCTGGATCAGGCCCTGCGCCAACATCCGGAGCGCCACGCCCTCATCGCCCTGCACCATCAGGCCGTGCCGGTCGGCTGCGCCTGGCTGGATCAGCACAATCTCAAGAATGCCGACGACCTGTTCGCGGTGCTGGCCCGTCATCCGCAGCAGAAGACCATCTTGTTTGGCCATGTGCATCAGGAGTTTGACGAGGTGCATCAGGGGGTTAGGCTCATCGCCAGTCCCTCCACCTGCATCCAGTTCAAGCCGCTGTCCGATGGCTTCGCGCTGGACGAGTCCGGCCCGGGTTGGCGCTATCTCACCCTGCATCCGGATGGCCGGATCGCCAGCCAGGTGTGGCGCCTGCCGGTGGGGCAGTTCGTGCCCGATCCCCATGCCACCGGTTATTGAGGAGGCCTGCATGAAGCCCGTCCTCTTGTATCTGCACGGTTTCAATTCATCGCCCGGATCGGCCAAGGCGCAGCAGATGACGGACTGGGTCGCCCGGCACAGGCCCGATATCGAGCTGCTGATCCCGGCCCAGCCCAACACCCCGGCGGCGGCCTGGGCGGCCATAGAGCAGACCATAGAGGAGGCCGTCGCCCGTCATGGCCAGAGGCTGCGACTCGGCGCCGTGGGCAGCTCCCTCGGCGGCTTCATGGCGACCAGAGTCAGTGAGTTGTATGGCTGCCGCGCCGCCCTGATCAACCCGGCGGTGCGCCCCCACGAGCTGCTCTGCGACTACCTCGGTCCCCAGACCAATCCCTATACCGATGAGCGCTATGAGCTGCTGCCGCTGCACATGGATGAGCTGCAGGGACTGGCGGTGCCGGTGACGGCCCCCGGACGGCTCTGGGTCCTGCAACAGCAGGAAGACGAGGTGCTCGACTACCGCAAGACGCTGGCCGAGTATCGCTTCGCCCGCCTGTCGCTGGAGTGCGGTGGCAATCACGCCTTCATGGGGTTCGAGCGCTACCCGGCCCAGATAGTCCGCTTCCTCGGGCTCTAGCCATGCAACCGCCGTTGGCCGCCTTTCTGGAACAGGTGCTGGCCACGGCGCAAGCGGGCCTCACCTACTCCAAAGATCCCTTCGATATCGGCCGTTTCGAGGCATTGAGAGCGGCCACGGTCGCCCTGATGGTCAGCCAGAGCGAGCTGGATCCGGCGGCGATCGCCGACTGGATCGCCCTAGACAGCGGTTATCCCACCCCCAAGCTGGATGTGCGGGCGCTGATCCTCGATGAGCAGGGGCGGTTGCTGCTGGTGCAGGAGCGCAGCGATGGCTGCTGGACCCTGCCGGGGGGCTGGTGCGACATCGGCGACTCGCCGGCGGGGGCCGTGGTGCGCGAAGTGGTCGAGGAGACCGGACTCGAGTGTCGGGCCGTTCGGTTGCTGGCGCTGTTCGACAAGCTCAGGCACCCCCATCCGCCGCAGCTGCCCCATGCCCACAAGGCGTTCTTCCTGTGTGAGGTGACGGGAGGGCAACTGCTCACCGAGACCGACGAGACCCAGGGCGCGGCCTACTTCCCCATCGACCAGCTGCCCCCGCTCTCCCGCCACCGGGTGGTGGCATCCCAGCTGCGCACCCTGCATGCCCATGTGCGGCAGGGGCGGCAAGATACCCTGTTCGATTGAGACAAGCGGGCCAAGGAGGCCATATGATCAAGCGCATCGGCAATACCCCCATTCAGGAGAAGCACAGGGCCAGCTGTCATTGCGGGGCCGTGGTGCTGGAGCTCAGCCTGCCGGATGGAGTGGTGGATCCGCGTCGCTGCGACTGCTCCCTCTGCCGGCGGCGCGGTGCCATCGTCGCCTCTGTGCCGCTGGCGGGCATCCGCATTCTGCAAGGGGAGGCGGCGCTGCGCTGCTACCAGTTCAACACTCGTACCGCCCGCCATTACTTCTGCGGCCTCTGTGGCATCTACACCCACCATCAGCGCCGCTCCAATCCGGCCGAGTATGGTTACAACCTCGCCTGCCTCGAGGGGGTCAATCCGTTCGAGATCGGTGAGGTGCCGCTGCGGGATGGCATCAACCATCCGGCAGATCGGTGACCTTGGGGCGTCATCTGCTTCTGTAGCCGCCGAAATGGCTGTGTTAACCTTGGCCTGCCTGCCCTCGAACGGGCCATCGCCGATTTCCTCTGTCCTCCTCTCGCCAATAGGGAGCACGCCTGTGACGACCGCTTCAGCGCTGCCGGATCTGATCCTGGGGGCCTCGCTCTACTTTCCGCCCCTGTTCAAGGCGGTGCTGCTCGGCCTGCTGGGCTGGCTGCCGGCCCATCATCTGCTGCGCGACTGGCTCTACAGCGGAGATGTCTGGCACCCCCTGTTGATGGATCTCTCCCTGTTCGTCCTCGCCGTCAGTGGCGCCTTATGGATATTGCTACATGGCTAAATCACCCCTCGCGACCCTCAAATACTTCTCCACCCTGCTGGTGTGCGCCCTGGCGCTGGCGGCGGGCTGGTGGTTGTGGAACTACTACATGCAGGGTCCCTGGACCCGGGATGGCAAGGTGCGGGCCGAGCTGGTCAGCATCACGCCTGAGGTGTCGGGCAAGATCACCCGGATCTGGGTGCAGGACAACCAGCTGGTCAAGATGGGTGACGTTCTGTTCAGCCTGGATCCCGAGCCCTACCGGATCGCGCTGGACAACGCCAATGCGGCCCTGGCCAAGGCCAAGTCGGATCTCGACAAGGCCGAGCACGAGGCCCATCGCCGGCAGAGCCTGGCCCGCACCGTCATCTCCGCCGAGGCGGTCGACGAGTCCAGCCTCAACGCCCAGGCGATGCGGGCCGCCTATCAGGTGGCCCAGGCCGATCTGGAGCAGGCCAGGTGGTCGCTCGCCAAGACCGAGCTGCACGCCTCCAGCGACGGCTACATCACCAACCTGCAGACCCGGGTCGGCAACTATGCCAGCGCCGGGGTACCGCTGGTGGCCTTGGTGGACATCCACTCCTTCTACGTACAGGGCTATTTCGAGGAGACCAAGCTCAGGCACATCCGGCCGGGCCAACCGGCGCGGATGGTGCTCTACAGCGGGGAGCAGGCACTCAAGGGGGAGGTGGAGAGCATAGGGCGCGCCATCCACGATCAGAGCGTGGAGGGGAGTGACGGCCTGCTGCTCGACGTCAAGCCGAACGTGCCCTGGGTGCGGCTGGCGCAGCGGGTGCCGGTGCGGATCCGCCTGCTGGAGGTGCCGCCCGAGCTGGCGCTGATCGCGGGCACCACCTGTACCATCACCATAGGCGACTAGGGTGGCAAGCGGGGGATCGCTCTGGCAACGGACGCCCTGGGCCCAGGCCAATGAGAGCCAGTGGCGCTATGCCCTGCGCAACAGCCTGGCCATGTGTCTGTCGCTCTGGCTGGCGTTCGTGTTGCAGCTGGATGCCCCCTACTGGGCCATGACCTCGGCCGCGGTGGTGAGCTTCCCCACCGTCGGCGGTGTCATCAGCAAGAGCCTGGGGCGGGTGCTGGGCAGCCTCATCGGCGCCATGGCGGCGGTGGTGATCAACGGCCTCGGCATCGCCGATCCCTGGCTGTTCAGCTTCCTCATCGCGCTCTGGCTCGGGCTCTGTACCTACGTCTCCAACCACTACCAGAACAACGTCTCCTACGCCTTCGCCCTGGCGGGTTACACCGCGGCCATCATCGCCTTCTCCTGCGTCGATGTGGACGATCCCCAGCACATCTTCGACATCGCCCAGTCCAGGGTGAGCGAGGTGATCGTCGGCATCCTCTGCGGCGGCCTGCTGATGATGATACTGCCGAGCACATCGGACGGGGAGACCCTGCTGGCGTCGCTGCGCAAGAGCCAGCACCGGCTGCTGGAGCATGCCCAGCTGCTGTGGCTGGGGGAGGCCGGCGCCGATGTGCGCAGCGCCCACGAGGGGATGATAGGCCAGATCCTCACCATGAATGTGTTGCGCATCCAGGCGGTGTGGAGCCACCACCGGCTGCGGCGCCACAACAGGCTGCTCAACTTCCTGCTGCACCGCCAGCTGCGGATGATCAGCCTCATCTCGGGGCTGCGCCGCATGCTGCAACACTGGCCGGAGCAACCCCAGGCGCTGCAGCCGCTGCTGGGAACCCTGCTGAGCGCACTGGCCGAGCCGGATTGCGACAAGCTCCGCATCGCCCGTCTGCTGGCGCCCTTCGTGGCAGAGGCGGAGGGCGATTTTCGCCGGCGCACCTTCTGGCTGCGGCTGCGCCATTTCTGCTGGAGTTATCTGGAGTGCCAGCGCTGGCTGAGCCGGCTGACACCCTATGACGGCCAGGAGTGGCCGGCGCCGCCGCGCCACAGCTCGCTCACCCAGCACACCGACAGCCTAGAGGCGGCCTACAACGGCGGCCGCACCTTCCTCTGCGTGTTGCTGGGCTGCGCCTTCTGGATCAACACCCAGTGGGAGTCGGGGGCCTCGGCGCTGACCCTGCTCTCCATCTGCTGCGTGCTCTACTCGGGGGGGGCCACCCCGGTGAAGGGGGTGACCACCATGCTGCAGGCGATCCTGGTGCTGAGCCTGGTCTGTTTCGGGGTCAAGTTCGGCCTGATGATCCGCATCGACGACTTCTGGCTGTTCTGCGCCCTGCTGTTCCCGGCCCTGCTCACCATGCAGCTGCTCAAGTTGCAGCGCCCGTCATCGGCGGCGCTCTGGGGCCAGCTCATAGTGCTGCTCGGCTCCTTCCTCGCCATCACCAACCCGCCGAGCTACGACTATCAGGAGTTCGTCAACGACAGCATCGGCAAGGTGCTGGGGGTGATGGTGGCCGGGCTGGCCTTCCAGATCCTGCGGCCTAGCTCGGATCGGCGCAAGAGCCGACGGCTGATCCGCCGCCTGCGCCGGGACTTCATGGATCAGCTGGCCCCGACGCCGCAGCAGAGCGAGAGCGAGTTCGAGTCCAGGGTCTACCACGCGGTCGGCCAGCTCAGCCAGGGCCGGGATCAGGGCGCCCGGCTCTGGGTGCTGCGCTGGGGCGTGGTGCTGCTCAACTGCAGTCACATCGTCTGGCAACTCAGGCAGTGGCGCGGCAAGGAGCCGGCACTCTATCTGGTGCGGGACGGTTGCGTGCGCTGCCTGCGGGGGATCCTCACCGAGGGTGGGGTGCAGCATGGCTCCCTCGGCCTGACCCTGGCCGAGCTGGATCGCATCAGTCGGGGGCTGGCGGGGCACAGGGAGCCGGCGGCCCGGGAGCTGGCGGGCCTGGTGTGGCGGCTCCATTGTTCCCTGTCCCAGCTGTTGCAGGCACTGCCCCTGGCGTCAGATGCCACCTGATCCCGGCCAGCACGGCCGCCACGGCCGGCCTGGATCACCCTTTGCCACCGCCGGGTTTGTCCAACGCCGTCCCAACGAGTAAGATCCTCCCCAAACGTCAATTCGCAAGGCCCTCCATGTCCACTCAATACAATGCGGATGCCATTGAGGTCCTCAATGGCCTCGAACCGGTGCGTCGCCGCCCCGGCATGTACACCGACACCACCAGGCCCAATCACCTCGGCCAGGAGGTCATCGACAACAGCGTCGACGAGGCGCTGGCGGGCCATGCCCGCACCCTGGAGGTGACGCTGTTTGAAGACCAGTCCCTCGAGGTGATCGATGACGGCCGTGGCATGCCGGTCGACATTCACCCGGAGGAGGGGGTCTCGGGGGTCGAGCTGATCCTCTGCAAGCTGCACGCGGGTGGCAAGTTCTCCAACAAGAATTACCAGTTCTCCGGCGGTCTGCACGGGGTGGGCATCTCGGTGGTGAACGCGCTCTCCGACCGGGTCGAGGTGACGGTGCGTCGCGACGGCCAGGTCTATGACATCGCCTTCGAGCGTGGCGACAAGGTGCAGGAGCTGACCATCAGCGGCACCTGCGGCCGCCGCAACACCGGCACCCGGGTGCGCTTCTGGCCAGAGGCGCGCTACTTCGACTCGCCCCGTTTCTCTGTCAGCAAGCTGGAGCACCTGCTCAAGGCCAAGGCCGTGCTCTGTCCCGGCCTCACCATCAAGTTCCTCGACAAGAACACCGGCATCAAGCTGGAGTGGTGCTACGAAGATGGCCTCAAGGATTACCTGATCGATGCGGTCAAGCAGTTCACCTGCCTGCCGGAGCAGCCCTTCATCGGCGCCTTCAGCACCGAGCAGTCCGCGGTGGACTGGGCGCTGTGCTGGCTGCCGGAAGGGGGCGAGTGCCTGGCCGAATCCTATGTGAACCTGATCCCCACCGCGCTGGGCGGCACCCATGTCAACGGCCTGCGCCAGGGCTTGCTCGACGCCATGCGCGAGTTCTGCGAGTTCCGCAATCTGCTGCCGCGCGGGGTCAAGCTGACCCCGGAAGACATCTGGGATCGCTGCGCCTACATCCTCTCGGTCAAGATGCAGGATCCCCAGTTCGCCGGCCAGACCAAGGAGCGGCTGTCGTCCCGCCAGAGCTCGGCCTTCGTGTCCGGGGTGGTGAAGGATGCCTTCAGCCTGTTCCTCAACAGCAACACCGAGCTGGCGGAGCAGATCGCCGAGATCTGCATCAGCAGCGCCCAGCGCCGGCTGCGCGCCGCCAAGACGGTGGTGCGCAAGAAGATCACCCAGGGTCCGGCCTTGCCCGGCAAGCTCACCGACTGCAACTGCGCCGACCCCATGCAGGGGGAGCTGTTCCTGGTGGAGGGTGACTCCGCGGGCGGCAGCGCCAAGCAGGCGCGGGATCGCGAGTTCCAGGCCATCATGCCGCTGCGCGGCAAGATCCTGAACACCTGGGAGGTGGAGGCCGGTCAGGTGCTCGCCTCACAGGAAGTACACGACATCTCTGTGGCCATCGGCCTGGATCCGGATTCCGAGGATCTCTCCGGCCTGCGCTACGGCAAGGTGTGCATACTGGCGGATGCGGACTCCGACGGTCTGCACATCGCCACCCTGCTGTGCGCCCTGTTTGTGAAGCACTTCCGCACCCTGGTCAACAAGGGCCACGTCTATGTGGCCATGCCGCCGCTCTACCGGATCGACATCGGCAAGGAGGTGTTCTATGCCCTCGACGAGGACGAGAAGAACGGCGTGCTGCAGCGGGTCGAGGCCGAGAAGAAGAAGGGCAAGGTGATGGTGACCCGATTCAAGGGCTTGGGTGAGATGAACCCGAAACAGCTGCGGGAAACCACCATGGATCCCAACACCCGCCGGCTGGTGCAGCTCACCATGGACGAGCAGGGGGAAGATACCCTGCAGCTGATGGACATGCTGCTGGCCAAGAAGCGCGCCCCGGATCGCCGGGAGTGGCTGGAAGAGAAGGGCAACCTTGCGATCATCTAAGCCCACAGCGCCTGGCACCGGCCCTGGCTGGAGGGGGAGGGCAAGCCTGCCATCCTCCGGGCCAGCGGCCGCGAGCCGACCCGCATTTCAGGTGCGCCATTCGCTGGCGCGCCCTAGCAAGAGAACAACCATATGAGTGATGCTATCGAGCTCAGTCTGGATGGGGTAGAGCGCCAGCCCATGCGCACCTTTACCGAACAGGCTTACTTGAACTACTCCATGTACGTCATCATGGACAGGGCCCTGCCCCACATCGGCGATGGCCTCAAACCCGTGCAGCGGCGCATCATCTACGCCATGAGCGAGCTGGGTCTGTCGGCGCTCTCCAAGCACAAGAAGTCCGCCCGTACAGTGGGTGACGTGCTGGGTAAGTACCACCCCCACGGCGACAGCGCCTGTTACGAGGCCATGGTGCTGATGGCCCAGCCCTTCTCCTACCGCTACCCGCTGGTGGACGGTCAGGGCAACTGGGGGGCGCCGGACGATCCCAAGTCCTTCGCCGCCATGCGTTACACCGAGGCGCGGCTGTCGCGCTTCTCCGAGCTGCTGCTCTCCGAGCTCGGCCAGGGCACAGTGGAGTGGACCCCGAACTTCGACGGCACCATGAAGGAGCCGGTGGTGCTGCCCGCCCGCCTGCCCCACATACTGCTCAACGGCATCACCGGCATCGCCGTGGGCATGGCGACCGACATCCCGCCCCACAACGCGCGGGAAGTGGCCCTGGCCTGTGCCGTGCTGCTCGACAACCCCGATGCCGGGCTGGATGTGCTGATGCAACACATCCAGGGGCCGGACTACCCGACCAGCGCCGAGATCATCACGCCGCGTGATGACATCCGTAAAATCTACGAGACCGGCAAGGGATCCATCAAGCAGCGGGCGGTGTGGAGCGAGGAGGATGGCGACATCGTCATCACGGCGCTGCCTCATCAGGCCTCTGGCGCCAAGATCATGGAGCAGATCGCTGCCCAGATGGTGGCCAAGAAGCTGCCCATGGTCAGCGATCTGCGGGACGAGTCGGATCACGAGAACCCGACCCGACTGGTGATCATCCCCCGCTCCAACCGGGTGGACATGGAGGGGCTGATGGCCCACCTGTTCGCCACCACGGATCTGGAGAAGAACTATAGGGTCAACCTCAACATCCTGGGGCTGGACAACAGACCCCAGGTGAAGACCCTCAAGATGATCCTGTCCGAGTGGATCGTCTTCCGCCGCGAGACGGTGCGCCGTCGCCTGCAGTATCGGCTCGACAAGGTGCTGTCCCGCCTGCACATCCTCGAAGGCTTGCTGGTGGCCTACCTCAACATCGACGAGGTGATCGAGATCATCCGCACCGAGGATGAGCCGGGCAAGGTGATGATTGAGCGCTTCAACATCAGCGAGACCCAGGCCGAGGCGATCCTCGAGCTCAAACTGCGCCACCTGGCCAAGCTCGAAGAGTTCAAGCTGCGCGCCGAGCAGGACGAGCTGGCCATCGAACGTGACAAGCTGGAGCTGCTGCTGGGTTCAGAGCGCCGCCTCAACACCCTGCTCAAGAAGGAGCTGCTGGCGGACGCCGAGAAGTACGGCGACGATCGCCGCACCCCGCTGGTGGAGCGTGCCACCGCGGTGGCGCTGACCGAGAAAGAGCTGGTGCCGAGCGAGCCGGTCACCGTCATTCTGTCGGGCGCGGGCTGGGTGCGGGCCGCCAAGGGCCACGACGTGGACGTGGAGGGCCTCTCCTACAAGGCGGGGGATGGCTATCTGGCCCATGCCTATGGGCGCAGCAACCAGCAGGCGGTGTTCCTCTCCACCCTGGGGAGAACCTATGCGCTGGAGGCCCACACCCTGCCTTCTGCCCGCAGTCAGGGCGAGCCACTCACCGGTCGCTTCGCGCTGGGGGCCGGCGAGGAGGTGCGCCATCTGGTGATGGGCAACGAGGGGGAACCTTATCTGATCTGCTCCGATGCCGGCTACGGCTTCGTCTGCACCTATGACGATCTCATCGGCAAGAACAAGAACGGCAAGGCGCTGCTGACGGTGCCGGAAGGGGGCCTGGTGATGGCACCCCAGAAGATTGGCTCGCCGGAAACCGATCTCTGCATGGCCATCTCCAACGAGGGGCGCATGTTGCTGTTCCCGCTCAGCACACTGCCGGTGCTCGGCAAGGGCAAGGGCAACAAGCTCATCAGCATTCCGTCGGCGCGGGTCAAGGCGCGGGAGGAGTTTATGGTGATGGCCGCCATTATCCCGCAGGGGCAATATGTCACCCTCTTTGCCGGCAAGCGCAAGCTGACCCTCAAACCCTCGGATCTCGACTACTACCGCGGCGAGCGCGGCCGCCGTGGCGCCAAGCTGCCCCGCGGTTTGCAGCGGGTGGATAGGATCGAGATAGAACCCGCAGCCGGTGCCGAGCCGGTAGCCGGGGAAAATCTGGAAGGGTAGTAATTAGAGAAGGGCGCGAAAGCGCCCTTCTATATACAGTATGTTAAATATAACAAGACTAGATGGTTTGTAATTAATTAGATGTAAGTAGGCGGCATAGCTGTTTATACATTTCTGTATCTGAAAAATCTTTATCTGAGAACCCAATACGTAAATGTGATTCAATTTTTTCCTGTTCAACATCTTTAGAGCTATTTGTTCCCCATAACTTTTTCAATGCTATACCTAAGATGCTCGATACATCATGCCCCGAACATAAAAAACGTGGGTCATTCAAGCTTGTAGGCAATTCATGAGTGTAAAATGAACTTAATAGTTCTGCCTTTAACTTATTTTCATTTGTTGAGTTAATTTGTGCTAATAGATTTTGTTCATCAAGATTTAGGATTTTGTTATCTATAGCTTTACTTAGATCTATTCTTTTTAAGGAAATGCCAAGGTTATGTTTAAGTGAGAAAAACCTAATTCTACCTAATTTCCCTGCGACATCATAAATTCTAGCCCTAACGGCAGCTAAGTCTACATGGCCAATAGATGTACAAGGTAATTTAGTTAATGAGCCAAGTTCAACAAGGATTCGATGTAACGCTCCAGATTCAAACATTGTAATTTCAAGATCTCTATGATCTGTGGTAATGATTTTACTACGGTTTAATTCAATACTTAGCTCTTCTCTATAATCTCTATCTATGAATCCGAAAACTATTGGAGATATAGCCTCTGTTATCACTGTATCTATAACAGAGACAACGTTTTCCCATCCCTTTGCAGTTATTACTATTGGGTTCTGCGGTAGGTTTTTTGTTGAAAAAAAAATGCTATCTGTATTCCCCTCAATAATTAACCAAGGGGACGTGTTATTTGACATAGATATCTCGGTGACTATCTCATCAACCGTTTGAGTTAGACACCTAGTCATTCAAAATACCTCCATCTAACGCAATCGCCAAGTCTCTTCGAGAAGCTATAATCTGTGGTGAATGTGTAGCGATTAAAAAGGTATGTTGCCCGAGACTGGCAACTTTTGAAATGTCAGCGATGAATTGACGCTGCCAATCTATGTGTAATGATATTTCAGGTTCATCAATTAGGAAGAAAGAGTTGTCACGTGTTTTAAATATAAGTTCATAGAATAATACTATTTGGTGTTGCTCTCCAGATGAGAGCTGGCTAGGCAATAACGTTTGCGCCTCTCCATTAGTTGTCTCTATACTAAATCCATCTTTCGAGCTTACTTTGAATTTTTTGTTTCTTAGCTTAACAGAAACAATGCTTAAGAACGTTTCAATCCTTAGAAGTAGATCATCGAAAACTGATAGTTTTTCATTAATGTCTTGCAAGTAAAGAGAGAGGACTTTCTTCTCAGTTTCTTCGAACTCTTTATCTGGTAGGGAAATGTTTTTTTCTTGCTCAATCAACCCTGAGGCCATGAGCTTTTCTATTTTTTCTTCTGTGCTCTTATAGTCTTCACGTATTTTTTGTTCAGATAGTCTTTCATCAATTTTTAATGACAGTAAGCGTTGTGGAAATGAACGGTCTTTTGACTGAGACACAGCAGCTGAATCAGCCAGCATTTTTGAAATAGTGTCTTTAATTTCTTTTGAATATACATCAATTACATTAATAACACTATCCTCTTCACCACGAACAACTCTCTTGGGGCGGTTTACTTTCAATAACCTCTGTGTTTGGACTAGATGCATTTTTGCATTTTCTTGAATTTCTTGCAGCCACTCAGGTCTCTTTTTACTACTGGAGAATGGTAGGCGATGCTGAAATCTTTCCAATATCTCGAAATATGAGAAACGTTGCTCTGTTCTTACATCAAGCCAGACACTGGGGCCAAGTCGGTGTAAAAATGGGATGTATTCATCAATTTGTGATGCAGGAATTTCTCTCGATTTAATATTTCTTTTGTAAATGTATTTTTCTTTTTGTATTCCATTTGTATTTAGATGAAAGGTGAGTGTGGGTATCTCTACCTCTTCTTCTTCATATTTTTTAAGCTCAACACTTTTTTCTATATTTAAAACCACTTCGCGATCAAATATGAAGGAAAGTTTTTTGAAGTTAATTTCATGAAGGGTTGATATATCCCATTCAAAAAAAGATGATATTAGTCTAAGGAAAGTAGTTTTACCACAGCCATTTGGCCCATGAATGAAAGTCACCCCATCTTCTTTGAGCTCTACATGGTGATTTAGGAAACCAAATAAATTCTCTACACTGATAGCCGTTACTTTTATCATATAATGTTCCGAATTGAATTATCACATGTACCCATGTACCACATAAATTTCTGTAAAAATAAAACAATTAAATTGTTGGTAGTTTACCAGTGTTAAATGTTATCTAATAGTGATCTAGATCTGTTTTTTATATTAAAACGATGAATTTGAGGTAATAGGTTTCATTAAAATGGCATAATCTGGGGTTCGTGAAAGCCGCTTGGCCCAATGTGATAGGTGTTTCCTGTCTTGCTCCCTCTTATTCCATTCCCTACCTTCTCTCCTTGTCTATGACGAAAAGGGCCGTAGGTTTGATTAGCGAAGCGTAATCAGACGTTCGCGAAAGCCGGTTATTGCTGTTCTGTTGGCAACCCCTCTTCTCTCTCTTTTGCCTATAGCTACGGAACCAATGGCGTGGACGATTACGCTGCGCTAATCGACCCTACTTTTTTCTGCTCGCTAACCTTGAAGGGAGCAGCACAGTGCCAGGAGGCCAGACATGGAAACGGAGAAAGCCATAGGGCTTATCGAGGCCCACGGGGCCTTTCACGGGGATCACTACAGCTTCAACAGCGACGAGTTCGTGCAGTGGTGTCGGGAGGATACTCACCAGCCCCTCAGCCTGGAGCAGGCCAATCATGAACTTGCCCCCTTCTGCATCCGGGTCGGCTATGCAGAGCCGAGCAGGTCGTGGCGTTACTATCTCACCTGATGCCCACCTGAGGCAGGCAAAGGCGAGGCAAGGGCCTCGCCTTTTCTATGGGTTGGGTAATGGAAAAAGGAGCCGGCAAGGCTCCTTTCCTGTGATCATGCACCGGCCTGTTGCTGGTTTTATATGCCGGCCTGGCCACCACGCAGCAGCACCATGACGGTAAACAGCAGCCAGTCATTGATGATGTGTGCGCCGGTCGATACCCAGATATTTTTGGTGATGATGTAGCCACTGAGCAGCACAATGCGGGCCGTGCCGATCACCAGAAAACATTGCAGAAAATTCCAGTCATAAGTGGGCAGGTGCATGGCCCCGAAGATAAGGGCAGTTGATAGCCAGGCGATGATGATGGCGGACTTGCGCGTCAGGCAGAGCTTTGTATGACAAAACCAGAGGATGGCCAGAAAAGGCAGGATGGAGACCACCTCCTCGCCGAAGAGCTGGGGCGCCGTTTTTACATAAAAGAGGATGCGCGCCGTATTGGAGGCCTCTGCCAGCATGGCGTTGACCGGGTTTTCACTCATCTTGAACAGGTGCTGCAGTATCAATGCAACGGCGACCGAGACCAGGATGTTGACGCCGGCAATCGCCAGCATCAAGAGGACATCCCGCCCCGTCGGCGTTCGAAACAGCGATCGCCATGCCCTTCCCGCCACCATGGCGAGCACGGCCAGGGGGGTGAGAGGAAACAGGATGGCTGGGACAAAGCCGCCCGCCGTGGTCTTATAAAACGCTATGGGGGCCGTCAGCACGGCGAAGCCCAGTGCCACGCCAAGCAGGATCAACACCCAGCCACGGGTGGATAATGCATGAGGCTCTTGGCGATAAAAAGGGAAGTCCCCGGCATTTTTTCGCTCGAAGCCATAGCAATCACTGTCATTCAATGCCGTTATGGCCACAGATTTATATTCGCTCATGATGATGCTCGATATTTAATTCGGTTGTCAGGGGGCAACTGCACACCAGATGATATGGCTAGTCGGTCACTCTCACACCTTTATTTAAAATTTAACAATCAATGTCGCAACAAAGAAAGTGAGAGCCAGTATCCTGTGCATTCCCTGCATACAGTTAGCTATAAAGCATTTATTTTTCTTCGTCGAAAACATGCTTATATCACCAAGAGAGTCGGATGCTCAATTGACGTCCACCCTTATAATTTGTAATGAAATGTTTTCTATCACTTTTTTAATACAATCTGGTTCATTTAGTAATAACTGGGTTGTTGTCACCCACGATTCAACTCTCTGCTGCTTGTCGATTGTTCCCACGGCGATGGTCTCATCCCCGGCCTTTTTCCCCTTTCCATGCAAAGAGTGGGAGAAGGGCGTAAAGGCAGCGTCTGCGGAGCAGGATCCGACGTGGCGTTGGGATAGTGGAGGCGGGTTTATTCCCTCTCCCTTTGGCAGAGGGGGTTGAGTCTTAGTTATTGAAATTCCAGGCGATGGGCAGTTCGACGTCGAAGATCAGCTGATCCCCTTCAAGGCTGAATGGCACGCTGATCCGGTGCCGCTCGTATTCGTCGACGATCAGGCAGCCCTCGAAGAAGTTGGATTCGTAACTGAGCTGGGCCAGACCCTGAGTGTTTCCCTCGCCGAGTTCGATGCCCAGCACTTGCGGTGGGTGCTCCTGGCTCAGATTGACCCCGGGATTTCCCTCATCCACCAGCCGCTCCAGCAGGGGGAAGAAGTCCCGCTTGTGGGCCTCTATCGCCCGGGCGATCGCCTGTTCCAGCTCGGCCCGGGTGGCAAAGGGGCCGGCGAGCCGGTACTGGGTCTGGATCCTTTCCTGGGTCATGCTCTTCTCCTTGGCTCTTCCCCTGCCATCAGTATCGGCGCAGGGCTGTCTGATCGACCGTTCGTGGACAGCTGGCAATATCAGGCGGGGATCCGGCCATTGCGCACCAGCGCCCGGCGGATGTTCTTGCACATCTTGCCAAAACTATAGAGCTCGTCGAAGGTGGGCGGGATGCCGCGATCGATCTGATATTGCCAATAGGACAGATCGGTATCCACCAGCTCCATCAGCTTCTTGGGGCAGCCGATGCAAGTATTGTCTGGCCCGCATCTGAAGGTGTCTGGCTGATAGAGCGGGAATTCCTGCTTCACGGCATCGATGATCTGCTGCATCGCGGTGATCCTGTCGGGTTTTCTGCTCATGCCTTGCTCCCCTGCTACTGGTATGGGGGAGTCATTATATCCCTGACAAGTTGTAGGCCAATTACGCTAACGAGGTAGGGCGCCTGATCGGCGCGGGGTCATAGATCCTGTGCGAACATAATTGGCGTAGGGCAATGGCGGCCGATCGCGCCTCGTGCGGCCTGATGCTCTGCTAGCGGCGATGTGGGGTGCCAGGCCTGTCATATGGGCTTGCCCGAGGCGTGGCTGGAGAAGACGCTGATAAAGTGGCCGGCTGGCTCGCGCAGGGTAAAGACCTCGTGGCCGATGGCGGGGCGCGCCTCGATCGGCGAGGGCGCAAGCCCCAGGGCGCTCAGGCGGCGGTGGGTCTCGTGCAGATCGTCGACCATCAGATCGAACGGGGCCTCGCCCGCCAGGACCCGATCCCGTCGCATCAGGAGCAGGTGGGTGCCACCGCGCAGCTCGTAGACGCTGACCTCAGGCCCGTCGAAGATGGGCCTCATGCCGAGCTGGCGCATGAAGCGGGCGGACTCCTTCATCCGGTCGGTCTGCAACATCACATGGGCCACGCCAACCGGCGGTCTTTGCTCATCCTGCGCCATCTGCACGCCTCCTGAAAAGCCTGTGGGCCCAAGCCCGTCTTCCCCCATCCCAAGCCAGATTATGGGGCAGCAAGCCACGGATAGGACAACGCCCGGTCAGGCCGGGCGTTGGATCACATGGATGGGGGCGGGCGGCGCCAGCACTGAGCTGGCTCACTCGCCGCGATGCGGTGCCTATTTCTTGATCTCATGGCCAATCACGCCACCGACCACGGCCCCGCCAACGGTGCCGGCCGCACTGCCGCCGGTCAGCACGGCGCCACCGACGGCCCCTATACCGGCCCCTATGGCGGTGCTCTTGCCCTGTTGCGACATGCCGGAACAAGCAGCCAGGCCAAACAGCATGACTATGGTCACGGTGCCTTTAGCTAAACGATGGATCTTCTTCATGGGGTTTACCTCTTGATACTGATCAATACGTTAGGGTGTCCCGATCAGGCGGTTACCGAGCCTGAGCCCGACGCGCAAGCCGGATGATGGTTGCTCAACGGCGGATCCGGCGGGCATATGGAGCGATGGGGCAAGATGTCTGATATGGGTCGGGTGCTCTGCCAGGCGTTTGGTCGTTATGGCGACCATCTTCCCCCACCTCCCGCCAGCGCGTCTGTACGCTAGCGCCTATAGGGTGACCTTTCTTTTGCCACTGCCGCTCATCGGCGCTTGCCGCAGTGACCGCTTGCGGCGGCACATGACCCCATCAACTGAGCCCTGCAGACCCTCGGTGTTGGCGACCCTGCTGGAGTGATATACGTTGCGGCGACGGTTCCGGTTCATTTTGCCTCCTGCATTTATGGGGCCGGATGGCTGGCCTGCCCCTTGCCCGACCCTGCTCTTGCGAGGAGAGAAGAGGGCAAGGCGGCGCTGTCTGCGCTCGCCAGAGATGACAACGCCCGGCGGGGCCGGGCGTTGGGGTACGACGAAGGGAGGCAGCGCCTGCCATCAGAAGTCGTGGTAGAGCGGCCAGCCGAGCAAGGGGTGCTTGAGACCGGCGCGCATCTCGACGTTGTCGAGCTTCTCCGGCGAGGCATTGGCTTGTTGCAGCAGCTGGTACTGGCGCACGAAGCCCAGGGTGTGCAGCAGGTTGGGCACGAAGCCGGGGCTCAGCTCCTGGCGCAGACCGGTGACGAGATCCCCCGGCAGCTCGGCCAGCATCAGCTCGAGCTGGGCGGCCAGATAGTCGGTGTCGTACCAGGCTTCTTGCAGCACCAGGTCCCGCCCCAGGCGGCGCTTGAGATCCTGCTTGACCCTGAGCTGGGCGGCGCCGCTGCCCTGGCCGCAGAGGATGCGATAGAGCAGCGCCTCGGCCAGCTTGTCCTCCATGGTGGGGTGGTCGCTCTCATAGGCGAAGAAGTGCTGCTCCAGCAGGCCCAGCAGGCGGGTCTTGTTGTGCTCCACCAGCGCCTTCTCGTACTCCTGCCAGCCTTGCCACTCCTCCACATCCGGCGGGCTGGAGATCTTGTCCAGCAGGCGGGCATCCACCTCGCCGTAGAGGCTCTTGCCGCCGGGCTGCTTGGGGCTGACCGAGATCAGCATGGACCAGCCCTTCTGGAACGGCTTGACCGGGCCTTCCGGCGCCTGCAGCAGGGCCAGCGCCTTGGCGCGATCCTGCTGTGACAGCTCCTGCAGCCCCAGGCTGACCACCCCGATCACGTCGTGGGCGGCCTGCTCCAGCAGGTGCATCTTGTACTTGTTGTAGTACTTGTCGGCGAACTTCAGGCTCATCAGCACCGCCTTGCCCTTGATGGCGGCCAGTTGCTGCTCGCTCAGCCGTTCGTTGTCGCGGCCAAAGCGCAGTACCTGGGTCAGGAAGGGGCCCTGATTGCTCTCGCGGATCACTAGTTGCATGGTGCGGGCCTCAATCCAGGAAGCTGAACATGTCGTCGACGTCTTTGTATTCGTCCTCGACCTGGTTCTTCTCTTTGGCCTGCATCACCAGCTCGGCGGCAAACTTGTTGATGATGCCATCCCAGCTGCTGTTCTCGCTGCGCAGCAGCGCCTTGATGGCTTGCTCCACCCCGGGCGCCAGGGTACGGATCAACATCAGCAGGCTGCGGGGATCGTCCAGCGCATAGTCGTGGGCATCCTCGCTCAGCTGGCGATCGCTGTAGGCGAGCGCCTCTTCGAGATCTTCCTCTTCGGCGTGCAGCTGGTCCTGATAGCCCTCCTCGTCGTCAAAGCGCTCACCGCGATAGAACTCGATGAAGGGGATGGCGAGGTAGAACAGGCCGGCCGGATCCTCGGCGATGCACTCCAGGATCTCGGCCTGCTTGGCTTCGTTGTCCTGGGTGCGGATCAGGTAGTTGAGGAAGTCGAAGGTGTGCTGTTGCAGCTCATCGGCGTTGTGCTTGATCGCCTCTTCCCAGTAGAGCGGCTGCTGGCAGACGATGTCGCGGATCCGCTCCGGGGTCATCAGCTCGGAGATGATCGACGGGAAGGACATGTCGTGCTGGCCGTTGATCTGGGTCAGGGTAACGATATCAATATTTTCAATGACTTCGACCAACTGCTCGTCGGACATCGTCATGGCGATCAGCTCGAACTTCTCGCTGGCCTGCTTCGGCTCGATCACGGCCAGCTCTTTGATCTCGATGGCGGTAATTTCAATCAGACTATTCATGCTTTACCCCAAGTTAGAAACGCACTTCGTCGTACATGTCCTGATCGTCTTCCTCGCCCTCTCCGCCGTGATAGTCGGCGTCGGCGTCTTCTCCGTCATCCTCCTCCTCATCGCGCAGCTCATAGTCGTCATCGGCATGGCGGCCACCGCGTGGCTGCGGGTTGTCCAGCAGATAGAGCACGGCGCAGGCCTCGATGAGCTTTTCTTCGCTCAGGGCGCGCACCGCCTTGACCAGCGGCAGGTCGGCATTGTTGAACGCCACCGACACCTTGAATTCGTCCCAGGAGGGCTGGACGCTGCCGCCGAGCCACTTTGCCCAGGCCTGCTTGGCCTGGGGCGGGAACTGTACCCGGCCATAGAGGGCGAGCGGCAGATATTCGGGCATGAACTCCAGCATGCTGGTGTCGGCCAGCAGCAGGGCCTTCATCTTGCCGGTGAACTGCTCCAGCGCCTTGGGCTGGTCGAGATCCCGATAGGATTCGATGTTCTCGCTTGCATCCTGCATCAGCGCCTTGATCCGCGCCTGGTCCCATTTTGTTTGCATAGTGGCTCTTCTTGCTTAGCGCATCAGGGGTAGAACTGGTCCCACATCTCCTGCATGGCAGAAGCGGGATCGGTCACGATGACGTTGTTGAAATCCTTGATGAAGGCGGCCCGTGCCTTGGGGTCATTGAGCACCTCGTAGGCCTGTTTCACCTGGTGCAGCTTGATGGCTGCCTGCTCTCGCTCTTCATCCGTCGCCCCGAGCAGCTTGTCGGGGTGGTACTGGTTAGACAGCCGTCGATAGGCTTTCTTGATCTCATTTTCGTTGGCGTTGGACTTGACGCCCAGCACCCGAAAGTAGTTGTTCATGGCAGATCCTGCATCACTGGCATCGTCGGAGTCACACCGTGGGCGCCTGGGGCTCGCAAAACCAGGCACGGCAAAAACCCGTCATTTTACCGGAAACAGGCTGCCGCCGCCATGAATAGGAAGCGAACTGGCGACGAACAGGCGGATGGCGCCCGGTGCCGCTGGCGATCGGCATCGGGGCTACACTGGGGGAGGGCAGCCGGGAACTCTTTTGCCGTCACGTTGCCCAAACCGGGGATGGGGTGTCCGGCTGATCCGGCACCTTGCTCGATATTCATCAGGGCTCGGCGAGGCCGGGGCCAGCAAGAGGAATACATTGCCATGTTCAAACCCTATCTTCTCTCCCTCGCGCTTTTGAGTGGTCTCAGCGTCGCCGCCGATGAGCCGCCTGGCGAGCCACTCATCAAGGGGGATATCAGCAAGGCCCAGTTTATGGAGAAAGCCGAGCAGCGCTTCGCCCGGCAGGATCAGAATGGTGACGGCGTGCTCTCGATTGCCGAGAAGGAGGCCGCCATGGCGAAGATGCATGAGGCGATGAAGCTGGCCGGCAAGAGCCCGCCGGAGAAGATGGCCAACATGAAGCCCAGGCAGGAGACGACCAAGGCGCAGTTCATGCAGCGCCAGGAGAAGATCTTCACCCACCTGGACAAGAATGCTGACGGCATGATCAGCGAGGCCGAGCGGGCCGACGTCAGGGCCGGCCTGAAGCAGCGGACCGAGCAGTCGATGCCCTAAGGATTACGCCCCTTCGAGGTAAAAAGAGCCCGGTAGAAATACCGGGCTCTTGTCATTCTGGCGGACGGGAATGACTCGCTAGCGTGACCAGTCAGCCCACAGCAGCCGCAGCTGCAATCCCCAGCGGCTGCTCCAGCCGGTGGTGCTGCTCACCAGCTCGCCATCCTTGACGATGAGGAAGGTCGGGGTGACCCCGATCTTCCACTGGGCTGCGAGGCTGCCCTGCTCATCGTTATGGGTGGGGAAGCTCAGCCCCTTCCTGGTCATGCCCTGTCGCAACTGGGCGTTGCCGCCGGAGCGCAGCGCCACCGTCAGCACCTGCCCACCGTCCTGCCACAGCTGCTCCACCACCGGCGTGGTGAAGCGGCACACCCCGCACCAGCTGGCCCAGTAGTAGACCAGCAGCGGTTTGTCCTGGCTCAGGGCGGCGAGGCTGGTGGTGCTGCCATCCTGCAGGGTGAGGGGGGCGTTCATGGCCCCGGCGGGCAGGGTCGGGCCACGCCAAGAGTCCAGCAGGCTGGAGATGACCAGGCCCGCCAGCAGCAGCCAGATCGCCTCCTTGCCCCAGCGTTTCCAGCGAGGCTGAGTGATGGTCGCCATCCCTTAGCCCAACTTGGCCAGTTCGGTCTTCACCAACTGTTCGAGCTGCTCATAGGGGAGCGCGCCCGGCACCAGCTGGTTGCCGATCAGGGTCGCCGGTGTGCCTTGCACCCCCAGCAAGGTGCCGATGCGCTGACTGTATGGACGCAGCTCCACGGATAGTTTCCTCATGCCTGCTTGGCCAG
>NZ_CAWQKG010000059.1:0-203 GCF_963895295.1 Aeromonas sp. sia0103 | reverse complement strand
ACCCACAATCACCGCACCGTCGTTGACGCCGGTGATGGTGATGGTCACGGTATGGCTGGTGCCATCCAGGCTCTGTACGGTGAAGGTCTCGACCTTGGTCTCGCCCTGGCCCAGGTACTGCACCTTGCTGTTGGCGACCTCATAGCTCCACTTGCCATCCGCGGCAATGGTCAGGCTACCCAGGGCATTGGCACTCGGGGTGC
>NZ_CAWQKG010000058.1:0-203 GCF_963895295.1 Aeromonas sp. sia0103 | reverse complement strand
CAAGGTGCAGTACCTGGGCCAGGGCGAGACCAAGGTCGAGACCTTCACCGTACAGAGCCTGGATGGCACCAGCCATACCGTGACCATCACCATCACCGGCGTCAACGACGGTGCGGTGATTGTGGGTGATGGCAGCGGTGCGGTGACCGAAGACCTGAACGTGGTCAGCGGTAACCTGACCGAGACCGGCAGCCTGAGCGTGA
>NZ_CAWQKG010000057.1:0-206 GCF_963895295.1 Aeromonas sp. sia0103 | reverse complement strand
TGGCACCTTCAGCATCGACGATACCGGTGCCTGGACCTACACCATGAACGGCGCCCATGACGAGTTCGCGGCCGGGCAGGACTACACCGACTCGATCACCGTGGCCACCGCCGACGGCACCAGCCGGATGTTGACAGTGACGATGCACGGCAGCAACGACGCCGCCATCATCACCGGCTCCAGCACCGCTGGCCTGACCGAAACCA
>NZ_CAWQKG010000056.1:0-212 GCF_963895295.1 Aeromonas sp. sia0103 | reverse complement strand
GGCACCAACGACGACGCCAGCATCGGCGTCGCCACCCCGGGCTCCGACCAGGGCGCGGTCAAAGAGGACGTCACCCTCAGCACCAGCGGCAAGCTGGTCGCCACCGATGTCGATCAGGGTGAGGCCCACTTCCAGCCCCAGGACCAGGTCAAAGGCGCCCACGGCACCTTCAGCCTCGATGCCGACGGCAACTGGACCTACGCGCTCGACAA
>NZ_CAWQKG010000055.1:0-347086 GCF_963895295.1 Aeromonas sp. sia0103 | reverse complement strand
CATCGTCGTTAACATAGCCATCGGCCCCTTCGCCATTGGCATAGTGGTCGGCCGCACCGGTAGTTTCATCCAGCGTCACCGCCAGCGCTGCCACGGCTTCGCCATTGGCCTCCACCGTCAGGGTCGGACCGTCGTCTTCGAAGCGGAAGGTCCCGTTGACACCCAGATCGAGACTGGCCTTGGCACTGTCGCCATCGGTGTCGGTCACGGTCTGTACCAAGGTCAGCACACCACTGTTCAGCGTCAGGCTGATGCTGTCATCCGGGTTGCCGGTGTTGCCATGCCAGACATTGTCCAGCAGATTCAGGGTAACGGCACCGGTGGCCGGATTGATGGTCAAGGTGAAGTAGTTCACCCCGTTGGCACTGCCGGTGATGACGTTGCCGACCTGGTTGAGCACTATCTGGGCACCCTGGCCATTGGCTGCCTGCGGATCGACCGCATAGAGGCCGCTTGCCACGTTATTGCCGCTCAGTGCCAAGCTGTAACCGATGCTACCCGCTCCATCCGCCCCAAAGGCATGACTGAACTGAGCTTGCACCAGCGCCGCCGTCAGGGTGGCGCTGGCAATGCCATCGCCCCCCACGCCACCCAGCTGCGGCACACTCTCATCCACACTGAATACACCCAGTTCGCCGGAACCAGGAACCAGGGCCACCCTCGGAACATCGTCCAGGATCACGGCATCCAGGCTGGCACTGGTGCTGTCACCATCGCTGTCCGTCAGCACAACGTTGAAACTTTCGGTCAGCGCAGTGTCATTGGCAGGCTGAGTGTGAGCCTCGTTATCGCTCAGGGTATAGCTGTAGGTGACGCTGCCAGTTCCGGTCACGGGGTTATAGCTGATGCCAGTGACCAGCAGCTGATTGCCCAGAGGGCCAAGGATCGCCTGCGGGAAACCACCGATGACCTGACCGTTGCTGATAAGCGTGACGCCACCCAGCGTCAGGCTCTGGACACCGTCCGCCGCATTGAAGGTAAAGGTACCACCCTGGGTCAGGGCCGCTGCGTTGGGGGCACTGCCATCAACCAAAGAGGCTTCATTCAGGACAAGCTCACCCCCCTCGACTTGCAATCCCCCCAGAGAAACAGGCTCATCCAGCGGGGTGATAGTGATGGCCAGCGTTGATGTGTCCGTGTCTTCGCCATCGGTCACTGTGTAATTCACCGGCGGAACAGGACCCGTATAGTTGAAGGTCGGAGTGAAAGTAAAAGTACCATCGGCATTGATGATTAATGTGCCTATACCGACCAAGGTAACAGCCACACCGGCCGGGATGCCAAGGTTAGCCCCCCAGTCATATGAGACGATAGAGGCCGCGAAAGGACCATCAGGATTGGTGCTGTTGAGCAGTAGATCGCCACTGATGGCCTGATTTTCCTGAGTGACGGCTGGCTCATCTTGATCATCGAGCTGATTCTCAGGCAGGAGATCATCTTCCTGCAGTAGATTCTGCACCGTCAGGGCATCATGGCTGGTATCAAACCCGGCGGCAGCTATGGTCGCATCACCGATCCGCTCGATCGTCACGAAACCACCGTTACCGCTGGCCCCGGCGACCCCGCCAATGCCACCGCCGCCACCACCGGCGGCAGGAGCGCCACCCGCAGCTGAAGCCTCGAAGCTCTTGGTCGGGTCAACCCCTTGCAGAATGGATTGTTGCAAGGCCGCAATTTCTGGAGGGAGGTTGCTGTTCTCGGCCGATGATGAGGGTTGCCCTTCGGCCGGTATATCTGTCTCGGCGGGGGCGGCTGCGGCCTGCCCGGGGTTGTCATCGTAGGGTGCCAACATCAATTTCGCATCGTCGGCAATATTGAGCTTGGCTCCCGGTTGTAATATCTCGCCAGGCTGGAGAGGACGGCTGCTGCCATCGGCAAGCAGGATCTGAACATTGCCTTCCACGGAAGAGACGACGACGGTTTTGTCGATGATTTGGGTGCGCATATCCATTGCTCCAGAGTGACAGATCTTGATGGATACACCTTAGATAGGTCCCCGGTACGTTTCAGTTGCAAAAAAGTACAACATTGAATCTGTTCAGCTCCATCCGATGCAGTGAATCGAACAATGTTTTTTTACACAACCAAATCAATAAATTAACAAAGCCTCTTTTGGATCTCGTGTTGATGTACTGTGGGGAAATGGCCAGACTTATTCTAAACGGGTATAAAAAAAGGCCCACATTGGGGCCTTTTCGGGATCGAGAACACCGCTTATGACAGCGGGAACGCCGGATGGACGAAACCCTGATAACCGTCGATGTGCAGTTTGGAAAGCACTTCAACCTGCTGCTGATCTTCCACACGGGTGGCAATGGTGGTGACGCCCGCATTGTGTGCGGCACGGCAGACGGCCGCCAGGAAGGAAGTGTCGGCACCCGGCTCCATGACTTGGCTGGTATAGCCATGGTCCACCTTGACATAGGCGGGTGACAGCTCCTCCAGATAACCGAGGGACTGGAAGTGGCGACCATAGTGATCGACCCCCCACTGGAAGCCATGCTCCTGCAGCACATTCACCAGGGCGGTCACCTGCTCCTTGTGTTTCATGATGGCGGCCTCGGGAATTTCGAACAGCAAGCGCTCTTTCAACTCGGCATGCAGGCCCAGATACCCCCTCAGCCACGTCAGGAATTCATCGGAGCAGAGGGAGCCCGCCGTGATGTTGACGGCCAGCACCAGATCGGGTTGCTGCCTGAGCAGCGGGGCACAAGCCTCCAGCACCGCCTGATCGAACTCGCCACCCAGCTTGAACTGTTCGATGGCAGGCAGGAACTGGCCGGCAAAGTAGTCGGTTCCATCACGGGAGATAGAGGCAAACAACTCGGCGTGCAGGCGCACCCCGTTGTCGAAGCGACAGGCTGGCTGTGCCTTGAAACGCCACAGGTTCCGGGCGATCGCATCCTGTACTAGGTCACGCCAGGCCAGGCGTCCCATCAGCCCCTGATCCGCTCCCCCTTCCATGACGACAGCGCCGCGCCGCTCGTTGCGTGCTTTGCCAAGCGCATTGTCCGCCTTGGTCAACAGAGCGGAAAGATCGTCATCACCATCACGACCGGCGATGCCGATCACGGAGAGCGCTCCCGCCTCACCCATGGGATTGACGACCAGATCGGCGATGCGGTTATTGATAAGCTCCGCCAGATCCTTGAGTTGCGACAGATCATCGGTCGGGCAGAGCAAGGCATACTCGGTGGCCGAGATACGGGCCAGCGCCGCCCCATCCCAACCTTTCAGCAACTCTTTCAGAACCTGGGCGATGGACTTGACCATGTTGTCCCGCGCGGCAAAGCCCTCTTCACGGTACAGATCATCCAGCATGTCGACAGCCACCAGCATGACGCCACCCTGACCAGCCTCGGCGATCCAGGCATTGACCTGGCCGACGAAATAGGAGCGGTTACCGAGCCCGGAGACGGCGTCCACATAGACCCGTGCCCTCAGGTTCTCGGCCTCATCAGCCTGCTCTTTGAACTGAAGTGCCAACTTGCTGGAGAGGGTATTGATGGCCTGCACCACCTGTTTCAGTTCACGGCTTTTTGGCTCGGGGATCGCATGCCCGAAATGGTGCAGCTCTATCTCGACCGCCTGATCGCAGATGAGTTTGAGCGGCTTGAGCAGGTAGTTGAGCGCCCGCATCAGCAGGATGGTGGTGAGCAGGAATCCGACCAGGAACCAGGTCGCCAGCTCGCTCATCCCCTTCCAGAGTTCGTAATAGGCTTGCCCCGGGTGACCCACGATCTTCAGCTTGCCCAGCTGCAGCCAGCCCGAGGTCAGAATAGATTCATTGGATACCTCAGGAAACAGACCCAGTTCGATGAACCACTGCGGCACTCCCTGGATATCGCTGCTGTTCTCGAGTTCGATGACATCCTTGGAGGCCAGCAGATCCAGCCGCACCAGCTTGTAGTAGCCGCCGTCGAACACGGCCTTGATGACGGATTCGGCACTCACCTTGTCCCCGTTCTCCAGATAAGGCGTCAGCGCCAGACCCAGTGCGGTGGAAGTATTGATGACGGTAGTTTCCTGCTGCTGTGCCAGATAGTTGCGAGTCGAATTGAACTGCACCCAGTAGGTGGCAGCAAACAGCAACCCGAACAGTAATAACATGGTTGCCAGTAATTGTCTGTAGAGCGTCATAGGTTAATCATCCAAATTCACCACAGGCCGAGCCAATCGCCCTGAAGTCATGCGATTGCGTAAATCAGTCCATAATCCCAAGCGTGATGACTGTCCGGCCAGTTCCCCTTGGCCACGCGCCTTCATCAACCACAAGTGACTACCGTTAAAGCTGTAAATAGGCATCAGATCCGCCCGCTGGCTGGCCGGGCGAATGGCACCGACGAGATTGTCCAGGATCAGAGGGACAGATGCGGGCGTCTCATAATAGGCAACAACCATATGAAACTGGTTATAATCCAATGCCTTGACATATACCATTCGCATTTTTTCATCCGGAATGCCCAGTTCCAGCAGCGTAAAATACTTGGAAATACTGAAATCTTCACAATCACCGCCGGCGGCCCCCAGAAATTCCAGCGGGGTCGCCCAGTAATCTTTCTTGCGCCACAGCTTGATATCATCGATGAAACGCATCTGGTTGAAAAACTGGTTCACCTTCTCCAGCTTCTGCCGCTCCGACAGGCCGGCTGCCTGATTCTGTACGGCCAGCATTCGCCAGCTGGTGACCCGTTTGCCTGCACGTGCGCCGTAAGTTTGCTCCGCCCTCTGCACCAGTTTGAGATCGTCGGATGACAATGGTTGGCTGGCACACAGCAGCAGGGGGAGCGAAAGCAGACACAACCACAGCAGATGGCGCAGCCAACGCAGGGATGGGCAGATGCACCAAGCCGGCCAAGGCATCTCACACGCGCTTGCCTTCCACCACAATGTCACATCATTCCCCTGCGGCATTCATGATTGTTATCTGTTGAAAACTGAAAGCGGAAAGGAATGACTGCAGCAAGCTGCAGTCATTCCTCGCCTCGACATCACATCAGCGCGATCGCCATCAGTTGTTGTTGGCCTGCCAGTCGGCCGGCTGCTGCACGTTCATGGCATTGAGCAGCCCCCCCATGGCATTGAGGATGCGGTAATCCGCCAGCAGGGAGTCATACTCGGCCGTGATGTAGCTGCGGCGAGCCTCGAACAGTTCGTTCTCCGTGTTCAGCACGTCCAGCAAGGTCCGCTGGCCCAGGCCGAACTGCTTCTTGTACGCCTGCACGGTGTCATAGCTGGCGTCCACGTGCTCTTTCAGGAAGACTTTCTGCTTGGCCAGTGACTCCTTGGCGTTCCAAGCCAGGCGAGTACCCTCTTCCACTTGGCGGAAGGCATTCAGGTGGATGTCTTTTGCCTGGGAGTAGAGTGCCGAGGTGGCTTTGCTTTCGGCCAGATCGGAACCGCCACGGAACAGGTTGTAACGCATCCGGACCATGGCGGTCAGGTCATCGTTACGGCCCTTGACCGCGTCTATGTCCTCATTCCAGTTCTGATCCACCTCGAAGGCCACGTTCGGATAGAAGCCGGACTTGGAGCCTTCATGCTGGTACTTGGCCTCTTCGATATCCTGCAGGGAAGAGAGCAGAGTCGGGTGTACCTCGGTGGCCGTCTTCAGTGCATCCTCCAGGCTGGCAGGGATCATCTGGGTATTGGGCGCCGGCTGCACCAGATCCTTGGGCACTTCATTCACGACCCGGATGAACTCACTCTCGGCATCCCGATAGTTGTTCTCGGCCGCGGCCTGGTTGGAGTAGGCGCGCGCGACACGACCATCGATCTGAGTCTGGTCGGCGGTAGAGCCGAGACCTGAATCAGTCCGCTTCTGGATGTCGCTGCGGATCTGCTCGTGGGTTTCCAGATTCTGCTTGGACAGCTCCAGAATCTCCTGCTGACGCAGCATGTTGAGGTACACCTCGGCCGTACGCAGCGCGGTGTTCTCCGCTTCGGAGATCATGGCCAGACGCTGGGCATTGGCTGCGGCATCGGTCCGGGCCACGTTGCTGCTGACATCGAAGCCGTCAAACAACATCTGGCGCAGGCTGATCCCGGCCTCTTTGCGGGTCATGGAATCATCGATGGTCTGTGAGTTGTTACCCGCAGCACGGGTCGAGGGGCTATCGGTCTTTTCATAACCGACGCCACCCCGCAGATCGATGGTGGGGTAGTAGCCGCCCTTGGCTCCATCGTGCTGGTACAGTCGCGCCTGATAGAGATCAAAAGCTTCCTTGATTTTCGGATGGGTAGCCAGTGACTGTGCCACTGACTGTTCCAGTGTTTGAGCCTGGCTCAGGCTCGGAAACAGTGCTGCGCCACTAACCAGCATGGCAACAATCGTCTTCTTCATGTTATCTCCAGTCATGTTGTTTTTAGATTGTTGGCTTATCGTTCTCTCAGTGCCGACTGCTTAGCCCGCAGGATGGGCTTTAGCAAATAGTCTAGGACACTTTTTTTACCAGTAATAATATCTGCACTGGCTAACATACCGGGGATGATGGGAAGTGCGTTAAGCTCATCCCCCAAGTAACTCTTCTCGGTGCGGACCCGGACCAGATAGAAGGAGTTGCCTTCTTCATCCTGGATCGAGTCGGCACTTATCTGTTCGACCTTGCCATGTAAGCCTCCATAAACGGTGAAATCATAAGCGGTTATCTTGACTACGGCCTCCAACCCAGGTCGCAGGAAGGCGATATCCTTGGGCGATACCTTGGCTTCCACCAGCAGGGTATCTTCCAGCGGCACTATCTCCATCAGATCCATGCCAGGCTGGACAACCCCACCCAGGGTATTGATCTTGAGCTTCTTGATGGTGCCCTTGAGCGGCGCGATCACGCTGGTCCGATCGACCCTGTCTCGCAGCCCGACCTGCCCCTCGGACAGCTGGCTTAGTTTTCCTTGCCGCTCGTTGAGATCGGTCTGTGAATCGGCGCGGAACTTCAGCGCGATATCGTTGCGCTTGGAAATGGTCTCCCGCAGCACCGAGTTGAGTTTGGGGATGAGCAGGCGATTGGCCTCAAGCTCCCCCTGCATCTCATTGACCTGTCGCTCCAGCTTGATCAGTTCAACCTGAGGCACTATCCCCTCCTTGGCGAGGGGGCGGCTGATGTTCAACTCCTGGCGAGCCAGATCCACGCTGCGCGCCACCGTTCTGATCTTGGCGTTGAGCTCTATGGTTTCCTGCTCTTTCTGCTCGATCTGCTGGCCGAGGATATAGAGCTGGTTGTTCAGGTTATTGAGCCGCTCATCCTGGACCGATTTCTCACGCGTCACATATTCGGCGAAGACGTTCTCGAACCCGTCGGGGAAGACGATGGGCTTCTTATCGATGACCACCTGCTCACGCCAGCCGAGATTGGGTTCGCTTTTGACCACCACGCTCTTGATCTCGGCACGCAGACGGGCGATGTCGCCCTTGAGGATCACCAGCTCCTGTTCACGCTCGCGAAAGTCAGACTTGAAGCGGGTATCATCGATGCGCAGCAGCGGTTGCCCCTTCTCGACTATGTCCCCCTCCCTGACGAAGATCTCCTTGACGATCCCCCCTTCCAGGTTCTGGATCACCTGCAGCTGACGTGACGGGATCACCTTGCCCTGACCTATGGTGACCTCATCCAGCTCCGCCCAGGCGGCCCAGATGATGGCACTCATGAAGAACAGGAAGCAGGACCACAGCAGTGCCCTGGCCCGGGTCGGCGTGGTCAGCAGAACGGCGGCGGCGCCATCGTCGACATACTCGAGATGCTCTGGCAGAACAGCGTCTGGTGCCGTTTTCTTGAACCAGTTTTTAGGCATTGGCCGTCTCCTGCATTCGCACCTTGCCTTCCTTTAGTTGTTGCAATACCACTTCTTTGGGCCCATCGGCCACTATCTGTCCCTGCTCCACGACGATGACCCTGGAGGCGACGTCCAACATGGAAGTCTTGTGGGTGATGAGGATCAGGGTGGTCTCCGGCCCCAGCCGTGCCAGTTCCTGTTTCACGTGCATCTCCGACTGGTTATCCATATTGGAGGTCGGCTCGTCCATCACCAGTATGGGGGGATCGTTGAGCAGGGCACGGGCCAGCAGGATCGCCTGACGCTGGCCACCGGATAGCTGGCGTCCGCCCTCACCGATCTGCCTGTCCAGGCCATTGGGATCCCGGTTGGTAAAATTGGTCACCCCGGCGCGCTTGGCCGCCCGCAAGACGCGCATGTCGTCCACCAGCGGGTTGCCGAGCATGATATTGTCTCGCACCGAGCCAAAGAACAGGGTCACATCCTGCGGCACACAGCCGATGTTGCGGCGAATGGCCGCCGGCGGCAGCTGATCCAGCTCGAAGCCATCGAGCCGCACCAGGCCATCAGTTGGTCGATACAGCCCCATCAACAGCTTCTCCAGCGTGGTCTTGCCCGCCCCGATCCGGCCTATGATGGCGACTTTCTCACCCGGCTCGATACGCAGATTGATGTTGTGCAGCGTGCTGCTTTCCATGCCCGGGTATTTGAAGGAGACGTTCTCGAACTCGATGCGGCCCAAGATAACGGGGTGATGGATGTATTGTTTGCCCTCTTCCTGCTCACCCGGCGTCATCATGATCTTCTCCAGGATATCCAGGGCAGACTTGGCCTGGTTGTAGCGGGTGGAGAGGACGGAGAGTTGCACCATGGGCGCGATGGCCCGGCTCGACAGCATGACAGCGGCGATCATGCCCCCCATGGTCACCAGTCCTTCCGAGATCTGGTAGACCCCGACGATGACCAGGCCCACGGTCACCACCTGCTGGATGTAGCTCGCCAGCGATGACATTGAGTTGGTGATGCGGCGGGTCTGCACGCCCCAGGTGGAGATGTGGGACACCGCCTGCTCCCAGCGATGCTGGAACATGCTCTCGGCGCCGAAGATCTTGACGGTTTCAAGGCCGGAGATGCTCTCGATCAGGTTGGCGTTCTTCTGGGAGGCAAGGCGGGAGCCCTCCTCGATGGACTGCTTGAGCGGCTCCTGAATATAGAAGCTGTACGCCACCAGGATCAGCATGGCGACGATGGGCACCACCACCATGACTCCGGCGAAGAGCCAGATGATGAACAGGAAGAAGATCGCAAAGGGCAGGTCAATCAGGGTGGAGACGGTGGCCGAGGTAAAGAACTCCCGCACCGATTCAAACTCCTGCAGATGCTTGGCGAAGGCCCCCGTCGAGGCGGGACGGGACTCCATCTTCATCCCCATCACCTTGGCGAAGATCTTGGCCGACAGCAGCACATCGGATTTCTTGCCGGCGATATCGATGAAGTAGCTGCGCAGCTGGCGCATCACGAAGTCGAAGGTGAACACCACCATGGCGCCCACCGCCAGTACCCAGAGCGACTCGAACGCCAGGTTGGGTACTATCTTGTCGTAGACGTTCATGGTGAACAGGGGGCTGGCCACCGCAAACAGGTTGATGAGGATGGAGGCGATCAGCACATCCCGATAGATGCCCCGGGATTCGAACAGGGTGCTCCAGAACCAGTGACCGTCGCGGGTCTCCAGCACCTTGGGGGAGCGCTCATCGAACTTGAACTGCTTCTTGACGAAGAACAGCCGGCCATTGTATTCGTCACCCAGCTGGGCCAGGCTGACCCACTGGGCCGCATCGCCGGCCTGGGGAAAGATCACCCTGCCCTGGGTCCTGTCCTCATTCCACTCCAGCAGGATGCAGGCGCCGCCGTTGCGGGTCTGCAGCACGCAAGGCAGCAGCAAGGAGGAGATGTTCTCGAGCGGCTGGATCACTTCACGGGCAGAGAGGCCGCCACGCTCGGCGGCGCGGGAGAAGAGCGCGGTACTCAGGCGACCGGATACCAATGGCAATCCCGTGGTCAGGGCATCCTGACTGTTGGGCACGCCATAAAAGCGGGTCAAGAAGACCAGGCATTCCAATAGCTCATCGATTCGGCTAGTTTCTGCTTGCATAGCATCCTGTCAAAACATGATTGAGACGGTTGTCGCGGGGAAATATCGCCATCCTGATTATGCCGGCGACCTCTTGAATAACAGAGCAGGGATCCCGTCACCGAAAGCCGACAACCAAATTAGCGCACAGGGCGATGACGTCACTCGTCATCGCCAGACCCAAATACCATCAAGCCGGGCAGCGATGGTCCATGCTCGGCGCCCGATGACGATGAGAATGCGACATCAAGTGCAAGAACCTCTGTCCGGTTAGGAAATAAAATTATTGATGACAATATCTTTTTCAAGCCGACCATCATATCAAGGCGACTTGAATGAAACTATACTGCAAAGACTGAATTTCATCTAATAACCCCCTGTTTTTTTAATGAAATTAGAGTGACAACTCATTAACGCCGGCGAGCGAGAAGGGTCTGCCAAGGCAAGATCCCTGGGCGCCAGAGCGGGCCAATTCGCTGGCAATGCCGGCCATCGCCGTCCAGCGGTTTTCACACCAGACCGGTGCCAACAGGGTCGGACGACGGGCCGAGGCCGAGATGCGGTGATAGACCACCTCGGGCGGCGTGTGCTGGATCATGGCGACCGCCGCCTCCACATACTGCTCCAGCGTCAACACCTCGAGGCGCCCCGCCTGCCAGGCCTTGCCGAGGGTGCTGCCTTCCACTACATGGAGCGGATGCAGTTTGATCCCCTCCACCCCCGTTTCTACGATGCGATGCAAGGTGTCCAGGCTGTCCATGGGGACCTCCCCCGGCAGGCCGACGATCAGATGGGCACAGATCTTGATGCCACGGCTATGGGCCCGCTGGACCGCATCGGCATAGGCGGCGTAGCCGTGACCCCGGTTGATGTGCTGCAACGTCTTGTCACTGGCGCTCTGCAAGCCCAGCTCCAGCCACACCTCATAGCCTCGAGCCTGGTAGCCGGCCAGCAGATCCAGCACCGCATCCGGCACGCAGTCGGGGCGGGTGCCGACGCAGATCCCCACCATGTCGCTGACCGACAACGCCTCCTCATACATGCGCTGCAGGTATTCCACCTCGGCATAGGTGCTGGTATAGGCCTGAAAATAGGCGAGGTAGCGTTTGGCCCGGGTGACCTCGTCCCGGCGGGCCAGCAGTTGCTGCACCACGGAGAGCTGCTGGGCCGACTCGTCGGCGAAGGAAGAGACGTTGCAGAAGGTGCAGCCACCGCGCCCCAGGGTGCCGTCTCTATTCGGGCAGGTGAAGGCGCCGTGAATGGAGAGTTTGTGGATCTTCTGGCCGTGCCGCTGCTTGAGATCCTGGCCGAATGTATTGACGAGTTCGTGTAACTGCATGACACCTCCGCTAAAGGGGCGCCATTGTACGGGCGGGAGCCAGTCGGGAGGCTGAGCTGGATCAAGCGAAGCCGGGAACCAAAAACATATAAATATTCATCATATACCGAATAAGTATCCGCCAACTGGGGGTTCAGGGTACTTTTGGAAACCATAGCGTCGACATGCATGATGAGAGAAGAGCCGAAATGGATCTCATAACTCTATGTAAGACATTGAAATTTCTTCAATAGCCCGCATGGAGATAAATGCAAGATGAAGAATGCCGAAATGTGATCCCTGCCAGACCTCATGACCCATGGGTTGGTAAGATTACTACAGTTCACCGGCACGATGCAGTCGACCACTAAAGCCAAAGTTATCAGCATAAAAAACCACAATATATAAATCTTAAAGATTTTTATTGAGATAATTCCCCCTAAACACTCTAAAACCGACATTTTGTTATGACGATGTAACATTGCAAACAGTCCGGATGTCCAATTGACCTTGTCCGAAAATCCCATTAGTTTGGAGATTCGCCACCTCAGGCGGACGGAACCACAAGAGCCAATCGCAATTTATGCAGTCTGTTGATGACAGTGCGATGGAAGGCCGAGCAAGGGAGAAATGCAATGTCACTATATGATCCAAAGCTGGAGAGGGATAACTGTGGCTTCGGCCTGTTGGCCCACATGGAAGGGGAAGCCAGCCACAAACTTGTCCGTCTCGCGATGTCAGCCTTGGCTCGCATGCAGCACCGCGGCGGCATCTCCGCCGATGGCAAGACCGGCGACGGCTGCGGCCTGCTGCTGCAAAAACCGGACAGCTTCTATCGGGCTGTCGCCGAGGAGAAGGGATGGCACCTGGGCCGCAACTATGCGGTCGGCATGCTGTTCCTGAACCCGGACCCCGTCCTGGCCCAGCAGACCCGCGACATCATCGACGAGGAGCTGGAAAGAGAGACCTTGAGTCTGGTCGGTTGGCGCAAGGTGCCTATCGATACCAATGTGCTCGGTCCCATCGCCAAGGCCTCCCTGCCCAGCATCGAACAGGTCTTTGTCAACGCGCCGCCAGGCTGGGTCGACAAGGATCTCGAGCGCCGCCTCTATATAGTGCGCCGCCGCATCGAGAAGCGCATCAGCGACGACTACTTCTATGTGGTCAGCCTCTCCAACCTGGTCACCGTCTATAAAGGACTGTGCATGCCGGTGGATTTGCCGCGCTTCTATCTGGATCTCGCAGACATCCGCATGCAGGCCGCCATCTGCGTGTTCCACCAGCGCTTCTCCACCAACACCAGCCCGCGCTGGCCGCTGGCGCAACCCTTCCGTTATCTCGCCCACAACGGCGAGATCAACACTATCGCCGGCAACCGCCAGTGGGCCAAGGCGCGCAGCTACAAGTTCGCCACCCCGCTGATCCCCGATCTGCAAGAGGCGGCCCCCTTCGTCAACACCACCGGCTCCGACTCCTCCAGCCTCGATAACATGCTGGATCTCTTCCTCGCCGGTGGCATGGACCTGTTCCGCGCCATGCGCCTGCTGATCCCGCCAGCATGGCAGAAGCACCCGAACATGGATGACGATCTGCGCGCCTTCTATGACTTCAACTCCATGCACATGGAGCCCTGGGATGGCCCGGCCGGCATCGTCATGACCGATGGCCGCTACGCCACCTGTGCGCTGGACCGTAACGGCCTGCGCCCGGCCCGCTACGTCATCACCAAGGACAAGTTCATCACCCTCGCCTCCGAGGTCGGCACCTGGGACTACACCCCGGACGAGGTGCTGGAGAAGGGCCGGGTCGGCCCGGGCGAGCTGTTCGTGGTGGATACCAGCAACGGCAAGGTGTGGACCAGCTTCGAGATCGATGACGATCTCAAGAGCCGTCATACCTACAAGCAGTGGATGGACAAGCACTGCAAACGGCTGGTGCCGTTCGAGCAGATGGATGACGCCAGCACCGGCGCCCGCGAGTTCTCGGACGATCAACTCAAGACCTATCAAAAACTGTTCGGCTACTCCTACGAGGAGCTGGATCAGATCATCCGCGTGCTCGGCGAGAACGGCCAGGAGGCGGTGGGCTCCATGGGGGATGACACCCCGATGGCGGTGCTCTCCTCCAGCCAGCGTACCCTGTACGACTACTTCCGCCAGATGTTCGCCCAGGTCACCAACCCGCCCATCGATCCGCTGCGGGAAAATCACGTCATGTCGCTGGCCACCTGTATCGGCCGCGAGCAGAACGTGTTCAACGAGACCTTCGGCCACGCCCACCGGGTGCTGTTCCAGTCGCCGATCCTGCTCTACTCCGACTTCCATCAGCTGCTGGCGCTGGAGGGGGAACACTACCGTCATGCGGTGCTGAGCCTCAACTACCAGCCCGAAGAGGGGTTGGAAGCTGCGCTCAACCGCGTCTGTGAGGAGGCCAAGGCCGCCGCCCAGGCCGGCACAGTGTTGCTGATCCTGTCGGATCGGGACGTCAGTGCCGATACCCTGCCCATCCCCGCCGCCATGGCGGTGGGCGCGGTGCAACGCACCCTGGTCGACAACAACCTGCGTTGTGACGCCAACATACTGGTGGAGACCGCCAGCGTGCGCGACCCGCACCACTTCTCGGTGCTACTGGGCTTTGGCGCCACCGCCATCTACCCCTATCTGGCCTACGAGACCATCGCCAAGCAGGTCGAGGAAGGCGTGCTCAAGATGAGCCTGCGCCAGGCCATGCTCAACTACCGCAACGGCATCAACAAGGGCCTCTACAAGGTGATGTCCAAGATGGGCATCAGCACTGTGGCGAGCTACCGCTGCTCCCAGCTGTTCGAGGCGGTGGGCCTCTCCCAATCCGTGGTCGAGCTGTGCTTCCGCGGCGTCGCCAGCCGTATCCAGGGCAGTGATTTTGGCGACATCCAGCAGGATCAGGTCAACCTGGCCCGCCAGGCCTGGCTGGCGCGCAAGGAGCTCACTCAGGGCGGCCTGCTCAAGTTCGTCCACGGTGGCGAGTATCACACCTACAACCCGGATGTGGTGCAGACCCTGCAAGTGGCGGTGCGCTCCGGCAACTACGCCGATTACAAGGAATACGCCAAGCTGGTCAATGAGCGGCCGGTCGCCACCCTGCGCGATCTGCTCGCCCTGAAACAGGGCACCAACCCGGTGGCGCTGGATCAAGTTGAGCCCGCGGCCAGCCTGTTCCCCCGCTTCGACTCCGCCGCCATGTCCATAGGCGCGCTGGGCCCTGAGGCGCACGAGGCGCTGGCGGTGGCCATGAACCGGCTCGGCGGCAAGAGCAACTCCGGCGAAGGTGGTGAAGATCCCAAGCGCTTCGGCACCGAGAAGAATTCCCGTATCAAACAGGTGGCATCTGGTCGCTTCGGCGTCACCCCGCACTACCTGATGAATGCGGACGTGGTGCAGATCAAGGTGGCCCAGGGCGCCAAGCCCGGCGAGGGTGGCCAACTGCCCGGTGACAAGGTCACCGCCCAGATAGCCAAGCTGCGTTACTCGGTGCCCGGCGTGACCCTGATCTCGCCGCCGCCGCACCACGACATCTACTCCATCGAGGATCTGGCCCAGCTCATCTTCGACATCAAGCAGATCAACCCGGACTGCCTGGTGTCGGTCAAGCTGGTCTCCGAGCCCGGTGTCGGTACCATCGCCTGTGGCGTGGCCAAGGCCTATGCCGACTTCATCACCGTCTCCGGTTATGACGGCGGCACCGGCGCCAGCCCGCTCAGTTCGGTCAAATACGCCGGTTCCCCCTGGGAGCTGGGCCTGGCCGAAACCCAACAGGCCCTGGTGGCCAACGGCCTGCGCCACAAGGTGCGGCTACAGGTGGACGGCGGTCTCAAAACCGGTCTGGACATCATCAAGGCGGCCATCCTCGGCGCCGAGAGCTTCGGCTTCGGCACCGGCCCCATGGTAGCGCTCGGCTGCAAATATCTGCGTATCTGCCACCTGAACAACTGCGCCACCGGCGTGGCCACCCAGGATGAGAAGCTGCGCCGCGAGCACTTCACCGGCCTGCCGGAGATGGTGATGAACTACTTCAAGTTCATCGCAGAAGAGACCCGCGAGCTGATGGCCCAGCTGGGGGTGACCCAGCTGACGGATCTGATCGGTCGCACCGATCTGCTGGAGGCCCTGCCCGGCCTCACCGCCCGTCAGGCCAAGCTGGATCTCTCCGGCATACTGGCGAGCCCGGTGGCACCGGCAGGCTCCAGCCTGTTCAGCCAGCAGCACAACCCGACCTTCGACAAGGGGCCGCTCAACCTCAAGATGGTGGAAGATCTGCTGGAGGCGGTCGAGCACAAGTCGGGCGGTGAATTCCGCTACGACATTCGCAACACCGACCGCTCGGTGGGGGCGCGCCTGTCTGGCGAGATCGTCAAGCGCCACGGCAACCAGGGCATGGCGTCCGATCCGGTTCGGGTCCACTTCAACGGCACCGCGGGCCAGAGCTTCGGCGTCTGGAACGCCGGCGGCCTAGAGATGATACTCACCGGCGACGCCAACGACTATGTGGGCAAGGGCATGACCGGCGGCAAGCTTGTGGTCAAACCCCACGTCGGCGTGGCATTCAAGTCCCATGAGGCGGCCATCATAGGCAACACCTGCCTCTACGGCGCCACCGGCGGCAAGCTCTACGCCGCAGGCACCGCGGGCGAGCGCTTCGCGGTGCGCAACTCCGGCGCCCTGGCGGTGGTCGAGGGGATAGGCGACAACGGTTGTGAATACATGACCGGCGGCATAGTCACCATACTCGGCACCACGGGCGTCAACTTCGCGGCGGGCATGACAGGCGGTTTCGCCTACGTGCTGGACGAGTGCGGCAACTTTGCCAAGCGCACCAACCCCGAGCTGGTGGAACTGCTGGACGTGGCGGATCTCGCCATCCATCAGGAGCACCTGCGCGGCATCATCACGGCGCACCTGAACGAGACAGGCAGCTCGCGCGCCGAGGAGATACTGGCCAACTTCGACTCCTATGTGCCCAAGTTCAGGCTGATCAAGCCCAAGTCCAGCGACGTCAAGTCCCTGCTTGGTCACACCAGCCGCTCTAGTGCAGAACTCAGAATCCAGGCGCAATAAGGAGGGAACCCTATGAGCCAGAACGTATTCCAGTTTATCGATGTCCAGCGGGTCGACCCGCCGAAGAAACCGCTCAAGATCCGCAAGATCCAGTTCGTGGAGATCTACGAGCCCTTCAACCAGGCCCAGGTGGGCATGCAGGCGGATCGTTGCCTCGACTGCGGCAACCCCTATTGCGAGTGGAAGTGCCCGGTGCACAACTACATCCCCAACTGGCTGAAGCTGGCCAACGAGGGACGCATCCTGGAGGCGGTGGAGCTCTCCCACCAGACCAACAGCCTGCCGGAGGTGTGCGGCCGGGTCTGCCCGCAAGATCGGCTGTGTGAGGGTGCCTGCACCCTCAACGACAGATTCGGCGCCGTCACCATAGGCAACATCGAGAAATACATCACCGACAAGGCGTTCGAGATGGGCTGGCGCCCGGATCTCTCCAAGGTGGTGAAGACCGGCAAGCGGGTCGCCGTTATCGGCGCCGGCCCGGCCGGGCTCGCCTGCGCCGACGTACTGGCACGCAGCGGTGTCAGCGCCGTGGTGTTCGACAAGTATCCGGAGATCGGCGGCCTGCTGACCTTCGGCATCCCCTCCTTCAAGCTGGAAAAAGAGGTGATGCAGCGCCGGCGCGAGATCTTCGAGGGCATGGGGATCGAGTTCCGCCTCGAGACCGAGGTGGGCCGGGATGTCACCTTCGCCGATCTGCTCGGTGAGTTCGATGCGGTCTTCCTCGGGGTCGGCACCTACAAGTACATGAAGGGCGGCTTCGAGAATGAGACGGCGCCCGGCGTGTATGACGCCCTGCCCTACCTCATCTCCAACGCCAACCGACTGTTGGGCTTTGAGAAGGCGCAGGCCGATTACATCGACTTCGCCGGCAAGCAGGTGGTGGTGCTCGGCGGTGGCGATACCGCCATGGACTGCGTGCGCACCGCCATCCGTCAGGGTGCGGACAAGGTGATCTGCGCCTACCGTCGCGATGCCGAGAACATGCCGGGCTCCAAGCGGGAGGTGAAGAACGCCCACGAGGAAGGGGTGGAATTTATGTTCAACCTGCAGCCCATCGGCGTGGAGCTCGATGCCCATGGCCGCACCTGCGGCATCAAGGTGGTGAGCACCGAGCTCGCAGCCCCCGATGCCAACGGCCGTCGCAATCCGGTGGTTGTGACAGGCTCCGAGCAGGTGCTGGCCGCCGATGCGGTGGTGATGGCGTTCGGCTTCCAGCCCAACCCCCAGCCCTGGATGGCGGAATACGGCATCGAGCTCGACAACCGGGATCGCATCAAGGCCCAAGAGAAAGCGGATTATGCCTTCCAGACCAGCAACCCCAAGGTGTTCGCCGGTGGCGACGCGGTGCGCGGCTCGGATCTGGTGGTGACCGCCATCTACGAGGGCCGCAAGGCCGCCGAGGGGATCATGGACTACTTGGCCGTTTAATCTGCCATCCAAGGTTCACCTCCCCCAGGAAAACAGCCCCGCATCTGCGGGGCTGTTTTTTTGGGTGGCTAACCACCCGTTCACCACGGCGGCCACTAGATGCTCCAGTTCTCCGGCAACCGCTCGGTCAGGGTGGAGATGTACTCGAAGGTGCGTGCTCGCCTGGGGGTGGTGAACATCTGCTGCGCGCTGCCCGCCTCCACTATCTCCCCCGCTTCGAGGAAGATCACCTGCTGCGCTATCTGGGCCGCCAGGCGCAGATCATGGGTGGCGATCAGCATGGTGGTGCCTTCGCGGGCCAGCTGGCGCAGCACGGCCACCACCTCCAACGCGAGTTCGGGATCCAGTGCCGAGGTCGGCTCGTCACAGAGCAGCACCTTGGGTGACTGGGCCAGTGCCCGCGCGATGGCGACCCGCTGCTGCTGGCCGCCGGAGAGGGTGGCGGGCACAGCCTCGGCCTTGTGGCTGAGCCCCACCTTGTCGAGCAACAGCACACCACGCGCCACCGCCTTGGCCTTCGGCCACTTCAGCACCGTCACCAGGCCTTCGATCACGTTCTCCAGCACCGTCATGTGCGGAAACAGCTGGAAGTTCTGGAACACCATGCCAGTCTGCTGGCGCAGGCTCAGCACGCTCTGGCGCGGCAGGTGATGGGAGAAGTCGAGCTCGATCCCCCCCAGCACCAGTCGCCCCGCATCCGGCCGCTCCAGCAGATTCACGCAGCGCAGCAGGGTACTCTTGCCGCTGCCGGAGGGACCGATCAGCGCGGTGACGCTGCCCGCCGCCAGCGCGAGACCAACCCCCTTCAGCACCCGCTGGCCGCCAAATTGCTTCTCGATACCACTCAACCGGATCATGGGGCGACCTCCCGGGTCTCTTTATGAGTCAACTTGCGCTCCAGCCAGTCTTGCAGGGTGGAGAGCACCGAGCTGAACAGCAGGTAGATGATGGCCGTCTCGGTGTAGAGGATGAGCGGCTCATAGGTGACGGAGGCGAGCCGCTGAGCGGCCTGGAACAGCTCGGGCACCGTCACCGCCGCCGCCAGCGAGGTGTCCTTGACCAGCGAGATGAAGGTGTTGGAGAGCGGTGGCACCGCGATGCGCGACGCCTGTGGCAATATCACCCGCCACATCACCTGGGGCCAGTTCATGCCGATGGAGTGGGCCGCCTCCCACTGCCCTTTCGGGATAGCCGCCAGGGTGGCGCGGATGATCTCCGAGCTGTAGGCGCCGATGTTGAGGGTGAAGCCGATGACCGCGGCGGTGAAGGCATCCAGCACTATGCCGGCGCTCGGCAAGCCGTAGAAGATGAGGAACAGCTGCACCAGCAGTGGCGTGCCCCGAATGAGCCAGACATAGAAGCGGACCAGCGCAATCAGGGGAGCCGGGCCATACAGCCTTGCCAGTGCCACCAGAAATCCAAGCAATATTCCCAGCACGAAGGTGATCAGCGTCAATGGCACGGTAAAAATAAGCCCCGCGCTGAGCAGGGGCCAAAAAGAGTCGATCATTAACTGCAACCAGGCTGGCACGTTAATTTCCTCGATTGTTATTATGTTGCCGCGATATTATTGCGAGACGTCAGTGCCAAAATATTTCAGCGATATCTTCTGATAGCTGCCGTCTTGCTTGGCGGTGCGCAGCGTCTGATTGATGGCGGCCAGCAATTCCGGTTGTCCCTTGGCGAGCAGCACGGCCGATTGATCCCCCTTCGCCTCGGTTGCCGCCACCTTCAACTTGGCATCCGGCTTCTGTTTCTTGAAGTCCAGGTAGGAGAGACTGTCGTTGATGGTGGCATCCACCCGCCCGCTCAGCACCAGCTCCAGCGACTGGTTGAAGCCCTCGGTGGCCACCACCTCGGCCCCCGATGCCTTCGCCAGTTGGGCGAAGTTGCTGGTCAGGGACTGGGAGGATTTCTTGCCCCTCAGATCCGCGAAGCTGTTGATGCTGCTGTTGTCGCTGTGCACCACCACCACCGCCTTGGAGATGATGTAAGGATCTGAAAAATCATATTTTTTCAGCCGATCCGGGGTGATGGCCACCTCGTTCAGCACCAGGTCGTAGCGCCTGGCATCCACCCCGGCGATGAGCCCATCCCACTTGCCTTCGACGAAGTCCGGCTTGACCCCGAGACCGCTGGCGATCAGTTCGCCGATCTCCACATCAAAGCCCACCAGCTTGCCGCTCTTGTCGTGATAGGTGAACGGGGGGTATGCGCCTTCGGTGCCTATCTTGATCACCCCGGCGCTCTGGATAGAGGCAAGACTGGATTGGGCCTCGGCCGAGGTCATCACGGCCAGGGGAAGCGCGGCTAATAAAAACAGGGATCGCAAATGTTTCATTATTTACCTCGTTATATTTATGAGCATCCAACTTCTTGCCAAGGATAATAGGATGAAGCCATGTGATTATTATTCAGGGCTCCCGACGCCATCGTAATAACCCGATATTGATGCGGTGTTGACGGCATGGACAAAACATAACGCGGGGGGTGCCGTTATCGAACCATGAAATATGGCGATATTAAGCAAGATAATGACTAACGAAGATGGCGAGGGGATGGGTCAACAAATAGGGATGGGCAAGTACGGGGGCCTCGGCGCACCAGATGCCGAGCCAGCGTTCATGTTTATCATCTTCTGATCACTCGCCGGATGGCGGCACATCCCCCAGCAGATAACGGGGGCCGCTGCCCTGCCCGGCGGCCTGATCGGCCGGGTTGTAGAGGGCGCAGTGATCGAGTGACAGGCAACCGCAGCCGATGCAGGAGGTGAGCTTGCGCTTCATCAGTTGCAGAGCCTCGATACGCCGATCGAGCAGCCCCTGCCACTGGCTGGCGATCTGCTCCCAGTCGCCGCGATCCGGGGTGCGGCCATCGGGCAGGCCGGCGAGCGCCTCGCCAATCTCGCCCAGGCTCAGTCCCATCCCCTGCGCCACCCGGATGAAGGCGATGCGACGCAGCGCATCCTGCGGATAGAGGCGCCGCCCGCCGTCGTTGCGCACGCTGCTCAGCAAGCCCCGCTGCTCGTAGAAGCGCAGGGCGCTGGCGTTGACGCCTGAGCGTTTGACTATCTGGCCGATGGCCAACCACTTGCGCTGCATCTTCACCCTTGACCTCAAGTTAGCTTTAACTTGCACAATCCTGTCTCCCCTCATAAAAGGAGTCAAACGCTTATGGATTACCTGCATGCCCTGCTCGATGCCAACCAGACCTTCGCCCTCAATGGCCGGGACACCACCAACCACTGCCCCATGGCGCTGCACGCCCTGCACGAGATGGGGGCCAGTCCCCAACAGTTGCAGCACTTCTTCACCCATTGGCAGACCACCCAGGCCCTGCCGGCCGGGGTGAACAATCAGGGCGAAGAAGCGGAGACCCTGTTCGTGGAGCTGCGCCAGCAGCTGGTGCTCCGCTTCGCCAAAGAGGGCTGGTTGCCCAGCTTCGAAGAGCTGCTGGCGCGGCGCGGCTCACCCGCGGGGGGCGCCTTTCACCCCCTCATCCGCTTCGCCTACGCGCTGGAAAATGGCCATGTGGGAGAGCAGGCGGCGGCGCTGGCCGCCTGGCAGTGCAAGGCCCTGATCCTGCCTGCCGGGGAGGGGGCGCCCTGCCGGGACGTCACCCGCCTGCTGGCCGGGCTGTCGGCCCACTGGGAGGGATCGCGCTGGCAGGGCGAGTGGATCACCGCCCGCCTGCGGCAGGTGGCGGCGGATCCGCGCTGGCCAGGCTCGCTGCCACGCAGCCTCGCTGATGGGCAAGATGTGCTGGCACAGCTGGCCGAGGCCGCCCTGCCCCTCTATTGGCAGACCCGCAACTTCACAGTGCTGCATCTGGTGACCGGCAGCCGGGCCGCCGCCATAGTCGCGCGCCACCTGCCAGAGGCGCTGCAAGCCCCCTGGCAAACGCTGATGTGGCAGGGGGTGGCCGCCGCCTACATCACGGTCGGGGCGCCGGCGCTGCACGCTCAGCGCTGGCCGGATACCACAGGGCTGGATTGGGAGCTGGTGCTGCCGCGGGCGCTGGTCAGCCTGGACGATCATGTGATCAAGCTGGTGCACTGCTGCTGGCGGGAGCGGGCGCGCTCGCCCCATTATCTGGCGGTCGCTGCCCGCGCTGTGGGGCTGCTGGACGCGACGGGACGCAGCGCCGCTTAGGGCGCGGCGATACGGCTGAAGCTGATGGCGGGGCAGAGCGGCGCCACCCCCTGGGTCAGGGTCAGCGGCTGGGCGCGGTAGCTGAGGTGATAGACCCCGGGGCGCGACAAGTCGTAGACCTGGGTCAGCTCCGCATCCGCCCGGCTCTGCTGGCCGGCACCCAGGATGAAGAAGTCGTCGGCGCCGGGGTTGCCCCGCTTGGCGAGCGGCCCCTTATAGGCTATCGGCCGATCCGCCAGGGTGAGATCGATGGCATCGGCGAACCAGCCCTCGAACGGGGTGAACCAGCTCAACACCTCGATGGGCCCCTCCCCCTGGTTGGTCAGGGTCATCACCAGGGGCAGCGGCTCGTTCACCCGGCTTTCGGCCTGCACCGACAGTTCGCACTTCAGGGGGGCGAGCGCGAGCGTAGTCAGCAAGAGCGTCATCATGGCGCCTCCTTCCTTCAAAAGGGGGCCTCGCGGCCCCGATCAAGAGATCAGTTTTCGCTCGGGGTGTTCTCGGCGAAATACTCGTGGTTGTCGGCGTTACCCAGCGCCTTCAGCGGATCCGTGCTCGCCAGGTTGCGGGCATTGGCCTGACCGTAACCCAGATCGTCCGTCCCTGCCACCAGGTTGAAGTGGCTCAGCTCGTGGACTATGGTGCCGGCGCGGGAGTCGGTGCCGGTGACGGGGGCGGTCCAGAAGCTCTTGCACAGGTAGACCTTGTAGGGCTGATCCGGATAGACGTAGGCGAAGTAGCTCTGCTTGCAGCCGCAGTCGAAGGTGAGCGGCTTGTTGTCTATTGCATCCTTGATCTTGCTGAAGTGGGTCTCGGCCTGATCCCAGCGGGAGGCATCATAGGCGCCAAACCAGCTGCGATAGCGCTGGCCACTCGGCTTGTCCACCGCCAGGTAGCTGCTGGAGTCGTTGCTGATGGTGCCGGCTGCATCCAGCGCCGTCAGGATGTCGCTCTTCTGGGTGTTGGTGCAGCGCCCGCTGAAGCTGACCGAGGCGGTGATGGCCTGCGGCTCGACCAGGGGAGCGGCCTTGGCCTGCACCCGCTCATCGTTCACCCCCTCCACCCAGAGGCTGACGGCGTTGGACTCGCTGGCCTGGGCCTGCTTGGCCTTGGCGGCCTTCGCCTCCTGCGGCAGGGTCGGCAACCGGTAGCGGATGCTGTATTGGCCCTGGGCGCTCATGTCGTAGAGGCCGGACACCTCGGCCTGCAGCGTCAGGCTCTGACCGGCCTTGAGCTGCTGGAAGTCCTTGTCGGTCGGTGCCGCCCGCTTGATCAGGGCCCCCTCGTAGCCGACTCGCTGGCCATCGCGCTCCACCAGGAACAGGGGCGCGTCCTCGCTGCCCGGCAGTTGCCAGTTGAGCAGACGGATGGGCTTATCCCCCGTGTTGGTCAGAGTCAGGTTGACGCGCACATCGTCCGTGCCGCCATCCACCAGGGTGAGCCTGGCATCGAGCCCGGCGGCGCAGAGCGGAGAGGCCAGCATCGCGGCCAGCAGCAGGGCAATTGGAGTTGCTTTCATCATGTTTCCTCATTCATTGAGTAGCGCCATCAGGCGGTTTGCTTCCCTAAGGCCCTCTTTGGGGCCCACTCACCCTAGAGCAGAAGTTTTGCGCCACCATCTCACCATATGGGGGACGCCCCCCATCGGAGGGGGCACCTCGCAACCCCCTCGCCCTGCGACAGCATTGGGGGAAAAAACAGATGAAGGCGTCGCCCCGTCACTCGTCCCTGCCCTGCCTTTTGGCCATAAAAAACCCCGGCACAGGGCCGGGGTCATAGGGGCGAGCAGAACAACGTCGTCAGGCACTGGCCTCGGCCAGCAGCGCCAGGGCGGGCTGGGCATTGGCGGGCACCAGTCGATACGCCTTGTGGTGCTTGACCAGGGTGGCCTTCTTGTCGCCCTGGCTCAGCAGCAGGCCCTGTGCAAAGGCCGCCTGTGCCAGTTGCTTCTCGTCACCGCGCACATAGAGGGTCAGCGGCTTGAGCAGCTCCCCTTCGGCGATATGCCCCTGATACTCGCTGGCCGAGATCACCAGGCTGGACTGACCCTGACTCAGCAGCCGCAGCTTGGCGTCCAGTTCGCTGTCGGTAAACACTAACCAACCCGCCTCTTCCAGCTCGGCCAGCAGGGTGGCGAGCCTGGCGCCCAGCTGCTCGGGCACCGCCATGGCACGGCCGTACTGGCAGACGATGCGCTCCAGCAGCCCCTTGAGATCGGCGCCGGCCCCCAGGGTACGGCCCTGCTGGATCCAGCCTTTCAGATCCTCCATCACCAGCCGGGAGAAGCGCTTCTCCTTGAGGGAATCCGCCATCCAGGTGCAGAGGAAGTGACTCTCCTGGGCGGGAGTGCGCTTGCCGGCCTTCTGCTCGGCGGTGCGCGCCAGCTCGGCCAGGCTCTGGGTGGCCATGTCGAACAGGGCCTGATTGTAGTTGGGAGGGGTCATCACGGATCCTCAGAGAGACGGGCGGGTCATCAACAGCGTAAAGGCGCCACTGGCGCCTTTACGGGATGGGGGCTGCTGGCCCCCGCGCAGAGCTTGCCTGCTTATTTCGACTGACGGGGCTTCTTGGCGGCCGCCAGGCGCTTGAGGCGCTGACCCTGCAGCTTGGACTCCGCCATGGCCTGGGCGGCGGCGTTGTCGGCACGCTGGGGACGTTTGCCGAAGCGACGACGCTCATGCAGTTGCTGGATCAGTTCGTCACGGCTGCTCACCTCGTAGCCCGGCACCATGATGCGGCGGATCTTCTGGCCGATCAGTGCCTCGATCTCGATCAGGGTGCGCTCCTCTTCACGGCTGACGAAGGAGATCGCCATGCCGCTCTTGCCGGCGCGGCCGGTACGGCCGATGCGGTGGACGTAATCCTCGGCCAGGAACGGCAGATCGTAGTTGACCACGTACTCCAGATCCGGGATATCCAGCCCACGGGCGGCCACCTCGGTGGACACCAGCACCCGCACCTTGCCTTCCACGAATTCGCGCAGGGCGCGGCGACGGCTGCCTTGCGCCTTGTCACCGTGCACCACGGCGGCCTTGATGCCATCCAGGTTCAGCTCTTCCACCAGCACGTCACAGCTCTCGCGGGTGCTGGCAAACACCAGCACCTGTTGCCAGTTCTGCTTGCCGATGAGCTCGGACAGCAGCTCGCGCTTGCGCTTCTGCTCCACCGGATAGACGGTGTGGCTGACGGTGTCGGCGGTGGAGTTCTGCTTGTTGACGCTGATGATCTGCGGGCGGTCCAGCATCAGGTTGGCGAGCTTCTTCACCGCGTCGGAGAAGGTGGCGGAGAACAGCAGGTTCTGGCGCTGCTTGTTGACCGCTTGCAGGATCTGCTGCACATCGGCGCTGAAGCCCATGTCGAGGATGCGATCCGCTTCGTCAAGCACCAGGCACTCGACACCGGAGAGGCTGAGGTTGCAGGCGGTCAGGTGCTCCAGCAGACGACCCGGGGTCGCCACTATGATGTGAGCGCCCGCTTTCAGCTTCTTGGCCTGCACGTCTTGCTTGCCACCGCCCACCAGCGTCAGCACGGTGATCTCGAGGTACTTGGCGAAGTCATTGATGTTGTTCGTGATCTGCTCGGCCAGCTCGCGGGTCGGGGTCATGATCAGCACCCGGGCGTTGGACGGCTGCAGCTCGGCCGGCTTGTCCAGCAGGCGTTGCAGGATCGGCAGCGCGAAGGCGGCGGTCTTGCCGGTCCCGGTCTGGGCGCTGGCCAGCACGTCGCTACCACGACGGATGGTCGGGATCGCCTGTTGCTGCACAGGGGTCATCTCCTGATAACCGCAATCTGAGATGGCGCGCAAAATCTCGGGGGCAAAATCGAACGATTCAAATCTCATATTGGGTTCCTGTGTTCCAGCTGGGCTGTAGTTGGCTTAAGTGGCTTGAGCCGGCTTGTGGCGCGGCATCGGCGAGGCTTGCGGCCAAGGACGGCTGATTCTGACATAGCGTCAGAGAGTGAGCCGGAAAATGGCGGGCGCGAAGTGTAACAGATAGGCGTCACAAATTCCGCCTCAAATGGCCTGTATTTTCATTGTGCTCGGGAGGGGAGATGGCGAGCCACCGCGATCGCCTCGCCCGCCGGCCAGACTTGCCCTCGGCCAGAGGCTGGATTGAACGCGCGCGACGAGGCAAAAGTGCGGCGGGCCAGGCGGCCCACCGCGGGGGAGGATCAGCTGGCCCGATCGCTCGAGCGCTTGCACAAGCGGAAGACGATGGTGGCGACGGCGACCACAAACAGCACGCACGAGGTCATCAGCAGGCACTTGGTCAGCAGCTCGTGATACTGGGCGAAGAAGGGAGACAGCATGACGAAGCGACCCACCAACCCCAGCACCAGGGCCCAGAGGAAGGCGCTGGCGAAGCTTGCCATCACCAGCTTGAACCTGTCCAGATGACCCACCCCCATCAGCATGGGGGTCAGCACCCTGACGAAGGGGATGAAGCGGGAGATGAACATGGCCCAGAAGCCGTATTTTTCCAGCAGACGGGTCGCCTTGGGCAGGCTGCCATCGGGGATCACCTTCTCCACCTTCTGCATGAAACGGGTGCCTTGCAGCGCCCTCCCCTGCAGATAGGCGATCAGACTGCCGCAGCCGGTCGCCAGCGGCAGATAGAGCAGCGGCACTTCCAGGCCGACCACCCCGAGCCCGACCAGGCCACCGGCCAGCAGCACCACGCTGTCGCCGGGCAGCGGCAGGAAGACGAAACTCGATTCGAGAAAGAGGATCACCACCAGGCAGGTGACGAGCAGACCCACGGCCTGCATATGAATAAGCTGTTCAAAATCCTGATGCCATATGGCATGCAGCATGTCCTGCATCTGGTCTGACTCCCGTCAACATAGTGCGAACCCGTCATGACGACCCAAGGGTCCTCACCCGGCAGTTTGTCCCTGTTGCCTCACCCCATACTTCCTGTGGGATGACCGTTATACACCGGTCGAACTGAACAAGAAATTAATGTCCGTCATGTTATGCGCACATTTCCTCGCCAAAAGGCGCACCCAGCCCTGCTGGCGCGGTGGGCGGCAGACGGCGGCGCTGCCCCGTTGGACGATAATATTGTCAGTTGACACAACGACTTGGCTGCCAAGGGGAATAAAAACCGTTACAGTGTAAAAGTTCCTCATCGGACGAGGACATCACGGAGCAAGGTATGGCGCTGATCCCCTCTTCTTACGGCAGAATTCTCTCACTGACTGGCCTCGGGCTGTTCAGCCTGGCGGCCCAGGCCAACGATGGGTCCATCATTCAGCAGCGCGCCAATGCCGTTGTCTCCCTGATGAGCTTCGCCGTGGTGCCCGACATCACCGCCAGCAACCTGGATATCGGCAGCAGCACCAATGAACAGGCGGCGCTGACCATCACCCAGCTCGGCGGCGGCGCCACCATGAGCGAGGGGTTCCCTATCTATCTGGAGGGCACCCTGGGTTACAGCCGCTACGATCCCCAGTTCGTGTTCAGCGACGGCAATGAGACGCGCACCATCCCGGTCAAGTGGAACAGCCTGAGCGCCACCGGTGGCATCGGCTGGGACTTCAGCCTGCACCGTGACCGCTGGGGCGGCAACCTGGTGCTGCGCCCCATCGGCAACTTCACCCTGGGGACAGTGGCCAGCGATCTGCGCATCGGCGCCGCCTTCATCTCTCACAAGACGGGCAAGAACCTCGATTTTCTCGACGGCGGCCGGCTCAACGTCTATGGCCTGGGGGGATCGCTGATGCTCGACTACGAGCTGTTCTCCAAGAGTCAGGACATAGATGCGGAGCTGCGCTACTCCTATCAGCAACTGCAGAGCTACTCCGGCACCGCATCCAGCGTCGCCGGCCAGGCAGAGGCGGAGAACCTGGGGCTCTATCTGCGCCGTCGCGCCCCCATGTGGGACTGGACCCTGCTGGATCGCCCGCTGCGCTATGTGCTGGAGGCGGCCCGTACCGAATACCTGGGCGAGCAGCGCGGCCTGCTCGGCTTCAACAGCCTCAACTCCCTCGGCCTCGGGCTCGAACTCGACAGCAGCAAATACGATATCTTCATCAGCCGCACCCGGCTGGTCGGCCGTTATATGTTCAGCCACAACACCAGCGGCTATTCCGTCGGGCTGGCGATGAGTTTCTAACGCAATGGCGCATTGGCCGGTCTCAATAATGGCGGCGCCGTTACGCCATTCGTAAGATGCGATTCGCCCCGGATCTCGGTGAGTGTCACCCGGCCTGCTCAGCGGAGGGACGCCATTCAATCATCCCTCGAGGCCAGGGCTCATGTTCCCCCGCCAGCAAGCAGCCATGATGGCCGACGCCGAGCCTTCGCTTGACCGTTGCGGCGTGAAGAGGGGGGCGGCCGTGGAATGGACGCCGCCCCAACACAGTCGAAACAATATCGTAAGGTGCTGATATATAGTATTTATATTTTTTCACAGGTTTTTATTTCTGCGTATTTCGTTTTATTTTACTTCTTCCCCTCGCCTGCTAGATTGAGCCCCCGACAGGATGCAATAGATGGACGAGGCCGGCCCAGTCCCCCTCGTGCACATTGATGTCATTACCCGTTTTATTAACTGCTCGCTGTTTGAGGTTACTCTATGAAAAAGACCATGATCACCCTGTCTATGTTGCTGCTCGCGGGTGTTGCCCAGGCCCAGGTTCCGGATTTCAGCGCCAGCTGCCCGGGGAATATCAAGGCCCACGCCGAGTCTGGCGTCGTCTCCATCAATGGCAAGAATGCCACCGTCAAGAAATTCAGCCCCACCTATTACGAGGCGAAGTCTGGCAAGACCACCCTCTCCATCATGAACGAGGGTGGACTGAGCATCAGCTACACCGTCAAGCACGGTGGCAACGGCATCTGCCAGACCGAGCAGGCCGCGGTAGCCAGCACGGCCCAGGCCGCCTATAACGGCAGCAACAGCCAAACCAAGCCGGCGGAAAAAGCCTGCCTGAAGGCGGTGGCCAAGGAGAGCGGTGCCGCTCAAAATACTCTGGTGATCGACTATGTGGCCGAATCCCAGGCCGCCACCGGCGTCGATATCAAGGTGGCCAACGATGCCAAACTGTGGCGCTGCGTCAGCGATGCCCAGGGTCATGTGCAGGGCATCAGCCGGGGTTAATCGCTCCTGGCGCCAGGCCATCTGACTCATGCCAGACGAATCGTCGACCCTATAGGCAAGACAACCCTTTCCAGTCAGGCCTCAGCGCCGTGCAGATCCAGGGCCCCTTTTTGGGGCTTTGTCATTTCAGGTATTCCCGCCTACTGCAGACAAGTACCGCTCCCCCTCGCGTCAACGAACCCCATCATGGATTTTGCCAACAACATTGACCACTCTCGCTCCGCAAGGCTTGCCGTTAGCGCCAGCCTGCCCCACGGCGACGACTCTGGGCCATAATCTGTCGTCAAAGACACAAGTGGATAGGGTCATGCCGCAAATGCCCCTTCACGGGACGGCCCCATGGGCGCGATGCTATGCCGTATCCACTCTTTATCCACGAGCGGCGAGACGCTCCTATCTCGGAGGACGATGGATCATGAACCCGACCAAGCAGCAGACAGAGGCACTGCTCGCCATCTTGCAGACTCGCTTTGAGGCAAACATGCACCGCCATGCCGGGCTGGCGTGGTCGGCCGTGCAAACCAGGCTGGAGGCGGCGCCCACGCAGTTGCGCTCGCTGCAGACAATGGAGGATACGGGCGGCGAGCCGGACGTCATTGGCCAGGATGAGCACGGGGCCTTCCTCTTCTGCGACTGCAGCGCAGAGAGCCCCGCCGGGCGCAGAAGCCTCTGCTATGACAGAGCGGCACTGGAGTCCAGAAAGGAGAACCGGCCGGAAGGCAGTGCCATGGAGATGGCCGCGGCCATGGGAATCGACTTGCTGACGGAGTCAGAATATAGAGCACTGCAACGGCTTGGCGGCTTCGATGCCAAGACCTCGAGCTGGGTAAAGACCCCCGCCGACATCAGACAGCTAGGTGGCGCCCTGTTCTGCGATCGCCGCTATGACCAGGTGTTCCTCTATCACAACGGCGCCCAGTCTTACTACGCCGCCAGAGGCTTTCGCGGCCTGTTGCGGATCCAGGTACAAATCTGCGACAACGGCTGAGCCGGTTAAAGAGCGGCACCTCGAGCATTGGGATCAAACTAGGCATGCCTCCAGATAGACTGGCTATTTACCCGCTATATTCCACCAGTCACCACTTCTTGTAGCCGGTAAACGGGACGATACCTTCCGGGCTATCCAGGATATCCCAAGTGCCGCAGCCTGATTACTATCGAGGCTTAACCCTTAAGCAAGCTCCCATGGAGAGTCGATGAAATGGACTTCACTCCCGTCATTACCTTGCTGCTTGCTCAGCTCTGGTATCTGCTGCCACTGTTACTGATTGCCACCGTGATAAAAACCCCCTGGTTCAAGGGGATGGTGGGGGAATGGTTTCTCAATCTCTCGATCCGGCTATTTCTCGACAAGCGAGACTACCGACTACTCAAGAACCTGACCCTGCCGACCGAAGATGGCTCCACCCAGATCGATCACATCATCGTCTCCCGCTACGGGGTCTTCGTGATTGAAACCAAGAATATGAAGGGGTGGATCTTCGGTAATCCTGCACACAAGCACTGGACTCAGCAGATCTACCGCCGCAAGCACAGCTTCCAGAACCCCCTGCACCAGAACTACAAACATGTGATGACGCTCAAGTCCCTGCTGGGGCTGGCGGACCATCAACTCCATTCGGTGGTCTACTTTATCGGCGATTGTACCTTCAAGACGCCGATGCCGGAGAATGTGCTCAACCGCGGCCTTACTCCCTACATCAAGAGCAAAACCACCCAGCTATTGCGCCAGGACGAAGTGGATAGGATCGTCGATACCATCCAGCGAGGGCGATTGGCCGCCAACTGGCAGACTCATAAACAACATGTGGCACGGCTCAAGGCACGCCATGGCATGGCCCCCATAAAATCCGTGGCACGCAATACATCCTCAGTTGACCATGACAAACGCACCTCTGAGCCAGGCACTATCGAGACCGTCCATGCCGTCCCCGCATGTCCTAAATGCGGCAACCCCATGATCTTGCGTACCGCCAGTCGAGGGGAAAATAAGGGCAACCCGTTTTGGGGTTGTAGCGGCTATCCAAAGTGCAGAGGCATTGTCTCGTCCTCACCTTAGTGACGCTGTCTGAAAGCCAACTGCCTGAACATAGAGAGAGTCATCGCCTCCAACACCCTTGAGCCAACAGACACTCTGCGTTGCTCAAGAGCTACCCCAACAAAAACAAGGGCGGCCATTGGCCGCCCTTGTTTTCCCTTATGTGGTCATTGAATGGCCGCCATGCGCTTGACACACCTCTGCTCCCTGTCATCCACCCGCTTGGCGAACCAGGCGGTGGTGAGGTTGCGAGTGATCTTGGGGCTCTTGAGCTGGATGCCGGGCAGCACGGCGCGGGGTTGCCGCTTGCCAGCCTGCTGGTCGGCCAGGGTGAAGATCCTGTGGTAGAGGTCGGTCTGGGCAAACTCGGCGCTGTCCCCTGTGCGCAGGCTCTGGTGGATCGCCTGCTTGCTCATGTTGATCCGGCTGGCGATGCCGTGGACCGCGAGCTCGGTGTTGCCGGGCTGGTCGGAGTCGTAGCGGATGAGATCCCCATCCAGCGCCAGGGTCTTGCCGCTCACCCGGCTGACGGCGGCCTGGAAGGCGGCGTTGCGGCTCGCGTACCAGCCGGCATTGAAGTCGGCGAAGCGATAGAGGGTATCAGGGTAATCGGCGGGGTAGCCGAAGATGTGCTTGGTGCCAAACCAGATGCCGCCACGGCGGGTGAAGACTTCGTGACGGATGCTCTCCTTGACGGAATAGGGGTAGCCCCGGACGTTGGCCTCGGCGAAGGCGATGCTGACCTGCATGGGGCCGCCGGTGTGCACCGGATTCATGTTGCCAAACAGGGTCTTGCCCATGGGCACAGTGCCTATCATGTCCTCGAATATCAGGCTCATCTCCCGCTCGGTGCGCAACTTGTCGATGCGCTCTGCGTAGGACTTGCCGGTGGGGGACTCGATGCCGAGGGCCGTGCGCACCACAAACTCGGGGATCAGCAGCTTGGCCGCCCGCCGGTTGATCTCCTTCCAGGCGATCTTGCCAAGGCCGGGCACCACGGGATCCGCCTGGTAGGTCGCCTCCTGCTCCGCCACCGCCAGCACGCTGCAGACGTTGTGATCGCTCACCGCTATGCCCTGGGTCGAGAGTGCGGTCACCACGTCATTGGCCCAGCCCTGCTTGTCGGACACGTTGGCGGGCAGGAAGCGCACTATGCGGCTCTTCATGTCGGCCGGCTTGCGCGGTTGCATGGCCTTGGGTTGTTTGGCCTGTTGCTGAGCGCTGGCGGCGTCCTGCGCCGGGGCCGTCGGCTCGCTGGCACAGCCCGCCAGCAAGGCGGCCATCAGCAGCGGCAGGGCGACCAGGCGCCCCGTGGAGAAGGAGGAGAGAGGGATCATGAAGGCTTCCGCTAAAGAGACAAGGCGCCGGGCGGCTCGCGCATCATCGATGCAAGGGGGCCCCGAACGCAAACAGGCGGCCATTGTAGTGGATCGGGTGGGCAATCTGAAGGCAGCCGTTCAATCGCGTCCATTTTCGGCTGCCCGCCCCACGGCACCTGCCAGGGCCCGTCGTCACGCCAGCTCAACCCGGTTGCGACCCAGGTGCTTGGCCCGATAGAGGGCGAGATCGGTGCGCCGGAAAAGGGCTTCGACAGCCTCCCCGGCATGGCAGACACCGACGGCTATGCTCACGGTAAACCGCACCCCGTCCCCCGAGACCAGCGCCTCGGTGGCGCGCCTCATCTGCTCCGCCAGGGCATGGGCCTGCTCGGCCGGGGTGCCGGGCAGCCAGAGGGCAAACTCCTCCCCGCCCAGCCGCGCCACCACCCCATTCGGCGGACAGTGCTGGCGCAGCAGGCAGCCGAACTCCCGCAACACGTTGTCACCTATGCCGTGGCCATAACGATCATTGATCTGCTTGAAGTGATCCAGATCCAGCAGCAGCAGCGGGGTCCCCGCCTCGGCACGGGCCTCCAGCACGGAGCGAAACGAGCGGCGATTGGAGAGCCCGGTCAGTTCATCCGACATGGCCAGCGACGCCAGCCTAAGGTGGGTGCAGTGCATCTGTTGCAGCAACAGCAGCACTCCCCAGGCCGTGGCCAGCATGCCGAGGGAGCGCAGGCTGTCTTCGACCATGGAGAGCCACCAGGGCTGGAAGTAGGCCTCGTCCATCACATCGATGGCCCCCGAGACGAGCCACACCCCCAGGCCGGCAGAGAGGAAGAAGTAGGTCTTGCTGGAGATCTGGGCGCACTGCACGACCCAGAACATGAACAGCAGGGTCACCACGTTGATGGCCTCGGCCAGGGCACCTATGGTGCGCAGATGATTCTGCACCAGCCTGTCGAAACAGTAGGCATCCAGGCTGGCGACCAGCAGCAAGGAGCCCAGCAGGGCAAGGAGGACGCAGCGGCGGCAGGGGGAGAGGGAAAACAGTCTGGCCGGGTGTATGGATAAACTGGGGAGAGTCTTCATCGTCTTTCTGGCTCCTGAACGTCACTGTCCCTATCCCGATGCGACCGCTTTCGGACCGCCAGGCCAGTGCCCATTGTGAGCCGATATTTCCATAAAAAACAATCCCCTCACCACAGGGGTGAGGGGAACTGTGAGCGAGGCGAGGATGCGCTGCGCCGGGTCATGCCACGGGCACCCTCCCCATGACCTCAGGCACTCTGCCGCAGGGCACGGATCTGGGCCGCCCCATTGATCACCGCCTGCAGGGAGGCGTTGACCACGTCGCGGCCGATGGCGACCCCGCACATCCGTACGCCATCGACGCTGAGCAGCACATAGGCGGCGGCGCGGGACTCGGTGCCGGCAGAGAGGGCATGCTCCGAGTAGTCGAGCACGTCTATGTGCATCCCGGTCTGGCGCTCCCAGCCGTTGACCAGCGCGGTGATGGCCCCCTCCCCCTCGCCACACAGCTGCAGCGTGCCGTCCGGGGTCTGCAACTCCAGGCGCAGGCTCTCCTGGCTGTCGTGACCGAGCTGGAAGCGGCCGATGCGATAGCCGTGCAGCGGCTCGAGGTAATGCTGCTCGAACAGGGCGCGGATCTGCTCCGGGCTGATCTCGCTGCTGCTCGCCTCCGCCTGGGCCTGCACCCGGCGGCTGAAGTCAATTTGCAGCCAGCGCGGCAGTTGCAGGCCGAGATCTCGCTCCAGCAGGTAGGTGACGCCCCCCTTGCCGGACTGGCTGTTGATGCGGATCACCGCCTCGTAGCTGCGGCCGAGGTCTGCGGGATCGATCGGCAGGTAGGCCACATCCCAGAAGGCATCGGGTTTGGGGGCCGCCAGGGACTTGCGGATCGCATCCTGATGGCTGCCGGAAAACGCCGTGTAGACCAGCTCGCCGGCATAGGGGTGGCGCGGGTGCAGGGCTATCTGGGTGCAGGCGCCCACGGTGGCGACGATGGCATCCATGTCAGACAAGTCCAGCTCGGGATCTATGCCCTGGCTGTAGAGGTTCATGGCCATGGTGACTATGTCCATGTTGCCGGTGCGCTCGCCGTTGCCGAGCAGGGTCCCCTCGATGCGATCGGCCCCCGCCAGCACCGCCAGCTCGGCGGCGGCCACGCCGCAGCCCCTGTCGTTGTGGGTGTGGATGGAGATGCTCACCTCGGGGCGCGCCTTGAGGTGGCGGCAGAACCACTCCACCTGATCCGCGAACACGTTGGGGGTGCTCACCTCGACCGTGGCGGGCAAGTTGAGGATCATGGGGCGGGCGGCGGACCGCCACTCGTCGATCACCGCGTCACACACCTCCACCGCGAACTCCACCTCTGTGCTGCTGAAACTCTCGGGGGAATATTGGAAACTCCACTCGGTGCCGGGGTTGCGCGCCGCATGCTCGCGTACCCAGCGCGCCCCCTGCACGGCGATGGCCTTGACCCCCTCGCGCCCGCTGTTGAACACATAGTTGCGCTGGGTCGGGTTGACCGAGTTGTAGACGTGGACGATGGCGCGCCTGGCCCCCTTGAGCGCCTCGAAGGTGCGGGCGATCAGATCCTCGCGGGCCTGCACCAACACCTGTATGGTCACGTCGTCCGGGATCAGGTTGCGCTCGATAAGCTCGCGCACGAAGTCGAAATCGGGCTGGGAGGCGGCCGGGAAACCCACCTCGATATGCTTGAAGCCCACATGGACCATCAGCGCCCACATCTGCAGCTTCTGGGCCACCGTCATGGGTTCGACCAGCGCCTGGTTGCCGTCGCGCAAGTCCACGGCGCACCAGAGCGGCGCCTGCGTCATCACCCGGTTGGGCCATTGACGGTCCGCCAAGGCGATGACGGGAGCGGGGCGGTATTTGCGGTGATCGAAGCTCATATTCAGATTCCCTTGGCTGATGTCCTTGAGGCGCGGCGCCGTTGCTGGCGATGACGGTGAGCAACGACGCGACTGAGCAGACGGGGTAAGGAGGGGGAAGCGGGTTGGCGCGGTAACGCTGGCCCTGACGGTTGCGTGGGTGGTAACCCCACAACCGGTTTCCTGTGGCCCTTCTTGATAAGAGGGGCCGGCCTGCGCTGCCGGATAAGCAGCTGGCCCTGATCCTCGCACCCCGCTGTTGCAGGCGCAGACGACCTTATGTGATGAGAAACCAGTATATAGAGGCGGGTCGGGTGAGTGATTGCAAAGATTGCGAACAAAAGCCGCCAGCACGCAATAATTATCAATTTAATGCAAATTAAAGGGCGCATCTCTCCCGTCAATAACGATATTGCCTCTCCCCTGCTCACCTCCGCCTCCATGCCAGAGGCTGACCAGCCCGGCCAAAAAACAAAAACCCCGCCATCGCTGGCGGGGTTTTTCAGGGTTCGCGTGTCTTGTGCAAAGAAGGAGGGGAGACTCCCCTGCCCTTGTTGCGCAATCCTTAGCGGTTTTTCACCTTCTGGTGCAACTCTTGTACCGAGTTCACGTTGGCGGTGGCATCGACGCTGATGGCCATGCAGGTGGCGAACGCCTCATTCAGGGTGGTGGTATAAGCCACCTTGTGCTGCAAGGCCGCGCGGCGCAGCTGCTTGGAGTCCTGGATCGCCACCCGCCCTTCGGCTGTGTTGACGATGTAGGTGTACTCGCCATTCTTGATGCGGTCCAGGATGTGCGGGCGACCCTCGTGCACCTTGTTGACCAGGCGCGGGTTGATGCTCGCCTCACCCAGGGCGACGGCGGTGCCGTGGGTGGCATCCAGCTCATAGCCCAGCTCCAGCAGCTTGGCGGCGAGATCAACGACCTGCGCCTTGTCGCTGTGACGCACGGACAGCAGGGCGCGACCCTCCTTCGGCACGGCGTGGCTGGCACCCAGCTGGGCCTTGGCATAGGCCTCGGCGAAGCTGCTGCCCACCCCCATCACCTCACCGGTAGAGCGCATCTCTGGCCCCAGCAGCGGATCCACGCCCGGGAACTTGGCGAAGGGCAGTACCACCTCTTTCACCGAGTAGTAAGGCGGGATGATCTCGGTGGTAAAGCCCTGGGATTGCAGGGACTGACCAGCCATGACACGGGCGGCGATCTTGGCCAGCGGCGCCCCTGTCGCCTTGGAGACGAAGGGCACGGTACGGGCGGCGCGCGGGTTCACCTCGATGAGGTAGATGTCGTTTTCCTTGACCGCGAACTGCACGTTCATCAAGCCCACCACGCCGAGCTCCAGCGCCAATTTCCGTACCTGCTCGCGCATCTCGTCCTGAATTTTCTTGGACAAGGTGTAGGGCGGCAGGGAACAACCCGAGTCACCGGAGTGAATACCGGCCTGCTCTATGTGCTCCATGATGCCGCCGATGACCACATCGACGCCGTCGCAGATGGCGTCCACGTCCACCTCGGTGGCGTCATCCAGGAAGCGGTCAAGCAGCACTGGCGATTCGTTGGAGACGCTCACCGCCTCGGCGAAGTAGCGGCGCAGGTCGGTCTCGTCATAGACGATCTCCATGGCGCGGCCACCCAGCACGTAGGAGGGGCGCACCACCAGCGGGTAGGTGATCCGCTCGGCGGTCAGTACCGCCTGTTCCAGGTTGGTGACTGTGCCGTTTTCCGGCTGCTTGAGGCCGAGGCGCTCGACCGCAGACTGGAAACGCTCGCGGTCTTCGGCGCGGTCGATGGCATCCGGGCTGGTACCGATGACAGGCACGCCGTTCGCTTCCAATGCCCGAGCAAGCTTGAGCGGGGTCTGGCCGCCGTACTGCACGATGACGCCCTTGGGCTTCTCGATGCGCACGATTTCCAGCACGTCTTCCAGGGTCACCGGCTCGAAGTAGAGGCGGTCTGAGGTGTCGTAGTCGGTGGAGACGGTCTCCGGGTTGCAGTTGACCATGATGGTCTCGTAACCGTCTTCGCGCAGGGCCAGTGCCGCGTGCACGCAGCAGTAGTCGAACTCGATGCCCTGACCGATACGGTTCGGGCCGCCGCCGATGATCATGATCTTGTCACGATTGGTCGGGGCCGCCTCGCACTCCTCGTCATAGCTGGAGTACATGTAGGCGGTGTTGGTGGCGAACTCGGCCGCGCAGGTATCGACCCGCTTGTAGATAGGGAAGATGTTGTGGCGGGCACGCAACTTGCGCACCTCGCCCTCGGCCACGCCGAGGATCTTGGCCAGCCGTGCGTCGGCGAAGCCCTTGCGCTTCAAGGCGCGCAGGAAGTCGGCATCGAGCCCGGCCATGCCGCGTTCTCTCACCTGCTCTTCCAGCTTGATGAGATCTTCTATCTGCACCAGGAACCAGGGGTCAATCTTGGTCAGCTTGAAGATGCCGTCCATGGAGAGACCGGCGCGGAACGCATCGGCGATGTACCAGATCCGGTCGCAGCCGGCATCCTGCAGCTCGTGACGGATGCGGGTCAGGGAGTCAGGGGCATTGAGGTCGACCATGGGGTCGAAGCCGGTCTTGCCGGTCTCGAGGCTGCGCAGCGCCTTGTGCAGGGACTCCTGGAAGTTGCGGCCTATGGCCATCACTTCACCGACCGATTTCATCTGGGTGGTGAGACGGTCGTTGGCGCCGGCAAACTTCTCAAAGTTGAAGCGCGGCACCTTGGTGACCACGTAGTCGATGGCCGGCTCGAAGGAGGCCGGGGTGCGACCGCCGGTGATGTCGTTCATCAGCTCGTCCAGGGTGTAACCGATGGCGAGCTTGGCGGCGATCTTGGCGATGGGGAAACCGGTCGCCTTGGAGGCCAGCGCGGAGGAGCGGGACACCCGCGGGTTCATCTCGATGATGACCATGCGGCCATCTTTCGGGTTGATGCCGAACTGGACGTTGGAGCCACCGGTCTCGACCCCGATCTCGCGCAGTATCGCCATGGAGGCGTTGCGCATGATCTGGAACTCCTTGTCGGTCAGCGTCTGGGCTGGCGCGACCGTGATGGAGTCACCGGTGTGGATGCCCATGGGGTCGAAGTTTTCGATGGTGCAGACGATGATGCAGTTGTCGTTGCGATCCCGCACCACTTCCATCTCGTACTCTTTCCAGCCGATCAGCGACTCATCGATGAGCAGCTCCTTGGTCGGCGAGAGATCCAGACCGCGCTCGCAGATCTCGACGAACTCTTCGGTGTTGTAGGCGATGCCGCCACCGGAGCCACCCATGGTGAAGGAGGGACGGATGATGCAGGGGAAGCCGACCATCTGCTGCACGCCCCAGGCCTCTTCCATATTGTGGGCGATGCCGGCGCGCGGGCACTCCAGACCGATGCTCTTCATGGCGATGTCGAAGCGACGGCGATCTTCCGCCTTGTCGATGGCGTCGGCGGTGGCACCGATCATCTCGACACCGAACTCGGCCAGCACGCCGTGCTTCTCCAGATCCAGCGCGCAGTTCAGCGCGGTCTGGCCACCCATGGTGGGCAGCACGGCATCCGGACGCTCTTTCTTGATGATCTCGCGCACCACTTCCCAGGTGATGGGCTCGATGTAGGTGGCATCGGCCATCTCGGGGTCGGTCATGATGGTGGCCGGGTTGGAGTTCACCAGGATGACACGGTAACCCTCCTCGCGCAGGGCCTTGCAGGCCTGGGCGCCGGAGTAGTCGAATTCGCAGGCCTGACCGATGACGATGGGGCCGGCGCCGAGGATCAGAATGCTCTGTAGGTCGTTACGTTTTGGCATGGTCTCTCTCTTTTCCTCTTAGGCGCGATACTGCTTGATCAATTCAATAAAGTGGTCGAACAGACCGGCACAGTCGTGCGGGCCCGGGCTCGCCTCGGGGTGACCCTGGAAGCTGAAGGCCGGACGGTCGGTGCGGTGGATGCCTTGCAGCGACCCGTCGAACAGGGAGACGTGAGTGGCGCGCAGGCAATCCGGCAGATTGTGCTCATCGACCGCGAAACCGTGGTTCTGGGCGGTGATCATCACGGTATTGTCATCCAGGCTCTTCACCGGGTGGTTGGCACCGTGGTGGCCGAACTTCATCTTCATCGTCTTGGCACCTGAGGCCAGACCCAGCAGCTGGTGACCCAGGCAGATACCAAACACCGGGGTGTTGGTATTGAGGAAGGCCTTGATGGCCTCGATGGCGTAGTCGCAGGGCTCGGGATCACCCGGGCCGTTGGAGAGGAAGATGCCATCCGGATTCATCGCCAGCACCTCGGCAGCCGGGGTCTTGGCCGGCACCACTGTCAGGCGGCAGCCACGGTCCACCAGCATGCGCAAAATGTTGCGCTTGACGCCAAAGTCGTAGGCCACCACGTGGTATTTGAGCTCATCGGCCGCCGGGGTGATGTGCCCCTTGCCGAGATGCCAGCTGCCTTCGGTCCAGGCGTAGGCTTCGCTAACCGTCACTTCCTTGGCCAGATCCATCCCCTTGAGACCGGGGAAGGCGCGCGCCTGCTCGAGGGCGAACACTTCATCAGCCTGCTTGCCGGCCAGGATGCAACCGGCCTGGGCACCCTTCTCGCGCAGGATGCGGGTCAGTTTGCGGGTGTCGATGTCGGCGATGCCAACGATGTTGTGAAACTTGAGGTAATCGGAGAGGGATTGCTGACTGCGGAAATTGGAGGCAAGTATCGGAAGGTCCCGGATGATCAATCCCTGTGCGTGGATTTGACTGGACTCTTCATCTTCGCTGTTGGTGCCGGTGTTGCCTATATGAGGATAAGTGAGGGTGACTATCTGACGGGAATAAGAGGGATCGGTGAGGATTTCCTGATAGCCCGTCATCGACGTATTGAAAACCACTTCACCAACGGAACATCCCTCGGCGCCTATCGACACGCCTTTGAACACAGTTCCATCTTCCAGCACTAGCAATGCAGTGTGATTCAAGACAACCTCCAGTTATTTAGCTTTAAATTCAGCAATTTACCTGGGTGTTGCGGGTCCGGACGCTGTTTGAAACAGGGCTCAAACCCGGCAGATTTCTGGCAAATTGGGCGCATTCTACTTAAAAACGATCGCATTTCAACGTCTTTTCTCGTTTTAAATGCATCTAAATTCAATAAAAAAGCAACATTACCCATTATCTATGCACTTGATTGCTTTGCAACCCCCTCCCACAAAAGAAAAGCCAAAACCTGCTACAAAAGCGGCACCCTGTGCCACTCAACGTACAAAAATCAACATTTAACCCCTATAAAACAATGCTTTGTGATTTACAAAAAAAACTCACCAGACCTTAAACAGGCCATTTAATGGCAGAAGATTGGCTGATAAAAATAGAAAACGTTTTTCTGGTTTTGAATTTTTAGTCTTTTTTGCGTCATGTAAAAAATGCGGGTACAGGGGAGATTGAGACCCTATCCCGTTACCCTTTGATGACATCTGCGCAATGAGGGCGGGAGGGGGATTTGATAAAGGTGGGATTTAGACTGATTCGAATAAAAATCGATGTGTAACCATCATTTATACAAAAAGGTACAAAAAACCCCGGCGCACCGGGGTTTGGCAAGATCTCGCGCGTAGCGCGCCCGGCCCCTTACTTCAGGTTGAGCACATCCTGCATGTCGTAGAGTCCGGCGGCTTGGCTCCTGAGCCACTTGCCCGCCCGCACGGCACCATTGGCGAAGGTGAGACGGCTGGAGGCCTTGTGGCTGATCTCCACCCGTTCGCCGATATCGGCGAACATGACGGTGTGCTCCCCCACCAGATCGCCGGCGCGAATGGTGGCAAAGCCGATGGTGTTGCGATCCCGCTCGCCGGTGATGCCTTCGCGGCCATAGACGGCGCACTCTTTCAGGTCACGTCCGAGCGTCCTGGCCACCACCTCCCCCATGGAGAGCGCGGTGCCGGACGGTGCATCCACCTTGTGCCTGTGGTGCCCCTCGATGATCTCGATGTCGGTGTAGTCCCCCATCACCTTGGCGGCCTGCTCCAGCAGCTTGAACACCAGGTTGACACCCACCGAGTAGTTGGAGGCGAATACGATGCCAATCTGGCTGCCGGCCTGTTTCAGGGCAGCCTTGCCGGCCTCGTCGAAGCCGGTGGTGCCGATCACCATCTGCTTGTGGTGCGCCTGGGCGAACGCCAGGTTGGCCAGGGTCACCTCGGGGCGGGTGAAGTCGATGATGAGATCGAAGTCATCGCGCACCTTGTCCAGGCTGTCGCTGATGCTCACCCCAAGCTTGCCGAGCCCGTTGAGCTCACCGGCATCGAGCCCTATCACGGCAGAGCCCGGCCGCTCCAGCGCCGCACCGACCACGGCGCCCTCGGCGTTGGTGATGGCCTCCAGCAGCACCTTGCCCATACGACCATTACAGCCCATCACGGCCACACGGATCGGATTGTCCATCTCCACCCTCTCATCTGTTTTTATGGAAAGATGACCGTTTTACCAGCCTGAGCACCCTTTGAAAAGCCCGGCGTGGCCGTCGTTATGACACCGACGAATAGACAGCATTTTTAATAAAATCCGAATATCAAACAGGTTTAATTAAAAACACAGAATCACAACACAAAAACAGTTATCCATCTGGACGTCTATCTTGACCGACAGGCCCCGACTCACTACTGTGGGCGCCCCATAGCGGCAGGAAGCCCGCCACGCTCACCCATTATCCGGGCTGGCTGCGACAGGGAGGTCATGTTCAACCACAGAGGAACACATGATCCAGACCCAACCCAGTGCCAGAGCCCTGCTGCCCCTCCTGGTCTTTCTCGCTCTCTTCATCGGTACCGGTACCTGGCTCACCCTGCAGGGGGTCGAATTCGCCTTCTATCAACTGCCCGCCCCCGTGGCCGCCCTGCCCGCCGTCATGCTGGCGCTGATGCTGGGCAAGGAAGGCTTCAACCGCAATCTGGAGACCTTCTTCAAGGGGGTGGGTGACAGCAACATCATGGCCATGTGCCTCATCTATCTGCTGGCGGGCGCCTTCGCCACCGTGGCCAAGGCCACCGGAGGGGTGGATGCCACTGTCGCGCTGGGCCTCTCCCTGATCCCCGGCTGGTTCCTGCTGCCCGGTCTGTTCCTCATCTCGGCCTTCATTGCCACCGCCATGGGCACCTCCATGGGCACCATAGGGGCAGTGGCACCGGTGGCGCTCGGGGTCGCCCAGGCGACCGGCATCGATCCCGTGCTGATGGCGGGCACCATCCTCTCCGGCGCCATGTTTGGCGATAACCTCTCCATCATCTCCGACACCACCATAGCCGCGACCCGCAGCCAGGGCTGCGAGATGAAGGACAAGTTTCGCGAGAACGTCAAGATTGCCGCCCCCGCCGCCGTGCTGGTGATCCTGCTCTACCTGCTGCTGGGCTCCACCGGGGAGGCCCCCGCCGCCACCGCCAGCGCTGACTTGTTCAAGGTGATGCCCTACCTGCTGATCCTAGTGCTGGCGCTGGCTGGCATGAACGTGTTCGTGGTACTGGGGCTGGGCATCCTGGCCGCTGGCGCAGTCGGCATGATCAGCGGTTATCCCCTCGGTCAGTTCAGCAAGGATATCTATCAGGGCTTCACCAGCATGCAGGAGATCTTCCTGCTCTCCATGCTGATCGGCGGCCTCGGTGCCCTGATGGAGCGCCAGGGTGGGCTGGCCTGGATCAGCGCCCGCATCGCCGCCCTCATCGCGCGCTTCACCCGTGCGCACGATGGCGAGCAGAACGAGAAGGCGGCCGAGCTCGGCATCGCCGGGGTGGTGGGGCTGACCAACCTCTGCACCGCCAACAATACGGTGGCCATCATAGTCGCCAGCAAGGTGGCACGGGATCTGGCCGAGCAGCACGGCGTCACCCCGCGCCGCGCCGCCTCCATGCTGGATATCTTCTCCTGCGTGGTGCAAGGCTTAATCCCCTGGGGCGCCCAAGCGCTGCTGCTCGGCTCCATCTTCGCACTGTCGCCGCTCTCGGTGGTGAGCATGAGCTTCTACCCCATGGCGCTGGCGCTGGCCGCCATAGTGGCGGTGTTCGTCAAGCACCAGCTGCGCGCGGCGGCCGAGCCGTCAACACAGGCCTAAGCCACCTCCCCTGGCCGGGCACGCGCCCTGCGTGTCCGGCCAGATGCCAACCTGTCCCCTCCCGCTTTTCATCCCGTTTTGCCCTTGTTAAGGTAGCCTCAGAGCCCAACCCCTCACAGGAGCCCCCATGCCAGATCATCAGCCCGAGCATCCCGATGAGCGACAGAGTCTGCGTCAACTCATCCGCCAACGCAGAAAGAGCCTGAGTCAGGCCGAGCAACAGGCGGCGGCCCAGCAGCTGGTCCTTCGCTTCCAGCAGCATACCGAGATCCTGGCGGCCAGACGCATCGCGCTCTATCTGGCCAACGACGGTGAACTCGATCCCCTGCCGACCATTCACTGGCTCTGGGCCCAGCAAAAAGAGGTGTTCCTGCCGGTGCTGCACCCCTTCACCCCGGGTCACCTGCTGTTCCAGCGCTATACCCCCACCAGCCCCATGACCCACAACCGCTACGGCATCGCCGAGCCCGAGCTCGACATGCTGCAGGTGGTGCCCCACAGCAAGCTCGACCTTATTTGTACCCCGCTGGTGGCCTTCGACGCCGAGGGCAACCGGCTCGGCATGGGGGGCGGCTATTACGATCGCACCCTCGCCTGCTGGCACGAGCACCGGCTCGGCCCCAAGCCCCTCGGCCTCGCCCACGACTGCCAGCAGGTGGATGCCGTGCCGCAGGAGCAGTGGGACGTGCCGCTGCCCGAGATCATCACCCCCGCCCGGCGCTGGCAGTTCTCCTGACTCGACCGGCGCCTCCTTGGCCCGGCCGGCGCCGGGCGAATGCGGCCAACAGCGGCCCGGCTGATGCCCTCAGTCGCCGTCGGCCGCATTTGCTCGCCGCTATGACCAATAAACAGGCAAACGATTTACATCTTGGGGCTTTTTGGCCCGGAACGTGAGCGCCAAGGTCGCTCTGGGGCGGATGCTTGGATATAATGCGCCCGCTTTTTCCATAAGGATCCATCATGACTCAAGATGAAATGAAGAAGGCGGCCGGTTGGGCTGCGCTCAAATACGTGATTCCCGGCACCATAGTCGGGGTCGGCACCGGCTCTACCGTCAATCACTTCATCGACGCACTGGCGACCATGAAGGACGAGATCAAGGGCGCGGTATCGAGCTCGGTTGCCTCCACCGAGCGCCTCAAGGGTCTCGGCATCACCGTCTATGACCTCAACGACATCGATGCCCTCAGCGTCTACGTGGATGGCGCCGACGAGATCAACGCCAGCCGCGACATGATCAAGGGCGGCGGCGCGGCCCTGACCCGCGAGAAGATAGTGGCGGCCGTGGCCGACAAGTTCATCTGCATCATCGACAACACCAAGACGGTCGAGGTGCTCGGCACCTTCCCGCTGCCGGTGGAAGTGATCCCCATGGCCCGCGAATACGTGTCCCGCGAGATCAAGAAGCTTGGCGGCAATCCTGTGTGGCGCGAAGGGGTGGTCACCGACAACGGCAACATCATCCTGGACGTCAAGGGCATGGCCATCGAAGATGCCAAGGGGCTGGAAGTTCAGCTCAACGGCATAGTGGGCGTGGTCACCAATGGTCTGTTCGCCCACCGTGGCGCGGACGTGGTGTTGATTGGCACCCCGGATGGGGTTGTGACCCAATAATCACAGCGTGAATGGATGACGGCGCCCGATGGCGCCGTTTCTATTTATGGCTCAACAAGTTGCCCGTCCCCGTCTACAACAAACGTTGAAAACTTCAAAGAATTTGACTTTCGTCACAAATATTCCCTCTCCCACACGTTTTTGCTACTTTACGGTTTTCTTCACACGCCATATCCGCACTCATTCTTTGCACATATAGAGGGATCGTCATGACTGCCAAGTTTTCGCTGGAAAAGGACAAAATCAAGGTACTGCTGCTGGAGGGAGTCCATCCCAACACGGTAGAGACCTTCCGTGCAGCCGGTTACACCAGTGTGGAATATCTCAAGACTTCCCTGTCGGAAGAGGATCTGATCGAGCGCATTCGTGACGTACACTTCGTCGGCCTGCGCTCGCGCACCCAGCTCACCGAGAAGGTGCTGGATGCCGCCGGCAAGCTGGTCGCCATCGGCTGCTTCTGCATCGGCACCAACCAGGTTGCGCTCGACGCCGCCCATGTGCGTGGCATTCCGGTGTTCAACGCCCCCTTCTCCAACACCCGCTCCGTGGCCGAACTGGTGCTGGGAGAGATCCTGCTGCTGCTGCGCGGCATCCCGGAGAAAAATGCCAAGTGCCATCGCGGCGTGTGGGAGAAGCTCGCCAACCGTTCGGTGGAGGCCCGTGGCAAGAAGCTCGGCATCATCGGCTACGGCCACATCGGCACCCAGCTTGGCATCATCGCCGAGATGATCGGCATGAAGGTCTACTACTACGACATCGAGAACAAACTTTCCCTCGGCAACGCCATCCAGGTGCCAAATATGGTGGAGCTGCTCAACATGTCTGACGTCATCAGTCTGCACGTGCCTGAGACTGCCTCCACCAAGGATCTGATCGGTGCCGAGCAGCTGCGCATGATGAAACCGGGCGCCATCTTCATCAACGCCTCCCGCGGCACCGTGGTGGACATCGAGGCCCTGGCCGACGTCATCAAGAGCGGCCATCTCTCCGGCGCCGCCATCGACGTCTTCCCGAGCGAGCCCAAGTCCAATGACGAGGAGTTCCTGACCCCGCTGCGCGGCCTGGACAACGTGATCCTGACCCCCCACATCGGCGGTTCGACCCAGGAAGCGCAGGAGAACATCGGGCTAGAGGTGGCCAACAAGCTGGTCAAGTACTCCGACAACGGCTCCACCCTCTCCGCCGTCAACTTCCCGGAAGTCTCACTGCCGGGTCACAAGGGCTCCAGCCGGCTGCTGCACATCCACCGCAACCAGCCGGGCGTCATGAACCAGATCAACCAGATCTTCGCCGAAGAGGGGATCAACATCGCCGGTCAGTACCTGCAGACCAGCAGCCACATCGGTTACGTGGTGATCGATGTGGAGACGGAGCACAGCGAGAAGGCGCTCGCCAAGCTCAAGGAGATCAACGGCACCATCCGTGCCCGGATCCTGCATTGATGGCCTGAGCCCCTGCGCTCAGCCAACAAAAAGCCCGTCTCGATGACGGGCTTTTTTCATGTCAGGAGGAAGCTTGCTTCGCAAGCTACCACCAGCCGAGCAGATTGCGTCCCACCAGCGCGCCCCACACCAGGGCATTCAAGCCTAAGGCGATGAAGACGGCGGCGGAGCCGAGATCCTTGGCACGCCCCGACAGCTCGTGGTGCTCGGAGCCGATGCGGTCCACCACCGCCTCGATGGCGGAGTTGAGCACCTCGACGATCACCACCAGCCAGCTGATGACGATAAGCAGCAGGATCTGATTGAGGGAGTCCCCGAGCCAGCAGGCCAGCGGCATCAACAGCAGCACAAGCACCAGCTCCTGGCGGAAGGCGGCCTCGTTGATCCAGGCCGACTTGAGCCCTTTCATGCTGTAACCGGTTGCATTGATGACGCGGGTAACCCCGGTCGCGCCTGGCTTTGCCACGATAACTACCTCATTTGGAATGGCTTTCGGGCCCACATCCTAACAGAGCCCGCCAAGGTTTCCATCCGGCGTGTTTTGCTTTATTTTATCCCCTTGCATTTTTGGCATCCCTATCCACGCCACCACCCGAGAATTGAGTCGTATGTCCATTCACACCGATGAATTGCGCACCCGCCGTCTGGAGTCTTTGATCACTCCGAGCGAACTCGCGCACGCCTTCCCGATCAACGACCGCATTGCCCAGAACCTGCTGGATGCCCGCCGCGATGTAGAAGCCATTCTGGCCGGTGAGGATCAGCGCCTGCTGGTCATCGTCGGCCCCTGCTCCATCCACGACCCGGCCGCCGCCCGCGAATACGCCCAGCGCCTCAACCAGCTGCGCGAGCAATACAAGGCGAGCCTCTGCATCGTCATGCGCACCTATTTCGAGAAGCCGCGCACCATAGTCGGCTGGAAGGGGCTGATCAACGATCCGCGCCTCGACGGCAGCTTCGACGTCAACTCGGGGCTGAAACTGGCCCGCCAGCTGCTGGTGGACATCAACGCTATGGGCATGCCCACCGCCACCGAATTCCTCGACATGGTGACCGGCCAGTACATCAGCGACCTCATCACCTGGGGCGCCATTGGCGCACGCACCACCGAATCCCAGGTGCACCGCGAGATGGCCTCCGCCCTCTCCTGCCCGGTCGGCTTCAAGAACGGCACCGACGGCAACACCCGCATCGCCATCGATGCGGTGCGCGCCGCCCGCCACAGCCACATCTTCTATTCCCCGGACAAGGACGGCAAGATGACCATCTACCGCACCGCCGGCAACCCCTATGGCCACGTGATCCTGCGTGGCGGCCACAGGCCGAACTACGACACTGCCAGCGTCGACGAGGCCTGCGAGGCCCTGGCCGATGTCGGCCTGCCCGAGCGGCTGGTGGTGGACTTCAGCCACGGCAACAGCATGAAGGATCACCGCCGTCAGTTGCTGGTGGCGCAGGACATCTGCGATCAGCTGCGCCGTGGCCGCACCGGCATCGCCGGCATCATGGCCGAGAGCTTCCTGGTGGAAGGGCGTCAGGACGTGGAGAATGGCTGCGCCGCCACCTTCGGCCAGAGCATCACCGATGCCTGCTTATCGTGGGATGACACCGAGACCCTGCTGGCCATGCTGGCAGAAGCGGCGCAGGTACGGTTGAACAAAGCAAACCTGCGGTAACGGCTGCGTCATCCACCTGCGGCCAGAGCATCACCGATGCCTGCCTGTCGTGGACCGACACCGAGACCCTGCTGGCCATGCTGGCCGAAGCCGCACAGGTACGGCTGAGCAAAGCAAACCTGCGGTAACGGCTGCGTCATCCACCTGCGGCCAGAGCATCACCGATGCCTGTCTATCTTGCGTGGAACGACACCGAGACCCTGCTGGCCATGCTGGCCGAAGCGGCGCAGGTACGGTTGAGCAAGCATTCAAGCTAAGCAAGCGGCTCAATACGAAAGGGCCAGGCATCATAGATGCCTGGCCCTTTCTCTTTTCCGGCTCACCTCACCGCAAGCTCTCGCTGCGGCGTGAAGCTGCTGTCGTCATTGTCGTAGGGTGGGCGTAACCCACCACTCGTACCTGTTTTGCCCGGCGAACCTAGATACATTGGACTTCGCTGTCGACCGACGTTGGGCTTCGCGGTTAATCAACGTTGGGCTCAGCACCAACCTACGCCAAGCCACTCCTCACAGGCTCGGCATAAACCAGACCCGGCCACCGGCCTCGATGCGATCCGTCCTTATCTGGAACACCCGCTCCAGCAGGGCCTCGTCGATAAGCTCTATTCCCCCCTCGCTCACCAGCCGCCCCTGCTGCAAACAGAGGATCCGATCCGCCCAGTCGATGGCCAGGTTGATGTCGTGGATGGCGAGCACCACCAGCAAGCCCTGCCGGGCCAGGCTCTTGAGCAGCCGCAGCAGCGCCAGCTGATGATGCAGATCCAGCCCCGCCAGCGGCTCGTCCAGCAGCAGTATCCGCCCATCCGGGTTGAGGCTGGGCCACAGCTGCAGCAGGGTGCGGGCGATCAGCACCCGCTGCTGCTCGCCGCCGGAGAGGCAGCTGAAGTCTCGTGCCAGCAGCGCCTCCAGTTCGAGCGCCTCGCACAGGCTCGCCACCGCCCGGTTGCGCACCTCGGGCTCAGTACCTTCATCCAGCCCCAGGCTCAGCACCTGGAACACCGGAATGTGGAACAGCTGGGGCTGGCGCTGGGGCAGCATGGCGCGGCGCCTGGCCAGCTCGGGCCAGCTCAGGGTGGCGATCGCCTCCCCGCCGAGCCGCACCGTGCCCTCGGCGGGCAGTATGCCGGCCAGGGCGCCGAGCAGGGTCGACTTGCCGCTGCCGTTGGGGCCGAGCAGGGCCACCAGCTGACCGCCTTGCCAGTCGAGATCGAGCGGCGCCAGACGCGCGGGAATACTGAGGCCTCGTGCCTCGAGCAGGGAGGATCCAGCCAGATCAGGCATCGGCATCTTGCCTCAGTAGCAGGTAGATAAAGAGCGGGGCCCCGACCGAGGCGGTGATGACGCCGATGGGCAGCTCGCCGGCGCTCAGCACCGAGCGGGCCAGCAGATCGGCGCCGAGCAGCAGGGCGCCGCCCCCCAGCGCCGAGGCGGGCAGCAGGAAGCGCTGATCGCTGCCGCCGCACAGCCGCAGCAGATGGGGCACCACCAGGCCGACGAAGCCGATGACGCCGCACAGGGAGACCGCGAGGCCGGTGAGCAGGCAGACCGCCAGCACCAGTCGCACCCGCACCCTGTCCACATCCAGCCCCATCAGCCGCGCCTGGGCCTCCCCCAGCAGCAGCTGTTGCAGGGCCCGCCCCTGCCAACAGAGCCAGCCGAGGGTCAGCGGCAGCACCAGCCACCACCAGGCCAGCTGCTGGCTGCCATAGGAGAGGCTGCCCATCATCCAGAACATGAACTCGCGCAGGGAGCCATCGTCGGCGAAGTACATCAGCCAGGTCATGGCGGCGTTGGTGAGGATGCCGATGGCGACCCCGAACAGCAGTAATTTGGTGTGGCCTAGCCTGGCCCGCCGCGCCAGCCGGATCAACAGCATGGTCACCAGCAGGGCGCCGCCGAAGGCGGCCAGCGACAGTCCCCAGCCCGGCAGGTAGACGCCGAGGGATTTCGCCACCGCCATCGCCACCATGGCCGCGAGTCCGGCCCCGCTCGACACGCCGAGCAGGCCGGGCTCGGCCACCGGATTGTGCAGCATCACCTGCAGCACGGCGCCGCCACAGGCGAGCGCCGCCCCCGCCAGCAGGGCCAGCAGGGCCCGCGGCAGGCGCAACTCCAGCAGGATGCGCTGCTCCAGCTCACCCAGAGGGTGCCAGGGCAGCAGCAGGAATTCCCCCCAGGCGAGGGAGAGCAGGAACAGCGACAGAACGAGCAGCGACAGGACGAGCAGCCAGCGGCGCTGCCAGCGCTGCTGGCGATGGACGAGAGCGAGATACACAGGGGATCCCCGGAGTGAGACAAGGGCCGGCCCCGAGTCGGGAGCCAGCGCGAAAGGTGCATGATAACAGCGAGTTGCCACCCGAGGTCAAGGATGGTAAGCCCGTGCCAGCGCCTCTATCTCGCCGCTGGCGATCATCTGCTGCAGCGCCAGCGCCAGCGGCTGCCTGAGGGGTTGATGGGGTGAGTGCTTGCTCATCCCCAGATAGAGCATCACAGGGTGCGGCGGGCGATAGGCCGCCTTGATGAGGCCGGCCTCGTTGTGCTGGCGCAGGGCATAGTCCACCTGGCAGTCGGTACCTATCATCAGCGGCAGGTGGCCGCGCGCCACCATGCGCAGCAGCTGATCCTCGGTCGGCACCCCGTGCTTGTCGAGCCGCTCGTCACCGTCGAAGGCGGCGAAATAGGCGGAGTTGAGCACATAGCCCACCTCCTGCCCCTGCAGATCGTCGTAGCGGTGCAGGGCGGAGACCGCCGCGGCCTTGCCGTAAAACGCCGGGCGACACTGATAGTAGGCCGGTTGCAGGTAGTCGATGAAGGCGGCCCGCTCCCGGGTATGAGCCAGCCCTATCATCAGGTCGGCCTGACCGCTCTGCATCTGCTTGAGGGCCCGTCCCCAGGGCACCCGCTTGATCTCGAGCCGGATGCCGCTGCGGGCCTGCAACTGGCGCAGGATATCGATATCCAGGCCCTGGAATTCCCCATCCTGGCCGAGCATGCGAAACGGCGGCCAGACGTCGGTCGCCACCGTCAGCGTCGGCGCTCCCTGCGCCAGGCAACTAAACAGCAGACCAAGCACTCCCCAGCTTGCCTTGCCCATCCCTGTCCAACCTTTGTTGTGCCATCTTTGTGAGCTAAAAATACCCCTTGGCCCCACTTATGGAAACCCGCAAAGAAGAGATAAAATGCGATTGATTTTAAAGGAGAACCTAATGAACCCAATCATCACCAGCATAGGCCTGCTGATCTGCAGCAACGTCTTCATGACCTTCGCCTGGTATGCCCATCTCAAGAGCATGAATCACAAACCCTGGATCATCGCCGCCTTGGTGAGCTGGGGCATCGCGCTGTTCGAGTACCTGTTGCAGGTGCCCGCCAACCGCATCGGCCACACTGTGCTGACGGTCGGCCAGCTCAAGATACTGCAGGAGGTGATCACCCTGACGGTCTTCGTCCCCTTCTCCATCTTCTATCTGAAAGAGGACCTGAAGTGGGACTATCTCTGGGCCGGGCTCTGCATCCTGGGGGCGGTGTTTTTTGTGTTTCGCGAGAAACTCACCGGTGCCTGACGCTATACACTCAACCACATCGATAACCACCGCATCCCTTTGAGCGACGAGGCAAAACATGGAATTGCGAGACATGCTACAGACGCTGGCCAGCCAGGATGGCTCAGACCTCTACCTCTCCACCGGCGCGCCGCCCTGCGCCAAGTTCAACGGCGCCCTGCGCCCCCTGAGCGAGACCAGCCTGGAGCCGGGTGAGGTGGCCAGGATCGCCGCCGATCTCATGGACTCGGAGCAGAAGCAGCAGTTCGAGAAGGAGCTGGAGATGAATCTCGCCATCTCCCTGCCCCAGATAGGGCGCTTTCGGATCAACATCTTCAAGCAGCGCAACGAGGTCTCCCTGGTGGCGCGCAACATCAAGACCGAGATCCCGCGCTTCGAGGATCTCAAGCTGCCCCCTGTGCTGCTCGACACCATCATGGAGAAACGCGGCCTGGTGCTGTTCGTCGGCGGCACCGGCTCCGGCAAGTCCACCTCGCTGGCGGCGCTGATCGACCATCGCAACCGCAACCACAGCGGCCACATCATCACCATCGAGGATCCGGTGGAGTTCGTCCATCGCCACCGCAAGAGCATCATCAACCAGCGGGAGGTGGGGGTGGATACCCGCAGCTTCCATGCCGCGCTGAAGAACACCCTGCGCCAGGCACCGGATGTGATCCTGATCGGCGAGATCCGCGACCGCGAGACCATGGAGCATGCGCTGGCCTTCTCCGAGACCGGGCACCTCGCCATCTCCACCCTGCACGCCAACAACGCCAACCAGGCGCTGGATCGCATCATCAACTTCTTCCCGGAGGAGCGCCGCCCCCAACTGCTCAACGATCTGGGCAACAACCTCAAGGCGTTCGTCTCCCAGCGGCTGGTGAAGACCACGGATGGCGGCCGGCGGGCGGCGGTGGAGGTCATGCTCGGCACCCACACCATCCGTGACCTCATCAAGCGTGGCGAGTTTGGCAGCCTCAAGGAGATCATGGAGAAATCAAGGGCGCTCGGCATGGTCACCTTCGACAGTACCCTGTTCGATCTGGTGGTCGAGGGGGTGATCGACGAGGAGGAGGCGGTGAAGAACGCCGACTCGGCCAACAACTTGCGCCTCAAGATCAAGCTGTGGCAGGAGAAGGGCTCCCTCGCCAACAGCGCGGATGCCAGCGGCTGGAGTCTGGAGCCCACCAAGGATGACAAGGACGAGCTGTTCTAGTCAGGAACTGCCCCTCCCCCGTGAACACATAGCCGCCATGACGGCTATGTGTTCAAGCGCGGCTGACCCCCCTACTCTACGCACACTCCGCCGCGCCCCATACGACCACTGGGCGCACAACCCCCCTCTCGGCAGTGTCGCCCGCTCACATAAATGACAAAAAAATCAATTTGAATCCCGAGCTCGCATGAAAGCCCTTTCGCGTAGGCTTCAAAGGAGGCACAATCAAGGGGATATATCAACAAAGGGGTACTCGATGTTGTTACAACCTGCCAATACAGCAAAATCCAGACAGCTGCTGAACGAGACCATGGCCCTGGTTCTCGCAGGAGGGCGGGGCAGTCGCCTCAAGCAGTTGACCGACAACAGGGCGAAACCGGCGGTGCACTTCGGCGGCAAGTTCCGCATCATCGATTTCGTGCTCTCCAACTGCATCAACTCCGGCATCCGCCGGGTCGGCGTGGTCACCCAGTACAAGTCCCACAGCCTGCTGCGTCACCTGCAATCGGGCTGGTCCTTCCTGCGCTACCAGATGAACGAGTTCATCGACCTGCTCCCCGCCCAGCAGCGGGTGGATGAGGTCAACTGGTATCGCGGCACCGCCGATGCGGTCTATCAGAACCTGGACATCATTCGCGATCACGGCCCCAAATACGTGGTGGTGCTGGCGGGGGATCACATCTACAAGATGGACTACGCCGCCATGCTGCTCGATCACGTCAACCTGGGTGCCAGGGTGACGGTGGCCTGCATCGAGGTGCCCCGCCAGGAGGCGAGCGCCTTCGGCGTGATGGCGGTGGATGAGGATCGCAAGATCCACGCCTTCGTCGAGAAACCCGCCGACCCACCCGCCATGCCCGGCAAGGCCGACACCGCGCTGGCCTCCATGGGGGTCTACATCTTCGAGGCCGAGTATCTCTACCAATTGCTGGAAGAGGATCTCGCCAACGACGACTCCCACCACGATTTTGGCATGGACGTGATCCCGCGGGTGGTCAAGGAGGGCACCGCCTATGCCCATCCGTTCAGCATGTCCTGCGTCGGCTGCTGTCAGCAAAAAAAACCCTACTGGCGGGATGTGGGCACGGTGGATTCCTTCTGGGAGGCGAACATGGATCTCGCCTCGGTGACCCCGGAGCTCGATATCTACGATCAGGAGTGGCCCATCTGGACCAGCCAGAAGATGACGCCCCCCGCCAAGTTCGTGCAGGATCAGAACGGCCAGCACGGCATGACCATCAACTCCCTGTTCTCCGGCGGCACCATCGTCAGCGGCTCCTTCATCGTGAGCTCGGTGTTGTTCACCAACGTGCGGGTCGACTCCTTCTGCACCCTGGATCAGGCGGTGATCTTCCCCGGGGTCGAGATAGGGGCCGGTTGCCGGCTGCGCCGGGTGGTGATCGACAAGGGCTGCAAGCTGCCGGATGGGCTGGTGGTGGGGGAAAACGCCTGCGAAGATGCCCGCCGCTTCCACCGCTCAGAGCAGGGCATAGTGCTGGTCACCCAGGAGATGCTGGCCGCGCTGTGAGCCCGGGCCGCCCTCCGGGCACGGCACGAAAACAAAAAGGACCCGCCATCGGCGGGTCCTTTTTTACTGATGAAGCGCGCAGATGTTCGGGGATCAGCACCGCTGGATCAGGCCGATCCGGCCGGGTTCACACCACTCGAACATCACCTCCAGGCTCTTGCCGCAGCAGCTGCCGCCGCACTGCTGGCTCTCCTGCTTGGTGACGCGCCCCTTGCGCATCCAGACCCCGAGCATGGCCTCTACCGCATCTTCCGAGGTGTGGAAGTGGCGAGCCAGCTCCCGTCGGCTCACCCTCTTCTGGGTCGCCAGGTAGTCCCCCAGCTCTCGCAATATCATGGCTGCACCTCCCGTCGACAAGCCAAACCACACGCCATCACAGGGCCACCACCTTGCGGGCGACTATGTCACCGTGGCGCCGGCCGACCCACCACAGCAGCAGCAGGGAGAGGCCGTAGCTGGCGATCCAGAGCAGGCTCTGCTCGGGGTGGTCGGCGAAGGTGGCCGCCTGGTAGAAGACGGTGGCGCACAGGAAGGCCATGTAGTTGCACCAGGCGGCGGTGAACAGGGCCCACTGGCGGCCGGTCTCCCGCACCAGGGCGCCCATGGCGGCGGCGCAAGGCATGTAGAGCAGCACGAACAGCAGGTAGGCGAAGGCACCGGCGGCGCCGTCGAAGTGGGTCTGCATGTTGCCGTAGGTGGAGGTGTCGACCTCCTGCGCCTGCGCGGCGGCCTGCTGATCCTCCAGCTCGCCGACCTTGAGCCCCATGGGATCGGTCGGGTCTATGTCCGCCAGGTTGGCGGGGATGGTGGCGAGCGCCTCCTGCAGGCTGCCCAGCAGGGAGTATTCCGCCGCCTCCTCGTCATCGCCGCCGCCGGCATAGAGGCTGTTGAGGGTCGCGACCACGGCCTCCTTGGCGAAGATGCCGGTCAGGATGCCGACCGTGGCCTGCCAGTTCTCTTCCCGCACGCCTATAGGGTGCAGCACCGGGGTCACCGCCTGGCTGAGCTTGCTCAGCACTGAGCGCTCCTGATCCTGGTTGCCGAAGCTGCCGTCTGTCCCCAGAGAATTGAGCACGCTCAGCACGGCCACCATCAGCACTATGGTCTTGCCCGCCCCGAAGATGAACGCCTTGAGCTTCTGCCAGGTGCGGATCCCCACGTCCACCGGACGGGGCCACTCGTAGTCCGGCATCTCCATCACCAGGGAGTCGCTCTTGCCCGGCAGCAGGGTGCTGCGCAGCAGCAAGCCGGTGAGCACCGCCACCAGGATGCCGATGAGGTAGAGACCGAACACCAGGTTCTGGCCGGATGCCGGGAAGAAGGCCACCGCGAACAGGGCATAGACCGGCAGACGGGCGCCACAGGACATGAACGGCGCCATGGTCGTGGTCATCAACCGCTCCCGCTCCGAGTTGAGGGTGCGGGTGGCCATCACCGCCGGCACGGTGCAGCCAAAGCCCATCAGCATGGGCACGAAGGCCTTGCCGGGCAGGCCGAGGCGACGCATCAGGGCATCCACCACGAAGGCGGCGCGGGCCAGGTAGCCGGAGCTCTCCAGCACCGCCAGGAACAGGAACAGGCAGCCCACCACCGGGATGAAGGTGGCCACCGTCTGCAGGCCGGCGCCTATGCCGTCCGCCAGCACGGCCCCCAGCCAGTCGGGGGCCGCGACCAGCCCCAGCAGGTGGTGCACCCCGTCCACGAACAGGGCGCCCCCCATGATGTCGAAGAAGTCGATGAAGGCGCTGCCCACCTTGATGGCGAACATGAACATCAGGTACATCACCAGCAGGAAGAAGGGGATGCCGACCCAGCGGTTCAGCAGCACCCGATCCAGCCGCTCGCTCTGGGCTATGGTGAGCCTGCCCTTCTGCTGGCAGGCCTGCTGGCTCCAGTGATGGATGTGGCCGTAGCGCAGATCCGCCAGCTGCAGGTCGATGTCCTGGGTATGATGGGCCCGCTTGACCAGGTTGCCGGCCGCGGCCTGCTGGCCCGGCAGCAGGGTCTCCTGCATGATGTCATCTTCCTCCAGCAGGCGCAGGGCGCGACCGCGCGAGGCGAGGTGATGGGGGGCGAGCAGGCTCTCCAGCTCGGCGATGTCATGCTCCAGCGGCTGGCCATAATCGAGCACCAGGGCGGGTTGCGCCTGACCGATGAACTGGTGGATCTGCGCCTTGAAGGCCGCCACCTGCTGGCGGTTGTGGGCCGACAGCGACACCACGGGGCAGCCGAGCGCCTGGCTGAGCAGCCCCTCGTCTATGGTGACCCGGCGCTTTTGCAGCAGATCCATCTTGTTGAGCACCACCACCATGGGCAGGCCCAGCTCCCGCAGTTGCAGGGTGAGGTAGAGGGAACGCTCCAGATTGGCGGCGTCGATGACGTTGAGCAGCAGATCCGGCTGCTGGCCCTGCACGAAGCGGCTGGCGATCTGCTCGTCCAGGCTCGCCTCCTGGTTGGCCAGGGCATAGATGCCGGGCAAGTCCATCAGCTGATAGTCATGACCGGCGGCGGAGAACTCGCCCATCTTCTTGTCGACCGTGACCCCGCTCCAGTTGCCCACCTGCTGGCGGGAGCCGGTCAGGGCGTTGAACAGGGAGGTCTTGCCGCTGTTGGGGTTACCGACGGTTACCAGGGAGTAGCTCATACCGGCTCGACCTCGATCTGCTGCGCAAGGCTCTTCTGCATGGAGAGACAGATGCCCTGGCACTGGATCTGGAGCGGGTCACCCAGCGGCGCCGCCCGCAGGTAGATGACTTCCGTCTGGGGCAGCAGGCCCATCACCATCAGCTTGCGGCGCAAGGCGCGGCCAAGATGGTTCATGTTCTTGATGCGAGCACTCTGCCCCGGCGACAACTGCGTGAGTACCATGACTGACCCCTGAAGTTAAATAACAATGATTCTCTTTTGATACGGCATTATAAGCTGGGTCTTCAACCACAATTTGCGTAAAATCAAACTTTGCTCAGCTAACCCAGACAAGAAATGCCATGACTCCAGACAACAACAGCCGCCTGGTCTACAGCACGGACGGCGGCATGATCAAGGAACAAGCCTCGGTCCAGAGCGCCTCCCCCTTCCCCATCGACGGCACCGTGCGCATCAGACGCGAGACCAAGGGACGCAAGGGCGCCGGCGTCATCACCATCCATGGGGTGCCCGCCGACCAGCAAAAAACCATCGCCACCCTGCTCAAGAAGAAGTGCGGCACCGGCGGCGGGCTGAAGGACGGCATCATCGAGATCCAGGGTGACAAGCGGGAGCTTATCAAGGCCGAGCTGGAGAAGGCCGGCTTCGGCGTCAAGCTGGTGGGTGGTTAATTCCTCCTTGTTTCCCCTGCGCTTTTTCCCTAGAATGCCCGCTCCCATCGAGGGGGAGTAGTCTCGCCGCGGCGCCCCAAATGCCGCGCGCGATCCTGATCAACATACTTGGTGCCAACTCACCATGGTCAGGATGATCCGGGCAATGCCGGATTTGACAAGACCTTTGACGGGCCAGTGCCAATACCGGGGACGGATGGCGCAGGCTTGTCTCTGGTTTATAACAATTCCGTCCCCCGGTTATTTTTATGGAAGCCTTGTTAACCTCAACCCTCAGCGTGGCCATCGCCGAAATCGGCGACAAGACCCAACTGCTGGCGTTACTGCTCATCTGTCGTTTTCGCAAACCCTGGCCCATCATCGCCGGCATGCTGGTGGCTACCCTGCTCAACCATGCGGGCGCGGCCTGGATAGGCGGGTTCATCAGCAACTGGCTGGATCCCAAGATCATGACCTACCTGGTAGCGGCAGCCTTCATCGCCATGGCGGTCTGGATCCTGGTGCCGGACAAGATGGACGACGAGGAGAGTTCCCTCGACAAGTACGGCCCCTTCATGGCCACCTTCGTGCTGTTCTTCATCGCCGAGATCGGCGACAAGACCCAGATAGCTACAGTACTGCTGGCGGCCAAGTACGACTCCCTGACCCAGGTCATCGCCGGCACCACCCTCGGCATGATGCTGGCGAACGTGCCCGTGGTGCTGCTCGGCAAGCTCGGCGCCGACAAGCTGCCGCTCAAGGGGATCCGCATCGCCTGCGCCATCCTCTTCGTGGGGCTGGGGATCAGCACCCTGCTGTTCGTCTGATCGGCATCGGCCCAAGGCGCCGGGGTCGGCGTGAGCACTGACCCAGAACGCCTGCACGCCGCCAAGACATAGCCAGCCCCCTGGCATCATCGAGCCCCCTCCTCAGGTCGGGGCTTTTTTTGTGCCCTCGTGACCGCAGGCCCTTGTCGCACCCGCCCAGGCGGGGCCTGCCCCGGGCCGCGGCGCCGTGCCATAATGCGTCAAACCCCGGTTTCGACCTGCTTTCAGGAGCCTTGCCATGCACCCCACCTCAAGACAGACGCTACTCGACTGGGTCAGACGCGGCCGCCTCGCCCCGGCCAACCTGCCGGCGGCCCTGGCCCTGCTGGAGCTGCCCCCCGCCAGCGCGCGCTGGCAGTGGCTGTTCGATCGCCTGCTGCTCTGGCTCGGCAGCCTCTGCCTCGGCGCCGGGCTGGTGTTCTTCGTCGCCTTCAACTGGCAGGAGCTGGGCCGCCTGTCCCGCCTCGCCCTGCTGGAGCTGCCCCTGCTCGCCATGCTGGTGCTGCTGTGGCGCAAGCCGCTGGCGGACACCCCGCGCCAGGCCCTGCTGCTGGCCGTGGCGCTCAACATCGGCGCCCTGCTGGCCCTGGTGGGCCAGACCTACCAGACCGGCGCCGATCCCTGGCAGCTGTTTGCCACCTGGACCCTGCTGCTGATGCCGCTGGCCGCCCTCGGCCGGAGCCCCTTGCTCTGGACCCTCTGCTGGCTGCTCGGCCAGCTGGCGCTGGTGCTCTACTGGCGGCTCGGCCTGTTCGACTTCTTCTTCGCCTTCGATGAGGAGGCGCTCGGCTGGAGCCTCACCCTGTTCAACGCCGCCCTCTGGGGCGCACTCCTGCTGGTGCCCGCCCGCTTCAGGCTGATGCCCTCCTGGCTGCCGGGCCTGGCCGCCGGGCTCGGCGTCACCCTGCTGGCGCTGCTGTCGCTGTTCGAGGCCGCCTCCCCCTGGGTCTGGCCGCTCTGGCTCGGCTGGCTGATCGCGGCCTATGCGCGCTGGCACGGTCGTTTCATCGCCGGGCTCGCCATGGGATGCCTGAGCCTCATCACCGTCATCCTGGCGGCCCTTGGCAAGTGGATGGAGCCCGATGTGAACGGCTTCCTGCTGCTGAGCCTCATCGCCATCGGCCTCTCTGTCATGGCCAGCCGCTGGCTGCAACAACAACGGAGGTCCCATGCCTGAGCCGATCCTCTGGTCACCCCTGCTGGCCATCCCATCTCATCGCCATCGGACTTTCATGGTCATGGCCAACCGCTGGTTGCAACAACAACGGAGGTCCCATGTCTGAGCTGACTCCCTGGCAGCGGCTGCTGGCCGCCAGTCTGGTCGAGGGTGAGGCGCCCCTCGATGAGCAGCCCCACTGGTCGAGCCGCTTCCTGCTCGGCATAGTCGGCTGGCTGGCCGCGCTCTTCCTGCTGTTCTTCCTGTTTATGGCCTTCGAGGGTGTCATCCGGGAGGCCGACCATGCCCTGGCGATGGGCGCCATCCTGATGGCCGCCGCCCTCGGGCTCAATCGCAAGGCCAGCCGCGGCGATCTCTGGGATCAGTTCGTGCTGGCGCTGGCGCTGGCCGCCGATGCCTGGCTGCTCTATGGCCTCATCGACCGGGTCGATCTGCACTCGGCCATCCTCTGGCTCGGCCTCTGCGCCCTCTCCCTAGGGATCGCCGCCCTGTTCGAGCACTGGTTGATCCGGCTGTTTCACAGCTTCGCCGCCGCCATCCTGCTCACGCTGGGGCTGGCCTGCCTCGGTCTGCAACTGCTGGCCCTGCCGCTGGTGATGGCGGTGCTCACCGCCTGCTGGCTGCTGGCCGAACGCCAACCCAGCCGTCACCAGCTCTATGAGTCCCTCACCCTGGGGCTGGCGCTCTCCCTGCTGGTGCTGGGCCGGCTGCATCATCCGCTGTGGGACGGGGGCGCCAGCATGCTCGACGAGCTGGGCCACTCCCGCCTGCCACTCTGGATCAACCCCCTGCTCTGCGCCGCCCTGCTGCTCGGAGTCATGGTCCGGCTGAAGCTGCCGCTGCTGTATGGCCTGCCGCTGGTGCTGATCAGCGCCCTCATTCCCGGCATGGGGGCCGGTGCCCTGGTGCTGGTGCTCGGCTTCTACGCCGGCAGCCTGGGGCTGATGACGCTGGCGGGCCTGCTGCTGCTCGGCTTTGGCTCCCTCTATTACTACGATCTGGGGCTGACCCTGATGACCAAATCCTGGCTGCTGCTGGGCTCGGGCGCCCTGCTGCTCGGCGCCCGCCAGTTGTTGAAAATCCTCGGCAAGGAGATCCCCTCATGAGACGACTCGCCCTCCTGCTGACCGGCCTCGCCATCCTGGCGGGCATCAACTTCACCGTCTGGCGCTACGAGCACGCCATGCGCAGCGGCGAGGTGGTACTGCTCCGGCTGGCGCCGGTCGATCCCCGCTCCCTGATGCAGGGGGACTACATGCGCCTCAACTACGAGCTCGCCCGCCAGCTGGGGAGCCTGACGCAAGACGCGGCCCCGGCGACCGACACCCTGGTGATCCGGCTCGATGAGCATCAGGTGGCGCACTGGGTGGCCGATGGCAACCCCGAGGCCCCCACCCGGGATCAGCGCCTGTTGCAGGTCCGCCGGCAGCACAACCAGTGGTGGATAGGGCCGGATGCCTTCTTCTTCGAGGAGGGCAGCGGCGCCCAGTACGAGGCGGCCCGCTACGGCGAGTTCCGGCTGCAGACCGATGGCAAGACGCTGCTGGTGGGATTGCGTGACGAGGAGTTCAACCCCATAGGCCGCACCCGCTCGACCTGGTGAACGGCGGGAACCCCTGACGAGGCAGGAGAAGGCGCCCCGCCTAGGCTCCCGGCCGGGATAAACCGGCCAACGGTGCTCGGGGCCGGCTGCCCCGGCTGCGGCTGGCGAAACCCCGCGACTCGGCGACACTTGAAGCGAACCACACGTAGCAGGAGGGCCGGGATGAGAACATGGATGCCAGTTGCCGCGCGCGCCGCCACACTTTCTGCCGCCCTCTCGGTTGGCTTAGGTGGCCTGCTCGGCTGGACTGGCCAGGCCCAGGCCAGCCCCGCGCTCGGCAAGCTGCACTACCTCACCGAGGAGTACAAACCCTACAACTTCACAGGCCCATCCGGTGAGCCCACCGGCCTCGCCGTCGAGCTGCTGCAACGGGTGTGGCAACAGACCGACACCCCGGCGCAGCCGATCGGCATCCTGCCCTGGGCGCGGGGCTACTACCTGCTGACCCAGAAGCCCAACGTGGTGCTCTTCTCCACCGCCCGCACCGAGGCACGGGATCCCCTGTTCAAATGGGCCTGCCCCATCGGTTATGCGGAGATAGTGCTGATGGGGCTGGCCAACCGCGATATCCGGCTCGGGGCGCTGGCGGAGGCCCAGCAGTACCATATCGGCGCCGTGCGCACCGACGTCGGGGAGCAGCTGCTGCTCAACAGTGGCTTCGACGAGCAGAGGATCATGACCGCCAACCGCCTCCCCCAGGCACTCAAGATGCTCACCTCGGGCCGGGTCGATCTCATCTCCAGCAACAAGACCACCTTGCTGGAGCTGATCGCCGCCCAGCAGCTGGATCCCGCCGACTTCGAGGTGCGCTGGGTGTTGAGCTCGGAGCAGTTCTGCTTCGCCTTCAGCCATCCGATCGACGATGCGCTGGTCAGGGAGTTTCAGCGCGGCCTGGCCCAGGTGCTGGCCAGCAGCGACTTCCAGCAGTTGCAGGCCAAGTACCTTCCGGTGCGCTAGCCCGAACTCGCAACAAAAAGAGGCCCATACGGGCCTCTTTTTTATCGAGGGATGGGAGAAAAGACCGTCAGACGGCCGGGGCACACATCGAGAGGGAGAGGGACTACTTGACCCGCATCAGGCGATGGCTGATGCCACCGAACTCGAGCTGGATCGCCTGGGAGCGCTGCATCTTGTTCACCCGTTGCAGCATGGCCCCGTCGTAGCCCTTGCGCACCATCCACTGCATGGGCTCCTCGAAGCTGCCTTCATTGACGATAAAGGTATCTGTGTAGGCGTCGTGCATGATGCTGACCACCCAGATGCGCTGCTGAAACTCCGAGAGTTCCGCAAAGAGATCGGCCACTTTCGCCGTCAGGGCGCGGTAACGGCTGATAACGCGGTTTGCCATGGTAGAGGATGCCTGTGTGGGGGGAGAAGCATCCTAGCATCGCGGGCCCGGGGGCAACAATGCGCGAAATCAAAGCAGCGGCGCCCGAGATCCCAACGGCCAGGGCCCCAGGCGCAAGGCGACCCTCACCCCAGCGTGCGGCGCTGGCGCTTGACCGCATACATGCGCGCATCGGCCTGGCGCAGGGCATCGTCGATGCTGGTGTGGGCCGGATCTATGGCCACCACCCCCACGCTGGCACCGGGGTAATGCAGCACCCGGGACGGGATCGGCAGCTGGAGCACGCTCTGCTCGAACAGCCGGCGCTGGAAACGCTGCACCGCCACCTCTATCGACTCATCGCCCCGATGAGGCCCCATGCCGACGGCGACGAACTCGTCACCCCCGACCCGCGCCAGCAGATCGCCGCCGCGCAGGGCCGCCGACAGTTGCCGCGCCAGGGTGACCAGCAGCAGATCCCCCGCCTCGTGGCCGTGGGTGTCGTTGATGACCTTGAAGCCATCGAGATCGATGAAGGCGATGAGCACCGGGTGGCCGGCCCGCTCCGACAGGGAGAACAGCCGATTGAGCTCGTGCATCAGCGCCCGCCGGTTCGGCAGGCCGGTCAGGGGGTCGCTGAGCGCCTGGCGCGACAGCTCCTGGTTGGCCCGCTGCAACTGTTGCAGCAGTTGCTCCCGCTCCACGTGCTCGGCGATCAGCCGGGCGAAGAAGGCGATGAGCTGCTCGGAGCCCGCCACCAAAGGCTTGTGCTCGGCGCTGGCGGCGCACAGGGTGCCGTAGAGTGAGCCCGAGGAGGTGCGCACCGGGCTGCTCAGATAGGTGTGGATGCCGAGCGCACTGGCCGCCTGGGAATCCCCCCAGCATTCGGCGACGTTGTCGGTATAGATGCGCCCCTCATCGATCGCCCGTCGGCACAGGGTATCGCTCCAGTCCACCGTGATCCCCTCCGGGATCTGCAATCCGGCCACGTCGTTGGCATTACTGGCATTGTTGGCATAGCGAATGATCTGCTTGCCCTGCACCAGATCGATCTCGGTGAGATAGGTCGACTCCAGCCCGGTCACCGCCTCCAGCATCTCCAGCAGGGGACGGGTCAGGCTCTCCAGATCCCGCGCCTCTGTGACCCGCTCCGACAGGGCCTGCAATATCTTGTCCACGCACATCTCCCAGCTTGCATGTCAAACCCGGACACCATAGCCAACCCGGTGGTGGACTATCAAGCCCCGTCGACGCAGGCAGGAGTTCGGTCCGGCAAAATGCCGGCCCCCTCAGGGTTTGCCCCCACGGGAGAGGAGGCCTCCCCGAGCGGCCCGCCCCACGTCTCTCCATCCGCGCCGCCATCTTGCGACTCTTAATCGCACCGGACAGATAACGTCGGCAGCCCCTCTTCCCCCTGCCGTTTTCCTGTGGCGGACCGATACACCGGCTGACGTTGGGGGGAATCGCCTCCCCTCGCCGCCTGCCCAGCGCCCGCTCTGCCACCGAACTTTGAAGCAGCGCAAGAAACCAACCGATTCTGGCGATTGACTCATCAATTGCATGGAGAAGACCGAGATGGCTCCGTAAGATGGGCTGTGCCTGTTGGCCCCCTTCTCCCCCGCTGATGGTCAGCAACGCACTGTGGTAGCGACAGCCAGGGGCGGTAGCAATTCTGGCGGATACCAGCCCGGTATCCCGCGCCTGCGGCAAGAGGCGAGGACCTTGTCCTCGACCGGTGCAATCCGTTGCCCGTTCATTGCCCGTTGCCACGCAGGGTGCCCGTCAGCATGTAGGGTCGATTAGCGAAGCGTAATCGTCCGCTGTAACCATCCCCTCGCCCCTTGCGGGAGAGGGTTAGGGTGAGGGGTTGGGTAACGCGATTGTCCGGCGCAATGTCGGCGACTGCCATATAGGCATGGCTCCGCCATGCAGGACACGAGGATTCCATCCTCGACTGGGTTTCGCCGCCGCTGCGCGGCTGGGCGAGTGACTTTGGAAAGACCCAAAGTCACCAAAGGTCTTCTCCCCCGCTTGTTCGCCCTCCTGCGTCGGGTTCCCTCCGTTCAGGCAAAAGGTCTGGCGGAACGACGCAGACGGTACATCCCTGTACCGCCTGCGTCTGCGCCGTCGTCCATGACGGCGCTCCTGACCTTGTGCCCTCACCTCGGCGAACAACAGGGGGCAACACCCAAACCCGCAACCCCGAGGCAGTTAACAGGCGTAGGGTGCAATAAGCGCAGCGCATTGCACCGCGGTAACACTCCCCAGCCTATTCGGGGCAAAGATCGAGCGGGTTGTTACCTCACTGCCAACCCCTCGCCCACCCTATGGCGAGACCAAATTGTCACCCCTATGCAACAAGCGCCATCGACATGGTTGCATAGGTGAAAAAATCATGGTGAATACAACAGCAAACAGCATATATTTCTATCGGGAAACTGTTTTATATTTAAGGCCTGATAGTGAATTATTTAGGAGTATTACAGACCTTATTTCCCGACCGTCCGATTACACCTTTCCAATCGAACGATGAGCTGTTTTGATGTAGATTCATCACAACACCACGTTCGTCAAAAAATACGCACCCACTATAAAACCAGATGATCATAACCCCCAAAAAAAACATGTGTATCCATGTTAATTAAAAAGGATTTAATGTGAGCCAAGAAGATGATGAAAAATATCCAGCCAGCGCCATATCCTCGTGGAGCGGTTTCGTTTATCAAGGGAAAATTGCGCTATATCACTCACTTAAACTTATTTACGATGACGACTTAGACTTCGAGCTTCAGCTAGACAGTAGCGACGATTTTGCTATTTATAAAAATGGAAAACTACATACCGCCCATCAAGTAAAAGCTAAGATTAGCAAATATCGTAGTGGCTACACCAAGGCGCTAGTGCAGTCCACTTTAATCGAATTAGACAAAATAAAAGGGACGACCCGTTACTTTCACGTATCCGTCCAACTAGACAATACAGATGATCACATAGGCGCTAGCGGAGAAACAGTAAAATTTTACCGCTACGGAGATAAATATTATTGTGGACTGGGTGACATTGAAGGGTTGACCAAAGGACTTATAAAAAAAATATGTGAGAAACAGTCCATCACTGTCAGTGATAACCTTATAAACTTTAACTACTGCTTACTGTCAGAAAGAATAAGCACCATCGCAATACATTGCCATAAACTAAATCAAGTTGACGGAGTCCGAGAAGCCAGAGCTGCATACGAAAATCGCATCAAAGCCAGTAGCCTTTTAGCAGATCTGCTGAACGAAAATCCCTATCAGAATAGGGACTACTATGCAGTTGAATTAAAGGCTAGGCTCCTAACCCATCTAGAAGAAAGGCTGGATCAAGCGCTACCAACAATGAGTGACGCCACTTATGAGAGAGCTAGGCGTTTGTGTGATCACATACGCGAAACGCCCATCAACGAATTAAAAACGCTATGCCAGATGATGAAGCCATCCGAGCGGTTTCAAGACGTTCAGACGAACGATATCAGGCGATACACCAAGCTCATACAGGCTATTTCGGTGGAGCCCATATTCAACCATCTCCCGCACTACCTCGACAGCAAAAATCGGTTCTACGTGCCTACCGCTCTTGACGTGGATGAAAGCGAAGAGTGTGAGTCTGACATGATCAATGAAATGAAAAACAACGGAGCTCTGCTGAGACTACTTTTTGAGTACAACCATCTAATCGCCAGCAAAGCGGAGGCCTCATTCACCTTTAATACAAAATTCACAAACTCAGATGACTACGACAACAAGCAGACCACTGAAATTCTTGCAAGCAACATAATCAAGTCGCTATGCATTAGCGTGATAACAAAGGACGAAGCGGAGGACCGACTGAATGATAAAGCAACTCATTGATGAAGCACTTGTTGCCCATAATTTTGTGTGTAAACGCGAACTGGATACCACAAGCTTTTACATTCGCGAGTCTGGAACTGCCATCAGGTTCGCAGTCATACATAATCTTGACGACCTACCAGACCCGGGCGAGCTGAATAATAGAATTAATCACCTTGCACCTGAGGAAATTCTCAGAAACCCAAGCTTTAAGAAAAACTGCGACTTGATTTGCATTCATCGCCTTGATGTTCTGTCCGAGTTCAAGGATCACGAAGAAGAAATATTCGCTATCGAGGAAGATCCACATTTTTATAAAAAATACGTCCTCTATTACAGTATTGCAGAGGAAAGTGTTCTAACTGATTTTACGTACGACAAACTGGTATCTGTGATTGCAGACAAAAAGGAATTTCTTAACTACAAAGAAAACCCTCTTGTCGCCACACAATACAGCTTCGCGGCGAAGATCTTTATCAAGCTTCCTTTTTTAGAGCTACCTAGTCACCAAGGAAACCTTGTGTCCTTGAGGTTACAAGCAGTTGAGTCCGTTGCAGAAGCTGGCCTGAACGATACATATTCGACTATCCAAACAGTTACAGACAAAAATGCCGACGAAATTATCAAGGAAATGATTAAAAATGAACTGGCAAATATCCAAGATTGAAGTCTCTAGTTTCAAAGCATTCAAGCATATCTATTTGGACCTTGGCGAGTCGTCCTTGCTAACTTTGGACGGTCCTAACGGTTATGGTAAAACAAGCATCTTTGATGCAATAGAACTGCTACTCACCGGCCAAATCAGTCGAATACAAAACCTATTCAATACATTATTAACCAGAAACAAGAGAGACTACGCAGATAATCTCTTCTGGAACAATCGCTCCGGCGAGAACGATCTCTACATTAAAATTGAATTTATTAATGGTGAGCGCAAACTTGTTTTAGCAAGACATTGCCCAGTTGCTATATTCAAAAAACCAGCGAACAATCGTGCAGACAAGTATGAAAACTTTAAGCTTTACGAGCTGCCGGAATTTGAATCATCTGACTTTACGAAGATCAATCTGCGAGACAACAACTTACTTGACGAAGTTTTCGGTAAAAACTTCAGGGAAAACTTCTCCTTCCTTAACTATCTGGAGCAAGGACAAAACCGACTGTTACACACTCGGGTAGACGAACGCAAGGATAAACTTGGAAACCTTTTTAACATCAGCGATATCGAAACCGAGATTGAAAACTGCAACACCATATACAATAAATTCACAAGGTACATAAACAATCCTGAACGCACGGGAAAAGCTTTATCACTTAAAGAAGAGATAGCCAGCTTAAAAGGCACATTGCAGGCAGAGACAAGTAACCTTGAGTACAAAAAACTCTCCACGACTGATGTCCAACCAATATGGGACAGGGAGATCCTATTCTCAACGTACTCAGCGGAAGATCATGCTGCCTATCAGGAATCAGTTCGCAAAATTATTGCTCTTCTACCGCTCAAAGCCACGATAAAAACCAGGGTTCACAACGAGACAATCGATGCCGAAATTGATCTCAATGAGGAATCCCTGAGAAGCTTGGCTCAGTTTGGTAAAGACTTAAACAAGCTTGATGTGCTTGATGCTATCAAGAAGAGGATTGATGAGTTAGAGAGTTCAGCAAAAATCATCAAGCGCGGTGCTACGGCAATCAAACTCGAAGAAGCCCGATCATTACCAAACTGGGCGGATGGGCGCCTTGAGTGGTTTGAGTTACAAATTGAATCCCGAAATAGCCTCCACGAAAAAAGCAGCACCAATGCGAACGTCGTAGCCGAATTGGAACGTCTGAAAAGACAGCTGATTGATGAACATAAGAAGTCCTATCCCGATGATCAGTTGTGCCCTCTCTGTGGCGCAGACTGGGAAGATCACAAATCAATGGTGGATGCCATTGACGCAAGAACCAAGCAGATCTCTGAATCACTAAGCAAAGACGGTAAGGACTTAGTTAACCTTATCGCTACTATGGGCGCTGAGCTGAAACTCATCGACATCCATATCCAAGACAGTTTGAAACTTCTCAAGCCAACATTTGAACCCAATCTTCATGCAGAGCTGACCAAACTTAAGCTTCGGCTCCCGGCAATAACCCAGCTAATGGAGAAGCTGCAAAGCGACAATATTCAATTTACTGACTCATTTACTGAAATTGATGAGGTAGTAAATGAGCGATTTGAAAAGCTCAAAGCGATTATAAGGAATAAAAAACAGGTTGAAGCTGATGCTTTAGCGCTGCCAGAGGACTGGCGAGAAACAACAAATAGCGCCTTTAAAGACTTGCAGGACTTCTACATAATCACGGCTGAAGACCTAAAAGACAAAGAGCTGTACATATCGATTAAAGCCAACGAGGCTCAAAATGCTCGTCTCCAAACCTGTATTTCCGATCTTAAACTTATCGAAAAAGAAACCCTAGCGGCCCAAAAAGCACAAATTAAAATCAAAACACTCCGCGACACACTGAAGGAGACAGAACAAAGGTATACCGACCAGACAATTTCGGCTATTGAACTCATATTCCATATCTACAGTGGCCGACTGATACAAAACTACCAGCGTGGTCTGGGTCTATTTATCGAGAGCCGCGAAGGTACACAGCTGAGATTTCTGACTGCCGAGAAGTCTGAACACGACGCAGTCATGTCCATGAGTTCTGGTCAGGTGTCCGCTCTTAGCCTTGCCTTCTTTCTCTCACTCAACAAGGTCTATGCTAAGGTACCTCTCATCTTGATTGATGATCCGTCGCAATCTCTGGATGAAATCAACGTTGCTTCCTTGACCGATCTACTCCGTTGCGAACTCAAGCATTGTCAGTTGATTGTCTCCTCCCACGAGGACGATATCTCTGCATACATGCGCTATAGGTTCAACAGAGCAGGCTTAAAAACAAGTTCACTCAACATGCAGCTCTTGGCGAAAGACGCTTCGTAAAAGTCGCCCGTGGCTATTAACCCTCGCATCCAGCATATCGAAGCAATGCCATTAAGGCGTTGGACGACATTCAGCCAAGGAATGACGTAAGTCCCCTCACCCTAGCCCTCTCCCGCAAGGGGAGAGGGGATCAGAGCGGAGGCAGCGAAGGCTTAAGAGGCTCCGAGGGAAAAGACACAAACAAAAACCGCAGCCCTAGGGCTGCGGTTTTTTATTTTGGTTAACCTGTTGGCTCTAACAGAGCAACCGGCCTTAAGCCCGGCGCCAGCTGGTTTTGCCGGCGCTGTCTTCCAGCACGATTCCCATCTCGGTGAGACGGTTGCGGGCGGCGTCGGCGGCGGCCCAGTTCTTGTCGGCGCGGGCCTGGTTGCGCTGGGCGATCAGCTGCTCGATCTCGGCCACTTCCTCGTCGGCGTCATTGCCCTTGAGGAAGGCGTCCGGATCCTGTTGCAGGATGCCGAGCACGGCGCCGAGCTCGCGCAGACGGGCACCGAGGCCGGCGGCCACGGTCAGGTCTTCGGCCTTCTGGCGGTTGATCTCGCGCACCAGATCGAACAGGGCGGAGTAGGCTTCCGGGGTGTTGAAGTCGTCGTCCATCGCCTCCTTGAAGCGAGCCACCTGCTCGTCACCACCGGCGGCCTCGGCGACAGGCAGGTCGCGCAGGGCGGTGTACATCCGCTCCAGCGCGGCGCGGGCCTGCTTGAGGTTGTCTTCCGAGTAGTTGAGCTGACTGCGGTAGTGGCCGGACATCAGGAAGTAACGCACGCTCTCGGCGTCGTAGTGGGCCAGGACGTCGCGGATGGTGAAGAAGTTGCCGAGGGACTTGGACATCTTCTCTTTGTCCACCATCACCATGCCGCTGTGCATCCAGGTGTTGACGTAGTCGCCACCGTGGGCGCAGCAGGACTGGGCGATCTCGTTCTCGTGGTGCGGGAACTGCAGATCGGAGCCGCCACCGTGGATGTCGAAGTGGTTGCCAAGGTGCTTGGAGTTCATGGCGGAGCACTCGATGTGCCAGCCGGGACGACCCGGGCCCCAGGGGCTGTCCCAGGTCGGTTCGCCGGGCTTGGACATCTTCCACAGCACGAAGTCGAGCGGGTTGCGCTTGGCATCCACCACATCGACCCGGGCACCGGCCTGCAGCTGCTCCAGATCCTGACCGGACAGCTTGCCGTAGTCGGCAAACGACTCGACGATGAACATGACGTCGCCGTTGTCGGCCACGTAGGCGTGATCCTTGGCGATCAGGGTCTCGACCAGCGCGATGATCTCATGGATGTGCTGGGTGGCGCGCGGCTCGACGTCCGGACGCACCATGCCGAGGGCATCAAAATCCTGGTGCATGTCACCGATCAGGCGCTCGGTCAGGTCGTCGCAGGTCACCTGGGTCTCGGCGGCGCGCTTGATGATCTTGTCATCCACGTCGGTGACGTTGCGCACGTAGTTGAGCTGGTAGCCGCTGTAACGCAGGTAGCGGGCCACCACGTCGAAGGCGACGAAGGTGCGACCGTGACCGATATGACAGTGATCATAGATAGTGACACCACACACATACATGCCCACCTTGCCCGGGTGGATAGGTTTGAATTCTTCTTTTTGACGAGTGAGTGTGTTGTATATCTTCAGCATCTTATGACCACTGCCTGTGAGTAAAATGGCCTGCCATTCTACCCGCATCCGGTGGAGAAAACGAGGCAGAAAACGCGCCGGATCCTGCGTGCCATCTATGCCGCAGGCCCCCGATGGGCTAGAATTGCCACCACTTTAGGCCATAGCCCACGCAACAGCCGCGAGCCGCCTTCGTGCCCGCGCAACATTTGAAAGGACATATCATGGTTACTCTGCACACCAACCACGGCGACATCACCCTCACCCTGCACGCCGACAAGGCCCCGGAAACCGTGGCCAACTTCCTGCAATACTGCCGTGACGGTCACTACGACAACACCATCTTCCACCGCGTCATCGACGGCTTCATGATCCAGGGCGGCGGTTATGCCCCCGGCTTCGAAGAGAAAGACACCCGCGCCTCCATCAAGAACGAAGCGGCCAACGGCCTGTCCAACAAGATTGGCACCGTCGCCATGGCCCGCACCATGGAGCCGCACTCTGCCAGCGCCCAGTTCTTCATCAACGTGAACAACAACGACTTCCTCGACTTCAAGTCCGCCACCAGCCAGGGCTTCGGCTACTGCGTGTTCGGTGAAGTGAGTGCCGGCATGGACGTGGTCAACAAGATCAAGAGCGTCAAGACCGGTAACCGTGGCCGTGTCCATCAGGACGTGCCAGTAGAAGACGTGGTGATCACCAAGGTGACCCTTGCCGACTGATTGTCGACTTCTGCCAGATGAAACGACTGCGGCCCCGGCCGCAGTTTTTCCATCTGCGCGCGCCACATGCCCCAACTGGCGCCGCCTCGACTATCTGGCCCTTGGCAACGCACGCCAGCGCTCGGCCCATGCCCTGTTGACCGCGGGGCTGTGGGATGAGCTGAGGCAGCTGTGCCAGGACCTGGCGCTGGTGAGCACCCTGACCATTGGGCTCGACAGGCCCGGCAGCGATCTCGATATCCTCTGCCGGCATAGGGATCCCGCCGCGCTGGCCACCCTGCTTGCCGAACGGGGCTGGCAGCGCCGCGCCTTGGCGGGCGGCGTCTGGCTGCTGGAGCAAACCCTGGCTGGCGCCGATGGTCACCCCTGGCCCGTCGAGCTCTATGTCACCCCGGAGCGGCTCGAGACCCTGCACGGCTGGCGCCATCTCAGCCTGATGGCGGCCCTGCTCGAGCACTTCGGCCATGACTTCCATCGGGCCGTGCTGCGCCTTCGCCTCGCGCAGGGTCTGAAAGGCGAAGCCGCCATCTGCCAGCTGCTCGGCCTGGCGGGCGATCCCTATCTGGCGTTGTTGACGCTGGAGGGGACTGACCCTGCTCGGTTAAACTGGCAACCTACCCTATGACCCACCCAGCCTCTTTCGGGATCCTTAGCGCACCATGACGACCACCCTTTTTATCAGCGACATTCACCTCTGTGCCGCCCGCCCCGACATGACGGCCGCGCTGGTCCGCTTCCTGGCGCACGACGCCCCCGGCGCCGATGCCCTCTATGTGCTGGGGGATCTGTTCGAATTCTGGATTGGCGACGATGATCTCACGGCGCTCCATCAGGAGGTGGCCGCCGCCTTCCTGACCCTGAGCCAGCAAGGGGTGCCCATCTATTTCATCCACGGCAACCGCGACTTCATGCTGGGCAAGCAGTTTGCCAGGCGGGCGGGCATGACCCTGCTCGGCGATCCCTGCGTCATCGAACTCTATGGCGAGCGGGTGCTGCTGAGCCACGGCGATATGCTCTGCACCCATGATGTCGACTACCAGAAGTATCGCCGCATCGTAAACCTCAGATGGCTGCGCTGGCTGTTCCTGCGCCTGCCCCTTCGCCGCCGTCAGGCCATCGCCCACAAGATCCGTGGCCAAAGCGGGACAGAGAACCCCAACAAGCATCGGAGCATCATGGACGTCACCCCGGAGGCGGTCGATGAGCTGATGAGACAGCATGAGTGCCGTACCATGATCCACGGCCATACCCACAGACCCGCCATCCACGACTTCAGCCTCGATGGGGCGCCTGCCCGCCGCATCGTGCTGGGGGACTGGTTCGAACAGGGCTCTATCCTGGTCTGCTCCCCCGCGGGCCAGCGGCTCGAGACCCGCGCCCTCAGTTAGTCAGGGCCCTTGGTTCTCATATGGCCATTGATGAGCCATGCCCGTCCGGGGTGCGATGCAATGCAGATCCCTGCGTATACTCTGGTTTTCTGCACACAATGAGGACGACGTTATGGGCTTTATGACCTGGATCGTATTGGGATTGATCGTCGGCATCCTGGCCAAGTGGATCATGCCGGGCAAGGATGGGGGCGGTTTCATCATGACGGTGATCCTGGGGGTGATCGGTGCCATGGTGGGTGGCTATGTCAGCACCCTGCTCGGCATGGGTACGGTCAACGGCTTCAACCTGCCGAGCATTCTCATCGCGACCGTGGGCGCCTTGATGGTGCTGTTTATCTACAACAAGGTGCGCAGCTGAGCCGCCCACTCCCCCTGGCGCCATCCCTGTGTTCCCCCAGGGCCAAGATCCGAAACCTGGTGTTTCGGATTTTTTATGGCCGCCGCGCCAGCCTGAGCGCCTGGCCAGGGGATCACGCGAACGCATCCATCAGCAGGTAGGTGCCGGGCAGCCGCTGATGCCGATCGATCAGGGGCACCAGCCGCCTGAAATGCTCGGTGGCGCAGTGAGCATCCAGGGCCGCTCGATCGGGCCACGCCTCCAGGAACACGAAGTGCCCGGGATCCTTCTGATCGATGCACAGCTCATAGGAGATGCACAGCGGCTCCGCCCTGGTCTTCTCCACCAGCTCCCGATACAGCGGCATGACCTCCTCGATACGATCCGGCTTGATGAAGTCCTGCGCTATGACTCTCAGCATGAGTGACCTTCCCCCTCGTTTCGCCTGACGATAAATCCAGAAGGCCGACTCTAGCCCAGCCCGATGCCCGATGCGAACCCTTTGAGCAGGAGGATCGCGAGCCATGGCCGGCGTATCGCCCGGTTAGCTTATCGGGTGAGGGTATAAGCCCGACGCTGGCCAGCCCGCCCTTGCCTATCATTGAATAAACCCACGCTGCAGACCAAGTCGGGAGGTGCCTATGACCGAACAGGCGAGAGCGCGTCTGCGAAAACTCATCACCGATAGCGGCAAGTCGCGCGAAGTGTGTGAGCAAGACGGTGTGCTCGAGGAGCTGGTAGCAGACACCACCCTCTTCGGCGCCGATCACAACGAGGTCTTGTGTGTGCTGGAGGCATGGAGCGGCTCACCCAGAAGGAGGCTGCTGCTGGAATTCCTCTTCGAGGATTAGCATTCGCTAGCGATGAACAGCCAAAGAAGGCCCCAGGATCTGGGGCCTTCTTCCATCTGCCTGACCGCCCCACCACCTGGCGGATGGTGCCGCATAAAACGGTGCCATCCGCTATCACAGGGAAAGCCTGCAGCACTCTGCGCCGCCCGGGCACTGTCTGGGTTGGGAAGGCGGCACCCTTCACCTGCAAATAGGCGGCGCGACAAGATCAATGGCGGCATTCTGGAGGCGCACTTTCTGACCCAACGGGGATCTGCAACGGGAAGTAAAACGAAGGGGTTTAGGGGGGACGAATGGCAGAGCCGGCGCTCTGCCGTCATGGTCACACTGGTAGGGTATTACCCGTTACCACAACGTCAGTCACGGGGTCACGGCCAAGTCTGCGGTGGCATTGAAGTTCTGCCCATTGAGCATCCCGCTCGCGGTAATGGTGGTGATGCCCGCCCCCACCGCGGTCGCCACCCCTTTGCTGCCGGCGGCGTTGCTGACGGTGGCCACCGCCTCATCACTGCAGCTCCAGTTCAGGGCCGGGTTGTTGGTCAGATCCAGGAGGCTGCCATCTGAGAGTGTCGCGTTAGCGGTAAAGACGGTGAGGACAATCGGCTGTGAATCCGAGGGCGGCATGCTGGCGGCAGCCGTGGGGGTGAGGGCCAGATCGGTGACGACGGCATCCGTCACCTCCAGCCGGGCGCTGGCCTCAAATACCCTGCCATTCTCGGTACCCGTGGCGTTGATGGTGGCTATCCCGGCCCCGACAGCGGTCGCACGACCAGTGGCATCGACGGTGACTATGCTGGCGTCACTGCTGCTCCACTGAAGGATCACGTCATGGGTGGCATCTGTTGTCGAGCCATCATCCAGGGTGATCTTGGCAATGAATTGTTGTTGTAATCCTGCCGGGAGGCGGCTCTCTGAGGGGGTGACTTGCAGGCTGGTGATCCGGGTTGCGTCTGTTCCATTACCTCCACCGCCCTCACCGGGCACGGGTACCATGGTTTCGGTATCACAGCTGCCTAAAAACAGCGCCATGGTGCCGATAAGCACATATTTTACATTGAGCACACTCATGATGGATTCCTTGAGGTTTGTGTTCGTTCAATTGTCGTTCCTGTCTGATCTGACTTCGTTGATGTGCAAGCGGGCGGCTCCTTTTGTGATAAAGCGTCAAGCGTACGTCAGCTTCTGCCGCTCTGCGCGCAAGGGACGGCGCCCAAGACGAGGCCATGCATGGGGCATGAGTTCGTTCGGATACCACCGCCTGATGATGGTCTCGCCGGCCTGGCACTCCCCTTTTCCCCGTGAAACTGTGGCCCTGCCACTGCGGTGGTGCGCTATCGGATTGATTCGATGGGAGCTGGGCTGATTGAGCCTGTAGCGGGTGGCGCGGCGCACGGCAAGATGCATCGCCGCGATTGAAACCCGATCCACCGTGCCAAGTCCGCAACAGATTTCTGAGTATTTTTTGTTCTATCCAACGGTGTCTGCCGCTGATATTGAATGGATAGCCTCAGATGGACCGTCGACGGGATATGGATGCCATCTGCTGGTGGATGACGTTTGCGCTCTCGCTGCCATCCCTCCGTCAGCGACATACCGCCATTACCCCTCATCGGGCCTGTTTAACCGCGGCGCCGTCCGGCATGAAGGGGACCTGCGTGAACTAAACTAATTACCTGCTTGCTCGTCTCGACCGACTCGTTCAGCCCGATCACTGGGCAAGCTCAGTAGTTGAGGAGATTGTCATGAAGATGTGGAAAGTTTGCCTGATAGCAGCACAACTCTTGCTGGCAGCCTGCGCCTCCAATGGCGGGGCGACGCCTCCCCCGAGCGGGGATGACGGAAGCAATGCCGGCGGTAAGGGCAGTGGCGGCGGGGGCATGGGCGGTGGTTACTTTACCGATGAGCCCAAAGCACAGTTCGGCATGTCGATGGTGACCACTCCATCACCAAAGTGATGGTCACCCGTGTATTTCAAGCTGGTGTTGGCGCCATGCTCGCCTGAGGCTGACACCGGCGCCTCTCTCTGGGCACTACAGGACATAGTCATGGATCTGCACACGCTAAAGGCATTCCTGCTCGGCTGCCTGGTCATCAACTATCTCATCCTGCTGGGGTGGTTTGCCGCATTTGTGTTTGCCCACGGCTGGATGTACCGACTGCACAGTCGTTGGTTCCACCTCTCCGAGGAGCGCTTCGATGCCATCCACTACCTGGGGGTCGCCGTCTATAAAATCGGGGTGATGCTGTTCAATCTGGTGCCATATTTGGCTCTGCTTATCGCGACCAGCTGAGCATAGCGGCGTTCTTTCAGCAAGGGGCATCCGAAATGACCAAAGACGGTTTCATCTCTGTGGTGATGGGCTTCACCGGCAAGCAGGCCGCCGCCTCGGTCGCGCTGGCCGCCCGCCCCACATTAAAACATCTGCGAGGATCAAATCTGGACACTGAGAGCAAACAAAAAAGGCCACTATCGCTAGTGGCCTTCGTAAGTCTTTGATTTTAATGGTGCCCGAGGCCGGAATCGAACCGGCACGCCTCGAAAAGCGAGGGATTTTAAATCTGATATGCGCCCTAATGAAAACAACCACTTACATATAAATCAAAGGGTTAGTAAACCAATGATGGTCAAAAACGACCACCCATTGAAAATTTTGTCGCCACTCTGTCGCCACTTTCATCCCTTCCTGGCCAGCAACGCAGACAGCTTTCTCCACTCAGGGGAAAACAGCCTTCTCAGGTAAACTTGCCGGAGCTTGATGGACAACTTCCTGGCAAAACCAGCCCTTTCCTCTTCTGCAATCAGGTTCTGAATATCCGCCCACAGTACGTCACGTTGAAACCCTGCCCAGATGGCAGGAACTGGGGTGAGTGTATTCGTGTAGCACACCGGTGCCACCCATTCGAACAGCGCCTTCTCCACATGGGCGACAGGAAAGACTCTCGCCACTCTGGCGATGTACCCATAGTCGACCTCGTTATCGACAAAGAGATCAGAGAGCGCCTCGCACAAATCCATGTCAGACAGGAATCTATCCATCATCAAGCTCCATTTGCCTCTACGGATTCAATTTAGACCACAAACAGAAAGAGGGTTCAATCGTACCGCATCTTCCAGATGATCGGGGGCGAAATGTGCATAGCGCATGGTCATGGCGATGGTGGAGTGGCCGAGGATCTTCTGCAGCACCAGGATGTTGCCGCCGTTCATCATAAAGTGGCTGGCGAAGGTGTGGCGCAGGACGTGGGTATTCTGCCCGGCAGGCAGCTCCAGCCCTGCCCGTTCGACCACCACCTCGAAAGCTCGATAGCAGTCACCGAACAGGCGGCCACGTTTTCTCGGCAACTGGGCATAGAGCGCGGGGCTGATGGGCACGCTACGGCTCTTCTTGCTCTTGGTGCGGGTGAAGGTCACGCGGTTGGGAGATACCTGGGACTGGGTCAGCTCTTCCACCTCAGACCAGCGGGCGCCGGTGGCAAGGCAGAGTTTCACCACCATCAGCAGATCAGGGCTTGAACTCTCGGCGCAGGCGGTCAGCAGGCGCTTGAGTTCGTCGGGATAGAGAAAAGCCAGCTCGGCCTCGGCGACCTTGTAGGCTCGCAGGCCATCAAGGGGGTTTTCACCCTGCCACTCCCCTAGCCTTTTCAGCTCGTTGAATACCGCCCGCAGGTAGGCGTGTTCACGGTTCACCGTGTTGGGGGTGACGCCCTGCTTTTCCTGGTTGATGGCGCGCCGATCGGTGATGTCGCCGGAAAGCCTTGCTTCACGATAGGCGGCAAAGTCGCGGGCAGAGAAGTTGACCGCCAGCGGATCCCCCAGGGAATGGCACACGGTCAGCAGCTTGGACTTGCGGGCCTCGCCATCACGCAGGCTCTGACCATGACGACCAAACCAGAGTTCGACCAGGTCGGAGAGACGCCGGCCGTCGGTTGGCTCCCCCTGCCCTTCCAGCCAGGGCTTGCCCTTGTCCGGGTCCAGCACGAAGCGCTCGAACGCCAGCGCCTCGCCCTTGGTGGCAAACTGCTTACGCACTCGCGGCGCGTTGGGATTGGCCTTGCTGGGCCGCCCTTCCGGATAGATCTCGGCCAGCCACTTGCCGGATGTCTGTTTTCTTACTGCCATCACACCTCCACAAAAGGACTGTGATTATATACAGTCATTAGTGATGGTTGGGAGTGTTTGGTTAGGGTTGTGACATACATGGGGGGAAGCTATGAGCTTAAATTTGAGCACGTGCATTAATAGCGAAAAATCATTACAAATCTAATAGATTCTGATAAAAAGGAAACCATGAGTCCAATGATGAGAAAGCAAAAAACAAAGTTAATGCTAATAAAGGTAACCATGATAGCTCTAAATAACGTTTCACTCTTCTCTCTAGCCTACCAAATAATCTATCAAGACCAGATACTATATTAGTAATCTCTGTATCTATAAACTCTGATTGCTGTTTATCTCCCTTTCTTTTCTTAATGAAAACTCGCTGGTAAGCTTTTTGTATTTCTTTTAGACAATCATATTGAACTGCAATAGACCCCCTCACAGAATACACTAGAACTATTGCAGCCAAAAAATATATAGAGAGGCTCAGAGAAGTAATATCACTATATTTATCAAAGAATGTTAGGGTACCTATTGAAACTGGTATTGTCAGTAGTTTCCCACTTAAGCTTATGACTGTATCAGTTAATTTTTGAGTAAATGCAACCTGTTGCTCCGCTAGTTCAGAGCGGATCTTATGAAATGAGAAATTATTAAGATAGTTATCCCATGACTCATTAAATGAATCTATAATTTGAGGCCAGCATTGAATAATAGATACTAGCTTGACATTATTCATTGGACCTGACAGTTCTGCGACCTCTATTAACGATGTTTTAAAAACGGATATTTTTTCAGCCTGATGAAAAGCAGCCCCTGTTGATAAAGCAATATCATCAATCAATTTAAAATCTGGCAAGGGTGTTTTAAATAAATCAGATGTAACTGATGAGTCTATAACAAGAGTCGCCCTGTTGCTGTCATCTTTGCCTGGTTTAACAAAAACAAGCTTCGTCGATGAACCTGATTTTGATTTCTCGTCGTGGTAGTTTGCTAACTTCTTCAACTTGTTAATGAATTCACATAATAGCTCGGCATTATTTCTGAGTTCATTATTTGGTTCTGACAGTATAGAATCATCTATGATATAAAATGGAGAACATATCATTTCTTTCGAAAGACAAAAGTTATTTAATGTTAGCCATTGATTTAGATCCGAGTAAAAGTAACCATTTTCATTCTGAGGGACTATTACCTCAATCAGCACCGATGAGCATGCAGAAAAGCTCTTAATCTTATTTTTCCCATCTAACTCCGATGTAAACCTATCGACGATGGGATTTGTAGACGCATCTGATAAGTCAACAACATACTTCCCTTCACTACTTGCTATTAACGTTTCGACTAATAAAAGTAAATTTGGTGATACAGGAAGCACCCCACTGAAACATGAGTTATCAAACTCAGGCTCTTCAATAAGCTTGAATATCTCAACGGCTGTACGGAGCGCTTTATCCATCACTTAATACTATCCTGTTTTATTTTGTCCAAAGCAGCTTTTAGCTCTTTATTACAACGAATAACAAGTGAATTTCCATCTTCATTATACCATATTTCACTTTTTTCAGTGAATCCTAGCATGTTTTTATCGAAATTAACTTCCCACTTCCTTGATTTAATTGAAATTCGAGTTAACTCATCTAATTTTTTACTATGAACATTAAATTCCTCAGGAATCTTGAATTCCTCTGAGTTCGCTAAAGCAAATATATCTCCTGTATATTCGTGAAGTTTTATTGGGATCGCCCGTTTGATGGCATTTTCTATTCCATCAATGCTAGCCACAGATGTTTTATCATCTTTCACTGCCTTCAAGTAGTCCGTAACAGAACGGACAACATCAACTCTGTAGTCCTTTAACTCTGGATGGGACATTATTTTTTCTACTAGCTTGAATGTATTTTTTGTTGCTTTGATTGGCTTTACGCCATCGCTGCAGCCTAAGCCTCGTGAAAAATAACCGGATACACCATCAGTTGTTCTTGGACTAATAAAGCTAAGATAGGGAGGTGCACTATCTTCTTCTTCATCTTCATCTTCATCCTCGTTGTCATCTACATCTCGTCCTTCGATATCATCAACGCTAGATTTTGAATTTTTAAATGCAGAAACGTTGATACGTGCGGCTTGATGTATTTTTGATAAATCTATCTCAGGAACAGAAATTATCTTAAGATCACTGCTTATATTAAGACCGCTAGTAGCCTTAATGCTAGCGATCAATATATATTCTATTTCATTATCATCCTCATAATGTGAGAAAACAATGTAACCACCCGTAGCTTGAGGTATCTTACTTGCTAACACTTCAACTTGACTCATCGCCACCAAACTCATGGAAATGAACTCTTTATCTATGCTCTCATCACTAACATACCGTGATACTGCAGAAGGGAAGGCATTTACTCCTGAGTCAGAAAATGAACCATATACCGCAGCATTTCCACGCCGACTATATAACTTATCAAGTCGATCGACTAATTTTATAGTGTTTTCATCACTGGATGATAATAATGTCCCCCCAGGAATAACCTCTGTTGCATTACTTTCTTGCTCTTTTTTTAAATTATGAATTATTATTTTATTCACTTTCATTTATTATCCCTAATCATCCGCCATACACATATGTATGGATTAGTTATTTTTATCCCCAACGACCTAAATATTTATGAGTTGTTGGTATATTAAGTCTATGTACTATCATTAATGGGTTATTCACTAACTCTCCACATCAAATGACAAATACAAAAACAGGGCACATTAGCGCCCTGTTTGTCTTTTTCTAAATGATCTGTGTTCTACCATCACGCCGATGATCTGGATGTGCTGCCGATCGGAGTGCATTGTAGGGAAGTCATCGTTGAGGGGGACCAGTTCAAACACTTCCTGGCCGTTCTCGTCGATACCGCGGGGCCGGTACTTCTTGAAGGTGGCCTCATCACTGCCATTGCTGGCTACCACGTAGTCCCCTGGTTGGGGCGCTTCGTCAGGGTCGACGATGATGAGGTCGCCCTCTTTGAAGAAGGGCTCCATCGACTGACCGCGCAACCAGAGACCGAAGCCGCAAGGGCCAACATCGACGCTGGCGGTCACATACTCGACATTGCCATCGAACGCCGTGGCCGAGTCGCACATCTCGTGCCAGTGGCCAGCCTGGACATAACTCAAGACCGGCACCCGCGACCCCTGCGGGATCACGGCTGGTTCGACGTTGTCGTAACCAGGTATCGACTTTGCCGCCGGTGGTACTGACGAGCTGCCATCGCCTGTCAGTAGCCAGTCAACAGTCACCCCCAATGCTGCTGCTAACTCATTGAGATAGCGGCCATTAGGTGTGTTTTCACCTCGCTCCCACTGACTAATGGAAACGCGTGATACGCCGACCCGCGAGCCAAGAATCTCTTGGCTATACCCAAGTCTCTTTCGTGTCTGTTTGATACGTTCATTTATTTTCATGTAAGCAATCTTACAAGTTGCTTTCGTAGTATTTCTTGTCTTTTTTGTAAGTTTTTACTTGCAATGCAGATTCATCTAGCTTTACATTTGCTTTCGAAAATAAACCTTACAAGGTAAGACAAGATGAAGAAGAAGGATGCTATTGACCACTTCGGTGGGACTAACAAACTCGCGCAGGCCTTAGGCTGTAAGCCTCAAGCGATATCCCAGTGGCGTGATGTCGTACCCAAAGGCCGCGCCTACCAGATCGAAGTGCTGACCGGCGGCAAGTTGAAGGCCGAGCTGCCCCACGCCGCGCATGGCCGCGCGTAACTGAACTTGCAGGAGGCAACCGTCTATGATCATCGCCCCTATTCATATCGATACCCCGGTTTGCACGGTCGAGAGCTTCTCTGAGCGTACCGGCCTGACCCAGCGCACGGTGGAGAACTACGTGCGGGCCGGGCGTATCCCCATCATGCCCAAACAGGGACGCGCTGAAAAAGTGCTGATCAACCTGGTGCTCTACACCCAGCAGGCCATGAACCAACAAGGAACAGTGCCTGCGGCCAAGCCTGTGCGCACTCCCAGAGTGTCGCGCAAGCAGGGGGATTAGCACCATGTTTGAACAGATCGTATCCAAACAGCATCACTTCGACGCGGCATGCGCGCTCTTCGCCGCACGTTACAACCTGGCCGATGTGGCGAGAGAGTCTGGATTAGGCGAGCAGATGCTGCGCAACAAGCTCAACCCTGATCAGCCACATCAACTGACCGGGCGTGATCTGGTGGTGATCTACCGCGCCACCGGCGATGACACGCTGTTTGATGGGCTGCTGTTTGATTGCGATTTGACAGCCGTTCGCCTCCCAGCTGGTGCCGCCATCGCACCAGAAGCTCGTGCCCAGCAGGCGCTCAATGCGGGCGCCCAGATCCTGGGCGTCACCGCTCAGGCCACCACCATCCTCGCCGGTGACCGTGTCACCAAATCCAACCGAAACACCGTTGTGGGCGGCTTGTGGGTGGGCATCGAGCACCTGGTGCTGCTGGCCACCGAAGTCGAAGACCGCTTTCACGCCGTCCCTGGTCTTGCGTGTGCTGCCGATATGGCCCGCGCAGCCCTCGGCGCATAGGAGACCAGACATGAGATTGATTTGCCCACACTGTGGCCATAGCAGCGCCGTTCGCACTTCGCGTCGGATGTCGCCCCTGACTGGGGTTGCCAGTTATCAATGCCGCAATGTGGATTGTGGCCACACCTTCAAGGCGGCGTTCGAGATTATCGCCACCATCAGCCCCAGCGCCTTGCCCAACCCGGCCATTGTGCTGCCGATCAGTAAAGGCTCGGGTCAGAACAGCCAGCCCCTAGCGAAGAGCATCCCGCTCAAGGTGACGCCATGAGCAAGCTTCGCGCCGAGCAGTCGGGGCTGATCCCACTGCCGACCCTGTTGTTTAACCGCGCCGTGACAGTGAGTGAACAGGTCGAGCCGGTGATGCGCAACACCACCCGCTTTGATGGCAGCTATCTGGAAGACAGCCAGGGCCGCCGTGGCACCCTGCGCTTTGCGCCACGCCAGCAACCTCGCCCGAACTGGCTGGCCCAGCTGCTGCAGGCATAACCGGAGGGCCACCTAATGAACACCGCACAGGTTTTCGAGCTCGTTCAACCAACCAGCGCTGCAGCCGCAGCACTGGCAGAAATCCGCGCCAAGCTCGGCCGCAATGGGGCGGCCAGCCGCTGGTCACGCCTGCCGGCCAAGGCCCGGGCCGTCATCTGCTATGCGGCCGGGGTATCGACCACCGCCGCCGGGCAGGAGCTGGACCAGTTCGACTTTGACCAGCAAGAGGCGATCCGCCTCGCCCTGGGCGAACTGCTGACCACGTTGCACGAATTCGATGGGGGAGTGCTGCACCGCCGTGAGTGGCACCGCTCCATCCGCCGCAGTGAGGGACCGACCCGCAGCGAGTTGGAACAGGCAGAACACGAGCACAAACGCCGGGCTGTTATCGCAGAACAGGCCAGCACATTGGAGAGCCGCATTGCGGCAATGAGAAAGGTGCCCGGAAACGGGTAATAAAAAACCCCGCTATTGGTGCGCCAACACCAGCGGGGTTTCCATCAGCAACTGAGGTAACTGATATGCGAACTGTAGCGATTCCCACCGCACTACGCAATGTGAAGGTGCTCAACCGCCAGCTGGCCCACACCGCTGGCCGCCGTCACATTAAACGACCCGACGATAAAGCCGCACAGGTTAATGCCGTCAATGCCCATGCCTGGCGCTCACTTTGGTTATGCCTAAACACCAAAGGGGAACGGGTATGACTGTCGACCTGTTTGAACTCGAAGCCCCACAAGACGCACTGGGCACCACCGAGGCGGGCCCTGCCCATATGCAGCCACCGGCACCGGTCAGCCAGCTGACCAAACACTGGGAAGCTGCCGTCGATGAGTTCGCCAGCTCGGGCAGCGATGCCAAGCGCAACCGCAACGTGACCAAGGAGCTGCTGGCACTGGGCGCCATCCGCGCCGTGTACTGGCTGGCCACCGCCAACGTCGAGCTGGCACTGGCAAATGAGATCGCTGAGTGGTGGGCAGACTGCGAACCGCTACACGGCCTGGGGGAGACCATCAAATGAGCCACCAACAAGTCATCGACCAATGGGTCACCAACATGCTGTCCGCCGAGGCCAGCCTGCACGGCCTGCAGCTCGACCTGCTGGACCTGCGCAAAGATGGCCCCCACGGCCAGCGCACTCCGGCCAGAACCCATCTGACCCTGTGCCGTCAAACCCGCCTCGCAGCCCGCCAGGCATCACGCAAAATCCAGTCCCTCTATGCCGGAGGCGCCATCTAATGACCCATCAAAAACCAGCCGGGCTTGCCCCGGCTTTGGGCGTCCTGCGCCCTGCAAACACCAATCCCGTCACGCTGGAGCCTTGCACCAAGTGCAAACAGCATGCTGTTTGCCTTCCAGTCGCCGGCCGCCACGGCCGTCGGTCTTATCCCTATTGCGTAGAACGCTGCTGGCCGCTGGCACGTGCCGCCAGCGAAACCGTGGTGAAGGCCGCCCCTGCTGCTCGCCCCTCGATGCTCTGCAGTTGCTGCGGTGATTTCAGCCTTGTGCGCCCGGTCATCCTGGCGGGCAACCGCATGACCAGCCTGTTTTTCTGCGAGACCACCTGCTGGTCTGATCGGCTGGCAACCCTCGACATGGTACCGACCTGCACCCAGTGCGGCCGCTACCTGCAACCGAACGAATACACAGTTGGCAAATGCGGGGTGTGCAAATGAAAGAGCATAACTTCAACCTCTTCAACGAGATCGTGGTCGACAACTTTGCCGGCGGCGGCGGGGCCTCTACCGGGATCGAAATGGCGCTGGGCCGTAGCCCTGAAATCGCCATCAACCACGACCCGGATGCGATCGCCATGCACACCGTCAACCACCCCAGCACTGAGCACTATTGCGAATCGGTGTGGGACATCGTGCCGCGTGACGTGGTAGCTGGTCGCCCTGTCGGGCTGGTCTGGCTGTCGCCTGACTGCAAGCACTTCTCCAAGGCCAAGGGTTCAACCCCGGTCAGCAAGAAGATCCGGGGCTTGGCATGGGTTGCCCTGCGCTGGGCTGCCCAGATTCGCCCCCGGGTGATCATGCTGGAGAACGTCGAGGAGTTTCAGACCTGGGGGCCTTTGCTGATCGACAATGATGGCAACTCCCGCCCAGACCCGGCCAAGAAGGGCCGCACCTTCAACAGCTTCATCAATGCCCTGCGCCGCCAAGGTTACAAGGTGGAATGGCGCGAGCTGCGCGCCTGTGACTACGGAACCCCGACCATCCGCAAGCGCCTGTTTCTGATCGCCCGCCGGGATGGCGCCGCCATCGTGTGGCCCAAGCCGACCCACTGCGCCCCCGGCAGTATCGAAGTGAAGGCGGGCAAGCTGCTGCCGTGGCCTACTGCTGCTGACATCATCGACTGGTCGATCCCGTGCCCCTCGATATTCGAGCGCAAGCGGCCACTGGCTGAGAACACATTGCGCCGGATTGCCAAGGGGCTGGAGAGGTTCGTCATCAATGCTGCCGAACCATTCATCGTGCCAATTGGCCGGAACTCAGCACTTGCCCCCTTCATCACTGAACATGCCAACGCCAGCCATCAGCGCAATATGCCAGCTGATGAGCCTCTGCGTACCATCTGCGCAGAGGTGAAGGGTGGTCACTTCGCTCTAGTAGCGCCAGTAATCGCCCGGCAGTTCGGTAACTCGGTTGGTCAATCGGTGGAAGACCCGCTGGGGACGGTGATGGCCAAGGCCGATAAGAGCCAGCTGGTGACCGCGTTCCTGGCCAAGCACTACACCGGCGTCGTGGGGGCAGAGCTGACCCAGCCGCTGCCGACCGTGACCACCGTTGACCACAACGCGCTGGTCACCAGCCACCTGATTAAGCTACGCGGCACCTGCCAGCACGGCCAGCCGGTGACCGAGCCCATGCCCACCGTCACCGCTGGCGGGCTGCATATCGGCGAGGTGCGGGCCTTCCTGCTCAAGTATTACGGCACCAATATCGGCCATGCCGCTGATGAGCCACTGCAAACTGTCACCACCAAACACCGGTTCGGCCTGGTGACCGTGCGCGGCGAGGATTACCAGATCGTCGATATCGGGATGCGGATGCTGGAGCCCCATGAGTTGTTTGCGGCTCAGGGTTTCCCTGCTGACTACGTGATCGCCCACGATGCCAACGGCAAGAAGTTCACCAAGACCGCGCAGGTTGCCCGCTGTGGTAATGCCGTGTGCCCGCCACTGGCTGCCGCCTTGGTGCGCGCCAACCTGCCAGAGATGTGCGCAGATGCGCAGGAGGTGGCTGCATGAATGACGCAATCACCAACCTGCAGGGCATCCAGCTGCCTCAGCACTACCTGGTGGGCCACCATGCCATCAACATGTCAGGCGCTGCCGAGCAGTTAGCCCGTGTCGAATGGCACGTTGCCAAGCCGCTGGCCAGAACCTACCTGCACCGCTATCCCGCTAACCCCAAGACCGCCAATGTCTGGTTGCGCCGTATCGTTGAAGTGTGCGCCGCTGCAGCGGCCCGCTTCCCGATCCCGGTTGTCGACCTGCGCAACGATGTGCGCCGCGAACTGGTCGCCGCCGAGTGGGCCCGCCGCTGCCAACAGTTAATGACAACGGCGGGCAACGAGCGCACCGCCGCCGAGCTGCTGACCGATCTGGGCTCACAGGCGAAAGCGTGGCATTTCTGCCCCTCCCTGCCGGTCCACCCCCGCACCAAGGTCGAGCGCTTGCTGTGCCGCCCATTGAACCAGAAAGAACGAGACGACTTGGCCGGCGAGGTGGAACAGTTCGAAGGGGCCGCCGCCAGTCTGCTGATACGCCTGCTTGATGAGTCCTGGTGGCGGCGCAAAATCAACCGCGCCTGGGCAGTTTACTGCGAGCTGATCGCCATCCTCACCGGGCAGGTGCGCAAGGGGGTCAGCCCCTACGCCAGCTCCCACGCGGTGCGAGAGTTCACTCAGCGCAAGGCGGCCCAGCGGGCATGGATGGAGGGCATGAGCGCCGTCAACGAGGAGCTGGGGCAAGAGATCGATCTGGCTGACGCAATCATGGCATCCGTGGCCAACCCCGAGATCCGCCGTCATGAGCTGATGGTGCGCATGCGGGGCTTTGAGGATATGGCGCAGGAACAGGGCAAACTGGGCCTGTTTCTGACCCTGACTGCTCCCTCCAGCTATCACGCCTGGCGCCAGGGCAGCAAAGACAGCTCAAAGACCTATCAGAATGAGGGGTTCAACGGTAGCACCCCAACCATCACCAACCGCCTGCTGTGCAAACAGTGGGCCCGCTTTCGGGCCGCGCTGGCACGCGAGGGGATCATGGCTTTCGGATTTCGGGTGGTGGAGCCACACCACGACGGTACCCCTCACTGGCATTGCCTGCTGTTCATCAACCCAGAGCATCAGCGCGACTTCCTGACCCTGCTCACCTATCACTTCACCGATACCGATCGTAGCGAACTGAAGATGCCAAACGGCGGCCAGCTCGACCACCTAGCCAAGATGACAACCCGTAACAAGATGCCTCGCATCAAGTGGCTGCTGGATGTGAACGACAAGGCTGTCGTCAAGGCCATCAACCCAAGGGTGAACTGGAAGTTCATCGACGAGAGTGAGGGGAGCGCAACTGGCTATATCGCCAAGTACATCGCCAAGAATATCGACGGCCACAAGGTGGGGATGGACTACGAGGCCGAAGCCCCCATTGACCACACCACTATCGCCGTGGCCGCCTGGGCCAGCTGCTGGCGCATCCGCCAGTTCCAGCAGATCGGCGGCCCTGCCGTGAGCGTGTGGCGCGAGCTGCGCCGCTTGGGTGACGAGGTGATCGAGTGGGACTGCGTGCTGGAAGCCGCCCGCCACGCTGCTGACCACAACCGCTGGGGCGACTTCATCAAGGCCATGGGGGGCATCGATGCTCCCCGTAAAGAACACCTGATCCGCCTCTCCAAGCGGCTGGACGAAGCCGCCAACAAATACGGCGAAGACGTTCTCAAGCTGCTGGGGCTGATCACCGACATCGGCATGACCACGGCCGTCACCCGTACCGAAGGCTGGCAAATAGTGCGCAAGGGGGGGGCAGTGCCGGGTTTGGGCGAGCAGCGCGAGCATGCCGTAGGCGAGCGCAGCGAGTTGCCCTTGAGCAGCGGCAGCTGCGCCCCTTGGAGTTCTGTCAATAACTGTACGGAAGGATCCAAATCAGGGGTTAAAGGATCCACTCTGGCTAAAGAGTTGGGCCGAATGGGTCTCGACGCAAGCAACGCCGCCCTGCTGCAACACGGCAGCATCATCAATGCCGGCGGCCAATATGTGCGCCTGGTCGGCGATCGCCTGATTGTGAGCCGCAACTGGCCAGGGGCGACCAGTGCGCCGGGACACTGCAGCAAGGGAATGCTGACACCAGTGGAGGCCGAGGTTGAAAAAGCCTTTACCGATGCAGAGGCTTTACGCCAGGAACAGCTGAGAATGCGAGTGCGTAGCGCTGTCCTGACTCGAGGGAGTCTGGCGTTTGGGAACGATTTGTCGGATGCTGACTTCGAGATTGCCTTTGACGAACTGCACAAGTCTATCGATTGGGTGACGGATGCCGCCATCACTTCCCCATTACCCGAAGAGGTACGGGAGTTCCTGCCCAGTATGAAGCCACACATCAAAGCACTAGCGATTGAGGAAAGAGCAGATGAACAATAAGCCAACGGTCTACACGCCCCAGGTGCATGGCAGCGAAGCCATCGAGAACCGCTGCAGTATCATCCTCGAGCGGCAATGGCCTCAACATGAGATTGATGACTGGCTTAACATGCTAACGCCTGATGAGCGTGATTATGCAGCTGGCCTGTTGCAAGGAAACCGCCGCCACTCAGCACCGGTTGCCCATGATGAGTACAGCGCTTTGACGCGCTGGATTGATGACCCCCCGATGCGCCAGGGTAATCAGAGCGATGCCGAGTTTAAACGCGCTATCTGGCAAAAAGTGGATGAGGACAAGTGGTGGTGAATTCTTCATTACATTGTGAACTGTATCGCAACAATTTAGCACGCACATAGACAGACCTTAATGAAGCTCTATTCTAGGGTTTCCTTTTATGATTCATATTTAAACAGTCAGAGGTTTCTATATAATGACTAACATGAAGGTTGTTCACAATTTCACCTACAACGGAGTTGATTACGAAGTTCGTCACTACAATGATGGAGCTAGGCATTTTATTGCTGCGTACGCTAATGGGAAAATTGCTAGCTATTCTTACGAAGCAGATAATGAAGCTGCAATTAGCTACGAAAGTTCCCCTGCCTCAAAGAATGGATTCCTACAAGATATGATTGACTCTGTTGTAAAGAATGTTTGTTCTGACGGCTTAGAAGTCTGATCACCAATTCACGGTTTGTATCTCAATTATTCAATGTACTCATAGTCCCTCTCTATCTTTCATATCAAGTCTCTTGATTGTATGAAGAGTTTTAATGGTGCCTATGTCTTCACCACCGGCAGCTCGCCGAGCGCGGTGGTATAGCGGGGGCTTAACTGCTCCCGCTTCATCATCCACTCCCGGGTATCGCGGCCGCGTGCCGCGAAGTAGACCTTCCCCAGCCGCCCTTGGTTGATCTTGTCGATGACCTGCATCAGCGCCTCGCTGCGCGGGGTTTGCGATTCACCTGCGAACAGGTCGCCCTGCTGCATGTTGGCGGGGGTGAAATCACTCAGCATCACGCCGCCTTTCTGGTATCGCTGTTCCTCGCGCCAGATACGGGGGAGCAGCTCGGGGATCAGGGCCAGCAGGGCTCGGGTGTCATGGGTGGGCAGTGCCAGTCTGGTACTCACCTGGTTGCCGTAATAGGGCTCCCGGTCGCTGAACGGGCTGGTGCGAATGAACAGGGTGACATGACGGCAGCACATCCCTTCCCCCCGCAGCTTCTCGGCGGCCCGCTCCATGTAACCGGCCAGCGCCTGGTGCATGGGGCCTATCTGGGTGATGCGCTCCCCAAACGAGCGCGAGCAGATGATCTGCTGCTTGGCCTGGGCCTCCTGTTCCAGCTCGGCACAGGGGATCCCCCGCAGCTCCTGCACCGTGCGCTCGACCACTACGCCATAGCGGCGCCGCAGTGCCTTGGGATCGGCGGCGACCAGGTCGGCCACCGTCTTGATGCCCTGGGCCTCCAGCTTGGCGGTGAGCCGTCGGCCAATGCCCCATATCTCGTCCACCGGGGTGATCGCCATCAGCCTGGCGCGCCGCCCTTCATCCCGCAGATCCACCACGCCACCGGTGGCCGGCCACTTCTTGGCGGCGTAGTTGGCAAGCTTGGCGAGCGTCTTGGTGGGGCCGATACCGACCCCAACCACAAGCCCGGTCCACTGCTGCACTCGCTCACGGACTTGGCGGCCATAGGCCACCAGGTCGCCCGCCCAGCGCTCGCTCAGCTCAATAAATGCCTCGTCGATGCTGTAGACCTCCACCGCCGGGGCCATCCCCTCCAGAATGGTCATCACCCGCTGGCTCATGTCGCCATAGAGGGCGTAGTTGCTGGAAAACCAGACCCCACCCATGGCCTCGAAGAACTGGCGGATCTGGAAGTACGGCACACCCATCTTGATGTCCAGCGCCTTGGCCTCCGCCGAACGGGCCACCACGCAGCCATCGTTGTTGGAGAGCACCACTATGGGCCGCCCCTTCAAATCAGGGCGAAATAGCCGCTCGCAACTGGCGTAGAAGTTGTTCACGTCGACCAGGGCGACGGCGCAGTGCTTGTTCATGGGGTCGCCATCTTGTGCACTACGAAGGCCACCACCCCGAAAATCTCCAGTTCCTGCCCCTCGCTGAAATGGATGGGCCGATAAGCCGGGTTGCCCGGGAGCAGGGAGACTGACGGCTCAAGCTGCAGCTTCTTCACCGTGAACTCGCCATCCACCGCAGCGACCACCACACAGCCATGCAGCGCCTTGCGGCTGCGGTCCACGACCAGCAGGTCGCCATCGCTGATCCCGTGGTCGACCATGCTGTCACCGGCCGCCCGCACAAAGTAGGTCGCCGCCGGGTGAGCAACACACAGCTGGTTGAGGTCTATGGTCTGCTCGGTGTAGTCCTGCGCCGGCGATGGAAAGCCGCAGGCCACAGGGGATAGGAACAGGGGCAGCTCCAACAAGGGGGCATCGGGGGTGGGTTGAGCAAACATGCTGGAAATCTCGAAAACACTGTATGTATAAACAGTATAGCAAACCGCTGAAATCGGATCACCGTTCGGCGTTTGGCTCTGTTTTTGCTAAGTTATTATCCCATGGCTCGACATTGTGATACGTGGTTGAATCAATACCAAAAATGTGACCATATTTACTTCATAAGGTATGATAGAAATGTTTTTCCGTTATGTAGTTGTCCGGCAACATAAAGTATATTTTATAATATCGTTGACCAATTAAAAATCAACATAAACTCTATGTGGGTGACATTGTGATAAAAAACCTCTTTAGTTTCATCATGGGTGCTGGAGCCTCATCATTAATAATAAAGCTGTCAACAATCCCGGAGACAACGTTCAATGTTAACATCATAACGAATTGCATCATTGCATTGGCAACGGTAGTTGCGACATATATTCACATTGATACAACGTTAAGGCAAAAGAAAGACAGAGTATGGGAAATCAACAAAGTCATTTTATTCGACTTGGTAGCATCTCTATCTAAAGTCATAAAAGCTTCCGAGTATGGGTTAATGCAAGTTGAGCAACGCGAAACTAATGATGTTTCGGATCTTGGACCGAAACCAGAGGCCGATGTATATAAAAAGTTCAGGGAAAAACAAGAATACGTTTTAGATGTTTACCGTTCATTAATGAGCAAGAAACTAATACTCAGCCTAGAGGCCGCAAAAAAAATAGATGATGAGATAACCGCGGGAGTTCATGAGGACTCCATTGATGTTAGTGATGCATATGAACAATCAATAAAAATATATAAGGATTTACAAAAAAATATAAGAGACTTCATGGTGGATATTTCTGGAGTGAGGAACATAAAGTGAAGTAGCACAAAAGGAGTCTATAGCGTACGCGGTTTTCACAGGCAATGGGGCAGTCACTCACCTTTAGCTGTTAAGACGGGTTGCCGAATATCATACAATGGGTACCTTCTACTCCAAAATTCGTGGATACCAAATAACCTTGCAGCGTGCCCAGCACATCCTGTGCCGAGAAGACCCGCCATATTCAGCCCGCCATCCACGGTGACCGCGACTGGAACAGGTTGATCCCCCACCTGCCCCACCTGCCGACAGCAAAAAGTTGGTAATGTGAACTCGATCAGTTAAATCCTCGGGGGCCCACGCCCCCTTCAATCGACAATGTTTAGGACTTAAGGCAAGATATCCACATTTAGAATAAGTACATCATTTTCAATACGTTGTGGATAAAAACAGCAAATGAAGATCGGTGTGGGTTGGTATAACAACAAAAGCAGGGGCAATCGAATATGGATAAGTCTGAACTACCAGAAGAAATCACCGCACTGATCGAAAAAGCAGACTCTGGAGATGCACCCGCCCAGTTTGAACTTGGCGAAAAATACCATAAGGGGCAAGGTGTAGAACAAAGCAACAGTAAGGCTGTAGAGTGGTTTCGCAAAGCGGCTAAACAGGGACATGCTCGCAGCCAGAATGCTATGGGACATATGTATAAATATGCTCTCGGCGTAGAACAAAACGACAGTGAAGCGCTTGTTTGGTATCGTAAATCCGCTGAACAGGGGTGGGCCCCAGCCCAGTATAATTTGGGGACGATCTATCTAGATGGTAAGCTCATAGAACAAAGCGACAGCGAAGCTGTTGCTTGGTATCGCAAAGCAGCCGAACAGGGTGATCCAGATGCTCAGTGCAATCTGGGCTGGATGTACGAAAATGGTCGAGGTCTAGAGAAAAATATCCATGAAGCAGTCGATTTATATCAAAAAGCGGCCGCCAACGGTAGTGCAGTAGCACAATTCAACCTAGCGCTATGCTATATGGAAGGCAGAATAGTTGAAAAGAACTATTCTAAGGCTCTGGATCTATGTCGCGAAGCAGCCAGCGCTGTTGGCTCCGAAGTTCGTTTTGAATCGATTGAGCTGCAAGACGAAATAGAACGAAAAGCGTTGTCGCTATCAATAACCAATATACGTTCAGAGATTTTAAATCAGCTGAAAGTTGATAGCGAAAAAACACCAACCATGACTCATTACACATCCCTTTCTGTGGGCAGTGACCTTTTATTAGCAGAAAGCCCGCTACGATTAGGCCATATTAAAGCATTCAATGACCCCAATGAAGGGAGAATTCTATGGCGCATGCTGGGGCATTCACCAGTAGAGAGCAAGCCAGTGTTTGTTGGCTGCTTTTTGCCAGATGATGATAGCTTGAATATGTGGCGATTTTACAGTAAAAACCATAATAACGATGATGCTTGTGGTTGTGCAATCACCTTTAACACGGAGAAATTTTTTGAATTTAACTTATTGCAATCCCCCCAGATTGATGCACATCAAGACGAGCCAAGAATAGCTTTCTCCAACACCGGAAGATCACCTCAAGAAAGTACAGCGTTCTATCGAATAATATATATTAATAATGACAATGAAATTCATGGCAATGATGAAGCCCATGAGCTCACAGAGTTATTTGTGAAATTAAAAAATGAAGTTGATTTATTTCTAAGCAGCGCACCAGAGAACGAGAAACTCCAGCAATTATCAAGACTGCTAGGGCCTTTACCTTACCTTATAAAGAATTCTGACTATGAGGCAGAAAAAGAACATCGTATTATCGTTACCCATCTAGAATATGGTGCAAGTGAAATTAAGTTTCAAGAACCCGATATGAAAAATGGGATCCCTAAAACGCCCCCCAAACTCTATCTGGAGCTGTATCGGACTCACCATCTCGGCCCGGTCAAGCATGTGACCCTTGGTCCCAAAGCACCTCACCAGGAGATGATCGCCCCCTATTGGCACCATAAACTGGCGAGTGACTTTGCTAGCCAACTAAAACCCAAGCCTGATTTTTATATCAGGACCTCCAAATGTGCATATAAGTAGCCAAAAGAATCCACCGCCTCTCATGACGCACTATGTGAAAGGATCTGACAGAAAGTGAAGGATCGTAAAAAGGATCCAGAATCCTGCGCGCGGCCAGCGCTGGCGCGGGGAGCCGCCACCCGCCCCCAGTCGTTCACCCGCATGGAAATCGACACATAAAGCGCGCAGGCGAGGCGGGGTCTTCACTCCGCGCGCTGGGTGCTGGCAGGGGCGGCAGGCTGCACCTGTCGCTCTTGGAGCGCGAGCGAGGATCCGCGAGCGGATGAGTGTGGCCGGCGTCTCTGGTGCAGTTGCTGGCCGCACAGGCCACCAGGTGAAGGACAAAACAAAGCCCCCTCTGGTGAGGGGGCTTTTTCGTACGCCATTCGAACACGCACAGACTCCAGGTATTCGCTGTAACATTAGCCTCTCTTATGCAGCCTGCCCTGTCATTTCTGTCAGTCGATAGGGCTTGAAACGGATGATCTCCTCCCCTGCCCAATCGTTCAGCTCCATCAGGCTGGCGCGGATGCTGTCCATCTCGGTGGCATCAAACACCAGCGCCGCCTTGGCCGCATCCCCAAAGCCGCCGGTGTTGTTGGGCAGTACTCCCATCAGTTGGGGCGGTACCCGGTTGGCCGCCAGCTGGTCGTCGCGGGTCACGTTCTTGATGGTCAGGAACTCATCCTTGGCGGCTACCTCAGACACCGGGATCAACTGCACTCCGTCCTTCTTGCCGTTCGGCGCGTAGAGCAGCAGGTTGCGGAAATTGCCAGGGCCCTTGCTCTCTTTGAGCGCCTTGCGCAGCGCAATGATGTCACTCTCGTTGTGCAACGGGTCGGTCATATACATGATGAAACCGGCATGACTACCGTTCTCGTAGTATTTGCGCCGAAACAGGGTCGCCGACTCGTTGAGCAGGGCGGAGTTCACCGACGCCACATAGTCGGGGATACCGTAGATCTCCTGGTTGATGTCGCTCTCCTTCACCTGGCCGACGCTATCGGCCGGCAGCTCAAGCGGCTTGCCCGCCTCGGCTACCCACCAATATTGCTCAGGCAACCGCCCCCGCCGCACGTACTTGGCGTGCAGGTGCTCATAGCGCAGCGCCCCGCCCAGCCGGTTGCTGACCTTCCCCAGGTAGCCGTTGCCAAACACCAGAAAATCCATCACCAGCGCGGTGAACCCGGCCAGTGGCAACTTGGGGTGAGGGATGAAACCGGCGCGCAGGATGTTGCGCTTGATCTGGATGGCGGAGGCGTGGTGCACCGCCGCCCGGTAGACCCGCGCCAGACCCACCAGGGAGAGGGGCGGCTCATACCAGCGCCCGTTCCAGGCCGATTCCAGGTAGTCGAACAGCTCGCGCTGGGACAGCACCGGCACCGGTTCGCCAAAGGTAAAGGCCTCGATAGAGGGCTCCGGCGTGGCCGGCATGGGATTGCTCATTGGTAAATCTCCAGGAACGAGGAATTGGTGGAGGTGGTGCCCTCGAGAGGCTCGTGCAGCAGGGCCTGCATGGTGGCCCAAGCGATGTCGGCGTGACTGGTCTCTTCCGACCGGCTGGCTTCAAAGGTAGGGAGTTTGCCGCTTTGGGTCACGGTACGGCGGATGCTCATAAACGCCTGGGCGAGATCGGTCATTCCGCTGTCGAACTCCAGCCGCCCTTTGTTCATCACATCCTGCGCTTTCATCACCATGCGCATCTTCACGTTCGGGTTGTACTGAATGGCGGTCACCGCCGGGAAGAACTGCTTCACCAGCTGATAAACCCCCTCGCCGATGCCGGTGGTATCGATGCCGATGTAGGTCACGTGGTAGCGATCGCACATGGCCCGGATGGCCCGCGCCTGGGCATCAAAATCCATCCCGCTCCAGCGGTGGCGCTCCAGAATGCGAAACTTGCCACCGGGTGCCAGCGGTGGGGCCAGCACCGCGCAGCCAGCGCTATCACTGCCAGCGGCGCCCTTGGCCGGGTCATAGCCGATCCAGACCGCGCGATAGCCGAATGGTCGGGCGGCGAACGGCTTGTAGTCGTCCCACAACTCCCAGCTGTCGACCATGCAGCGCTGCAACGTGAGTAACGGGAACAGGCTGAGGGTGTCGTCCATGAACTCGCACATCAGCAAGTTGCGATACTCGTCCTCCGAATACTCACCGCGCAGCTCGTCGAGATCGAACAGGTCACAGCCGCCACGGACCGCATCTTCGACCGTCACAATCTGGCGCCAATGCCGGTCGCCGCACAGCCTGCCGTCCGCCAAGTTGGCGTGACTGAGATCAACCTCAATCCGGTCAGCCTTGGCTTTGCCCCGGTTGAAGTGAGCACCAGACCAGAACTTATAAGCAGGATGGGAAAGGCTGGACGGGGTCGAGATGTAGGTCTGGCGCCACTTCTTGTGCATCGCCATGCCGGAGGCGACCTTTCGAAAATCCATGAAGCCATGGATCCAGAAGTACTCATCCATGTAGATGTTGCCGTGGTAGCCCTGGGCGGTGCGGGTGTTGGTACCGAGGAAATAGAGGTGCGCCCCGTTGGGCAGCACCATGGGATCGCCTTTGAGCTCGACCCCCTCCCCTTTGGCGAACTGAATGATGTACTGCTTGAACATATGGGCCTGCGCCTTGCTGGCCGACATGAAAATCTGATTACGGCCGGTCACCAGCGCATCAATGAACGCTTCGAAGGCAAAAAAGTATGTCGCCCCTATCTGGCGCGACTTGAGCAGATTGCGGATCCGGTGATGCTTGCCCGCCTCGAACCAGGTGCGCTGGTAGCCAAACATGGTCGACTCGAACTGCTCGATTAAACGTGCCTGCTGTTCGGGCTCCACCACATTGCGATCGGGCGCCTTCCTTGCCCCCTTGTTGCGGTTGGCCACCTTCGGGTTGAGGTCGGCCTCATTGCCGCCGTGGCTGTATTTGTTGACCCTGGCGATCCGCTCGAGCTGCCGACCCAGCAGGTCGATCTCCTTGAAGTCCCCTCCGGTCTTGGTCTCCTTCATCACCAACTGAACCATGCGCGATTCGATGGCGAAATCCACCCGGTCGATGGGTTTGATGTCATCCCAGCCATCGCGTTTCTTCCAGGTCGAGACCGTCCCCTCCGGCACCTGCAGCAACTCACTGATGGCTCGCAGCGGATAGCCCTGGAAGAACAGGTGCATGGCCTGCCGTCTGGGGTCTACGTGGGGAAAAAGCAGGGGGGTGGTGGGGGCAGTTGTCATGGGAAAGGCCAAAGGACAGTGGTCATGGCGCCAGTCTACCCAGCCGCAGCCATCCTCCCGCGCCATCGTGGGTGTGCCAGCGCCGCACACACCCAGCCTCAATTGCACGATCCCGCCCCTCCCCCAGACCATAGCGGCGACTTGATGACTCACTCACCACTTACCGCCACCCAAGGGGATCGCCCATGGCAACTAAGTCCAAATTCTTCCGTGTCGCCGTTGAAGGCGGCACCACCGATGGCCGCACCATTTCCCGCGAATGGATTGAGCAGATGGCCCAGCGCTACAACCAGGGCACCTACGGCTCCCGGGTCAACATGGAGCACATCCGCGGCTGGGACCCCAACGGCATGTTCAAGATGTACGGCGACATCACCGCCGCCAAGACCGAAGAGATCGAGCTCGAGGGCGAAAAGCGGCTGGCCCTGTTCGTCCAGATTGACCCCACCCCGGAACTGATCGCCCTCAACAAGCAGCGCCAGAAGGTCTACACCTCGGTCGAGATCCACCCCAACCTCAACCAGAAGGGCGCCTACCTGATGGGGCTGGCGGTCACCGACTCGCCGGCGAGCATGGGCACCGAAATGTTGAAGTTCTGCGCCAGCGCCGGCGACAACCCACTGGCCAGCCGCAAGAGCGCACCGGAATGCCTGTTCACCGCCGCCATCGAGACCACCATCGAATTTGAGGAGGAGCAAGACAAGGGCCCCGGCCTGCTGGAGCGGGTCACCGCCCTGTTTACCCGCCACAAGCAGCAGGAAACCGCCGATTTCAGCGATGTGCACCAGGCCGTCGAAGCGGTGGCCAACGAGGTCACCGCCCAGGGCACTGACCTCAATGCCAAATTGGCCGAGCAGGCGAACACCATCACCGCCCTGACCGGCAAGTTGGACACCACCGCCACCGCGCTGGCCGACCTCAAGGCCACCTTGGAACAACAAGAAGCGTTCACCCAGCCCCGCCATCCCGCGACCGGTGGTGATAGCGCCGTCGAAACCAATTGCTAAGGAATCTCCCTCATGCGCAATAAGACCCGCCTTAAATTCGAGCAGTACACCAGCAAGCTGGCTCAGCTCAATGCCATTACCTCCGCCATGAACTCGTTCAACGTGGAGCCGAGCGTACAGCAGACCCTGGAAACCAAGATGCAGGAGTCGGTCGCCTTCCTCGGCATGATCAACGTCATCCCGGTGGACGAGCTCAAGGGTGAGAAGGTGGGTATCGGCATCGCCAGCACCATCGCTGGCCGCACCGATACTAGCCAGGGAGAGCGTCAGCCCATCGACCCGACCGCCATGCAAGCCAAGGGCTACGAGTGCTTCAAGACCAACTACGACACCGCAACCCCTTATGTAAAGCTCGATACCTGGGCCAAGTTCCCCGACTTCCAGACTCGTATCCGCGATGCCATCCTTCAACGCCAGGGCCTCGACCGCATCATGATCGGCTGGAACGGCACCTCGGCCGCGCCCAACACTGACCGCCTCACCAACCCCATGCTGCAGGACGTCAACATCGGCTGGATTGAAAAAACCCGCCTCGAGCAGCCCACCCAGATCATGAGCGAGGGGGTTGCCGGTAGTGGTCAGATCCTCATCGGTAACGCCGGCGATTACATCAGTCTCGACGCCCTGGTGTATGACCTGGTCAACACCCTGATCGCCTCTTGGTACTCCGAAGACACCGATCTGGTGGTTCTCGTCGGTCGCAAACTGCTGGGCGACAAGTATTTCCAGATCATCAACGATGGCGACGATAACCAGTGCAAGCTGGCTGGCGAGGTGCTGATGAGCAAGAAGCAGCTCGGCGGCCTCAAGGCTCTCCGTGTGCCCTACATGCCGGACGATTGCCTGGTGGTGACCAAGCTCGAGAACTTGTCCATCTACTGGCAGGAGGGCGGTCGCCGCCGTCGAGTTGAAGATCAGCCTGCACGCGATCGCATCGTCAACTGGGAGAGCTCCAACGATGCCTATGTGGTCGAGGACTATGACTGCATCGCCATCGCCGAGCACATCGTCATGAGTGCCTCAGCAGATCCTGCGAAGCAGGGATTGACAGTCATGGCGGAGCTGACCAACGCCCTGAACGAACTGCCCGCGGCCCTGGGTGCAGCACTGTCCGGCCAGGCTCGGGAAACGCCGCAGGACGAGTCAGCATGACCCCCGCCCAACGCCACCTGGCCAAGACCCAAGCCGCCCTGAACAGGGCGGCTCCGGTCGCTGACCGGCAATACGCCAACGCCTACGAGCTCCAGCTGATGCAGCTGGCCGAACATCGCCGCACCCTCAAGGGTATTCAGAGCATTGAGCGCAAGATTGAGGTCAAACGCACCATGCTGGCCGCCTATCAACCGTGGGTCCAAGGGCTGCTGGCCGCAGACCGGGGTGGCCAGGATGACGTACTGGTCACCGTTCTGCTGTGGACCCTCGACACCGGCGATCTGGCTGGCGCCTTGCCGATGGCCCGCTATGTCATCAAGCACGCCCTGGCCACCCCGGATCGCTTTGATCGCACTGCCGCCACCCTGATCGCCGAAGAGGTGGCCGACACAGCCATCAAGTTGCAAGACGCAGGCATAGGCCCCGATCTGGCACTGCTGCGCCACTACCTCACCCTGCTGGCCGACAGCGACATGTTTGACCAGGTGCACGCCAAGCTGCACAAGGCCACGGGCCGCGCCTGCCAGGGGGCCGGTCACAAGCAGGCCGCCATCGAACACTACCAGCGCGCGATCGCCCTCCATGACAAGGTCGGCATCAAGAAGGAGCTGGAAGTGCTCGAACGTGAGGTGAAAAAAGAACAAGCCGCCGCCGGTTCCCCCGACGGCAGCTGACCGAGCGAACCCCGCACCCTGGGCGGCTCGGGCCCGATGCATGCCTGATGGCATTCCTGACGGCCCGACCACCGCCCATTCGGAGGCCCATTGCAGATACAGACAAAGGGGTTTATCCCCACCAACCCCATCCCCCCGAACGAAGGCAAGGTCATCAGCGGTGACTTTTGGCCGGTGATCGAGCTGGAGGATTTTCGCAGCACCATGCGCACCGACGGCACCATCACGACCGATCGGCTACGTCATGCGGTGATCGACGCAGTGGCCAGCGTCAACGGGGATCTCGCCCTCTGGAGCCAGTACCAGATGGCCGCCGGCTACCCCAGCCTGATGTCCGTGCCCGCCGAGTCAATCAACCAGGAGTCCGTGCTGGTGCACCGTTACCGCCGGGCGGTTTACGCTATGGCACGCGGCAACCTGTACGAGCGCTATCTCGACAGCTCGGCCACCGGTGACGCGGTCAAGGACACCGAGGCCCGCGACACCACCGCGGCGGACATGTACCGCGATGCCCGTTTCGCTATCCGGGACATCCTAGGTACCGGCCACCTCACGGTGGAACTCATCTGATGCAGATCAGGGCCAAGCAGGGCGACACCCTCGACCTCATCCTGTTCCACCACTACGGCTACACCGCAGGCATCACCGAACAGGTGTTGCAACTCAATCCGGCCCTGGCCGAGCTGGACCCTCTTCTGCCCATCGGCACCCTGATCACCCTGCCAGACGCCCCGACCAAGGCCGAGGCCCCCCTAATCCAACTATGGGACTGACACCATGAGCCGTCTCGACGATGAACTCGACCGCCTCGAACAACTGCGCCAACTGACGATAGACGCCGGCATCCATGCCGCCCGCATCAGTGGTACCGGCCCCCATTTCTGCATCGACTGCGACGAACCCATCCCCCAGGCCCGCCGTGAGGCGGTCAGGGGATGCGAGCGCTGCATCGACTGCCAGAGCCTGGCCGAACACCATTACCCAAGGAGTGCCTGATGGCTGACCCTATCTCAACCGGCGCCGCCACCGGCACTCTCACCGGGTTGGTGTTGCTGTTCAACTTACCCGGCGTCGATCCTGCCACGGTACTCGGCGCCTTTGCTGGCGCCGTGGTGTTTGCCGCCACCGCGGATGAACTGGACAGGCTGCGCAAACTCGCCCTGTTTATCGCCTCGTTTATCGGCGGCCTGTTGCTGGCCAACCTGGTCAGCCAGCTGCTGACCCTCGCACTGCCGGGCAGTGTCACCTCCAGCAAGGAGATCGGCGCGCTGCTCTCGTCGGCGATGATGGTGCGCCTGCTGCAACCCCTCATCCGGGCCGAGCCCGGGCGGCTCTTAAACATCCTGCTCAATCGACGGGAGGGACCATGATCCTGCTCCAGGATGCCCCCATCGGCGTGGCCATCTACACCTGCGTTTATACCTTGATCTGCCTCGCCATTTTCCTGCGGGTGATACTGTTTGACCGCCGCGGCGGCGAGTATCGCGCCCTGCCCGCCTGGCTGGCATGGGTACTCTGCGTGGCCGCGGGCTCGGTCCCGCTGCGCTTGCTGGTTGGCGGTCTGCCGGTTCCTGACCCTTCCAACGTCGTGCTGGCTGTCTTCTTGCTCTGTGCCCTGCTCAAGAGCCGCGGCTCGGTCTATCACCTGCTCCCCCGACGCCGACCGCATTTGCCCGCCATGACGGAAGCCCCGGCCAATCGCCATCACGGCGCTATCCATCAGCAGGAGGCGCCATGAACAAGCTGGCCGAACTGCGGGCCGCCATCAACCTCACCAACCCCGATCTGCGCCAGAATCCGGATCGGTTGCTGGTGTTCGCCGACAAGGGCAAGGCGGTGGCCACCGGCGCCACCTCCCTCTCGTTCGAATATCAGTACGACGCCCGGGTCATCGTCATCGACTACCCCCACCACCCGGATGCACTGGTCATCCCCCTGCTGGCGTGGATCCGGCGACAGCAACCCGAACTGATGACCAACAGCAACAAGCGTGCTGACGGTCTGCGCTTTGAGGTCGAGATCTCGGCCAATGACCTCTATGACATCGAGATCACCATCCCGCTGACCGAGCGGGTCAAGGTCTGGACCACCGAGGCGGGGTTGTGCTGCGAGCACCTGCCTGAGCCGCCAGAAGACCCCTATGCGGGGATGGAGTGGGATTACAACTTCAACGGGGAGGACGTGCCATGGCCGCCAGCACTAATCACGATGACCTGATAGCCGATCTGGAACGATTGGCAGACCGCTTTGCCGCGATGGGCAATGAAAGGGCGATGCAGCACTCGCTGCGCGCGATGAACGATCTGATCCGGGATCGCAACCAGGCGCGCATCAAGCGCAACCTCACCCCCTCCGGCCAGAAGATGCGCGAGCGAAAAGCACCGCAGCAGGGCAACGCGCATATCTCGTTCTTGTACAAGACCGCGAGCGGTCACAAGGCGATCCGTAACCTCAAGAACTATCGCAACCTTGGCAGAAAATACACGGGGTACGACCGCTATCGGGGCGCGGTGCGAACCTTCCTCAAATCCCGCGTCATTCGCACCATCAGCATCGACAAGAGCAAGGTGCTGACCCGACCAAGCCAGCAGAAGATGTTCAAGGGCCTCATCAAGGCCCGTTGGCTCAAGGCCAAACTGACCAAAGCCGAGGCCAGCATCTACTTTGCCGGCGTGGCCGATCAGGTTGCCGCCGTGCACCACTTCGGCGACAAGGACAAGCCACACCCCAAGGCCGACCCGGTGCGCTACCCGGAGCGCCAGCTGCTCGCCATCACCCCAGAGGATGCCAAGGAAGCCGAGGCCATCCTGATCGAGGCGCTGCTCAAGTAAGGTACCTGGACCGCGTCATTACGACGGTTTTCTCATTCGCCGGGTGTGCCAGCGCCCGGCACACCCGCCGCAGCTCGCCTTTGCAGCCCTCGCCCAAAACAATGGGCCATGCGACCAACTCTCATTGAACTGCAACGCCTGATCGACAACCTGCTCCGCGTCGGCACCGTCACCGCGGTGCGCTCGGGGCAATGTCGAGTCAAGACCGGCGAGCTCGAAACCAACTGGCGACCCTATCTGGTGCCCCGCGCTGGGAATACCCGTGTCCGCCAGCGCCCGACCCTGGGCGAGCAGGTGCTGCTGCTCAGTGTCTCGGGCGATCTGCGCAACGCCTACGTGCTGCCCGCCATCAACCAGGCACAGATGAGCGAACCGCTGCCCGAAGACGAGGACCCCGATCTCGACCTCATCGAATACCCGGACGGCGCCGTGCTGGCGTACCGCCCGAGCACCGGTGAGCTGCACGCCAGCGGGATCAAGAGTGCCCGCCTCACCGCCTCGGTCAGTGTCACCCTCGATACCCCGCTCACCGAGTGCACCCAGGACCTGAAAGTGGGCGGCGGCATCGAGTGCAGCCAGGGGGTGACGGTGGGCACCGAGCTGACCGCGTCCTCGGCCACCATCGGTGGCATCGCCTTTGGCAGCCATAGCCACGGCGGGGTAGAGAATGGCCAGGGCAGCACCGGGGGACCGCAATGAGCTGGCAGGGCATGAGCGCCGCCACCGGCCGCACCTTGAGTGAAACCGACCACATCATCCAGTCGGTGCGCGACATCCTCGCCACCCCGGTCGGCTCGCGCCTGATGCGCCGCCACTACGGCAGCGAGCTGTTCTACCTCATCGACCAGCCCCAGCACGCCGCCACCCGGCTGCGGCTGATGGCCGCCATCGTCGATGCCCTGACCCGCTGGGAGCCGCGCATCAAGATCCGCCGCGTCGAAGTCGGCCCCCAGGGGCTGCAGGGGGCCCTCGTTATCACCCTGACCTGGAGCCGCGCTGACAACGGTCTGACCGAGCACGGCTCCCTGACCCTCCCAACAGGAATCAAAGCCCCATGAGCGCCGTCATGCTCTCGCAGCTCCCCCCACCCGAGATCATCGAGTCCCTCGATTTCGAGGTCCTCTTCACCCAGCGCAAGGATGCCTTCATCGCGCTCTATCCACCCGAGCAGCAGGCCGCTGTTGCCGCCACCCTGGCGCTGGAGTCCGAGCCCATCACCAAGACGCTGCAGGAGAATGCCTATCTGGAGATGCTGCTGCGCCAGCGCATCAACAACGCCGCCCTGGCCTGCATGTTGCCCTGGTCAACGGGGGCTGACCTCGACAACCTGGTGGCGAACTGGGATGTGTTTCGCCTGGTCATTCAGGAGGGCGACGAGACCGCCACACCCCCTGTGCCGACCATCATGGAGAGCGACGAGGCCCTGCGCGAGCGAGCCCTGCTGGCGTGGGATGGTCTGAGCGTGGCGGGCCCCGAGCAGGCGTATGAGTACTTTGCCCGCTCGGCCGACGGCCGGGTTAGCGATGCCAAGGCCGTGTCACCCACGCCGGCCTGCGTGACGGTGACCGTGCTCAGTAGTGAGGGCGATGGCAGCGCCTCAGCCGAGCTGTTGGCCATCGTCGAGGCGGCATTCAGCGGCGAGGATGTCACCCCCTGCGCTGACCGGGTGACGGTGCAATCGGCCGAGATCCTGCCCTATCTCATCGATGCGCGGCTCACCATCGACGCCACCGATGCCGAAGCGGAGCTGATCCTGAAGACCGCCCGCGACCGACTGGCCGCGTGGGTCAACCCGCGCCTGCGCCTTGGTGTCGAGGTGCCACGCTCCGCGGTCGATGCCGTGCTGCATGTGCCCGGTGTGCGCCGGGTCGATCTCATCGACTGGGTCGACATCGTCCCCACCCAGCAGCAGGCGGGCTGGTGCGAGGGCTGGAACGTTGAGCGAGCGCCATGATGACCCTGCTGCCCCCCAATACCACGCCGCTCGAGCGCAACCTGGAGCAAGTCACCGCCCAGGCGGTGCAACTGCCGGTAGCACTGCGCGACCTGTGGCTGCCGGCCTCGGCCCCGGCGCACCTGCTCCCCCACCTGGCAGCCAGCTGGTCGGTCGACCACTGGGACGAGGCCTGGAGCGATGACAAGAAGCGCCAGGCCATCGGCAACAGCTACTTTGTGCACCGCCGCAAGGGCACCGTCGGCGCCATTCGTCGGGCCATCGAGCCTACTTTCAAGCTCAACCAGATCACCATGTGGTGGCAACAGGCCACCGAGCCGGGGACGTTCTCCGTCGATGTCAGCGTGACCGACGTCGGTATCGACGAGACGCTCTACCAGGAGCTGGAGCGTCAGCTCAACGACGCCAAGCCAGTCTCGCGCCACATGACCCACCTCACCATCAACCTGGAGTCCGTCGGGCAGTTTTACACTGCCGCCGCCTGTCACCAGGGCGAAGAGCTGACCATCCAGCCACTGCGAACCGAGATATGATCCAGAACCTGCACAGCATCCAGCCCCAGCCGCGGGCAACCGCTCCCGCAGTCACCGAGGCGGCGCCCATCTACTACGGCATCCTGACTGACCAGGGGCAGGCCCTGTTGGCAGCCGCCATTGCCAGCGGAACGCCACTGCCGCTCACCGCCATGGCGGCAGGAGACGGCGGCGGCCAACCCGTCACCCCGCTCGCAGAGATGACCGAACTGGTCAACGAGGTGCACCGGGCCCCCCTCAACCAGCTGTTTGTCGACCCCAGCGCCCCCAACCAGATTGTGGCCGAGATGGTCATGGCCGAAACCGTCGGGGGGTTCTGGATCCGCGAGCTGGGCCTGTTCGCCGAGTCGGGTGAGCTGTTTGCGGTGTGCAACACCCCTGATTCCTACAAGCCGGTGCTTGCCGAAGGGGCGGGCCGCTCGCTGCTGACCCGCATGATCTTGATCGTGAGCGACACCGCGGCCGTGGAGCTCATCATCAACCCGGACACCGTGATGGCCAGTCGGGCTTATGTCGATGCCAAGCTGGCCGAGCACGCCGCCAGTCGTGACCACCCGGCGGCAACCGAAGGCGCCCAGGGCATGATCCCGCTGGCCACCCAGGCCATGGTGGACGAGGGCACTGACCACACCAGTGCGGTGACCCCTCAAACCGCGAGTATCACCTTTGCGCGAAAGGTACACAGCCACACTCCGCAGGAGGCTGGCGCGGCACCGCTGGAACATGAGCACGAGATTGACGACGTGCTGTGGTTGCAAGAGGCGCTGGATGAGAAGGCCGAGGTGGTTCACCAGCATGAGATTGGAGACGTAAATGGGTTGGACGAGACGTTGGCCGCAAAACATGCCATGGCTCAGATCGTGATCCAGGCCCCGGCGGGGGCCGTGACCGGAACCTGGTATCCGGTCCTCGTCTACCTTGACGTCGGGTCAAGCGGGACGCCCGTCACCATCCATACGGCATCCGGTGGCTCTAGCCTACCGATGAACTGCAGCAGCTTTGCTGGCACGATTGGCGCGGGCGGATGGTCTGACCGGGGCTCTAAATACTCTGGCGAGTTCTTCCAATACGAGCCTGGCGAGATCTCGTTGAGCTGTATGACCGTCCCCTCTGAGAGCGCGGGTGCCGTCGCCTTCTACGTGGATGGTGCGGCGTTCCCGGTGACCATTGAGTACCGCGATACGCTGCCGCCGCCCGAGACTGGGACCTCGGTGGTCTATGGCACATCAACGTTCACGCCGTCCCCCACCCCGCACGTGGGCGCGGGCACGAAAACCCTGTTGCTGGCCTCCCTGGACGCCGGCTCTGGCTTCTACTCCCTTCTCCAGGGGCGGGTGTATGGCAAGAACTCTCCGCCGACGGCGGCCGAGGTGGGCGCCCTGCCGGCCAACGGGAAGACGGTCGACTCTCATGCCGGTGATCCCCTAGTGCTGCAAGGTTCTAGCCCGAGCCTTGTGTTCAGAGAGTCAGATACCACCAAAGATTACTGGATAGTTGCTGACGGGTACGGGATCCGCCTGCAGGAGGACAATACCGGCGGCCCTCAGGTGTTCTCATTCTCGGCCCAGGACCGGGTGCTAACGCTCACCTCGGTAAGGACCTCGGCGGCTCAGGGGACAACCCCCGACGCCTTGACCCGTAAAGACTATGTGGACGGACAGGTCTCAAATCACACCCACACCATGGCTCAGGTCGCTCGTGTGAATCCAGGCAGTGGCGCCGGAGCGGCTTCGCTTGCTGTCAACATGGCGGGTAAATCCATCTACCACGTTGTCGCGATATTAAGGACCCGCCCTGTTTGGCTGACCGCACACGTCACTGACTCGTCTGTTTGCTTCGTAAACCGAGGCGGGGAAAATGCAGACCGCGACTATGACGGAGTACTGAACTCATCGTTTGACGGCGTGACACTCACCCTTTCAATCAACAAAGAATTTACCGCTATCTGGGGCCTCTACTACTAAGGGAATGTATGAAATTTGAAGATGCAATGGGTGAGTTGAAAGCGGGTGGCAAGATCGTCCGCCCAGAAGTGTCCGGGGTGGCATACATCGAGCTGGTCACCGGTGAATATCCCTACCTCAGGGGGGTGTCCACGGCAGCGCTGGGGAGTGTGGAGCTACCCATCCTGTTCACGGCCAATGATGTGCTGGCTGATAACTGGGAGGTGGTGCCTTCTGATGTGGTGGTCGCTGTGAACACCCGCACCGAACTGATGGACACCATCCGCATTACCTATGCGGTCCTGCGTGACTACCAATCCAAGAATGACCTCATGAACGCGGCGCGTTGGCATGATTACTACCTGCAACTGAGTGCAATGAGCTACATGGAGGAGGTGCCAGCAAAGGAGCTGTGGCCACAACAACCTCAATGACAGAAAGCATCAAACCAATCGAGTAACACCGCCCACCCCGCTACATGCGGGGTGTTGTTTTTCATAGGCTGGGTGTGCCAGCCCAGTACACACCCGCCAGCACTCGCCATCCCCTGCCTCGCTCCGCATCCTGCCCAAGTCATCCGTATCCCCCCTTAGACAGGAGCATTCCATGTCCCATCACGGCGTACGAGTCGTCGAGATCAACGACGGCACCCGTACCATCACTACCATCGCCACCGCGGTGATCGGCATGGTCTGCGTCGCAGATGATGCCGATGAAACGGCCTTTCCACTCAACACCCCGGTGCTGCTCACCGACGTGCAGGCCGCCGTCGCCAAGGCGGGCACCACCGGCAACCTGGCGCGCAACCTGCAGCTGATCGCCGATACCGTTAACACCTTCACCATCGTGGTGCGCGTCGCCGAGGGCGACACGCCTGCGGACACCACCTCCAACATCATCGGCACCGTGACACCTGATGGCACCTATACCGGCCTCAAAGCCCTCAAGCGGGCCAAGGCCTATGTGGGCGTCTCACCGCGCATCCTCGGCGTTCCCGAATATGACAATCTGCAGGTGGCCACCGAGCTGGCCAGCGTGGCCAAAGGGCTGCGTGCCTTCGCCTACGTCTCCGCCTATGGCTGCAACCTCCCGACCGATGCCACCGCCTACCGGACCAACTTTGCCGAGCGCGAGGTGATGGTGATCTTCGGCGACTTCGAGAAGTGGGACACCGCCACCAACGCCTCGGCCCCGGCCAGCTCCGTAACCAAAGCCATGGCGCTGCGCGCCCTGATCGACAAGGAGGTGGGCTGGCACAAGACCCTCTCCAACGTCGCCGTCAGCGGCGTGGAAGGCCTGACCAAGAAGGTGTTCTGGGACTTGCAAGACCCGGACACCGACGCCGGCCTGCTCAACGCCGCCGATGTGACCTGCCTCATCCAGCAGGACGGCTTCCGCTTCTGGGGCTCACACACCTGTTCCGACGATCCGTTGTTCCTGTTCGAGAACTACACCCGCACCGCCCAGATCCTGGCCGACACCATGGCCGAGGCGCACATGTGGGCCGTCGACAAACCGATGACCCCCTCCTTGGTGACCGACATCGTCGAAGGCATCAAGGCCAAGGGCCGTCAGCTGGTCACTCAAGGCTACCTGCTCGGCTTTGACTGCTGGTACAGCAGCGAATCTAACCCGGCCGACAGCCTCAAAGCGGGCAAGCTCTACGTCGATTACGACTACACCCCGGTACCGCCTCTGGAAGACCTCACCCTGCAGCAACGCATCACCGACCGCTACCTGGTCAGCCTCGCCCCGGCCGCCTAAGGAGAACCCCACATGGCCATGCCACGCAAACTCAAGCATCTGAATCAATTTCTCAACGGCGACAACTGGATAGGCGTCGCCGAAGAGTTCACCCCGGCCAAGCTGACCCGCAAGTTCGAGGCTTACCGGGGCGGCGGCATGCCCGGCGCCGTCAACGTCGACATGGGCCTCGATGACGGCGCCCTCGATGTCGAATTCACCTTCGGCGGCTACGGCGACGAGTTGCTGCGCTGCATGGGCGAGCCCAAGGCAGACGGCACCGTGGTGCGCTTCTGTGGCTCGCTGCAACGGGACGACACCGCCGAAGTCTCGGCGGTGGAGATCCACTGCCGTGGCCGCTTCAAGGAGATCGACCGCGGCACCCTCAAGACCGGCGACAACACCCAGGCAAAAATTTCCATGGTCAACACCTACTACAAGGAAATCGTCGACGGCCAGGTGCTGTGCGAAATCGACATCATCAACATGATCGACATCGGTCCCGATGGTGTTGACCGCATGGCCGAGCATCGCAAGGCGCTCGGTCTGTAACCCTTCCTCCACGGGCGGCCCAGCCGCCCCTTTTTCAGAGACAACACCATGGAACAGCCCAGCATCACCCTGACCACCCCCATCCAGCGCGGCGAGCAGGTTTACACCGAGCTCACCCTGACCAAACCCGCCAAGGTGGCGCAGCTGCGCGGCATCAATACCGTCGAGCTGCTCAACCTCAACGTCGATGCCCTCATCAAGTTCATCCCCCGCGTGTCCACCCCCAGCCTGACCGAGCAGGAAGTGGGGAACCTGGATCCGGCTGACCTGCTGCAAGCCGGGATGGTCATCATCGGTTTTTTCATCAAGCCGGAGGTGGCCTTCCTGCCTGCATAGACGACCTGATGGCCGACATCGCCATCCTGGTGCACTGGCCGCCGTCCGAGATGGCGGCCATGGCACTCGATGAGTTCATCGCCTGGCATCAGCGCCTGGTTGAACGTCACAATCGCCTGCACGGGGCCCCTGAATGAGCCAACAACTCAAGCTGCAGATCATGCTGGGGGCGGTCGACAAACTGACCGCCCCCCTCAAGGCCATCAGCCGGCAAAGCACCCTCACCGCCAAAGACCTCGCTGCCACCAAGAAGAGCGTGCGTGATCTGGAGCAACAATCGGCCCAGATTGATGGCTACAAGAAGCTCGGCGCCCAGATAGGGGTGACCAACGCCCAGCTCAAGGATGCCCAGGCTAAATTCGACGGCATCAAGCAAGCCATCGAGGCCAGCACCGCGCCCACCCGGATGATGGTCAACGAGTACAACAAGGCGCAGAAGGCCCTCGGCAACCTCACCACCAAGCAGCAGGACATGGTCCGCAGCCACGGCGACATGGGGCAAGCCCTGCGCCAGACGGGCATCGACACCAAGGCCCTCTCTGACCATCAGCGCCGACTCAAGACCGACCTGGCGGCCGCCAATGACCAGCTCAAGCACCAGCGCGAACAGCTCGATGCCGTGACCCGTCAGCAGCGCAAGCTGGCCGAGGCACGGGCGGGATACCAGAAGACCCAGGCGCTGCGCGGCAACCTCGCTGCCTCGGGGGTCAGCAACATCGCTACCGGCATGACGGTGGGGGCGACCGCGCTCGCCCCGATCAGCGCTTATGCCAAGGCCGAAGCGGCCATCACCGAGCTGCGCGTCACCATGATGGGGGCCAACGGCAAGACCGGAAAAGAGTTTGACGAAATCTCGGCCCTGGCCACCCGGCTGGGTAATCGGCTCCCCGGTACCACCGCCGAGTTTCAGCTCATGATGAGCACGCTGATCCAGCAGGGCATGTCCGCCAAGGCGGTGCTGGGTGGATTGGGTGAAGCGAGCGCCTTGCTCGGCGTGCAACTGAAAATGCCCTTTGACCAGGCGGCCCAGTTTGCCGCCAAGCTGCAAGACGCGACCCGCACCACCGAGGGCGACATGCTGGGGCTGATGGATACCATCCAGCGCATGAGCTACCTCGGCATGGACAGCAACAACATGCAGCAGGCCTTCAGCAACCTGTCCCCCGCCCTCGGCATATTGCGGATGGATGGGTTGGCCGCGACCAAGGCCCTGGCGCCCCTGGTGGTGATGGCCGATCAGGCTGCCATGGCGGGCGAATCGGCGGGCAACGCCTACCGCAAAGTGTTTCAGATGAGCATGAATAGCGGCCAAGTCGCCAAGGTGACCCAGGGCACCGGGCTGTCGCTGAACTTCACCGACGGCAAGGGCGAGTTTGCCGGGCTCGATAACCTGTTTGCCCAGTTGGCCAAGCTCAAGGCCCTCAGCACCGAACAGCGGTTGGCGGTGCTCAAGGGCATCTATGGCGACGATGCCCAAACCCTGCAGGTGCTTAACCTGCTCATCGACAAGGGCAAGGCCGGCTATGACGAGGTGCAGCGGAAGATGGCGGCGCAGGCCTCGTTGCAACTGCGGGTCAACGCTCAGCTCGGCACCCTGGGTAACCTCTGGGACGCCGCCACCGGTACCTTCACCAACGCCATGGTCAATGTCGGTGAGGCTATCGCCCCTGAAATCAAGGCGCTCACCACCTGGGTAACCGACCTGTCAGAGCGCCTTGGCCAATGGGCAAAAGACAACCCCGAGCTCGCCAACACCCTGATGAAGATGGCCGGCGTCATCGCCCTGGTCACGGCCGCCTTTGGCGGTCTGTCCCTGATCCTCGCCGCCTTGCTCGGCCCCCTGGCCATGCTGAGGCTGACCCTGACGACCTTGGGGATCACCTTCGGCGGGCTCTTTGGTGCAGTCGGCGCCCTGCTGGGGCCGCTCGCCCTGTTCGTGGCGGCAGGTATCGCCATCATCAAGTTTTGGGAGCCCATCAAGGCGTTCTTCTCGGGCCTGTTCGAGGGGATCCTGGCTGGCCTGCAGCCGGTGTTCGATGCCTTCAAGCCGTTCGCGCCCCTGGTCAACGGCATCGGCAACGCCTTCACTAATCTGCTCGAGCCGCTGGGCTTTACCAAGGAGACGCTCGACGCGGTCTCCTCTGCCGGCCGCTTCGTGGGCGAGATTCTGGGTTGGGCATTCAATGCCGCCCTGACCCCGCTCAAGACGCTGCTCAGCGGGCTGACGTGGGTGCTGGAGGCCTTCGGCGTGCTGGAGAAGGTGAAGGGGCCCAGGCTCGACCTGCCCTCTCAGCCGAGCGGCTACGTCACCGGCAACGCCGGCAGTGGCCCTGCCAGCGCCGGCAGCAGTGGCTACGGGCCAAGCCTCTACCAGCCACCGGCACTCAAGCCGACCGCCAGCCAGACCAGCAGCGTGGTGCATGCCCCCATCACTGTTTACCAGCAACCGGGGCAATCGGGCGTCGATGTCGCCCGCGAGGTGCGCCTCGAGATGGAGCGCCTCAACCGGGAGCAGAGCCGGAAACAGAACGCCTCCACCCGCGATAACCAGTAAGAGGAACCCACCATGATGATGACCCTGGGGTGGTTCGTGTTTGAGCGCCGAACCTTTGCCCCCCAATCACAGCAGGATGAGCGCGGCTGGCGCCACCCGGGCAATGCCCGTATCGGCACCGCCCCGGCCTACCAGTTCACCGGCCGCGACGATGAGACCAGCACCCTGTCGGGCTCACTCTATCCAGAGGTGACCGGCGGCCCGGTCAGCCTCGATTTGCTGCACTCCATGGCCGATACCGGGGAAGCGTTTCCGCTGCTGCAGGGCGATGGGGTGATGCGCGGCTGGTTTGTCATTGAAGGGACCAGCGTGACCCGCTCGGAGTTCTTCCGCGATGGCGCAGCACGGCGCATTGAGTTCACCCTCAAACTCAAACGGGTGGATGACGAGATAGCGACGGTCGGCCAGAAGCTGACCGGGCGCACGCTGGGTAGTCTCTATGGCCGGGTGGTGACATGAACCAGCATCGCGCCCCGGCTTACCAGATCCTGGTCGATGGTCAGGATATTTCCGCCGCCATTCGCCCCCGCCTAATCAGCCTCTCCCTTGCTGACAACCGGGGTTTCGAGGTTGACACCATAGAGCTCTCCCTCGATGACACCGACGGCAAGCTGGCCTTGCCGCGGCGAGGGGCGAATCTGCAAGCCCTGATTGGCTGGCAGGGCAGTGCCCTGGTGGACAAGGGCACCTACACCATCGACGAGGTGGAGCACGGTGGCGCGCCGGACGTGCTCACCATCCGGGGCAAGTCGGCAGACCTGCGTGGTGACATGAACAAGCTGCGCGAGCGCAGTTGGCACGATGTGACCGTCGACAGCATCGTCAGTCAGCTGGCCACCCGCTACAGCCTCACCCCCTGCGTGGGAGGATCGCTCAAGGGTCAGCTCATCGACCATATCGACCAGACCAACGAGAGCGATCTGGCCTTCCTCACCCGCTTGGCCGACCAGCTCGATGCCATTGCGACGGTCAAATCCGGCCGCCTGCTGTTCATCAAGGCGGGCCAGACCACGACCGCCAGCGGTCAGCCCCTGCCAGCCATTCAACTGACTCGCCAAGATGGGGATCGGCATCGCTTTTCGGTCGCAGACCGCAATGCCTACACCGGCGTGGTGGCCTATTGGCAAGACACCCAAGCGGGCGAGAAGAAACAGATCGCGGTCAAACGCAAACAGAAGGCGCCGGAGCCCGGCATCAAGGTGGATAAGGCGCAGCACGAGTTGCTGGTCGGCGACAGTGACAACGTCAAATATCTGCGCCATGTGTACGCCAACGAGGGCAATGCCAAACGGGCGGCTCGGGCGGAGTGGGAGCGGCTGCAGCGCGGAGTGGCCGAGTTCGAGATCAACCTGGCCATCGGCCGCCCCGAACTCTACCCGGAGCAGCCCGCCACCGTCAGTGGCTTCAAACCCGACATCGACGTCGCCCCTTGGTTGCTCACCCAGGTGGTGCACGACCTCACCAATCAGGGCTACACCAACCGCCTGCAGCTGGAAGTGAAACTGGAAGAACTACCGGAGTGAATTTCGAATGCGAGAAGGGCCCCACCATGTGGGGCCCTTCTCTTTCTGTCTGACAACGCACTGGAACATGGCCAGGGAATGGCGCCGCATGAAATACGCAATCAAACAGAACGGCATCATACAAGAAAGATGCATTCAGCACCCAGTACACGATTGCGGTTTCATCATCAAAAGCGCTGTCGCCACTCTGTCGCCATTTGGCCAAAAACAAAAAAGGCCACTATCGCTAGTGGCCTTCGTAAGTCTTTGATTTTAATGGTGCCCGAGGCCGGAATCGAACCGGCACGACGCGAACGTCGAGGGATTTTAAATCCCTTGTGTCTACCGATTTCACCACTCGGGCACCGCAATCGGTATCAAGCCCGCGTGGCGGGCTTGTCAATATGGAGGCACGTTCCGGAGTCGAACCGGACTAAACGGATTTGCAATCCGCTGCATAACCGCTTTGCTAACGCGCCATGCAAAAGAGAGTTGGCTCTCGATTGTCTGAATTTGGAGCGGGAAACGAGACTCGAACTCGCGACCCCGACCTTGGCAAGGTCGTGCTCTACCAACTGAGCTATTCCCGCATCGGTCTGGCTGATTGCCTGACTACGAGGACGCATTCTAGCGATGTTCCTCGTCCAGTCAACCAAAAACATTTAATACTCTGATCGTTCGGGTGTTTTTTGCCCTTATCCCACACTTTTACCGCTCATGGCCGTTTCCCGGCCCCAACGGCAGGGAAACGGCGGTTTGCCTGCCGGCAGACTAGAAGCGGGAGTGGTAGGTCAGATCTCCCCAGGCGGCCTTCATGTACTGGAACATGGACCAGAAGGTGAGCACTGTCGCCACGTAGAGCAACACGTAGGCGAGCCACACCATCCAGATGTCATATTGCCAGATGAGGCCAGTGAGCGACACCATCTGGATCATGGTCTTCCATTTGCCGATCCAGCTGACCGCCACCGAGGAGCGCTTGCCGAGCTCGGCCATCCACTCGCGCAGGGCGGAGATGATGATCTCGCGGCCGATCATGGTCATGGCGGGGATGGTGACCCAGATGGTGTTGTAGTGTTCGACTATGACCACCAGGGCGGCGGCGACCATGATCTTGTCGGCGACCGGATCGAGGAAGGCGCCAAAAGCGGTGGACTGGTTCAGCTTGCGGGCGAGATAGCCATCAAACCAGTCGGTCGCCGCCGCCACGATAAAGACGATGGCGGCCGCCATGTAGGACCACTGATAGGGAAGATAGAACAGGATGACGAAGACGGGGATGAGCAAAATCCGAAAAAACGTCAGCAGGTTAGGAATATTTGTCATTATTTTTCAGCCACTTCTTGTATGCCGCTACATGGTAGCCCCAAGCCGATCGCAGATGCAACCGGGTCGGTGCCCGCCTTGGTCTATGAATCCATCAATAACCTCAGGATGGGACCATTATGGCATTGGCGGGCCCCCTGCGTCACGGCCCTTGTACGTCGGAAAGGTGAGTTTACCCCCGCTCGACGGCGCTAGAGCGAGTGCAGCGCATCATGAATGGACTGGGCCAGCTCCTGGCTGATGCCGGGCACCTTGGCGAGCTCGTCCACCCCTGCCTTCTTCACCTCCTGCAACCCGCCCAGATACTTGAGCAGGGCCTGCCGGCGCTTGGGCCCCACCCCGGGAATATCTTCCAGGGTACTGGTGGTGCGCGCCTTGGCCCGCCGGGCACGGTGACCGGTGATGGCAAAACGGTGAGATTCGTCGCGAATGTGCTGGATAAGGTGCAAAGCTGGCATATCTGCCGGCAAGTGCAGCTCTTCATGGCTATCTCCCAGGATCAGGGTCTCCAGCCCCGCCTTGCGGGTCACCCCCTTGGCGATGCCCACCAGCAGCGGGTACTTGCCGCCGAGAAACTCCAGCTGGCGAGTCAGGATCTCCTCGGCACGGCGCAACTGACCGAGGCCGCCGTCGATAAACAGCACGTCCGGCACCTTGTCCGGCTCCTGCAGCTTGCCGAAGCGGCGCTCCAGTGCCTGCTCCATGGCGGCGTAGTCATCGCCGCCGGTGATGCCGTCTATGTTGAAGCGGCGGTATTCCGACGAGAGCGGCCCCTCCCGGTTGAACACCACGCAGGAGGCCACGGTGCGCTCCCCCATGGTGTGGGAGATGTCGAAACATTCCATGCGGGCGATGGGGGCCTCCAGCTCCAGCAGCTCCTCCAGCTGGCTGAAGCGGGCCTGGGTGGTGCTCTTGTGGGCGAGGCGCGAGCGCAGCGCCGTCTCGGCATTGATGGTGGCGAGCCGGATAAAGCGTGCTCGTTCACTACGAGTGCGGCTCTGCACCCGGACCTTGTAGCCCGCGGTCTGGCTCAGGGTCTCGGCGATCACCGCCTCGTCTTCCAGTGCCACGTCCAGCAGCACCTCGCTCGGGATCTGCCTGCCCCCCTGTCCCGACAGGTAGAACTGCAGCAGGAAGGATTGCACCACCTCCTCGGGCGGCGTATCCGCCGGCACCTTGGGGAAATAGCTGCGCGAGCCGAGCACCTTGCCCTGGCGAATGAACAGCACATGGATGCAGGCCGCCCCCTGATCGAAGGCGACGCCGACCACATCCAGCTCGTCGAGCACGTTGCCGCTCACCGACTGCTGCTCGGTCACCCGCCGCAGCGCCTGGATCTGATCCCGGTAGCGGGCCGCCTCCTCGAAGCGCAGATCGCCGCTGGCGGACTCCATCTTGCCCACCAGCTCCCCTATCACCTGCTGGTTCTTGCCCGCCAGGAACAGCTTGGCCAGCTCCACCTGCTGGGCATACTCCGCCTCGCTCACCAGCCCGGCCACGCAGGGTCCGGCGCAGCGCTTGAGCTGATAGAGCAGGCAGGGGCGGCTGCGGTTGGCGTAGACCGCATCCTCGCACTGGCGCACCGGGAAGATCTTCTGCATCAGGTGCAGGCTCGCGCGCACGGCGCCGCCGGAAGGATAAGGACCGAAGTACTCCCCCTTCACCTTGCGGGCACCGCGGTGAACGCCGATGCGGGGATGCCGATGGGCGGTGATGATGATCCAGGGGTAGGACTTGTCGTCCCGCAGCAGCACGTTGTAGCGCGGCTGGTACTGCTTGATGAGATTGTGCTCGAGGATCAGCGCCTCGGTCTCGGTGTGGGTCACCGTCAGCTGGATATCGGCGATCTGGCGCACTAGGGTGCGGGTCTTGATGCTGTCGACGTTGGTGCGAAAATAGGAGGCGAGCCGCTTCTTGAGATCCTTGGCCTTGCCCACGTAGATGCAGGTGCCGCCCTGATCATACATGCGATAGACGCCGCTCTGATGCGTCACCGCGTTCAGAAACGCCTTGCTGTCGAAGAAAGGTTCAGGAGAGGTCATGATGGCTCCGGCGACAGACGTCGATATGCTGGTGCGTCACCGCGTTCAGAAACGCCTTGCGATCGAAGAGGGGCTCGGGGGAAAGGGTCATCTGCTACTCGGCTCAAAACAAAGGGGTCAAGGCTCATGAGCAGAGGATACTGCGCCCCGCCACCCGAAAGCAAAAGGCACCGGAAAGCAAGAGGCGGCCCGGGCCGCCTCTTGCGCATCAGGGTTTCCGGTTACAGGGTGTCGGCATCCAGCATGCCATAGCGAATGGCCAGATGGGTCAGCTCCACATCGCCATTGATGTTGAGCTTGCTGAACAGGCGGTAACGGTAGCTGTTGACCGTCTTCGGGCTCAGGTTCAGCTGCTCGGAGATGTCGGTCACCTTCTGCCCCTTGGTGATCATCATCATGATCTGCAGCTCGCGCTCGGAGAGAGACTTGAAGGGGTTCTCGTCGGCCGAGGCAAACTGGCTCAGGGCCATCTGCTGGGCGATCTCCGGGGAGATGTAACGCTGGCCGGAGTGCACCAGCCGGATGGCGTGGATCATCTCGTCCGGGGCCGCGCCCTTGGTCAGATAACCGGCGGCGCCCGCCTGCATCACCTTGGTGGGGAACGGGTTCTCTGAATGAATGGTCAGCACTATGATGCGCACATCGGGCCGGATCCGCAGGATCTTGCGGGTCGCCTCCAGGCCGCCGATGCCCGGCATGTTCATGTCCATCAGGATCACGTCGGGGTGGTGTTGCCGGCAGAAGGTCACGGCTGTCTCGCCGCTCTGTGCCTCGCCCACCACCTTGATCCCGCGGACATCCTCCAAAATGCGTCTTATCCCTGTACGCACCAACTCATGATCATCGACCAGGAATACATTAATCACCCATACACCCCGTTTTTTATCTCGTTATATGCCAGTTAGGGTTAACACGGCGTCTTGCATCATAACCAAACTCGATGATTTGGCAAACCATGCCCTGTGAAAGTTTGAAACTGCTCGTGAATACTGTTTATTATCAAATAATTATATACAGATTCAACTTTGAAGCGGTTCGTCGCCGCAGACCACCACAACAATGAAAAAAGCCCCGAATTTCCATCCAGGGCTTTTTAAGGCAGGGTAAAGGGCGATTACTTGGCCGTGCCCGCCTTGGCCGCCTCCCTGGCCCGCAGATCATGCTGGAATTGATATTCCGGCTGGGTCTCGTTGAAGCGGCTGCGCAGCTCGCCGTTGTGGCCAATGGTCACGTGGCAAGAGACGCATTGGAGTTCTTCCCCTTTTTGTTGCATCTCCTGGTAATGGGCGTGCATCTGCAGTGACTTGGGGTTGGTGGCCACCGTTTTTTCCAGCAGTCCCTGGTGACAGGAGAGGCAGCCCGAATCGTAGACAAACTCCTCGCGCCTATCCCGCTTACCGAGCCAGTCGATCTTGCTGGTATCGGTCAGGGTCACCTTGTAGACGTCGTTGAGACCACTGGTCGCTTTCTTCAGCAGGTAGTTGAAGGTGTTGTCATGGGGCAGATGACAATCGGCACATTCCGCCTTGAAGCCCACCCTGTTGCTACCCCCGTGAATATCATGCCGATAGGCCTCCACCATGGGTTTCATCTCGTGGCAGGAACCACAGAAGCGCTCGTCACCGGTCGCCTTGACCACCTCGGCCCCGATCAGGCTGATCCCCAGAGAGACCAGACCCAGGACGCACGCCAACAGTAGACCGAATTTCATTCGATTCATCAACAAGGCTCCTAGGGGGTGGGACCAAACCAGTCACGGGTATTGTCGTGGCAGGTCTGGCAGAGATTTTGGGACGGCTTGTGCTCGGCATGGCACTCGTAGCAATCGAGATCCAGCTTGTCGTGCAGCGAGTTGTGCGGATTGGTGTGGTTCGCATCCATGAAACGGGTGCGATTTGCCACCTTCTGCGCGCTGCCGTGGCACGCCAGACAGTCCTCGGTCTTGAGCCGCTGATACTGCTTGGGGTCCTTCCCCTGATGGCAGTTCTCACAGGTGAAGCCGAGCTTGCCATGATGCGGCTTGAGGCTATGGCTGGCCGCCGGGGAGACGGGCGTCATCGCCGTGACAGGAGGCTCGGCCAAGGCACCGCCGCCAAACCAGAGGCCCGCCAGCGCCATCAGGGTCAGGAATAATGGTCTCATTCCTCTGCTCCTTAAGCCCAAGGCTCTGTTTTAGCGGCATTTTCGCCGGCGATCATGCCATAGACACCGCTATCCAGGCTGCTGCAGGCGGTCAATCGGATATAACCGAAGGTACCGGCGGCGGCTTCACCGCAGACGAAGACGCCGGGGATCGGCTGTTGACTGACCACATCCAGCGCTTCGGCCCTGGGGGTGATGAGGGCGCCACCCTGGCTGTAGTTGTAACGGGGATTGAGATACATGGCGTAATAGGGCGCCTTGCCGATGGCGATGGCATTGCCCACCACGGCTCTTGGCTTGCCAAAGGCATCCTGATCCTTGGCCATGTTGGCGTTGTATTCGGCGATGGTCGCCTCCAGCTTGTCCAGATCCATCTCGAAGCGGGCCGCCAATGCGGTCAGGGTGTCGAACTTCCAGATGGTGCCCTCGGTGCCATTTTTCGCCTCCAGCGAGAGCTGGAAGCGCTGCTTGTCGTGATAACTGTCCACCCCGGTCTGGTCATAGATGAGGATCGCCTGCTGGCCGGGTTTGAGCTTGCGCCGCTCGGCCAGGATCGCCAGCCCCAGGCCCTGACGGTCGTTGTTGTTGTGCTCGTTGATGAACCGCTTGCAGGTCTGCGGGTTCACCAGAATGCCCCAGTTGATGTCCTCGGTGGGGATGGCAAAGGCAAAGCGGAAGAGCGTCATGTGCACCGGCTTGAAGCCCGCCTGCATCATGCACTTGAGGGCGCCGCCGGTGGCGCCTGGACTGGCGGTAGAGACGCAATCGTGCAGCACGCCTATCTCATCGCCGCGGAACTTGCGATCCTGATTGAAGCCACCCGAGGCCATCACCAGCGCCCGCTTCACCTTGTAGAGCTTGGTGACACCCGTACCGTTGAAGGCGGGATCGTCGTTGCGGCCGAAGTCGGGGGTATTCAGATCGAAGAAATACTCCTCGCGCACCCGCACCCCTACCACGCGGCCGGTCGCATCCCGATAGATCTCTTCCAGCTTGACCCGCTTGCGGATCTCGATGTTGGGCAGGTGCTTGGCCATGTAGCCATGCAGGTTCTTGATGACGCCGGTCCCCCCCTCTTTTGGCCATACGACCCGGGCGCGGGAGTGACCGCCGAGGTTTTTAACCCCAGTGCCGTTGCCCATGCTCTTGTCATATTCGACGCCGTGCTCGGCCATGAAGTCGAAGAGCTGCAAGCTATTTTGTGCGACGACCTTGCTGATCTCGGGATGATTAAAGCCCTTGGACTCCTTCTCCATGTCCGCATAGAGCAGCTCCCAGCTGTCATCCGTCACCCCCATCTCTTTTTGCCAGCGGGAGCCGACCACCGCCATATTGAGGCCGGAGATCAGGGAGGAGCCGCCGAGACGAGACATCTTGTCGGCGATGACGATCTTCATGCCGGCCCGGGTCTCTGCCGCCTTGATGGCCGCAACGGAGCCCGCGATGCCGCTACCGACGACCAGAATGTCCATCTCCTCATCCCAGGGCAGTTGAGTCGGGTCTATACAGCTCTGGGCCTGACTGGCGGCCGCAGCCGCGGGCAGGGCGGCGGCGATGGACGCAAAGGCGGCTGTCTGCAGGCCCTTGGTCAAAAAATCGCGCCGGGAACGATTGGAATTCTCTTGCATGATGCACTCTCTGCTACTGAAGAAGAGCGCCATGGTCCATAATGCGCGGTCGCCGCTCCATAGTGGCTGACCGCAGATCGGCGCCGGGCTTGATCTGCATCAAGGACGCGGTGATGCCTATTGGGTCTCCTTCCCCATGTCCCCCTCCAGGAGCCACGAATTCATGGGCCGCTTCATCCTCTGTGCCTCCCTGCTCTGGTTGAGCTGGCTCGGGCCGACCCCCGCCAAAGAGTGGCAGGCCAACCTCAGGCCGGTGATCCGCATCGGTGTCATCGCCTTCGATCAGCCCGACTCCGAGAAGGCCCGCTGGCAACCGACGGTGGACTACCTCAATCGACGCCTGCCGCAGTATCAGTTTCTGCTGGTGAGCGGAGACGTGCGCAGCCTCAACCAGCTCGTCGCCTCCGCCACCCTGGACTTCGTCATCAGCAATGGCCTCAAGTTTCTCGACTATCAGCGTCAGCATGATGCGGTACGCCTGCTGAGCCTCAGCCCCCTGCGGGGCTCGGCCGAGCAGGCGGTCGGTTCGACCCTCATCGGCCGCGCCGATGCGCCCACAATCGACAACTGGCAGGCGCTGCGACACAGGCGCATCGTCGCCACCAGCCCGGAGGCCTTCGGCGGCTTTCAGATCATGCAGGGGCTCTGGCTCAAGGCCGGGCTTCACCCCGAAGAGGCCTTCCCCAACCTGGTCTTCGCCGGCTTACCGCAGGAGGATCTGCTGCGCCACCTGGCGGAGGGGAGCGCCGAGGTGGCGATACTGCCGACCTGCATCCTGGAGCAGGCCATCGCCCAGGGTCGTTATGACGCCGATCAATTCGTCGTCATCATGCCGCAACCCCAATCCGTGCTCCCCTGCCAGAGTTCGACCCCGCTCTATCCCACCCTGAGCCTGGCCAAGATGGCCCACGTCAACGAGGGCTTCGCCCGGGATCTGGCCAAGGTGCTGCTGGAGATCCCCACCGACTCGACCGCCGCCCGGGCCGGCCACTATCGGCACTGGACGGTACCGGTCAAGGACGCGGCCGTCATTGCCCTGCAACAGCAGCTGGACGCCGCCAACGCGCAACCATTGGCGGTGCAGGTCTGGTATCAGTATCGCGGCTGGCTGCTGATCGCCCTGGGGGGACTGCTGCTACTGGGGGGTTATCACCTGAGGGTCAAGTACCTCATCCAGCTGCGCACCCGCCAGCTCAAGGAGAGCAACGCGCGGCTGACCCGGGCGCTGACCGACAATCGCCTCGCCGCCGAGCGTCTGAACCAGCAGCAGAGCCAGCTCTTCTCGGCGCAGCGGGTGCTGCTATCCGGCGAACTGGCGGCCGGGATGGCCCACGAGCTGAACCAGCCGTTGATGGCCCTCAACAACTATCTGGCGGGCTGTCGGCTGCGTCTGGCGGCGGTACCGCCGGCGCTGGCCGACGTCGAGCAAGGGCTAGACCTGGCCCTCGCCCAGGTGAGCCAGGCCAAGGGGATCATCGCCCGGCTGCGCGACTTCATGCGCAAGGGTGAGGTGCAGGATCGCCTGATCTCCCTCGACGAGTTGCTGCGCGGTACCCTGCCACTCTTCCACGACCAGTTCGTGCGTCAGCGCATCAGCCTGCACCTGCCACAGGGGGAACCCGTCCATCTGCGGATCGACCCTACCCTGATGCAGCAGGTGCTGGTCAATCTACTCTGCAACGCCAGCGAGGCGGTGGCGCTCAACCCCGACACCCGACCGCCATCCATCGCCATCCGCCAGCGGATAGAGGCCAATCGGGTGACCATCAGCATTCATGACAACGGCACAGGCATGACAGAGGCGCAGCGGGCCCATCTCTTCGTGCCGTTTCACACCAGCAAGAAAGAGGGGCTGGGCCTCGGCCTTGTCATCTGCAAGCGGATAATCGAGTCCTATCGGGGCACCATTTGGGCGGAAGCGGTGCCGCAGGGGGCGGTGATCGCCTTCTCGCTACCGCTCCAGCCACAGGAAGAAGGAGAGCAGGAATGAAGGATAACGTCTATCTGGTCGACGATGATCCCGCCGTGCGGGCGTCGCTGGGCTGGCTGCTGGAGGCGGTGCAGATCAGGCTGCAGAGCTATGACGGGGCCCGCAGCTTCCTGGCCGAGGTCGATCTGAACCAACCTGGCTGCCTGATCCTCGATCTCTGCATGCCGGGGATGAGCGGCGGTGAGCTGCAGGAGGCGCTGAACCGGCTCCCGAATACCCTTGCCATCGTCTTCCTCACCGGTGAGGCGGATGTCGCCACGACGGTCAGCCTCTTCAAGCAGGGCGCCTTCGACTTGCTGGAGAAGCCGGTGGACTCAACTGTGCTGCTGGCGGCGATCGGCCGCGCCTGCGCCCACAGCCGCGCGGCACATGAGCATCAGCTCGCCCGCCAGGTGCTGCAGGCACGGCTCGAGCTGCTGTCGCCACGGGAGCGGGAGATCATGGGACTGGTACAGGAGGGCATGCAGAACAAGCAGATAGCGGATCGACTCTGCATCGCCCTGCGCACCGCAGAGATCCACCGCCACAACATGATGAAGAAGATGGGTTGTACGACCCCGCTGCAGTTGGTACAGCTGCTGACGGAGGCTCAGTTTGGTTATCCGGCTCGGACAGCGATGGCTCTGGACATCCCAACCCCGGTCTGAGCGACAATAGAAAAACGGCGCCTCTTGGCGCCGTTTTTCTCGGATGGGCACTCCGACCTCAAAGGGCCAGCAACGCACGCACCTTGTCCAGATCGCGCTGGGTATCCACCCCGACCGGGGGAGCTTCCAGCGCCTGGGCCACGTGGATCTTCTCCCCGTACCAGAGCACCCGCAGCTGCTCCAGCGCCTCGATCTGCTCGAGCTGGCTCGGCGCCCAGTCCACATAGCGCTGGATGAAGCCGGCGCGATAGGCGTAGATGCCGATGTGGCGCTGGTAATGTGCCCCGATCTGCTCCTGACTCTGGGCGAAGCGATCCCTGTCCCAGGGGATGCTGGCGCGACTGAAGTAGAGGGCGTAGCCATCCTTGTCCGTCACCACCTTGACCGCGTTGGGGTTGAACGCCTCTTCGGCATCCACGATGGGCACGGACAGGGTGGCCATGGGCGCACTCGCGCCGGCCAGATTGTCAGCCACCTGGCGGATGATGGCGGGCGGAATGAGCGGCTCATCCCCCTGCACGTTGACTATGATGGTCTCGGCGGTGAAGCCGTAGTGACGGCACACCTCGGCGAGGCGCTCGGTGCCGGACTGATGATCGGCCGAGGTCATGCACAGCTCGACGCCGGCCTGCTCTGCGAACGGCGCCAGTGCGCTGCGCACCCGCTCGTCATCGATGGCGACTATCACCCGCTCGGCACCGGACTGCAGGGCCTTTTCCACCACGTGCTGCACCATGGGCTTGCCATGGATGTCCGCCAGCGGCTTGCCCGGCAGCCGGGTAGAGGCGTAGCGGGCCGGAATGACGACGACGAAACTCATGGCTTCAGCTCTTCCAGGGGCAGATGGCGAGCCCGGTTCTCCAGCAGCACCGGGATCCCCTCCTCCAGCGGATAGGCCAGTCTGTCGAAGCGGCAGATCAGCTCGTGAGCTGCCTTATCGTAGTGCAGCTTCCCCTTGCAAACCGGGCAGGCGATGATGTCGAGCAATTTAATATCCAGTGCCAAAACGAGACTCCTTCGACAATTTCGAGCAATTTGATACCAGTATCCGGCGCCACAACGCGGCTCCTTCAACGACTTCGAGCCATTCAATATTCAGCGCCACAGCGCGGCGCCTTCAACATATCTCGATCAATTTGATATTCAGCATCCGGCACCACAAGCAGGCGCCTTCAGCGCAGTCGTACCGGCGCGCAGGCCGGGCAATGCGATGTCTTATTCTCCCGCGTCGGGGCGAGCCGTCTTCAGGGAGTGCAACAGGCTGTCGAGCAAGGAGGCCGGCAACTCGGCGCTGACCGGCAGATACCACCAGCTATCCGGCGCAAAGGCCCGACACTTGACTGCGTCTTTCTCGGTCATCAGCAGGGGCCGCTGGTCAAAGCGGGCCAGCAGCTCCTCGGGATCGAACGCCTGGTGATCCGCATAGCCGACGCGCTGCCGCAACTCGTAGCCCAGCGCGGCCAGGGTTGCGAAGAAACGGGGCGGGTGGCCGATCCCCGCCAGGGCATCGATCACCGGCGGCAAGGGCTCGGTGGCGGGCGCATCATCCCGCACCCGACGCGGCGTCCCGGCCACCAGCCGCATGGCGTATTCGCCCCTGGCGGGGGTACCGCCGTTGCAGATGATGGCATCGACCCGCTTCAGGCGGGTCATGGGTTCGCGCAGCGGCCCCATGGGCAGCAGGCAGCCATTGCCGAAGCGGCGCACGCCGTCCACCACCACCAGCTCTAGGTCACGGGCCAGGGCATAGTGCTGCAGGCCGTCGTCGGTGATGATGATGTCCACCTCACCGCTCTGCTCCAGCAGCCGCACCGCATCGCTGCGCTTGGGGGCCACCACCACGGGGCAGCCGCAGCGCCTGGCGATGAGCACGGGCTCGTCCCCCGCCTCGGCGGTGGTGCTGGTGGCGCCCAGCCGGTAAGGGTAATGGGGGGCCTTGCCGCCGTAACCGCGGCTGACCACGCCGGGGCGCAGGCCACGGGCCTGCAGCTGCTCCACCAGCCAGACCACCACCGGGGTCTTGCCGTTGCCCCCCACCGAGAGATTGCCCACCACGATCACCGGCAGGCTGGCCCTATAGCTTTTGAGCCAACCGCGCCGATAGGCGACGCGACGCGCGCCGCTGATGATGGCAAACAGCAGGGCGAAGGGGGCCAGCAGCCAGCGCCAGCCGCTTCGCCCATACCAGAGCCGATCCAGCATTATCCCTTGTTACCCACAGAAACGTTACCGAACTGGATGGCGCGCAGCTGGGCATAGGTACCCTGCTGGGCCATCAGGGCGGCATGGTTGCCACGCTCGACGATATGGCCCTCGTCGATCACCAGGATCTCGTCCGCCTTCTCTATGGTGGAGAGGCGGTGGGCGATGACCAGCGAGGTGCGCGCCTTGCACAGCTCATCGATGGCCGCCTGGATGTGGCGCTCGGATTCGGTATCCAGCGCCGAGGTCGCCTCGTCGAGCAGCAGAACTGGGGCATCACGCAGCAGGGCGCGGGCGATGGCGATACGCTGACGCTGGCCGCCGGAGAGGGAGGCCCCGTTCTCACCGACCACGGTGTCATAGCCTTGGGGCATCTTGCTGACGAACTCGTCGGCATGGGCGATGCGGGCCGCCTGCTGGATCTCTTCGCGGCTGTAGCGATCCTCCGCCGCATAGGCGATGTTGTTGGCCACCGAGTCGTTGAACAGATGCACATGCTGGGAGACCAGGGCGTACTGCTTGCGCAGCTCGCTCAGGCGATATTCGCGGATGTTGACGCCGTCCAGCAGGATCTCGCCCTGCTCGATGTCGTAGAAGCGGGTCAGCAGGCTGGCGATAGTGCTCTTGCCGGAGCCGGAGCGACCCACCAGGGCCACTGACTTGCCCGCCTCCACCTTGAAGCTGATGTTGTGCAGCGCCGGGGTGTCTTTGGTCGGGTAGGTGAAGGTGACGTTGCGGAACTCGATCTCGCCACGGGCCCGCTCCAGGGTGCGGGTGCCGGTGTCCTCTTCCGGGGTGGAGTCGAGCAGACCGAACAGGCTCTGGCAGGCGGTGATGCCGCGCTGGAACTGGTTGTTCACGTCGGTCAGGCTCTTGAGCGGCTTGAGCAGCATCATCATGGAGGTGACCATGACGGTGAAGGTACCGGCGGTCAGGGTCGCCTTGACGCTGTCGATGGTCGCCACGTAGAGGAACACCGCCAGGGCGACCGAGGCCACCATCTGCACTATGGGGCTGCCGATGGCATCCGCCGCCACCATCTTCATGGTCTGCTGACGCATCCGGTTGCTGACCTGGAAGAAGCGCTTGTCTTCCACCTGCTGGCCACCGAACATCAGCACCTCTTTATGACCCTTGAGCATCTGCTCGGTCGAGGTGGTGATGTCGCCCACCGCCTGCTGGATGTGGCGGCTGATCTTGCGAAAACGGCGGCTGATGAGGCCAATCAGCACACCCACTACCGGGCCGACCACCAGGAAGATCACCGACAGCTGCCAGGAGTGCCAGAACATCAGGCCGAGCAGACCGACCACGGTCGCCCCTTCCCGTACCAGCGAGACCAGGGTGGAGCTGGCGGCGGAGGAGACCTGACCGGCGTCGTAGGTCACCTTGGAGAGCAGGTTGCCGGTGTTCTGGCGATCGAAGAAACTCATGGGCATGGCCATCAGGTGGCTGAACACCTGCTGCTGCAGCCGCATCACCACATGGTTGCCGACCCAGGCCATGCAGTAGTTGGAGAGGAAGGCGGCGCAGCCGCGCAGGGCCACTATGCCGAGCACGAAGAAGGGCATCCATTTCAGCACTGTGCTGTCGTTGCCGTTCAGCCCCTGATCGATCAGCGGCTTGATGGAATAGACGAAGGTGGTATCCACGGCCGCATAGCCCAGCATGCCGATGATGCCGCCGACCAGTCCCAGCTTGCGATCCCGGACATAACCGAGCAGGCGCTTGAAGACGGGCCAGCTCTCTTGTGAGGTTTCTTGTTGCATGAAAAGCCGTTAATAAGGGAAATGACGGGCTATTCTAGCCAAAGCTTGGGTTTCCACCAAGCGTTGCCATCTCCCTCGCCCCCGCCTCAAAGGGAAATGACGGATTATTGTCCAAGCCAAGGCTGGACCCCACCAAACGTTGCCATCTCCCACCCCCCCGCCTCAAAGGGAAATGACGGATTATTGCTCAAGCCAAAGCCAGTCATCCTTCCGGCACCTGACGCCACCGGCTCAAAGCTGAGCCAGCTGGGTGAAGAGAAGGGAGCGACGGCTTATTCCTCCGGCCAAAGCCTCGGCCGCCACCAGGCGCCCCCACGCCGATACCAGGGCCCCTGCTCACGCTCGGCCCGGATCTCGAGCCCGGCGTCGCCCGCCTCGATCAAAATGGCCCCCTCCTGACCGGTCACCCACTGCCTGGCGCCCGCATATCGCGCCACCACCTCGGGGCGGGGAAACTGCCACTGGTTCAGATAGCCCGCGCTGTGTACGACCAAGGCCGGCTGCACCGCCGCCACGAAGCCCGGGGTCGAGGAGGTGCGGCTGCCATGGTGCGGGCTCACCAACAGGGTGCTGGCGAGCCCCTCCCCCTCCAGCGCCAGCAAGCGGCGCTCCGCCTCCTTCTCTATATCGGCGGCGAGCAAGATGCTGTGCTGGCCGTCACTTATCTGCAGCACGCAGCCGTCGTTGTTGTGGCCGGCCCCCGGCCGCTCGGGCCAGAGCACCCTGAACGCCAGCCCCTGCCAGCGCCACTGCTGACCGCGCCGGCAGAGCTCGGTTGACCGATCGAACTGGAACGAGGAGAGCTCGCGGCGCACCGGCAGGGCCTGCAGTATGGCGCGTCGGTTGCCCGCATGGTCCCTGTCCTTGTGGCTGATGATGAGCGCATCCAGCACCCGCACCCCGAGCCGATCGAGTTGCGGCAAGATGACCGCATCGGCCATGTTGTAGCCGCCGGGATAGCGATCCCCAGTGTCGTAGAGGATGCCCCGCTCCCCGCGGGTGATGAGCACGGACAGGCCCTGTCCCACGTCCAGCACCCGCAGTTGCCAGGGGGTGGGGGCGGGCCAGGCCGCCAGCAACAGGGCCGCCCCCACCGGGAGCAGCAAGGCGCGGCCGCCCGGCCACTGCCAGCCCCCCCACAGCAGGAGCAACAGAACGCTGGCGGGCATCAACCAGCCGGGCACCGGCCACCAGAGCTGCAGATGATCGGCCAGCAGGCCGAGCCCCCACAGCACCCCCTCCAGCCCCAGATTGGCCAGCCAGAACAGGCCGTGGGCCAGCGTGGTGGAGAGCGGCGCCAGCAGCACGCCGATCAGCGCGAGCGGGATGATCCCGACGCAGAACAGCGGCAGCGCCAGCAGATTGAGCAGCAGGGCCAGTGGCGCCATGCCCTCGAACAGCAGCAGCTGCAGGGGCAGCAGGCCGAGCAGCAACAGGCTCTGCAGGCGCACCAGCCCGGGGCGGTCATCCAGCAGGCTGGCCAGCAGCAACAGCGCCACCGCCAGGAAGGAGAGCCAGAATCCGGCCGAATAGAGGGCGAGCGGATCCCACAGCGCGATCACCACGAAAGCCCACAACCAGATGCGATGAGGGGGCCAGTCCCGCTTCAACCAGCGCAGCAGGCTCCACACCCCCACCATGATGAGCGCCCGCTCGGTCGCCACCGCGAATCCCGCCAGGGCGCTGTAAGTGGCGGCGAACAGCAGGGAGACAATAATGGCACCGCGCAACCCGAGCAGGCGGCCCAGCCACCAGCCGAGTACGGCCACCAGGGCAATGTGCTGGCCCGAGATGGCGATGATGTGGGTCAGGCCGCTGCCGCGAAACAGCGTCCACTGCTCATCCGTGATGCCCTCCTGCTCGCCGAAGGTGAGCGCCGCCAGCAAGGGAGCCTGACTCAGGCCCCGCCAGCCGGCGTCGGCCTCGGCCAGCCAGCGCTCGCGCCAGCCCGGGGCCACGGCCTCTATTGCAATGATCCTGCGCAGGTTGCCGGTCGCCGTGATCCCCTTGCCGAGCAGCAGACGCCGTCCGTCCAGCCCCGCCTCGTTGGCGAGCCCGTGAGCGGGCTTGAGGGAGCTCACCAGGGTGATGAGGCTGCCGGCCGTCATGGGCGGCAGCGCCTGGTAGGCGTTGAGGCGAACGAGGGGTTCCGGGCTGAGGGGCCTGTCGTCCAGGGTCGAGACCCGCAGCAGCAGGCGGACAAATTTATCACCCTGAGACTCCGTACTTTGCACCCGTGCGGTTATGATGTGGCTGGTCTGCACCTCCAGCCGCTCCAGCCAGGCCAACCGATACTGCAAGTTGCACTGCATCCAGAGCATGCCGAGCAACAGAAACAGCAGCCGCCAATGACGGCCATGGGCGAGCGGGATGGCGAGGGCCAGCAGCACGCCTCCCCATGCCATCGAGGGTAACCAGGGCCAAAGTAGCGAGGAGCTTGCCCCCAGGGCAAACGACAACAGACGCAGATCCATGGAGCAAGTATTTAGCAAGGTTTCAATCATGCCCAAACGACTCATAAAACGCTGGCTGCCCGATCAGGAGAAGCTCAAGGAACACAAGCATTTGCGGCTGTTCGGCAAGCTGCTGCTCGATGCCAACCTCTGGCATCTCAATCGCCGCTCCGCCGCGGGCGCCTTCGCGGTCGGCCTGTTCATGGCCTGGATCCCCCTCCCCTGCCAGATGCTGCTGGCGGCGGGGGGCGCCATCGCCTGCCGGGTCAACCTGCCACTCTCGGTGGCGCTGGTCTGGCTCTCCAACCCCTTCACCATGCCTCCGCTGTTTTACGGCGCCTATCTGGTCGGCTGCCAGTTGCTGGGCCAGCCCTCCCAACACATCGACATCGAGTTCACCTGGCCGTGGCTGGTCTCGGTGTTTGAGACCCTGGCCCCACCCCTGCTGCTGGGCTCCCTGGTGCTCGCCGTCCTGAGTTCGCTGATTGGCTACGCCTTCATCCGCACCTTCTGGCGCATCAACACGGTGCGGCAATGGCAGCGGCGCAAGGTGGCCCGGGCATGCTGAGTGGCTGGCTCGCCCGCCTCAAGCTGAACCCGGAGAGCCTGCGCCGGCAGAAGTGGTTTGCCCTGTTCGGGGAGCGGCTGTTTGCCCCGGCCCTATGGCAGAGTGGCCGGCGGGCGCTGGGTGGCGCCATGGCGGCCGGGATCTTCGCCTGCTGGATCCCGGTGCCCATGCACTCGCTCATCGCGGTTGCCCTGGTGGTCGCCTTTGGCTTCAACCTGCCGCTGGCCCTGCTCGCCGTCTGGTTCAACAACCCGCTGACCCTGCCCTTCATGTATCTGTGGGCCTATCGCACCGGCTGCCAGGTATTGCAGCAGACACCTGAGCCCTTCCATCTCAACTGGTCCCTGCACTGGCTGGAGCACGAGGCAGCCACCCTGATGCCCCCCTTCCTGCTCGGCAGCCTGCTGCTGGCGGTGCTGACCTCCCTCGCCGGCGGCCTGCTCACCCTGCTGCTGCTCACCCTGGCCCGACGCGGCAAGCACCCCCGCTAAGCCATTGACTCGTCACGGGATGACGAGACGCTGACACAAGCCTGACTGCCCCCTCGCCTTGCCATCAACTGGCTCTGCCACCACACTCCTATCAGCCTGATTTCTCTTTGCACGACAAACCGAGATAAGGAGTCCCCCATGGCCGAACCACTGACCCTCGCCTATGCCAATGGCCGTCCCATCTGCCTGCTACCGGCCCTGGCCAATCGCCACGGTCTCATCACCGGTGCCACCGGGACCGGCAAGACGGTGACCCTGCAGGTGATGGCGGAGGGATTCTCCCGGTTGGGGGTGCCCGTGTTCCTGGCGGATGTGAAGGGGGATCTCGCGGGTCTGGGGGCCGCAGGCACCCCCTCCACCAAACTGGATGCCCGCCTGGCCCAACTCGGCATCCCGGCCCCCGCCTTCGCCCCCAGCCCGGTGCTGTGCTGGGATCTGTTCGCCGAGCAGGGTCACCCGGTGCGGGCCACCATCTCCGATATGGGGCCCCTGCTGCTGGCCCGCCTGCTCGGCCTCAATGACACCCAGAGCGGCGTGCTGGAGCTGGTGTTCAGGGTGGCGGACGACGAGGGCCTGCTGCTGCTCGATCTGAAAGACCTGCGCGCCATGGTGCAGTTCGTTGGGGAGAACGCCAAGTTCCTCACCACCCGCTACGGCAACGTCTCCACCGCCTCAGTGGGCGCCATACTGCGCAATCTGCTCACCCTGGAGAGTGCCGGGGGCGATCACTTCTTCGGCGAGCCCATGCTGGATATCCAAGATCTGCTGCAGACAGATGCGGCCGGTCACGGCCATCTCAATGTGCTGGCGGCGGCCAGGCTGACCCAGTCCAGCCGGCTCTATGCCTGCTTCCTGCTCTGGCTGCTGTCCGAACTGTTCGAGCAACTGCCCGAGGTGGGCGATCCGGACAAACCCGTGCTGGTGTTCTTCTTCGATGAGGCGCACCTGCTGTTCAACGACGCGCCCAAGGCGCTGCTGGAGAAGATCGAGCTGGTGGTGCGGCTCATCCGCTCCAAGGGGGTCGGCGTCTACTTCGTGACCCAGAGTCCGGCTGATATCCCGGACAGCGTGCTGGGGCAGCTTGGCAACCGGGTGCAGCATGCCCTGCGCGCCTTCACCCCGAGCGATCAGAAGGCGGTGCGGATCGCCGCCAACACCCTGCGGGCCAACCCGGCGTTCGATGCGGCAGGGATCATCACCGAGCTCGGCGTGGGCGAGGCCCTGGTCTCCCTGCTCGATGAGAAGGGGCGTCCCAGCGTGGTGGATCGCGCCTTCATTGCGCCCCCCGCCAGCCGCATAGGCCCGCTCAATGAGGCCGAGCGCCAGGCCCTGATCCGGGGCTCCCTGCTCTACGGCCGCTATGAGGCCAGGGAGGATCGCGACTCCGCCTTCGAGCGCCTCAACGGTCAGGTAGAAACCAAAGACCAGAGCGCGGCGCGGGAGAAGCCGACGCTGGCTCCCATCCAGGCTGGTGCCCCCGCCGAGGGGGGACTGCTCGATGCCCTGAGCGACATGCTGTTTGGCCGCACCGGCCCCCGCGGTGGCCAGCACGATGGGGTGGTGCAGACCGCCGCCAAGAGCGTGGCCCGCACCCTGGGCAACGAGGTGGGACGTCAGCTGGTGCGCGGCGTGCTGGGTTCCCTGCTGGGGGGCAGCAAGCGCCGCCGTTAAGCCATGCCAGGACCCGGATCAAAAAAGCCCGCCAAATTTGGCGGGCTTTTTATCGACTCAATACCGTCAGTCCAGAGGACTCAGAGCACCTTGGCGATGGCGTCACACAGCGGATCTATATCGACACGGGGGATCCCGACCGCACTGCGATGGTCCGTTGCTTACAGCACCTTGGCGATGGCATCACACAGCGGATCTATGTTGGCGCGGGTGATCCCGGCCACGCTGATCCGGCCGGAGCCGACGATGTAGATGGCAAACTCGCTCTTGAGGCGCTCGACCTGATCCTTGGAGAGGCCGGAGAAGGAGAACATGCCATTCTGCTCGCGGATGAAGCCGAAGTCCTGGCTCACCCCGAGGGCCGCCAGCTTCTCGACCAGCAGCTCGCGCATCTCGCGGATCCGCACCCGCATGGCGGTCACCTCTTCCACCCACTCGGCGTAGAGCGCCGGATCGCTGACGATGGCGGTCACCACGGCGGCACCGTGTGACGGCGGGTTGGAGTAGTTGGCACGGATGACGGTCTTCACCTGGGTGAAGGCCACATCGGCCACGGCCTTGCTCGCGCTGACCAGGGTGAAGGCCCCGACCCGCTCGTTATAGAGGCCGAAGTTCTTGGAGAAGGAGCTCGCCACCAGCAGCTCGTCGTGACACTCGGCGAAGATGCGCAGACCCTCGGCATCTTCCTCTATGCCGCGGGCAAAGCCCTGATAGGCGAAGTCAAACAGAGGCAGCCAGCCGGCGGCCGCGCTCTGCTTGGCCAGGGCACGCCACTGCTCGGTGGTGGGGTCGATGCCGGTCGGGTTGTGACAGCAGCCGTGCAGCAGCACCAGCTCGCCGGGCTGCACCTCGGCAAGGGAGGCCTGCATGGCGGCAAAATCGAGCCCCTTGGTCGCCGCATCGTAGTACTTGTACCACTTCACGGTCAGACCAGCGGCCTGGAACACGCTGACGTGGTTGGCCCAGGTGGGATCCGAGATCCAGATGGTGTTGGCCAGGCCGTTGCGCACCACGAACTCGGCGGCGATGCGCAGAGCACCGGTGCCACCCGGCGCCTGCGCCGTCTTGGCACGGCCGCTGGCCATCAGGGCCGAGTCCTGCCCGAACAGCAGTTGCTGAACGATGCGGGCATATTCGATGTTGCCCTCGATACCGAGATAATTCTTGGTCTTCTCATCGCTGAGCAGCTTCTGCTCGGCTTTCTTGACGCAGTGCAGAATGGGGGTGGCACCGGATTCATCCTTGTAGATCCCCACGCCCAGGTTGATCTTGTGGCTGCGAGAGTCGGCACGGAAGGCTTCGGTCAGGCCCAGGATCGGATCCGCTGGGGCGGCAACAACCTTTTCAAACATGGTAGTCCCTGTATTCCATTGAATGTGTTGGGTGGCAGGCGCTTTTTTAAAACAGTGACAAACAAAAAGCGGCACACAAAAGGTGGCGGACAGAAGCGCTCGTCTGGCAAGCGCTTCGTCAACTCTTTATACCATCGCGCTCAATGAGGGAAAACAGCTTTCTCAACGGCATCTGCGGCAATATCAGCCGATGGCATGCCACTCCGGCGCCAGCGCGCACACCTCGGCCGACAAGCCACCATTTGACTCAATCAAATCGCTACAAATCGCTAACAATGGCCGCGGGATCCGGCTCGGCTCCCAGGGACGGGAACCGGCCGGCGCGCTGGCATAGGCCGCCTTGATGGGCGCCAGATCCCGTGGCAACCACCAGCTGGCCGGACGGCCGAGGCGCTGGGCCAGCACCTGGACCCTATCCACCCCGGCCGGATCGAGCGCGGTGAGATGGCTCCAGAGGATATGGGGCGGCAGGGCCGCGATCAGAGGTTGCAGGGCGCCAGGATCCTCGAGGGGAATCCAGACCAGCAGCGCGTCCGGGGGCAAGGCCAACTCGGCAAAGGCGCCGACGGAATCTGTGCTGATCAGCCGCAGGATATCGCCCTCCCCCCACAGGATCTTACCAAGCCCCGCCAGGGTGCGGGCCGGCAGGGCCACCTCCCCCAGCGTCCGCAGCCAGGGAGCCGCATCCAGCAGGGTGCCGTCGCTGAAAAACAGGCTGAAGGGCCGTAAGGAACGCAGCCGGAGCGGCTGATCGCCACACAAGCGGATGCCCTTGTCTTCGAAGTTGATCTGCTCGACCGGGCTGAAGCTCGCCTCCCCCTTGCGATAGAGCGCCGCCAGCACCCGCTCGTTGACCCGCTCACCCAGCTGCCAACCCTGGCCGTGCAGCCACTCCTCGGGCTCGGGCGGCGCGCTGGCCAGCTCGGCCAGCATCAATTCCCGGGTGAGATAGCGGCGACCGGCCGGGGTCAGCTCATAGTGGTGGTTGCCGAGGGCGAGCAGCAGCTGGTTGTCCTTGAGCATGCCGATGAGGGGTTGCCACTGGCGACCGCGGATCACCAGGGGGCTGTCGGTCAGCAGCTGGCGGGCCAACGCCCGCCACTCGGGGTGACTGAAATCGATCAAACGCATCCTTCCCTGTCGGCCGACCTTACTTCAACGAATTGAATAATCTAGCGATTTACGCCAAGAGCGCCAAGGGTAAATAAGAGACAACGTGAACTGACGCAAGGGAGAATAGAGAAAAAGAGGGTTGCCAGGGCGGCTGACGAGAGGACAGATGGGAGGAACAGACAAAACAAAACGGCCAAGCAAGCTTGGCCGTTTATCCACTAACTCAGTACCAGGACTGGATTAGAAGTTGTATTGCAGGGCAACAGTGAACTCGTCGTCCAGGTCGTCGATACCCTGGATTTTGTATTCAGTGTAAGCCTTCAGCTTGGAAGTGAAGTTGTACTGCACGCCCAGCAGGGTTTCGTCAACTTGGTCTTCGTAGGAAGAGCCAGCCAGCTTGTCCTTGCCTTCCTTGTAGTTGTAACCGGCCAAGAAGGTCCAGGCGTCAACGTTGTAGGAGGCAGCCAGCTCGTAACCGTGGCCTTTGCCGCCGTTACCGTTGGTGTCATTGCTGATCTCGCCTTCGGTGTAGACACCGGCGAAGTAGAAGCCGTTGATGGCGTAGTGTGCGCCAACAGCCCACTCTTCCTTGTCACCGGAATCACCGTTGAGCTTGTTCTCCAGGTCGGAGTAAGCGTAACCGGCGTTCAGGCCCAGACCGAAGTCGAAGTCATAACCGGCAGCAGCTGCATAGCCGTAGTTACGCTTCAGGTTGGGGAACACGTCAGTAACGGTTTGACCACCTACGTCAGAGACGATGACAGCGGTGTCGTCGTTGGTCTGATAGGACAGCTTGCCCTTGAAGCCCTGGTAGCTGTTGGAGTAGATGATCTGGCCTTCTTGACGACCGTCGTAGTAGTTACCTACGTCACCCCATTCGTTGAAGATATCGGTCGGCTCCAGCACGTCGTAGAACGCGGTGTCGGTCTGGCCGAAGATGATCTTACCGTACTGGGTACCATCGAAACCGACATAAACGTGACGAGCCTTGAAGGTGTCGCTGTCAGAATCGTTGTTGTTGGAGTTCTCGGAAGCTACCTGCCACTCGGTCTTGGCGATGCCAGACCAGGTGTTATTCAGGGCAACTTTGCCGGACCAACCCAGACGGGAGGTACCGATCAGCTCTGCATCAGCATCGTTGTGGTCGGTGTAGTAGTTAGCCTGAACACGGCCATAGATATCAAAAGAAGTACCGTCTTTGTCATAAACTACTGCGGCGTTAGCGGCAGATGCGAACAGAGCCGGGATAGCGATAGCCAGAATTGTCTTTTTCATAGTTGTTTCCAATGCCTACTGTAATTAAACACTAAGTCCTTGTTATTCCCTGTGTTAGCGATGTTCTTTGCATCACTATGCCGCCGAGACTATCACTGGGTTTTCCGATCCGCAACGAAAAAACTTGGAACTTTTCGGCAAATGCATAGTCAAAACGAAAATTTTGTGAGCTGAATCTCACATTGTTTGCTCCGCCAGGGAAAACGTTTACAGCGATAGTCACTGCTTTTCTCGCCCAATTTTGGGGATTTATTGCACCGCCACGAGCCCCCAGACTATAAACGCCGAGTCCGGGCGGCAGAGCCTGATCTCTCCTTGCCTCGACCCCACCAGCCTGTTGCGGGTATCCTGTCTTCCATCCCCTTCGACACGGTCACCGCTCATTCATGCTATCTACCCGCCTCAAAGCCGCCATTCGCAATACCTATCGACAGATTGCCGATGGCTTACCCGGTTTTGTGCCGCGCAAGGAGCAGAATTTTCTAGTGGCCGAGATCGCCAAAACCCTGACCGGCGAATATGACAGGGCCCGTCGCATTCTGGTGGCCGAGGCGGGCACCGGCATCGGCAAATCCCTCTCCTATGCCCAGGGCGCCATCCCGGTGGCGCGCCTCACCCAGAAGAAGCTGATCATCTCCACCGCCACCGTCGCCCTGCAAGAGCAGCTCATCCACAAGGATCTGCCGTTCTATCACCGCCACAGCGAGCTGCCGTTTCGCTTCATGCTGGTCAAGGGGCGCCAGCGTTACTGCTGCGAGCACCTGCTGGAGCAGGCCGCCCAGGGTGCGGAGATGGCCAACTTCGAGCTCGACTTCGGCGCCCTGAGCAAACACAAGCCGACGGACGCCGACAAGGCGCGCTATCAGGCGCTGTGGCAGGCCTATACCGACGGCAAGTGGGACGGGGACAGAGACAACTGGGCGCAACCCATTCCGGACCTGTGCTGGGAGCGGATCGCCGCCGATCGCCACAGCTGCAACAAGGCGCTGAGCCACCACCAGCACTGCCCCTTCCATCGCGCCCGCAACGACATGGACGCCGCCGATGTGTTGGTGGTCAACCATGCCCTGCTGCTGTCGGATCTCACCATGGGGGGTGGCATCATCCTGCCGCCGCCGGACGAATGCATTTACGTGCTGGATGAGGCCCATCACCTGCCGACCATAGCGCGGGATCACGGCGCCGCCTCCGCCAGCGTGAAGGGCTCGCGCCGCTGGCTGGAGAAGCTGGCGCAGAGCGCAGGCAAGCTGGCCCGGGCCCTCAACAAGGAGAGCCTGCTCGATCCCCAGCTGAAACTGCAGGATGCGCTGGCCTCCCTGCAACCCGATCTCAAGGCACTGGAGCAGTGGCTCGCCGGCAACGAGCAGCTGTTTGGCAGCGAGCAGCACCACAGATTTGCCGACGGCGTGCTGCCCGAGCCCCTGCCCATGCTGGCGGAGAACCTGAAGGAGGCGAGCAAGAAGGCGCTGCGGGCACTGGATCGGATGCAGGGCGCCATCGGCGAGGCGCTCAAGGACGGCGAGATCCGGCGCAAGGAGGCCGAGCCCCTGCTGGCGGAGAGCGGTTTTCACCTGCAGCGGCTGGAGAGCTTCTGCGCCCTGTGGGAGATGCTGGGGCGCCACGTGCCGACCGGCAAGACCCCGCTGGCCCGCTGGATGGCCAAGAGCGACGATGGCGACATCTGGCTGCATGCCTCCCCCATCGAGGTGGGCTACCTGCTGGAGGAGTGGCTCTGGTCCCGTTGCATCGGCGCCGTGCTGGTGTCGGCTACCCTCACCGCCCTCTCCTCCTTCAGCTATTTCCGCCATCAGGTGGGACTGAAGGAGCACGATGGCACCCGTTATCTGCGCCTGCGCTCCCCCTTCGATTACCACAAGGCGGAGCTCTACCTTCCCAAGATGGCCCATGAGCCCAGTGCCCCCGCCTTTACCCAGGAGCTGGTCGATACCCTGCCCCGCCTGCTGGCGGGCAAGGAGGCGAGTCTGGTGCTGTTCTCCTCCTACCGGCAGATGAACGAGGTGGCGCTGGGGCTGCGGGCAAAAGGGCTGTCGCTGCTGGTGCAGGGCGAGGCCTCCCGCAACGCCCTGCTCAGCCTGCACAAGCAAAAATGCGACGGCGGCCAGGCCAGCATACTGTTCGGCACCGGCAGCTTCTCCGAGGGGCTGGACTTGCCCGGTCACTACCTCACCAACCTGGTGATCACCAAGCTGCCCTTCGCCGTGCCGAACTCCCCGGTGGAAGAGGCGACCGCCGAGTGGGTCGAGAAACGCGGTGGCAACCCCTTCCTGCAGCTGACGGTGCCAGAAGCATCCCGCAAACTCATTCAGGCCTGTGGTCGCCTGATCCGCAAGGAAGCCGATCGGGGCCGAGTAACCATTCTCGATCGGCGCCTGCTGACCAAGCGCTACGGCAAGGGCCTGCTCGATGCGCTTCCCCCCTTCACCCGCCGCATCGAGTAACAGGCACCCTGACTTATTTGATAGACAAGTCAGTAGCCATCCCGCCGGGAGCCCCATAAACGCCTATTGCTGCTGTGGGGCAAACCTGCAAAAATGAGCCCCTATTTTTCAGTGGGCAATCGCCTGACTGTTCAAGGAGATGAAATGAAACTGACTGTTCTGGTGCCGGCCCTGGCTGGTCTGTTGTGGGCAGGTAGCGCCCTGGCAAGTAGCCAACTGGAAATAAGCAATCCCTACGTGGTGCAGTTACTCGACGGCGTGACCATCAATCCCAAGCTGCTCGACAAGACCAGCAGCTTCCCCATCGGAGCCGGCAAGCACCAGCTGGTGGTGGCCTTCGAAGGCAACTACTCCAACCGTAACGACATCAAGCTGGTGACCGCCGAGCCGCTGGTGATCAACTTCACCGCCGCCGACAACCAGACCCTGATGCTGGATTACAAGAAGCCCCGTACCGAAGAAGAAGCCAAGCAGTTCGTGAAAGAGCAGAAGGTCGTCCTCAAGGACAAGAGCAGCGGCCAGGCCCTGACCAGCGAGCAGTTCGTCATGCCGACCGTGGGTGGCTTCCAGCTGACTCGCGACTACCAGCAAGAACTGCTCAAGATGGGCAAGGCCTTCAACCAGCCAACCGCCGTTGCCGTCTCCAGCGCCGCCGTGATGGCTGCCGCCAGCGCCCCGGTCGCAGCCGCACCGAGCAAGGCCCAGAGCAATCCGGAAGCCCTGACCCAGCTGCAAAACTGGTACAACAAGGCCGATGCGGAAACCCGCAAAGCCTTCCAGATCTGGGTGATCCAGCAGCAGTAATGGCGTCTTCATGCCAGCAAACAAGGGGAGCCAGGCTCCCCTTCTTCATATCCGCCCCCGCCTGATCCCATGTCCCTTCGCATCTTTCATCACGCCACTTACTCCGCCCTGACGCTGCCCGAGCGCCATCGCTTTCCGCTGGCCAAGTATCAGGCGCTCTACCAGAGGCTTCTGGCATTAGGGTATCCGCTGGAGGAGGCCCGCCCCGCCAGCCATGAACAGCTGGTGCGGGTCCACGACACTGACTATGTGCAGGCGGCCCTGGCCGGTCGGCTCGACGAGCAGGCCATCCGCCGGCTCGGTTTCCCCTGGTCGCCCCTGCTGATCGAGCGCACCCTGCACTCGGTCGGCGCCACCCTGGCGGCCAGCCGCCATGCCCTCGCCCAGGGCTGTGGCCTGCAGGTGTCCGGCGGCTATCACCATGCCCACAGGGCGCATGGCCGCGGCTTCTGCCTGTTCAACGATCTGGTGATCGCGGCCCGGGCCTGCCTGGACGAGGGACGCTGCGAGCGGGTGCTGATCGTGGATCTCGACGTCCATCAGGGGGATGGCAGCGCGGCGCTGTGCGCCGGCAGCCGTGACATCATCACCCTCTCCCTGCACGGCGAGCACAATTTCCCCCGCGACAAACCGGCCTCCCACCTGGACTTCGCCCTGCCAAGCGGCATGCAGGACGATGCCTACCTCGACACCCTGGCCCAGGCGCTGTCACTGGCGCTGCGCCTGTACGGCCCCGATCTCATCCTCTATCAGGCCGGAGTCGATGTGCACCAGGCCGATGAGCTCGGCTATCTCGCCCTGAGCGATGCCGGGGTGCGCCAGCGGGACGCCATGGTATTCGACTGCGCGTGGCAGCAGGGCCTGCCCATCGCCGCCGTGCCGGGGGGCGGTTACCGGCGCGACTGGCCGCAGCTGATCCCGCTGCACCTGTCCCTGTTCGAAGAGGCGAAAAAACGCTACGGCTAGCACCCCTGCCCCGCTTGCCAGCTCCTGATAACAACAAGGCGGCCCCGGGGCCGCCTCTTCTTATACAGCGCACAACTGCGCCATACCGAGCCTGTCATCAGAGCCCAGCCAGGACATGACACGGCGTCATCCATGGCTCTCGGCGCCCCTTTCCATCAGGGATGTGCCGGCCATCAGGCATGTGCCACCGGCGTCGGATGTTCACCCCTGGGACGCAGCAGCATCAGCAGATAGATAAACGACACGCTGGCTATCATGATAAACAGCAGGTTATCCGAGTAGTGCTGCATCAAGAGCGCGGTATAGGCCGGGCCGAGCAGGCTGCCGATGGTGTAGCTCAACAGCAGCGCCTGATTCATCGCCACCAGCTGATGCTGCTCGACCTTCTCGCAGGCCCAGGCCATGGCTACCGGGTAGAGCGTAAAGCCGGCGGCGCCAAGGATGAAGAGCGCCGGGCCCATCGCCACGGCACCGAGCATCGCCAAAGCGCCCAGGATAACCACCAGCACCTGCATCCGCAGCACCGGCAAGCGACCGAACCTGTCCGCCAGACGGCCTATCGGCCACTGCCCCAGGATGCCAGCACTCACCATCACCGCCATCCAGTAGCCAATACCGGCATCACTCACCCCCTGGTGGTTCAGGTAGAGTGGCATCAGGCCATAGAGCGACCCCAGTACTATGCCGGATATGATGCAGCCATTGACCCCAAGACGCGCCTGACGCAGGCGCAGCATCGGCCACACCCGGGTTGTCCCCTGCTGTTCGCTGTGCTCGTTGACAATGCGGGTGAACAGCAGCGGCAGGATCGCGGCCAATACCAGGCCAGTCACCCAGGGCAATACATCCATCAGACCGGTCGGCAGCGTGCTGACCAGCAGTTGCCCGAGCACTGTCCCCATGTAATAGACCATCATGTAGGCGGCGAGCAGGCGCCCCCGATTGCGCGCGTTACCGCTGCACATCAGCGCACTCTCCACCACCACCCAGATCATGGCGCAGCCGACGCCTGCGAAGAATCGCCAGGTGAGCCAGCTCCAGAAGCCAAGGGTGAGCCCTAACCCGACACAGCCTGCGGCAAAGAGGGCGGAGGCCAGGTAGTAGCTGCGGTTGAACCCGACGCGCTTGATCAGCGCTCCCGCCAGCAGGGTCCCCAGCAGGTTGCCGCTGAAATAGGAGGAGCCGACCATGCCCACCTGCCAGGTCGGCAGATTGTCATGGGCGAGCCAGAGCGGTACCAGGGTATTCAACACCGCGATGGCCAGGGTCAACAGCAGCAGGCCACAGAGCAATAACAGCACTGGCCGGGAGTATGTGGTCATGGATAAAACCGTGAGGAGAGTCAAAATGCGAGCGCATCATGCCACTGCCAAATCCATTGTCAATCGGCACTGAACGAGCGGCAGCCAGGTTTGGCTTCGCACAGGCGTTGCCTCATTGATCTGCTCTCTGAAACGCCTGCTCAGCAGCAGGATTATCCCATTGATTAACTGGACCTTGGGCTAGCAAGGAAGGGATATGGTCGATTGAGGATCCTCATCCATCTTTCAGCGACGGTATGAAGATGAAGACGTGCTGCTGGCGCTGCGCGAGGAGGTGAGGCAGCAAAAAGCACGGGGTGACGGCGACCGGCGCGACTGGCAGTAGCCCTCCCCGCGGCCCCTCTCCCTGTTCGATGAGGCACACCATCGTCTCAGCCAAGGCGTTCCGCTCTTTCGCCTTGCCTCGCCCCTGCCCTGACCATGGACGCCATAACAGAAGAGGCGACCCTGGGGTCGCCTCTTTTATTTGCCTCGTCAGAATGGGCCTCCGGTCGTCCGATCAGGCTGAGCCAGTCGAACCCATGGACCCGTCTGAATGAAGGCTGTGGGCTTACTTTTGACGCTTCTTGGCGTACTTGCGGCGGGCGCGCGCCTGGCGCTCCTCTTCCCGCTCGGCCTTCTCCTTGGCCTTCTCCTCAGCCTCTTCTGCTGCCGCAACTATCTCGGCGCTCACCATCTCCGGGGTCTCCAGCGAGATGCGACCGAGCAGGCCGGAGCGGAACTCGTTGACCAGGATCTCGGACGCCTTGTGCAGATCGGCCAGGCCCCCTTTGCGCACGAAGGCGCGCTGACGGGCGATCATCTCCAGCAGCTCGATCTCGGTCTCCGGCAGATCCGCAATCTGGTAGCGCGCCTTGATGCGCTCCGGATAGGCCTTGATGAAGTAATCGGCGGCGAACATGGCGATGTCGGCATAGTCGAATACCGTGTCCTTGATGGCCGCGGTGACCGCCAGCCGATAGCCGCAGGAGGGCGGGTTCAGCTTGGGCCAGAGGAAGCCCGGGGTGTCGGTCAGGATGACGTTGTTGTCGAGCTTGATCCGCTGCTGGGACTTGGTCACCCCCGCCTCGTTGCCGGTGCGGGCTATGGTGCGCCCCGCCAGGGTGTTGATCAGGGTGGACTTGCCCACGTTGGGGATGCCCATGATCATGGCCCGCACGCCACGCAGGTCGAAGTTACGCTCCGGCAGCATCTCGTGACACAGGGCCAGCAGGTTCTTGATCTTCTCCGGCTCCTGCTGGGTCAGGGGCAACGCCTTGATCCCCTTCTCTTTCTCCATGTGCGCCACCCACAGCTCGGTGATCGCCGGATCGGCGAGATCCGCCTTGTTCAGCACCTTGATCACCGGGGTATCGCCACGCAGCTCGGGCACCAGTGGGTTTTCGCTGGAGAAAGGGATGCGGGCATCGAGCATCTCGATGATGACATCGACCTGGGGCATGACCTCGGCAATCTCTTTGCGGGCCTTGTGCATGTGGCCGGGGAACCAGTTGATGGACATATCCGTTACTCTCTAAAAGGGGCTGCGGGCGCGCTGTGGCGGCTGGAGCGGACGTCGGGCGTCGCAAGGGGGCGCATTTTACCTGCTGGAGCCCCAATTTGACAGGCCATTCTAGCCCGCGGCACGGGAACCACCAAGCTGGCGGTCGGGTCGGGTCCGGGGTGTCGACCGCCATGTTGCCCACATAAATAAGTGATTGATACAACATCACATTTAAATCCCGCCTTCACCGTATTGTCATCCACATTCACTAAAAGTGTCATCTGATCCCTCTAGGCTTCGCTCAGGTTTTACAAGGAGCGAACCCCAATGAGAAAAATGGCAGGACTTGCATTGATGATCGGCGCCGCCCTGGCCGCCGGCTGCAACTCCACAAACGACAGCGACACCCCTGAACCCAGCGCCAAGAATGTGATCTTCTTCCTCGGCGATGGCATGGGCCTCAACACCCTGACCGCGGCCCGCATCTACGGCGTCGGGGAAGAGGGCAGTCTCACCATAGACACCCTGCCGGAGACGGCCTTCATCAAGACCTTCTCCCACGACTCCCAGGTCACCGACTCGGCCCCCTCCATGGCCGCCTACATGACCGGGGTCAAGAGCAACAACGGCGTCATCAGCATGGACAGTGATGCCACCCAGGAGAGCGACTGCAGCCAGAGCGCCGGCAAGCCGGTCACCACCCTGCTGGAGCTGGCCAAGGCCGACGGCCGCGGCACCGGCGTGGTCACCAGCACCCGGGTCACTCACGCTACCCCGGCCGCCACCTACGCCCACATCTGCAACCGGGATCTGGAGGCGGACATCGCCGCCCAGCTGGTGCCGGGCGGTGCCGGCTACAACGGCGCCTTGAAAGAAGGGCTGGACGTGGTGCTGGGGGGTGGCAGCAGCTTCTTCCTGCCGGCGGCCGACCAGGGCAAGCGGGAGGATGGCCGCAACCTCATCAACGAGATGCAGGCCAAGGGCTACCAGTTCGCCAGCAACCTGGATCAACTGAACCAGGCCGAGGCGGGCAAGCCGCTGCTGGGACTGTTTGGCTCCAGCCACATGAAATATGACCTGGACAGACCGGCCAGCGAGCCGTCACTGGCCCAGATGACCCTGGCTGCCATCAAGCAGCTCAAGGACAAGGAGAAGGGCTACTTCCTGATGGTGGAAGGGGGCCGCATCGATCATGCCCTGCACGACACCAACGCCAAGCGCGCCCTGCAGGACACCCTCGCCTTCGACGACGCCATCAAGGCCGCCATCGACGAGGTGAAGAAGACCGACCCCGAGCTGAAGAACACCCTGATCGTGGTCACCGCCGACCATGACCATACGCTGGTGCTCAACGGTTATGCCAAGCGCACCGGCAAGACCACCGCCGACAACCCGGGCGTGCTCGGGCTGGTGAAGAACTACGAAACCGGCGAACCGAGCAAGGATGCCGACGGCATGCCCTACACCATCATCGGCTTCGGCAACGGCTACAACCGGGTGGATGGCTCGCGCAGCAGCGTGGCCGCGCTGGACGATGCCACCGTCTCGGCCGACGACTATCACCAGGAGGTGGTGGTCAAGGTGGGTGACATAGGCAACGAAACCCATGGCGGCACCGACGTCTTCCTCGGCGCTATCGGCCAGGGAGCGGACAGCTTCCACGGCTCTCTCGACAACACCGCCGTGTTCGGCAAGGTCAAAGCTGCGGCCAAGCTGTAAGGAGCATTCCATGAGAACAAGCATGACAACAACCATGAAAAAGACCCTGGTGTGCACCGCCCTGTTCGGTGCCCTGGGTGGCCTGTCCCAGGCCCAGGCCAGCGACGCCAAGAATGTGATCCTGTTTATCGGTGACGGCATGGGCCCCACAGTGCTCACCGCCACCCGGCTGTTCAAGGTGGGGGAAGAGGGCAACCTGGAGATCATGAAGCTGCCCCGCAGCGCCCGCATCAAGACCTTCTCCAACGACGCCCAGACCACGGACTCGGCCCCCTCCATGGCGGCCTACACCACCGGCGTCAAGATGAACAACGAGGTGATCGCCATGAGCAGCGACACCCAGGCGGTCGCCCCGGCTAAGGACATCAACGGCAACAAGGGCATCAACAACTGCACCGGCGACAACGGCACCCCGGTGCCGACCATACTGGAGCTGGCCAAGGCGGCGGGTAAATCGGTCGGTGCCGTCACCACCACAGAGCTGACCCATGCCACCCCGGCCGCCACCTACTCCCACATCTGCCACCGGGACGCGGCCTACGCCATCGCCGAGCAGGCGGTACCGGGCGGTGCCGGCTTCAACACCGCGCTCGGGGATGGGGTCGACGTGCTGATGGGGGGCGGCGCCAATCACTGGACGCCCTACAGCGCCAGCAACAAGGGCGGCCGGGCCGATGGCCGGGATCTGACCGCCGAGCTGAGCGCCCAGGGCTATCAATACGTCACCACTCAGGGCGATCTGGCCAAGGTCAGCAGCGGCAAGGTGCTCGGCCTGTTCAGTGCCAAGTCCCACCTCGACTACGAGTTGGACCGCGTCGCCAAGGGCGCCGCCAATACCCAGCCGTCCCTGTCCGAGATGACCGCCAAGGCGATCGATCTGCTGAGCCAGAACAGCCAGGGCTACTTCCTGATGGTGGAGGGGGGTCGCATCGACCACGCCCTGCACGCCACCAACGCCAAGCGCTCCCTCACCGATGCGGTGGCGCTGGACGAGGCGGTCAAGACGGCGCTCGGCAAGGTGGACTTGAGCGATACCCTGATCGTGGTCACAGCCGATCACGACCACACCATGACCATCAACGGCTACTCCGCCAAGGGCAACAAGGTGCTGGATCTGGTCAAGAACGGCGACGGCACTACCCAGAACGACGTGGATGGCAAGCCCTTCACCACCCTGGTATTCGGCAACGGTCCCAACCGCGCCGACGTGCGCCCCACCCTCACCAGCGATCAGGTGATGGCGGACGACTACCTGCAGGAGACCGGCGTCAAGCTCGGCGCCGAGACCCATGGCGGCGGTGATGTGATGCTGTTTGCCGATGGCGCGGGCAGTGACCGCTTCAAGGGCACCTTGGACAACACCAAGGTGTTTGGCAAACTGCGGGAGGCGCTCGGCCTGTAAGTGGCAGGGGCCCGCACGGGCCCCTGCTCTTTCGAGCGACAGATGATGAGAAGACTCTTGCTCCCCTTGCTGCTACTCGGCAGCACCCTCTTTACGCAGGCGCGGGCCGACGAGGCGCCGGATCTCGCCGCCCGCATCAGTTATCAGGACAGCGTCACCGGCAGCGACGGCATAGCCCGGGCGAACCAGTGGCAGGAGAAGTGGATGCGGGTCGGCAACCAGGTGTGGAGCCAGCGGTTGATCCCGCTGCCCCTGGCCCGCGCCTACCACGCCAGCCACGACGCCAACCCCGGCCACAAGCACTTCACCCACCAGATGGCGGCCCGCTGGGTCAGCCGCGCCGAGGATGGCGAGCTGCAGCTGCGCTACGCGGATGCCTGGCACAATCAGCTGGTAGAGGTGCCCGCCGAGGAGTATGGCCAGGTCGCCTTCAAGCCCGACTGGACGCGCATTCGCCATCTCGTGGATCCCGCCCTGCTGCAAGGCATGACCGCCCTCGACGAGACGGCGCCCGATCAGGCGCGCTGGTACGAGAAGCGAGAGGGCAAGCAGCGCACCCGCATCCTCTGGTCGAGCCAATGGCAGATCCCCCTGGTGGTGGAGTCGGCAAGCCTGGACGGCTATCGCATCTACCGCATGACGCTGACCCTCAAGCCGCTGCCCAAGCAGCTGCCCTGGCAGCAGCTGGACGGCTACCAGACCCTGGACCTGCGCGACTTCTTCGACTGAGGGCGCCCCCGCCACGGGAGGCGCTCACTTTACGGGCAGAGATGGTACACTTCGCGTACTCATCCTTGTCCCGGTCCGTTATGCGTATTCCCGTCTTGCTGCTTGCCTTCGGTGCCCTCTTGACCACGGAGTCAGCCCACGCCGTGGTGGTCATCGCGGCCGAGGTACCCCCCTTCGTCATTCGCTCCTACCAGGGCGCCCCGAGCGGCATGGCCATCGAGGTGCTGGAGGAGGCGGCCCGCCGCCTGGATGAACCCCTGACCTTCGAGCTGATGCCAATGGCCCGCGCCCTCATCCAGACCCGCCACCGACCGGACGTGCTGCTGCTGCCGCCGGTGCGCAGCCCCCAGCGCGAGTCTCAGTTTCTCTGGATAACCCCCCTGCTGGACGAGGCCTTCGTGCTGGTCAGCCACCGCCAGCATCATCCCGCCCCGCTCACCATCGAGGAGCTGCCCGCGCAGACCATAGGGGTGATGCGCGGCTCCTATGGCCAGAGCCTGATCCAGTCCATCGCCGAGACCAGGGTGGAGCCGGTGGCGGCGGAGGCCAACAACGCCAACAAGCTGGCGCTGGGCCGCATCCAGGGCTGGGCCGTGGCCTGGAACACCGCCCGCTATACCCAGCAGCAGGCCGGCTTGCCGCTGGCCAGCCTGGTGCGCGGCGAGACCCTGCAGCGCACGGCCATCTACCTCGCCGCCCACCCCGACTTCCCGCCCAGCGAGGCGGCGCGCTGGCGCAAGGCGATCCAGGCCATGCGCCGGGACGGCAGCCTGGCCAACATCATCAAGCAGTACGATTATCAGGCGCCCTGAGCCCTCTGCCGGGGCAATTGCCAAAGCCGTCCAGAATGGTTATGGTATCCACATGAAAGCGCTCATGATTTTTTCAAGTCTGCTCACACCCCATTGAGCCCCCGCCCTCGCCCCTGACCGCGAGTCGTTCGGGGGCACCGCCTGTGCGATCTCTTTACAGCCTCTGACTTTTTCGACCGACCAGCCTGCCCGCCATCCTGGTCCTGTCCGCCATTGATAAGGAATGCCCTATGAAACAACCTCATCTCGTGATCTCCAGCCTGGATCTGGATCGCATCGAACAGTTGCTCGGCAACCACCCCCAGCACCTTGCCCTGCAAGAGGAGCTGGATCGCGCCGAGATCCGCGAGCCCGCCGACATGCCGCCGGACGTGGTAACCATGAACAGCACGGTGCGCTTCAAGATGCAAAACAGCGGCTCCGAGTTCTGCCTGACCCTGGTCTATCCGAAGGATGCCCAGGGGGACGAATCCAAGATCTCGGTGCTGGCACCGGTCGGCAGCGCCCTGCTGGGCCTGAAGGTGGGTGACAGCATCGCCTGGCCAGGTCCCGCCGGTCGCACCATCCAGGTCGAGATCCTGGAAGTGGTCTACCAGCCGGAGCGGGCGGGCGAGCTGCACCGCTAGTCGCCGCGGACGCGCGTCAGCCTCGGGCGGCGCGTCCCTTGCTGAGCGGCCAGGCGCCTGCCCTCCTGATCCCGATCAAGCTTTGGGTGCACGCCGCCACTTATCTTGGTCACTCTTTGCCCTCCCCCTTGAGCCTGACCTCGGCCACGGGTATCTTGTTGGCCGCGCCAGCACCCTGGCCGCAGATTTCAGGCTGACATCATGATAAAAATTGCCCTCATCGACGATCACCAGATCGTCCGCTCCGGCTTCGCCCAACTGCTCAATCTCGAACCCGATCTGCGGGTCGTTGCCGAATTCGGCAGCGCCGCCGAGGCGCTGGCGGGCCTGCCCGGCAGCGGCGTCCAGCTGTGCGTGTGCGACATCTCCATGCCGGATCAGTCCGGGCTGGAGCTGCTCAAGCGCCTGCCCGCCGGCCTCGCCGTGGTGATGCTGTCGGTGCACGACAGCCCGGCGCTGATAGAGCAGGCGCTGCAGGCGGGGGCCAAGGGCTTTCTCTCCAAGCGCTGCAGCCCGGAGGAGCTGATCGCCGCGGTGCGCACCGCCGCCCACGGCGGCTGCTACCTGACCCCGGACATCGCCCACAAGCTCGCCAGCCACAGCCGGGATCCCCTCACCAACAGAGAGCGGGAGGTGGCGCAGCTGCTGGCCCGCGGGCTGGAGGTGAAGGCCATCGCCGAGCAGCTCGGGCTCTCCCCCAAGACGGTGCACGTCCACCGCGCCAACCTGATGGACAAACTACAGGTCAGCAACAACGTGGAGCTGGCCCACCGCATGCTGGACAGCTGGTGATCCACCGCCTTGCCAGCTATGTCGCCATCTCGCTGGCGGCCTGCTTCATCTTCGCCGCCGGCTGGTTCTGCCTGTGGAGCATCGGCCTGCACCTGGCGGGCGGCCCGGTGCTGGCGGTGCTGCTGTTCCCGTTCGGGCTGCGGCTCGGCTTGCTGCTGCAAAGCCCCCTCGCCTACTGGCCGCCCTTGCTGCTGTGTGAAACCCTGCTGCTCTATTGGCTCGACGGCGAGATAGGCCTGCCAGCCTGGCCGCTGATCCAGGCCGGCACCCTGCTCACCCTGCTGCCGCTGCTCATCGCCCGCCGCCAGCGGGTGCGCAACGACTGGCAGCAGCTGCTGGTGCTGCTGGCCACCGTCACCGCGGCGGCGCTGCTGCAGTCCCTGCTCTGGCACCTGGCCGGGGAGGATGGCCTCACCGCCCTGCTGCTGACCCTGACCGGCGGCCTGACCCTCACCTCCACCTGCATGCTGATCTGGCACTACCTCACCCGCGCCACCTGGGTGCCACTCGGTCCGGCGCTGATCGATCAGCCGGTAGACTGGCGCTTTCGCCACCTGATCTGGTACCTGCTGCTGTTCGTGCTCAGCCTCTGGCTGCAACTCGGTCTGCCGGACTCGCTGGTGCGTTTCACCCCTTTCTGCCTCGCCATCCCCATCATGGCCATGGCCTGGCGTTACGGCTGGCAGGGGGCCCTGCTCGCCACCCTGATGAACACGGTGGCGCTGATGGCGGGCCAGGCCTGGCACGATCACCCGCTTGACCTGCTGCTCTCCCTGCTGGCCCAGAGCCTGACCGGCCTGCTGCTCGGCGCCGGCATCCAGCGCCAGCGCGAGCTGAACCAGGCGCTGACCCGCCAGCTCGCCCACAACCGCCAGCTCACCGAGCGGCTGCTGGAGACAGAGGAGAGTATCCGCAAGGAGGTGGCCCGCGAGCTGCACGACGACATAGGCCAGACCATCACCGCCATCCGCACCCAGGCGGGGATAGTGCGCCGGCTGGCGCCTGACAACCCTGGGGTCGGCCAGAGCAGCGCCCTCATCGATACGTTGTCGCTCGGCATCTATGACGCCGTGCGCGGCCTGCTCGGCCGGCTGCGTCCCCGCCAGCTCGACGACATGAGCCTGGAGCAGGCGGTGCAGAGCCTGCTGCGGGAGCTGGAGCTGGAACGCCACGGCATAGTCACCCGGCTCGAATGGCGGCTGGCGGACGAGGATCTTTCCGATGCCCAGCGGGCCACCCTGTTCCGGGTCTGCCAGGAGGGGCTCAACAACGTGGTGAAGCACGCCAACGCCAGCTCGGTCCGCATTAGCGCCCAGCAGCAGGGGGAGCGGTTGCAGCTGCTGCTGGAAGACGACGGCTGCGGCCTGCCCGAGCAGACGGCCCAGGGCTACGGCCTGCTCGGCATCCGCGAGCGGGTGCAGGCGCTGGGGGGCAACCTGCAGCTCTCCTGCCTGCACGGCACCCAGCTGACCCTGAGCCTGCCCAGCCGCAAGCGAGACGAGCCCCATGCGTAACGACCCACTCCGGACGAGCCCAGTGCCATGCTGAACTTTATGAAGAGCCGCCCGGCGGCCCCCCTGGTGCGGGATCAGCGCGAGATCAATGCCAGCTATCGCCACTGGCGCCTGCACATCTTGCTGACCATGTATCTGGGCTACGCGGTGTTCTACTTCACCCGCAAGAGCTTCAACTTCGCCATGCCGGACATGCTGGCGAGCGGCATGCTGGACAAGGCCGACATCGGCATGCTGTGGACCCTGTTCTACCTCACCTACGGCTGCTCCAAGTTCTTCTCCGGCATCATCAGCGACAGGGCCAACCCCCGTTACTTCATGGGGTTGGGGCTGATGGCGACCGGGGTCATCAACATATTGTTCGGGCTCTCGTCGTCGCTGTGGCTGTTCGCGGCGCTCTGGGTCGCCAACGCCTTCTTCCAGGGCTGGGGCTGGCCCCCCTGCTCCAAGCTGCTGACCAGCTGGTATTCCCGCACCGAGCGCGGCTTCTGGTGGTCGGCCTGGAACACGGCCCACAACGTGGGCGGCGCGCTGATCCCGCTCATCGTCAGCACCATAGCCCTGCAGCATGGCTGGCGCTACGGCATGATAGTGCCGGGGCTCATCGCCATACTGGTCGGGCTGATCCTCTGCTGGCGACTGCGGGATACCCCGAGCACCCTGGGGCTGCCCACGGTCGGGCAGTGGCGAAGCGATGCGCTGGAGATAGCCCAACAGACCCAGGATGCCGATCTGACGCCGCGCCAGATCCTGCGCAAATACGTGCTCGGCAACCCCTACATCTGGCTGCTGGCCTGCTGCTACGTGCTGGTCTACGTGGTGCGTACCGCCATCAACGACTGGGGCAACCTCTACATGACGGAGCAGCGCGGCTTCAACCTGATGAGCGCCAACTCCGCCATCTCGATGTTCGAGGTGGGGGGCGTCATCGGCGCCCTGGTGGCGGGCTGGGGATCGGACAAGCTGTTCAACGGCAACCGGGGACCGATGAACCTGATCTTCGCGGTGGGGATACTGCTGGCGGTGGGATCGCTCTGGCTGATGCCCTTCTTCAGCTACGTGATGCAGGCGGCCTGCTTCTTCACCATCGGCTTCTTCGTATTCGGCCCGCAGATGCTGATCGGCATGGCCGCCGCCGAGTGCTCCCACAAGGATTGTGCCGGGGCCGCCACCGGCTTCGTCGGCCTGTTCGCCTACATGGGGGCGGCGCTGGCGGGCTATCCCCTGGCCAAGGTGATGGAGATCTGGCACTGGAACGGCTTCTTCGTGGTGATCTCGGTGGCGGCCGGGGTCTCAGCCCTGTTGCTGCTGCCCTTCCTCAAGGCCCAGGCGCCGCGCCCCCTGCTCGCCGAGCCGGCCTGACGGCAACGTTCGGGCCGGCTCCTGATAGTCGTGGTCCCCCTCCCCCGCCTCCTGGCCGTTGAGCTGCTTGAGGCCACCCCGCGCCAGCCCACCGCGGCCAAAGAGGGGTCATCCGACTATGGTTCGCCATCATCAAGCCCATTTGATCCCCGTCGAACCGGCGAAAGTGCCCCTTATAAGCTTTTGGACTTGAACCCACGGCGTTAGATAGATATGTTGTTTTCATGTGGTTTTATGAGCCAGGCCGCGAGGAAAAAGTCGCACTAACCTATTGAGTCATCTGGCACAATCGGCTTTTGGTACATTTTTCACTCAGCGCGTCATTCATAGAATCTCATATGGGGCTTCTACCCAACTCAAGACAATAATCCTGTCTTGCCTGTTGCCGGATGCAGCAGTCTCTTGTGCCACGGAGTCGCACGGGATCAGGTTCAAGGCCGAACACACTTTCGACAGAGACGTCACTTATGATCAAAAAACTCATTCTCTCTACCCTGCTGCTGTGCGGGCTGGCCAATGCCGCCCCCAGCTCCACCCTGGATGCCGTGCTGGAGCGCGGTGTGCTGCGCGTCGGCTTCGATGCCGGCTATCAACCCTTCGAGATGACCAACAAGCAGGGCCAGTACATCGGCTTCGACGTGGACCTGGCCAAGATGGTCGCCAAGGAGATGGGGGTCAAGGTCGAGTTCGTCAACACCGCCTGGGACGGCATCATTCCGGCCCTCTTGACCGACAAGTTCGATGTCATCATGGGTGGCATGACTGTCACCCCCCAGCGCAACCTGCGAGTCAACTTCGCCGACCCCTACATAGTGGTCGGTCAGACCATAGTGCTGCGCAAGGACAAGGCGGGCGAGATCAAGTCCTTCCAGGATCTCAACGATCCCAAGTACAAGATCGCGGTCAAGCTCGGCACCACAGGCGAGCAGGCGGTCAAGCGCATGATCCCGAAAGCCACCCTGCTGCAGTATGAAACCCAGGACGACGCCAAGCTGGAAGTGATCAACGGCAAGGTGGATGCCTTCATCTACGATCTGCCCTACAACGCCATCTTCGCCTCCCAGAATCAGGGCGCCGTGGTGCACCTCGACAAGCCGTTCACCTTCGAGCCGCTGGCCTGGGCCATCCGCAAGGGGGATCAAGACACCCTCAACTGGCTGAACAACTACCTGCGCCAGATCAAGGGCGACGGCAGCTACGACCGCCTCTACAAGAAATGGTTTGAATCCAACGCCTGGTTGAATCAACTCAAATAACCTCTCAAGGGGCGGCCCGGCCGCCCCTTCACGCAGTTCCCCACACAATAACGACAAGAGAGGTTGTGACAGTGATCAACCCCAAATCCACAAGACAGATGGAAAAACAACCCAATCAGCTGCTCTGGCACGGCATCTTCCTGCTGCTGCTGCTGACCGCCGTCTTTGGCATTTACAAGGCCGTGCAATCGGTGGATTACACCTGGCGCTGGGAACGCATCCCCCAGTACATCGCCTACCAGGCCGAACAGAAGAATTACGCCGAGTTTGACGGCACCGTAGTGGCCGGCACCACAGCCGCCGAGAAGGGCCAGCTGTTCCTGCAAAACGATACCGATCCCGGCCAGCGCCAGCCCATCGCCGCCAGCGGCGCCCAGGTTGCCGAAGGGGATACCGTCTTCCTCGGCGATACCCTGGATATCGAACTCACCTGGACCGCAGGCCCCATCGCCTGGGGTGTCTGGGTCACGGTCAAGCTCTCCCTGGTGGCGGGCATCTTCGCCATCCTGCTCGGTACCCTGGCCGGCCTCGCCCGCCTCTCCCCCAACCCGGCCCTGCGCAACCTGGCGGTCACCTATGTGGAGCTGATCCGTGGCACCCCGCTGCTGGTGCAGATCTTCATCGTCTACTTCTTCATCGGCACCGTACTCAATCTGGATCGCTTCACCGCCGGGGTGGCGGCGCTCGCGGTCTTCACCGGCGCCTATGTGGCCGAGATAGTGCGCGCCGGCATCAGCTCCATCCACAAGGGCCAGATGGAGGCGGGCCGCAGCCTGGGGCTGACCTCGGCCCAGACCATGCGCTACGTGATCCTGCCCCAGGCGTTCAAGCGGGTATTGCCCCCCCTGGCAGGCCAGTTCATCAACCTGATCAAGGACTCCTCCCTGGTCTCCGTCATCTCCATCACGGATCTGACCAAGGCCGGCCGCGAGGTGGTCAGCTCCACCTTCAGCCCGTTCGAGGTGTGGTTCACCGTGGCCCTGCTCTATCTGGTATTGACCGGCACCCTCTCCTTCCTGGTGCGTCGTCTGGAGGTGAAATATGCGCGCAGCAACTGATCCCATCATCGAAACCGGCGACCCGAGACAGATCGACGCCGGGAGGACCGAGGCATGACCATGCGTAACAAAGCGGACCCCATCATCAAGGCCACCGGCGTGGAGAAGATCTATGCCGGCGGCGTGCACGCCCTGAAGAACGTCAGCACCCAGGTGGCCGAAGGAGAGGTGGTGGTGATCGTCGGCCCAAGCGGCTCCGGCAAATCCACCTTCCTGCGCACCCTCAATCAGCTCGAGACCATCAACGATGGCGACATCTGGGTCGATGGCATCTGCCTGACCGAGCCCGGCGACGTCAACAAGCTGCGGGAAGAGGTGGGCATGGTGTTCCAGTCCTTCAACCTCTTCCCCCATCTCAACGTACTGGACAACATCAGTCTCGCTCCCCAGAAGGTGCGCGGTCTGTCGCGCAGCGACGCGCAGGACAGGGCCAAGGCGCTGCTGCTCAAGGTGGGGCTGGCCAACAAGGCCGAGAGTTATCCGTCCCAGCTCTCCGGTGGCCAGCAGCAGCGGGTGGCCATCGCCCGGGCGCTCGCCATGCAGCCGCGCATCATGCTGTTCGATGAGCCTACCAGCGCCCTCGATCCCGAGATGGTGGGCGAGGTGCTGGACGTGATGAAGGGGCTGGCCCGAGAGGGCATGACCATGGTGGTGGTGACCCACGAGATGGGCTTCGCCCGCGAGGTAGCGGATCGGGTGCTGTTCATGGAGGGCGGCGAGCTACTGGTGGATGAGAAGCCCACCGACTTCTTCGACAATCCCCCCTCCCCGCGCCTGCGCCAGTTCCTGAGTCAGGTGTTGTAAGCAAAAGGAAGAAAACGAAGAGGGAGCCCAGGCTCCCTCTTCCATTGATGCCGGAACCAGCCAGCGCGGTCCCTCAGAAGCGGTAACGGCTCATCAGCCCGGCATAGTGCCGTTCGGGCAGCAGAACCGGCGCTAGCAACCAGCGATCCGTACCATAAGCCCCCAGAGCCGCCCCCAGCGCATTGGCCCCCGCATCAAGGGTAGAGAACTCGCCGTTGCTCGACGCCAGCTCCCCCAGCACCCCGATGCCGGTGGAAATCCCGAACCCGATCCAGCCCCTCTGCTCCCGATAGCCGTAATGATCGGCAACTGCCGTGAAGCCGGCCCCCATGGCCGCGCCGCCGATGAAATGGCTCAACTCGCTGTTGAAGCTGTCGTTGGCCTGCACACTCGTGCTCAACAGGCCGAACATGACGCACACCAGGATAGCTCTCATCTCCCCTCCACCGCCGGCACCTTGCCGCCCATGGCGCCCCGAGAAAGGGTGCCTAGCTTCCAGTGTAAGCGAGGGCTCGCCAGACGACAGGACGCCGGCAGCGGGGTGACGCGTCCAGGGGGGCATCACCAATGCTCATCATTTGCCAGCAAAAACAAACCGTTGAACAGCACCCAGGCAGGGCGCCTACACGGCCCAAGGAATGAAATGTTAATGAAATTTTAAATTCATTCGGTATGCTGGAACCCAACTGGTCCAACCGGATGCATCACATGGATGTGCAACTGCTGCTGCTCTACCTCTCCCCCGTCTTTCTGGCCTTCATCGGCTGGGAGATGCTCTATCTGCGCAAACACGGGGCGGCCTTTCCCACCGCCACCTACCAGTGGCGGGATCTGTTTGCCAACGGGGCGCTGGCGCTGATGCATCAGGGCGGCGATGCGCTGGCGGCCATCGCCATCGCTTACCTGTATGACGCCCTCTGGGGCTGGCGACTGTTCGATATCGAGCTCAACTTCTGGAGCGTACTGCTGCTGTTCTTGCTGCAGGATCTCTGTTACTGGCTGTTCCATTTCGCCAGCCACCATGTGCGCTGGCTGTGGGCCTCCCACGTGGTTCATCACAGCTCCGAGCGGCTCAACCTCTCCACCGCCTTTCGCCAGAGCCTGATGTACCCCGTCTCCGGCATGTGGCTGTTCTGGATCCCGATGATCCTCATCGGCTTCCCGCCAGAGGCCGTGGTCGCCACAGTGCTGCTGAGCCTGGGCTTTCAGTTCTTCGTCCACACCCAGGTGGTGGGCAAGCTTGGCCGGCTGGAGTGGATCCTCAATACCCCCTCCCACCACAGGGTGCATCACGCCAGCAACGCCAAGTACATAGACCGCAACTTCGCCGGGGTGCTGATCATCTGGGATCGGCTGTTTGGCACCTTCGTGGAAGAGGACCCTGCCGAGCCTTGCCGGTTCGGCATCACCAAGCCCATCCGCAGCTTCAACCCCCTCACCCTCACCTTCCACGAGTGGCGCGACATGCTGCGCGAGGCCCGCGGCCTGCCCTGGCAGAAGAAGCTGAGGGTGCTGTTTGGCAAGCCGGCCGGCCCCGGCAGCGCCTGAGTCAGAGCCTTGAAGCAGAGCAAAAAAGAGAGCGCCACCAGGGCGCTCTCTTTCATTGCCAGTCACAGACCCGAGTCAGACATGGACAAATGACCAGAGCGCGGGTATGAGGCTCACCAGGGTCATCCCGGCCAGCAGTCGCTCGCGGCCACTGAGCCGTTCGGCGCCAGCCAGCTGGCGGCGGCTGTAGAGAAACAGCAGCAGGCCCGGCCCGTACAGCAGCAAGGAGAGCAGCAGGTATTCCACCCCGGCGGCATAGAGCAGCCAGAGGCCGTAGCCGCTCGACAGCAGCGCCACCGCCCGCATCAAGCCATTGCCCTGCCCACTGAAGGAGAGCTTGAGCAGGAACAGGCCGATCAGCAGATAGGGCACCAGGATCATCGAGGTGGAGATGAGCAGCAGGCTGGTATATCCCTTGCCGAGCAGCCACACCAGCAACAGGCAACCCTGCACCGTCAGGCTGGTGAGCCAGAGGGAGGCGATGGGGGTGCCGTTGCGGTTCTGGCGCCGGAAGATGGCCGGAAAGGCGCCGTGACGCGCCGCACTGAACGGCACCTCGGCCGAGAACAGGGTCCAGCTCACGTAGGAGGCCAGCACCGAGACGATGAGGCCGACACTGATCAGCAGCTTGCCCCAGGAGCCGGTCATCTGGGCCATCAGTCCCGCCATGGAGGGATTGGGCAGGGCCGCCAGCTCGGGTCTGCTCAATATCCCCAGCGCCAGCACCGAGATGAGCACATAGAGCAGCAGTGCCAGCACCACCCCCAGCACGGTGGCCGTGCCCACGTCCCGCTTGTTTCTCGCGCGGGCCGACAAGACGGCCGCCCCTTCGATGCCGGTAAAGACCCAGAGGGTGATGAGCATGGTGTTGCGCACCTGCTCGGAGACAGGCACCGCCAGTGTGCTGCCCCCCTGATCCGCCGCGAAGGTCATCGGGTCGAACCAGTAGCAGGCGAACAGGATGAACAGCAGCAACGGCAGGCTCTTGGCCAGGGTCGCCACCAGATTGAACAGGGCCGCCTGCTGCACGCCGCGGGCCACCAGCAGATGCACGGCCCAGAGAATGCAGGACTCGCCGATGAAGGCGGCCAAGGTGTTGCCCTCGCCAAACCAGATGTGTTCTGGCGTGTCGACGAAGCTGCCGAGGGCGGCGAAGGCGATCACCAGATAGCCCACCACGCCTATGGTGGCGCACAACCAGTAACCCCAGGCGGAGAAGAAACCCACCAGATCGCCAAAGCCGGCGCGGGCATAGCTGTAGATGCCGCCATCGAGATCGGGCCTTAGCCGCGACAGATAGAGAAAACTCGCAGCCAGCGCCAATATGCCCACCCCGGTGACGCCCCAACCGATCAGCACGGCCCTGGCACCGGCCACCTCGGCCATGTTCTGGGGCAGGCTGAAGATACCCGCCCCCACCATGGAGCTGAACACCAGGGCGGTGAGGGACCAGAGGCCTATTTTGCTCTCTTTCATATGCTCTCCTTAGCGCAGCCGACTGGCCAGGGCCTGAATATGCTCGGGGCCTATGCCGCAGCAACCGCCGATGAGAGAGGCCCCCACGGCGCGCCAGCGCTCGGCCCAGCCGAGGTAATCCAGCGGGCCCAGATCGGCGCGGATCTCGTCCAGACCGTCGTTGGCGGTGGCCTCCTTGGGCTGGGGCGGAAAAGCGTTGGCATAGGCACCGAGGCGAATATCCCCTCGCCCCAGCGCCTGCAATCTGGCGCCGGCCACCGCCAGCGCGGCCTCAATCACCTCGGGCTGACAGCAGTTGAACAGGATGGCATCCACCCCGACCCCGACCAGCGCTGTGACGGCATCCACCACCCGCTCGCCGGAGCGAAGCAGGGGCTCGCGCCCTGGCGTCTCGTCCTCCAGGGTGAAGGAGACCCAGAACGGCTTGCCATCCGCTGGCAACAGCGCCTTGAGCGCCAGCGGCTCGGCGATCAGGCTCATGGTCTCGGCCAGCCAGATGTCCACCTGAGGCGCCAGCGCCCGAATGAGCGGCGCCGCCAGCTCGCTCACCCTGTCCGCCTCGAACAAGTCGGCACGGTAAGAGCCAAACAGCGGCGGCAAGGATCCCGCCACCTGCACGGCGTCGGTATGTGCATCGGCAACTTCCCGCGCCAACTGGCCCGCCAGCGCCGCCAGCGTTTCCCCCTCGGCGGCAAAGCGCTCGGCGCCGATATGAAACGGCACCAGCGCATAGCTGTTGGTGGTGATGACACGGGCACCGCTGGCCACATAGGCCTGATGCACCTCGCGTACCGTCTGCGGCGCCTCCATCAGCGCCAGCGCCGACCACTCGGGCTGGCGAAACGGCGCGCCCCGCCGTGCCAGCTCACGCCCCATGCCACCGTCCAGTACCCACAATGCCTGTGTTTCCATCTGTCCTGTCTCTTTGTTTTTCTGTGTTTGTCTGTTGTGTACCCGGCCATGTCCTGCGGCGATGCGTCGCCGTCGATGTGAATTCGGCACCCCGGGAAGTTAGCCATAAAAACATATAGATGTTTAGACGGCCAAAATAAGATAAGACAAAGCCGAGCCGACGGCAATCGGTATCACCGGAAATCAGCCGGCAGAAGATGAGGAAAAAGCGGCAGAAGGCAGAAGGCAGAAGGCAGAAAAGCGTGAGGCCACCCTGGGGTGGCCTCATCTCTTATCTGTGGTGACGGTTTAACGCCCCGCCAGTACCCGCTTGGTCTGCTTGACCCAGTCGGAGACACGTCCCTGCTGGGGCAGGCCTTGCCAGATCTGCTCCCACTGGGCCGGGCTCAGGGGGCGACCCAGCCTGCGCTGCACCCCAGCATAGAGGTAGTCATGGGCAGTGGTACGCGCCTGGGCGGAGGTGAGGAACTTAGGCACGGGATCCGTCAGCCGCACGTCCCGCATGCCGAGCAGCGGGTAGTCGCTGTGCACCGCCGCCAGCATGGTCTCGCGCATGGCGGACTCGATGTAGCCACGGGCAAACAGGGCCGTCACCGACTCCAAGGATCCCTGCTCCGGTCCCTGATACTCCTCATCGAACACCGGGCTCGGCTCTGCCACGGCGCTTTGCACCACGGCATCGGGATCCGGCTGCGGCACCACGACGGCGGCCTGGGGGGTTGCGGGCTTGGCCGCGGCGGCGGGCTTGCGGGGCGCGCTCTGGCTGCAGGCCCCCAGGGCGATGGCCAGTGCCACACAGGCCAGCGCACGGGAATAAGACGGCATCTTCATGACTCCTGAACGACCTTCTCGGTCACTATGGGTTCCTGGTGGTCCGCGGCTCATCCCGGCCCGGTCCACCACTTCACACTTATCGTCGACGCATTCTAACGAAAACCGGCCCACTTGGGTCAAGCTTCCCGATCAGACCGCCGGATGTGACTCCTGCGCCAGCTTGTCGCTCGCGATGGGTTCGACCCGGGTGACCAGCAGCTGATCGATCTTGTAGCTGTCGATGTCCACCACTTCGAACTTGTAGCCCGCGTATTTCACCGAGTCGGTACGCTTGGGGATCTTGCGCAGCATGAACATGATGAAACCGGCGATGGTCTCGTAGTTCTGGTTCCCCGGGAACTCCTCGATGTCGAAGGCCCGCATCACATCGGAGATGGGGGTGACCCCGTCCACCAGCCAGGAGTTCTCGTCCCGCTGCACTATCTGCTCTTCCATCGCATGGGTGGCCCACTCGCCCATGACGGTGCTCATCAGATCGTTCATGGTGACTATCCCCACCACCAGGGCGTATTCGTTCATCACCACGGCGAAGTCGCCCCGATGATTCTTGAAGTACTCCATCGCCTCGTAGAGGTTCAGGGTGTCGGGGATGATGATGACGCTCTGCACCAGGGAGCCGCTGTTGAGATCGATGCTCTGGCCGCTGATGACGCGGATCAGCAGCTCCTTGGCGTCGACGAAGCCCTTGATGCTGTCGAGGTTGTGGTCACACACCAGGAACTTGTTGTGGGGGTGCTCGGCGATCTTGGCCTTGATGCTCTCTTCGCCCTCTTGCAGGGTGAAGTAGATGAGGCTCTCGCGGGCCGTCATGGCGGAGGTGACGCCGAGGGATTGCAGCTCGAACACGTTCTCGATGAGCTGGTGCTCCTCACGCTGGATGACCCCCGCCTCGGCGCCCGCATCCATCACCGCATAGATGTCGTCCGAGGTGATCTCGTCGTTGCGGATCATGGAGACCCGCAGCAGGCGGAACAACGCGTTCGCCATGCCGTTGAAGAACCACACCAGCGGCATCAGCAGGGTCACGCACAGCAGCATGGGACGCACCACCACCACGGCAACCCGCTCAGGCATGCTCATGGCGAGGCGTTTGGGCATCAGGTCGGCGATCAGGATAAAGAGGCTGGTGACGACCACGAAAGAGACGACCGAACTTATCTGGGAGAGCCAGGGGCCCTGATAGAAGCTGGTGATGAAGGTCTTGATGGCCGGGTTCAGGGCGGATTCGCCCAGGATGCCACCCAGGATGGCGACGGTGTTGAGGCCTATCTGCACCACGGTGAAGAAGTTACCCGGCTGGGCCTGCAGCGCCAGCACTTTTTCGGCATGGCGGTTTCCCTCGTCGGCCATCACCTGCAACTTGATCTTGCGGGAGGCGGCGAGAGAGATCTCGGAGAGGGAGAAGAACACGCTGCCGGCTACCAGCAGCATTAAAAAGAATAAACTATCGGCAAAACTCATGATTGACCTATTGCGACAGCCGCCTTAGCACAAGACGGCAAACTGGGCCCGGGATACCAGACCGTGAGTCCATCCGGGACTCACACAGGGGCAGTATTCTAGCAGAAAAGCGCCCATTGGGTGGCGTTATCTTAACCTGTCGCCCAATGCAACAAAAAAGGCGCTCAATGCGCCTTTTTATTCATTTCTGACTCAATGCTTGCCGAGCAGGTCGCTCAGTTCATCGGCCTTGGTGTGGCGTACGTCCTTGCCCTTGACGTAGTAGACGATGTACTCGCAGATGTGCTGGCAGCGATCGCCGACCCGCTCGATGGCCCGCGCCGCCCACAGCACGTTCAGTACCTGGGGAATGGTGCGCGGATCTTCCATCATGTAGGTCATCAGCTCGCGGATGATGGACTCGTACTCCCGATCCACCTTGTCATCTTCCTTGTAGACGGCGATGGCCGCCTCCAGATCCATGCGGGCGAAGGCGTCGAGCACGTCGTGCAGCATCTTGATGGTGCGGCGGCCCATGTTTTCGAGCGACACCAGCGGCGGCTGCGGCTTGTTGGCGTTGTCGGTCAGCATGCGGGCGATCTTGTCCGCCACGTCGCCGATGCGCTCCAGATCCGTGATGGTCTTGATGATGGCCATCACCAGCCGCAGGTCGGACGCGGTGGGCTGACGCTTGGCGATGATGCGGGTGCACTCCTCGTCGATCGCCACTTCCATCGCATTGACCTTGTGGTCGTTGGCCACGATCTTGCGCGCCGCATCCAGATCCTGGATGTGGATGGCCGAGATGGCGTCGGTCAGCTGCTGCTCAACCAGGCCACCCATCACCAACACCTGATTGCGTACGTTCTCCAGCTCGGCATTGAACTGACCGGAGATGTGTTTATTGAGGTTCATATTGTCCATACAAATAATCCTTATCGCTCCGATTATGCCTTAGCCACTGAACTGACCGCTAATGTGTTCGCTGAAATTCATGCTGTTCATACCACTCTTTCCCTCGCCCCTTAGCCGTAACGACCGGTGATGTAGTCTTCGGTCTTCTTCTTGGCCGGGGTGGTGAAGATGGTGTTGGTGTTCGAGTACTCGATGAGCTCGCCCATGTACATGAAGGCGGTCTGATCCGACACCCGCGCCGCCTGCTGCATGTTGTGGGTGACGATGACCACGGTGAACTGGCTCTTGAGCTCGTTGATCAGCTCCTCGATGGTGAGGGTGGAGATGGGATCCAGCGCCGAGGTCGGTTCATCGAGCAGCAGCACTTCCGGCTCGATGGCGATGGCCCGGGCGATCACCAGACGCTGTTGCTGACCACCGGACAGGCCGAAGGCATTGTCGTGCAGACGATCCTTCACCTCTTCCCACAGGGCGGCACCGCGCAGTGAACGCTCGGCGGCCTCATCCAGGGTGCGGCGGTCGTTGATGCCCTGCAGGCGCAGACCATAGACCACGTTCTCATAGATGGACTTGGGGAAGGGGTTCGGACGCTGGAACACCATGCCCACCTGACGGCGCAGGGCGGAGACATCCACCCCCTTGTCGTAGATGTTGTGGCCGTGCAGCTGGATCTCCCCCTCGATGCGGCAGATCTCCACCAGATCGTTCATCCGGTTGATGCAGCGCAGCAGGGTCGACTTGCCGCAGCCGGACGGGCCGATGAAGGCGGTCACCTGCCCCTTGGGGATCTTCATGTTGACGTTGAACAACGCCTGCTTGTTGCCGTAATACAGGTTGAGATCCTTGACCTCCAGCGCGGTCTGTTCCGGGCTCAGGTTGAGCAGGTCCAGGGCGGTATGCTGGGTCGAAGTCGGTGTTACGTTGATCATCTGTTACCTCAAATCAGTCCAGGGTGGCCGGATACACTCCGGCGACCATCATGCTGTTGATGGCAGCCGCTGGGCCGCGCATCTCTTGTCTCAGGGGTGGCCGGATTAATGTTCCAGCGACCGGAATTTCTCGCGCAGGTGGTTGCGGATACCCATGATGCCCGTCAGGTTCATCATCAGTGCTCCAAAGAGCGGAATTTCTCGCGCAGGTGGTTACGAATACCGATGGCCGTCAGGTTCAGGCCGACGATCACCGTCACCAGCAGGAACGAGGTGGCATAGACCAGGGGCCGCGCCGCCTCGACGTTCGGGCTCTGGAAGCCGACGTCGTAGATGTGGAAGCCCAGGTGCATGAACTTGCGCTCCACGTGCAGGTACGGGAAGTTGCCATCCATCGGCAGGGTCGGTGCCAGCTTGACCACCCCCACCAGCATCAGCGGTGCCACTTCACCCGCCGCCCGGGCTATCGCCAGGATGAGGCCGGTCATGATGGCCGGGCTCGCCATGGGCAGCACTATGCGCCACAGGGTCTCGGCCTGGGTGGCTCCCAATGCCAGGGAGCCCTGACGTATGGTGCTCGGAATTCGGGCCAGCCCCTCTTCGGTGGAGACGATCACCACCGGCAGGGTCAGGATGGCCAGGGTCAGCGCCGACCAGATGACACCGGGGGAGCCGAAGGTCGGGCTCGGCAGCGCTTCCGGATAGAACAGCTGGTCTAACGAACCACCCAGGGTGTAGACGAAGAAGCCGAGGCCAAACACGCCGTATACGATGGAGGGGACCCCCGCCAGGTTGATCACCGCGATGCGGATGATCTTGGTCAGGTTATTCTTGCCCGCATACTCGTGCAGGTAGACCGCCGCCACCACCCCGAGCGGGGTGACGATGACCGCCATCAGCAACACCATGAACACTGTGCCGAAGATGGCCGGGAACACGCCGCCCTCGGTGTTGGCCTCACGGGGATCGTCGGAGACGAACTTGCCGATCTGATGGAACCAGTGTCCCACCTTGGCCGGCAGGCTCATGTCGTTGGGCCATACCACATCCAGCACCTTGGACATGGGCATGGTGATGAGCTCGCCACGCATGTCCTTGACCGTGATGGCGTCCCGATCCGCCTCGCTACGCAGGGAGAACAGCTCCTTCTCCAGCACCTGATAACGATCGTTGAGCGCCTGACGCTGCGCGGCCAGGTCAGCCTTGAGCGCCTCGGTCAACTCGTCCTCCAGCTCGGCCTTGCGCTCCTTGAGGCGCAGTCGCTCCAGCTGATAGTTGATGCTGCCGATGTCACCCTTTTGCAGATCGTTGGCCTGTTCGGAGAGCGCGTTGGCACGGGCCAGCACCCGCTGCAGGGCGGGATGCAAGTCCTGACTCAGCTCGCGGCCATCCTCCTTCACCCCGACGATGTAGCCGTAGAAGTTGCCGTTGGTGGTGCGCTCCACCATGGCCAGCTCGGCCGGCTGGGTCCGGGACTTGATGTCGGTCTCCAGCACCCAGCGGAAATCGAGGTCGACGAACTCGCGGTTGCCGGTCTTGACCAGATAACGGGTCAGCTGCTCGCGCTCCTCCCCTGCCAGCGCCTGGCCGGCGGAGCGCAACCGCTCGACCGGTACCAGCTCGCGATCGTTGATCTCGCCGATCAGCACGCTCTTGTTGCCGCTGGCGTCTTCCAGCTGCCATTCGTAGATGGGGTGAGGCCAGAAGTAGACCAGACCACGCCAGCCGATCAGCAGCAACAGACCCAGTACCGCCACCAGACTCAGGCTGACGGCGCCGCCTGTCATCCAGATCCAGGGGGCCCCTGATTTAAACCACTTACCCATTGTTGATTCCTTGTCCATATACAGAACGCCGCTTTTTATAGAACGGCTCATTACAGAGAGCTGTATTTTTCGCGCAACCGCTGACGAATGAACTCGGCCAGGGTGTTGAACATAAAGGTGAATACAAACAGGACGAAGGCCGCGAGGAACAGCACCCGGTAGTGGGAACTACCCACTTCCGACTCCGGCATCTCCACCGCGATGTTCGCCGCCAGGGTGCGCAGCCCCTGGAACATGGAGAAGTCCATGATGGGGGTATTGCCGGTCGCCATCAGCACTATCATGGTCTCGCCCACGGCGCGGCCAAGGCCCATCATCACCGCCGAGAAGATGCCCGGACTCGCGGTCAGGATCACCACCCGGCTCAGGGTCTGCCAGGGGGTGGCGCCGAGCGCCAGAGACCCTTGGGTGAGGTGCTTGGGCACCGAGAACACAGCATCCTCGGCGATGGAGAAGATGGTGGGTATGACCGCGAAGCCCATGGCGATGCCGACCACCAGGGAGTTGCGCTGGTCGAACTTGATGCCCATCTCGTGGGTCAGCCAGATGCGGGAATCCCCGTGCATGAAGGCGTTCTCGATGAGCGGGCTCAGGGCGAAGGCCCCCCAGCCGATCAGCAGCAGCACCGGAATGAGCAGAATGGCGTGCCAACCGTCAGGCAACCAGGAGCGGCCACGCTCCGGCAGGTAGTTCCAGGCCAGCGCGGTCAGCAACATGCCCATCGGCAGCAGGATCAGCAGCAGTATCACCCCGGGCAGCGAACCCTCGATGATGGGGGCGAGCCAGAGACCGGCCAGGAAGCCCAGGATCACGGTCGGCAGTGCCGCCATGATTTCCACCGTCGGCTTGACGTATTTGCGCAGCCCCGCCGACATGAAGTAGGCGGTGTAGATGGCACCGGCCACCCCGAGCGGCACCGCGAACAGCATGGCGTAGAAGGAGGCCTTGAGGGTCCCGAACACCAGCGGCACCAGGCTCAGCTTGGCCTCGAAGTCGTTGCTGGCGGAGGTCGATTGCCACACATACATGGGCTCGGGATAGCCCTCGTACCACACCTCTTGCCACAGAGCCGACCAGGTCACCTCGGGGTGCTCGTTCTCGACGTCGAACAGCTTGAAGGTGTTCTCCTGCTGCATCAGCAACAGGTTGTGGCGGGGGGAGATGGCGAGCGCCGCCAGGGCACCGCCCTCGATCTTCTCGCTCAGCAGCTTGGACTCGCCGGTGGCGTGGAAGAAGCTGACGGTACCGTCCTTGGCACCGCTGATGAAGCCCTTGCGAAAGTGCTCGGGGGTCAGCAGGTCGACCGGACCATCGCCCTTGAAGTCGCGGATCTGGGCGAACTGGCGCTTGCCATCCTTCGCCACTTCGAACCACTGGGAGATGACACCGTTGTCGTTGCCCACCAGCAGGGAGGAGGCGCCGGAGAGCAGCTCGACCTTGGTCACGTTGGCGTTGGGGGCGTTGATCTCCATGACGTCGCGCAGGGAGATGTCGCTGAGATTGTGGATGTCATAGATCGACAGGCGGTTGCCTTCGCGCACGAACAGGATGCGCAGGTTGGGGGTCAGCAGCATCTGATCCACGTGGCGCGGCAGGGAGGGAATGGCGTAGTTCTGGCTGCTCCACTCCACTTCGCCGGAGAGGAAGTTCTCCTCGCCGCTCAGCACCGTCATCACGCCACGACCATCCTCGGTCACGGCGGCGGCGGCCATCTTGTCCTTGGTCGCCTCGAACACCATGCCCTTGAGCGCCTTGCCCTGGGGATCGACCACCATGGGCTCCTCACCGAAGGGATACTGCAGGCTGGGTTCGATGACGCGCACGTCGTCGGGATAGGAGACCTTGAAGTAAGGCTGGACGACCTGCGCCTTGCCATCGGCAAAGCCGTAGGCGATCAGCTTCTGACCAGGGGCCGGCGTCGCGACCGCGGTGATCTTGCCCGCGATCTGGGCCTGACCCAGCACCTGACCCACCTTGAGGTTGCCATCGTGCTGCACGGCGAAGAAGCTGACCTGACCCTGATCGCTGAAGCGATAACCGATCTCGTTCTGCTCTTCGACGCCGAGCCAGGCGGTCTTGCCCTGCACCGGCAGGGTAAAGGAGGAGGTCGCTTCCATGCTGGCGCCATTGAAGATGGGTTTCACCACATAGAGCAGATAGAAGAAGATAAGCAACAGGGCCACCAATACCAGACCACCGCCTGTGGTGACCCCGTACTTGGCCAACTTGTCCTTGATCCGGCGTTTTCTACTGCCCGCCATGACCAGGTTGATCGATTCCGATGACATGCAAAACCTCAATGTGAGCTAGGCTTGGCGGCATTATATGGCGGTTGCATGACAGTTTTGTTACATCGAGGTGCAGGCAGAGAGGTTATTGCTGAGGAAAATGGTCGCGGTGAAATGGGGCCAACCCTTTGTTTGTACGAGGTGTTTGGACTAGGGTACTGGGCCCATCATTCGGTGAGGGACAGGCAGTGCCCCTCGCAGCAGTCAGGATGCGGCGTCGCTCGCCTGTTTTGCCGCCAGTTTTGCCGCCTTCTGCTCGGCCCGGCGCCGCTTGAAGAAGGCCGAGAGCTGGGCCGAGCAGGCATCCGCCAGCACGCCGCCACGGATCTCCACCCTGTGATTGTGCCGCGAGTCCTGCAGGATCTCGAACACCGAGCCCGCGGCCCCGGTCTTGAGATCCTGCGCCCCGTAGACCACTCGCCTGACCCGGCTGTGGATGAGGGCGCCGGCGCACATGCAGCAGGGCTCCAGCGTCACATAGAGGGTGGTGTCGAGCAGCCGGTAGTTCGCCAGCCTGCTACCTGCGGCGCGGATCGCCATGATTTCCGCGTGGGCGCAGGCATCGTGCTCGCTGATGGATCGATTCCAGCCCTCGCCTATCACCTCGTCCCCCAACACCAGCACGGCGCCGACCGGGATCTCGCCGATCCCCTCCGCCTTGCTGGCCAGCGCCATGGCATGCTGCATCCAGCGCTCATCCTGGGTGATCTGCATCTCGGCTGCTCTCTTCTCTGCTGACTCCACGCCCGCTCCTCTTAGGTTTCTATCCGTATTCACAACTCAGACGGCTTGGTGCCTATATGCCACCCGCCGCCGCGGCCGGATGCCGCCATCTCGGGTGGGCGGCGATTATGCCAAATCTCCCGCCAGGGCCCAAGTTGCATCTTGTCTGCGCAATAAAGAAGCAATCGGCATCTCCCTGATAAAAAAGGAGTTGCGCCTACTTGCCCAGATCATTAGACTTCCCTCCGTCAGCTCGAACTGACCTCGTCGGTGTGTAGCGCAGCCAGGTAGCGCATCTGCATGGGGTGTAGAGGGTCGGAGGTTCGAATCCTCTCACACCGACCATTTTCCCCGAGAAATAGCCCAGTCCCACGACTGGGCTATTTTTTTGTCCCCAGCTCTCCCTCTACTTTCCTCCCTACTCTTGTTTGTACCCTTTCCTCCTTTATCTGCTTCACCGCATCCCCATATCCTGCACCTGGCCCCTCGGGAACGGCATGTTTTTTATACAGAACCACTTGAAGCTTTTACAAAGTGTCGCTAGGATACGCAACTTTTCCGCCGGCCATTCAGACAGGGAGGTGGGTATCAGGGTGAGGGAGTCACCAACCGGCTTGCAATCCAATGAGGCAAGCACCCATGACCCAAGCTGTTGAACTTCAACCCGATCAGCCCCTTATTCCGTCACCGCATCCCGACATCGAAGCCACCGATGCCGAACCGGGCAACATGGTGCAGCTCGATGTGATCGATCTCGCCGCCCCGGACGATGACTATTGAGCCGGCCAATGAGCCCCTCTCCCCGCCTGCCAGATCGTGGATCCATGGCCAATTCTGCTACTCCGCACCGCCCTTTCCCCCGGCCAAATCCGGTCGACTAAAAAAACAACAAAATGCTAAATAGACGCAGGTTATTGGCATTATTCACTACCTGCATCCCCTCCCATCCCTCCCCTCTCCCCACCGCTCGCTGATACAAACCTACGTTATTGCTCGTCATTTCAACGACAGGGGCCCCAGACCCCCATCCGCTCGATGCATCCGGATCCAGTTTTAAACAGCAGTTCATCATTCAATGCCTGCAGGAGCTAGACGCCAACGGCATTTGCAGGATGTATTTCATACAGATGTTTTTGCAAAGCCTGGAGTAAGGTCGGGATTTGTTTTTGCATTGGTAATTTTATTACGTAATAAATTACATTTTTCATGTTCGGGACGGACTCCGCTCCCTTCGCCTGAACGGGTGCCTGGCCAAGAGCATAACCATCTAGATAGAGCTTTTACGTCAATCAAATAAATTCATTAAAAACATCAACTTAAACACCAGTCAAAAACACCCGTTTTAAAAATTAGGTTGACGAACCGGGCAATATTTTGCACCTTATCAATCGTGTTATCCCGCTGTTACAGGGGCTTTAAGGAAATGGAGATAGACCTTAGTCGTAGTTAGTAAGTTCAAAATGTAACTTTCAAAGGAGTGAACCCTATGTCGGCACCGGCCCAGACCCACAGCAGCCACCGTCTGCGCATCCAAGGCGAGATGCTTCCCGATTACGCGCAAATTCTGACGCCCGCTGCGGTGGCCCTGGTCTCCGAACTGGTGGAGCGCTTTGCCTCTCAGCGTGATGCACTGCTGAAGCAACGGGTGGCCCGTCAGGCGCGCATCGACGGTGGCGAGCTGCCGGACTTTCTGCCCGAGACCGCCCATATTCGCGAGGGAAGCTGGACGGTGCGCGGCATCCCGGCCGACCTGCAGGACCGGCGGGTGGAGATCACCGGGCCGGTCGAGCGCAAGATGGTGATCAACGCCCTCAACGCCAACGTCAAGGTATTCATGGCGGACTTCGAAGACTCCCTGGCACCGGCCTGGAATAAGGTGATCGAGGGCCAAATCAACCTGCGCGACGCGGTCAACGGCACCGTCTCCTACCAGAGCCCCGAGGGCAAATCCTACAGCCTCAAGGCCGATCCGGCGGTGCTGATCTGCCGGGTGCGCGGCCTGCACCTGCCGGAGAAACACGTCACCTTCGACGGCGCCCCCATTCCCGGCGGCCTGTTCGACTTCGCGCTCTACTTCCTGCACAACCATAAAGCGCTGCTGGCCAAGGGCTCAGGCCCCTACTTCTACCTGCCCAAGCTGCAGAGCCATCTGGAGGGGCGCTGGTGGAGCGAGGTGTTCGCCTGGACCGAAGACAAGTTCGGGCTGCCCCGCGGCACCATCAAGGCCACGGTACTCATCGAAACCCTGCCGGCGGTGTTCGAGATGGACGAGCTGCTCTATCAGATGAAGGATCACATAGTCGCGCTCAACTGCGGCCGCTGGGACTACATCTTCAGCTACATCAAGACGCTCAAGGATCATGGGGACAGGGTGCTGCCGGACCGCCAGGTGGTCACCATGGACAAGCCCTTCCTATCCGCCTATTCACGCCTGCTGATCAAGACCTGCCATCAGCGCGGCGCCCTGGCCATGGGTGGCATGGCCGCCTTCATCCCCGCCAAGGATCCGCTCGTCAACGAGCAGGTGTTCGCCAAGGTCAAGGCGGACAAGGAGCGGGAGGCTCACAACGGCCACGATGGCACCTGGGTGGCTCACCCCGGCCTCGCCGATACCGCCATGGCGGTGTTCAACGCCGCCATCCCGGCCGGCGCCAGGAACCAGATCGGGGTGCTGCGTGAACAGGATGCCCCCATCACCGCCGCCGATCTGCTGGCCCCCTGCGAGGGTGAGCGCACCGAGACCGGCATGCGCACCAACATCCGGGTCGCCCTGCAGTATCTGGAAGCCTGGATCGGCGGCAACGGCTGCGTGCCCATCTACGGCCTGATGGAAGACGCGGCCACCGCCGAGATCTCCCGCACCTCCATCTGGCAGTGGATCCGCCACGGCAAGAGCCTCTCCAATGGCAAGGTGGTGACCAAGGCGCTGTTCCGCCAGATGCTGGCCGAGGAGCAGGAGGTGGTCAAAGCCGAGCTGGGCGATGCCCGCTGGCAGGCCGGCCGCTTTGCCGAGGCGAGCGAGCTGATGGAGCAGATCACCTGCGCCGACACCCTGATCGATTTTCTGACGCTGCCCGGTTACGAGCGGCTCTGAATCCGGGCCCCGGGCGGGGCTCGTCCATAACAAATCAATGGAAACGTGAAATCAATGAAAGAGGGAACTGATATGGCACTGACCCGTGAGCAACAGATCCAGGCTATCGAGAAAGACTGGGCAGAGAACCCCCGCTGGAAAGGGATCAAACGCGGCTACAGCGCCGAAGACGTGGTGAACCTGCGTGGCAGCCTGCAGCCGGTACATACCCTGGCCCAGCGCGGTGCCGACAAGCTGTGGGAGCTGATCCACGGCGGCGCCAGGAAGGGCTACGTCAACTGCCTCGGCGCCCTGACCGGCGGCCAGGCGGTGCAGCAGGCCAAGGCGGGCATAGAGGCGATCTACCTCTCCGGCTGGCAGGTGGCGGCGGATAACAACCTCTCCTCCACCATGTATCCGGATCAGTCCCTCTACCCGGCCAACTCGGTGCCGTCCGTGGTGGAGCGCATCAACAACTCCTTCGCCCGCGCCGACCAGATCCAGTGGGCCAACAAGCTGGGTCCGCAGGATGCCGGTTTCATCGACTACTTCCTGCCGATAGTCGCAGATGCCGAAGCCGGTTTCGGCGGCGTGCTGAACGCCTTCGAGCTGATGAAGAACATGATTGAGGCGGGCGCCGCCGGCGTGCACTTCGAAGATCAACTGGCCTCGGTGAAGAAATGCGGCCACATGGGTGGCAAGGTGCTGGTCCCCACCCAGGAGGCGGTGCAGAAGCTGGTCGCAGCACGTTTGGCAGCGGATGTCTGCGGCACCACCACCCTGGTGATCGCCCGTACCGACGCCAATGCCGCCGACCTGCTGACCACGGACGCCGACCCTTACGATGCTGGCTTCCTGACCGGTGAGCGTACCGCCGAGGGCTTCTACAAGGTGCAGGCCGGCATCGAGCAGGCCATCTCCCGCGGCCTCGCCTATGCCCCTTACGCCGACATGGTGTGGTGTGAAACCGCCAAGCCGGATCTGGACGAGGCGCGCCAGTTTGCCGAAGCCATCAAGGCCCAGTACCCGGACACCATACTGGCCTACAACTGCTCCCCCAGCTTCAACTGGAAGAAGAACCTGGACGATGCCACCATCGCCCGCTTCCAGCAGGAGCTGTCCGACATGGGTTACAAGTACCAGTTCATCACGCTCGCTGGAATTCATAACATGTGGTTCCACATGTACGAGCTGGCCTACCAGTACGCCCGTGGCGAGGGGATGAAGCACTACGTCGAGATGGTGCAGGAGCCGGAATTTGCCGCCGCCAGCCGTGGCTACACCTTCGTGGCGCACCAGCAGGAAGTGGGCACGGGTTACTTCGACAAGGTGACCACCGTCATCCAGGGTGGACAGTCGTCCGTCACGGCACTGACCGGCTCCACCGAAGAAGATCAGTTCCACTGATGACCGCATAACGCGAACAAAAACCCCGGCCTGGTGCCGGGGTTTCTTTTTTGCGCGTGAGACATGAAACGGGATGATGCATCCCTCACCAGACAGGGTCAGAGCTCGAGGATCTCCTTGACGAAGGGGATGGTGAGCTTGCGCTTGGCGCGAAACGAGGCGTTATCGAGTTGATTGAGGGTGGCGAGCAGGGTGCGCATGTCGCGTGACAGCCGATTGAGCAGGAAGCGACCCACGTCGATGGGCAACTTGAAGCCCCGCAGTTCGGCGCGCAGCTGCAAGGCGCTGAGCTTGCCCTCATCGTCCAGCTCGTCGAGGTGGAAACTCACCCCCCAGTCGAGGCGCGAGGCGAGATCCGGCAGTTGCAGCCCCAGCTTGCGCGGGGCGCTGCAGCCGGTCACCACCAGGGTGCCCTCGCCTTTCTCTTTCCAGCGATTGTAGAAGTCGAACAGGGCTCGCTCCCAGAGCGCATTGCCGGCGATGGCCTCCAGGCTGTCGAGGCAGACCAGGGGCAGGCTCTCGAGGGCATCGAGCATGCTGGGATCCAGCTGTTCGAACTGATCGAGGGAGAGATAGGCCGCGGCGGCGTCGCGGGCGTTGACCTCGGCGCAGGTAGCGTGCAGCAGGTGGGAACGCCCCGAGCCCTTGGCTCCCCAGAAATAGAGGAAAGGCGCGCCCTGACCGATGGCCGCATTCTTGAGGGCGGTGATCAGATGGGCATTGTTGCCGGGATAAAAACTGACGAAGGTTTCATCATCCGGTAATTGTACGGCTAAAGACAGTTGGGCCGGTTGCTTCACTCGTTGGGCTTTGACTGTGACATTTGTGCCCAAGTGTATCATCGCCGCGGCAGATAGAGAACCGCCCGGACTCGGCCGGGCGGTTTGGATCCTCAATAAAGATCGCCAGTGCGACCATTGGTAACGCAGACTGCGCGCATTATCTTCGGCTGCAGAGGATCAGGGCTGTGCCCATTGGTAGCGCAAACCGCTCTCATTGTCTTCGATCTGGCGCAGGCGACTCTCCAGTTGCAGACCGCGTACCAGCTCGGCCTTGTCACCCTGCAGGGAGAGGTTGAAGGTGACCTTGTCCCCCTCCAGCTTGCCGATCGTCACCTTGGTGATGCTGGCCATGCCCTGCAGCATCTTCTGCACCGTGATCATGCCATCGATGCCGGACAAGCCTTCCACCACCAGGGTCTGGCTGGAGGCCACACCGGACAGGCGGGTGCCGTACTGTTGCACCAGCCAGCCGGCCAGCGCATCGGCCATCCCCTGCGCCACCTCGGCCTGGGTGCCTGAGCCGGCGCCCTTGGTCAACTCCGCCAGCTCACCGCCCGCCTTGGGACCATAGAGACCCCAGTCGATGCTCCATTTCCCCTCCTCTTTGTCACCCTCCGGCGTCAGCTTGCCCAGCACCACCATCTCGGCGCCGTAACGCTGGCTCGCCTGGAGGATGGGATCGGCGAAACGCCCCCACACATCGGTGGCATTGACCGCCATGTTGTCATCGAGATCCATCAGCGGAATGCTGACCGGCAGGCCCATGGCTTGCGTCTGGCCTCGCAGGGCGGCGGCCCAGCCATCGCTTGACTGATCCGGCAGTATGCGACGCTCCCCTTCATCGAGCACCAGCCAGATGGCCAACTGCGGACGCGCGGGTCCGAGCAGGGCAAACTTGCTCTGGGCGATCAGGGCGTTGACCTTGGTGACGTCAAAGTCGGCCTTGAGGAACTTGACCGGCCCCAGATCCTGATAGCCGTAGTGCTGCACATAGTCCCCCGGGGCGGCCAGCGCCTTGACCACCTCCGGCTGGGTGAGAATGTCGCGTCGGCCTGTCACCTTGATCAAGACATCGCCCAGTGCCTGGGACTGGGCGGCCGCCATGTCACCGCTGGTCGGCGCCTTGCCCTGATAGAGATCGGTCACCTGGGCGGCCGACACCATCAACGACAGGGAGCAGCAGAGGAGCGTCACTAAGCGTTTAAGCATAAAGAAGATTCTCGAAATGGGAGATGGTGCTTATGGTAGCGGCAAGGCGCGCTTCCCAGCAAGACGGGGGACTGTATAAACAGCGAAGCCGGCGAGATGCCGGCTCCGTTTTCCCCCTCTCACGAGCAGAAGGGGTTATGGCATCAGGGTTTATTTGGTGCCGAAGATCTTGTCACCGGCATCGCCCAGACCAGGCACAATGTAGCCCTTCTCGTTCAGGCCCTGATCGACGGAGGCACAGTAGAGCTCCACGTCGGGGTGAGCGGCTTCCAGCGCCTTGATGCCTTCCGGCGCGGCGACCAGCACCAGCACCTTGATGGACTGGCAGCCCTTCTTCTTGAGCAGGTCGATGGTGGCGATCATGGAGCCGCCGGTGGCCAGCATGGGATCGATCACCAGGGCCAGACGCTCTTCGATGTTGCTGACGATCTTCTCGAAGTAGGGAACCGGTTGCAGGGTCTCTTCATCGCGGTAGATGCCGACCACGCTGACGCGGGCGCTCGGCATGTGCTCGAGCACGCCATCCATCATGCCAAGACCGGCACGCAGGATGGGCACGACAGTGACCTTCTTGCCCTTGATCTGGTCAACTTCCACTGGCCCGTTCCAGCCATCGATGGTAACTTTCTCGGTTTCGAAGTCAGAGGTCGCTTCGTAGGTCAACAAACTGCCCACTTCTTTGGCCAGTTCACGGAAACGCTTGGTGCTGATATCGCCTTCACGCATCAGCCCGATCTTGTGCTTGACCAGGGGGTGTTTGACTTCAACGACTTTCATTATTATCTCCTCTAACCTGCCGCGAAAAAATCGCGGAATCATACAACAAAAGCCGCCGCTTGTGGAGCTTTTCCACGCAAAAACGCGCAAACGATTTCCTTTCTGCTTTTACCACGCCGCTGGTAGAATACGCCCCGAATTTTACCCTCCACTTCTTCATATGACGGGGAATACGCGTGACTGACAAAACCTCACTGAGCTACAAGGATGCTGGCGTGGATATCGATGCCGGCAATGCACTGGTTGAACGTATCAAGGGCGTGTCAAAACGCACTCGTCGTCCTGAAGTCCTTGGTGGTCTTGGCGGCTTTGGGGCCCTGTGTCAAATCCCTGCGGGCTACAAGGAGCCGGTGCTGGTCTCGGGCACCGACGGGGTGGGCACCAAGCTGCGTCTCGCCATCGATCTGAAAAAACACGACACCGTCGGCATCGATCTGGTGGCCATGTGCGTCAATGACCTGATAGTGCAAGGCGCCGAGCCGCTGTTCTTCCTCGACTACTACGCCACCGGCAAGCTGGATGTGGACACCGCCGCCGCCGTGGTGACCGGCATAGGCGCCGGTTGCGAGCAATCCGGCTGCGCCCTGGTGGGTGGCGAAACCGCCGAGATGCCGGGCATGTATGAAGGGGAAGACTACGACATCGCCGGTTTCTGCGTCGGTGTGGTGGAGAAGAGCGAGATCATCGATGGCAGCAAGGTCGGCGAAGGGGACGCCCTGATCGCCCTGGCCGCCAGCGGCCCCCACTCCAACGGCTTCTCCCTGGTGCGCAAGATCCTGGAAGTCTCCAAGGCCGACGTGCACCAGCCGCTGGGTGAGACCACCCTGGCCAACGCCCTGCTGGAGCCGACCCGCATCTATGTGAAGCCGGTGCTCAAGCTCATCAAGGAGTGCGAGATCCACGCGCTGTCCCACATCACCGGCGGCGGCTTCTGGGAGAACATCCCCCGCGTGCTGCCCGCCAACACCCAGGCGGTGATCGACGAGCAGAGCTGGCAGTGGCCGGCGGTGTTCGGCTGGCTGCAGCAGGCCGGCAACGTCACCCGTCACGAGATGTACCGTACCTTCAACTGCGGCGTCGGCATGATCATCGCCCTGCCCGCGGATCAGCTGGACAAGGCGCTGACCCTGCTCAAGGCCGAAGGCGAGAACGCATGGCACATCGGCCATATCGCCAAGGCTGCGGATGGCGAGGAGCAGGTCGTCATCAAATGACCTCCCCTATGAAACGCATCCTGGTACTCATCTCCGGCAGCGGCAGCAACCTGCAGGTCATTCTCGACAGTTGCGCCAGCGGCAAGATAGCGGGCCAGGTGGTCGGCGTCATCAGCAACAAGGCCGATGCCTATGGTCTGGTGCGCGCCCAGGAGGCCGGGGTGGCCACCTCCATCCTGGCCCAGCAGCAGTTTGCCAGCCGGGCCGAGTATGACGTCGCCCTGCAGGCGCTGATGGCAGACTATCAGCCGGATCTGGTGGTGCTGGCCGGCTTTATGCGGATCCTGAGTGCCGATCTGGTGCGCCACTTCGCGGGGCGGATGATCAATATCCACCCCTCCCTGCTGCCCAAGTATCAGGGGCTGCACACCCACCAGCGCGCCATCGAGGCGGGAGACAGCGAGCACGGTGCCAGCGTCCACTTCGTCACCGAAGAGCTGGACGGCGGCCCGGTGATCCTGCAGGCCCGGGTGCCCATCTTCGAAGGGGATGACACAGGCGAGGTGGCGGCCAGGGTCCAGGCTCAGGAGCACAGCATCTACCCGCTGGTGGTGCAGTGGTTCTGCCAGGGGCGGCTGCGGATGCAGGAGGGCACAGCCCTGCTGGATGGCATGGCGCTCGGCCCGGCGGGCCATGCCTGCGAGTAGCCGAAAACAGCATGTAAAAAAGGGAGGCCTAGGCCTCCCTTGTCATTTCTACCTATTGCTGCGGTCACGTCCGATTACGCCGCTACGCGGCTAATCGAACCTACACCGGGTTGTCGATATCGATAAAGGTCACCTCCAGCCCGTGCACCGTCGCCAGCCACTCCCCCAGCGCCTTGATGCCGTAGCGCTCGGTGGCGTGATGGCCGGCGGCGTAGAAGTGCATCCCCATCTCGCGGGCGGTGTGGATGGTCTGCTCGGAGGCCTCGCCGGAGATGAAGGCATCGATGCCCTGCTCCGCCGCCAGGTTGATGTAGCTCTGGCCACCGCCGGTGCACCAGGCCACCGAGCTGATGAGCTCGGGACCGCTGTCACCGCAGTGGAGCGGCTCACGACCGAGTCGCTCAGCAATAAGCTTTGCGAAATCGCTGCCGCTCATGGGCTGCTCCAGCTTGCCCACCATGGCCACGCTCTTGCTGTTCCAGGGCTCCAGGCCACGGCGCACCTTGATGCCAAGCAGCTTGGCGAGCTGGGCGTTGTTGCCCACCTCGGGATGCACATCCAGCGGCAGGTGATAGGCAAACAGGTTGATGTCGTGGGTCAGCAGGGCCTTGAGGCGGCGCTGCTTCATGCCGGTGATCTGGGCCGGCTCCCCGCTCCAGAAGTAGCCGTGATGGACCAGGATGGCGTCGGCCCCGGCGGCCACCGCCGCATCGATCAGGGCCTGGCTGGCGGTGACGCCGGTGACCACTTTGCGGATGCGCTCGCGCCCTTCCACCTGCAGGCCATTGGGACAGTAGTCCTTGATGGCATGGGGCTCGAGCAGGTGATTGAGCACGGTTTCCAGTTTTCGATGAGAGATCATAAGGGTCCCCTAACACAGTCAGACCCCGCGCCTGCAGGCAGCGGCAAGGGTCCTGGGTTCAAATCGTCAGGCCCCCATGATAATCGAGCCGGGCCGTCAAGGCCATGCGCTCAGGCGGGCAGCTCGATGCCGGCGTCCCGCATCTGGGCCAGCTTGTAGCGCAGGGTGCGCGGGCTGATGCCGAGCCGGTCGGCGGCATCCTTGCGGCTGCCGCTGCACTCCTGCAGGGTGTCGAGGATGATCTGATGCTCCTGCAGCTTGAGCTCGCCGCCCAGCCCCTCCCCCGTCAGGCGCTCGGCCGGGCGCACCAGCGCCTCGTCCGTCTCCTCCAGGATCAGCTGCCCGGTGCCAATCACCCCATCCGGGCTCAGGATCAGGGCTCGCTGCATCACGTTGTCGAGCTCGCGTACGTTGCCGGGCCAGGAGTGGGCCAGCAGGCGCTCCCGTGCATCTGCCTCCAGCTGCGGCGCAGGTAGCCCCTGCTGACCGGCATGGAGCGCCAGCAGGTGCTCGGCCAGCGGCAGTATGTCGCCCGGTCGCTCCCAGAGCGAGCTCCAGCGCAGCGGGAAGACGTTGAGCCGGTAGTAGAGATCCTCGCGAAACAGCCCGTCCTGCACCGCCTTCTTGAGGTCGCGGTTGCTGGTGGCGATGACCCGCACGTCGAGGGGAATGAGCTTGCGGCTGCCGAGCCGCTCCACCTCTTTCTCCTGCAACACCCGCAGCAGCTTGGCCTGCAGCCCCAGATCCATCTCGGTGATCTCGTCGAGCAGCAGGGTGCCGCCCTGGGCCTGCTCGAACTTGCCGGGGCAGCCCTGCACCGCCCCGGTGAAGGCGCCCTTCTCGTAGCCGAACAGGGTCGCCTCCAGCATGTTCTCCGGGATGGCAGCGCAGTTGATGGCGACGAAGCTCTGCTCGGCCCGGCTGGAGTTGTCGTGGATGTAGCGGGCCAGCACCTCTTTGCCGGTGCCGCTCGGTCCGGTCACCATGACGGTGGCCTCGCTCCTCGCCACCCTGGTCGCCAGCTGGAACAGCTCGGCGGTCTTGGGATCCCCGTACACCACGGCCCGCTTCTCGATCTTCTGAGGCGGCACATAGCGGCTGACCTGATTGAGCAGCACCTCGGGGGAGAATGGCTTGGCGAGGTAGTCGATGGCCCCCTCGCGCATGGCGCGCACCGCCCCGTCGATGTTGGCATGGGCCGTCATCAGCAGCACCGGCACCTGGGGATACTGCTGGCGGATGTTGGCCAGCAGGGTCAGGCCATCCATGCCCCCCATCTGAATATCGGAGATGACCATGTCGATGCTCTGGCGCGACAAGGTCAGCAGGGCCCGCTCGCCACTGTCCGCCTCGCGGCACTCGTAGCCACCGAGCAGCAGGGTATCCACCAGCGCCTCGCGCAGGCCGCTGTCATCTTCCACCACCAGGATCCGGGCCTGAGTCATGCTACACCTCCCACCACGGCCAATATGGCCTCATCAATATTCACTGACATTGCCCAAACGGCATCGCCACCGGCTCTCAACAGGGATCCGACATGTCTCATGCCACACCTCCTACCACAGCCAATATGGCCTCATCAATATTCACTGACATTGGCCAAACGGCATCGCCACTGGCTCTCAACAGGGATCCGACATGGCTCATGCCACACCTCCTACCACAGCCAATATGGCCTCATCAATATTCACTGACATTGGCCAAACGGCATCGCCACCGGCTCTCAACAGGGATCCGACATGGCTCATGCCACACCGCCAAGCCGCATCGCTTGCTGATGCAGGGGGAACGACAGGGTAAAACAGGTGCCCTCACCGGGGACCGAGGCCACGCCGACCTCCCCCTGATGAGCACGCACCACGGATTGCACCACCGCCAGCCCCAGACCGGTGCCCTGGGAGCGGGTGGTGAAGAAGGGTTCGAAAATCTGATTGAGCAGTTGGGCGGGTATCCCCTTGCCGTTGTCGAGGATGCGCATCTCCACCCGGGCGCCGCTGCGCACCGCACTCACCAGCAGGGAGTCGGCCCCGGCCTGCTGGGCGTTGGCGATCAGGTTGTTGATGGCACCGGCCAGGGCGCTGCTGTTGGCGAGCAGGCAGAGATCCGGCTCCGGCGCCTCTATATGCAGCGTGCAGCCCTGCTGCTGGCAGAACGCCTCGGCGCCAGCCTGCACCTCCGCCAGCAGCCCCTGTACCGAGACGGAGGCGACCACCTGGTTGTCGCCGTTGCGGGCAAACAGCAGGATGTCGCTGATCTGCTTCTCCAGGTCTTGCAGCCTGGCCATCAGCTTCTGCTGGAACAGGGTGCGCGACTCCGGCTTGAGGGTGCGGTTGGCGAGGTTGGCCGCATAGAGCATGGCGGCAGAGAGCGGGGTGCGGATCTGGTGAGCCAGGGAGGCGGCCATGTTGCCGAGGGCCGACAGCCGCTTCATGTGGTTGACCCTGTCTTGCAACTGGCGGGTCTCGGTGAGATCGGTGATGAACACCAGCTGGCCGGGCTGATCCGGCAAGGGCTGGGTCGAGAGCTGCACCCGGCGCCCATCGCTCAGGGAGATCTCGTGACCGTCATCCTCGCGGGGCTGGAAACAGCGGGCGATGATCTGGCGCCAGGACTGGCCCTCCAGCGGCTCCCCCAGCAGGGCCAACGCCGCCGGGTTGGCGCGGGTGATCCGACCCTCCCCATCGAGCAGCAGCACGCCGGTCGGCAGCGCCGTGAAGATGGCATAAAGCTGGCTCACCTCGTGTGACTGAAGCGGGTTGTCCTGCTGCAAGATTGTCATAAACCTGACCTCAAACTGGGTTTGGGATCAGGCTATTCAATTTCCATGCCAGTAAAATAACAGCTATATATCAATAGATTGCATATAGGTGTCAAAGCATTGACCTCAGGCTTCCTTGCTCATGCCGTATTTCTTCATCTTCTCCACCAGGGTGGTGCGGCGCATGCTGAGCAGGTCGGCGGCGCGGGCCACCACCCCCTCCTGGGTTTCCAGGGCCTGGCGGATCAGCTCCACCTCGAGGTCGGCCAGCATCTCCTTGAGATTGACCCCCTCCAGTGGCAACTGCATGGGGAGCACGATAGCGCTGCCGGGCTCCGGCTCGGGGAGGCTCTGGAACACGGCCGCCAGGGCATCGCGCTCATCCATCTCGGTGAGCCGCTCGTCCCTGGGTTCGCAGGGCAGCAGGCGGTAGCGACCCGGCAAGTCCGCCACGTCGACGATCTGGTTGGGGTAGAGGATCAGCAGCCGCTCGATGAGGTTCGACAGCTCGCGCACGTTGCCGGGCCAGGCATATTGCATCAGGGATTCCATGGCGCGCTGGGTCAGACGGATGAGTCCCCTGTGCTGCTCCGCATGGCGATTGAGCAGCTCCTGCAGCAGCAAGGGAATGTCGTCGGCTCGCTCGCGCAGCGGCGGCGTTTCGATGGGGAAGACATTGAGGCGGTAATAGAGATCCTCGCGAAAACCCTGGGTGCGGATCAGCGCCTCCAGATCCCGGTGGGTCGCCGCTATCACCCGCACGTCCGCCTGTACCGGCTTGCTGCCGCCCACCCGATCGAACAGGCGTTCCTGCAGCACCCGCAGCAGCTTGACCTGCATCGGCAGTGGCATGTCGCCGATCTCATCGAGGAACAGGGTACCGCCCTGGGCCAGCTCGAAGCGGCCGCGACGGGCGGCGATGGCGCCGGTGAAGGCCCCCTTCTCGTGGCCGAACAGCTCGCTCTCCAGCAACTCGGCCGGGATGGCGCCGCAGTTGATGGGGACGAAGGGGCCACTGCTGCGGGAAGAGAGTTCATGGATGGCGCGGGCCACCACCTCCTTGCCGGTACCGGACTCCCCCAGGATCAGCACGTTGGCATCGGTCTCCGCGACCTGACTGATGAGGCGACGCACCGCCTGGATCCCCTTGCCCTTGCCCACCAGCAGTCGCAACAGGGTCTGCCCCTTGTCGTGTTGCTGTTGGCGCGGGTGCAGGGAGATGAAGGCCTGGCAGAAATGCAGCTGGCGAGTCAGGGACTCGTAAGTGAAGGGCTCGTCCGAGCCGCCGATGAAGTTGCAGTTGGGGTGATCGGCCTGTATCAGGGAGAGAAACGGGATGCAGGGGAAGGCGGTCAGCAGTTCTCCGAGCGAACGTTCCATCAGCTCACCGGTCAGGATCCCCTGCAGCGGACCGGACGATTCGATGGCCACATCGAGTTCGGTTTCTACCACCTCCTGCCAGGGGATCCCCATGAACGAGAGCACAGTACCCAGTTGCTGACGTCGCCGTTCATCGGCATCGACAAGCAATACCCCCATCGCCATCATATCCATCCGTCTTACCACCTGAAGCCAAGTTGTTGTTTTTCCGTGCTTATTATTATAATTTTTAGTGTTTGTTGTTATTTCCGTGCCGATAGAGACAGACACGCACGTCATGTGAGGCGCACAAAGTGCCAAAATTATGGCGCGTTGTCAAAAGCTGTCGCGATCGATTCCTGTCGGCGGGACAGCGATCACAATCAGACAATTTTTGTCATCGAAGAGGCAAAAATAGGTGGGAACCGGGAAAACAGACGAGGAAGGACTCCGACCGCAGCCGGAGCCAACCAGAGGATCAGTGTTTGAGCTGGCCGTGGGGGGCGGCGTAGCGGCACTCGGGGAAACGGCTGCAGGCCAGGAACAGGCGGCCGACATGGGGGCCCTTCTTGGCTTCCCGCTCCACCAGGGGGGCATCACAGCGAGGGCAATGAGGTGCCTCATGGGGCTGATCCTCTTCGTCCGGATCGGCAAACAGGTTGTCCACCAGCCCGGCGTCCGGCTCGATGAACGGGGTCTGATCCAGCACCTTGGCCCGCACGGCGGCATGCCCGTGGCGGCTATCCTCCACATCCACGCCATCGAGCAGCAACGGGCTGAAGGTGGGCTCGCGCCGCTCACCCGGCAACGTCACCTCGATCTGGGGGCTCGCCTTGCTCAGCAGGGGCAGCAGCTGTTCGCGCAGCTCCTCGACCCGATAATGGCTACTCGCCGGGATCTGCAGCAGGGGCAGGCCAGCGCTGTCACAGGCCGACTTCAGGAAGGCATCTCGCACCTTGCGTTTCTGGTGGCGGTGGGAGCTGTCGTCGAGCTCGACGGCGCAGAGAAAGGAGAGATCTTGCGGGTGGCACAGCAGATAATCGAAATGCTTGGCACTGATCCTGTTGAACGCCTGCTGCCATTTGCTCTTGCCCATCCGGGCCTCCGGCGCCAGCACGTCCGCGACCCGCACCTTGGCAAAGACCCGCGCCTGATCACCGACAGCCAGATCCAGCACCCCGAGGAAGGAGCGCTCGGCCGGGCTGAACAGGGCCTCCTGCAGATCATAGGGCAGCGTTTTGCCTTTCTTGCCTCTGGTCCAGAAGATCGCCAGCAGGAGCAGTACCAATAACACCAATCCCGATACGACTAGGGTATTCATGAGTGCACTATCCAGTTCACAAAACAGAAGAAGGGCCATCACTCTACCACGGGGGAGAAGGGTCAGGCAGCGCAGAAATGGCGGCCGCCTCCGGCATCGGCGTTTTTTCACTACATTTGCGCAAGGCGGGCTTCATATGGCCTGACACTGCAGGCACAATGCTACAGAAACCCAATTCGAAGGAGAGCAGGATGCAAAAGCAATTGGTCGTCACCGTGATCGGCGCGGACAAGCCCGGTATCGTCGAGAGTCTGGCCGACATCATCACCCAGCAGCAGGGCAACTGGCTGGCCAGCTCCATGAGCGAGCTGGCGGGACAATTTGCCGGCATCCTGCATGTCAGCGTCCCCGATGAGCATTACCGTGGCCTGTGCGAGGCGCTGGTGATGCTGCCGGGTCTCACCGTCAGCTTCGCCGAGGGGCAGGTCAGCCAGGAGCCGGAGCGTCAGGTGATGCTGAGCGTCACCGGCAACGACAGGCCCGGCATAGTGCACGAAGTGGCCAGCATACTGCGCCAGCTCAACATCAACGTCGCCGATCTCACCACAGGTTGCGAACCGGCCCCCCACTCCGGTGCCCCGCTGTTCTACGCCCATGCCCTGGTCGCCCTGCCGCCCGGGCTCGAGCTCGGCGATCTGATCGCGGCGCTGGAATCCCTCTCCGATGACCTGGTGGTCGACATCGATCAGGCCGTGGCAGAATAGGACTCATTGTCATAAATCTGTCACCTATCCACGCCATAACTGCCGCGCAGACGCAACCTGATCACAGAGGCACCACATGAGCACCGACAAGCAGTATGAAGAGAAAGAGCTGAGTTGGCTCTCATTCAATGAACGGGTGTTACAAGAGGCAATGGACAAGACGGTCCCCCTCATCGAGCGGGTCCGTTTCCTGGGGATCTTCTCCTCCAATCAGGACGAGTTCTTCAAGGTACGGGTATCGGACGTCAAGCGCCGCATCCTCATCAACGAGGTGCACGGCGGCGATGACGACGCCAAGGTGTTGCTGCGCGCCATCCAGCAGAAGGTGATGGCGCTCGGCGAGGCCTTCGACAACACCTATAAAGAGCTGCTGATCGCCCTCGCCCGCCACAACATCTTCCTGGTCAACGAGAACCAGCTCTCCGAGGCGATCCAGCAGTGGCTGCGGGTCTTTTTCAGGGAGAAGGTGCTGCGCCACATCATCCCCATCCTGCTCAACAAGGAGGTCAACCCGGTCAAGTTCCTCAAGGATGAGCACACCTACCTCGCCATCGAGATGAAGAAGGGCGGCCAGGTGATCCAATACGCCCTGGTGGAGGTGCCGACCGACGATCTGCCCCGCTTCTTCCAGCTGCCGCCGGAGGGAACCCGTCGCAAGAAGCAGATCATCATCCTGGATAACGTCATCCGCTTCTGCCTCGACGAGATCTTCAAGGGCTTCTTCGACTACGACGAGATCGCCGCCTACGCGGTCAAGCTGACCCGGGATGCGGAATACGATCTCTCCGATCAGCTGGACTTGAGCCTGGTGGACAAGATGAGTGATGGCCTCAAGCAGCGCCTCACCGCCATGCCGGTGCGCTTCGTCTACGAGCGGGAGATGCCCGCCGCCATGATAAGCTTCCTCAAGCTCAAGCTGCAGATCAGCAGCTACGACGCCATCATGCCCGGTGGCCGTTATCACAACTTCAAGGATTTCATCGGCTTCCCCAACGTGGGCCGGGACTATCTGGAAAACCCCAAGCTGCCGGCACTCGATTGCCACGACTTTGATGGCTTCGTCAACGCCTTCGACGCCATCACCAAGCAGGACATTCTGCTCTACTACCCCTATCACAAGTTCCACCACTTCACCGAGCTGGTGCGCCAGGCGGCGTTCGATCCGGCGGTGAGTGCCATTCGCATCAATATCTACCGGGTCGCCAAGAAGTCGCGCATCATTCACTCCCTCATCGACGCCGCCAACAACGGCAAGAAGGTGACCGTGGTGGTAGAGCTGCGCGCCCGCTTTGACGAGGCGGCCAACATCGACTGGGCCAACATCCTGACCGATGCCGGGGTCAAGGTGGTGTTCGGGGTGCCGAGCCTCAAGATCCACTCCAAGCTCTGCCTCATCACCCGCCACGAGCATGGCGAGGCGGTGCGCTACGCCCATATCGGCACCGGCAACTTCAACGAGAAGACCGCCAAGATCTACACCGACTTCTCCCTGCTGACCCGCCACCCGGACATCACCGCCGAGGTGGAGGGGGTGTTCGAGTACATCGAGTACCCCTATCGGCGCTACAAGTTCAACCACTTGATGGTCTCCCCCATCAACAGCCGGCGCCAGCTCTATCGCCACATCGACAACGAGCTGGCCAACGCCAAGGCGGGCCAGCCCAGCGGCATCACGCTCAAGATCAACAACCTGGTGGACCGGGACCTCATCAACCGCCTCTATGCCGCCGGCCAGGCCGGGGTGCCCATCCAGATGATCATCCGCGGCATGTGCGCCCTGCGCCCCGGCGTGCCGGGACTGAGCGAGAATATCCAGGTCATCAGCATCATCGACCGCTTCCTCGAGCACCCGCGGGTCATGGTGTTCCACAACAAGGGCAACCCCCAGCTGTTCATCTCCAGCGCCGACTGGATGAGCCGCAACATCGACGGCCGGATCGAGGTGGGCACCCCCATCTATGACGAGCGGCTCAAGCAGCGCATCCTGGATATTTTGCAGTTGCAGCTGAGCGACACCTGCAAGGCAAGGGTCATCGATGCGAACCAGAGCAACGAATACGTGAAGCGGGGCAACCGCCGCAAGGTTCGTTCTCAGGTCGCGATTTACGACTACCTCAAACGGATAGAGTCAAACCATGGACAATAGTCTGTACGCCGCTGTCGATCTGGGCTCGAACAGCTTTCACATGGTCATCGCCCGCCTCAACGAGGGACGGATGCAGATCGTCGATCGCATCAAGGAGCGGGTCCGGCTGGCGGAGGGCATGGACGAGCAGCGCCGCATGTCGGACGAGGCCATGGACCGGGGGCTCGAGTGCCTCAGCCTGTTCGCCGAGCGGCTGACCAACATCAAGCCGGATCAGATCCGCATCGCCGGCACCTATACCCTGCGCCGCGCCAGCAACGCCCGCGCGTTCGTGAGTGAGGCGGTCAAGGTTTTGAACCATCCCATCGAGATCATCAGCGGCCAGGAAGAGGCGCGCCTCATCTATCAGGGGGTCGCCCACACCCAGCATATTGAAGGCCAGGTACTGGTGGTCGACATCGGCGGCGGCAGCACCGAGCTCATCATCGGCGAGGGCTTCGATCACAAGGCCCTCACCAGCCGCAAGATGGGCTGCGTCAGCTTCACCCAGAGCTTCTTTGCCAATGGCAAGCTGAGCGAGCGATCCTTCAACGGCGCCGTGCTGGAGGCGCAGCATCAGCTCGCCCCCATCATCAACCAGTACCGCAAGCTGGGCTGGCAGAGCTGCCTCGGCAGCTCGGGCTCCATTCGCACCGTGCGCGACGTGCTGCAGGGCGAGGGCTGGACCGATGGCAGCATCACGCTCACCGGACTTGAACGGCTGAAGAAAGAGATGCTCGAGCACAAGCGGGTGGACCAGCTCAAACTCGCTGGCCTGACCGACGAGCGGCGTGAGGTCTTTGCCGCGGCGGTGGCCATACTGCTCGGGCTCTTCACCTCCCTGCCCATAGAGCGGATGGAGTACTCTGACGGCGCCCTGCGCGAGGGACTGCTGTATGAATTCGAGGAGCGGTTGCAGCATCACGACATCCGCGAGCGCACCGCCCTGGCCCTCAGCACCCACTATCGCATCGACAAGCGCCAGGCCAACCGGGTCGAGCAGAGCGTGTTGGCCCTGTTCGATGCCCTGAGCGGCCCCTGGCAGATGCCGGAGGAACCCTATCGCGCCATCCTCGGCTGGGCGGCGCGGCTGCACGAGATTGGCCTCGCCATCAACTACAGCGGCATCCATCGCCACTCCGCCTATATCTTGCAGAACACCGATCTGCCCGGCTTCAACCAGGACGATCAGGCCCTGCTGGCGGCCCTGGTGCGGTTCCAGCGCAAGGGGCTCAAGCTCTCCGAGCTGCCCGCCCTGCCCAACCATGACGAGCAGACGGTGCTGCGTTGCATCCGCATCCTGCGCCTCGCCGTGGCGGCGCACCACAGGCGCCAGGACAACCTGTTGCCGGAATGGAAGGTGCAGGCCGCCGAAGATCAGCTGGTGGTCACCCTGCCGACCGACTGGTGCGACGAGAACCGCCTGCTGATGCAGAACCTGGAGAAAGAGCACCGTTACTGCCAGGAGCAGGGCTGGCCGCTGTTGTTCCAGCTGAGCTGAGTTCCGCCAACGAAAAAAGGCAGCCAATGGCTGCCTTTTTGCTTTCTCGCGGGTCACTGCAGCTCGGGCAGCAGCCACTTGGCGATCTCGAAATAGATGATGAGGCCGGTGCCGTCCACCAGGGTGGAGATGAAGGGGGCCGAGACCACCGCCGGATCGATCCGCAGGCGGCGCAGCACCATGGGGATCACCGAGGCGACGGTGGCGCTCCAGAGCACTATGGCGATGATGGTCAGGGTGACCACCATGCCGATCTCGGGGCCGACTCCCAGGCTCCAGGCCCGCACCCAGGCCGCGATGGCGATGGCCACCGAGATGAGCAGGCCGGTGGAGAGCTCCTTCTTCAGCACTGTGCCGAGGTTGCGCAGACTCACCTCCCCCACGGCCATGGCGCGCACTATGGTGGTGGTGATCTGGGTGCCGCTGTTGCCGCCGGTGCCGATGAGCAGCGGGATGAAGAAGGCCAGCGCGATGGCGGCCTCCAGCTGCTCCTCGAACGCCCGCAGCACTGTGCCGGTATAGGCCTCGGCCACGAACAGGATCAGCAGCCAGCCCACCCGCTTGCGCCACAGCTGCCAGGGGCTCGCCTGCAGGTAGGGGGTGTCCAGCGGCGAGGAGCCGCCCTGCAGCTCGGCATCCTCGGTGGACTCCAGCTCCAGGATGTCGGCGGCGTCGTCCACATGGAAGATCCCCACCAGACGACCCTGCTCCTCCACCGGCAGGCTCGAGATGTCGCGGTCGATCAGCAGGCGGGCCGCCAGCTCCTGATCCGCCCGGGCGTTGATCCGCACCGCCTCACGGTCCATCAGCTCGCTCACCGGTCGCAGGGGATCCGCGATCAGCAGCGACTTGAGGGAGACGCTGCCGAGCAGCTGCTGCCCCTCATTGACCACGTACAGGTGCTGGAACAGCTGGGCGTTGTCCCAGGCGTCGTGGATCAGCTGCTTGGCGCGCCCCACCGTCTCCCGCTCGCCGATGGCCAGGTATTCGTGGCGCATGTTGGCCCCGACCGACTCGCTCGGCCAGTCCAGCAGCGACTGGAAGCTGGCTCGCACCGACTCGGGGAAGCGGGAGAGCAGGGTGTCGCGATCCCGCTCATTGAGCCTGCGCAAGATGGCCAGCAGCTCGCGCCTCGGCATGGCCCCCTGCAGCAGGCCGACGAGGCTGGCATGCAGGCGCAGCAGCAGCCGGGCCGCGCAGTCGGGCGGGAGCGAACCGAGCAGGGCGGCCCCCTCCGCCATGGGCAGGGTATCGAAGATGCAGTTGAGCTCTTCCGGACGCAGGGTCAGCAGCTGATCGGCGCGCGCCACCGGATCCAGGTTGTGGGCCAGCCAGCCCTGCAGGGCGGCCAGATCGAGCAGTTGATGACGATTGAGTAGGGTGTGTGTTTTCTTCATCACAGATAACCTCATGTGATCTCAGGCAGGGCCTGAGGGCAACCGGCTCGCACCGGTCACTGTCGATAAGAAAACAGCAATTTGATTGACGAGTAATAGGCAGGAAATGACGCCGTTCGGCGTGTCATCATCCCCACGTACCAGCTTTAGCACTGCATAACGTATCCGGCACGCCGGAAGCCACTTGGGTTGACACCTTAATCCGATGAAAACTGTCCTGATCTTGGGCGTCTCTGGACGTCGTGAGATCAGTGGCCTGTGTTTATGCAGGAGCCTCGCCTAACGAGATGCTGCGAAAAATAGCCACAACCCTGGGGTTGTGCGGGCGGCATCATCGACCAGGGGCGGACCCGAGTCAAGCCGACCGGGCCGCTGGCAATAGCTTGTTACAAATTGAAGGGAGGGACGGCGGATAGGGAGAGGTGGCTCCCCCGGCCCAGGCCAGAGGGAGCAGTCACTCAGCGGATATAGTCGAACAGGGTCAGCTTGCTTATCTTGCTGAAGGAGAGCTGGGAGGCGCTCATGGCGGCCTCCTCCTTGGAGAGCGCGGCTATCACCTCGTACATGTCCGCCTCCGAGACCTTGGCCCGCGCCTGCTGGTTCAGGGTGCTGAGCCCGTCGTTGGAGCCCATCACCTGCTCCAGGCTGTTCAACCGGCTGCCCACATCCCCTTGCCCCCGGTCGACCTGGGTCCTGGCGTTGTTCATGTGGGTGGTGGCATCGGCCACCGCCAGCTGGAAATCCGCCGCCGGTATGGTCGGGTCCCGCAGGGCCGAGATGAAATCGGACATGCCATTGAGCACGCTGTCGTTCTTCGGCGTATCGAGCGCGAAGTTCTGATCCACCCCGCCCGCGGGCAGGTCCAGGGTCAGCTCCAGCCCGTTGAAGGCTATCTTGTTGCCCGCGCTGTAGTCACCGCTTTGCACCACAGTGCCGCCACTGTCCTTGATCTCGTAGCTGTCCGGCGGACCCGCCAGAGTGCTCACGGTGAACTGGTTGCTGGCCAGGGAGGAGTCGTAGCTGTTGCGATAGAAGCTCTCGAAGTTGCCCTGATCCCCCACGCCGACCTTGATGTTGGCCGTGGTGGCACTGGCGGTGCGCCGGGTGGCGACCGTCTCGAACAGGTTGAAGCCGGAGTCGTTGGCCGGGATCTGCACCGTGGGAGAGACCTGGATGCTGCGCTGACCCGTATCCCCCTGGAACACATAGTTGCCGCTGGCATCCTTGACGAAGGGCTGGGTCTTGCTCTGGTTGCCGCCGAAGATGAACTCCCCCTGGGAGTTCTTGCTGTTCATCAGATCGAACATCTGTTTCTGCAGCCCCTCCAGTTCGCTCGCGATGGCGTTGCGCTCCTCCGAGCCCATGGCCGAGCTGTTCGCCTTCTGGATCAGGGTCTGGGCGCTCAGCATGGCGTTGTTGATGGAAGTCAGCACCGTGTCCTCGTGCCCCAGGCTGTTCTCCAGCAGGCTGCCGTTGACCCCGTATTGCTTGAACAGATCGATCTCCTTGGTCAGCGCCATCTTCTGGCTCATGCCGGAGGGGTCTTCCCCCGCCCGGTTGAACTTGTCCCCCGTCATCAACTGCTCATAGGCGGTGTTCTGACGCTCGCTGACCTTGCTCATGGTGGCGAGGTTGCGGTCATAGATCATGTTGGTGGTAATGCGCATGACTTACCTCACGGAAGACAACAGGGTGTCGAAAATGGTCTTGGCGGTGCTGACGATCTGGGCGGAGGCCGCATAAGACTGCTGGAAACGGATGAGGTTGGCCGCCTCCTCCTCCAGGTTGACCCCGGAGACGCTCTCGTAGATGCCGGTGCTCTGGGTCAGCTTGGCCTCGTTGGCCTGCAACAGGGTCTTGGCCTGGCTGGTCTTGTTGCCCACCCCGGTCACCAGCGCGCCATAGGCGTCGTTGAAGGTCATCTTGTCGTTGCTGGTGGCGGCGTTGTTGTTCTTGCGCACCAACTCCTTGTTCTGCAGCTCCGCCAGGGCCAGGCCGTTGGCGTTGTCGGCGAAACCGTTCTTGTTGTAGCTCAGGTTGAAGCTGTCTTTGGCCTCCACCTTGCCGGTGATGCTGAAGTCATAGCCCGGGCTCTGGTTGGGATCGGCATAGACCTTGGGGCCGCCCAGCGGACTCTCGAGGGCCGCCATCAGGTTCTGGCCCTTGCTGGCCGCCGGGGCCACCCCGATGAGGGTGGTGCCATCCGCCGCATAGACCTCGTAATTGCCACCGTTGTCTATCTTGACGACCTGAGGCGCAGTGGGATCCAGGGCATTGGCACCGAAGCCCGACCCCGCTCCCGTGTTATGGATGCCATTCAGCTTGATCTCGCCCGAGCCCAGATTCTGGGCACTCTTGTCGGCCTTGATGGGGGCCGCCAGGGCGATGTCTTCCGGGCGGGTGATCGCGGCCTTCAGGCCGGCGGCGGCGTGCTTGGTCGGTTGCAGCAGTATCTTGTCGCCGGCGGCCGGGGTACCGGACAAGTCGATCTCGAGGCCGTGCCCCGCCAGCTCGAACTTGGCGGGGGGCGTGGTACCGGTCGCCAGCGAGGTACGCTTGCCGGTGCCGTCGATGGAGAACACCTCATAGCCGGTGGCGCTGCTGAACTGCACCTCGTAATCGAAGGTGGTGACCTCGGTCCCCTTGCCGGGCACGAAGCTCACGCTGGCGGCGCCGTTGCCCTGGTTGCTGCCGTAGGGCAGCCCCTTGCTGGCCGAGAGGGAGAAGAGATCTCCCCCCAGCTCGTTATCCAGATCCATCCCCAACCGGTTCTGCTGGTTCATGGCATCGGCCATGGCGGCGGCGAGCTGCCCCAGCTCCCGCTTGGAGGGATCCAGATCGTTACGCGCCGTGAACAAGCCGCCGATGGCTCCGCCGATGTCCTTGTCGTTGATATTGACCTTGTTGGAGCCCAGGGTGAGCTGCAGGATCGAGTCGCGGGAGTCGGGATCCCCCGCCGCCACCTTGAACTGGGCGACACCGCCGTCCAGCACCAGGGAGTGGCCTGTGCTCATGTTGACCAGCATGCTGCCGTTGGGCTGGGTCACGGTGCGGATGTCCATCTTCTCGGAGAGCTGGCGCACGGCTTCGTCGCGCTGATCGAACAGCATCAGGTTCTCTTCCGGCGAGCCCTGGGTGCGGATGATGGCCTGGTTCAAATCGTTGATGCTGGTGAGCAGGCTGTTGACCCTGTCGGTCTCGTCGCCGATGGTGGCATTGATGGTGTCAGTCTGCTTGTCGAGCTGGGCAGAGAGGGTCTGGTAGCGGTTCACCATGCCGTTGAGCTCGCTCAGGGTGGTCTTGCGCCCGCCGATCTCGGCCGGCGACTCGTTGGCGGTATGAAACGCCTTGAAGTAAGAGGTGATGGTGGTGCCCACGCTGTTGCTGGTATCGCCGAGCAGGCTATCCAGCTGGAACAGCTGATCGTAGCGCGTGCCAGAGGCGTGATAGGCGGAGGTGTCGCGGCGCATCTCCCCCTGGGCATAGTTGTTGATGACCCGCTGGGTCACCATGTCGCCGGTCCCCAATCCGATGGAATTGGTATACACCAGGGTGCGTTCACGTACATAGCCCTGGCTATTGACGTTGACGATGTTGTTACTGGTGGTCTGCAGCAGCCGCTGCTGGGCCATCACACCCGAGGTCCCTATTCCAAGCAGATCGCTTGCCATAACTTACAGCTCCATCTCTGTGTGGCTGGTTGCGGCGTAGCCGGCAATGGCATCACTGCGCAACACCTGTTTCAGTTTGCTGGCGTACTGGGGATCGGTGGCATAACCGGCCTGCTGCAGCGCCTCGAAATAACGGTCAGGGCTGTCCGCCTTGGCCAGTGCCCCCCGGTAACGGGAACCTGAGGTCAGGAAATCGACATAGTCGTTGAAGCTCTCTTCGAACGACTCATAGGAGCGAAACGCCGCCTTCTGGCGCGACGCCACCCCTTGCTCATATTCCAGGGTGCTGACCACCGCCTTGGGTCCTTCCCAGCGGGGGTCGGCCTTGATGCCGAACAGGTTGTGGGTCATCTGCCCCTCCCCGTCCTTGATCACCCGCTTGCCCCAGCCGCTCTCGAGGGCGGCCTGGGCCACCAGCACCGCCGGGCTCAGCCCCAACTTGTCCGCCGCCTTCTTGGCGAGCGGCATCAGGCGGTTGACGAACTCCTCCGGGGTATCGAATACCTTGCCGGTCGCATCCAGTGCCGCCGCGGGCTGGGCGCTCCCCATGGGGGGCACGGTGCGGTGCGGACGTCTGGGCATGGTCAAGGCCGGTTCGGCCCCCTCCATCCCCTTCTCAGCAAAATCTTTGCCAACTTTTGAGGCTGCGATCAGATCGTTGGGGGCAGAGGTGGGCGGCTGGTAGGGTTTGTAGACCCGCTCGGTGCGTTGCGGCAGCTTGAGCACCCGGCCGTCGTTGTGGGTGAACTGCTTCTCGGGGGAGAACTGCTTGACCACCATCTCGGCCAGGCCGATCCCGCCCTTGCTCGACATGTCGGCCACCCGCTGCTCGTCCAGCATGCCCTCGTAGAACTGGGTGTAGCTGCTGCTGAACGGGTTATCCTCGGTCAACACCGCATTGGCCTGGCGCATGCCCTTGAACAGGGTCTGGGTGAAGATGGACTCGAACTGGCGGGACGCCGCCATCAGTGCCTCGGCCTTGCCCTCCTTGCTCATGCTCATCCGGCGCAGCTTGTCCAGATTCTGGACGTCCTGCACCATGCCAATATTGATACCGCTCTGGGTGTCGAACTCTGCCATAACCTTCCTCTTTGCCGCCCGTGGCAAACCCTTGCCGCTATTAATTACACAATGACCCGCTGTCCCCTGAGGTGCCGCCCGCTGCGGCACCGCCAGAGAATAGCCATAGGCTCGCCTGGACAGCCGCTTACAGAATGACCAGCTGCCCCCTGAGGTGCCGCCCGCTGCGGCGCCGCCAGAGAAAAGCCATAGGTTCGCCTGGACAGCCTCTTACAGAATGACCAGTTGCCCCTGGATGGCGCCTGCCTGCTGCAGCGCCTCCAGGATCGCCATCAGATCGCCGGGGGCGACCCCGACCTGATTCACCGCCCGCACCAGATCGTCCAGGGTCGCGCCGGTATCAAACTTGAACATCCGCCCCGGCTCCTGCTGCACGTTGATGGTGGAGTTGTTGGTGACCACCGTCTGGCCGCCAGACAGCGGATTGGGTTGGGAGACCTGCTGGTTCTCGGCGATGGTGACCGTCAGCCCGCCGTGGCTGATGGCGGCCGGGCGCAACTTGACCTGGCTGCCGATGACGATGGTGCCGGTGCGCGAGTTGACGATGATCTTGGCGGACTCGCTGGCCGGATCCACCTCAATGTTCTCGATGGTGGCCAGGTAGGAGACCCGCTGACCCGGGTCGCGCGGGGCAAACACCTTGATCGAGGTGGCGTCCAGCGCCTGGGCCATGTTGGGTCCCACCAGATCGTTGACCGCATCGGCCACCCGCCGGGCGGTGGTGAAATCGGGCCGGTTCAGGTTGAAGGTGATGGTATCCCCTTCGGAAAAGGAGTTGGCCACCTCGCGCTCCACGGTCGCCCCGTTGGCGATGCGCCCTACGGTCGGGGTATTCACCACCACCTTGGAGCCATCTGCGCCTTCGGCTCCCAGTCCCCCGACCACCAGGCTGCCCTGGGCCACCGCATAGACGCGGCCATCCAGCCCCTTGAGGAAGGTCTGCAGCAGGGTACCGCCACGCAGACTCTTCGCCTCGCCGATGGCGGAGACGGTCACATCTATGGTCTGGCCCGGCTTGGAGAAGGGCGGCAGATCGGCGTGGATGGCGACCGGCGCCACATCCTTGATCTTGGGCTTGATGTTGTCCGGCACCTTGATGCCGAAGTTGTTGAGCATGGTCCTGAAGGTCTGTTCGGTGAAGGCGTTGTTCTTCTCGCCGGTGCCGGGCAGGCCCACCACCAGGCCGTAACCGATCAGCTGGTTGCTGCGCACCCCTTCCACCGAGCTGAGATCCTTGATGCGGGAGGCGTGTGCCAGCCCGAGCGGCAGGCAGCAGCACAGCAGGCCAAGCAGACGGAGTCGATTCATGAGATCTCCTAAATAGACCACCAGGGCCCCGTAAATCCTGAATGGGCCTGAGCCCTGAATAAGCCACTGGGGCCCGTGAGTATCAAGCGGGCCGCCGTGGCCCCCTCGCTAGATGGGCCACCAGGGACCGTTGAAGAAGCTGGTCAGCCAGCCCTGCTCCTGGGTGTTGGCCAGATCGCCGGTACCGCCGTAATGGATGCGCGCATTGGCGACCTTCTGGGACGACACACTGTTCTCCGAGCTCACGTCCCCGGGACGAACCAGACCGGTAATGCGGATATATTCGTTGCCGTTGTTGAGCATGATCCACTTCTCGCCGCGCACCAGCAGATTGCCGTTCGGCAATACCTTGACCACGCTGACCGAGATACTGCCCTGCAGGCTGTTGCTCTGGTCCGCCTTGGCCTGGCCCTTGAACGCGCTGCTCTGATCGATGGAGGCAGAGAGGTTGTAGGGGCTCGCCGTCACCGGCACGCCGCCCAGGGTGACCGCTTCCAGATCGAAGTTGTTGTCCTTGCCGCTCTGGGTGTTGGCCTTCTTCGACGCCGAGGTCGATTCGGACAGCTCGATGTTGATGATGTCGCCCACCTTGTGGGCCTTGATGTCCGAGTAGATACCATTGACCTGCTCGGGCTGGAAGATGGCACCGGTCGGCCGCACCGACACAGGCTCCGACTCGCCATAGACGGGGGCGAACTCGGGATCGTCGGGCTTGGCGGTGTTGGGGGTGCTGGTACAGCCTGCCAGTGTCAGCAGGCTCAGCAGCCATAGGGCTTTCATCATGGGCCTCCGCTTATGTGCGCTGGGTCAGGAAGGTGATCATGAGGTTCACCGCCGAACATTGCCAAAATTGTCTCTTTGTCATATCGCCTCCGCGCCTTCGATTAGGTCCGCTGGGTCAGGAAGGACATCATGGAGTCCACCGCCGAGATGACCTTGGAGTTCATCTCATACACCCGCTGGGCCTGGATCAGGTTCACCAGCTCCTCGGTCACGTTGACGTTGGAGGTCTCCAGCATGCCCTGCTTGACCACCCCCAGCCCGTCCGAGCCGGCCGTGCCCTGGATGGGCGCGCCGCTCGACTGGGTTTCCAGGAAGAGGTTCTCCCCCATGGGCTGCAACCCGGTCGGGTTCACGAAGTCGGTGGTGTTGATCTGGCCCACCACCTGGGACTGACCATCCCCTTTCAGCTGCACCGACACCTGACCATCCTCCCCCACGGTCACGCTCTGGGCGTTCTCGGGGATCTGGATCTCGGGCTGCAGCGGGTAACCGTTGCCCGGGGTGACTATGGTGCCCTCGTCGTTGAGGGTGAACTGGCCGTTGCGGGTGTAGGCCGCGCTGCCATCGGGCAGCTGGATTTCGAAGTAGCCGCGGCCGCTGATCATCAGATCCAGGGAGTTGTCCGTGGTCTGCACGTTGCCCTGGCTGTGGTTCTTCTGGGTGGCGACCACCTTGGCCCCCGCCCCCAGCATCAGGCCGGAGGGCAGCTCGGTGTCGGCCGAGGAGCGGCCACCCGGCTGGTTGATGTTCTGATAGAGCAGGTCCTCGAAGATGGCGCGGGCCTTCTTGTAGCCGACGGTGCTGGCGTTCGCCAGGTTGTTCGAGGTGACCGAGATGTTGGTCTGCTGGGCATCGAGGCCGGTCTTGCTGATCCAGAGTGCAGGATTCATTTAATGCTCCTTGATTAGCTGATACGCAGCAGCTGGGTTTGGGCCTCGTCGTTTTCCTCGGCGGTCTTCATGATCTTGACCTGAGTTTCAAACTGACGTTGCAAGCGAATGAGGTTGGTCATCTCGTCGACCACGTTGACGTTGCTGCCCTCCAGCGAACCCGCCAGCAGGCCGACCTCGGCGGAGGCGGCCTCACTCTGGCCATCCTTGCGGCGGAACAGGCCATCCTGGCCCTTCTCCACCGCATCCGCCGGCGGCTTGACCAGCTTGATGCGCTGGTAGTCCTCCGCCAGGTTGGGGGCGGCCCCTTCAGGGCGGCCGCTGATGGTGCCGTCACGGTTGATCTCGATCTTCTCCATCGGCAGCGGCATCACTATGGGCTGGCCACCGTCATCCACCACGTTGAGCCCGGTCGAGGTCTGCAGGTTGCCGGCCGCATTCAGCTGCAGGTTGCCCATGCGGGTATAGGCCTCGCCCCCCTTGGGATCCTGCACCGCAATCCAGCCGGGTCCGTCGACGGCGACGTCAAGATCCCGCCCCGTGGTCATCAGCATACCGTGCTGCAGGTTCTGACCCGGTCGCTCCGTCATGGCGAACACCCGCGAGGGCAAGCCTTCGCCAAACGCCTGCATGCTGCGCGCCTGCTCGAAGTCAGACTTGAAGCCGATGGTGTTGGCGTTGGCCAGGTTGTTGCCACGCACAGCCAGGCTGTTCATGTTCTCCTTGGCCCCGGACATGGCGATATAAAGCAGGTGATCCATGGGATCCTCCGTCAAACAGATGACTCTGAGCGGATAACTGCAAATTGAATGCCAAGACAGATGACCCGGGCCAAACGGTGGAGGAAAAGGCCGACGGCTAGATGCAGAAAGGGGCGCCGAGGCGCCCCTTGCAGGAGGAGAGTGGGTTAGCGGATCTGCAGTATGCTCTGCTGCAGCGAGGTGTTGACCTCCAGCGAACGGGAGTTCGCCTGGAAGTTGCGCTGGGCGGTGATGAGATCCACCAGCTCTGTGGTCAGGTCCACGTTGGACTGCTCCAGCGCCGACGACTTGATGGAGCCGAAGGTGCCCGAATTGGGGGTGCCTGGCAGCGCCTCACCGGACAGCAGGGATTGGCGCCAGGAGGTGTCGCCTATCTGGGTCAGCCCCTGGGAGTTGGCAAACTTGGCCACCGCCACCATGGCCACCTTGACCGTGGTGGCGTTGCTGTAGGTCGCCGAGACGATGCCATCCGGCGTGATCTCGACCTTGGTCAAGCGGCCGACGGTGGAGCCATCCTGGGTCAACTTATTGACTTCAAATGGCGAGGAGTACTGGGTCACGGTGCCGAGCTTGAGCTCGATATCCTGGGTGCCATCCGCGCCGTTGGTGATGATGCCCGCCCCCGGAGTCCCCAGTGCCACCGTCTTGATGACCGCCGGGACGGTGGTGGGGTTCATCTTGCCGGAGGCATCGAAGGTCACGCGGGCGCTCAGGGGCGCCTGGCTGACGCCGGTCGCCATGGTGGTGGGCGTACCGCCCGCCACGTCGACAGGCTTGTCCCCCTGATAGAGGTACATGCGCCAGGCGGTCGGCACCGCCGCCTTGGTCGTGTCGGCCGGGTCGGCTTCTTTGACGAAGTACTGGGTGATGGTGTGCGGCTCCCCCAGGGAGTCATACACCACGACCGAGGTCGAGGAGGAGTAAGTGGCCGAGTCCTTGGGATCGAACTTGGAGGCATCGCCGGCACCATTGCCCGCCGCCAGCGGGGTGGCGGTGGAGGGCAGGTTGAAGCCGGCATCGATCTGGGAGGTCTGGACCGGTTCACCGGCCCGATCCGGGATCTGGATCGGCTTGGTCGCATTGATGCTGACCGCCTTGGGGGTGCCGTCGGCGTTGGTCTCGTAGCCCTGCAGGTAACCCCCTGAGTTGCTGACCATGTAGCTGTTTTCGTTGAGCTTGAAGGCACCGGAGCGGGTGTAGGTGCGGTCCAGACTGGTCATCCCGTCCGAGGTCACGAAGAAGCCGTTGCCCTGGATGGCGAGATCCAGCGCGTTGTTGGTAAATTGCAGCGCCCCCTGGTGGAACTGCTGCGCCACCGCCCCCGTCGCGACCCCGTTGCCGACCTGGGTCTTGGCATTGGCGAAGATGGAGTTGGCATAGACATCGGCAAACTCGGCGCGGGACTCCTTGAAACCGGTGGTATTGACGTTGGCAATGTTGTTCGCGGTGACGTTCAGGTCTTTTTGAGCCGCATTGATGCCGCTGAGGGCATTGTTGAATGACATGTCTTTCTCCTTAGATCACTACGCTTTTGAGGTCGGAGCCGGTGTCGTGGTCGACTTGCCGCCCGTCCCGCCAATTTCCAATACATCGGTCAGATAGATGCCGCCCAGTCCCTTGAGTTTGAGGGTGCTTGGGTTGGTGCTGGTGCCCAGAGTGACGCTCTCGACCTTGGCGTAGGCCAGGGCCGGGATGCTCTCCGACTTGCCATTGACGGTGCCGTGGATCTCAATCTGGTATTTGCCACTCTTGGCCGGGTTGCCGTCCTTGTCCTTGCCATCCCACTCGAAGGCGACGTTGCCCTTCTGTTCCCCCTCGATGGCGAACTCCTTGATGACCTGGCCGCTTGCGTCCTTCACCGTCACCTTGAGGTTGCTGGCACCGTCGCCGGTGGCGACCATGCCGGAGATGACACCGTCTTTTTCCAGATAACCGGTGTTGGACGGGATCAGCACGTTCTGCCCCACCAGCGCCGAGGCCTGCAGCGCCTGGCTGGAGGTCATCAGATCGTTGAGGTTCCCCATCTGGGTGGAGAGGCTGCTGATCCCCTCCGAGGTCGACATCGAGGTCATCTGGGACAACATCTGGGCGTTGTCCACCGGCTTGAAGGGATCCTGATAGGAGAGCTGCATGGTCAGCAGCTTCAGGAAGGAGGCCTGATCCAGCTCCTTCTTCGGGGTAGTTGTATTGCCCGTACTGGTCTGGTTTGCCGAAGCCCGGTTGACGCCAAGCAGGCTGTCATAGGTATCTGCCATTGAATCACCGCCTTCTTTTCAAGGATTGCCAAACCCGGTGTCGGGTGGGCTGATTATCGATGCCCGGCAAGCTGTCATAGGTCTCTGTCATGGATAATCAACCCCTCAGTGTCAGGACTTGCCGAGGCCGAGCGTCTGCTGCAGCATCTTCTTGGCCGCATCGGCGACCTGAACGTTGGTCTGGTAACTGCGGGAGGCGGCGATCATGTCCGCCATCTCCTCCACCATGTTGACGTTGGGCTTGAAGATGAAGCCGTCCTTGTCCGCCATGGGGTGACTGGGGTTGTACTCCTTGAGCAGCGGCGCATCACTCTCTACGATGCCTTTCACATCCACACCGACCGAGGCTTGCTTGTCGGACATGGCCTGATCCAGCTGGGCGGCAAAGACTGGCCGCCGGGCGTGGTAAGTTTTTTCCACGCTGGAGCTGACGCTGTCGGCGTTGGCCATGTTGCTGGCGACCGTGTTGAGGCGGACGGATTGCGCGCTCATGGCTGAGCCTGCGATGTCAAAGACCTTGAACAAACTCATCACTGATCTCCTTTCAACGCCTTGAGCAGGCCGCTTATCTTGCTGTTCATAAATTCGAGGGAGGCCTGGTACTCGAGGCTGTTGCGCAGGAATTCGCTGCGCTCCTGCTGCACGTCCACGGTATTGCCGTCACCGGTATCGGGTTGCAGCGGGTTGCGGTACTGGGTCGCCCCCGGGGCATCCATCTGCAGGGCGAAATGCTTCTCGCTGGTGGTGGCCAGCCCGAACCCTTGCTGGCTCTGGGCATCCTGCAACGCCTGGGAGAAGTTGATGTCCCTGGCCTTGAAGCCTGGGGTGTCCGCGTTGGCAATGTTGCTGGATAGCACCTCCGCACGCTTGGCGCGAACGCTCAGCGTGTATTGATGAACACCAAATGCCTTGTCGAATGAAATTGCCATAGCACACCTCCTGCTTGACGAATGTTTAGCAAGAGGTGTGCCAAAGAGGGACTAGAGGGGGATTATTTGACTTTGTAGACGATGCCGGGGTTGCAGCGGACCATCTCGAACTTGTCGGTGAGGCCGGCCAGGGACTCCGAGGCCCCCAGCATCAGGTAGCCGCCAGGATTGAGGCTGGCGGCGAACTGGTTGAGGATCTTGGACTTCACCTCGGGGGCAAAGTAGATGAGCACGTTGCGGCAGAAGATGATGTCGAACTTGCCGAGCAGGCTGTAGCTCTCCAGCAGGTTCAACGGCCGGAAACTGGTCAATTTTCTGACACGCTCCGAGATCCGCATCTTGTTGTCGCCGTGCGGCTCGAAGAACAGCTTCTTGCGCTCGGGCGAGAGCCCCCGCGCCAGAGCCAGGCTGTCATAGACCCCCTCCTTGCACTGGTTGAGCATGGTGCTGGAGATGTCGGTCCCCACTATCTGCACCCCGCCCGGCAAGGTGCCCGGCCGTTTGACCTGCTGCTCCAGCGCTATCATGGCGATGGAGTAAGGCTCCTGCCCCGAGGAGGAGGCGGCGGACCAGATCTTGATCGGGCGGCCGCTCTTGCCAAGCTCGGGGAAGATCTTGTCACTCAGCAGCTGGAACGGATAGGAATCACGAAACCACAGGGTTTCATTGGTGGTCATGGCATCGACCACGGCCATCTTCAGGTCCCGCTCACGCACATTCATCGCCCGCGTCACCAGTTCAGACAGACTCTCGATACCAAACCGAGCCATCAAGGGCGACAGACGGCTCTTGACCAGATACTGTTTGTTGTCACCCAGCACTATGCCGCTCTGCAGCGCCAGAAAATGGCTGAATTGTTTGTATAAGTCGTCCGACAGTGTCTTCATGCAGTTAGTTCTTCTTTATTAGAGAGCGCCTTGTACGGCCTTGGCCAATTCATCCGGCTGGAATTTGGCAATGAAATCGTTCGCTCCGACCTTCTGCACCATGGCCTGATTGAACACCCCGCTCAGAGAGGTGTGCAGGATAACATGCAAGTCCTTGAGATTGGGATTGTTACGGATCTCGGCGGTGAAGGTATAGCCGTCCATCTCGGGCATCTCGATGTCGGAGATCACCAGCGCAATCTGATCCTTGATGGGCCCAAGCTTGGCCATCTCCAGCAGCATGTTGAGGGCCTCGCGCCCATCCTTGGCCAGCACGCACTGCACCCCGATCGCCTCGAGTGCCCGCTGTACCTGCTTGCGCGCCACCGAAGAGTCATCGGCCACCAGCACCGGGCGCCCGTGAGGATTGCGCTCCACGCTGGCTTCCACCAGCTCGGCACTCACCTCGGTCGAGACCGGCGAGATCTCGTTGAGGATCCGCTCCACGTCCAGGATCTCCACCAGTTCGCCATCCACCTCGGTGACCGCGGTCATGTAGTTGATGCGACCGGCGCCCTTGGGGGGCGGCAGGATGGACTCCCAGTTCATGTTGATGATGCGTTCGACCGAGTGCACCAGGAAGCCCTGAATGGAGCGGTTGTACTCGGAGATGATGATGAAGCACTTGCTCAGATCCTGGATCGGGCGCTTGCCCATCGCCATGCTGAGATCGATCACCGAGATGGTCTGGCCACGGATGTGGGCCACCCCCCGCACACTGGAGTTCAGCTTGGGCATAATGGTCAAGGGCGGGCATTGCAGCACCTCGCGCACCTTGAAAACGTTGATGCCAAATCTTTGACGTCCGTTGAGACGAAACAGCAACAGCTCCAGTCTGTTTTGTCCCACCAGCTGGGTCCGTTGGTTGACCGAGTCAAGAATACTCGCCATAAACACTCCCTAAAAACGCTTGGCACTAATCATGCATGCGTGTTGGCTTGCGTCAGACCATCGCCGTCTCGACAACCGGATCCTGCGACAAACGCAGCAAGCATAGTTAAATACGGTGGTATACGTGAACAACCTATCGGCCGGCACACGAAAATGATTAGTAGACTTTTCCTCATCTTACTGCCGTTTTACAGCCTCTCTCACGCCATGGCGTCCGAGGTCACTCAATATCTGCAAGAGCAGGCGCAGGCGTTCGTACTCGACCAGCTGGAGGTCCCCCTCGATGCCCAGGCCGAGGTACAGGCCGCCTCTATCGATGAGCGGCTCCCCCTCAACCGCTGCGAGGATGGCCTGACCATCTCCCTCCCCGCCAGGATGGAGATCCGCCGCAACACCACCGTCTATCTCAAGTGCGAGGGCGCCGCGCCCTGGGATCTCTACCTGCCGGTGCGGGTCAGCATCCAGAAACCCTATGTCACGGTCGCAGCCCCAGTGGCCAAGGGGGACATACTGAGCGAAGCCATGCTGACCCTGGCCTATCAGGATCAGACCCTGATCCGCGGTGACTATCTCAGCGACCCCGCCCCCCTCATCGGGGTGCGCAGCAAGCGTGAACTCAAACCGGGCCAGCCCATTCGGCTAACCCAGGTCTGCGTGGTCTGCAAGGGGGATCAGGTCACCCTGAGCGCGGAAAACAGCAGCATGCAGATCAAAACCATGGCCCGAGCCTTGCAAGATGGCAGCTTCGGAGACATGATCAGGCTTGTTAACATTCGCTCAGGCAGACCGGTACAGGGCAAGGTCACGGCCGTTGGGACTGTGGTGGTCCCATTCTGATTGTTGTATTAATGCAGCAATTTTTTTCTAAAGTTCTGACCGCCGTCACCGATAAACAGGTAAGCGAACAGCAAAGCAGACGAAGGTAAACCGTATGGCTATCAACAATATCAACAACTTGGCAAACAACCGGTTGCAGAATACGGCGACCAGCCAGGGTGCGACCAAATCCACGACTTCGGCCGAAGGCAACCGTGCGGCAACCGTCAAGACCGACTCTGTCTCCTTGACCAGCGAGGCGCAGCAATTGCAACAGATGCAGAAAACCCTCAACACCGTCTCGACCGGCAACGAAAGCCGCATCGAGAGCCTGAAGAAGGCAGTGGCCAGCGGGGAGTACAAGGTCGACAGCGAAGCCGTGGCCAAGAAGATGTTCAGTTTTGAAGCCGACCTGGACAAGCGTCTGGGATGATGGACCTGCCTTCACTGCTGCACGCCCAAGACGAGTACCTCTCCCAGATGCAAGCGCTGCTGGCGGAGGAGTTTGACCTGCTCAAACAACATCAGGCCCTGGCCTTGCCGGCCCTGGCCGAGCGCAAGCAGCAACTGCTTGCCACCATAGAAGCGCTGGACAAGAGCCTGGCCGAGCTGCCCGATCTGCGGCAACAGCTCAGTGCCTTCCCCGCCCAGTTGCACTCATTGCAGACCAAGCTGGACGCCTGCCAGGAGCAGAATGACCTCAACGGCCGGCTGCTGGAGCTCAGCATCGTCTCCAACCGTCGATTGGCCAGCTTCCTCAGCAAGCTGCGGGACAGAAACTCCCTGACCTATGACGCCAAGGGCAACACCCGCTCCGGCACCCGCTCCCAGGGCATCAAGGCGTAATACCCTCCCTCTCTTCTCACCCGTTTTAGCGTTTCACAGCACCAGCCGCATCAGCTCGGCACCGTCGGCGCAGGCATGAATGCGCATGACGCCCTGCTCATAGCAGCCGTAGCTCGCCGCCCACTCCCCTCTCGGAAAACAGATGGATCCCGGATTCATCAGCACCAGCGCCCCTTCCCGCTGCAGCACGGGGACATGGGTGTGGCCGCTGATGAACAGGCTGCCCGCCGGCAGGGGCACCTCGCCTGGGCGGTAGAGGTGACCGTGGCTGACGAACCAGCGCCGCTCATCCACCAGCAGCTGGTTGTAAGGCGCGGTGAGGGGGAAGTGCAACAGCATCTGATCCACCTCCGAATCACAGTTGCCCCGCACCGCCATGACTTGGGGGGCCAACGGATTGAGCCGCTCGGCCACGGCGGCGGGATCATAGCCCTCGGGAACCGGATTGCGCGGGCCGTGGTTGAGCAGATCCCCGAGCAGCAGGTAGTGATCCGGCTGCCAGGGGGCAAGCTGCGCCAGCACCCGCTCCAGGGCGCTGAGGCTGCCGTGTATGTCGGAGATAATGGCTATCTTCATCTCTCGTTCCTCATGGCTGGCTGAAATAAAGATCCTTGGTGGCGATGGCGCCCTTCAGGTTGCGGCTCGGCAGGCCGCGCAGGCTGGGGTCCACCAGCCGCATCTGGTTGTAGTGATAGACAGGGATGACGGGCATCTCGTCCATCAGCAATTGCTCGGCCTGGCGGTAGAGTCCGGTCCGGACTGTGCCATCCAGGGTGTCAGCTGCCTGCTGCAACAAGCCGTCGAAGGCCGGGTTGCAGTAGCCGCTCTCGTTCTGGGGATCCTGGCAGCGGAAGCTGTTGAGCATGGAGGAAGGCTCCACGTAGTCGCCAAACAGGAAGGAGCGGGCCAGCATGAAGTCGCCGCTGTCTTTGGCCACCTGATAGGCGTTCCACTCCATGTTGTTGAGTTCGACGGTCACCCCCAGCGGCTTCCACATGGAGGCCACCGCCAGCGCCAGCTTCTTGTGATTCTCCGAGGTGTTGTAGGTCAGCGTCAGCTTGAGGGGATGGGCGCTGTTGTAGCCCGCCTCCGTCAGCAGGGCGGTCGCCCTGGCCAGCCGGGTCGGCTGATCCTGCAGCGACAGCTCGGACCTTAATGCCTCATAGCCCGGCATGCCGGGCAGCAGGGACCAGGCGGGCTGCTCGCCCTGGCCGCTGACCTTCTCGGTCAGCAGGTGGCGATCTATGGTCATGGCGAGCGCCTGGCGCACCCGCACGTCCTGCAGCTCGGGGCGGCGCAGGTTGAAGGTGTAGAGATAGGTGCCCAGCAGCGGCAGGCCCCAGATCCGCTCCGGGGTCTCCTGCCTGGTCTTCTGGTAATACTCCAGCGCCACCTTGTTGGTGAGCTGGATCTCCCCCGCCTCGTAGCGCAGCCGCTCGGCGTGCTGGGAGGCGAGTGGCAGATAGGTCACCCGCTGGATCCGGGTATGGGCATCGTCCCAGTACTGGGCATTGCGCTCGGCCTCGATGCGCTCGTTCGGCACCCAGTTCACCAGCTTGTAGGCACCGTTGCTGACCAGCTTGCCGGGCTGGGTCCACTGCTTGCCGAACTTGGCCACCGCCTGCTCGTTGACCGGCACGAAGGGGCGCTGGCTGATGAGCTGCAGGAAGTAGGGCACGGGCCGCTCCAGCGTCACCTTGAGGATCTGATCGCCCTCGGCCACCACCCCCAGCGCATTGAGATCGAGCGCCCCGGCATAGATGGATTGGGCATTGTTGATGCCGGTGGCCAGCAGCAAGCCGGCGGAGGGGGAGGCCTGCGCCGGATCCAGCAGCCGCCGCCAGGCATAGACGAAGTCCTGCGCCCTGAGCGGCTCGCCGTTGGACCACTTGAGTTGCGGGCGCAGGAAGAAGCGCCACTCCAGCCCATCCTTGCTGGTTTCCCAGCGCTGGGCCTGGGCCGGCACTATCTTGCCCTGGCCATCCTCGCTCACCAGCCCCTCGAACAGGTCAACCAGCACCACCTCGCCCGGGAAGCCGGTGCGGATCTGGGCCGGATCGAGGGACTCCGGCTCGGCCCCGTTGCCCTTGACCAGGGTCTGGCGATCCGCCAGCGGCGGCTGTTGCACGACCTGGGTCGCGTGCAGTGGCGGGGTCAGCAGCAGGCCGAGCAGCAAGGGGGAGCACCAGCGACGGGCCGGCCGAGGGGCAAAACGGTAAAGCATGACAAACCTCATTCAATTCTATGGACTGCAAACAGGGGAAGGCCGGCGGCGCGCCTCGACAGGAATGCATGATGCCGCGCTTGTTATCCCCGAAGACGGCCCGTATTGTATCGGGCTTGCCGAAGAGATGGAGTCTTTCGGGCTGTTTTTTTTCAGGTGTTTTGATGCAGTACGGATGGCAGGCGCTGACAGCAGCCTGACCCGTCTTTCTAGCTACATTTTCAGGGATCTTTATGGGCTACGAGTGGCTGGCGCTGGCAGCGGCCAGTTTATGGGCGATCGCCGCCCTGATTTCGGTCAAACCGGCCCGCCATCTGGGGGCCTTTGCCTACAGTCGCTGGCGGATGTTCCTGGTCAGCCTGATGCTGGGGAGCGCCAGCCTGGCCACAGGCGGCTGGCAGACCCTCACCGAGAGCGCCCTGCCCCTGCTGGCCCTGTCGGGGCTCATCGGCATCTTCATCGGCGATACCGCCCTGTTCGCCTGCATGAACCGGTTGGGACCGCGCCGCAGTGGCCTGCTGTTCTCCTGCCACGCGCTCTTCTCCGCCCTGCTTGGGCTCTGGCTGTTCGGTGAACGACTCGGCGGCTGGCGTCTGCTGGGGGCACTGCTGGTGCTGGCCGGCGTCATGCTCGCCATCCTGTTCGGACGGCGCGGCAACCAGCAACACAACGAATGGGAACAGGTGCGCGGCCACCTCGCCGTCGGCATCGCCCTGGGTCTGACCGCGGCCCTGTGTCAGAGCCTCGGCGCCATCATCGCCAAACCCGTGATGATGAGCGGCGAGGTGGATGCGGTGAGTGCCTCCGGCATCCGCATGGGCAGTGCCCTGCTGGCGCACTGCGTGCTGCGGGTGCTGCGGGTGCCGCTCGCCCTGCCGCACAACCCCATCAACCGGCGGGTGCTGGGGATGATAGGCATCAACGGCTTCCTGGCGATGGCCCTGGGGATGACGCTGATCCTGGTCGCCCTGCGTCAGGGTGAGGTGGGCATGGTGGCGATCCTCTCCTCCACCACCCCGGTCATACTGCTGCCCCTGCTGTGGTGGCATTCGGGCCAGCGTCCCGCCCTCGCGGCCTGGGCCGGCGCCCTGCTGGCCACCCTGGGCACGGCCCTGGTGCTGGGCATCAGCGGCCCCTAACGATCCTCACGCCAGTCTCTAAGAGGCTGGCGGTGAGCGGCGCGCAGATCGGCATCCGGCCAGGTTCAACGCCTAGCAGATGCCGACTAACGCCCTTCAGAACTGGGCGATCTCGTCCTCGGTCAGCTCACGGTATTCACCCGGTGCCAACTCTTCGTCCAGGCTCAGCACCCCGATCCGCTCCCGATGCAGCCGGACCACCTTGTTGCCGATGGCGGCAAACATCCGCTTCACCTGGTGATACTTGCCCTCATGGATGGTCAGCCGCGCCTCGCACTCACCCAGCAGCTCCAACTGGGCGGGGCGGGTCTTGTCGTCCTCGTTGCGCAGGAATACCCCGTCGGCAAACAGCGAGATGGCGTCCGGGCTCACGGGATCGGCCAGCCAGACATGGTAAGTCTTGGCGCACTCGTGGCGGGGCGAGGTGATGCGGTGGGACCACTGACCGTCATCGGTGATCAGCACCAGGCCGGTGGTGTCGAGATCGAGCCGGCCCACCACGTGCAGCTTGCCCATGGCCGGCTCATCCAGCAGCTGGAAGACGGTGGCGTGGTCCGGATCCTCGTTGGAGCAGACGTAGCCTTCCGGTTTGTGCAGCATGAAGTAGCGATTGCGCTGATCCAGGGTGAGCATGACCCCATCGAACTCCACCTGGCTCTGCTCATTGATGTGGAACGCGGGCTGCTTGACCAGGATCCCGTCCACCATCACCTCACCCTGACGGATCAGCCTGCCCGCCTGGGAACGGGTCAAATCGGAACAATCGCAAAGAAACTTATCGAGCCGCATGCACAACCTCAGAGTCCATCATGAAAGGGGCGTCATTATATAGGCCGAGCCCGACAACGCCAGCACTAAGCGGGCTGGGTGGTCGCATGTGGCCATGACGGGACCGTTGGCCGATGGTAGACTGCAGGCCGAGGACCCAGGTTACCCATAATAATAATGTCAGGAAGCCGTATGAAGTCGAGCACGCCTCATCCCGTCATCCCCGTCAGCCAGCTGCAACCCGGCATGTATGTGATCGCCATCACCAGCCAGACCGGCGCCATGGAAATAGCCCAGATGGGGCTGGTCACGAACCGCAAGCAGATCGAATCCCTGGTGCTGCGTGGCGTCATCACGGTGCGGCTGGATCTCTCCCGCAGCAAGCTGGCGGGCATCGAGCAGATCATCGCCCCCGAACCGATTTCCCCCTCCTCCCCACGCCCGAGTGGCAGCGCCAGCGGCGAAGGCCGCGAACTCAAGATCCGCCGCCTCTACCAGGAGGCCCGCGAGCTGCAAGGCAAGTTCATTCGCCAGCTCAAGGCGGGAGAACCCATCGACATCACACCGCTCGCGACGGTCGCCGAGGAGATGGTGGACACCATGTTCAGCCACGGCGACGCCATGCTCTGCCTGGCCCGGATCCGGGCCAAGGATGCCTACCTGATGGAGCACTCCATGAACGTGGCCATACTGCTGGCCAACTTCGGCCGCTACCTGGGGCTGGAGCGCGACGTGCTCAAGGAGCTGACCCTGGGTGGCCTGCTGCACGACGTGGGCAAGATCATGACGCCGGACGAGGTGCTCAACAAGCCGGGCAAGCTGACGGACGAGGAGTTTGGCGTGATGCGCCAGCACGTGGTGCACAGCGCCGAGATCCTGCTCGCGACGGCCGGCATCACCCCCACCATGCTGGAGGTGGCCGCCAATCACCATGAGCGGCTCGATGGCAGCGGCTATCCCCGCCACCTGAAGGGGGAGCAGCTCTCCCTCTACACCCGCATGAGCGGCATCGTCGATGTCTATGATGCGGTGACGGCGGACCGGGTCTACAAGCAGGGGATGCAGCCGACCCAGGCGTTCCGGATCCTGCTCAAGGGGGCCGATCACCACTTCGATCGGGCGCTGGTGACCCGCTTCATCAAGTGCATGGGAGTCTACCCGGTCGGCACCCTGGTGCAGCTCTCCAACCAACGGCTGGCCATCGTCATGCAGCGCAATGCGAAGGAGCCGCTCAAACCGGTGGTGAAGGTGATCTACCACGCCACCCAGCGCCACTACCTCGAGGTGCAGTGGCTGGATCTCGCCAGAAACGGGGGACAGGAGAGCATAGAGAGCACGGTGGATCCCAAGGAATACGGGATCGACCTCGCCCACTTCGTCTAGCGGATCTGAGACTCCGGTGCCTGCTCGCGGCAATAGCGGAGGAGGAACTCCTCATCCAGCGGGGAGAGATCGAAACGGACGCAGGCCTCTTCGATGGCCCGGATGTCGTGTTCATGGTGTTCGCTGAGCCAGCGTACGGCGCGGCGCAGATCCTCACCATGGGGCAGCAGGGTATGGTCGCTCATGGGACACCTCCAGTCAGCCATCGGTACCCGCCCGTCAAATCGGGCGCTCTCCTACTAGCTTAGTCCACCCTCCTGCCCCGCCTCGATCCTCACTCACGCCTGTCGTGGACCTCAGGCGAACGCCCGTTGCCAATCCTGATCGAACTTCGCGAGCGCCGCATCTACCGCCGGCACACTCAGCATCTGCTCGGCCACGTCGAGCGGCAGGGTGATGGACTGGCAACCTGCCAGCAGGCAGTCCAGCGCCTGGCGCGGGGTGCGGAAGGAGGCCGCCAGCACCTTGCTGCCGGGGGCGTGCAGCGCCAGCAGTTGCTGCAACTCCCGCACCGTGGCGATGCCGTCACCGCCCTGGGCATCCAGCCGGTTGACATAGGGGGCCACATATTCGGCGCCCGCCTGGGCCGCCAGCCACCCCTGCAGCGGGGTGTAGACGGCGGTACCCAGGGTCGGCACGCCGTTGGCGGTCAGGCTCTTGATGGCCGCCAACCCCTCTGCGCAGACCGGGATCTTGATCACCAGATCCGGGTCCAGCTCACGCAGGGCGAACGCCTCGCGCACCATCTCGGTCTCGCTCTTGGCCATCACCTGGGCAAACAGCCGCGCCTTGGGCCCCAGCACCTCGCGCAAGGCCGGCAGCAATTCTCTTAGCGGCAAGCCCCCGGCGGCGGCGATGGACGGGTTGGTGGTGACTCCGGCCAGCGGCAGTATCCTGGACCAGCGACGCACCGCCGCCACATCGGCGGTATCGAGATACAGCTCCATCTCTAACTCCTTAACGGGATGTTCAATATGTCGCCATTCTAGCGACAAAACATCTGCAAATTGCTTGATCGAAATCAAATCAACTTTCGAATGAAAGCAAATAGAATGAAAAAACAAAAGGAGGCGGTATGATTTTCGACCTGCAACGATATTCAACTCACGATGGCCCCGGCATTCGCACCCTGGTGTTTCTCAAGGGGTGCTCGCTGGCCTGTCTGTGGTGTCAAAACCCGGAAAGCCGCTCTCCCAAGCCGGACATACTACTCGACCGGCGCCAATGCATCGAGGGATGCCGGCTCTGCAGCCAGACCTGTCCGGCAATCTTGCGTGACAGCGAGGGCATCCAGCTCACCCGTTCAGCCCTCAATGCCGAGGACATGGAACGGCTGCGCGGCCTCTGCCCCAGCGAAGCACTGCAGGTGTGCGGCCGGGATGAAACGCTGGACACCCTGATGGACACCATACTGCGGGATCGCCCCTTCTTCGAGCGCAGTGGCGGTGGGGTGACGCTGTCCGGGGGCGAGCCTTTTATGCAGCCCGACTTTGCCGCCGCCCTGCTGGCCCGTTGCAAGGCAGAAGGGCTGCACACTGCGGTCGAGAGCTGCCTGCATGTGCCCTGGCACCAGATTGAGCCAAGCCTCCCTTATCTGGATTTGGTGCTGGCGGACCTCAAACACGTGGATAAAGCGCGTTTCTTCAACTGGACTCGCGGCAAGGTGGAGCTGCCCATCGCTAACCTCAAACGCCTCGCCGAATACGGCGTGCCCATGCAGATCCGGGTGCCGCTCATTCCCGGCTTCAATGCAGACCGCGAATCGATCGAAGCCATCACAGACACGGCCGCCAGCCTCGGCACTGTGCAGGAGATCCACTTCCTCCCCTACCACACTCTGGGGATGGGCAAATATGCCCTGCTGGATATGCCCTATCTGGCGCCGGACACACAGCTCGACGACCCCGATTTACTCAGCTTTGCCCACGCATACGCCCAACGTCAGGGACTGACCCCTGTGACCCGAGGATAAGATCATGACCCAGCTCGACCTCAATAGCCTCAGCCCGCGGATCCGCGCCCACAAAGAGAGCCTGATCCACATCGTTCAGCCGCCGGTCTGCACCGAGCGTGCCCGCCACTACACGCAAGCCTATCAGGCTCATCTCGCCCGGCCGCTGCCGGTGCGCCGCGCCCTGGCGCTGGCTCACCACCTCAAGGAGCGCAGCATCTGGATCAAGCACGACGAGCTGATCGTCGGTAACCAGGCGAGCCAGGTGCGCGGCGCCCCGCTCTTCCCCGAGTACACGGTGGGCTGGATTGAGAAGGAGATAGACGAGCTGGCGGACAGGCCCGGCGCCGGCTTTGCGGTGAGCGAAGCCGACAAGGCGACCATTCACGCCCTCACCCCCTTCTGGCGCGGCCAGACAGTGCAGGATCGCTGCCTCGGCATCTTCACCGACGAGCAGAAGGCGCTGCTGGAGAGTGGCATCATCAAGGCCGAGGGCAACATGACCTCGGGGGATGCCCACCTCGCGGTCAACTTCGAGGAGTTGCTCGCCAAGGGGCTGGCCGGGGTCAAGGCGCGGGTGGCCGAGCGGCGCACCCGGCTCGATCTCGCCGACTGGGCGGATCTGCGGCGCGAGCAGTTCCTGCAGGCGGTGGCCATCACGCTCGATGCGGTGAGCGATCAGATAGAGCGCTACGCCACCCTGGCCCGCGAGATGGCCGGGAGTGAATCCCGTACAGAGCGTCGCAACGAGTTGCTGGCCATGGCCGCCAACTGCGAGCGCATCGCCCACCAGCCGCCGGAAACCTTCTGGCAGGCGCTGCAGCTCTGCTACTTCATCCAGCTCATCTTGCAGATCGAGTCCAACGGCCACTCCGTCTCCTTCGGCCGGATGGATCAGTACCTCTATCCCTGGTATCGCCGCGAGGTTGAGCTGTCAGAGACCCTGCCCCGCGAGCGTGCCATCGAGCTGCTGCAAGGGTGCTGGCTGAAATTGCTGGAGGTGAACAAGATCCGCTCCGGCACCCACTCCAAGGCCTCCGCCGGCAGCCCGCTCTACCAGAACGTCACCATAGGCGGCCAGACCTGGCGCGATGGCCAGGCCCATGACGCGGTCAACGGTCTGTCCCATGCCATCCTCGAGTCCTGCGGCCAGCTGCGCTCGACCCAGCCCAACCTCTCGGTGCGCTACCATGCCGGCATGAGCGAGGCGTTCCTCGACGCCTGCATCCAGGTGATCCGCTGCGGCTTCGGCATGCCCGCCTTCAACAACGACGAGGTCGTCATCCCCGAGTTCATCAGGCTGGGGGTGAGCGTGGAGGATGCCCACCACTACGCCGCCATCGGCTGCATCGAGACTGCTGTGCCCGGCAAGTGGGGCTATCGCTGCACCGGCATGAGCTTCATCAACTTCGCCCGCATCCTGCTGGCGGCGCTGGATGGCGGCCGCGATGCCACCACAGGCAAGGTGTTCCTGCCCCAGGCCCAGGCGCTGCGCCAAGGCAACTTCGGCTCCTTCGAGGAGGTGATGGCCCGCTGGGACGAGCAGGTACGCTACTTCACCCGCAAGTCCATCGAGATCGACTGCGTGGTGGACAGCGTACTGGAGGAACAGGCCCACGACATCCTCTGCAGCACGCTAGTGGATGACTGCATCGAGCGCGGCAAGACCATCAAGCAGGGGGGCGCCGTCTATGACTGGGTCTCAGGCCTGCAGGTGGGGATAGCGAACCTCGGCAACAGCCTGGCGGCGGTGAAGAAGCTGGTGTTCGAGCAGGGCATCGTCGATCAGGCGGTGCTGGCCGAGGCACTGGAGCAGGACTTCGCCGGGCTGGCGGGGGAGCAGTTGCGCCAGCGCCTCACCCATGCGGCCCCCAAGTACGGCAACGATCTGGACGAGGTGGATCTGCTGCTGGTGCACGCCTACCAGAGCTACATCGATGAGCTCAAGGGGCTGCACAACACCCGCTTCGGCCGGGGTCCCATCGGCGGCACCTACTACGCCGGTACCTCCTCCATCTCCGCCAACGTGCCCTTCGGTGCGGCCACCCAGGCCACCCCGGACGGCCGCCACGCCCGTACCCCACTGGCGGAAGGGGCCAGCCCGGCCTCGGGTTCGGATCGCCTGGGCCCCACTGCCGTGTTCAATTCGCTGGGCAAGCTGCCTACCGCCGCCATCCTCGGCGGGGTGCTGCTCAACCAGAAGCTGAGCCCGGCGAGCCTGGAGAACGAGCGGGACAAGGCCAAGCTGATGAGCCTGCTGCGCACCTTCTTCGAGGTGCACAAGGGCTGGCACGTGCAGTACAACATCGTCTCGCGCGAAACCCTGCTGGCGGCCAAGGCCCAGCCCGATCAATACCGGGATCTGGTGGTGCGGGTGGCGGGCTACTCCGCCTTCTTCACGGCGCTCTCCCCGGATGCGCAGGATGACATCATCGCCCGTACCGAGCACAGCCTCTGACGGATGTGCCGAAGGCAACTGAGGGTGGCGACGATCTACCCGATCTTCTTCACGGCGCTCTCCCCGGATGCGCAGGATGACATCATCGCCCGTACCGAACACAGCCTCTGACGGATGTACCGAAGGCAACTGAGGGTGGCGACGATCTACCCGATCTTCTTCGCCGCGCTCTCCCCGGATGCGCAAGATGACATCATAGCCCGCACCGAACACAGCCTCTGGCGGGCATGGCAGGTGCAAGCGGCGACCTGCCACTCGCGCGCCGGCGCCATCTTATCGCCGGATGCGCGAGGTGATATCATCGCCGCGCTGAGCAGCATCGCTGATCGGCGACCCTCATGGCGGCACTGGCCGCCATGCTTCTCCATCGTTCGAATCGAGCCATCACCATGAACCTACGCCGCCAACAGATCCTCACCCTGGTCCATCAGGCTCGCAAGATGAGCGTGAGCGAGCTGGCTGAACAGACCGGCGTGTCCGAGGTCACGGTGCGCAACGACCTCACCGCGCTGGAGAAGCAGGGGCTGCTCAAGCGGGTGCACGGCTCGGCCATGGCGCTGGACAGCGATGATCCCGATGCCCGCATGAACATCAACTACCTGCTCAAGGAGCGCCTTGCCGAGCGGGCCGCCCAGCTGGTGGACGATGGCGAGACGGTGTTTATCGAGGGAGGCAGCGCCAACGCCCTGCTGGCCCGCCATCTGGCCCTGAACAAGCGGGTCACCATCATCACCATCAGCAGCTTCATCGCCCACCTGCTCAAGGACACCCAGACCCCGGTGGTGCTGCTTGGCGGCCTCTACCAGCAGCAGAGCGAGAGCGTGGTGGGGCCGCTCACCCGGCTCTGCATCGAACAGGTGCACTTCTCCAAGGCCTTCATCGGGGTCGATGGTTTTCATCCCGAGGTGGGCTTCACCGGCCGCGACATGATGCGGGCCGACGTGGTCAACAGCGTGCTGGCCAAGGGAGTGACCAACGTGGTCATCACCGACAGCAGCAAGTTTGGCGCCATCCATCCCAGCCAGCTCGGCCGACCCGGCCAGATCGGCGTGCTGGTCACCGACGATGCCCTGCCCGCCCCCATGCGTGACGCCCTCAAGGCTCGTGGCGTGACGCTGCACTTCGTCGCCGCCTGATGCCCTGATTGCACCGTGCCAACTTGACGCCGGTCACCCCTTAGAGGTTATGCTCGAGTCTCTGTCGACTCACCGGCCCGTCCGGTGAACGCCTCCCTGATCCAACAAGGAAGAGTCATGCAAACCAAGGACAAGTGTCTGGCCGCCCTGGTCATCCTCTGCTGGGGGCTCAACTTCGTGGTGATCAAGTGGGGGCTGGACGGCATACCGCCGCTGCTGCTGGGGGCGCTGCGCTTCATCGGGGTGGTGTTCCCCGCCATCCTGCTGGTGCCCAGGCCCGCCATGCCCTGGCGCTGGCTGCTGGCCTATGGCGGCGCCATCAGCCTGGGGCAGTTCGCCTTCCTGTTCAGTGCCATGAAGTTCGGCATGCCGGCGGGCATGGCCTCCCTGGTGCTGCAATCCCAGGTACTGTTCACCCTGCTGTTCGCCATGATCTGGCTGGGGGAACGCTGGCAGACCCATCACTGGATCGCCCTGCCCCTGGCGGGGGCCGGCCTCTATCTGATCGCCGACAACGGCGAGGGCAACCTGACCCTGCTCGGCTTCGTCTTGACCCTGTGCGCCTCCGCCTGCTGGGGGCTCGGCAACGTCATCAACCGCCAGATCGGCCTGCGCTACCAGACCTCCCTGCCGAGCCTCATCGCCTGGGGTGGCCTGGTGCCCATCTTGCCGTTCCTCGCCCTCTCCTGGCTGTTCGAGGGGCAGGCGCGCATCGTCGACAGCCTGCAGCACGTCAGCTGGCAGGGGTTGCTGTGCGTGCTTTATCTGTCGCTGGTCGCCACCTGGCTCGGCTACGGCCTCTGGGGCCGCCTGCTGATGCGCTACCCGGTGGCCCAGGTCGCGCCGCTCTCCCTGCTGGTGCCCTGCGTCGGCATGGTGACCGCCGCCATCCTGCTCGATGAACATCCCACCCCCTTGCAATGGCTGGGCTCAGGGCTGGTGCTGCTCGGCTTCGTGGTGCACCTGCTGGGGGGACGACTGCGGCTGTTCAAGGCACAGCCCAACCACTGAGTCGTCACGCCGCCCATTGACCAATGCGGGGAAAGTTCCCATTCTGAGACAGGCCCTCGCGGGCCTGATATCGTTTGATCCCGGCAGGACGCCGAACCTCAGGAGAGCAAGGACATGCTGCACAGTTCATCATCGGCTAGCCACCCGTTACCGCGCGTGCTCCGCACCACGGCGATGGCCCTCACCCTCTGCTGGAGCGCCACCGGCTGGAGTGCCAGCCTGCCGGCGGATCTCGCGTGGGAGAGCAACGACACCGACCCTGTCTACGCCGATCCGGCCGCCCGGCGTGGCGGCACCTTCCACGACTTCATGATCAGCTTCCCGCTCACCTTGCGTAAATTTGGGCCGGACTCCAACGGTGGCTTCGCCGGCTACATCAGGGAGACTACCCTGCCCCTGCTCGCCACCCATCCCCTCACCGGCAAGCCCATGCCCATGCTGGCCAACCAGTGGGCGTTCGGCGCCGATCACAAGACGCTCTACTTCAGGATCAACCCCAAGGCTCGCTGGTCAGACGGCCAGCCGGTCAGCGCCGACGACTGGCTGTTCACCCTCAAGATGATGCGCAGCAAGGAGATCAACGATCCCTGGTACAACAACTACTACTCGACCCAGATAGTGGAGGTCACCAAGTTCGACGACAAGACCTTCTCCATCACCAGCGGCAGCGAGAAGAGCCGCGAGGATCTGCTCGACTCGCTCCCCTTCGCCCCCGAGCCGAGCCACGCCATCGCGCTCACCGCCAACTGGGTCAAGGAGTACAACTGGAAGGTGCTGCCGGTCACCGGCGCCTATCGGATCGACCAGGTGAAGAAGGGCAAGTCCGTCAGCTTCGTGCGGGTCAAGGATTGGTGGGGCAACGACGAGCGTTACTTCCAGCACCGCTTCAACCCGGACAGGATAGAGATCAAGGTGCTGCGGGATCAGAACATCGCTTGGCAGCACTTCCTGCGCGGCGAGCTGGACAGCTTCCCGCTGACCATTCCCAGCTGGTGGCACGACAAGAGCAAGACCGCCGAATTCGAGAAGGGTTACATCGAGAGACGCTGGTTCTATACCCGGACACCGCAATCGCCCACCGGGCTCTACCTCAACACCGCCGATCCGCTGCTCAAGGATCTCGATGTGCGGCTCGGCATCCAGCATGCGCTGGCCATCGACAAGATGATCGCGACCCTGCTGCGCGGTGACTATCAGCGCCTCAACAGCTATGGCTCTGGCCAGGGCGCTTTCACCAACACGGATCTCAAGGCACGCCCCTTCGATCCCAAGCTCGCCCGGGACTACTTCGCCAAGGCGGGCTTCACCAGCACGGGGCCGGATGGCATCCTGCAAAACGCCAAGGGGCAGCCGCTGAGCCTCAGCATCACCTACACCACGGCGGAGCATGCCCAGCGCCTGACCCTGCTGCGGGAGGAGGCGAAGAAGGCGGGCCTCAATCTGGAGCTGAACCTGATGGATGCCTCCGCCGGCTTCAAGTCCATGCTGGAGAAGAAACACCAGAGTGCCTGGATGGCCTGGAGCGGCAGCCGCTACCCCGCTTATTGGGAGTTCTTCCACAAGATCAATGCCAACAAGCCGCAGACCAACAACATCATGAACATCGACGACGATGCCATCTCGGCCCTGGTGGAACAGTATGACAAGGCATTCGACTTCGCCAGAAAGGCCGAGCTGTCGCGCCAGATCCAGCAGCGACTCTTTGAACTGGCAAGCTTCGTGCCCGCCTATCAGGTGCCCTACACCAGAGCCGGTGCCTGGCGCTGGGTGCGTCTGCCCAAGATCCCGGCGACGCCCCAGAGCGATGTGCTCTACTGGCCGCTCGATGGTGCCAACTCGGGTTACAGCTTCGGCGGCCTGTTCTGGCTTGACGAGAAGCTGAAGACAGAGACGCTGACCGCCATCAAGAGCGGGCAGCGCTTCCCCCCCGTCACCCTGATCGATACCCGCTATCGGCAGCCTTGAGCCTGGCCGCAAACAAAAAGACCCCGCACAGGCGGGGTCTTTTCATGGTGACAGCACCAGCGGCGAGGCTTAGCCGCGCTTGGCCTGTTTCTGGGCGATGGCGTCGGCCACGTCGGCCGGCTCCAGCACTATGCCTTCCTGATCCGGGGTCGGGAACACGGCGACGCAGAGTTCGTCCTGCTCCATGCCATCGACCCAGCGCTCCAGCCACACCTTGAGGGTGATGGATTGCGGCTTGCAGTCAGCCCACTCGCCTTCGGCCCACGCCTTGGCGTATTCCGGGTGCGGCCAGACCGGGATGCAGTCTTCATCTTCGGTGGTCAGCATCATGACGCCGTGTTCGTCGGTCAGGACATACAGCTCTTCGTGCTCGACCAGCTTGCTGATGAAGTGATCGAAGCGGTAGTCGGCGTTCAGTTGCAGCGCTGCATTGCGCTCGGTGTCGCTAAGTTCATAGCTCATCGGTCAAGTCTCTCATTCAATAAAGGGCGACATGTTCACATCTTGCCGGCGGCTTGTCCAGCATGAGCATGCGGTCGACCGGCCGGCCATCAGGATGGTTCAACCCAGGGTCGGGGTGATCAGGGTGATATCCGGGGTTTCGGTGAAACGCTGGCGCAGCCAGTAGGCAGACTCCACCTCCACGAAGCAGAGCTGGGAGCGGCCGGCCTGCACGCCCTGCATGATCTGCTCGAATCTGGCCTGCTGCTGCTGCTCCCAGGCGGCCGCCAGCTTGGTGCCATGGGCTTCATCCACCACCCCACGGCGCAGCTCGAACAAGTTATCGGTGATCGGGCTGTTGATCTTGGCCGGGCTGTGCCAATACATAAGCAGGTTGTCCAGCATCTCTTCATCGTAACTCGCCAGCCCATCGAGCTCGGGGGTATCGCCCGCCTCGCCGGCCGCGAAGTCACACCACCCCGCCGCCAGCGGCGCCAGCAGCTGGGCACTCTTGGCTTTGGCATGCTGACGCAGGGCCGTCATGTCTCCCCCCTTGATGGCCGGCAACCAGAGATCGCCCTGATGCTCATCGAGCAGGGGCAGCAGCAAGGAGGAGGCATAGACCGGAAAGCGGGGACCTAGGGAGTGCAGCAGAGAGACCAGAGTGACTGTGATCATGAGAGACGCCTTGAGCTGGAAGACCGGTGTTCAACCTGGCCAGAAAGACAAAAGTGGGACTATCCTACCATGTTTGGCGACCCGAGGCCTGAGCCATCACGCCTGCCAGACGCGGGCCTGCGGCCAAAAAAGCAGCGTTCGCACCGCACCGGTCCGGACAAAGCCCAATAGTTTGAGCCAGCGCCCACTAAAGTAAAACCGGGAATGCTAGTTTGCATACATCTTTAGCGTAAGGAGTGCATCCATGAGTGGGATCGACCAGGTTTCTGACGATTTTGTGAATGAGCTGAAAATACTGGCATGCTTTGATCCGGCCAACATGAGTTTGGGGATCAAGTTACGCAGCGACATGTCTGACGAGCTGTGCCTAGCGGCGGAGCGTCTGCATCAGCAAGGCCTGATCAGCGCAACCGATGGCGGCTATCTGACTCCTTTCGGCATGACCATGCTCGAGCACCTCCAACACCTGCTGGTGGCACTCAAACCGAGTTGACCTCCTGCGGCGCCCAGAGCGAGAAGTTGAGCAACTTCCAATGCTCCCCTTGCCGCAGCAGACAAGCAAACAGCAAAGGACCTTCGGGTCCTTTTATCTTGCCGTCGATCAACCACTCCCCCGCCCGTTTCGGCACAGGCAGCGCCTTGATCTCCTCGGGCAGCTCTGCCTTGCCCAGGCGTACCTGCACGAATTGCTGGCACACGGTCACCGCCTCGCTTGCCACAGGATCCGGCACGGGGGGCTTGGCAAGAGTGGATAGCGTCACGGCGAACAAGAGTGATGAGAGCATGATGATCGTCAGAGGCAGATGTGGTGTATGAATATGCCATAAAACAAAAAGCCGTGGCACCAGAGGTACCACGGCTTTCTTAAATTCTGTAAGAATTACAGAGCAGTTACGTTCTCAGCCTGCGGGCCTTTCTGACCTTGGGTCACGGAGAACTGTACGCGCTGACCTTCAGCCAGGGTACGGAAGCCGTTACCGCTGATAGCGCTGAAGTGAACGAAAACGTCCGGGCCGTTTTCTTGCTGGATGAAGCCAAAACCTTTGGTTTCGTTGAAAAACTTAACGGTACCGGTGATCATGTTAGACATATCTTTAACCTGTATTCAAAATAATTACTTAATGCTTTTCAGCGGGTAAAGCTCAAAAATGGGATTAACTTATGAACAACAGGGAAAGATGCAAAACATCATACTCATTGACATAACTAATGCCCTTTCAAGCTGGTTTAGATTATACGTGCCTTTGTTGATTACGCAACCAAATTTGCACCCTGCCGGGGGCAGGGTGCAATCGCTTACGCATCCGCCGCTTCCAGTGCCTGAACCAGGGCTTTGAGGAAGCGCGCCGCCTCGCCGCCGGTGCAGGCGCGGTGGTCGAAAGTCATCGACAGTGGCAGTGCCCGGACCGGCCGCGCCTCCCCATGGATGAAGACCACTTTTTCAAACAACTTGCCCGCCCCTATGATGGCCACCTGTGGCGGCGTGACTATGGGACTGGCGTAGCGACCCGCGATGGCGCCGAAGTTGGTGAGGGTAATGGTCGCCCCTTGCAACATCTCCCGCGGCACGGCTCGCGCCTTCACGTCGGCGATCATCCGGTCCAGCCCCTGGCGGATATCCGCCCTCTCCCGCTCGGCCACGTTCTCCATCACCGGCACATAGAGCCCGTGTTTGGAGTCAACCGCGATGGCCACGTTGACCTCCCTGAACAGCCGTCTCGACAGGGTATCCCCGTCAAACCAGGCATTCATGGATGGCTCGGCGCGACAGGCCACGCCGATCGCCTTGATGAGGCGCACGGTGACGTCCTCATCGGCCCGCCAGTGGCGCAAGTCCACCTCGTCGGTGATGCTGACCGGCACCACCGTCTGGTGAGAGAGTTCCATCGCCTTGGCCATGGCCCGGCGCGAACCCTTGAGGAACTCGTTGCCGCTGCTCTGCAGCGCTTCGAAGGCGCTCTGCACGTCCTGCTCGGTCACCATGCCGGCATGGCCGCTGCCCTTGAGCCTGTCGATGTCCAGCCCCAGCTTCTGCGCCAGCAGGCGCACCGCCGGCATGGCCTGCACCAGGGAGCCTCCGGGCGCCATGGTGCCCACCACGAAGTGATCCTCGATGTGCTGCTGATGGGCGCTGACCTTGCCCACCACGGTGCCATCGTCTTCGCCCCCTTCAAACTCCACCAGCGGCGCGCCGATATGGAGTATGTCCCCCTCCTGGCCGCAGAGTCGGGCGATCACCCCCGCCACCGGCGAGGGCACATCCACCAGTGCCTTGGCGGTCTCCACCGACAGCAGCACCTGATCGACACTCACGGTATCGCCGGCACTCACCTTCCATTCGACGATCTCGGCCTCGGCCAATCCTTCGCCCAGATCCGGTAATTTGAAAAATTTCATGACCATTTCTCCATCAGCTGGTGAGCCGCATCCGCAATATCCTGCTCGGTGATGAGGTAATACTCTTCGTTGCGATAGTAGGGCACGGCGGCATCCACCCCGGTGAGCCGCTTGGGTGGCGCCTTGAGGCTGGTGAGCGCCTCCTCGGTGACCCGCGCCACAATTTCGGCACCGACTCCGAAGCTGCCGCACGCCTCGTGCACCACCAGCAGGCGACCGGTCTTGCGCACCGAGGCCAGAATGCTCTCCATGTCCAGCGGCTTGATGGTGGCGAGATCCAGCACCTCGCACTGGATGTCCTGCTCCGCCAGCAGGGCGGCGGCCCGCATCACCTCCTGGATGCAGGCGCCCCAGGCAACTATGGTGAGATCCCGTCCGGGCCTCAGGGTGAAGCAGACATCCAGCGGCAGGCCGACACCGTCATCCACCACGTCCGACTTCATGGAGCGATAGATGCGATCCGGCTCGAAGAACATCACCGGATCCGGGTCGCGGATGGCCGAGAGCAGCAAGCCATATGCCCGTCTCGGGCTGGAGGGGATGACCACCCGCAGGCCCGGAATATGGGCGAACAGCGCCTCGACGCTCTCGCTGTGGTGCTCAGGCGAGTGAATGCCAGCGCCATAGGGCGAGCGGTAGACGATGGGACAGGAGAGTCGGCCACGGGTGCGGTTGCGCATCCGTGCCGCCTGGCAGATGATCTGCTCCATGCCGGGGAAGATGAAGCCCTGGAACTGGAACTCGGCCACCGGCTTGAGCCCCTGGGTCGCCATGCCGACCGCTACCCCGGCGATCAGCCCCTCCGCCAGCGGGGTGTCGATCACCCGCTTGAAACCGAACTTGTCGCGCAGGCCCACGGTGGCGCGAAACACCCCGCCGTTGACCCCCACATCCTCACCCAGCACCACCACGTCGGGGTCGCGCGCCATCTCATGGTGCAACGCCAGATTGATGGCTTCGAGCAGTGTGATGTCACTCATGATGTGTCTCCCCGCCGTGCAGCTGCATGCCCTTGGCGATGATGCGCTGGCGCTGCGCCCGATAATCCTTGGGCAGCTCGGCAAACTGGTAATCGAGCACGGTTTCCGGCGCCTGCCGTATCGTGCTCTCGTAAGCGGCGACGGCTCGCTCGACCTCCCGGCTCGCCTCCGTCAGCAGCGCCTGCTCCTGATGCTCGTCCCACCAGCCCTGCCCGGCCATGAACTGGCGCAGCCGCTTGACCGGCTCCTTGGCCCAGGCGGCTTCCACCTCGGCGGCATCGCGGTAGCGGGTCGCATCATCGGCGGTGGTGTGATCCCCGAGCCGGTAGCTGATGGCCTCGATCAGAGTCGGCCCCTTGCCGGCACGCGCCCGCTCGACGGCGGCGCGGGTCGCCTCATAGACGGCCACCACGTCGTTGCCGTCGACCTGAATGCTGCGCACCCCGGCCCCTATCCCTTTCTGGGCCAGAGTGGGGGCGCTCGACTGCAACTTGCGCGGTACCGAGATGGCCCACTGGTTGTTGTTGATGACCATCACCATGGGCAGATGCCAGACGCCGGCGCAGTTGAGCCCCTCCAGGAAGTCTCCCTTGGAGGTGCCGCCATCGCCTATGGTGACCACGGCGACGCGGGGCTGATTGCGCAGCTTGAAGGCAGCCGCGATGCCAGCGGCGTGGGTGATCTGGGTGGCGATAGGGATGCAGATGGGCAAGTCTTCCGACAGCTCGCCATCGGCCTTGTAGAAGACGCTGCCCCGTTCATCCCCGCCCCAATACTGCAGGTTCTGCTCCATGGGCACGCCCCGCACATAGAGGGTGGGCATGTCCCGGTAGTAGGGCACATAGACATCCTGAGGCTGCATGGCGAGACCGACCCCAATCCCGACCGCCTCTGCCCCCAGGTGGGAGGGAAAGGTGCCGAGCTTGCCGGTTCGCTGCAGTGCAATCGCTTTCTTGTCGTAGCTGCGCACCATCACCATGTTGCGGTAGAAGGTGTGCAGGGTCGCCTTGTCCAGCCAGGTCGGTAGTGTCTCGACCGGGCGCCCTTCCTCATCGAGGTAGCGAAGGAAAGGGATGTCGACATGGGTCATAACTGGCTCCTTGCCGTTGTCAACGTCACCACCATGAGGTGACACCTGAAATGTAAACAACATGTTAAGTAAAGGGCAATGGAATTTAACCAGGTAAGACCAGTAGAAACTTCTTTAATTTCAGAAAGAAGATAAGATTTTCGGCGAGCGGAAACGAAGAAGGGAGCCCTTTCGGGCTCCCTGTCATGCTGAGTTTGGGATCACTGCCATAATCCGATAGCCGCCACCAGCCGCCAGAGGCGCAGGTTCGGCGTGCAGAGGTAGGCTCAGATCACTCCCACAGGCGGGTCGGCACCACCAGCAGCATGGTACGCTGACCGATGGCCACGCTGGCATTGGGGAACACCACCGCCTCCCGCGGTTTCTCTACCCTGTATTGCAGATCCCCGTCTTCCGCCAGCACAAATCCCTGGGGAAACTCGGTGAAATTGTCCACATCGCTGGCGAACAGGAAACGAAACTGCGCCGAGCGCTTGTTGATCACCCGATCGATGGCAAAAATCGTGAAGTCATCCGCCCGCCAGGGCTCCACGCCAACCTCATCCTGGGTCACCAGCTCCTGCAACGCCTGCCGGGCCTCGATGAAGCGGGTCATGTCGTTCTCCCCGAACGGGCGCACCTTGCCGAGCTCCACCGTGAAGGCATGGGCACCATGCTGGTGCGAGCTGTAATAGCTGAAGGTGGTGGTCGGGCCGCTGGAAAGCAGTATGGTGCGCACCCCGCAGGCACCGAGGAACTGCACCTGCTCCTTGCAGTGCGGCCGCTCGTGGGGGAAGGGATAAACCGCAAACTTCTCGTGACGCGAGCCGCGGATGGCGGTGTGCAGATCGTAGTGATAGCGGGGCCTGGTGGGATCGGCGAAGAAGCGGCTCACATGTTGCTCCAGCTCCATGGCGCGGATCCGCTCCCTGTTGCAAAGTCCCTCCCCCTTGCTGTGGGCGCCGGAGAAGAGCCGGTTCATGTTCTCCTCCACCTCCCGCAGCCCCAGGTTCATGGCCGCCGGATTGCCAAACAGGAACAGCACCCGGTGGCGAGCCCTGAGCTCCCCGCTGAGCAGCCGGGTCAGCAGCTGGTTGCAGATCTCGATGGGGGCAGTCTCGTTACCGTGGATGCCGCAGGAGAGCACTATGTCCTTGCGTCCCCCCGCCCCATTGACGGGTTCCAGGCAGAGCACGCCGGTGTCCCACACGCTCACCCGGGTGCCATCCGGCAGATAGAATGCAAAGGGATCAAGCTGCCATTCGTGGCGGCGGGTCAGGGCCAAAAAGTCATGCTGGGGAATCATCCGTCTCACCCTCTTGTCTGGAATGCTATGGCCGGATTATACCCAAGGCGGGCAGGCTTAAAATCGATTTTTAAACAAATTCAAACAGTAAGGATACAAAGATGGCGACAGCTGGTGACAAGTCGAACGGTACGGGGAACAGATGGGGGAGATTTCAGGACTGAGGCTGCAAGGGGACAAAATGGGTCATGATGCTGGGTGGCAAGGCGCCACATCGGCAAGCGGGATGCCGGGGAAAACGGAGTACGGGATCAGCGGAAAAACGAGGCATCCATGCCCGGCTGATCAACCACGCCAGAACGGCTTGGTGGTCTCTTGATAGCGGTCGGCTTCGTTCAGGCCGATGTCCTTGAGCAGATAGGCGGGCAGCTCGGAGAGCTGGCGACGGCTGCGGCTGCGTTCCAGCCAGGTCACTACGGTCGTTTTCACGCGAGCAGCCAGATTCGATTGGCTGGAATGCTGATAACCGGCTTCGGTATACGTCATGTTGGCCATGATATGGCTCCTCTCTCTAGTTCTGCGCAAGGCTCGGATTTGATGCGCAAAGCTTAGTCAGGCGGAGGGAGTGGCTCAATTGACGAATTTTGATACAACACATGAGTAAAACTAATGGCTGATATGGCCAACCACCAAGACATAACCGATTGATTCTAAATGATTAAATTGTGGTCTCATTTCCCTGCACGACCTAGCAGCATATTCTCCTGCATGCGCTACTTCTAACTATGCAGTTTCCAGCAGTAGCTATGCAGACCAGGTATTTCGGGGAGGACGCTGTCACGGGGCATTCACATCCAGTTGTTAATCAAGAGATCTTTTATTGATCCTTATTTAACAGACAGATACAAAATATACACTCTCAAATGGCTACTATTTTCAGGCCGCACCGAATCCTCATAACAGGAGACACTTGGCGCGCTTTCGGCATGCTGGTATGGTTATTTATACAGTAGTTTAGCCATGTATCCCGTCGGCCTCATTGCGAGCGCCGGATCGGATGCGATCACAGGATAAGCCGATGGACACCTTTACCCCGACCGCCGCCTTGCGTCAACAGATGGAGGCCCTCGAAGCGGCGCTGGCCCGCCTGGCTCAGCAGTTGAGTCGACTCCCGCTGCAAGAGGGCCATGTCTATCCCCTCCCCGCCGTGCCGCAGGGAGAGGAGCACGATCCCATCGCCCAAATAGAGGTCGGTTATCTGGGGGGCGACGCGGCGCTGGCCGCCGCGATCGCCGCCTATCAGGATCACAGCGCCCGCCCCGGCTGCTCAACCAAGGCGACCCACCGGCTGCCCGGCTGGCTACGCTTCCCCGCCGCCAGCGCCAGCCTGCTGCGCCCGCTGCTCGATGAGATCAACGCCCACAAGCTCGCCTTCAAGGCCCTGGTGCAGCAGGCGGGAGGGCGGGATGAGAAGTTCGAGTTGGTGCACCAGGCGTTGCCCGGGGTCATCACCCTGCAGGTCTACCGCAAGCTGACCCTGCTGGAGGGGGAGCTGCATTCGCTGGGCTTTACCTGGGCCGACAAGCAGAGTATCAGTCGCCTCAGCCGCGATCAGGTGCTCGAGATGCTGGAGCGCAGCCGCCGCTATATCCCGGCGCTCTCCAACAACGAGGAGTGGAGCAAGATGGTGGATCAGGAGGTGTATGACATTCGCCGTCTGCCCGCCGACGCCGAGCTGCGGATCCGGCGGCCGGTCAAGACCCACCCCATGATCAACCTTCTCTGGCAGGACAGGGAGCCGCGCAAGCAGCAGCTCAAGGCGAGCCTGCCGCTGCTGCTCTGCTCGGACACCCCGCCCAGCGTCACCCACCTCGGCCACTACCCGCCCAAGCTGCGCCAGGCGCGGCGGGATCGCAAGATAGGCGGCGAGGCCATCATAGAGCGGCTGCACCTCTATCGCTATCAGGGCTAGCCGCTCCCTCAGCCAGACATATTGCAGAGATGCCCTGACGCTGGAAATGAGCGCCCTGAAGCACTGAAAAAAGACGAGGGGGATGGTCACCGGACCATCCCCCTCTCGCACACAGGCAACCACCGCCGTCATCAGCTCATCAGCAGGGCGCGCAGGCTCTCCACATCCAGGCCACGGACCTCGGACTGACCGCTGAGCAGGCCATCGGCCAGCGCCCGTTTCTCGTCGTGCAGCGCCACGATTTTCTCCTCCACCGTCTGCTCGCACACCAGCCGATACACGGTCACCGGCTGGGTCTGCCCCATCCGGTGGGCCCGATCGCTCGCCTGATCCTCCACCGCCGGGTTCCACCAGGGATCCAGGTGCAACACGGTATCGGCCTGGGTCAGGTTCAGACCGGTGCCACCGGCCTTGAGGCTGATGAGGAACAGCGGGACAGGTTCGTGACGGAACCGCAGGATGGACTCCTGGCGGGACTTGGCGGAGCAGCCGCCGTCCAGATAGCAGTAGTCCCACTGCTTCTGCTCGATGCGGGCCCGCAGCAGGCTCAGCAGATCGACGAACTGGCTGAACACCAGCACCCGATGACCGCCGTCGATGGCCTCCTCCAGCAGCCCCATGGCCTCGTCCAGCTTGCTGCTGGTCTGACTCCACTCCGGCATCACCAGCTTGGGGGAGCAGCAGAGCCGGCGCAACCGGGTCAGGCCGCTCAGCACGTGCATCAGGGCACGGCCATCGGCGCTCTGCACCTGCTGCACCACCTCGCGCCGGGTCGCCTCGTAGAGCTGGCGCTCCTCGGGGGAGAGGCTGATGTGATGGATGATCTCGGTCTTGTCCGGCAGCTCGGTCAGCACCTGCTGCTTGAGGCGGCGCAGGATGAAGGGGCTGATCACCGCCCGCAGCAGCGCCATGTGCTGGGGATCCTTCACCGCCTTGCCGAAGCGACGCTTGAACTCGCCGAGGCTGCCGAGCAGACCCGGGTTGATGAAGGTGAACAGGCTCCACAGCTCCCCCAGGTGGTTTTCGATGGGGGTGCCGGAGAGGGCCAGACGAAAATCTCCCTCGAGCTGGAACAGCAGCTTGGCGCGCTGGGTGCCGGCATTCTTGATCTGCTGGGCCTCGTCCAGCACCATGCTCGCCCAGCGGCGGGACTTGAGTGCCTGCGCCAGGCTGCCGAGCATGCCGTAGTTGACCAGGATGATCTGGCCGGCCCTGGCATCGCGGATCAGCCCTTCCCGCTCGGAGGGCTGCTCGAACACCACCACCTCCAGTTCGGGGGCGAAGCGGGCCACCTCCTCCTGCCAGTTGGTGACCACTGACTTGGGCACCACCACCAGCGCCGGGCCCAGATGCTGCCGCATGCGCAGCACGACCAGCGCCTGCAGCGTCTTGCCGAGCCCCATGTCATCGGCCAGACAGGCGCCGAAGCCGTGATGGGCCAGGGTCGCCATCCAGCGCACCCCGTCCTTCTGATAGTCCCGCAGTGCCGTCAACAGCTCGGGGGCACAGTCTACCTCCTGCTGCCACTCCTGCTGCAACGACTGCCAGGCATCATCCCCTGCGGTGGTCACCGCCGACAGCAGGCGGGCCAGCGGATAGGCCAGCTTGTTGTTAATGCGCTGATCGGCGTCCAGCATGGCGCCCAGCATGGTGAGTCGCTCCACCAGCTTGTCGCTCAGCATCAGGCTGGTCTTCTCGTCGAGCTGGACGGTGCGCTGACCCGGGGTCAGCTGGCGCAGGATGAGGCGCAGGTCGAGGATCTGGTGCTCGTCCAGCGCCAGGGCTCCCTCAATCTGGAACCAGTCCTGGCGCCGCTCGATGCGCAGGCTGAGGGCCGCCTCGTCGAGGCTCTTGAGGCGAGCGCTGTCCTGGTGCCAGTGAATGACCACTCCGGCCTCCACCAGCTCGGGCAGCGAGTTGACCAGGGTCAGCGCCTGCTCACCCTCCAGCTTCCATTCGTTGCCTGGCAGCCCGATGGGCAGCTGGTTGCGCAGCAGCTGAGCCTCGCCCTTCTCGGCGGCGAGATCCCGCTGCCAGTAGTGATAATCCCTGACTCCCTGGCGCACTATGGCCTCCCCCTTGCCGAGCGGCAACGGTGGCAGCTCCCCCTGCCGGGTCACCAGCTGGACCACCAGCTGGCCATCCTGCCAATCCAGCTGGACCGAGGGCACCCCAGGCCAGGGGGCGAGTTCGGCATTGCCCTGCAGCCCCGCCACCTGGCTGTGCCATGGCAGCTCGGGGATGGCGTCCAGGGTGCGTTGCAGCTCCGCCAGTCCGGCCTCGGGCAACAGGGGGATGGATTCGAGCGCCGGCAGTCTGTCCAGCAGGGCCTGCGGGGTCAGGATGAGCTGCCACAGGTCCTGCGCCAGGGGCACTATGTGCGCCCCGCGCGCCGCGGCAAGCGGGCTCAGCACGGCGCTCATGCCCTGCTCGGTGGCCACTATCTGCAGCAGGGGGGCACTGATGGCCAGTTGCAGCTTCTGCCCCTTGGCGTTGAACAGGCGGGGGTGCTCGGCGAGCGGCGCCCAAGCCTCCCGCGGCAGCTTGCTCATCACCCGCGGCAGGGTGCGCACCAGCGCCCAGTCCGCCTCGTCGAGCAGGGCGGCGTACTGGGTGGAGAGCAGGGCCGGATCGACCCGGCGACCAGCGGTCCACTCCCCCTTGGTGCTCTGCTTCTGGATCTTGCACTCCAGCTCGGGGCCATCCGCATGGAGCAGCCACACCAGCCGCTCTTGTGCCTTGCGCACACCGCTGGAGCGCCCCAGCCCCTGCAGCCAGTTCAGCCAGCTGGCCGAGGCGGGCGTCTTGTCTTCGTCATCCTGCTCATTGCTCACATCTGCCTCAGCGGCGGCGCGCAGCCGCTGCAACGGGGCGTGCTGCGCCCCCATGCCCAGCAAGAGTCGCAGCAGATCCTGGCAGAAGGCCATCAGGCGGTGACGCGGGCTCGCCTCCAGCACATGGGAGAGATCCCACTTGTGCAGTATGGCGACCTGGGGGCTCTGCTCGCCGTGCCGCGCCAGGGCGCAGAGATCGAGCCAGAGATAGCCCCAATGGAGCTCCTCCAGCGGCAGTTGCAGGGTATCGAACAGACCGACCGACTGGCCGTGGCGATCACCGGCCCACTGGCCCAGCAGATCGCTCAGCAGAGGGAAATGATTGCCCAGACTGCGCTGCCACTTCTTGCGCTGCTCGCTGGCGAGCACGGGATCGGCCTGTTGCAGCCAGCCCAGCCAGAGCAGGGCGCTGAACAGCCGGGGCCAGGGCTCTTGCGCCGCCGGCGCCTGCCACTGCCCCAGCGCGCTGAGCAGCCGCTCGGCCAGGGGTTGATCTCCCCCCCGCTCGGCCAGCTGCTGCAGAGCCGGCCAGTAAGTGGTTACCTCGCCGTCCGGCGCGCCACAGAGCCAGCTCCACTCCGCAGCCAGCGTCTCGACCCGGCCCGCCAGCGCAGGGGCACAGGCCGCCGTGACGCGCGCCAGCGGCCAACCGTCCTCGGGCTCGGCGTCGAGCAGGGTCTGCAGGGCGAAATGCTCGAGCAGCAGCCCTTGCCACTCGGGGCTTGAGCCCGGCAGCAGGCGGTGAGCATCGGGCAAGTCCAGCAGGCTCAAGAGCTCCGCGCTCTGGTAATAGGCCGGGATCTGACCCGCCTCCCCCAGGCAGAGTTCACGCACCAGGGCCTGCGCCAGCTCCTGGCCGGTGACCGAGGGGACCCGGGTCCAGTCCGGCATGGGGCATTCCCCCGCCCGTACCGCCAGGATCAGGGCCAGGGTTCCTTCCGCCGTCAGGCTCCACTGCTGCTCCCCACGCAGCCGCACCAGCCCTTGCTGCTGCAGCTGGTTCAGCCGATCAGCCAGCGCCAACCCGGGGGAGTGCTGCGCGTGCAGCGTCTCCTGCAAATAGCGGGTACTGGCGGCGCGCTGCAGTTGCAGCTCGCTGAGCAGGGCATGGCAATCCGAAGAGAGGGTGAAGGCTGACATCAGAACTCGCGGGCAGGTGCAAAGGCGGAATTTTAACGGGAAAGCGGCGGCGGCTCGACCCTTAACCGCGAATTAGTACAAAAAAAAGCGCAGGGCGCATAAAACGAGGGGATGAAACGGGCAGAGCTCACCGCCATGACGCGGTGAAGAAGAGCGGGAATACCCACCAAAGCGCCATAAAAAAAGGCGCCTGAGCGCCTCTTTGCAATGACGGGATGAATCAGCCTTCCAGCTGGGCCAGCCGTGCCTCCAGGGCCTGTAACTGGGCCTTGAGGCTTTCTACTTCCTCTTCCAGCACACTCAGTCGATCGGCGGCGGGAGAGGCAGAGTGACTGGCGGGGGCGGCCTCGGCCAGCGCTTGCAGATCGATCTCGCCGCTGAACAGGTGGGCGTAACGGGATTCCCGCTTGCCCGGCTCGCGCGGCAGTTTGACCACATAGGGCCCCTGCTCGCTGAGATCGGCCAGCACGGCATCCACCTGGGTCACATCATCGAAGCTGCACAGGCGGTTGGTGCGCGAGCGCAGCTCGCCCGGGGTCTGCGGGCCACGCAACAGCAGCTCACAGAGGATGCCGAGCGCCTGCGCCGAGAATTTCAGCTCGCCGAATTCGGTATTGCAGAAGCGGTGTTGATAACGGGGCACCCTTGCATTGAAGCCGGCGGTGTTGACCACCAGCCGACGGCGGATCAGTTCATCCACCACGGCGCGGATATCCAGCTCGGAGAGCTCCAGCACGGGTTCGCGGTTGCTCTTCTGATTGCAGGCATTGACCAGCGCGTTGAGAGAGAGGGGGTATTGATCCGGCGTGCAGATCTCTTTCTCTATCAGGCAGCCGATCACGCGCGCCTCGAGTGGGCCTAGTACTAACTCCATTTCAACCTCCCTTACCAAACGTTAAGGGCCTCATCTTAACCAAGGCGCCCTCGTCGTCCAGCAGAGAAACCTGTTTTTGCGAGCCGGTGAAAACCTTGATGAAACATCGCACAACCCAGAAGGCAGCACCCGGTGAACAGCCAGCTTCTTTCGAGGCCTGGTATCGGTTTGATCAGAGTCGCACATCAACCGCACTGAACCCGAGTGGTGCCACAGCCCGGCAGCCGTGCCCTTCTCTCCGCGGCTTATGCTCGCCATGGGACACGGCCTGGATGCCATGACCGAGCAAAGCCTTAGACCGACTTGTCGACCTGGGTGTCCGTCCCCGTGGTCAGGATGCGCACCTTGTCTCCCTTGTTGAAGATGAGATTGGGATCGTTCTCCTGCACGACGTTGAGCAGTTTCCCTGCCTGAGTCTTGATCTGCAGCTCGACCGTCTGCTTGCCCTGGGTGGTGCCCTGTTCACTCTGACGGCGGCGCGAGGCCTCGGCCCCCGCGACCGCCCCCACAGTGGTGGCGACGGTCTGGCCGGAGCCACCGCCGAATTGACTGCCAACGGCGGCCCCCAGGGCGGCGGCGCCTATGGTGCGCAGCGGCCGGGCGCCCTGATGAGTGGCGGTATTCGCCTGGGTGATGATGCGGCTCTCCTGCACTGTCCCGTATTCCACCTGGCTACTGGTGCCGGCCATGCCGGGTGAACTGATCAGGATGAGCAGGCTGGCGGCGATAGATGCTATTTTCTTCACGATGTCGACTCCGATGACAAAGGCGCCCCGGCGTTGGGCACCTGGCTTGCGGATGGCAGATAAATTCCTGCCATTTTTTCAAGAGACTACACCGCCAATCCTGACTGTGAGCTTGCCCGAAACAACAATGGCGGCAGCCTCTTCCTTGTCATCGAACCAGAATAAATCCGTGGCACAACATCAACTTGACGGCTTGCGCTCCAGGGTCGCCGCGACCGACTTGCCCGCCGAGCCGGTGAGCAAGGGCTCACCCGGATAGAGCATCAGTGCCTGGGTACGCAGGCGCTTCGCCTCCTCCTGCCGCCCCAGCGCATCGAGGGCTAGCACCATGTTGGCGTAGATGTTGGCTCTGGGGGTGTGGCGCACGAACTCCTGCCCCCAGTCGAGATACGCCTCCAGCTCCGTCTTATTGTGAGCCTGCAGGCCGACCATCAGGCGCACCGCATTCACGTCGAACTCCACCCGGGTCAGCCAGGCCATGGGGTTGACGATGTCCAGCAACAGGGTCGGCTGCTTGTAGCCACCACGCTCATACTTGGTCACCACCCAGGCGGTATGAATGGCCGTGAGCATGAAGGGCACCACGACCAGTGGAATACCGATGGCCAGGAAGCGCAGCAACAGCCAGGGGCGATAGACATATTCCCGCCAGTTGGCGTGGCCAAAGGCCTGCGCCCCCTCCTCCACTTCCGCATCCAGCACATAGATGAGCAGCAACAGGGCCCACCAGAGGGCGATGGCGTGGTAGAGGGGATACTCGGTCTGGGTGTGCAGCAGTATGGGGGTCACCAGCGCCAGCAGCGCCGACCCCTTGACCCAACCGGCCTTGGTCAAGCGCCACAACAGAGCGCCGCCCATCAGCAGCATGCCGATCATGGGGGCCAACCCCCCTTCCACCGCCCAGTAGAGAAACTCGTTGTGGGGGTGATCCAGGTTGTATTCGATCTGCACCATGGCGGGGTTCTGTGCCTTGTCGGCCATGTAGTGCTGCAGGAAGACGGGCTCGAAACTGCCATAACCCCAACCGGTCCAGGGCGCCTCGGCGATCAGCTTGGCGGCATAGGGCCAGTAGATGGAACGCATGCCGCCGGACTGATAGATTTCCAGCCCTCTCTTGGCCCCCGCCATCCCGTATTGGGATGCCAGCCCCAGGGCGATGCCCAGCCCAACCAGCCCCAGTACCCGACCTAGCTGTCGCTGGCGATAGAGCTGCGGCGCAAGCAGGAGCAAGGCCAACAGCCCGCCAAGCTGCCCCACCCGCGACTGCAGCACCACCAACAGCAGGCTGGCTGCCAGGATCACGCCATAGCGCAGTCCCCGCAGCCAGCCGTTGGCCAGCCCCCGCAGCTCCAGCCAGATGGCGAGGGATAATCCGGTCGCCATGAAGCTGGCCATCACATTGGGTTGCTGGAAGATGCCGTAAGGGCGATTGGTCTGGGTGTCATAGCCGAGCCAGTTGCCCGGCGTCAGCAGGTAGTACTGCACCAACCCGAGCAATGCCTCAATAACCACCGCCCCCAGCAGCAGATAGAGCAGCCGGTCACGCGCCTCGCGAGCCAGTTGCCACTGGTAGAGGCAGAACAGAAACAACAGGCCGGTGAACAACCCTAACAGACGGGGGATGGCGTAATCCTTGAGCTCAAAACTCGGGTATGCCATGGGTAACAACAGCAGCAATCCACCTAGCCATAGCCCGGTCTGCAGTGACGAGAAGACCAGCTTCTGCTGCAGCGTGACCTGCCACAGCCCCACACCGATGACCAGACTGGCAAAGATCCAGCCCCAGGCATTGAATGGCAGATAGAGCCCGGCCCCTCCCGGGTTGTGCATGAAGAAATGCATGCCCAGCAGCCAATAGAGCACACTGACCATGCCAAAGGCCTTTATTGTTACCTTCATCTTCCCTGACCCCCACGCACTCAGATTCATAGCACCATCACCAGCATCCCAAGAAGCAAAAAGGGGGCTGAGCCCCCTTTGATTCACTTAGCAACGATTATGCCTGTTCTGGTCTGCGAAAGGCATGCCGTATCAGCACAATACCGACCCCCAGCATGCCGCCGAGCAGAGTGGCCAGCACCACGATCAGGGGACGCTTGGGCTTGTCACGGCTCATCGGCTCATCAGGAGCATCAAGATAGGAGAAAGGACGGAACGTAATCCCTTCCAAGGAGACACGCTTCAGGCGCGCCATCTGCACTTGCAGAGACTGCAACTTGGGTTGGTAGAGCTCAAGGTCGATAGATTTGAGTAAAGATAATTTCTCTTCCAAGCCCTTGGAACCCAGCGAGATGGAGAGACGCTCCTGAGTGTCGTAGTTTTCCAGTGGCGCGGCGACACCTGCCGCCTTGGCCACTCTGTTGGCCAAGGCCAACTCGGAAATCTCCTGTTGCAGCGCGCGCTTGGTATCTTCTCGCATTATCACATACTGAGTGTTCATCCCCTCCAGCTGCAAATCACGCTGCTCACCGAGCCGGTGAACCAACTGCTGCTGTTGCAACTTGGTGATGTAGTCGACATACCCCTCCAGCATCACCAGCGAGCTCTCGGCGGTGGGGGCTGCAAAGGTGAGTACAACTTCCGGCGTCTCCCCCATCTTGCCTACAGGCTGAGCCGTCACCAGCTTGGCCCAGTCGCGTAACCAGCGCCGCAGAACCTTGTCATCAAGCACAAGTCCTTTCGCTTTTGCAAACTCGACAAACAAGGGGCTGCTTTTCAGGTAGCTTCGACGATTCTCATAGGCATTGAATTCCTGAACAAACTCCTGGTAGAGGCTTTTGCCACTGGGGAAATCTTTGAGCCCCAGTGCAGTTGCCTGCATCGCAATTTTTTGCATCGGCATCATATCTTCCGGCTTGGGTTCTGCAATCACGGCCGTTGCGGACCACTGCTGTGAGGCTGTCAGCGCATAGACCACGCCGACCAAACCACACACGCCAGCGATCAGTAGGATCAATATCTTCTGACGCCATAGCACCAGAATTAGCTCACGAAGATCAATCTCATCGCCAGAAGAGGCTTGCCAACCCTGCGGCAACTTATTATCTGAATTATCGAATACCTGTTTGTTCATACGGAGCTCTAAAAATAAGGTTACTTCCAGAAAATGGCGTGACGGTTTCGGTCAGAAAAACTAATCTAATGACACATTTTCTATCAAGGGCTACTCAATAGCCAGCGTCGGATCTGACCAGTGGAGAGTGCCGCCGCACAAAGGTGCATAATAATAGGTACATTTTCGCAACATATAGAACCATCCGCTCTACACATAAAAACCATGAGCAAAACCTGAGAGAACCCATAGATTTGTAGCATCTTCAGCTGGAGGTTGCAGCCCAACCCGTTGGCCATGGATCGGACCATTCGCTCGGAGATCACGGCCACATCGAAGATAGTAGCGGTAATCGCCTGAACTACTTTACCCTGTGACGATGTTGCAGACCATGAAATGTCCCTTGTAGGGAACGACTCAAATTGTCCTAAACGAAGCAAACATCACCACATTGCTAAGTAAAGGCCTGATAGAGAAAGCGTTACATGAGGCTACAAAGATAACCCTTCAGCCACGACCCTAAACGATCTCATAGGGGCAGAGACCTTGAGTTATCGCCCAGAAGCCCCTCTCGAAACCACTCACCTCTCGCTGGCTGTCGGAGGCGCCAGTATCGAGTCAGGTCGAGTCTCGACCTTTGAAACAGACCTCCAGACTCTTGTCCTCAAGATAACTTAGATTAAGACCAGTACTCTAGCCCCGAGGGGGGAGGGTTATAACGAGTGAGATAGATTGAGGGTGTTATTGGAAGGGGCATATCGCCGGCGCGGTTGGAAGGATGCCCTGACTCGCCAACCAGATGATCATCTCCTCCCGCCAGGGAGACGGGGTGATGCCAAACACTGCTGAGAACAAGCGACAATCAAGCCTGGAATTCAAGGGGCGACGGGCCTGCTGTGGCCACTGCTCAGAGAGAATAGGACGAACAGTGATCGATTGTGCCAGCAGTCCCAATCGATGTGCCTCCTCAACCAAGGCCGAGGCAAACCCGTGCCAACAAGTTTCCCCCTGGCAGCTCAGATGGTAGAGCCCGGTTTTTGTGGGTGAATGCAACACTTGCGACAACGCCATCATGCTCACCCTTGCCAACCAGTCTACTTGGGTGGGAGCCCCCCATTGATCGGCAACCACACTCAAGGGCTGCTCCTCCTTAGCCCCACGGAGAATGGTACGGGCAAAATGCCTCCCTTCCCCGCCATAGAGCCAACTCGTACGAATAATCAAATGGTTGGGACATAAAGCCTGTATCGCCCGCTCACCGGCATATTTCGTTGCACCATAGACATTGAGAGGTCTTGGCTGATCTGCCTCAGTCCAGGGTCTACTCCCACGACCATCGAACACATAATCGGTAGAGAAGCTCACCAACAAGGCGCCTAGAGCCTGCGCCCCCCGAGCCAGCTCCATCACAGCTCTGTGATTGATGCTATCAGCGAGATCAGGTTCCGACTCTGCAAGATCGACATCCGTATAGGCCGCCCCATTGATGATCACATCGGGATTATGATGGCGCAGGGCGAGCTCCAGGGTCTGCGGTTCTGTGATATCACACTCATCTCGCCCCAAAGCCCTCACTTGCCAATGAGGATACTCACACAACAGAACAGAAAAAAGAGCTCGCCCCAACTGGCCACGAGCCCCCAACAGTAGGATACGCATCCGGACTTACCGCGCCCCGAAGCCAGTCAGGATGGTGCGAATGGTCTTGAAGACTATGAGCACATCCAGCCAGAGCGAGAAGTGCTTGATGTAGTAAAAATCATGCTCAATCTTGATACGAGTGTCATCGGCATCGGCTGCATAGCCATGCACAACCTGGGCCCAACCACTGATCCCCGGCCGCACTATGTGGCGATACATATAAAAAGGGATCTCCCGCTCGAACTGATCGACGAAGGTTCGCTGCTCGGGTCTTGGCCCGATAAGGCTCATATCCCCCTTGAGCACATTGAAGAACTGGGGCAGCTCATCAATACGCAACTTGCGTATCACCTTGCCAACCCGCGTGACGCGCATGTCCCCATCTTGCGCGAATTGAGCGCCGTGTTGTTCCGAGTTCTGGCACATGCTGCGGAACTTGTAGATCCGAAAGTCCTGATTTCCCTTACCGACCCTGTTTTGCAGGAACATTACTGGTCCCGGGCTCTCCAGCTTGATCAATACGGCCGTCACCAGCATCAGCGGTGAAAATAGTGGGATTGCAATCACCGCAGCCAGTATATCCATGCCCCGCTTGACAAATGCGTATATGGGAGACGGCAACAGGGAGCCAAGCTGATTCTCATGAAGATGATCGATCTTCACCCGGCCAGTGAGGGTCTCGCTGATTTGCTTGATGTGATAAACGGGGATATGTGCCAAGGCACAACGGGCCAAGAATCTCTCCCATTCTCCAGCCAGATTTTCATCACGTAGATCAGCCACCACAGCGTCATAGCGGACGGCTCCTAAGTCTGGCGTGTCCAACAGACGCCACTGCACGCTGTCATGACTGGTCAGAGACTGATAATCACCAAAGGGAAGCAGCGCATACTTGGGAGTCCGGTAGCGGCGGCCTATAAAATAGACAACCCAGCAGCATAGAAGCGCCACTATGTAAGATTCAAAAAGCACCTGCCTGCTGTAGGGGAGTCGTAGAAAAAACAATACCCCTACCAGCAGACCATACAAGGTGGTTACCGTCGGTATCATATACGCAACCGGACTGGCTCCCGGATAGCGTAGGAAGCGATGAAGCACTATACCCGTAAGTAGGAAAGCCACAAAAGCCCCCACCAACGTATTGACTCTTACTGCATCAAGAGCACTCCAAAAATCCCAGCCCCAGCGCTCAATGGCAGGTAAACAGACAGCCAATAAAGCCCCAACGAAAAACAAGGATGGAGGGCTAAATAAAAATCGCTCATACCAACGAGAATGACGGCGCTGATAATTCAAAGTATTACCCCATGTACTTAATGTTTATATTAACCAATTATTGCAAGATCATTTTATGTCTATCTTATTTAGATTACCAAGACATTTCGTGACAATCGACTTTGCATGTTCAACACTATCAGACTCAGCATAACAACGCAGCTCTGGCGCATTACCTGAAGGGCGAATATGCAGTATATCTCCGCCATCAAATGATACTCTCAAACCATCGGTTAGGTCTACAAACTTTACCTTTAACTTACTGAACTGGAGTCTTAGCATCAGAGCATTTATATCTAAAGATCCAAGCTCAATAATTTTACGACTTTTTACCTTCGGAAAATCTTTAATTCTATCAGAATAAGTGAATCTCTTCGGCAACTCTTTAACCAACCCAGATATATTCGAGGGGTAAGAGTTTACAAATAAAATTAATGCTGGTAAGACTGCGTCCCTAGTAGGTAATGGCTCCAACTCAACACCATTAATTTTAATATGGCTACCGAGTAAAAAACCACCATTAGCTTCAAAGCCTGCAACGGATTTAAATTGTGAGTTTAAGGATGTAAATGCCTCCAACACATAAGGTGAACCAATCTTTGTATGGGTAACATGTAAAAACTTCCGACAGGATTTTACCATTGTGTTACAGCTTACAGGAACGGCGACAGCCTCTATTTTCATCTTGGCTGCACATAAGACTCCTAATACATCTCCTCTTAGCCAGTTACCTTCTTCGTCAGCAACAAGAGGTCGGTCACCATCCCCATCCGTAGAAAAAATAGCATCAAGCTTGTATGTTTTCGACCAAACCTTTGCTTTATTTTGATCCTTATCAGAAACAGCTTCAGTATCGATCGGAACGAAATCTTCACTACGTTCAAGTGAGATTATTTCTGCACCAAGAGCCCCAAACAGTCTGGCGTAGAGGTCACGACCCGCGCTAGAGTGCTCATAAATTCCAAGTCTCATTCCAGAGAGCGGGGAGTCATTAAACAATGAAGTATAACGTTCGATGTATGCTATTGCAGCGTCATCCTTAGATACTAGGGATGAGAGATTCTGTACAATAGAGAACGTCTCCTCTACGGAAATAATCGCTAGCTCGTCAGCTTTCGAAATTTCACCGTCAGGTCGATAAAACTTCAAGCCATTTCGGTCGAATGGAATATGGCTTCCTGTCACCATGATACAGGGGATCGAATCGCTCATAGCTTTATATGCTAATGCAGGAGTTGGGATCACACCATAGTAAACCGGCTCTAACCCTATGGCCTCCAATGCAGTAGCACAAGCCATCGCCATTGCATAGCTGCTAGGCCTATTATCAATCGCCACTGCTATACGATTAAAACTATAGGAAGGCTTCATTACTGCAACAAAAGCATAAGTAAATGCGAAGCATACTTCCGGTGTAAAGTCTACGGCAAGACCTCTGGCACCACTGGTTCCAAATTCAACTCCGCTGCGCTGAATAACATCTTTACTAACAAGATAATCTTGCTCAATCATATATCCCCCCCTTCTACTCGACCATATTTATCACCAAAACGGACAGTATCATTCTCATCAAGATATTTTCCAGAGCGAATTTCAATAAGCTCCAAGTCAATTTTTCCTGGGTTTTCAAGTGAATGAACTGCACCAATGGGAATAAATGTGGACTCGTTTTCAGTAATCAGAAATTCCTGCCCAGCATTAGTCACCTTGGCTGTGCCTGAAACAACAATCCAATGTTCAGCCCTATGATGGTGCATTTGTGTTGATAAACGCTCACCTGGTCTTATCAAGATTTTTTTAACTTGATAGCCATTGCCATCATCAATCGAGTCGTATTGACCCCAGGGTCTGAATACCTCTCGGTGGATATTATATTCTTTGCGACCACGACGTTTTAACTCTTCAACAATAGATTTTACATCTTGCACCTTGTCTTTACTTGAAACAAGAATGGCATCTTTTGTCTGAATGATAACTAGATTTTCCACGCCTATGGTTGAGACAAGAATAGACTCGGCAGAGACATAGTTATTATGACTATCTATCAAAATAACATCACCGCGACAAACATTGCCACAAGCATCTTTATCTGATATTTCCCACAAGGATGACCATGAACCAACATCATTCCAGCCGGCATCCATTGGGATAACAACTGCATCCGATGTTTTTTCCATAATGGCATAATCAATAGATTCACTGGGGCATTCATTGAAAGCGTCACTATTGATCCGAATAAAATCAAGATCACTGCTGACATCATTCATTGATGCCATACAGGCATCGTATATATCAGGGCGTGACTTCCTCAGTTCGGCCAAGTAACAGCGTGCACTGAACATGAACATACCGCTGTTCCAATAGTATTCACCGCTCGCTAGATAATTTTTGGCGACATCCAGATTGGGCTTCTCTACAAATTCATTAACAAAATATGCTTTTGAATTTTCTTGAGAGGCCTGCAGCTCACAGCCACGATGAATGTAACCATAACCAGTCTCTGGGGTATTGGGAACAATCCCAAATGTCACTAGCTTTCCTGATTCGGCAAATGGAATGGCACTGTTAATTGCATGAGTAAATGCCTGTTGATCTTGAATCAAATGATCTGCAGCCAATACCAGCAAGATCGGATCGTGAGCATCACTACTGTTTTTAAGGCTTTGTATTGCAGCCAATGCGATGGCAGGAGCAGTATTTCTTCCTACCGGTTCGAGTATAATATTATTAGCCAGAATATCGAGCTGACGGAGTTGCTCTGCCACAATAAAACGATGCTTTTCATTACATAAAATAAGAGGATCCGTACACTCGATATCTGCAAGTCTATTCACTGTCTCTTGCAACATCGAGTTGTTACCATACAAGTTTAAAAACTGCTTTGGAAAATGCTCACGAGACATGGGCCAAAGCCTGGAGCCAGAGCCCCCAGCCATAATTACAGGAATAACAGCCATATTAATTTTCACTTCTAGCCAACAAGTTATCAAGCCATGTAGATAAAGACAATGAATCTACACTTAGCGCGGAATATGACATCTCATTAAAGTACACAGAACATTGCGTTTCAGACCATCGCTTTCCAGTATTCCTATCAATGATAATGACATCACTCATGGCTGCATGGCAAAGCACTGCAGCATTTGTCGTTACCAATTTGTGGCCATCTCCCAACGTCTCCCAAGTACGCATGGTTAGACCGGTTTGATTGGCATTATGTATATCTATAATATATTCACTATGTTCAGCTACACTGATTATTTCCGCCCTTGATAGCGGTTTAAACGTGATCCACTCCCTGGGTGCAGCTCTCAAGCAAGAGTCCAGGAGATAATAAAAAGCAAATTGTAATTTGCTTGGGAAGAATATTCTTACATAATTATTGGCATTGTCCTCATGAGAAAAAATATGCTGCAATACCGATACACGATCTCCATGATAACTACCAATAAAGCTATACTTATATTTTTTATCTGTTGTCGCACCATGGTTTTTTTTATCAGAATAGAATAATGGTAGATAGCCATATCCATATCTCTTGCTGTCGGCAATATCGAATGTATATGCCAGATCTGCTTTTTCAGCCAATAGTGGGAACGTTTTTATATTCGATATTGAGTCCCAGCTATAGCAGGTCACTCTTGTTTTTGGGTTGAGTTTTTTAATACTTTCAATCAAGCAGGGAGATATACAGGTTCCCTTGACAATAATTACTTCCTCAACCGAGGGGAGCCTGCCTGAAATGACCTTGAATATTTCTGAACTATATCGCTTGGAGGCAACATGGGCATATCCGAGAATATTAAACTTGATCAGAGCCTTTGATACGGACGAACATAGTGGTCGATCAGAAAATGCAAGCACTGTCTTATAACGATGCTCAAGTTCTGCGGTAAGTAATTTTTTATAATCAAAAAAATCCGGGCATATCAAAACGGCACCAGCATTACTTTGCATCAACAGCCACCCATTGATCACTTTGAAAATCAAACTTCTTAATTACTCTTGCCGGATTGCCTACGGCGATAGAATTTGCGGGTATATCCCTGGAAACCACCGAATTTGCTCCGATGATAGACGCCTTACCAATCTTGACGCCAGGCAACACGACAACGCCTTCGCCTAGCCAAACATTTGACTCAATGACAACAGGCTTAGCATGAAGTGTCCGCTCCCTGCAGATGGAGTCAGGATGAGAGTGCTCCATCCCGCTATAGCTGCCATGGTTAAGATCTGTGATAAAAACCCGACTGGCAATCAATACATCATCACCAATCACAATGCTTTCAGCCGCCGCAATATGAACAGCATCATTGAGCTGGCAGTTCAGACCAATATCCAGATTGATGCCATGGGAGCCATGGGCCTCCAACCGGCAATATCTTCCGGTAGTGAATCCTTTTGCCAATCTGATTCTTGATGCACCTCGAATTTCAAAAGGTCGTCTAATCAAACGAGCATCTTGAAAAAATATTCTGGTGAGAATATATTCAACAATCAATCGAATACATCCCAAAATACCATAATGCTGGATATATTTTTTCATAATCTAGACAATCCCGTCTCTAATTATATTTTCTACACAATGCTTGTTGATGCCAGCCTGATTATAATTATCAATGATCTCCTCCCGGGATATTTTCAACCCGCCAGATAACCTCTCATCTAGCAGTTCATAAAAGGAGTGTTCATTGAGAATATATCCATTGATACCATGACTTATTTTCTTGTTAAAAAATGGGAGCTCGGTCGCCAATACAGGAACCCCAAAAGCATTGGCGATATCTATTTGTGATGTGGCCGTGACAGAACTATACATTGAATACATGAAGTCTGACACATACAACTGTGCAACGACTTCCTCGGCGTCCACAAATTTATTTATCCAGGTGACATTTCTTCCTTGTTCAGCCCGTTTATAAAGATGTTCTGAATATTTCTCCAGCGGTCCTCTCCCCATAATGGTTAGATGAATATCATTATCGTTGAATCTTTCCAGGACTCGCCCCAATATATCCAGTCCCTTGTACGAGGTGATAGCCCCAAAGAAAAGTATTTCTATTTTTTTATTGCTGTGCTCGTCAACCGAATTGCCTTTGTTTACCAAGCAGGAAAAATCCCCTGACATAGGCAGACAGGTCTTGGTGATTTTCTTATTGGGATAATATGCTGTTGCAATAGATTCCAGATCATCAGAGGCGACAATCATCCTCGAGGTTCTCAATGCCATGAGACGATCTGACAGGTAATAATTCATGCCTCGGAAGAAACCAGCTCTGTCGACATGATTTATGAGTTCATGGCCCCAAGCTACAACTTCTATTCTTCTGTCCAACAGCATGGTCAGATAGGCGGAGAAAATACCTTGTGAGAAAATAATCACACGGTCATATCTTTTATTAATGTCTCTGGCCAGAGCAAGTACAGAGCAGGCCGTCTTGATGGGAGCCCGCAAACTGTAATAAAACACGTTGTCTGTGTAATTTGTCTCTTCGGAAGGATTCGAGGATGGAAATGCGAAAGAAACATCACACGACTCTAGCGCATGTGCCAACCCAGTAAATGAAAACCACATGGCAGAATCACGGCTAGACATGGAAACAAATATGACTTTTTTATTTTGTGTAACCATGCTGATACATGCCCTCCTGAATCGCATGTTGATCGGCTTGTAACAATAAATATGTTTTTCCTATGGTCATGAAAAGAGAAAGAGAAACAAATAAAAAGAGAGTTGTCATATTCTTATTGCCTTTTGCAATGGCGATTGATGGCAGCAGGATCAATAGCGCAATCGGATATAGTCTAATTAAAACAGGGATGAACGTCATGCAGCAAAGAGTCAGATATAGCAAGGTCGGCACAATGCCACCCTGAGTTTTGAAGAATACGAATGGCAATATCATAAGCACAACCAATTGCAAGGTAGCCACATCCATACGAATATTCAATGCACCCAATGCCTGATAATCATTAATTTTACTGATAATCGCCGGCAGCGCGAGCATCAGTATCATAATGCCAACCATACCTAACAGAACCAGCACCTTCACCCTTATCTTGTTCAAGTAAATCAAGGTCATCACAATTGCAGAAAGGTGGGACATGACTGCTAGTATCATGAACACATATGATGTTTTGTTTCTGTTCTTGAGATAAGCGCAGACGGCAACCAATCCAAAGTGCAGAGACAAGGACTGGCGCAACAAATTCAACTCGAAGGTGATAAAAGAGATAGGAATATATAATCCCATCAAGAATATGAATTTGGTTTTATCCAGCTTTAGACAGGCATATGCAAATAGGATAAAGCTAATCAACCTTAGAACGACCAAAAACTCTATATAATCAAGTCCAAAAACCTTTGAGGTGGCCAACAGCAAACTAAAGACTGGTTCAAAGGAAATTGAAAATGGTGGTTCATAATAGGCCCACTCATACACATGATGATCCGGCCCGGCATCTATATGGTAAAAAATGAAGAATAAGAATATATATAAGAAAGCCCCCTTCAATATTCTTTCATCTTTTTCAGAACAGATTGAGAGAAGCAGCAGGGGAATATAAAGCAGCAAAACCAGATATAATGTCATACATGCATACTACATTTTGAAGCCATCAACCAGCCCCTTGATGAAACCTTGTCTTACGGCCCCAGTAGATAACATAATTCGCCCCAATCGGGTGATCATAGTATAGGCAATGCTTATTTCTCTTTTTGGAAAAGGCAGGTTCTTTTTGGCAAAATAGATTCTGTTTCTGGTCAGGTGGTAAGCCCCAAAGAAGCTCAGATCTCCTCCTGTAGATACACTGACTTTGTGTGAAATGACAATGTTCTGCTCAAGTTTCACTTTATAGCCGGCGACATGGGCACGATATAGAAAGTCGGTATCATCATAATATGCAAAATAGCGTTCGTCCATCATACCCACTTTCTTGAAAACATCGCGATTTACGATCAGAAAACATGTGGGAGCATATGCGTGATAGTCGTCAAATCTTGTAGCCGTATCTTTATCCATACCGGCACAATCATGAGGAGCAAGAGCTCTGTATTCATCAAAATAGCCACCGGCATACCAAAGCTTGCCTTCTGGATAATTCAGAATCAATGGGCTGATGAGGCTTTCCCCACTGATCGCAACCTGCATCAGGTTACCAAATACATCGGGTGTCTCGAAAATAAGATCATTGTTAATGATCAAGATATACTCACAGCCATCAGCCAGGGCAGCCTGAATACCTTGATTATTTCCAGCCGCTACACCAACGTTGTTCCCTTTATTATCAATAAAGGAAGTTTCTATACCATATTGAGTAGCCAATTCGTGGGCCAAACTCAATGATTCCGGCTTCGAGCTGTTATCAATAACATACAGGATAAAGTCTTTATAATTTTGACATGCCAAGCTATTAAAGAAATCAGGCAACACTTCTGGTGTGTTATATAAAACAGTTACAAGGCCCAGTTTCGGCGATTTCATAATTTATACAGACTCCCAGTCTTGGCTTTTAAAATTGAATTTCTTTATCACTTTGGCTGGAGCACCAGCAACAACTGTATAGTCAGGTACATCTCTGGTAACTACAGAATTGGCCGCCACAACGGAATTCTTTCCAACTGATGCTCCAATAATGCAGACATTCTCACCCAACCATGCACCTTCATTTATCGTAACAGCACCTTTAAACAGAACTGGTTGATCTTTTATTGGCACATTAATGTCTTTATATTGGTGGATGTTATCTGATATATAAACCTTGTCCGCTATTAGCACATTAGATTTAATAATAACACTATTAACTGATACAATATGAGAATGCCGACCGATGTACACATTATTATGTATTTCTATTTTCGGTTCAAAATTATCATTTTTCAGTGCTAACAACCATGCTCCATTTCTAATGACAACACGATTTTCAATAATTATATACTCTGCCCCATCGATTGTATCAGGCCACAAAATTCTATTATTTTCTCCATATTTCTTAAAGGAATGGGAGAAAAAATAATTAAATATTAAGGAGAATGCTTTATTTTTGATTTTATTAAAAAACCTATAACTTAGCATCACTCGCCTCCCAAGCATCTTTTTCTTGATTATATTTTCGAATTATTTTTGCTGGGACTCCAGCACAAACACAATAATCAGGTATATCCCGCGTAACTACAGCATGCGCACCAATAACGCATCCCTTTCCTATTTTTACACCAGGTGAAATATGGGCACCAATACCGATCATTGTATAATCGCCTATTGATACATCGTATCTTTTATCTTCAATTATGGAAGCATAACTCTTGTCAGATGAAGGTGACTGTAGGGGATGAACCACATCAACAATGCTACACCCAGCAGTTAATGATACATAGTTCCCAATGGATATTGCCCCTCTTCCTATAATATGTACATTTTGCTCTATGTTGACATTATTACCAATCTTTATAACAACAGTTTCTTGAGGATCTATGACTTCAAGGCGAAGTCCATTTCGAAATGTGCAATTATCTCCCACCGATATATGTTTTTCACCTAAAATAAGCATCGGACTTATGAATAAATTTCCTTTACCAAACGAATTAAAAGCTCTTGAGTAATAAAGATATGTTATTAAATGCCATTTTAAAAAATATATCTTACTGAAAAACTTCCTTATTAGTCTACTCATTTCCCATTAAATTCCATAATAATATCTCTAAACGAATATATATAATATACAATAACTCCTATTGTTATTAAATATGCTATATATGGTTCAATACTATATGTTGATATAGCTAATAATAAACAAACAATCTCAAAAGAGAAAAATTTACTTTTGCATAATGGAATATCTATAGATGTCAGATTTATGTTTACTACTAAATTATAAAGTGTTGCTATGAGTGACGATACTACCATTGCATATGCTATCGCATGCACACCATATGTCATGCAAAACAGAATACCTAATGAGATATTGGAAATACCTTCGAATAACGCACCATACAAGGCCTTACTTTGATTTTCAGTTCCAATCAATGCCAGTGCATAGGGTATATTTAGAGCTCGAATACATGCCCCAATAATCAATAAATCGATAAAATCCCCAACAGGATAGCTGTACTCCGGCGACATCCAAAGTACTAATAAATAGTCTCTTAAAAGATGATAAGCCGTGTATGATAACAACATTATCATCGCCAATATTCTTGTTATCAAGGTTACTGTATTGGCGAGCTTATATTTATCATGGTTGGCATGAAACCCCGTAAACACTTGTATTAATGGATTCAAACCTGAAGATAAAAAACCAATTAATGCCATGACAAGACCATTTGCAATGGTGAAATAAGCTACGTCACGAAAAGAAAAATAACCTACAATCGATGTATTCATTCCATTAACTAGCAGCATACCCAAATTCCATACTGCCAAGCTTAAACAAAACCTAACAAATTTTTCTTTTTCATACAGGCTGTTTTCAATTTCTTTTTCATTAACTTGAAGTGATCTATGCCAGTATATAATAGAGAAAATAACAGTAAGCATATTGACAGAAAGAAAAACAATGCTCATTAATACAAGGCCATAGCTGGCTACAGCAATAATTGTGATCCCAAGAACAACCTTACTAATGAGATTCAACCACATAGGAATATGGTTTTTTCTTACCCCAATAAAATATCCATAATATGAATTAGTTAAGAGTGATATAGCATATCCCAATGAAACAATCAGAACGATTATTGGGGCATCCTCTTTTAAATTTGACGCATTTATATCAATCAAATCATTTATAATAAAACTTAATAGGCCAGAAAAAAGCAATCCTAAAAAAAACATCTTATATAATAGGTTATTGGCTGTCTTAATAGTTTTTAAGATCCCTGAATACTCTCTTCGCTGTATATATAAGGCAACATAACGACCGACAGCCGTTTGCACGCCAAGATTTAGGTACCCAATCAAAGCTCCAGTCTGTAAGGAATAACTCCACAGCGAGTACTCTTCCAGAGACATTTTATGCAGCAGCAACGGAGGTAATACTAGTGCAAATATAGCATTGGCACTACCATTAATTATGTTGGATAGTGCGTTGATGCCGAATCTTATTATATCTTTCAATTTGGTACCTAGCTAATGTTGCTGGAGCTTACTAGCTCCAGCCTGCCCGCTACTTTAAGTAGGTGTAAAAATCGGCGATCATTTTCTCTAAGTCAAAAAGAACATTCCTTGGCTTATAATCCTTTATATAAGACTTAATCTTTTCGATATTAGTCTCAGGGAAAATTTCGTTCGGGAATGAAATATTATGCCAGATCACATCACATTCTGTGTGCTTTTGCAGAACATCCGCGATTTGCTGAGCGGTAATATTATATCCTGCAGCGATATTGATGACCTCCCCCAGGCTGTCCGGATGATCCGCCAGTGCGATACATGCGCTGGCCACATCCGTTACAGACACATAATCTTTGGCATAATTATGGTCAATATACATATCAACCTTGCCATTATTAATCGCATTACGAGTGATCGCCGGCAAGAAAAGCGGGCTATGCAGGGCGACGCCATAGACATTGCTTGGCCTGACAATGGTAATATTACGGCCACTTTTCAGGCACAACTCTTCGGATACAAGCTTAGTCAGATTGAATAGCCGGCGCTGATCATCGGTGCATACTTTCAAATCATCCTCTTCTGAAGAAGAGTCATGATTCATGTATACGCGAGTGGAAGAAACATAGACGAGGCGTTCGAATTTTCCTCGTTCAAGCAAATCTGCCAACAAACGACAGTTTGCATCAAACACTCCAAGTGGCGAATTCTTGCAATCACCTTGCCCCGCGCTGTATATCACTATGCCCAGGTCGGTTTCGAATATATTTTCATCATCACGTGGCGGCACCCAAACATCCTGTCCAGAAGCTTCCAGCATGCCAACTATCTCGCTGCCGATAAAACCCCGTCCACCAAAAACGGTGTAACATTTCATACTCACCACCCATTCACCAAGTTGTGACGGATCTGGGCCAGCGTAGGCTGTACGCTGTCTTTTGGTGACAGCACAGGCGCAGCCAACGGCCACTCAATGCCCAGTACGGGATCATTCCACAGCAACCCACTCTCATCTGTCGGATCGTAGTAATCTGTGCACTTGTATTGAAAATCAGCAGTTTCACTCAGCACACAGAAACCATGGGCAAATCCAGGCGGGATATAAAACTGGATCTTGTTTTCCCCTGTCAGCAATACAGATTCATGCTGACCAAATGTGGGGGAGTCAGGTCTTAAATCAACTGCAACATCAAATACACTCCCCTGAGTTACCGTGACCAGCTTTCCCTGCGGCTTGGTTTTCTGGAAATGCAGTCCACGCAATACATTTTGAGTAGAACGGGAGCGGTTGTCCTGAACAAAATTCTGGGTTATCCCGGCCGCCTTGTAACGAGCATCCTGATAGGTCTCATAAAAGAAACCACGCTCATCACCAAATATTTTCGGTTCAATAATGAGCAAATCTGAAATCTTTGTTTTGATTACATTCATGTCGACATCTCTTTACTTGATCAAGCTCAACAAATATTTTCCATAACCAGTTTTTACCATGCTGCTGCCAATGGCTTTTATTTGATCACGGTTCAGCCAGCCATTGTTAAGTGCAATCTCTTCAAGACATGCGATTTTGAATCCCTGGCGCTTCTCGACTGTCTGAACAAATTGAGACGCTTCAATCAGAGAGTCATGGGTACCAGTATCAAGCCATGCAAAGCCTCGTCCCAGCTGTTCTACCTTCAGTAGACCGCGCTCAAGATAGGCCTGATTGACACTGGTGATTTCCAACTCGCCACGATCGGATGGTTTAATACTTTTTGCAATGTCAATGACGGAGTTATCATAGAAATACAAACCGGTTACTGCCCAATTCGATTTTGGCTTTTCCGGTTTTTCTTCTATTGACTTGGCGCGAAACTCTTCATCAAACTCGACGACGCCAAAACGCTCAGGATCCATCACTTTGTAGCCAAATACGGTAGCACCTTCCTGATTGGCAATCGCCTTCTGCAGTTGCTTACCAAATGCCTGTCCAAAAAAGATATTATCGCCAAGCACCAGACAGACACTGTCTTCACCAATGAACTCTTCACCGAGAATAAAGGCTTGAGCCAATCCATCTGGTGAGGGCTGCACCGTATATTGCAGATTGATGCCGAACTGCTCACCATTACCAAGCAGGCGCTGAAAACTCTCCGAGTCCTCAAGAGTCGTGATGATCAAGATATCCTTGATCCCTGCCAACATGAGCACCGAAAGAGGGTAGTAGATCATCGGCTTATCATAAATTGGCAACAACTGCTTGGAGATGCCGCGTGTGATGGGATGGAGGCGAGAGCCTGAACCACCGGCCAGAATAATACCTTTCATTACTTCTTCTCCCCGTACTGCTGATCAATCCAAGATTGATAAGCACCGCTCTTGACGTTGTTGACCCACTGCTGGTTATCCAGATACCACTGCACCGTCTTGCGAATGCCGGACTCGAAGGTCTCTTGCGGTTGCCAATCAAGCTCGCGACTCATCTTGCTGGCATCGATGGCATAGCGGCGGTCGTGACCGGGACGGTCTGTGACATAGGTAATTTGATCGCGATAAGAACCCGCCTTGGGCACCATCTCATCGAGCAGATCGCAGATGGTGTGCACCACCTCCAGGTTCTGCTTCTCGTTATGACCACCGATGTTGTAGGTCTCACCCATCACACCCGTGGTGACCACGGCATAGAGAGCGCGGGCATGATCTTCCACATAGAGCCAGTCACGGATCTGGTCGCCCTTGCCATACACCGGCAGCGGCTTGCCATCCAGCGCGTTCAGGATCACCAGCGGGATCAGCTTCTCGGGGAAGTGATAGGGGCCGTAGTTGTTGGAGCAGTTGGTGACCACGGTCGGCAGACCGTAAGTCCGGCGCCAGGCGCGCACCAGATGGTCGCTGGAGGCCTTGGAGGCAGAATAGGGGCTGCTGGGGGCATAGGGGGTGGTTTCGGTAAAGAGCGGCAGCACCTCGCCGGTATGCACCTCATCCGGGTGGGGCAAGTCCCCATATACCTCATCGGTGGAGATATGGTGGAAGCGGAAGGCCACCTTGCGCATCTCATCCAGCTCGTTCCAGTAAGCACGAGCTGCTTCCAGTAACACATAGGTGCCGACGATATTGGTTTCGATAAAATCGGCAGGCCCGGTGATGGAACGATCGACGTGACTCTCGGCGGCCAGGTGCATCACGGCATCGGGCTGATGCGCGGCAAACACCCGATCCAGCTCGGCGCGGTTGCAGATATCCACCTGCTCGAAGGCATAGCGATCACTGGTCGAAACTTCGGCCAAGGACTCCAGATTGCCCGCATAGGTGAGTTTATCGAGGTTGACGACGGCATCCTGCGTATCACGGATGATGTGGCGAACAACGGCAGAACCGATAAAGCCGGCGCCACCAGTCACAAGGATTTTCATATAGATTAGTGCTCTCGCAAGATAATTAAATTGAACGAAGAGAATGAGACATGATAGGGGAGTGGATGATGATCATACCGCTGTGATGGCATAGAAAATCGGTAAAAGGAAACCAGATAACGCTCTTATCCTGACCGCGACGTTGGCTACCGCCCCTGAGTTACAGCTCCCAGCATGCTCTCTTTAACCTGATTGTGCTCGCTGTTGGTCATCAACTCCTCCAGCTTCTTGTCTTGGTTGATGTTTAGCAATGATTCCCAATCGCCTTACACATCAGAAAATGCAGGATGCGTGCATTGCTCACATCTTGGCCATATTGAGCCATCAACACGATTTAACCCCAGATTCTATCTCGTTTCCCCCAAGGATGAACAGTCAAAACATAGGAAACAGCCAAGCCAACAAGGCATACAAAGGGGTGTATTCGAATACCAATATGCCTCTGTAAACCAGTACACTCCATTAGCTATTACACATTGCATCCGTATAAGGGCATGAAAGACATCAATTTTTCAAGTTCCTATCATCTTACCTTTGTTATGGTCACATATCTTAGTACGCTCGGTTATCCTGCCTTGGCCATCATGTCCATCGTCAGGGAGTGACGCATCCTCTAAAGGGTTATGTGATTCAGTCCCGATACAGGGGTGACTGGTTAGGATCCGCATTGACTCTCCTTCCTATACACCCTCTAATTGACAGCCTGGACCCTCATAATCATGCATCTTATGAAAATTCTATTGGTCGAAGACGACAAGCTGCTCAATCACCATCTTACTACGCTGTTGACCGAGGCCCAGAATCAGGTCCACAGCACCGACAGCGCTCAGATTGCGCTGCACTATGCCCGCGACTATCCCATCGATGTGGCCATCATCGATCTCGGCCTGCCGGATATGGACGGTCTGCAACTCATCAGCCAGTTGAGGGAGCAACAGATCCCCTTCCCCATCATAGTCCTGACTGCCCGTGGCAACTGGCAGGACAAGGTGGAGGGTCTGGAGGCCGGCGCCGACGATTATCTGGTCAAGCCGTTCCAGAAAGACGAACTGCTGGCCCGTCTCAATGCCCTGGTGCGCCGCAGCGCCGGTTTTATCTCTCCCAGGGTGAAGGCGGGTGACTACGAGCTTGATCTGTCTCGCAAGGAGCTGAGCATCGCAGGGGAAGTCACTGTGCTGACCAGTTTCGAGTACCTGATCCTGGAGTACCTGATGCGCAATGCCCGCCAGGTGGTTTCCAAGCAGCAGTTGCTGGATCAGCTCTACGGCGATGGTGAAGGGGACCCGAATACCATAGAGGTCATGGTAAGCCGGCTGCGCAAGAAACTGGATCCGGAAGGAACGGTCTCCCCCATCTCCACCATTCGGCGTCAAGGCTATATCTTTAACCTTTCATGCAGTTGAGCGCCGCATCTTGCCGCCCTCTCCGCCAATGAGCGTCCCATGTATCTGATCAGCCGATCCCTCCACATCAAGCTGATGATGAGTGCCATGCTGGTCATCGCTATCATCATGTCCTTCTCGGTCTATATCCTCTACCTCGGCCACACCGAGGAGCAGGCCCAGAAGGCCAGCACCCGCATGCAGGAGAACCTCTCCAAGCTGTTCTCCTCCAAGCAACCGGATCCCCGTGCCATCACGGATCTCGGCAACATCACCCCGGATGCCATCGACCCCAACCTCGACACCCTCATCTGCCGGGCCGATGGAGAATTGAGCTGGTCCAGTCTGCATATACCTGAGGTGATCTCGGTCAAGAAGACCATCTGTCAGGATCTGATGAAACACCTGGGTGGGTTGGATCAGGACTACTTCTTCAAGCTCCACACCATCAAGAATGGCGAGAGCTACTTCATCTACAGTCTGCGCTTCCTGCGCAATCATGGTAAGGGCCCCACCACCTACTACGTGGTGATGGTCGATTCCGCCAAACGCTATCTGGCCCAGACCCAGGCCTACCTCTATCAATGCATCCGCCAGGCGCTGCTCTCCTACTGCCTGCTCGGTGCCTTGCTGCTGCTCACCAGCTTCTGGAGCCTCTCCTCCCTGCGCACCATGGCACGGCAGATTGACGAGATCCGGGCCGGCAAGCGGGAGGCGCTCTCCAGCGACTACGAGCGGGAGCTGCAGCCGCTGACCGAATCGGTCAACCAGCTGCTGGAAAACGAACGCCAGCAGACCCAGCGCTACCAGCATGCCCTGAACGATCTTGCTCACAGCCTGAAGACACGGCTGGCACTCATCCAGATCACGGCGCAGGAGCTCAAGCTCGGCCACGACATCCATGACAACATCAACGAACAGATCACCACCATGGATCAGATCATCCAGTACCAGCTGCGCCGCGCCGTCACCGGCCGCAAGCGCCTTGCCAGCAAGGGCACCGAGCCGGTACCGCTCATCGAGAAGCTGCTGGCCAGCCTCTCCAAGGTCTATCGCCACAAGAAGCTGCAGACCAGCTTCCAGTTCGATGACGATGTCTTCTTCAGCGGCGAGCAGGGCGATCTGATGGAGCTGATGGGCAACCTGCTCGACAACGCCTGCAAGTTCGCCATCAGCGAGATCCGGGTGCAGGTGCGTCGCCAGGAGAACTGCCTGCTCATCGTGGTGGAAGACGATGGCCCTGGCATCGATCCCGGCAAGTCACAGCAGATCTTCCAGCGCGGGGTGCGGGCCGACAGCTCCTGTGGCCAGGGCATCGGCCTCGCGGTGGTGACCGAGATAGTGCACAGCTACGGCGGCAAAATCCGGGTGGACGAGTCACCGCTCGGCGGCGCCAGATTCCACATGACACTCCCCTGATACCGCAGGGGCCCAAGGCATGGGGTATGGATCAGTTCATGCCCCATGCCGGCCCGTCTAAGCGCGAAAGCGTACCTCTCATCGAGCTGCATCAGAAAGCTCATCGGCGCCGTGACATGACTCGATACCAGCGACGATAGCACGGATGCAATAGCCAAGGTCGACTGCCGTCCTCCCCCCTCTTCCAGCCTCAACAACTGCTGCGTCTGCTCACCGAAGCCAGCACCAGCCGTACCTGCTCGTCACTATCGAACCATCAGACCATCGATTCCCGTATCGAGCAGACCCGCCTTCTGGCCAGCAACCTCGCCAGCAATACAAGACGGGCAAAGCCGCCCTAGCCAACCGATAGCCAGCCGTACCATGGCCGAACTGGCAAGGCTTGCGGGGCGGAGTGACAACGGAGTCGCTCGCACTGTGATGGCGGAGAATGACGGCTAGGCAAAGAAATTCGAGGCGAGCAGGCATAAAAAAACCGGCCGCGAGGGCCGGTGAAACAGTTCAGGCTTGTCAGGTGACAAACGCACCCAGCGGGTGAGAGCTGGTTTCAATTCCTTATGAAGACCCGCCCTCTTGAGTACGTGGGATCACTCTACACCAGGGTCACTGAATCAAGGCTGAACCATGGTGAAATCGTTTTCTTGGCCTGTTTCAGAGCCGGATCCCGAGGGACTGACGCAGATAGGCACCAGCGCCGAGCAGACCCGGCCCCTCGTGGGTGATGAGGAAAACAGGGATGTCTTTCAGATAGGGTTTGAAGCGTCCTTTATCTTCGAATGACACTCTGAAACCGGAGCCGAGGAAGAACTCCTGGAAGCGGGGCACTATGCCGCCGGCGATATAGACGCCGCCGAAGGTGCCCAGGTTGAGCGCCAGATTGCCGGCGAAGCGCCCCATCAGCACGCAGAACAGGCTCAGGGTGCGGCGACAGTCGAGGCAGGAGCCCGCCAGCGCCCGCTCGGTGATGTCTTTGGGCAGCAGCGCCTCGGGCTCACGGCCATCGGACTTCACCAGGCCGCGGTAGATGTTGACGAGGCCGGGACCGGAGAGCAGCCGCTCGGCCGAGACGTGGCCGAACTCCGCGCGCATCACCTGCAGCACCGCATCCTCTTCCTCGCTGTTGGCAGCGAAATCCACATGACCGCCCTCCCCCGGCAGGCTGAGCCACTGCTCGCCGGCCTGCACCAGGTGCGCGACCCCAAGGCCTGTGCCTGCGCCATAGATGGCGATGGGCTTGCCGGCCACCGGCGCCGCCCCCCCCAGCTGGATGCGATCGGCCTCCGTCAGCACGGGCACCGCCATGGAGACGGCGGTAAAGTCGTTGATGACCTGCAGCCGGGTCAGGCCCAGATTGGCCTGCATCTCGCTGATGGAGAACTCCCAGCTGTGGTTGGTCATGGCGACCCAGTCGCCGTTGATAGGGCAGGCAATGGCGATACAGGCCTCGCCAACCTTGGCGGAATGCTCTGTCAGATAGAGGCGCACCACGGCCTCCAGGCTGGGATGAGCCAGGCCGGAATAGGTCTTTGCCTGGGAAATGACACCGGTTGCCAGCTCACAGAGGGCCAGCCGGGCGTTGGTGCCGCCGACGTCGCCGACCAGCGCATGGGTATGCTGCATAACAAACTCCTTCGTTACCGACTCGGGGCGGCCCTTACCGTCCCGACATTATTATTTGGCTGCGATTCTACCCGAGCCCTCCCCCGGGCGGCGCCTTTGATGAATGCATCTGTGCACTCGCTCACAGTGTTGTTGCTTTGCAACATTTGTAAGCGTTTTCAGGGGCTGAATGAAAGTTTGTAACCCAAAATACGAAATAATTAGACATGAGTCATACTTTACAGGGCCGAGATTAGTTTCGGTAAGAGCTTGTCTTGTATAGTCATCGGGTCGATAGGAAAGCTGCTTGACCGTGAATTTAGTGCATAGACACTGAAGTTAAATTACAAAAATGCCTGGTGGTAATGATGAATACCCTCGATAAGATCACTAACAACTTAGAAAGTTTCAGTAAATCAGAGCGTAAGGTAGCGGAGGTGATCCTGGCATCACCCCAGACCGCCATCCACTCCAGTATTGCCACCCTGGCCAAGATGGCTGATGTCAGTGAGCCGACCGTCAACCGCTTCTGTCGTCGCCTCGACACCAAGGGTTTCCCCGATTTCAAACTGCACCTGGCCCAGAGCCTGGCCAACGGCACGCCTTATGTGAATCGCCATGTCGAGGCGGAAGACGGGCCCGATACCTACACCGCCAAGATCTTCGAGTCCACCATGGCCTGCCTCGATGCCGCCAAGAACAGTCTGGACATCTCCGCCATCAATCGCTGCGTCGATATCCTTACCCAGTCCAAGAAGATCAGCTTCTTCGGCCTCGGTGCCTCCTCGGCCGTGGCGCGGGATGCCCAGAACAAGTTCTTCCGCTTCAACATCCCGGTGGTGAGCTTCGAGGACATCGTCATGATGCGCATGAGCTGCATCAACAGCAGCGAAGGGGATGTGGTGGTGCTGATCTCCCACACCGGCCGCACCAAGGCGCTGGTGGAGATCGCGGCCCTGGCCCGTGAAAACGACGCCACCGTGATCGGCATGACCGCCAAGGATTCCCCGCTGGCGCGCGAGTGCAATCTGGTGCTCTCCATGGACGTGCCGGAAGATACCGACGTCTACATGCCCATGGCCTCCCGCATCGCCCAGCTGGCGTTGGTAGATGTATTGGCGACCGGTTTTACCCTGCGCCGTGGCATGAAATTTCGCGAAAACCTGAAGAAAGTCAAAGAAGGTTTGCGCGAATCCCGCTTCGATACCCCGCACAATTCCTGAAGGTTCGGGGGCCCGTCCCCCGGCTGTCTATGCCATCCAGCTTGGTGTAGTATTGTAATTTAATAACATAAGGCCACTCAGATGGCCTGCAAGCGGGCGCCATGCCATGTGCTTGACGGGGCAGTATTTCAAGTCATATCAACTTCACATTGGAGTCTTTCATGCCAAGACGTACAAAGATTGTAACCACACTCGGTCCGGCGACCGATCGCGACGGCATCCTCGAGGGGATCATCCGCGCCGGTGCCGACATGGTGCGGATGAATTTCTCTCACGGCACTCCTGAAGATCATATCCTGCGCGCCACCCAGGTGCGTGAAATCGCCGCCAAGCTCGGCCGCCACGTCGCCATCATGGGCGATCTGCAAGGCCCCAAGATCCGCGTCTCTACCTTCAAGGATGGCAAGATCTACCTGGCCATCGGTGACAAGTTCGTGCTCGATGCCGCGCTCGGCAAGGGCGAAGGCTGCCAGGAGCAGGTCGGCATCGACTACAAGAGCCTGCCAAACGACGTGGTCCCGGGCGACATCCTGTTGCTGGATGACGGCCGGGTACAGCTGAAAGTAGAGCAGGTCGAAGGCACCCGCATTCACACCGCGGTCACCGTGGCCGGCCCCCTCTCCAACAACAAGGGCATCAACAAGAAAGGCGGCGGTCTCTCCGCCCCGGCCCTGACCGAGAAGGACAAGGAAGACATCAAGACTGCGGCCCGCATGAACGTGGATTACCTGGCTGTCTCCTTCCCCCGTAACGGCGACGACCTGCGTTACGCCCGCGAACTGGCCCGCGAGGCCGGCTCCAACGCCAAGATAGTGGCCAAGGTCGAGCGCGCCGAAACCGTCGCCACCGACGAGGCGATGGAAGACATCATCCTCGGCTCCGACGCCGTCATGGTGGCCCGTGGCGATCTCGGCGTCGAGATCGGTGATCCCGAACTGGTGGGCGTGCAGAAGAAGCTGATCCGTCACTCCCGTCGCCTGAACCGGGTGGTGATCACCGCGACCCAGATGATGGAGTCCATGATCAATGCCCCGCTGCCGACCCGTGCCGAGGTCATGGATGTGGCCAACGCCGTGCTGGACGGCACCGATGCGGTGATGCTCTCAGCCGAGACCGCCGCCGGTCAGTTCCCCATCGAGACGGTGACCTCCATGGCCAGCGTCTGCGTGGGCGCCGAGAAGCACCCGAGCCTGAACGTCTCCAACCACCGCATGAGCTACACCTTCACCTCGGTAGAAGAAGCCGTGGCCATGTCTACCATGTATGCCGCCAACCACCTGGAAGGGGTCAAGGCGATCGTGGCACTGACCGAGTCCGGTACTACCCCGTTGCTGATGTCCCGCATCAGCTCAGGCCTGCCGATCTTCGCCATGTCTCCCCACAACAAGACCCTGGCCTGGACCAACCTCTACCGTGGCGTCACACCCGTGCTGTTTGACGGCGACGAGAGCAAGCCGGTCTATGAGGTGTGCCGCGAGGCACTGGATGCCCTCAAGGCCAAGGGCCTGGTCCAGAGCGGTGACATGGTGCTGCTGACTCACGGCGACAAGATGGAAACCGTGGGCAGTACCAACACCTGCAAGGTGATGATGGTCGAGTAACTCGCCCGTCAACAAAAACGGCTCCCGCGGGAGCCGTTTTTCATGGGGCCATGGCCGGATCAGCCGCGAAACAGCTCCACCTTGTCGCCGTCCTGCAGGCTGCCGGCGCCGCGCACCACTACCCTGTCCCCCTGCTTGAGCGCGCCGCTCACCGCCACCTGCTGGCTGTCGCCAAACAGCACAGTCACCGGCACCCGGTTCACCTTCAACTCCTCACCGTTCTGCTCCACCTGATAGACCACGCTGCCCTCGGTGTTGAGCACTAGCGCATCCCGTGGCAGCAACATGGTCTGCTGCTGCCCGAGCGGCAACGCCACCCGCACCGGCGAGCCGATGATGAACTGGCCCGGCTCGGGCTTGAGGCGCAGCTCGATGAGGCGGGACTTTGGATCCGCGCTCGCCGCGCGCTGATAGTAGACCGCATGGCTGCTGAGCTGATCGCCCTCGACCCGCAGCCGGGCCTGGGCTGGCAGTTGCCCGGCCCAGATGATGGGCGCCCGCAGCCGGATGTCCGGTTGATCCGGGTTGACCAGCTCCAGCGCCCGCTCGCCCGCATCCACGTGCTCCCCCGGCTGGATGAAGTGATCGTTCACCACTCCATCGAACGGCGCGAAGATGTGGGTCCTGCGCAGCTGCTCCTCGATCTGGCGCACCTGCACCCGGGCCAGCCGCTCGGCCAGCTCGGCCTGCTCCACGTCATAGCGCGCCTTGTCATGCTGGCTGAGGGAGGCGTTGTTCTGCTGGCGCAGCCGATCCAGGCGCTGGAACTCGGCGCGGGCGTAGCGCACATTGCTGTCCCACTTGGCCTGCTCGGCCTGAGATTGCTCCAATGACAGCCGCAGCGCCGCACTGTCGAGGCGCAGCAGTTCATCCCCCGCCTTGACCCGGCTGCCAAACTCGGCGATCCACTCCACCCGCCCGCTCACCTCGGCGCTCAGCGCCGCCTGCTGACGGCTCGCCACGGTGCCGCTGACCCAGATGCTGGCCGCCGCGTCCCCCTGGGTCACGTCCGCCAGGGTCACCATCTTGGCCTGGCTCGGCAGGCTCAACCCCAACACGCCGACCAGCATCATCCTTGTCATCACTCGTTTCATATGAGCTCCTTGCTCAGGCCCGCTGCCGGAGGGCGTGCGGCACGTCGACCCTCTCACCCAGCCGCAGGAAGGCGGGTAACAGGATCAGGGTAAACAGGGTGCTGCAGCTCATGCCGCCGACGATGACGGTGGCCAGCCCCCGATAGATCTCGCTGCCCTCGCTCGGGCTCAGCATCAGCGGCAACATGCCGAAGATGCTGGTCAGGCTGGTCATGGCAATGGGCCGCATCCGGCTTTGCAGCGCATCGGCCACCGCCGAGGGGCGACTCATGCCCTCCCGCTCGGCCATCCGGGTCTGGTGTACCAGCAGGATGGCGTTGTTGACCACCAGCCCCAACAGGATGACGAAGCCGATGATGGTCAAGAGATCCATCGGCAAGGGCACCAGCAGGCCGCTCAGGTGCAGCGCCAGCACGCCGCCGACGGTGGCGAGCGGCAGGGTCAGCAGCACCAGGATGGCATCCTTGAGGGAGGCGAAGACCCCCCACAGCAGGATCAGCAGTATCATGATGGCGAACAGGAAGATGCCGCCGAGGTTGTCCAGCGCCTGCTGCAGGCTGTCGGCGTTGCCCGCGACCTGCAGCTCGCCCCCCGCCGGCAACAGCGGCCGGATGGCGGCGAAGCTCTTGGTCTGCAGGGTGTCGAGCACCTGTTCCATGCTCATGCCGGCCGGTGGCTCTATCAACAGCTGGATGCTGCGCCGGCCATCGGCCCGGAAGATGCTGGCCGGCCCCAGGCTGTGCTCCACCCGCAGCAGCTCGCCGAGCGGCACTATGCGACCGGACGGGGTGGCCAGCGGCACGGCCTTGAGCTCATCCGGGTTGGCCGAGCTCTGCCCCATCAGCAGGATGTCGAGCCGGTCCTCGCCGTCGAAATATTCGCCGACCCGCAGGCCATCGCCGAAGGTCTGGATGATGGTCGGCATGGGGGTACGATCCCAGCCCACCTCGGCGAGGCGCCGATCCTGCGGCACCAGCCGCAGCTCGGGGGCGGTGAAGTCGAGCCCGGGCTCCGGCCTGATCTGGGCCCCCGGCAAGTCGCGCTGCACTATGGCCATGCTCTCGCGGGCCGCCTGGTAGAGCTCGGGCAGGGTCCCGCCCTGGATCAGCAGGGAGATGCTGTTCTCGCTACCGAAGCCACCAAACAGCGAGCCCTGGCCACCGAACGCCTTGGTATCCGGGATATTGGCCAGCAAGTCGTCCATCAGCAGGCGCTCCAGCTCCTTGATCCTGGCCTCATCCCTGGGGCGCACCCCGATCTGGGCGCCGCCCGGATAGCGCAAGATGTAGTAGTTCTTGAGGGCTGGCTCCTTTTCTCCCTTCATGTAGGGCGCGAGCCGGGCTATCAGGGTGTCGATCACCTCCTCGCGCTGGGCCTTGAGATTGACGCCCGGGGTGAAGGTCATCCACACATCGATGGCATCCCGCTTCACGTCCGGCAGATAGTTCATCTTGGGCAGCAGCAGCCAGCTCGCCAGCACGGGCCCACTCATCATCAGGGTGATGATGAGCCAGCGTCTGGGGGCCGTGTTGGTCCAGCGGATCACCCGCTGGGTGGTACGCCGCCACAAACCATCGTAGGGATCGAGCAGCCGCTCGCGCCCCATCCAGCGCGCCGCCACCGCTGGCAATACGGTCACCGCCACCAGCATGGAGACGGTCACGGCGCAGGCGATGGTGAGGGCGAGATCCGCAAACAGTTGCCCCTCCACGTCGTTGAGCAGCAGCACCGGCAGGAAGATGGCGACCGTGGTCAGGGTCGAGGCCACCAGCGCGGTCCACACCTGCTGGGTACCCGCCAGCGCTGCCTCGGCCTTGCTCAGATCCCCCCGCTCATGGCGCCGATAGATGCTCTCCAGCACCACTATGGCCGCATCCAGCACCATGCCGACCGCGAAGGCGATGCCCGCCAGCGAGATGATGTTGAGGGTCCTGTCCAGCATCTTGAGCAGACAGAAGGTGAGCATGATGCTGATGGGGATGGCGAGCGCTATCATCAGGGTCGCCTTCAGCTGGCGCAGGAAGAGCCAGAGGATGGCGCAGGAGAGCAGCACGCCGAGCCCCAGGTTGGCGGTCACCATGCCCACCGCCCGGTTGATGTAGAGGGAGGCATCGAACGACTGCTCCATGTGCAGCCCGACCGGCTCCAGCACGTCGCGATTGAGCTCGCCGACCTTGGCCTTTATCCCCTCCAGCGCCGCCAGCGCATTGGCCCCGCTCTCCTTGAAGATCTGCGCCGCAATGGCGGTGTTGCCATTCTGGATGCGCAGCACCGGGTTCTCCTCCCGGGCCAGCCGAATTTCGGCCACGTCCCTCAGATAGATGGGCAGGCCATCGCGCCAGTCCACCACCTTGTCACCCAGGGTCGCCACGTCATAGCGACCGGCGAAGCGCAGCTTGTACTCCCAGCGCCCGATGTCGAGGGTGCCGGCCGACACATCCCAGCCGGTGCTGGCCCGGCTGGCGAGCACGGGGATCTCCACCCCCAGCTCGGCGGCGCGATAAGGGTCGAAGCGGATCTGGATCTGGCGCTCGTTGATCCCCTCCACCTCCACGGTCGACACCCCGGGGATCCGCTCCAGCTCGGGCTTGACCCGCGCCTCGATCAGCGCCTGATGATCATCTATCTCCCCCTTGGCCCCCGGCAGCTGCTGGATGAAGAAGAAGGTGAGGGTGTCGTTGCTGCTGTAGTTGTTGACGTAGGGGCCATCGATGCGGTCCGGCAGGCCGGAGACCCGGTTCAGGCGCGAGATGACGTCGAGCTGGGCCCGCTGCATGTCGGTGCCGAGCGCAAATGCCATGTTGATCTCGGTGAAGCCGGGGTAGCTGTTGCTGCCGAGGCTCATCAGCCCCTGCACCCCCTGCATCTCCTGCTCGATGGGGTCGGTTATCTCAGACTCCATCTCCTGGGGCGAGGCCGAGCGCCAGCTCACCGAGATGTTGAGGTGAGGACGTTCTATGTCGGGGAACAGCTGGACCGGCAGCCCCCGGATGCTGAGCAGGCCCAGCAAGAAAACAAGCACGACCGAAACCACCACCCAGATGGGGCGTTCGATCGCCGTTTTGGCGAGGTTCATTCACTCTTCCTGAGTTGTTGTTATCGGCCATTCCGCTGGCCTGGCTTCCTGCCCCAAGGGTGGGGGCCACTGCATTAAACTGGAATTAATCGATATTGTAAATGCTTGGTTAACAAACGAAAAAACCGGCCACTTGGGCCGGTTTTCGGTTCGGGTTCAGACTCAGGCGGCGTGCACCACCGGGGCCGGTTGAGACAGTCCTTCCAGCTCGCCCGGGGCGAAGTTGTCGACCTGGATGGCCTCATAACGCAGGGCGTCGGCGGCCAGCAGCTTGTCGGCCTCCTCCTGGCTCAGGATGGACTGGGACAGGGCGGCAGCCACCAGCTCCGGCAGCGCCATCTTGCGTGGCAACCTGCCCTCTTTCTGGGCCTGCACCAGCTTCTTCTCGATGGGTTGTACCGATACCATGGCCAGGAAGGCACGCTCCATCTGACCAACCGGATCCGACTCCTCCTTGCCCACGTAGCAGAGCGCGGTCAGACGGTCGCGGAACTCACCCGGCTTCATCATGGCCGAGCAGATGGCGTGGCAACGATCGTCGGCCGGCATCTGGTAACCGACGCCGAACGGGAACACCACCCGCTTGAGCACGGCCCCCACCACCTTGTTCGGGAAGTTCTGGAAGAAGCCCTCGAACGCCTTGCCGATCAGATAGAGGTTGCGCTCCACCGCATACTGCACGAACGGCAGATCCGAGACCATACGGCCCTGATCCTCGTAGTGCTTGAGGGTGGAAGAGGCCAGATAGAGGTGGCTCAGCACGTCACCCAGGCGGGCGGAGATCATCTCCTTGCGCTTGAGATCGCCCCCCAGCATCAGCATGGAGACGTCGGCGCAGAGCGCCAGCCCTTTACTCATGCGGGACAGCTGCTTGTAGTAGCGGGCGGTCTCGCCCCCCACCGGGGCGCCGTTGAACTGGCCCAGGGTCAGCCCCTGGAACAGGGCGCCGAAGAAGTTGCCGGCACCGAACGCCACGTGCTTCATCAGCAGGCCGTCGAACTTCTCGAGGCCGCGCTCCACGTCGGTGTCGGCCGCCGCTTCCAGCTCGGCAAACACGTAGGGATGGCAACGGGTCGCCCCCTGGCCGAAGATCATCAGGTTGCGGGTCAGGATGTTGGCCCCCTCCACCGTGATGGCCACCGGAATACCCATGTAGGCGTAGCCAGTGTAGTTCTTCGGACCCAGCTGGATGGCGCGACCGGCGTGGATGTCCATCGAGTCATCCATGATCTGGCGCGCCATTTCGGTCATGTGGTATTTGGAGATGGCGGTGACGATGGCCGGCGCCTGGCCCAAGTCCAGGGAGCCTGCGGTCATGCGACGGGCCCCTTCCAGCTGATAGGTCAGGCCGCCGATGCGGGCCAGCGCCTCCTGCACCCCCTCGAACTTGCCGATGGACATGCCGAACTGCTTGCGCACATAGGAGTAGGCGCTCACGGTGCGGCTGGCCATGTGACCACAGGCAGTACCGAGCGCAGGCAGGGAGATGCCGCGGCCGGCGGAGAGGCATTCGACCAGCATGCGCCAGCCACGGCCGGCGTATTCCGGGCCGCCGATGATCCAGTCGAGCGGGATGAACACGTCTTTGCCGAAGGTCGGGCCGTTCAGGAACGCCAGCCCCATGGGGTAGTGGCGATCGCCGACCCGCACACCCGGGTGGCTGGTCGGGATCAGGGCACAGGTGATGCCGAGCTCTTCCTTGCCACCCAGCAGTTTTTCCGGGTCATACAGCTTGAACGCCAGCCCCAGCACGGTGGCGCGCGGCGCCAGGGTGATGTAACGCTTGTTCCAGTTCAGGCGGATGCCGAGCACTTCCTCACCCTTGTACAGCCCCTTGCAGACGATCCCCTTGTCCGGGATGGCGCCCGCATCCGAGCCCGCTTCCGGGCCGGTCAGGGCGAAACAGGGCACCTCTTTGCCATTGGCCAGCCCCGGCAGCCAGAAATCCTTCTGGGCCTGGGTGCCGTAGTGCATCAGCAGCTCGCCCGGGCCGAGGGAGTTCGGCACCATGACGGTGACCGCCACGCTCAGGCTCTTGGTGGCGATGCGGGTGACTATGGTGGAGTTGGCGATGGCGGAGAACTCACGGCCACCGTAGGATTTCGGGATGATCAGGGCGAAGAAGCCTTCCTTCTTCAGATAATCCCAGACCTGCTCCGGCAGCTCCTTGGTCTCGTTGACGATCTTGAAGTCGTCCACCATGGCGAGCAGGGTCTCGACCTGATGGTCGATGAAGGCCTGCTCCTCGGCGCTCAGCTCGGCCTTGCCGTAGCCGTGCAGCTTCTTCCAGTCGGGGTTGCCGCGGAACAGCTCGCCATCCCACCAGACGGAGCCGGCTTCCATGGCCTCCCGCTCGGTGGCCGACAGGGGCGGCAGTATCTTCTTGAAGACGCCGAACACGGGACGGGTCACCACCTCTTTACGGATGGCGGGCACGCCGAGCACAACGGCTATCGCCAGCACCAGCAGGATAAGCAATGTGATCATACTCAAGTTCCTTCTATTTCACTGTTTCCGTTGATTTATTGTTAGCTGTTACACGGCCAGGGAGAGCCTGGTCGACTCCACGGGCGCCCCGACACCGGACGCCAGGTAAGGAATAACGTTGCGCACCAGCCCTTCCACATCGAGCTGCTGACCGAAGTCGGCCTGGGCGATGTCGCGCAGGGCATCGGCGGAGGCCATGGTGAACACGACCGTGCCCAGGGTGAAGTGCAGGCGCCAGAACAGATCCGCCGGCGACAGCGCCGGATTGGCCTTGGAAATCGCCTGGGTGATCCGCTGCAGGGTCGCGCCATAGTGGGTAGTGATGAAGCGACGCAGGTGACCCTGGCTGTCGATGTAGCCACGGCCCAGCAGCTGCATGAAGATGGCGGGACCATTGGCACGCACCGCCACCAGCTTCATCAGGGGCTCGACAAAGCTCTCGAACACCTGCAGCAGGGTCAGCTGCTCCTGCGCCATCAGGGTATGCAGGCGCGCATCCAGCTCCGGCATGAACAGGCTCAGATAGCGATCGAGCACCGCCTGGATCAGCTCCTTCTTGGAGCCGAAGTGGTAGTTGACCGACGCCAGGTTGACGTCGGCTTCGCTGGTGATCAGACGCAGGGAGGTATCGGCGAACCCCCGTTCGGCGAACAACACCTCGGCGGCATCGAGAATACGGTTTTTGGTATCGATTTTACTCACTGGACACCTCACTTAAACGAATGTTTAAAAAGTACGTTTCATGCACATCCATGTCAAGAGAATGTGAACTGGCGTTAGCGAAATGTTTTAATCAAAAAAGGGAGAACAGGGCGGGAACTTAGCTGACCAACGGGACTCTATATCTATGCCACTGCAATTAAACATTAAGTCTCGCCCAACCTGCGCCATGCTCGTTGGGCCTTTTTTTATCCGGCTTTTATCCGGCAAGGCACGATGGCGCCCCTTCGATGAAAAATCGGGCAAAAAAAACCGTCGCAGGGGCGACGGTGGGGAAAAGAGAGCCAAACCATCCTGATCCGGCTCATCGATGGGTGTTCAGGCTTGCATCGATGGCTCCATCCTGACAGGCAAAGATGGTCAGACTTTGTCAGTCTCGCCGTAATTTGTGACAAAGTATGGCAGGCCACCACATGGCCCGACCCCGCTAATCTTGCTATGCTGACGCCTCATGCCAGAGGGGAGATAAGATGAAGTACCAGGTCGATACCCACACGCACACCGTCGCCAGCACCCACGCCTACAGCACCATTCATGACTACCTGCCCATCGCCAAGGCGAAGGGGATCAAGCTGTTCGCCACCACGGATCACGGCCCGGATATGGCCGACGCTCCCCACTTCTGGCACTTCGTCAACCTGCATGTGCTGCCCAGGGTCGTGGACGGGGTCGGCATCCTGCGCGGCATCGAGGCCAACATCAAAAACATCGACGGCGAGATCGACTTCCCCGAACGCTACGAGTCGCGGCTCGACATGATCATGGCCGGTTTCCATGAGCCGGTGTTTCCTCCCTGCGATCAGGCCACCCACACCCAGGCCATGATCAACGCCATCAAGAGTGGCCGGGTCGACATGATAAGCCACCCCGGCAACCCCGCCTTCCCCATAGACATCCAGGCGGTGGTCAAGGCAGCGGCCGAATACCGGGTGGCGCTGGAGCTCAACAACTCCTCATTCATCCACTCCCGCCCCGGCAGCGAAGGCAACTGCCGCGCCATCGTCGAGGCGGCGCGCGATCTGGGCGCCTACCTCACCTTTGGCTCCGACTCTCATGTGGCCTTCAGCCTGGGGGATTTTGAACACTGCCAGCGACTGGTCAACGAGGCCGGCTTCCCCGAGGAGCGGATCCTGGCGCGTTCCCCTCGCGCCCTGCTCGAGTTTCTCGAGAGCCGTGGCCGCGCCCACATCCCGGAGTTTGTGGATCTCTGAAGAGCGCCTGTAACTCCATGAGCTGACACATGAAATTGATTCAGGCTCATTGACTTGCCAGGACATTTTCGGGAATCTAATGACAAGCCGGTATAGCTCAGTTGGTAGAGCAGCGCATTCGTAATGCGAAGGTCGGGGGTTCGACTCCTCTTACCGGCACCAGATACAGCAAGGCTCGCAGCGATGCGGGCTTTGTTAATTTCATGCCTGGGGTTACATTTCGGGTAAGGCAATAGCCTCATTGATCCACTACAAGCCGTCGAATTGAACCAGCAGGAAACTATCAACGCTTGGCCCGGGACTACTCGTACCGGGTGTGGGAGGTCAGTTCCAGCAGCGTTGGTTATCCGAAATTCGGGATGGGTCGAAATGGCCGTCGTTCTTAGGGCCTCAACTGACTGGATCTTTTAATTGGCATTTGCGCTCGGATGGCCTTGAACCGGTACTGACGACGGAAGGCCGCAGTCACGGGGTACATGGCCCACTACACAAACCCCACTTCCTACTCCACCCCACCGGCATCAATAAAAACCAAAACACCGTTACAGAAGAAAAGCTGGCCACATATCGTAATGGGTTTTTATATGTGCCTTAACGAACCGACAGCCTTCCGTATACCCCTCATAGTCTCCGTATTTGCAGAAACCTCGATTGCAAGAGAGCCCATCCCAGACCCATTCATGATGCCTTGACAGGTAAATCATGAGCCTTCATGCCTCTTCAGCGAGCTGCAGACAGTGGAGCAAGCATGCATATTTCAAACCGGGAACAGAGCGAATTGATGTCTCATCATGGCCCATCATCGAGGGCAAGCCGATGAGTAGCTGGCACGCCAGGCTGTTTGGCCATCAAGCGCCTTGGCAAAATGACGTGCCCATCCGGGAAGAGCTGTTCGGTATCGAGCGGTTGGAACTTCATGCCATGACGTTGGCAGCGGCGCAAGCTGTCACGACCCAGCCCATTGCGGTGCAACCGCTACATCGTCGTTTGAAAGAAAATGAGAGGGTCTTGCTCACCGCCTACCGGGCCAGCGCGGCCGAGCTGGAGCAGGGGCGCGAGCTGACTCATGCGGCTGAGTGGTTCCTCGATAATTATCATCTGGTCGAAACCCAGATCCAGGAGATCCGCAGCACTCTTCCCGCCGCTTACTACCGCCAACTGCCAAAGCTGGCGGAGGGGCCACTGGCCGGTTACCCCAGGGTCTTCGGGATTGCCTGGGCATTCGTTGCACACAACGACAGTCACTTCGACCCCGAGATCCTGAGCCGTTTCATCCAGGCTTATCAACGGGTGCAACCCCTGACCATCGGCGAGCTGTGGGCCGTCTCCATCACCCTCAGGATCGTCCTTATCGAGAACCTGCGCCGTCTCGCCGAGCAGATCACGCTCGCACGGCGCATCCGAGCCGATGCGGACGCGCTCTGTTCACGGCTCCTTGTCTCTGCCTCCGCCTTGTCCGCGCTAAACGAAAACATTGCCGCACGCGCCGACAGCCCTCTCTCTGAGCTCTTTGCCGCCCAGTTGGCCAAACAATTACGGGATCAGGATCCATTGACCACCCCTGCCCTCGGCTGGCTGGAAGAGCGACTCGCTCAGCAAGGATCCTCGGTGGAAAAGGTGGTGAGGCATGCACAACAGCGACAGGGGGCCTCTAACGTCACGGTCCGCAACATCATCACCAGCATGCGCCTCATCTCGGACATCGACTGGAGCGATCTGTTTGAGGAGATGAGCCTGGTAGACCAGCAGTTACGCACTGGCAGTGACTTTGCCAGCATGGATTTCGCCACCCGCAATCTCTATCGATCTGCCATCGAACAGTTGGCCCGATTTTCTCCCCATGACGAGTTGGCCGTCACGACCAGCGTCTTGGCTGCCACGGCGCAGGCTACCCATGCCACCCCGGACGACATCCAGCGAAGAGCACAGGATCCCGGCTATCACCTGATTGCCGAAGGCCGACTCGCACTGGAAAAAACGCTGAATTTTCGCCCGCCACCAGGGCTTCGCCTGCACCGCATCCACGCCAGACTCGGCATTGTGGGCTATATCGGCATCATTGCCCTGCTGACGATCGCCCTGCTGGCTCTCACCTATGGCCTCCTCACGGGGCCAGGGCGCGACTCCCTCTGGTCCATCCCCTTCATCCTGTTCGCATGCCTGCCTGCGCAGGGGGCCGCCATCGCCTTGATCAACAGCCTCCTGGGTGGTCATCTGGTGCCAAGGCCCTTACCCGCCATGGATCTCCGCCACGGCGTGCCCTCCTCGCTGCGTACCCTGGTGGTCATCCCCACTCTGTTGACCTCTCACGCCGATATGCGGGCTCAGGTCGGCCAACTGGAGGTTCATCATCTGTCAGGGATCGGTGGCGACCTCACGTTTGCGCTGCTCTCCGATGGTATGGATGCCGACCAGGCGATCATGCCCGATGACGACGCCCTGCTGGCCAACGTCCGTCAAGCCATTGCCGAGTTGAACCGCAAACACGGCCCGGGGCCTGCTGGCGATCGTTTCCTGTTGCTCCATCGCCATCGCCAGTTCAACCCCGGCGAGGGCTGCTGGATGGGGTGGGAGCGCAAGCGGGGCAAGCTCCATGAACTGAACCGCTTGCTGCGCGGCGCCACCGATACCAGCTTCATGGCGCTCGATGGGCAGCCACCCACAGTCCCGGGGTCGGTGCGCTATGTGATCACGCTGGATGCGGACACCCGCCTGCCTCGGGATACCGCCAGCCGACTGATTGCCAAGATGGCTCACCCTCTCAACCGGGCTTGCCTGGATGCGGATCACCAACGCGTCACCCAGGGCTACGGCATTCTTCAGCCACGGGTGACCCCCTCGCTGCCAGTGGGGCAGGATGGCTCCTATTACCAGTGGATCTACTCGGGGCCCGGTGGCATGGACCCTTACGCCGCCGCCTCCTCGGACATCTATCAAGACCTGTTTGGCGAAGGTTCTTTCACCGGGAAGGGCATCTACGACGTCGATGCCTTCGGTGCCGCCCTGGAGGCGCGCGTGCCAGAGAACAGCCACCTGAGCCATGACCTGTTCGAGGGAATTTTCGCACGGGCGGGCCTGGCAACCGATATCGAGGTCGTCGAGGAGTTCCCCTCCCGCTATGACGTCAGTGCCAAGCGCCAGCACCGCTGGACAAGAGGCGACTGGCAACTGCTGAGCTGGATCTGTCATGTTCGACGCGGGTCGGATGCCCTGCCCCTCGTCGGGCGCTGGAAGCTGTTTGATAACCTCTGCCGTTCGCTGTTGCCCCCCAGCACCTTTTTGGCACTGCTCTTTGCCTGGCAACTGCCACTGGATACCGGCATCAGGGCGACGCTGCTGCTCCTTGCCGGGCTGGCGCTGCCGATCTTCTTGCCGCTGCTCTTCGATCTGCTTCCCCGCAGGCGGGGTATTTTATGGCGCCATCACCTGGCCAAGATTGGCAACAACCTGCAACGGGCCGCCATGCAGTTGCTGCTCAGCCTGGTCTTTCTGGTCGATCAGGCCTGGCGCATGACAGATGCCATAGTGCGCACCCTGTTCCGCTTGTCTTTCTCCCATCGTCACCTGTTGGAGTGGACCACAGCGGCGCAAACTGCCGGATCACCACGCCTCGCCTGCGTGGGATTTTATCGGCTGATGGCGACGGCTGTGGGGCTGGGGATGGGCGCAAGCGCCATGACCCTGCTCAGCACCCCCACCGCCTGGCCCCTGGTGCTGCCCTTTGGCGTGCTCTGGCTGCTGGCGCCGCTGGCCGCGTACTGGACGAGTCGGCCCTTCGGTCAGGCCAAGACGCTCACTTGCAGTGTGAAGGAGGCCGTGGCACTGCGGCTGATAGCCCGCCAGACCTGGCGCTATTTCGAGACCTTCGTCACCGACCAGGACAACCAGCTGCCACCGGACAACGTGCAGGAGAGCCCCGAGCAGGTCATTGCCCATCGCACCTCTCCCACCAACATGGGGCTCTATTTGCTCGCCACCCTGGCGGCCAACGACTTCGGCTGGGCCGGGCTCGGTGCCACCCTCAAGCGACTGGAAACTACCCTGGCAGTGATGCAGCGCTTGCCTCGCTTCAAGGGCCACTTCTTCAACTGGTATGACACCCGGAGCCTGCTAACCCTGGAGCCCGCCTATGTCTCTTCGGTTGACAGTGGCAACCTGGCAGGCCATCTGCTGGTCGTCGCAACCGCCTGCGAACACTGGCAACAACAACCCGGCTACGGCGCCGCCCGACGTGGCTTGCAGGACAACTGTCTGCTGGCCGAGCAGGCCCTGCACGCCTATCTCGCCCAGCCCTACACCATACAATCCAACATGCCACAGCAAGCGATCACCGCCTATCTGGGCGAGATCCACCACCAGCTATTCGGCCAGCAGCCGATGGCGCAGCTGCTGCCCATACTCGCCAAGCTGACGGCGCAAACCGCCAGCATGGCGCACCATTTTTGCCGCAGCGGAGATCAACTCGCGGGCGCTGAACTCACCTTCTGGCTGGATGCGTTGAAGCTGGCGGTGACTGAGCATGCGGAGGATCAGCGGTCGTTCCCCCAACTTCCGCCATCATTGCGACTGCGGTTGCAGGCCATCGCCGACACGGCGCGCGCGCTGGCCATGGGGATGGACTTCGCGTTCTTGTTCAATTCACAGCGCAAGCTGCTCTCCATCGGTTACTCCCTGACCGATAACCGGCTCGATACCAGTTGCTACGACCTGCTCGCCTCCGAGGCCAGGCTAGCCAGCCTGTTTGCCATCGCCAAGGGCGATGTCGCCACCCGCCACTGGTTTCGTCTGGGCCGAGCTGTCACCCCGGTGGGACAGGCCAGCGCGCTGATCTCCTGGTCTGGCTCCATGTTCGAATACCTGATGCCCTCGCTGGTCATGCGGACCCCCATCGGCTCACAGCTGGAGCAAACCAACCGCCTGATAGTCGCGCTGCAGATCCGCTATGGCCGTACACTCGGCATTCCATGGGGCATATCCGAGTCGGCTTACAACGCCAGGGACCTGGAGTTCACCTATCAATACTCCAACTTTGGTATTCCTCGCTTGGCCCTCAAGCGTGGGCTGGCGGAAGATCGCGTGATAGCCCCCTACGCCACCGCGCTGGCGGCCATGATCAACCCCGGCGCGGCACTGAAGAATTTCGAGCGGCTGGCCACGCAGGGAGGGGCTGGGCGTTACGGCTTTTACGAGGCGCTGGACTTCACCCGGGCGCGGTTGCCCGACAATCAGCGGGTTGCCGTCGTGCAGAACTTCATGGCCCATCATCAGGGCATGACGGTGGTGGCCATTGCCAACGCGCTGCAAGAGGGACGAATGCGCACCCGCTTTCATCAAGAACCCATCATTCAAGCCTGTGAGCTGCTGTTGCAGGAGCGGATACCGCAGGACATGACCATCATCCGGACGCGTGGCGCCGAGATAAAGGCATCCCAGACCCAGAGCCGCCAGGACGTCAGCGCGGTACGGCGGTTGTTGTCCTCGGTGCACGGCGCCCCGGTGACTCACCTGCTCTCCAATGGCCGTTACTCTGTCATGCTCACCAGTGCGGGGGCGGGCTACAGCCGTTGGCGCGACATCGCCATCACCCGTTGGCAGGCGGACAGCACCCGTGACCACCTGGGCTACTTCCTGTTCCTGCACGATGTGCAAAGTGGCGAGACCTGGTCTCCTTGCTCGCAGCCCCTGGGGCGCGCCACCAACGAGGAGGAGGTCGTGTTTGCCGAGGATCGCGCCCACTTCCTCCATCGGAACGGCCGTCTGACCACCACCATGGAGGTGCTGGTGTCGGGTGAGGGGGATGGCGAGGTACGCCGTGTCTCGCTGACCAACCGTGGCCGCCATCGCCGCGATATCGAGCTCACCTCCTACGCCGAAATAGTGCTGACCACAGCGGAAGCCGATCGGGCCCATCCCGCCTTTGCCAAGCTCTTTGTGGTCACCGAATACCTGCCGGAGACAGGGGCGCTGATTGCCACCCGGCGCCCCAGATCCCCTGAGGAGGCTGAGGTGTGGGCGGCACATTTCATCACCGTCGAGGGCCCATCCGTGGGGATCCTCCAATACGAATCCGATCGCGCCCGATTCATCGGCCGTGGCCGGACCGTCGCCTCGGCGCAGGCCTTGCAGCGGGGGGCCCTGCTGTCAGATACCACGGGCACCGTGCTCGACCCCATCTTCTCGCTGCGCCAGCAGGTGCAGGTCCCGCCGGGCGGCACTACCCATGTGGTCTTCTGGACCCTGGTTGCCTCATCGCGATCGGTTCTGCTCGACCTCATCGATCAGCACCGCAACCGTCATGCCTTTGAACGCGCCAAGACGCTGGCCTGGACCCAGGCACAGGTACAACTGAACCACCTGAATATTCAGGCATCCGATGCCGCTAACTTCCAACGGCTGGCCGCCCCCTTGCTCTACGCCGACCCCCGTTTTCGCGCCACCTCAAATGCCATCCTGCAGGGCTTGGCACCGCAGTCCGTGCTCTGGCAACAGGCCATCTCGGGTGATTTGCCCATACTGCTGCTGCGTATCGACGATATCGAGGACCTGGCTCAGGTACGCGAGCTGCTGCTCGCCCATGAGTATCTGCGCATGAAGCGGCTTGCCGTCGATCTGGTGATCATCAATGAACACGCCTCCACCTATGTGCAGGATCTGCAAAACAGCATCGAGACCGCCGTGCGCAGCAGCCAGTCTCGACCACGCTTCCATGCCGAACTGGCACAAGGGTCTGTGTACACGGTGCGAACCGATCTGATGAGTCCCGAGGTACGCGATCTGTTGTTCGCGGCGGCGCGTGTCGTGCTGACGGCGCGCCGTGGATCGCTGCAACAGCAGCTGGCCCGCCTGCCCGACTCTCCGCCGTTCCCGCCACCCGGGCCTGTCGCCAGACCACGGCACGCCGCGCCATTCAAGCATCCACATCATCCAGAGCTGGAATTTTTCAATGGGCTGGGCGGATTTGCCAAAGAGGGTCGCGAGTACGTCACCCTGCTCACCGAAGAGCAGATGACCCCGGCGCCCTGGATCAATGTGGTGGCCAATCCCCACTTTGGTTTCCAGGCCTCAGCCGAAGGCAGTGGTTACACCTGGAGCGACAACAGCAAAGAGAACCAACTGACGGCCTGGTCCAATGATCCCGTGACGGATCCCGGCGGGGAAGTCATTTACCTGCGCGATGAAGATACGCTTGAGCTATGGAGCGTCACCGCCCAGCCCATTCGCGATGGTGGCAGCTATCTCGCTCGTCATGGGTTTGGTTATTGCCGCTTCGAACATCAGGCCCATGGGATCCACAGCGAACTGCTGCAATATGTCCCCGTCGCGGATCCCGTCAAGATTTCTCGCCTGACGTTGCACAACCTCACCCGAACCCCACGTCGGCTAACGGTCACCGGTTATGTGGAATGGATTCTAGGCGCATCCCGCACCCTGACCGCCCCCTATATCACCACCCGGATGGATGCCCAGACCGGTGCCATGCTGGCACACAATCCCTGGAGTACCGCTTTCCCCAACCAGGTCGCCTTCTTCGATCTCGGCGGCCAGCAAACCAGCTGGACCGCCGATCGCAGGGAGTTTCTCGGCAACCACGGACAGCTGTCTGCCCCCGCCGCGCTGACAAGGCGCCACCGGCTATCTTGCCGAACGGGTGCGGGAATGGATCCCTGCGCCGCCTTGCAGACCGAGATCCTGCTTGCGCCGGGTCAGCGCCTGGAGCTTGTCATCCTGCTCGGCGAAGAGTGCTCGGCTGAGCAGGCCAGTGCCCTTGTCACCCGCTATCGTCAGGATCTCGATGTTGTGCAAGACGAGGTGGCCAGCCAATGGCAGGCACTGCTTGGGGCCATCCAGGTCAGGACCCCTGACAGAGCCATGGATATCATGCTCAATGGCTGGCTGTTGTATCAGACACTCGCTTGCCGAGTCTGGGCTCGCTCGGCGTTTTATCAGGCCGGGGGGGCCTATGGTTTTCGCGATCAACTGCAAGATGGAATGGCACTCAGCTTTGCCCAGCCCCAGACCACCAGACAACATTTGCTGCGTGCCGCGGCGCGCCAGTTTATTGAAGGTGATGTCCAGCACTGGTGGCTGCCCCATTCCGGACAAGGGGTGCGCACCCGGATCTCTGATGACAGGATTTGGTTGGCCTTCGCGACGGCCACCTACATTCTTGCCACGGCAGATGACGCCATTCTCGATGAGATCATTCCATTTCTGGAAGGCCCGCAACTGGGCCTGAACGAACAGGATGCCTTCTTCCTGCCAGCCATCTCCGACGAATCGGCCTCCCTGTTTGAACATTGCGCTCGCGGACTGGATCAAGCCATAGAGCTGACTGGCAGTAATGGCCTGCCCCCCATCGGCTCGGGGGACTGGAACGATGGCATGAATCTGGTCGGCAGCGAAGGCAAGGGAGAGAGCGTCTGGCTGGGCTGGTTGCTGCTGCGCACCATCATGCTGTTCGCCCCCTTGGCCCGTTCCCGTCAGGACCCGCGCGCCGAGCGCTGGGAGGCCCACGCCCGGCGGGTGGGGGTCGCGTTGGAACGCAAAGCCTGGGATGGCGCCTGGTATCGTCGGGCGACCTTCGATGACGGCACCTGGCTGGGCTCAAAAGATAGCCCTGAGTGCCAGATAGACTCTATCGCCCAGTCCTGGGCCATCCTGTCAGGTGTCGCCGATCCCACCCGTGCCATGACGGCGATGCAATCCCTGGAAAAATACCTGATCCGCTACGATGAGGCGCTGGCGCTGCTCTTTAGCCCGCCCTTCGATAAGCTGACTCAAAACCCGGGCTATATTCGCGGCTACCCGCCTGGATTGCGCGAAAATGGTGGCCAATACACCCATGCCGCGACCTGGGCCATCCTTGCCTTTTCAAGGCTCGGTGAGTGCAACAAGGCTCATAACCTGTTCGCGCTGCTCAACCCCATCAATCATGCCCAGAATGCCGCTGACGTTGAACGCTACAAGGTTGAACCCTATGTCATGGCGGCAGATATCTACTCTGTCGCGCCGCACATTGGCCGCGGTGGCTGGACCTGGTACACGGGGGCGGCAGGCTGGATGTATCAGGCGGGCATTGAGGGCATATTGGGGATACATCGTGAGGGGCATTTTTTACGCATCGACCCTCACTTGCCCAGACATTGGCCAGGATTTAGCGCCGAGATAACGATGGACGCCACCCGCTACAGCATAGAGGTAGACATAGGGGAGCCGTCGGAGAGACAAACCAGCATCATTCTACTGGATGGGGTCGCGCTCCCCCCAAGTGACGCACCTTTACGAGTACCACTGGATGGTGGCCACCATCAGCTTCACATCACGATGGGATGCCATGCCCCTTAGCGCGAGGCTGTGGACACTGGCTCACCGTTGTAATTCGCATCACATGCGGGAGCATGCCATATGCGTGTCTCGCATCGACTGGCCGAAAGCGGGATGGCGTCAGGGCCTGGTTTTTTTGGGTAGATAGGGTAACAGGCGGTCTGTTTCCGCCTTCACCACGGCATAACATTCGCAGCAGAGCTGCTCAAGCTTGGGTCTGTCCAACACGGTAATATGACCACGGCTGTACTCGATGACTCCCAGCTTCTGCAGCTTGCCTGCCGCATCCGTCACCCCTTCCCGGCGAACCCCCAACATGTTGGAAATCAGCTCCTGAGTCATTGAGAGCTGATCGCCGGCCAGCCTGTCCAGTGACAGCAGCAACCAGCGGCAGAGCTGTTGATCGATGGTATGGTGACGATTGCATACCGCCGTCTGGGCCATTTGAGTCAGCAGCGCCTGGGTGTAACGCAACACCAGATGCAACATGTCCCCATGCAGGTTGAACTCGGTTTTCAGCAAGTTCCCCTTGAGACGGTAGGCATGGCCTGCGCTCTGCACCAGGGCCCGGCTCGTCGTGCTCTCACCCCCCATAAACAACGCCACCCCGATGAGTCCTTCATTGCCGACCACGGAGATCTCCGCCGAGGCGCCATCTTGCATCACGTACAGTAATGAGACGATGCAATCGATGGGAAAGTAGACATAACGCAGGGTATCACCAGATTCGTACAACACCTTACCCAGTGGTAACTCGATATATTCAAGATGCGGCAACAAACGCTGAAAGACCTCTGCAGGCAAGGCCGCCAGCAAATGATTCTGCAGTGGATGATGTGCTGACATACCTTTTCCTATGTTATTTTTTCACCCAACAAGGATATACAAAAATCTACGGGGTGGATGAAAACCAACCACAACGGCGCCAATAAAGTCTCTTTGACATCGGTTATCTGCGTTGACTTTCTGTTTGCAGGGCAAAAATACTCGTGCCTATGTGCTACAACGAACCGACATCACAACGCCGATACATCAGACTCGAGGGATATTCACCGCAGATGCAATGGCATAAGCAGTGAATGACGTGACAATAAGAGTCCTGCCCCGCGGGTTAATATAATGTGATGTCATCAATAATAAATGTCATCGCGGGGCTGGCCAATACCGAATATACGAAGTCTGATACCACAGATATATCACATCGAATATGGAGAACTATCATGATCACATCCGACAAGAGTAGTAGCACCACTGGCACGAAAGACGCCCCTCAGCCAAAAATCGTCACCCCTGCTAATGGGACACATCCGGCTGTCGAGCAGATGACCCAAAGTACCCATGAAGTAGTCAACAAACTCGCCGATGCGGTAAACTCGGCAACGACCACCTTCAACGATAAAAATAAGGACTTACAAGAAGCAAAGGACTCGTATTTCAAAAAAGTGCGAACTCAAATCAAGATCAATCCCATGAGCTATATGCTGCTGGCAATGGTGGTCGGATTTCTGCTGGCCTGGATATTTTTTTAATCATACAGCGCCCCAGGCGCCGATTTTTGCATGACTCTATGGAAATCATTAAATAAAGTCACACCATATCTACAAACTTATTTTAGGTTATTAACAATAAATCATGGCACCACAGATAATATACAGCAGTAAAACACATCGACTGGACGGTGTGTTTTACTGCTGTATATAAAATAAACCCGCTCTATTACTTAAGATGCAGATTGTTCTTCACTGAGGTCACCCCTTCGACACCAGCGGCTACGGCACCGGCTTTTGAAATATTGGCCTCTTTACTGACGAAGCCACTGAGCTGCACTACGCCTTTGAAGGTTTCTACATTGATTTCAGCTGACTTGAGGTCTGGATCGGCAAAAATAGCAGACATGACCTTGGTGGTGACTACGGAGTCATCAATATACTCCCCCGTCCCCTCTTTATTGGCCGTTGACGCACAACCAACCACAGCGACTGATAGCAAGGCTATTGCTGCAAAATTTCTGGCAATACTGTATAGGTTTTTCATGATAAGCATGACTCCAACTTGACGGTAGAGTGCCAATCAACAAGATAACAAGGACAGCACTCTGCCCATGCTATGGCACTCCCAATAGGCAGTGGTTGATATATGACGAACATTGGGTCAAATATTGACTCCCGACCCTATCTATCCTGATAACACACCTAAACTATCCTTACTTGCCTCTCCCGTCTGTACGCTGCCGAACAAAGTAGGTAATTGCTCACCGGGACGGGGTTGACGGCATCAGTTTCGCAGGAATGGGATAATCCGTCGTCTCGATACAGGCCCGTTCGTAGCCATTTCTGCAGGCAACGGCCCAGTCGTTTGCCCGTATCCACCAACGACCGGATGCGCCGGCGAAATAGCTCGCCGCGATCAGACCAACGAAGAGCAAGGAGAATGATATGAGTGAGAACATGCTGTGGTTTCTCATCGTGGGATTGATCGCCGGTTGGCTGGCGGGGGTGCTGGTCAAAGGGGGCGGCTTCGGACTGATTGGCGATCTCGTCGTGGGTGTGCTCGGTGCCTTTGTTGGCGGCTGGCTGTTCACCACCTTTGGTGTCGCCATGGGCGGTGGTCTGTTCGGCAGCATCCTGGTGGCGACGATAGGGGCCGTCGTGCTGCTCCTGATCGTGCGCATCATCAGACGTGTGTAGGGGCATCCGAGCTTTTTATCCGGAATCCGGACAATGTGCAGGGATGAGGTTCTGAATGGCGGTTCGGCGCGCGGCTCGCGTCACACAGGGCTATCACCTATTCCCGACGCGTACGGGTGAGCACTGGCATGGCGCCCCATCGCGAACGCCTTGGATCACATTCACCTCTTGAGGAGCCGGTGATGGCACCCACGCTCGACTGTCTTGACCACATCCACATTCATGTTGCCAATCGTGCGCAGTCGGAAGCCTGGTACGCACGGGTGCTGGGGTTGCACCGCCAGCCAGAGTGTGAACCCTGGCTGTCGGCGCAGGGCCCGCTGACCCTGGGCAATGCGGCAGCTACCGTCCAGCCCGCGCTGTTCGAGCGTCCCGTCGAAAAGTGCCATTCCGTCGTCGCCCTTCGCACCACGGCCGCGGCGTTTCTTGCCTGGCGTGCCCATCTGTCTGCCGTCCTCGGCCATGGCGTAGAGGCTGTCGATCACCATCTCGCCTGGTCACTCTACTTCAGCGATCCCGACGGAAATCCGTTCGAGATAACGTCCTATGAGCACCAGCAAATAGCAAGGGCGCTGGCTGCAGCTCTTTATCGAGAAGAGGTCACCCAGCCGGGCGCCGCTCCTGATGTCAAACCTTAGCCGCCGAGAAGGAAGTCCCCATGCGCAATGCAGTCTGGTACTCCCGTTTTGCGAAAGCCGCCGCGCACTTTTGCGGCAGACCCAGAGTGTTTTCGCTCGCGGTGGGGGTCATCCTGGTGTGGGTAGTCACCGGCCCGTTGTTCGGCTTCAGTGACACCTGGCAACTCGTGATCAACACCGGTACGACGATCATCACCTTCCTGATGGTCTTCCTCATCCAGAACACCCAGAACCGCGACACCGAAGCCATCCAGATCAAGTTGGATGAACTCATTCGGGCAACCCAAGGCGCGCACAACGCGCTGCTCGATCTCGAGGAGCTGGAAGAGGAGAACCTGGACGCGTTCAAGGTGAAGTACCAGGCACTGGCCGCTGCCGCCCGATCGGAACTGACGCTGGGTAACAAAGATACAGGCTCACCCGAACCATAGAAGAGCATCCCTCTCATCGTTGCTATTGCCTACGCCTCTGTGGTCCAGTGTGCCGGTGTTTGCCAACGTGGGCCTGCTTTAATGACGTTTCTTGTGGCTACCGCAACCTTGCCACCAGTCGGGAACTGACTCCTGCGCTGCAGAGCGTCGATGAGTGGCTCGCCCAACACAGGGGGTGGTAGCCAAGTAGCAAGGCACAGGTTCTCGTGTTAGCAGGAACCTGTGCCTTGGAACGCGACATCTTTCTGAACCCGACGCCCAAAGGCGCAAGCTTGTGTACTTACTTGAATTTCGACTGGGCCTCGGCCAGACCGGTCTTCAGATCGCTCCACATCTTGTCGGCGGTGACCTTGATCTGCTCCCAGGATTCACCGCTCGCCCTGCCGAGTTCTTCCATCTTCTCGGTGGCGGCGCACTGCTTGACGCGCAAGGACTGGATCTCTTCCGCCCGCTTGACTCTCATATCGGCGGTGATGTTTTCCATTTTGGCTTCCAGCAGATTGATCTGACTGCTCCACTCCTTGAGCTGCGCGTTCATCTTTTCTCTATATGCCTGGTACACTTCCATGATCTTCTCCTTGGCTGCAGGTGGGACATTATTGGGTCGGGGTGACCACCAGCTTGTTAACGACATTCTCGACGCCATCTATCGCCATCGCTCGCTCACTGGCTTTGTCGCTGCTGGCTTGTGAGTCGACCGTCCCGCTCAGCGTGACTACACCTCCGACGGTGTCGACACTGATCTGCATCGATTTCAGACCGGGCTCGCCGAGGAGCTCGGCCTTGACCTTGGCGGTCACTTCGGTGTCATCCCAGGATTGGGCGTTTTTGGCACTTTGTTCCGCTATCTTGCCTTCATATTCGTCAACGGTTTCGTCGACTTTCTTGCCGGTGTCGCTGACCGCTTCGTCAATTTTCTTGCCAGCCTGTTCGGCCGTCCCCGGTTTGTCACAACCGCTCATCCCGAAGGCGAGCAGCAGCGAGATGGCGAGGATACTGTTGCTTGGTTTCATGTGTTGATTTCTCCGGTGCAAGGTTACCTGAATGAGGCTGCCTAGATTTTGCCGAGCAGAATCAGGATAAGCATGATGATCAGCACCAGTCCGATGAGGCCGCTAGGGGTGTAACCCCAGTTCCGGCTGTGCGGCCAGCTTGGAATAGCACCGATCAATAGCAGGATAAGCACGATCAGTAGAATGGTTCCCATGGTCATTTCCTTCGCCTAAGCGTTGCATATGGGCTGATATCATCGACCCATTTCATGGTGATAGTGCTACGAGTCCACCCACCGGGTCTGTTCGCCACCACACAGACCCGGCATACATTTTGCTGTCGAGCCTAGGCAAGGTGCGAACAAGCCCTTGACATGAGATCCCCTTGGTACCACTCACGAGAACCAGCGTGATTCACCAACTGACCTTCGCTGACGGCGAGTTCAACTGCAAACGCCGCCAGATCCGCAAAGAAATTCTCCTGTCTCGAATGGAGCAATGGCTCCCCCGGCCAGGTGCTGGCCGTCATCGAGCCCATCTATCCCAGTGAAGTCCCTCTTCTCTTGCCTGCCTCTTCTCTTGCCGCGCTTTGGCGCCTCTGTGGTTCAGCGGCGCGTCCCTGCCACCGGTTGCCAGTTCCCCACCGCGTCGGCGCAAAAGCTGGCCAGGCGCTGCAAGACCTGTTGTACGGCGCTATTGGCCGCCATCACACCGCCATAAGGATTGGCCTCGGCCGCCGGCACAGTGACGTCGAATTCACGCCAGGCCCGCACCTGCCGGCTGTCGTTATCGACCAGATAGGCGCTCAGCGTGAAGCGGGTACGGCTGGGCGAACGGTCGAACTCATGCTGCAGCCGGATGATTTCGATATCGAGGCGAAGCTCGCCGACCGCCGCGCTGGGGGCCAGGACGACGGCGCGGAAGGCGCCGGTGCCCTCGAGCGCGGCGACGATGCGCGGGGCTATCATCCTAGCCGGCGTATCGATCCATTCGCTGTGCGCGAAATACTCCAGCCGGTAGGGCTCGCGGACGTAGATGATGTGCTGGCTGTCGAAACCGGGCGCGGCACGCGGCGGATTGACGATCAGCGTCGGCGCCCTGTTCGATCGGACCGCCGGCGAGGCGGTCACCGGTGGGACAGGCCCGCTACCGGAAAGCGAATAGAAGGCCGGTGGTGGCTCCTCGGTCCCGCCAAGCATGCTGCAGGCGCCGAGCAGGGTCAGCAACAGTGCGGTGGCGACGAGCCGGGACAAGGGGAATGGCGCTTGGCGGATCATGGCTTTCGGCCTCCCTCGGCTGCTTCTCCCGGGCCATCCGGCACCGGTTTGCGGCCGAACAGCAACCCGGAGGGATTGCGCTCGGTCTGCTCGCTGAGACGACGCAGCGAGCTGCTCAGTACGCTGAGTTCGCCGATCAGGCGCTCCAGCTGGGGCAGGGTTTCCGCCGTGAAGCGGTTGATGTCGCTACCGACTGCATTGACGGTCTTGCCGGCACTGGCGCTGGTGCCGGCGAGTTCGTTGCCCATCTTCTCGACGGCGTCGGCCGCCCGGCCGATGCGATCGATCAGCGGCTCGAGTTCGGAGCTCGCTCGCGCGCTATTTTTCATCGTCTGGGCGGCATCGATGAGGCCGGCATCGATGCTCTCGGTGCGGGCGGCCAGGGTGTGCGCCACCTGGGCGAGGTCGGCCAGGGTGCTCTTGAAGGCCGCCTGGTTTTCCGGACCGAGTAAGGTATTGAGGTTGTTCGAGGTGCTGTCCAGTTTGGCCAGCACGTTGGTCAGGACGTTCTCGAGGCGCGCGGCGAGCGAGGGCTTGGTGCGGATCACCGGATAGGCGTAACCGGCGGTAGCCTGCAACAGGGGCTGGTCGTCGGCGCCGCCACTCAGTTCGACGTAGGCGATGCCGGTCAGCCCCTGCGTCTTGAGGACGGCCACTGTGTCCTGCTTGATCGGCGTGCCGTGATCGAGGGCGAAGAGCAGATTGACCCACTCGGGATTGGTCGGGTCGAGCTGGATCTGCCGCACCTTACCGACATCGACACCATTGTATTTGACCGGCGCATCGAGGTTGAGGCCGGCGACCGACTCCTCCGAGATCGCGAGATAGAGATCGTATGTCTTCTGGAAGGCGCCGCCCGAGGCGAGCCAGAGTATGACGGCGATCAGCATGGCGCCGAGGATGACGACGAAGCTGCCGACCAGGGTGTAATTGACTTTCGTTTCCATCATATGGCCCCGCTCTGTTGCTGGGCGGCCCGCCCACGAGGACCGTCGAAGAATGTCCGGATTGATGGCAGATCTATTTCCGCCAGCTCGGCCATGGAGCCGACCCCCAGCACCTTGCCGTCGCCGAGCACGGCGACACGGTCGGCCACCTGCCACAGCAGATCGAGATCGTGGGTGATGAGGACTATGGTCAGGCCGAACAGGTCGCGCAGTTTGCGGATCAGCTGATCGATCTCGCCGGCGCTTTCGGGATCGAGGCCGGCGGTCGGCTCGTCGAGAAAGAGCAGCTCCGGATCGAGGGCCAGGGCGCGAGCGAGTGCGACGCGTTTCATCATGCCGCCGCTCAGCTCGGCCGGATACTGAGCGCCGGCGGCGGGCTCCAGGCCGCTCAGCGCCAGTTTCCAGTCGGCGATCTCGTCGATCAACCCGTCGGCCAGCGCGGTGTGCTCGCGCAGCGGCAGGCCAACGTTTTCCCTGGCGGTCAGCGAGCCGAACAGGCCGCCGCTCTGGAACATGACGCCCCAGCGCTGGCGCAGGGCGAGCGCTGCGGTGTCGTCGATATTGGCCAGATCGACACCGAGCACCTGGATCGAGCCCGACTCGGGTTGCTGGAGCAGGATGATCTCCCGCAGCAGGGTCGATTTGCCCGAGCCCGAGCCGCCGATCAGCGCGAAGATCTCGCCGCGGCCGACGACCAGATCGATCCCGGCGTGCACGACATGCTCACCGAAGCGCGTCGTCAGCTGGCTGATGGCGATGGCCGGGGTGAGGCTGCCGGTCTGGTCGTTCATCTCAGAGATCCAGGGCACTGAAGGCGACCGAGAACAGGGCGTCGGCCACGATCACCAGAAAGATGGCGTGGACGACGCTGCGCGTCGTCTGCCGCCCGACGCTGTCTGCCCCGCCCCGGGTGCGAAATCCCTGAAAACAGCCGATGGTCACTATGATGGCGGCAAAGACAGGCGCCTTGCCGATGCCGAGCATCAGGTCAGTGACGCTGACCGTCTTGACGAAGCGATCGAGGAATTCGGCGGCGCCGACGGCCAACTGGACGCGCGCCATCAGCATGCCACCCAGGACGCCGAGCAGGTCGGCGAAGATAGTGAGCAGGGGGAGCGCGACCAGCAGGGCAAGCACCTTGGGCAGGACCAGCATGTCGAGCGGCGGGATGCCGATGGTGCGCATGGCATCGATCTCCTCGGTCACCGCCATGGTCCCGATCTGCGCCGCGTAGGCCGAGCCCGAGCGGCCGGCGACTATGATGGCGGTGATCAGCGGCGCGAACTCTCGCAGCATCGAGAGGCCGATCAGATCGGCGACGAAGATGTTGGCGCCGTATTGGCGCAGCTGGTTGGCCCCCTGATAGGCGACGACGATGCCGAGCAGGAAGGAGAGCAGGCCGACGATGGGCAGCGCATCGAAACCGGCGCTACGAATGTTGTAGAGGATGGGGCGCCAGCGAATGCGCGTCGGGTGAGCCAGCCAGCCGCCCAAGGCAAGCGTACATTCGCCGATGAAGGCGAGCAGGGCGCAGCCTTGTGCCAGGGCGCTGGCCGTGCCGCGGCCGAGGCTGGCGAGATGGGAAAGAACAGGGGCGGGAGCCGGGGTGGGCGGTTGACCAGCGTCCAGATCCTGGTCAAGGACATCGAGCAGTCTGGCGAACTCGGGGCGCAACTGGCGCAGCTCGACACCGGCCGAGTCGCCACGCAGCCGGTGCAGCAGTTTTTGCACGACCCAGGCACCGACCATGTCGAAGGCCTCGATGCCCGAGGCGTCGATGATCCAGGCCGAACCCGCCGGAGCCGACAGCGCATCGAGCTCGCCGGTGAGCCGGCCAATGCCGCGCGCCGTCCACGAACCCGATAGTGCCAGCCCCTGCGGTGTCGTCCGAGTGATGGCAGCCGGCGTTACTACAGTCGGGATCATGGCCCGCCTGCCTGTCGACAGCTTGAGTGACCCGAACAGGCGGCGCGCCAACACACCACCGTCGATGAATTGACTAGCCTGATCAAAGGACCCGCCGACGCGCCACGCCCAGCGGCGCGCCTGCACGAGATAGCTGTGGGCGGCAGCGCTTGCCTACTGGTCGGACTCGACCCTGATGTCATGTTTGACAGAGGTCACCCCCTCGACTCCCTTGGCAATAGAGACGACCTTGTCCACCGCCGCCTGATCCGCCGCACGGCCACTCAGGACAACCTCCCCGGCCTGGTCGGTATCGACATGGATCTCGACCAGGCTGAACATCTGCTCGGCGGCCAGTTCGGCCTTGATCTGGGTGGTGATGATCGAATCCTCGACATATTCCATTGCCGTCGATTCCGTGGTCGTCGTGGCATCGGCACCATAGGAGGTCTCGGCGGCATGGCCAACTACCGGCGGCAGCAACAGACCGGCTACGAGCAAAGGGGCACTGAGTTTGTGGTTCATGATGGGTCCTTCCTCGAGGGTTGAAAACCGCGCGCCCGGCAGCACCAATGCAATCCGTTCGCCGTGACGAAGATTTAACACGGGGCTGCGCACAGTTCTGTACGGCATCGTACATAACGCTGGCTGTGGGGGAGCACCCATAGCGTTGTGACCCACCATTACCCACCATTAAGAGAAGAGCCGCTACCCGACAAGCGCGTTTCACGCGGGCGGGCGAGATCCCAAAGTGTTCCGCGGTCAATTTAATGCTCGCTGAGTTCTCTTTGTGCCAGCTAGAGACGGCGGCATCGTCAATTGTCTTTTCACGTCCGAGCGCCTTGCCCTCTGCCTTCGCCTTGGCAGTGCCGGCCATCTGACGAGTTTTGATGTTCGAGCGCGCCAGCTCGGCAACGGCAGCCAAGATGGTGAGCATGGCTTTGCCGATGGCCGTGGACAGGTCAAATCCCTCCCGCAGACTGATGATTGAAACACCCTTGCCTTGCAGTGCCTCAACCGTATTCAACACATCGATGGTATTGCGCCCAAGACGGTCAACAGCGGGTACGATCAATTTGTCGCCCTTGCGTATGGACTTGAACAGTTCGGCGAACCCTGGACACTGTATGAATCGCCACCACTTTCCTGCCAGGACTGTTTGACCAACCCCATTAACCGCTCGCCCTCTCACTGGCGCGTTGGTCTATTGAATCTACAGTGGCCTCTTTTAAGATATTTCTCTCTTCGGTAACTTGACGCAGTTCGGCTTTTAACCGGCGAATTGCAGCTTGCAGAGCAGACTCTTCATGTCGCGGCTCTGGGGAGCCCCATATTACTTGAGCCCAGCATACCCCCCTACGGCAAAAGACCCGCGGGTACGGAAAACATCCACCACCAGCGACCACGCTCGGTGGTCTGCTTGACGGCCTCGCTCTTGAATATTTCTGGATAACGCTGACGGGTCATAACCCCCCCAATAGTCACCTCATTTTAAGGTATTGGAGTGTCTAGAGAACTTGAGGAAATTCAGGGAGAAATTCACTTTTTCATGCTTTGGCGAAGCTCAGAACAAAATGGAGTCGACGCCAAAAACGTTCGAATAACTCCGCGTATCCGCATAATAAAAGAGGGCTGCCTGCCCTCTTTTTTATTTAGACAAACAGACTGCCTCCCCGGACCGGAATGCTTTCCTCCGGAGCCTGCAATAAAGGAAGTAGCGCGTGGTACCCGCCATGCAACAGATCGCAGGCAGACTGACACGTCGATTGCTCCGCCTGTTCATCCAAGGCACACCACAGCAGCAGCTGACCCTGACCATCGACGGTCAGTCTGGCCGGTTGCAATGTAGAGAGTGGACTGTTGACCTGCAACAGCAGCAGCATGACGCCGACGAGCATCTTGGAGGGAAGCGGTGCCAGCGGCAGTGCCAGCACATATTGCCCGCCAATCTTCTCGAGCCATAATTCTGGTGCGTCCTCAAACCGGATAAGGCGGCTTTCACCCGCAGCAGGCAGAGTCAGTCCGGACGCACTCAACCAATCGGCCAGCATGCTCACTCCTTCATCATCCAGGATCGGGCCTGGGTAACAGTGGTGGATGAGAGAGGCTTGCTCCAGGGTTTGTTGCGGGCCCCATAGTTGTCGGCCAGTTCCCCCAGGGCCGCATTGACCTCGGCCGGTGCAATGGCGTCGATGAGGGCGTGTTCGGTTTTGTGCAGCAGCGCCACATTGGCGTCTGGCTGGCCAGGACGGAACAAGGAAGGATAAATCACCTCCTGAATGATGTTGTGGGCCACCGTCGCCACCTCACGACGTTTGGCCTCTTCCTTGCCCTGATCCAGCACAGTGAAACGCCCGGTCGTACTCGGGGTATCAAGCAGCCGTGCCAGCGCAGGGTTGTCCCCTTGGTTGAACTGAATGGCAAGCCAGTCCCGCCGGGCCGCTGAATCGGCCAGCTCACCAAGCAGCCCAAGAGCCTGGGCCAGGGAGCCCGACAGCTCGAGTCGGACCGACGGGTCCTGACTCAGAACCGATGCCACGACGACGGAGAGCTGCTCCTGAGCGGCTTGACGAAAATGAGCCATCGCCTGCACCTCGGGGGAACTCTCCCGGGCCACCGCAGCAAAATCCCGCTCGGAGAGCGCCAACAGGGCCGATTCCAGATCCTGGAATTGGTAAGCCTTGCGGTCGCTTGCTCTGACGTCCAGATGTTGTCCCACCACCTCGGCCAGCTTCTCCTGCAGATGCTGCTTGTCGGCATCGCTCATGGTGAAGTTGAGTGTGCCGCTCAAGGTCCCAGTGAAGTCGCCGTGCTCGCTCTTGAGAGGCACTGTCACCATCTGATCGGCAAACGCATCCAGCCCCCTGGTTTGCAGCGCAGAACGGGCGCCGACCGGCGCACCAACCACCCAGTCCGCCACCGCCCCCTTGAGAGTACCGCGATCGGCCGGTTTACCGCTGTCACCCTCGAACTTGAGGATCAGGTTATCGTGCTCGGAGATGGTCGCCCCCCTGGCCTCGGGATGGATGAGTTCGGGCACAGGGACATTGAGCATGACGCCGCCATCTTGCAGTGACAGCCGTTCGCCCTGCGCCAGGAAAGGCTGGTGTTGCTCCTCTGGACGACTGAAGACGATCGGGAACGAGCCGGAGATATGGGCGGCGCGAGCAATCTCCATGTCCGGCGTCAAGCTGGCGTTGAACAGGATCATCTGGGGGCGGCCATCGAACATGCCGGTACCCGTGATATTCAGCTCCTTGATGGCCGGGATGTGGCGGCTAAGCCGGGCCAGATCGCCGAAGGTCACACCGCCCCCCTGTTCGAGGCGCTGCCGAATGCTTGCAATTTCGGGTCGGCTGGCCAGCTCAGGATGCGCCTTCAATTGCGCCAGTACAGAGCGGCCCGACTCCTGCTTGAGCGTCTTTTCAAGCGGGACCGCCTCCGATTTCAGGCGCGGCAAGATGTTGCTCAGCAGTTGTACGAAGCTGCCCAGCTTGCCGAGCTTGAGCTTTTCGAGCACGCCGGCGATCGTCTTGCCACTCTCCCCGCTCATGTGCTGCGCCAGATTGATACTTTTCACCGGCGAATCGAGCAGACAGATGAAGTCCATCTTGTCGGACAGGGCCTTGAACTCGCTGGCATTCATGCCTGCAGCAAGCAGGGCTGCCGTGATGGCCCCGGCGGAGGAGCCGGAAAGAGTGCGGATCCCCTCCAGTTTGCCCTGTGCCTCCAGCGCCTGAATGGCACCAGGATAGGCCGCCCCCTTGGCGCCGCCGCCACTGAGCACCAGGCTGGTGAGCGGCGGTCGCTGCAGGGTGACGGACGCCGAACCATCCTGCTGACGGGTGATGGTCACCTGGCGGGGACCACAACCTTCGCAGATCATGTCGTACTTCGAAGATGCGGCCAAGGGGGCGTGGCTCACCGACTCCAGTTGTGGACCTGCTACGCCTCCCAGCGTAGCCGCAAGGCTGGGGGCGATCTCCTGCCGTTGACTCGGGGATGGTTCAACCACACCTGACTGGGTCGGGTGGGAAAGACGGGGGGCTTGCTGAATCTGCATGGCGCTTCTCCTGTTACGATGGAATTGTGTCCATTTTAGGGAAGCGATCGGTGGTCGTTTGGCAACAAAAGCCGCGATTTTGTCGATGCTGGCGTTTATTTCATCCCGTGGGCTTCGGCTCGATCCAAGGTTGCCGACATCGCCCGCGACAAGGCGTCCAGTTGACCATCAAGGCTGGCATCGATGATCCCCACCTCCGTCTCCAGGATGCAGCCTCCCTGATCTAGCCGGGCATCGGCCGAGATCTCCAGATAGCCAATCTCGGGAAAATCCTTGTGTACCTGGGCAATCTGTTCGCGTACGGCCTGCACCTGGTCGGGATGGATGCGCACCGTCACCTGCTTCTGGTTGCTCACCAGGGAGAGCGCCTCACGTACCACCTTGAGGGTGAGTGCCACCTGATCATAATCTTGCAAGATCTTGCGCACGGCCTGCAGCACGACCTCACTCATCTGCTGCTCGACCGTGCGGTAGTATGTCTGGCACTGCAACTGGGTCTGGTGAACAAGCACCGCCTGTTCACAGCGGGCCTCTTCAATGCCCGCCTGCCAGCCGAGCGCCTTCTGCTGCTCGTAAACCGCGTGGGCCTCCTGCACTATCTCGGCCGCCTGCGCCCGGGCCGCCTCCACCAACGCCTGGGCGCTGAGGTAGGATTGGTAATCCTGACTGCGCAAGATGCGCTGGCTCGGCGCCAGTTGCAGGTGCTCACTCTTTATTTCAACAAATGGCAGCATTGTGGTGTTACCTGTTTGGCTATCTTGAGACAGAGCGCCCGAGCCAGCGGCAGCTGTTCGGCAACCAGGCGCCATGATGAAACCTGCGTCGCAGGCGGGAGCCGCAGGGCGAGACGGCGAGCCCAATCAGGATCCGCATCCCCCACCGCAGCCAGCCAGAATTGCAACCCGGCCTGCTCCAGATATGCCCCATCCAGCGGTGCTGGCAATGGTTGCTGCCACCCCGCAGGCCAGGGTCCGATCAGCAGATCGAGCTGGGAGAGCACGGTCCTGTGCCCCTCCTCCCCCAGCAAGGCAATGATCTGGCGCAGGGCAGGAGCCAGCAGACAATGCCGGATCCCCTCCCCGTGCAGCACGGCGCCGAGACGGCGCAGCACCAGCGCAAGTTCCGCCAGGGGGAAGAGGGCCAGCCCCCCCAGGGGAGCAGGCATCTCGTAATCAATCCCCAAAGCCAGCTCGTCGAGCAGGGCACCGTTGATGGCTGGTAGCCTCCGCCAATCCGATAACGGCGCCTGTAGCCAGCACCATGCGGCGGGAAAGTGGGCCTCATGGAGGTAGCTGGCCGGGCAGAAACGCAACTGGTAAGGCGTCAAACCGACGGCCATCAGCGACTCCGGCTCCGATGCCACAGGTATTGGGCCAGGTTGGTGGTCACCAGCAGTGCCAGCAACAGGGCTATCAAGCCTGACAGGCGCCACTTGGACGCTTCGCTCACCTCGATGGCGAAGAGACTGGTGTTGCGCGACATCAACGGCATCTGGCGGATATCGGCCGACGGTACCAGCACCACGCTGATCCTGTCGTAAGCCAAGCCCTCGATGCTGTTGTTGACCAACTGCTTGATCTGCGGGATATAGGTGTCCAGCTGGATATCTGCGGCATGCTTGATAAAGACGGATGCCGAGGCGGGAGAGGTTTTCTTGCCGAACCCCTCATTGCCTTCCGGTAGCACCACGTGCACCCTGGCCACCAGCACGCCGTCTATTTCGGAGAGGGTATGTGAGATCTCCTGCGCCTTGGCGTAGTTGAGGCGGGCCCGCTCCTCGGTCGGTGAGGAGATGAGGCCGTCCTTGGGAAACACATCCTGCAGGGTGGAGAAACTTTCACGCGGATACCCCTTGCGCTTGAGAGTCTCTATGGCTTGCGCCACATCGGACTCCTCCACCAACAGCTTGATATTGCCGTCCTTGTCCGGTTGCTTGTCCGAGGAGATCCCCTCGGTACGCAGCAACGCCAGCATCTCGTTGCCCTCTTTCTGGCTGACCCCGGTATAGAGTTCCACTTTGCAGCCACTGAGGAGCAGGGAGGTGAATACCACCCCCATCAGCATCGATCTCTTCACACTACCTCACTGGGTCTTCAACAGGGTTTCTACGTTCTGGCTCATCTTGCCCACCGTCTTGGCGATCAACTCCTCCTGCATGGTGATGCGCATCAGCGACCACTGCATCTGCATCAGGCTGTTGGGATCATCCCCCGGTGTGGCCAATTCGGCCTCAAGGCTCTTCTTGGCCTCGACAAACTGCTGCTTTATCTCTCCGAGCTCCCCCAGCAACGAGCCTCCCAATCCCTGCGAGGATGCCCCCATCGCCTGCTCGAAGCTGGCAACCTGGGCAGAGGAGGCGTCCGCTGTTTTCAACTCATCCAGGCTGGTCACGACCGCCTGGGCAGACTGTGCAATTTCCATCACGCCTCCAGATCAAGTTTGTGCGAATAGCGCATCAGATTATTCACCATGCTGTTGAGCGGGATCAGGGTCATCAGCTCGCGGCGAGCCAGTTCCCCCAGATACTCCCGCTCGGGAGGCAGTGTCCCCTGCTCACCCTTGAGGTCCGCCATCATATTCAGCAGTACTTTTTCCCGTCGTGATGCCAGCGGATCAAATTCCCGCATCATGGCCCGTAATTCGGGCAAGTCGATGGCGGAGACGACGGGTAACTCGCGCCCACCGAACCGCTCGATCAGTTGCTGAGTCACAGGTTGGAACAACTGCTTGCCAATCTCCTGTGCCGGTTTGCCCTCCTGCTGGTAGATCTGCCACAGCAGATCCCGCTGTGCGGCCGGGGGGACCTTGTCCAACAGGTTCTTGAGCGGTTCCCCCTGTTGCCAGCGAGCAAACAGACCAGGTTCTACCCCTTTGACCAGCAATCGTTCGAACTGACGCTGGGCTGCCGGCTCGGGGGGGCGCGCCTGCAACTCCTGCCCCCCCTGCCGAGCGGGATGCTCGTTGCTGTCAATTTTCATGACGCCATCTGCTCGCGCAGACCCGCCGCAAACTGCTGCAGGGTCGGCTGGGTGCTGGTTTCCAGCCGGGCGAGTCGCGCCGCCAACGCATCAGACTGGCCAAGCCGCCATTCACAGAGCGCCAACCAGGGCTCGATGTCCGGGCTCCCCTGCGCCGCGCCCATCAGCAACGCGCCCTGGTAGTCTCCCTGATTCATCAGAGATGAGAGGCGGATCAGCGTCACACACTCCGCCATGCCAGTTTCACCCGCCAGCCAATCGGCTATGGTTGCCGCCTCTTGGTGGCAGTGATGCCCAGTACCTGCCAGCGCCAGTTCGGCAAGCTGTCGTTTGAGTTGAGCGTTCATCATCAGATCTTCTGCAAGATGCCCTGCATCAGGTCTTTCATGGCGCGGGTCACGGTGGAGTTGATGTTGTAGATAACCGACCACTTGTTGATCTTGTGCTGCAGTTCGGCAAGCAACGCGGGGTTGTCCGGGGCGTCTTTCATATCAGCAATCGCTTTGTTGACTGCCTGGTTACTCTCATTCGCCTGATCTTTCAGTGACTTGGCTACACTGTCGAGGGTGTTATTATTTGCCCCTCCATTTAAGAAAAATTTCTCACTAGCCATGGTCATTCTCCCTTTATGTTTTCAATGATTTTGAGCCCCGCCTCGATGGCGTCGACTTCCTGCTGCCACTGCCGGTACTGCTGCGGGGCACCACCACGCAGCAGTTGCCGCTTCAACGCGCCCTGCGCCTGGACAAGCTGCCCATGCAGCTCACGGGCAAACGCGGGATCAGCGCCTGACAGTTGCACTTCCAAATGGGTCATCATGACGCTCGTCTCCTGTTAACCTGACGATGTATTGCTGTTTGCCCTTGCTCACCACCACAGCATCGCGGCGAATGGCCAGCACCCGCACCCCGCTGGTAGTGGCGCCCCCGACGGGATAGCGCAGATTGTTCGCCAGGATCACGTAGGGAACCCGGCCAAGCGACACGCTGCGCACATCAAATTCCAGCTCATCCTGACGGGGGGTCCGATCCGGGCTGAGCAGCACCAGCACTGGATGGCTACCAAACTCCTTGCGAAACTGCTGCTGAACCAGTTGAAGCTGCCCCATCCGACCCTCATCCAATGAGCCTGAGACTTCGATGCGATCGCCAACCTCCTTCACCCGCAAGAGCCCCGCCAGCCCATGTCCCTGCAACAGGGCATCGAGCCGTTTGCGAGAGGCGCCGGCAATCTGCACCTGATTCTCGACCCCCAATACACCTGGGACTTCCTGTTTGAGCAGCAACTCTATCTGGTTCCACTTCGCATGCTGTGTATCGATCTCACCGCTTAGCCGTAGCCAACCCGGCGCCTTGCCATTGCGAACCTGAAGCTGCTCATACCCCAGCTTTTGCAGGATAAACCCGGCCCCCTGGCGCAAGTCCTCCATGCTGCGCAGCTCGAGCCGGTAACTGAAACCGTTGCCCTCGAGGTATTGCTGCAGTGCGAGGCGGGAGCTGTTCTCATCGACATAACCAGACAGCTGCCAGAGCCCGGATTCCGCATGCTTGAGCACCACCTGTTGATAGGCCGGGGCTGCGAGAAAACGCTTCAACACCTGCTCACCACGGGCGACGTCACTCTCATCACGGCCCTGCCACCAGCCATAACCGAGCAGGGCCAACACGCCCCCGACCATTGCCAGACAGAGCATCACCATCCAGATGTCGGCACGACCGGCACGCGGCCGCTGGCGAGGGGGGGCGGCCAGGATAGTCGACACCTCCAGCTGCTCAGGCAGCGAGCGGCCACTGTCGCAGAAACTCCAGAGCAAGGTGCCAGCCTCCAGCCGTGTCCCGGCCATGAGCGAGGCGCCGGCCTCCAGCGTCATGCCATCCTGAGTCGGGGTAATGCCCTCGTCCCACTCCTGCAGGGTGATCCCCTCGGCAGTCACCATCAGCACCAGATGCACAGACGCCATGCCTTCATCCACCAGCACCAGATCGGCCTGCAGAGGATCGGCCCCTATGACCAGGCGCCCCTCCGGCAAGGGGACTTCGACCCCGCGGTTGAGCCCGCGATACACGCGGCATTTCCAGCTCATCGGGTTGTCCCGTCGTTGACTGCCTGCATGCACCATTGAGCGGCAGGGCTGCACTTCTGTTCCTTGCTCATCTCAACCAGTCGCCAGCCCAGCTCGCCACCCATCCGGCATTGCGTCAGGGAGGAGCTCTTGCCCGCCTGGCGCATCAGTTGCTGCACCTCGCGAGCGGCCGCCAGTGGCTGGCACTGGGCGCCACTCAACACCTTGCCAAGAGAGAGGCTCTGGTTGGAAAACTCATCGGCCCCCAGCACGCCGGCCCGCAGATCCTGACCATTGCCCAGAGACAGATAGTGGGCGATGCCATCATCGATCAGCTTCGGTTCGATGATGAAGAGTCGTACCGAGCGCCGGGTCTGACTCTCCTTGCTCCGAAACAGCACGCCCAGATAGGGAATATCGCCAAGGAAAGGCACCTTGCTCAGACTCTCGCTCAGCGCGTCACGGTAGATGCCCCCGATCAGCAGACTCTGGCCGTGCCCGACCCTGGCTATGGTGTCCACCACGGTGCGGCTGATCGTTGGAATACCGTCCGTGCCGGAGCTGTTGGGCTTTTGACTACCATCCTCGATATGCAGGCTCAGGCTGATCTCGGGCCTCTCACCCATCTGGATAACCCGTGGCGTCATCCGCAGCATGGTGCCGTAGGTGATCCCCTGCAGTTCGGCCACCCGCTCACCGCTGATCTTGACGTAGTAAGTCTCGCTGTGGTCGATCACCGCCTGAGTATTCTCCTGGGTCAACAGGGTCGGACGGGAAATCACCTGGGCATTTCCCTCGTTTTCCAGCAGATTGACCCTGGCCAGCAGATAGTCGAGTCCTTTGGTATCTACCAGGCTACCCAGTGCAGCCCCAGCATCAATCCCCTCGCGATCGCCGGTGGTCTTGATGATCACCTGCTGGTTGGAACCGGTGCTGATCCCGACTCGCCAGTCCACCCCCAGTTGGGAGAGATCCTCGGCATTGATGTCGATGATGGAGAGCGCCACTTCGATGCGCGCCGCCGGTTTATCCAGCGCCGCAATCAATTTGCCGTACATCGCCATCCGCTCCGGCGCATCGCGCACTATCACGGCGTTGAGAGAGGGATCGGCCTGGACTATGGCCTGACCCGACACGGAGGCACCGCCCTTCTTCCCTTCCCCGTTGACCATCTGCACCCCGGCATCGCTGAGCAGCCGAGCCAGAATGGTCGCCACACCGGGAGCCTCCACATCGGTGTCGCGATACTGGATAGAGCGATCGACCGCCGAAGCATATTTGAGCGGGAAAACCTCGATGGCCAGCGGACCCGTCTTTTCACTGCGCAGTTGAGACTGCTGCTCCAGCGCCACCGCGGTCTGTTCAATCAATTCGAGGTAGCGCGGTGGGCCGGAAACATAGACCAGGCGGTTGTCCGCATCGGGGCGCCAGCCAAAACGGGGCTCCCAGATCCCGGCACGCTGCAATGCCTGTTTCAACTCGGCCGCACCTGTCTGCTCCAGATTGATGAGACGGGACTGCACCTCGCTGTTCTTGAAGACATAGAGCACATTGCCGTCGTAGTACCAGACCAGATTGTAGAGGGAGGCGAGTTGCTGCAAGAAAGCCAGCGGCTCGTCATGCTCGAACTGACCATTGACCTGATCATTGACCTTGTCGCTGACCACCACCGACACCTCGTAGTTGGCTCCAAAGTTGACCAACACATCGCGCAGACTCTCCCCTTCCGCGACGTAGCTGTACGGCATGGGTATCCAGTCCAGCTCCTGGGCCACGACGGGCCGCAGCCAGGCGGTCACACCTATGCAGAGCCACAAAAAAGGGCGAACCAGTCTTTGCACACTCAAGGGTGCCATATCATCTGTCTCCATTGGGGGGCCAATGCGGCCTCGGTCAATTGGGGTTCCAGCCGCTCCAGCAAGGTAATATGCTGGCTCAGGTGCTCTTCCAGGCGCTGCTCATCCAACCCCTCCAGCCCAAGCCTGGCTTCCAGTTGCAGGTTGCCCAGCTCGTCCAGCACCAGGGCATGAGGAGCATGGCGCCCCCAGGCCACCACTTGTTGCAGCAAGCGCTTCAACAGCGCCGGATCATAGGCCTCCCCCTGCGCGGCCTGACTGCTTTCGAGGGGGGTGCTCAGCAACAATTCACCCGCCCTCGGCGTCAAGAAAAGAGGGTAACCATCGAGCCGCAGATGGTATTTACCCTGTGCATCGGCAATAAAAGCCCCTTGGCCAAGCTTTGCGGCCAATCGATTCAGTAGAGTGTGCATAATTCCTCGGGCTATCTAACGCGCGGGCGGTTGCCAGTAGAAGTGATCCTGAGCCAGGGAGATCCCCCGGCTAGCCAGCCATTCGTGCAGGGTCTGCGCCGCAGCGGGTTGATGAGGCAGAGCCTGCAGGGCATGCCAGAATGCGCCGAGCTCCAGCGGTACCGGCATCAGGCTATCCGGATCACCTTCTTTGCTCTGCAGCTCATACCAGGCAGGCCAGGCCAGCTGGAGACGCTGCTCACACTGTGCCTGCAACTGCTGTAACTCCTGCTCACGCTGGTCCAACTGGGCAAGCTGGGCCTCAATCCGGGTCTCAAGATCCACCGGCACATCGACGACCGTCTGCCAGAATACCGCCTGAGCACGGAGCTGCCGCCGCATGACCTGCAGCTGTTCCTGCTCGTTGAGCCAGCTACCGTAGAGGGGCTCCAGACGCTGAACCCACCAGTGATGCAGGGGATAGAGCACCCAGTGCCACAGCAGGCTGCGATCCGCCAGATTGATGCTGTCCCCCAGTTGTTGCAACCAGTCGTGGCCTTCACTGCCCGCCAGTCGCAGGATCTGCTGCAGTTCCTGGCGCGACACGACCAGCGCCGCATCCAGGCGACGTTGGAACCAGATAGAACCCAACAAAGTCTCCAGCTGGGTTCTTGGCAACAAGCGTTGCAATAACCCCAGCTGCTGCGATGTGATCACTCCGGCATCCTGATAACGGAGCGCGGACAGTCGCCCGACCAAGCGATCCCGACTCAGGGTGTCAGCTTGGACAACGGTGACCCGACGACCTGCAAACAGGCCCTGGTTAGGTGAATGGTGATCTTGCTGACTCATGCTATGCCTTGCTCATCTTGCTGCGGGCAATAATGGGATAATGCTGCGATATGTGGGTCATTCTATACATTGCCCCCTCTCCTGGCTTATAAAAAACGTCAGATTATTTTAGTCCGGCGTTAATCTCCGCCATGCCTGGCACGGCTTGGTGTGCACCCGAAACGACGGCGATAGCTCTGGGTAAAATAGGACTGACTGGAGAAGCCGGCCTCCATTGCAATATCGACGATGCTCATCTCACTATTGAGCAATAACTGATGAGCGTAGAGGATACGCCGTTCACTGATCCAAGCCCGGGGGGAGACGCCATATATCGAGCCAAATAACTCCTTGAAGGTAGTCAATCCCATGCCAAATTCTTTGGCAAATACGCTCAACTTCCACTCCATCAGATAATGCTTTTCCATGAAGTGTTGTAACCGCTCGACCTGGCGATTGCTCAACTGCCGTAAGATGGACATCAATTGGGCACCCTGCTCGCCAAATGCCAGCAGGAACAACAACTCCTCGGTGCGCAATTGGGCAAGAGCGGGTGGATGCGCATGCTCCGTCAAGCCGCACAAACCCTGAATACACTGCGTCAGCAAGGGGGACGTGTTGAAAGGCAATAAGCTGGGTGCCATGCCATCGACTCTGGCTACTTCACTGAGCAGTGAGCCAAAACGTTGTAAGAAGCCTTGCAGGAAGGTACTGGAAAAGGGTAGCCAAAGCAGGCGACAAGGGCCTTCACCGGTACAGACCGCATAGTTGCCACGGCGCACGAACATCAGTTCGTTGGAGGATAACTCGTAGGTGTCGGTGCAGTCTTGCCACTTCATCGAGCCTTCCAAGAGAATATATATTCCCTCTTGTGAATGTTCGATGACGTTAAAAGCAGACATGCGCCACTGGAGCAGGGCTATATCGCCCTTCTCTGCGGTAGTAATGCCCTTCATATGTCGTTTTCCTGAATCTGCGCGTAGTGCCAGTAACATCTCAGCTGAAGAAGGCTTCCGCTGGACATCTTATTATTGGCGTTTTATTTATTTTTGTGTGACGTAATCAATTTCAAGGCGACAAATTAATCACCATTGAAATTCGGGAGGGCATCCTACAACAGCCATCAACAGAAAAACCAGCCAAATATTAGAGCTAGTGCACTACTTGTGCATTTATCTAATTATTACAAAAAGTAACCATCCCATTGGAAGATAGTTCGTTACAAAAAAAAACATTTAATACCGCATGATAAACAAATAACTGTTTGATTTCAGACTTGTTTATTAATCACCTTACTGCTGACATTGTGGATAACAGGTTTTTGGCTGCAATTTAATAACTATTTTCTCATTATTAAAATCCTTAAAAACTTTCTGCTGATGAGTGGCTTGTATCCCCGAACTGCCGCTGAAACGCAAGCGGGTACGCAGATAGAGCTCCCCTTCTGCAAGCTGCAAGGGTGTCAGCCGCACATCAAATGCCAGCGGCAATATGCTCACCTCATATTCGGTGGCCGCAACCTGCAGCAGACGCCCCTTGATCACACTCAGCACCGCCACCTCCACGATGGCTGGTCGTGGCAATACCCCGGCAAGCTGCACCTCCCCCTTCAGTTGCAGCAGGGGGGGTTGCACCACCGGTGTCGAGACGCAGCCCGACAACATGACTATCAGCAGCAAGGCAAGCAGGCGGCTCATAGCACGCGGATCTTGCGTTCGGCCAGCGGCATGTGCTCGCCCTGTTGCAAACGCTGAAGTGTCAACTCCTGCACCCGATTAAGGATAACGGCAGGACGTAGCAAGGCCGACAAGGGCAGCTGACCAGCGGCAACCTGCATGGAGCTCATTGCTCTGCCGGCAAAGTCTTTCGCCGTGTTCTGGCCAATAGTCTGCAGCGCGGCACTACTGGGTGATTCCTGGATCTTCATGGTTATACCCGCACCCCCACCACCTCATCACTGCTATCACTCGGCTGCTCTTGGGGTCGCAGCAACTCCTGCCAAAACTCGGCATGCTCGAGCATGCTGGCGAGACTCTCTTCAAGCTGCACCAGCGTCAGTTGGCTGGCCGCCATCTGACGATAGAGTTGTACCGTCAGGCTCTCCTCATCGAACCCGAAGTGCAGATTGAACTGATACCAATGGCGGTTGAAGCTGGCCAGTTGGCGAAAGATCCCCTCGCCCACCTGATGCAGCTCGGCCACATCGGCCTGCAACACCAGATGATCTCGCTCCGGCACCAGGATCAGGCTCAACTGCAGTCGCTCATCAAAGCAGAGTGCTGCGACCCCCTCCTGATTGAGAACAAGGGATGGCAAACCATATTTGGTGGCAAATTCGGCTAGCAGTTGATTGATGATGACAGTTACATCCATGATTTCCTCCAGCAGAGAGGGAGGGATGTTAGCCTGTCGCAGCAATCCTGGCTGTCACTCAAAGGCGGCTCTTTTAAGAAAAAAAGCCAGAAAAACAAAAAGGCGCCCGGGTGGGCGCCTTGAACAACATCATGATTATGCAACGCCGAATGCGGCTCGCATGGCCTGGTTATGGCTCTGGGCGTATTGCTGCATCATCTGCAACACATCCTTCATGAAGCCGCTGTTGAAGTTCATCTGATCTTCCACTTTCTGCTTCTGCGTCTGGGCCACGCTGGAACGCACCTCGTCTTCCTTGGCATCCGCCTGGGAGAACCCTTGGCTAACCTGAATGGAGCTATTGGCCATCTGGGTACCTCCTTGCAGCACGGTACTGACGAGCTGCTGGCGACTGTTGTTGGCATCAAACTTCTTGTTCAGGGTCTTCAGGGCCGCCTTGTCGTTACTGATCCTTGCAGTCAGCTCCTGTCCGGCATCCCCTATATCCAGGCCAGCCGCTTTCTTCATGTCCCCAAGCTGCTGTAGATCCTTCTGCCGACCTGTGATGTTAGCGTTGAGGGCCTTGTCCTGTTTGACGGCCTTGGCCGATTTGCTCATGGAGAAGCCTCCCATGACGGCCGAAACTGCGGTCATCACCCCGGACACCACCGCCATGGCAATCATCAGCTTGGCGCCACTGCGCATCTCGTTCACCTGATCCTTCTGGGCGGAGATCACGGCCTGGTTCTCCATGTCCCGCTGCTGCAACCCCATCTCGCGGGCTCGGCGCGCCATCTCGAACAGCAGGCTCATGATGCTGAGAGTGCTATCGAGCTCTGAACTACCCTTGGTCAGCAGACTCGCATCTAACCCCTGGCGCGGCCGGATCAACTCGGGCATAGCCTGAGATTGAGATCCTTTGACAGACGTGTTGTTACCCGCCTCATGGGTCGTCCGCTGGCCGGTAACGCCCTCCTTGCTCTGCACCCCGTCATTGCCGGTGGGAGCGACATAGCTGCTACCCTGGGTGTTGTTGGTATTGACACTGCTCATATCGAACTCTCCTTAAATGGCTGCCGGTCTGCTGGCGAGGTTATTGAACATGGCCCCTCTGGCCGTGATCATCTGGAAGATCATCTCCATCACTTGCTGGAACGCCTCCGTCATCTGGGACAGGGCATCCTTGAGCTTGTCCATCACCCCCTCCAGCAAGGTCATTGCCTGACGGTTCTCCAGCAGATCCGCCTGCTTGGTCTGCAAGTGGGCCTGCATCGCACTGTCGACTGTCTTGGTCACGCCGCCGCTCACATCGAGCACTAGATCAGCCGCCTGGGTAGCGAATTTGACAGCTTTCGAGGCGGTACTCGCGGCGCTGGTTCCCAAGGTGACCACAACAGTGATAATGGCAATCAGAATCTCCGCAGCCATCATGATAGGCCCCAGAATCTTCATATCCTCCGGGGAGATGCGACCATCCTCGGCGGCCTGCTGCACTGCCATATTGGCAATACCAACCGCACCACCGACGATCATCATGGCGCCGGCCGCGGCACCGATACCGGTGGCGATCATGATGGCCCCGAGAACGATGGAGGCGATGGCGCTGATCCAGCCGAAGATTTTGGCGGCCAGACCGGATTTCTTGGCTTTATCGGCGGCTTCCCCGGCCTCCTTCATCTTGGTCTGGTTTTCATCGATCTTTTTCAGGTTTTCGGCGCGAGCCCGCTCAATATCGGCCAGCTTCAATTTCTTCTGGGTCTGCTCCAGCTCGCTGGTCATCTTCCCCAGCTCGATCTCGAACTCTTCGGGAGAGGTAAAGGCCAATTTGGTCAACAGGGAGGAGTGGGCCAGCAGCTTGGAGGCATTGGCCGCCCCCTGCTGGACCGTCTTCATCACTTGCCCCAGCTCCTGCTGCTGAGCAGGAGTCACCTGCTGATTGATACCAGGCTTGGGCTGCGGTAGATCCACCCCCTGAACCCGTCCCTCGCTTCTATTATTGAGCTCACCGGCCGCTACCTGGGTGGTCTGAGCGGTACCCTTGTTGTCCTCAACCAAGGGGAGCTGGGCCCCTCCGATGGGAAGAGGGCGATCACTGGTTATCGGATGCATTCTGCATATCCTTTTTTGCTTTAACAGCTTCCAACATGATGCCGGCGCGGGTGGCTAACTCCGCCAGTTCAGGCTTTGCTGCCATCAACAATTGGGCCGAGTGGAAGCCACTCTCGGCCCCTTCGAGCTCTCCCATCTGCAGGAGACACTCGGCGGCATGGAAGGGGAATCTGGGTTCCTGGAGATCCATCATGGCGCCATAGCTATAGCTATCGATGGCCAACTGGAATTGGCCCAGCGCCTGACGGCAAGCTCCCAGCCCCAGAAAGAAACGCGCCTCGTAATGATCCAGCACGCAGAGGGCCTGAAAGATCTTGTGTGCCTCGTCGTACTTGCCGGCGCGATACTGGTTGAAACCCAGGGTGTAGAGCTGCTCCAACGTATCGCTGGACACCTCGTTGAGCATGGCAAGGGTGCCCCCATCCTGCAGGAAGGCCTCTACCGCCTGTTCGTCTACCTGAGTCATATCGTGTTCCATTACTGCTCCTGAGAATTAAATAGCCTGAAGGATCTGTTGCATGACACTCTCGTATTTCTGGATAAAGCGATTAAGTGCCTCGATGACAGCGTTATAACGAGAGCTGATATCATTAAGCTCGGTGGTTTTTTGACTGAGCTTGTCATTAAGTGGCTTGGACCTATCATTGACCGTCGTCGCAAAATTGCTTAATGGATTATTATCTTTCTTGTATTCATAGGAATCCTTAACATCACTCAGGGCCCCGGTATCCTTTTTAGGAGAGAGCAAGAAGTCCTTTATTGATAACACTACCAGCTTGTCGTCTTTCAAATTAGTCGGGTCAACCCCCCTCTCGGTGGCAATGTCTTTCAGCAACTGGTACTGAGGGTTATATTGACCATTCGCATCTTTCTTGACAAATTCCGCATGACTGCCGTAGCCATAGAGCTTGTAGTCAAACAGATTGATGCCTTGCGAGCCCACCTGCACGGTTCCATTGTGTTGCTGAGCCGTACTGATCTCCGACTGTATGACAGAATATGTTCTTAGCTCGGCGGTCAGCCTGCCCACGTCATTCTTAAGCACATCCCGCTTATTGCTATGGTTATTCATGGTGTCAAGAAACACCCCAATAACATCATCATCAATACGGTCAGGTGTGAGTGAGAAATGGGTCACAGCCAAAAATTCTCGCAGAGAATAACTCGTCTTCCCTGCGGCAGCGGCATCAGTGATGATTTTCTTGAATTGCTCAAAGCCCGCCTTTATTTGGCTATCATATTGCCCACCAGGATTTACAGAATCGGCAGGCATAAAATAGGCAAGCACTTTTTTTAATAGCTCTTCGTCGTCACTCACCACTTTATCTGTAAATTTCGCGCTATCTATTTTTTGATCATAGGTGGCGGTGATTTTTATTTTTTTCTCTTTGAGAGAATCAACTAAATCCTTTAATAAAGTTGACTTTCCACCTTGTAGATCATCCAACTTGACTTTGCCAAGATCAGACAGAAATATTTGGGGGTCTTTGTTATATGAGCTGATTTCCATCGCTATATCCTATATTACCAAACCGCGCATCATGGCCGGGCGTCTGGGGCGGACTCCGTTATTTGTTTCTGGTGGGGAAAGCTGGCGGCGGCGATAAAGCTCACCCAACAACTCCTGCTCAGCCTGTGACTTTTCTGACACTGAGCCCTCTGCAAACAACAAGCTGGTCACCTGCGGGCTGATATCGAGGGCGTTCCACATCTCGTTCAATAAGGCCGTACGATGATCACTGTCTCTGATGGCCAGTTCCGCCTTCGCAATCGCCTCGTCATGCTCGCTACCTTGGTGCTCCTTCATCTTGCCTCCTATTTTATTTTCGGGTGCCAATCGTTCCTATCAAGAGAGGTCGTTGTTTTGTTGTTTTGTTGTTTTCTCATGGATGTCAATGAGATAACCTCCGCCACATCGAGTGAAAACCAGCCAGGCTGGGGCTCTGCCGCCCCGGCCCAGCGACGGTAGAAACGGGCAAGCCGCTCACCGCTCAAGGTGCTGCCATTGAGCACGCTGACATTGCCGTACAGGTGGAAACCGCCCCCCAGCGCGGCAAAACCGGCTTGAGCCAAGAGATACAGGGCAGAGAAGGGATTGATCAGCCCCTGCCTGGCATGAGCCCTCTCGATAAGCACAATCCAGATGCGTCGCTCCGACGGCTCGACGCGCCAGGCTACCCGGAGGCCGGCATGCTCGAAGACATGCCCCAGCGGGATCGGAGTGCTGCACAGGGTATGCCTGGCGCAGGCTATCCCCCGCGCTTCAAACCAGGGCAACAGAGGATCGCGGGTCACAGGCAGACCCTCCCCAGCGGCTGGATGTTGATCTGCTGGGTCAGCTCCTGATAGGAGAGTACCGGCAGGGCGTGATAGTCCCCTTCGATGAGCTTGCGCACATAGCGGCGAATATCCATGGAGACGATGAGTACCGGCTTGTTCTGCATCTGGGCCAGATCCCCCACGGTATGGCGGACCTGATCCAGAAAGCCCTGGGTCACGGCAGGATCGAGCGCCAGGTAGCTGCCGGCACTGGTCTGGCGGATACCGCCCCGGATCTGCTCCTCCACCTGCTGATCGAGCAGGTAGGCGGGCAGGATGTTGTTGCCGTTCGCGTACTTGTAGCAGATGTAGCGTTTGAGACTGCTGCGGATGTACTCGGTGAGCTGCACCACGTCTTTCTCCTTCTGGCCCCACTCCACCATGGCCTCCAGGATGGCCCGCATGTTGCGGATCGAAATGTCCTCTCCCACCAGTCGTTGCAGGATCTCGGTCATCCGCTGCAACGGGATGATACGTTGCGCCTCCTTGACCAGCTCGCCATAGCTCCCCTCCATCTGCTCGAGCAAATACCGGGTCTCCTGAATGCCGATAAAGTCTTCAGCATATTCGCGCAGCACATGGGAGAGGTGCCAGGTCACCACCTGATCTGTGGTGAGTGCCGCCAGACGGGATTTTTCGAGCCGCTCCCGGTGTTCATTGGCCACCCACAAGGTGGTCTGCCCCGGTAATAGCGGTGCCCCTTCCTCATAGGGGATCCCCAGCAGATCGAGCTGGGAAGCATTCTCCTGCACCAGCTGATGACCCGGTCGCAGCAGACCGCGAGCCACCGGCACCTCCTGCAGCTGGATCAGATATTCCCCAGGCCCGATCCCCTCGTTGAAGCGCAGATGGATGCCGGGGAACGGCACCCCGAGATCGAGATAGAGTGCCCGCCGCACCCGCACCAGTTCTTCATTGAGGGCTATCGCCTCCAGATCGGCCTGCAGGGCGGCATCCACATCGATCAGCAGGGGCACCGTCATGGCAAACTCCTCCTTCTCGCCGAGCTTGCCTCTGGGCTTGCCGCCCGGTTTGGGCTTGCTGCGCGCCGCTGGCGCGCCAGCTCCCTGAGCCAGCACAGTAGGCAAGTCCTGACTGTTGCCGCTCTGCTCCTTGCGCTGGCGCAGCCCGATAAAGTAGCCGCCCGCCGTCACCACGGCGGCCAGGGTGAAGAAGGTCACCATGGGGAAGCCCGGTATCAAGCCGAACAGCAGCAACAACATGCCACCGATCAGCAGCGCCTTGGGCTGGGCCACCACCTGGGCGCCGATGTCGGTACCCAGATCGGATGACTCCTCAGAGGAGACCCGGGTGACTATGATTCCTGCGGTGATGGCGATCAGCAGCGCTGGCACCTGGGAGACCATGCCGTCCCCCACCGTCAGGATGGAATACAGTTGAAGCGCATCGGCCGCCGACAGTCCCTTCTGGGTCACCCCTATGGTGACGCCCCCCAGGATGTTGACGAAGATGATGATGAGGCCCGCGATCGCGTCCCCCTTCACGAACTTCATGGCGCCATCCATGGAGCCAAACATCTGACTCTCCTTCTCGATGACCCCGCGCCTGTCCCTGGCCTCGTGCACGTCTATCACCCCGGCGCGCATGTCACCGTCGATGCTCATCTGCTTGCCGGGCATCGCATCGAGGGAGAAGCGGGCACTGACTTCCGCCACCCGCTCCGAGCCCTTGGTGATCACCAGAAACTGGACGATGGTGATGATGAGGAAGATGACGATCCCCACCACCAGATTGCCCCCCACCACGAAGTTGCCGAAGGTGTAGACGATCTGGCCGGCATCGGCCTGCAGCAGGATCATCCGGGTGGTGCTCACCGAGAGCGCGAGCCGGAACAGGGTGGTGATCAGCAACACCGCCGGAAAGGCGGAGAACTGCAGAGGGGAGTTGATGTAGACCGCCATCATCAACAGCACCACAGAGATGGTCATGTTGATGGCGATGAGAATATCCAGGGCCACCGGCGGCAGCGGCAAGACCATCATGAAGACGATGGCAAGCAGCAGCACCGCCAGCATGATGTCCTTGCGCTCGCCTATCCGGCGCAGCAGCTCAAGGGAGCGTTGATTCATTCTGCTCTTCCAGTTCGAGATAATGTTGATAGGCGAAACGGGCTTCATCGAGTCGTCCTGCCAGCTGGCAGGCCCGGCTGCGGCAGAGCCAGAGCGCCCCATCGGCATCCCCGTCCCGCATCAGGCACTCGGCGTGGTTCAATGCCTCCTCTCCCTTCTCCGATCTGAGCAGGGCCACCAGCAGGGCGCGCCGTCCGGCCTGATGCTCGGGGTGAAGCTGCAGCAGGGCGGCAAGCAGGGTGCAGGCCCGATCGGGATGGCCATACTGCAGGTGCAGCCAACCGGTGAGCAGCAGCAAGTCCTGCTGCCGTGACGAGAGGGTCATGGTCATACCTTGTGCAAGAGATGAAGGGTCATCTGCATTAGTTGTTCATCCAGATGCATCTGCTCAAGCAGACTGGCGGCAGCCTGCAACTCGGCCGACTGCACGCCGGCCAGGGTCGCCCGCAATCCCTGCATCGCCTGGTTGAAGTCCCGCGGTCGCAGCAGCTCGTGAAAGCCGCAGGCGGGAGCAGCAAAGTCGAGTAGTGCCCGCTCCGCCAGACGCTCGGGGTAGAGGCGGTTGATATGGGGCTCGATGGACTGGCCGTCCGGCAGCAGGGCATAGCGCCCCGGCAGGCTCTGCTCCTGCTCGTCGAGCGTGATGGCGCTGAGCTGCTCGATACCGATATGAGCGGCGGTGATGCGGCTCATGGGGCAGATACCTCAGGTGAGAGCTGCGCCAGACAGCGCAACGTCTGGTGAGGCCGCCACCGGATGATGGTGCTGAGCTGCTCGATGTCTATATGCGCGGCGGTGATGCGACTCATGGGGCAGATACCTCAGGTGGGAACTGCGCCAGACAGCGCAACGCCTGGTGAGGCCGCCACCGGATGATGGTGCTGAGCTGCTCAATGTCTATATGCGCGGCGGTGATGCGGCTCATGGGGCAGGTACCTCAGGTGGGAACTGAGCCAAACAGCGCAACGCCTGGTGAGGCCGCCACCGAATGATGGTGCTGAGCTGCTCGATGTCTATATGCGCGGCGGTGATGCGGCTCATGAGGCCAGTACCTCATGTTGCAACCGGGTCAGGGTACGCAGCGCCTGATGGAGCAGCGGCAAGGTGAGTGCCCGCTCATCCAGGGTGACAAACAGGATCAACTGATCCTCTGCCAGCCAGCCTGCCCGTACCGGCAGGGCCGGTGCCTGTGCCGCCGCAGTGAGGGTCATGGCCCGCCTGATCGCATCATCACTCCGATGCCACGGCAGGCTGCGGGCCAACCAGAGGCTCAACTGCCCCTGATGGCGTTCCAGTTGCAAGGTACCGCTCTGCTCCAGCTCAAGCTGGATCAGGTGGTGGGGGTTGTCCCCGATGGCAATTCCCAGATCCTGGCAAAACTGCACCAGCAGGGGTTCAATCCAGTTCATAAAGGATCTCCAGACAGCTCATCCTCTTCCCGCTCAATGGCGTTATCGAGCGCCCCCTGGCAACACTGCAACAGGTTCTGGCGCTGCTCCTCTTCGCTGAACAGCTCCACCGGCAACAGGCGGATCAACCGCTTCAGCTCCTGATAGAGCAGCACCTGCTCGCGGCACACCGTCAGCTCGAGCGCCACGCCTACCTGCTCCACATCCCGCACGCTGGCCCAACGTTTCTCGACCAGCGCGATCAGGTCTCCCATCAGATCAGAAGGCCCGTATGCCATGGGCCGACCCCTCCTTCACCCGTTGCCACAGCTCGTCGACCTGAGCCGAGAGGGTATTGAGCAGTCGTAGCTTGTGCATGTCGCTCATCACCCGCTCAAGCTTGACCGGGTCGAGCCAGCGCTGCTGGGTATCGAGGTCGGCGCTCAGCGCCTTCATCATGAAACCGGTGACTTTTTCCAGCGCACCGTTGCCAAAGCGGCTGTGAATGTCGCGCCAGGCGGCCGAGAGGGCGCGGTAGTCCTGCACCGCATCCCGGTAGAGATCCCGCAGATCCTGCTCAGCCCCAACCCCTTGCCTGGCCGCCTCGGCCGCCGGGCCGCTGATGCGGGATCCCAGCACTATGGCGGTGCCTTGCTCTTCGGCCAGCTTGGCCAGCGCCTGCTCGATCAGGGCGAGGGTCCCCTGCAGCTCGGGCCGCCCCGCCAGTGCATTGCGGGCCTGGCAGAGCGCCTCGAACTGTTCGCTCACCTCCCCCGAGAAGCTCTCGAGATAAGCCAGCAGCTGGGAGAGGTTGGCCAGTCGGCCGCTGCCAAGGTGGCTGACCATCTCCTTGATCTTCTGCTGGCGCTCAAGCCCGGGCACCTTCTCCAGATAATCCCCCACCAGCTCCTCGAGCTCGCTGATCCTGGCGTGGCTATCGCTCAGCTTGCGTTTGGTCAATGAAAGCTCGGAGCGCTCGGAGAAGACGAAGGTCAGCTCTTCGGCGGCATCGGCCAGAGATTGGGCCGCGCTGGCCAGCACGACCCGCTCCCCCTGAAACTGGCCACCCTGCTGGGGGACCGAGCGGGGGGTGGCCTCAGCCGCACGCGCTTCTGGCTGAGTGGTAGAGGCATAGGGGTTGCTCTGGATAATGGCCATGGACACTCCCGTGACAAATGGATTGACGATGGCGGCATTATAAAAATTGCCCCCCGTCGCCTATGCCAAAATCAGCCGTGAATTTTTAGCCCGCCCCCAACCATTTTCTAAAAAGTCCCGACTCGCGCTGAAATCCCGACGTGTCGGCATCGCCTATAGTGGCCACCAGTTTCACTATCGCCGATCCCTATGACCCTCTCCCTCGACCACCTCCCCGGCCAGCTTCGTCAAGCCATCGACGACTGCCGGTTGATCCAGATCCGTGGCCGGGTCACCCAGGTGACAGGCACCCTGCTCAAGGCCGTGGTACCCGGGGTGCGCATCGGCGAGTTGTGCCACCTGCGCAACCCGGACAACAGCCTCTCCCTGCTGGCGGAGGTGATCGGCTTTGCCCAGCATCAGGCCCTGCTCACCCCTCTTGGCGAGATGTTCGGCATCTCCTCCAACACAGAGGTGAGCCCGACCGGCTCCATGCATCAGGTCGGCGTTGGGGAGCATCTGCTGGGTCAGGTGCTGGACGGGCTCGGCAACCCCTTCGATGGCGGCCATCTGCCCGAACCCGCCGCCTGGTATCCGGTCTATCGGGATGCCCCTCCCCCCATGAGCCGCAAGCGGATCGTGCAACCCATCTCCCTTGGCATCCGCGCCATCGATGGGCTGCTCACCTGCGGCGAGGGGCAGCGCATGGGGATCTTCGCCGCCGCCGGTGGCGGCAAGAGCACCCTGCTCGCCTCACTCATCCGCAGCGCCGAAGTGGATGTCACAGTACTTGCCCTTATCGGGGAGCGGGGACGGGAGGTGCGGGAATTTATCGAGGCGGATCTGGGGGAAGAGGGTCTCAAGAAGGCAGTGCTGGTGGTCGCCACCTCGGATCGCCCGGCCATGGAGCGGGCCAAAGCAGGCTTTGTCGCCACCTCCATCGCCGAATATTTCCGGGATCAGGGCAAGCGGGTGCTGCTGTTGATGGACTCCGTCACCCGCTTCGCCCGCGCCCAGCGTGAAATCGGCCTGGCCGCCGGCGAACCCCCCACCCGGCGCGGTTACCCCCCGTCGGTGTTTGCCGCCCTGCCCCGCTTGATGGAGCGGGCGGGTCAATCCGACAAAGGCTCCATCACCGCCCTCTATACCGTGCTGGTGGAGGGGGATGACATGACCGAGCCGGTCGCCGACGAGACACGCTCGATCCTGGATGGCCACATCATACTGTCGCGCAAGCTGGCGGCGGCCAACCACTACCCGGCCATCGACGTGCTGCGCTCGGCCAGCCGGGTGATGAACCAGATCATCGAGCCGGCCCATCAAGAGCAGGCCGGCCGTCTGCGCAGCTGGCTCGCCAAATATGAAGAGGTGGAGTTGCTGCTGCAGATCGGTGAATACCAGAAGGGGCAGGATCCGGTCGCAGACCAGGCCATCGCCCGCATCGAAGTCATTCGTCAGTGGCTCAAGCAAGGAACCCATGAGCCGAGCTCACTGGAGCAGGCACTCGCCACCCTTGAGACGCTCACCCGATGATCGGTCGTTTGCAGCGGATCAAGGCGCTCAGGCTCGAGCAGGCCGAACAGCAGCTGGCCGCCCAGCAAGCCAGATTGCAGCTGGCTCACACCCGCCAGCGGGAGGCTGAGCAGGAGAGCCAGACATACCGCCAGTGGCGACTGCGAGAGGAAGAGCGCCTGTTCACCCTCTGTCAGGAGCAGCAGGTCGATCGCAAAGGGCTGGAGCAGTGGCAACAACAAGTGTCCCTGCTACGGGAAAAGGAAGCCCATCTGGAGCAAACTGCCGCCGAGCAGGCGGAGCGGGTGGCCGAGGAGCGCATCCGGCTGCAGGAGCGCCAGCAGGCCATGTATCGTGCCCGTCAACAGCAGGAAAAATTTGCCGAACTTCACCGTCAGGAGCTGGCTGCACAGCAAGCCCTGCGTGACTACAACGAAGAGCAGGAACAAGAAGAGTTCCGCCAGCAGATCAGGATGTAACCAGCCATGAACCGAATCATCTCCGCCGGGGAGCCACCCATCTCCTGCGGCGAACAGCAAATCACCCGGGCCAGTCGAGAGCAGCAACAGCGATTCGAGCAGGCGATGCTCCCGGATCGGGATCAGCGCAACACCCAGCACCAGGCTCAACGTACCGAGGAAGGGGAACAACGCCTTCTTCAGGAACAACAACTCAGCCAGCTGGCATCTCAGCACAAAGACAAGCGGCAGAAGGCCGGGACCAACGACCCGCACACACCTGAGCGGCCCATGCCGCCAACATCCCGACAGCCGATGCAGGAGTCGCCGTCTCGCCAAGAGGAAGCGTTTGGTTCATTGAGCGCCGCCCAATCGGAATTGAATGCCCCTGACCTCGTGCAAGAGAAAAACAGAAGAGAACGGCCAGTCCCAGGTGAAGAGCCGACAAGCTCCGAGCTTTTCGTCTCTGGATCATCGCTCCAGACCACTCAAGAGCTGATGCAACCATTACCTGTGCCACCGGTCAAGGATGTCTCTCACCATCCCGACTCAGACGCTGGTACTGGTACTGGTACTGGTACTGGTACTGGTACTGGTACTGGCACTGGCACTGGCACTGGCACTGGCACTGGCACTGGCACTGGCACTGGCACTGGCACTGGCACTGGCACTGGCACTCTAGTACCCCAGGATTCACAAGTGGACAGCAACCCATCGGTACCGGACACGACGATAACGACCGGCAAAATAGCGCAGCCACAGGGCGATACCCCGCGCACCGATAGCGGCGAGACAACCTCCCTGCTCGCAGCCGAGTCGGAAGAGACAACGCAAAGCCGCGAGGAACTCGTAGCCGTCGGGCAGCAGCTTCCCCCACCAGCCAGGACCCCTGGCGATCTGCTGCTGGCTCGCGTCTCGCCTGCGCAGAGCAATCCAGAACTGGGACGACTGCTTGAGCGACTGGCGGTGGATATCCATCTCGAACTCGGGCGCCCGGATCGTCCCCCCCTGCTGCGCCTCAACCTGCCGGCACTGGGGGATCTCGCTATCCGCATCGCGCACCACGGTGGCGAGTTGCAGATCGAGATCCAGGCCAGCAGCCAGGGCCAGCTACTGCTCAATCAGGGGCGTAGCGAACTGTTTGACCGCCTGCAGCGCCTCTATCCGGGTGAACTGGTCAGGCTCGACCTGTTCTCTCAGGGAGACAGTGAGCAGGGCTCTCGCCAGCAGAGATCCATCTATGAAGAGTGGGATGCCGACGCATGATGCCAATGACCCTACCCACAGCGCCACTGGCGGAACTTGCTCTGCAACAGTGGCTAAGCCAGCACCGGCACCATTTTACCTGGACGGGCGGCGAGCTCACCCTCGGCATCGGCCTCCCACCCGCGAGTCTGGATACCACTCTGCAACTGCAGTGGCAGGGACTGAGCCTGCCCCTTAAGTGCCAGGGCGCCGAACTGGCGCGCTGGCTGGCACCGGATCTGCAACAGGCGGCGCTGTTCAGCCTGCCTGCCACCCTGCAACTGGCATTGATCGAGCGCCTCGGGCAGCCCCTGCCCGGCCTCAGCTGCTCGGCTCTCGTCCACGAGGTGAGCGGCTCCGGCTCCCCCGCCTTGCAGATCCTGCTGCTGCGGGAGGAGACCTGTCTCTCGCTCTGGCTGCATCAGCCCGAGTCACTGCTGGCCAGACTGCCACCACGCCCGCAGCAGCAGAGGCTACCCCTGCCGCTGACGCTCTCCCTGCACTGGGGGGAGATGCGCCTGACCATGACGGAGCTCGCCGCCCTTGCCGGTGGCGATGTACTGCTGCCCCCGCCACAGCGCGCGCCGAGTCAACGGCTGCTGGCCTGCCTGGAGGGACGCCCCTTCGCCTATTGCCAACCCCACCAACAACATCTGGAACTGACCGACATGTACACCTCTGCCCCCGATGAACCCCTCAGCCCGACCGAGCTGGAGAGCCTGCCCATCCAAGTGAGCTTCGAAGTGGGCCGCCAGACCCTGGATTGGCACAGCCTCACCAGCCTGCAGCCGGGTTCCCTCCTCGATCTGGCGACCCCTCTCGATGGCGAGGTGCGCATCGTCAGCAACGGTCAACAGCTTGGTATCGGCCGACTGGTGGATATTCAGGGCAGGCTGGGAGTCCGTGTCGAGACCCTGAACAGGGGACCCCAGGCATGATCCAGCTACCGGATGAGCTCAATCTCATCGTGGGGCTGGCCTTGCTGGCCCTGCTGCCCTTTATCGCCGTGATGGCTACCTCCTTCGTCAAGATGGCGGTGGTCTTCTCCCTGCTGCGCAACGCCCTTGGGGTGCAGCAGATCCCCCCCAACATGGCGATGTACGGGCTGGCTATCATCCTCAGCATCTATGTGATGGCCCCGGTCGGCTTTGCGACTCAGGATTACCTGCGCCAGAACGAGGTATCGCTCGCCAAGTCAGAATCCGTGGAGAAGTTCCTCGACGAGGGCATGGCCCCCTACCGCGCCTTCCTGAAAAAGCAGATCAAGCCGCGGGAGCACGCCTTCTTCATCGACAGCACCAAACAGCTGTGGCCAAGCGAGTATGCCGACCGGCTGGAGCCGGACAGCCTGCTGATCCTGTTGCCCGCCTTCACCGTGAGCGAGCTCAGCCGCGCCTTCGAAATCGGCTTTCTCATCTATCTGCCCTTTATCGCCATCGATCTCATCATCTCCAACATACTGCTGGCGATGGGGATGATGATGGTTTCCCCCATGACCATCTCGCTGCCATTCAAGTTATTGCTGTTCGTGCTGCTCGATGGCTGGGCCCGTCTCACCCATGGGCTGGTCATCAGCTACGGAGGCTGACATGAGTCACGCCGATATCCTGCATTTCACCAGCCAGACCCTCTGGCTGGTGCTGATCCTCTCGATGCCGCCGGTGCTGGTCGCCGCCCTGGTGGGCACGCTCGTATCCTTATTGCAGGCGTTGACCCAAATCCAGGAGCAGACCCTGGGCTTCGTCGCCAAGCTGATCGCCGTGGTGATCACCCTGTTTGCCACCACCGCCTGGCTGGGCAATGAGCTCTACAGCTTCGCCGACATGGTGCTGTTCAAGGTGCCGCAGATCCGATGACGCTGGAGACGCTTCAGGCCCAGATGCTGGCCTATACCCTGCTGTTGCCGCGCTTTATCAGCTGCTTCGTGATGCTGCCGGTCCTCAGCAAGCAGATGCTGGGGGGCAGCATGATCCGTAACGGTGTGGTCTGTTCACTGGCGCTCTACGCCTACCCCATGGTCGCCGGCACCCTGCCCATGACCATAGGCGGGATGGAGCTGATGTTGCTGGTTGCCAAAGAGGTGCTACTGGGGCTGCTGATTGGCTTTGTGGCCGCCATCCCCTTCTGGGCCGTCGAAGCGAGCGGTTTCCTGATCGATAACCAGCGGGGCGCCGCCATGGCCTCCCTGCTCAACCCGAGCCTAGGCAGTCAGACCAGTCCAACCGGGCTGCTGCTGACCCAGACCCTGATCACCCTGTTTTTTGCCGGCGGCGCCTTCCTCGCCCTGCTGACCGCGCTGTTCCAGAGCTACACCAGCTGGCCGGTGGCGCATTTCTTGCCAACGGTGGGACCGCAATGGGTCAGCTTTTTCTACAGTCAGTTCAGTCAGATGCTGCTGCTCTGTGCCCTGCTGGCAGCCCCCCTGATGATCGCCATGTTTCTGGCCGAGTTCGGACTGGCCCTCATCAGCCGCTTTGCCCCCTCCCTCAACGTCTTTGTGCTGGCGATGCCGATCAAGAGTGCCGTCGCCAGCTTGCTGTTGGTGATCTACATCAAGCTGATGATGGATCATGCCTATGAGCAGGTGCTGGCGGTGATGAACCCGCTGAGCCTGCTTGGCCCTATCCTGGAGGCGCCATGAGCGGTGAAAAGAGCGAACAACCCACTGCCAAAAAACTACGGGATGCCCGCAAGAAGGGGCAAGTCGCCAAGAGCAAGGAGGTGGTCTCCACCGCCATCATCCTGAGCCTGATCGGCATGCTGATGGCGATGTCCGATTACTATCTGGAGCATCTTGGCAAGCTGATGATGATCCCCGAAGCCCACCTCGACCGCCCCTTTGCCCAGGCACTCAACCACGTGGTGGAGAATCTGATGCAGGAGCTGGCCTATCTCTGCATTCCGATCCTGGCGGTCTCGGTGCTGGTGACGATTATCTCTCATGTCGCCCAGTACGGGTTTCTGCTGAGTGGCGAATCGATCAAGCCGGATATCAAGAAGATCAATCCGGTAGAGGGGGCCAAGAAGATCTTCTCCATCAAGAGTCTGGTGGAGTTCCTCAAGTCCTTGATCAAGGTGAGCCTGCTCAGCCTGCTGGTATGGGTCACGATCCAGGGCAACTTGCAAGCCCTGCTGCAACTGCCCGGCTGCGGCATGGCCTGCATCACCCCGGTGCTTGGCGCCATGCTGGGCCAGCTGATGGCAGTCTGTGCCATGGGATTTGTGGTGATCGCCATCGCCGACTATGCCTTCGAACACTTCCAGCACATCAAGCAGCTCAAGATGAGCAAGGACGAGGTGAAACGCGAATACAAGGAGATGGAGGGGAGCCCGGAGATCAAGAGCAAGCGCCGTCAGTTCCATCAGGAGCTGCAATCGAGCAACATGCGCGCCGATGTGAAACGCTCTTCGGTCATCGTCGCCAACCCGACCCACATCGCCATCGGCATTCGCTATGAGCGGGGAGAGACTCCTCTGCCCCTGATCACCCTGAAATTTACCGATGCCCAGGCGCTGCAGGTCCGCAAGATCGCCGAGGAAGAGGGTATCCCAGTGTTGCAGCGGATCCCTCTGGCTCGCGCCCTGTATCGGGATGCCCTGATCCACAACTACATTCCGGCCGAGCAGATTGAAGCCACCGCCGAGGTTTTGCGCTGGCTGGAGCAGTGGCGTCAGGCCGAAGGGCAACACACCTCCTGGTAACGGCCTGTTCATCGTAAAATTCGCGATGCCAATGGCACGAGTCCAGCCACGCCATCGTTTGGCGGCTTAGGGCGAAAACCAGCGACGCCAACCCGTGCAAGGAGATCGCCCCCCTGATACAAAGATGACCACCCGTTGGGTGATGCCTGGGTTCAGCAGACAGGTCCAATACCCGGCGAGCTAATTCGCTGAGCCTCCCGCCACTGCGGCTGGCATGACTAGCCTTCGCCCCTAACAAACTGACAAATCTCCGGCCTAACCTTGATATAGCGCGCCGCCCTGGCCCGTTATCATCCCCCTATCGTCCGCCATTTAGAGAACAGATCATGGCCTTATCGGCAATCAGTGGATCTCAGCTCCATCCCCAGTCACAGGCCCATAGCGTCTCAACCAACCCCTTGTTGACGCAAGGCAACAAGCTGTTCGAACAATCGGTACAGCGTGGCATAGGTCACTTCCAGAGCGCTGATCTTAAAAGCGTCATCAGTGCCCTGCGTCAGCTGCAAACTGCACCGGATGCTGGCAAGGCCCAACGCGTACAGGATGCCATCCAGCACTGGGAGCAGCACCATCCCAAAGAGGTGGCCGCCCGTGGCACCCGCCTGAATGAGCTCAAGCAGGTGCTGGCCGAACAGGGCGCCATCGCCAGACCGCAGCAGCAGGCGCCGAAAGTCATGGCAGGGGGCACTCATGCCCTGCTCCAGCAGAGCATGGCGGGTCTGGAAAAACTGGGAAGCTACGCCTGTACCGACGCCCAGACCTTCGTGCAGCCCAGCAACCCCGACTACCAGAAGATCATCGGTAAACTGAGCTCATTTGGTCAGGATCCCCAACGCCTTGCCGCCAACCAGCGGGCCAATAACAGCGCCAACATGGCGGCCATCCAGATCACCCGGAACAAGCAGCCGCTCTCCTTGCGCACCATGGAGAACATTGCCAGGGCGGTAGATGAAGCCAAGGCGGGTTGCTGTTCGACCCTGGCCTACTCGGCCGCGACAGAGCTGCTGCGTCACAACAGTGAACAGCGGATCGAAGTGTTGGCACACCGTGGTGCCCACGGTCATTCCCAGACCCACTGCTTCGTGGTGGTAGGCCGCGCCGAAGGGAGCGATCTCGGCAAGCCTCAGAGCTGGGGCCCCGACGCAAGGGTTGTTGACCCCTGGGCGGCCACCATAGGAGCTCGCCTCATCGGTACCGCAGACAGGCCCCCCATCGCCAACCTGTGGCCCCCCACAGAGTCGGTGTTTGATACTGCGGCCAGGGAGTCTTGATGATGTTCAATGCCATGTTATCCGCGCTCTGCCGTCATCTGGCACTGCCACAAGAGGGCCTGCATAAAGATGGGCTGGATCTGCCGGTGGGCCCTTTCAGCCTGCATATCCGGCAACAGGATGAGCTGGTCACCCTGTTTATTCCTCTGGGCAAGATACCCGTTGTCTCCCTCGCGGCCATGGCCGACTGGCCGGTGTTACAGCTCAGCCGCAGTGGTGAACAGGATGCCCTGCTCTGGAGCCGGGAGTGGCTGGACAAGCTGGATGTGGAGATCCTGGTCGACCTGATCAGCCGCATGCTGCACCAGGCCGAGACCCTGGCCCACCCCCTCCCCGCGCCACCGGCCGTCTCCGCCAGCGGGGGCCAGCAGGGCATCCGCGGATAGTCGGTATCCGGCCCAACACGCTGCCGCCACTGGCTCACACATAAAAACAGGGCGAACCGGATGGTTCGCCCTGTGGCTGTCACGCTGTCAGCGCAAGGATGAGAGGCTAGCCCTGGCTTGCGGAGGCCGATGCTTCCTTGGGTGGCTGCCAGCCGCCACCGACCGCCTTGTAGAGCGCGACCTGGTTGGTCAGCTGGGCCAGGCGGGTGCTGATCAGCCCCTGTCTGGCGCTGAACAGGGAGCGCTGGGCGTCGAGGCGGGTCAGGTAGCTGTCCACCCCTTGCTCGTAGCGGAACTCGGCCAGCTTGAAGTAGGTCTGGTTGGCATCCACCAGATCCTGCTGGGCCTGCAGCTGCTGCTGATAGTCCGCCTGGGCGCCGAGGGTATCCGCGACCTCCTTGAAGGCGGTCTGGATGCTCTTCTCGTAGCTCGCCACCGCCTGCTTGGTGCCGACCTCGGCCACATCCAGATCCGCCACCCGCTTGCCACCGTCGAAGATAGGCAGATTGATCTGGGGCATGAAGGTCCAGGTGCCGGTGCCGCCGTCAAACAGCCCGCTCAGCTGGTTGCTGGCGGTGCCCGCCGTCGCGGTCAGCGAGATGGTCGGGAAGAAGGCGGCACGGGCCGCGCCTATGTTGGCATTGGCCGCCTTCAGGCTGTGCTCCGCCGCCAGGATGTCGGGCCGCTGCTGCAGCAAGCTGGAGGGCGCCCCCACCGGGATGGCCGCCAGTTGCACCTCGGCCAGGGTCGCCGGTTGTCCCTCCAGCACCGGCACCTGTGTGCCGAGCAGCAGGGCCAGACCGTTTCTGTCCTGTTTCACCTGACGCTGGAATTGCGCCTGGCTGACCCTGGCGTTCTCGAGGGCGGTGCGCCCCTGCGCCAGCTCCATCTCGGAGGCCGCCCCCAGCCGGTACTTGTGCTGGGTCAGCGCGTAGCTCTCCTGCTCGGTCGCGAGCGTCGCCTGGCTCAGCGCCAGCAGTTCCTGATCCGCCAACAGGGTGAGGTAGGCATTCGCCACCGAGGCGATCAGCGCGATCTGGGTGCTGCGCTGGGTCTCGATTTGCGCCAGGTAATTCTCCAGCGCCTGATCTTTCAGGCTCTGGATCCGGCCAAACAGGTCCAGCTCGTAGGCGGTGATGCCGATGTCAGCCCCGTACTGGCTGCTGATGGTCCCCTGCCCCGTGCCGCTGAGATCGTCGGATCCCTGCTGGCGGGTGCCGGCACCGTTGGCGGCCAGGGTGGGCAGCTGGGCCGCCCGCTGGATCCGGTATCTGGCCTCATAGGCCTCGACGTTGAGCGCCGCGAGCCGCAGATCCCGGTTGTTCTCCAAAGCCGTGTCGATAAGCTTTTGCAGCGCCGGATCGAGGAACTGCTGCTGCCAGGGGGCGACCGCCCCCTGGGTGGCGAGGTTCTCTTGCCAGGAGGCGCCTTGCGGCACCTCCGGGCGTTGATAATCGGGGGCCATGGAGCAGGCCCCCAGCAACATTGTCACACTCAAGGCGACCAGGGTCTTAGTCATGTTTGATCTCCTTGGCGTGGGTCACGCGCTCTTCGGCGCTGTGGTGCTCGGTGAAGTAACGCATCACCAGCACGAAGAACAGCGGCACGAAGAAGATGGCGAGCACTGTGGCCGTGATCATCCCCCCCATCACGCCGGTGCCGATGGCGTTGCGGCTGCTGGCGCCGGCGCCGGAGCTTACCACCAGCGGCAGCACGCCGAGGATGAAGGCGAGCGAGGTCATCAGGATCGGGCGCAGGCGCTGACGGGAGGCTTCCACCACCGCATCGCCCAGCTTCATGCCCTTGTCATGGAGCTCCTTGGCAAATTCGACGATCAGGATCGCGTTCTTGGCCGACAGCCCTATGGTGGTGAGCAGGCCCACCTGGAAGTAGACGTCATTCTCCAAGCCGCGCAGGGTGGCCGCCAGTATGGCGCCCAGTACCCCGAGCGGCACCACCAGCATGACCGAGAACGGAATGCTCCAGCTCTCGTACAGGGCCGCCAGACAGAGGAAGACCACCAGCAGCGAGATGGCGTACAAGGCAGGCGCCTGAGAGCCGGCCTGCCGCTCCTGGAAGGAGAGACCGGTCCACTCGATGCCGATCCCGTCCGGCAGCTGTTGCACCATCTGCTCGATGGCCGCCATGGCATCACCGGTACTCTTGCCCGGCGCCGCCTCACCGACGATCTCCATGGCGGAGACGCCGTTGTAACGCTCGAGACGCGGCGAGCCGAAGCTCCACTCGGTGCTGGCGAAGGCGGAGAAGGGCACCATCTGGCCGGTGCTGTTGCGCACGTACCACAGCTTGAGATCCTCCGGGTTCATCCTAAATGGCGCATCCGCCTGCAGGTAGACCTTCTTGACCCGGCCGCGATCGACGAAGTCGTTCACATAGGAGGAGCCCCAGGCCGCCGACAGGGTGTTGTTGATGTCGCTGATGGAGAGCCCCTGGGCCAGCGCCTTCTCGTAATCGATCTTGATGTCGAGCTGGGGCGTGTCTTCCATCCCGTTCGGGCGCACCCGCACCAGGTTGGGATCCTGCGCCGCCATGCCGAGCAGCTGGTTACGGGCCTGCATCAGCTTCTCGTGACCCAGACCACCGCGGTCCTGCAAGAAGAAGTCGAAGCCGGTGGCCGTGCCGAGCTCAGGAATGGGAGGCAGGTTGAAGGCGAAGACCTGCGCCTCCTTGATGCTGAACAGATAACCCATGGCGCGGCCTATGATGGCGTTGGCGCTGCGCTCTTCCCCTTGCCGCTCGCTCCAGTCCTTCAACTTGATGAAGGCCATGCCGCTGTTCTGGCCGCTACCGGCGAAGCTGAAGCCCGCCACCGTCAGCACCGAGTCGACGTTATCCTTCTCGGTCTCGAGGAAGTAGTCGCGCATCTGCGCCAGCACCACCTCGGTACGCTCCTTGGTGGCGCCGACCGGCAGCTGCACCATGGACATGATGACCCCCTGATCCTCTTCCGGCAGGAAGGAGGTGGGCAGGCGCAGGAACAGCACCGCCAGCACCGCCAGCATGGCCAGATAGATGAGGCTGTAGCGGGTACCCTGCTTGATCACCTTGCGCACGCCGTTCTGGTAACGGTTGGCGTTGGTGTCGAAGAAGCGGTTGAACCAGCCGAAGAAGCCACGCTGGATGCCGTGCTCGCCCTGTTTGATGGGCTTGAGCAGGGTGGCACAGAGCGCCGGGGTCAGGATCAGGGCCACCAGCACCGACAGCACCATGGCCGAGACGATGGTGAGGGAGAACTGGCGATAGATGGCGCCGGTCGAGCCGCCGAAGAAGGCCATGGGCACGAACACCGCCGACAACACCAGGGCGATGCCCACCAGGGCACCGGTGATCTGGGTCATGGACTTGCGGGTCGCCTCCAGCGGGGAGTGGCCCTCCTCGCTCATCAGCCGCTCCACGTTCTCCACCACCACGATGGCGTCATCCACCAGCAGGCCGATGGCGAGCACCAGACCGAACATGGTCAGGGTGTTGATGGAGAAGCCGAAGGCCGCCATGACCCCGAAGGTACCGAGCAGCACCACGGGCACCGCTATGGTCGGGATCAGGGTCGCCCGGAAGTTCTGCAGGAACAGATACATGACGCAGAACACCAGGAAGATGGCCTCCACCAGGGTCTGCACCACCTCCTCGATGGAGATCTTCACGAACGGCGTGGTGTCGTAGGGGTAGACGATCTTCATGTTGGCCGGGAAGTAGTTCGCGAGCTCATCGAGCTTGCCGCGCACCTCGTCCGCGGTGTCGAGGGCGTTGGCCCCGGTGGCCAGCTTGATCGCCAGCGCCGCCGTGGCCTGACCGTTGTAGAGCGCGGTAGCATCGTAGCTTTCACCGGCAAGCTCGACCCGGGCCACGTCCTTGAGCAGCACCTTGGAGCCATCCTGGTTCACCCGCAGCAGTATGTTGTTGAACTCCTCCGGGGTAGACAGACGGGTCTGCCCCATGATGGTGGCGGTAAATTGCTGATCGTTCACCGAGGGGGTGCCGCCCAACTTGCCGAAGGCCACCTGGGCGTTCTGGGCCTTGATGGCGGCCTGGATGTCCCCTGGGGTCATCTGTACCCGGTTGAGCTTGTGTGGATCCAGCCAGACGCGCATGGAGTACTGGCTGCCGAACAGGGTGATGTCACCCACCCCGTCCAGCCGGCTCAGGGGCTCCTTGATGTTGCTCACCACGTAGTCGGCGAGGTCATCGTTGGTCATGCTGCCATCGGTGGAGATGAAGGCGGCCACCATCAGGAAGCTGCTGGAGGTCTTCTGGACCCGGACACCCTGTTGCTGTACCTCTTGCGGCAGCAGCGACATGGCCTGCTGCAGCTTGTTCTGCACCTGCACCTGGGCGATATCCGGATCGGTGCCCGGCTTGAAGGTGAGGGTCACGCTGACATTACCGGACGAATCCGACTGGGCAGACATGTAGAGCAGGTGATCCAGCCCCGTCATGTTCTGTTCGATGATCTGGGTCACCGAGTCTTCCACCGTCTTGGCGGAGGCGCCCGGGTAGCTGGCGGAGATGCCAACCGCCGGCGGGGCTATGGTCGGGTACTGGGCCACCGGCAAGCCGATGATGGCCATGGTCCCGGCCAGCATGATCACCAGGGCGATTACCCAGGCAAAAATGGGTCTATCTATAAAAAATCGTGCCATGAGGCGACTACTCCATCCTACTGCTTGGTTACCGGGGTCTGCTCGGTCTGTGTGGTGGCGGTGTTGCTGACGCGTTCAGCGGGCGCAACCACGGCCCCGGGTTTCACTTTCTGCAGACCGGCCACGATCACCTTCTCACCGGAGTTGAGACCGGACTCCACCACCCAGCTGTCGCCGACGACGCGGCTGAGCTGCACTTCCCGCAGTTCGACCTTGTTGTCCGCGGTCACCACCATGACGGTGGCGCCGCCTTTGGGGGTGCGGGTCACGGCGGTCTGCGGCACCAGCAGTCCTTCGGGGCGTTCGCCCTCTTGCAGGATGGCGCGCATGAACATGCCGGGCAGCAGCAGATCATGGGGATTCGGGACCAGGACCCGCAGGGTCACCATGCCGGTGGTCTCGTCCACGGTCACGTCGGAGAACTGCAACGAGCCCTGCTCGCCGTAGTGGCTGCCATCTTCCAGCAGGAAGCTGACCTTGGCGCCATCCTGCTGACCCTGAGTCAGCTTGCCGGCGGCGACCTGGCGCTTGAGGCGCAGCAGATCGGCGGTGGACTGGCGCACATCCACATACATGGGATCGAGCTGCTGGATGGAGGTGAGGCTGGCCGCCTGCTGGGCGGTGACCAGGGCACCCTCGGTCACCGCAGACTTGCCGATGCGACCGCTGATGGGGGCGGTGATGCGGGTGTAGGCCAGGTTGATGTTGGCGCTCTGCAGGGCGGCCTTGGCGGCCCCGATCTCGGCGACTTGCTGCTTCCAGGCCGCATCGGCGTCGTCATATTCCTGACGGCTGATGGCCTTGACCTTCACCAGCTCGGCATAACGCTGGGCCTTGAGGCGGGCGCTGCGCTCGTTGGCCTCGGCCTTGGCCAGATTGGCCGCGGCCGAGGCCACGGCGGCCTGATAGACGGCCGGATCGATCTGATACAACAGCTGGCCGGCCTTGACGTCGCTGCCTTCGGTGAACAGGCGCTTGAGGATGATGCCGTTCACCTGGGGGCGCACTTCGGCGACCCGCAGGGGGGCCGTGCGGCCGGTGAGTTCGGACATGAGTTGCAGCGGGCTGGTGTGCAGGGTGACCACGTCCACGGCGGCGGGCGGCATCTCACCCGCCTGCTGGGCCTCGCCTTTTTCACCACAGCCAGCCAACAGGCCGCTTGCCAACAAGGCAAGGCCGACTGAACGTGCGAGAATATGTTTATGCATGAAGTCTCTGAGCCTCTGTTTCAATCAAAAAAAACAACAAAACCACAGGGTTTATAGGGCCCCTGTTGGTAAAACTGCGAAGATGAGGCAATATACATACATTCATAAATGTATGTAAGTAACTTTTCCCCCTTTTAAACAGGTACGGATCCGATGGCCAGAAGAACTAAAGAAGAAGCGCAGCAGACCCGCTGCCACATCATGAGCACGGCCCTGAATCTGTTCTGCCAACAGGGGTTGGCGAAGACCAACCTGACCGATATTGCCAATGCCGCCGAGCTGACCCGGGGGGCCATCTACTGGCATTTCAAGAACAAGGAGGAGCTGTTTACCTCCCTGTGGGAAGAGCTGTGCGCGCCGCTCTCCCATCAGCTCGACGCCTGTGTCGATGAGCAGGAGCCGGATCCCCTCGGCAAGCTGCGCGCCTTCTTGCGGGAGGTGATGGTGAAGATCAGCTCCCATCCCGCCCACCAGCAGATGTTCACCATCATGTTCAACCTGGAGTCACTGGAAGGAGAGGCCATCTCCCTGCGGGATCACATGCGTCTGCAATCGAATAACTTCTTCCGGGATCTGGAGCTCACCCTGGCCAATGCCGTGCGCCGCGGCCAACTGCCGGAGGGGATAGATCTGCGCCGCGCCGCCACCCTGCTGCACTGCACCCTGGATGGCTACATCATCAACTGGCTGCACTTCCCGGAGCGCATCGACCTGATCCAGGAGGCCGACTTCGTGCTCGACACCCTGTTCGGCCTGCTCGCCCAGCCACAGCCCTCCCTCCTGCGCCGCCCCTGACAGGCCGCCAGTCTCTCCCCCGTCACACCCGGCCCCAGGCTGGGTGTGACCGCATTTTCTGAGCGCGGACCTGAACTGCAGGGGGCAAATTTGCTAAAATAGCCGCCCCGACTCGAGATGACTCCCATGCCACATTCACAGCGCTCCTCCCCCGACACCCAACGCTCAGCCCACTCGGCGCCGCGCCCCGCCCTCATCGGCCAGGCCCATGCCCCCTTCCTTGCCCGATTGAAGGCGGGGGCGCATCTGCTGGAGGCCGGCTGCGGTGCGGGAGAGGATCTGCACTATTTTCGGGAACTGGGGTTCGTGCTCACCGCCTTCGATGCCAGCCTGAGCCAGGCCAGGGCCGCCTCGCGCCGGTGCGGCCAGCCGGTGCGGGTTGCCCGTTTCGAGCAGATGCACAACGTGGTGCCCTTCGACGGCATCTGGGCCAGTGGCTCGCTGCCCTGCCTGGCCGAGGCCGAGCTGGCCCCCGCCCTGGCACATCTCGCCGGCCTGCTCAAACCCCGGGCACCGCTCTACTGCTCCTTCCCTTATGACGAGGGCAAGCCCGGCAACGGCGTACCACCGTCACCGGACGAATACCCGCTGCAGACCCGGCTCGATGAGGCCCGCCTGCAACGGCTGATCGCCCCCCTGCCGTTTGACCTGCATCAGAGCTGGTGCAGCGAAGATCCGGTGCACGGCCGCTGGCTGCATGCCCTGCTGCTCCGCAGCCCCGATCTCGCCCCCACAATTAATCAATATCGCCGCCGTCGATTTCTGGCGAAAAACGCCCGTGATTCATCATCCGAATAACAATATTTAACTCTGAGTTAACCAGGTGTCGGCAGACAAGATGCGGAATTTGTGTTAAAAATCGGCATCAAAATCAAGATTAAATAACAAGACAGACACCAACACCTGGATTTTTCTATGAAACTTGTCCTTAAACTGATTGCCGGCATCCTCGCCGGTCTCCTGCTCGGTCTCTACGCCCCTGAATGGGTCGCACGCGTGCTGTTTACGGCCAAGACGGTCATCGGCCAGCTGATCACCTTCACCATCCCGCTCATCATCCTGTTCTTCATCATGAGCGGCATCGCCAGCCTGCCGAAAAACTCCGGCAAGCTGCTGGGCAAGACGGTGGCGCTCTCCTACTGCTCCACCATACTGGCCGGCCTGTTCGCCTTCACCGTGGCCAGCCAGCTGATCCCGCGGCTGACCACCGCCGCCGAGCCCACGGCGCAAGCCGCCATCAAGCTCGGCTCCTACATCAATCTGGAGATACCGCCGCTGTTCGGGGTGATGTCGGCCCTGGCCGCCGCCTTCGTGTTCGGCATCGGCATCAGCGCCACCCAGGCCACGGATCTGCGCCGGGTCGCCGATCAGGGCCGTGACATCATAGACCGCCTGCTGGCGAAGGTGATCATCCCGCTGCTGCCGTTCTACATCGCCGGGGTGTTCGTCGAGATGACGGTGGAAGGCACCGTCTTCGCCACCCTCAAGACCTTCGGGGTGGTACTGGTGATGGCCATCGCCATGCACTGGCTCTGGCTCAGCGTGCTGTTCGTCGGCACCGGGCTGGCGCTCGGTCGCTCACCCGCCATGCTCATCAAGAACATGCTGCCCGCCTACTTCACCGCGCTCGGCACCATGTCCAGCGCCGCCACCATCCCGGTGGCGCTGCAGGCCAGCAAGAACAACGGCGTGAGCGACGGCATCGCCAACTTCACCGTGCCGCTGTGCGCCACCATCCACCTGTGCGGCTCCACCATCACGCTGGTGACCTGTGCCACCGCCGTGATGTTCCTCTCCGAACACCTGGCCATCCCGGGGCTGGACACCATGATGCCCTTCATCATGATGCTGGGCGTCATCATGATAGCGGCGCCGGGTGCACCGGGCGGCGGCGTCATGTCGGCGCTAGGGCTGCTCACCTCCATGCTCGGTTTCGGCGAGGCCTCCATCGCCCTGATGATCGCCCTCTACCTGGCGCAGGACAGCTTCGGCACCGCCTGCAACGTCACCGGTGACGGCGTCATCGCGCTCTGGGCCGATCGCTTCGCCCAAGGCGGGGAAACCACGCGTTCCCCCGAGCGCGACGCGGCCTGATCGCACACGCCATAAAAAACGGGAGCCAGTGGCTCCCGTTTTTTTATGGCTGACATTTGAGGTCAACCGCGCCGGCGGATCACCCCTTCCTGGGCGGTGCTCGCCACCAGCACCCCATCGCGGGTGAAGAACTGGCCACGTACCAGGCCCCGACCGGCGCTGGCGCTCGGGCTGTCCACCACGTAGAGCAGCCAGTCATCCAGCCGGAAGTTGCGGTGGAACCACATGGAGTGATCTATGGTCGCCACCTGCATGTCCGGCTCCCAGTACGACACGCCGTGAGGCTGCAGGGCGGCGAACAGGAAGTGGAAGTCGGAGGCATAGGCCAGCAGGTAGTTGTGGACCCGCTGATCGTCCGGCACTGTGCCATTGGCCTTGAACCAGGTGTAACGCAGCGGCTCGTGCACATCCGGCCGGATCGGATCGACCAGGGTCACCGGGCGGATCTCGATGGGCTTCTCGCACATGATCTTGTCGCGCAGGGCCGGCGGGATCTGGTGCTCGTAGGGGCGCACCAGCTCCAGCTCGCTCTTGAGCTGCTCGGGGGGCGTGATGCCTGCCGGCATCTGGGCCTGATGCTCGAAGCCCTCGGCCTCCACCTGGAAGGAGGCATTGAGATAGAAGATGGGCTTGCCGTTCTGGATCGCCTTGACCCGGCGGGTGGAGACGGTCTGGCCGTCACGGATATTCTCCACGTCGTAGATGATGGGTCTGTTGGCATCACCGGGACGCAGGAAGTAGGAGTGGAAGCTGTGCACCTGGCGATCGGCGGCCACCGTCTGCTTGGCGGCTGACAAGGCCTGCCCCATTACCTGTCCACCAAACACGGCCCGCAGACCGAGATCCTGGCTCTGGCCCCGAAACAGGCCCTCCTCGATCTTCTCCAGCGCCAGCAGTGCCAGCAGCTCATCAAGTACCTTGCTCATTATTATCTCCTCTATCAGTGCCGCAAAGGCTAACAAGCTCGCCGGCACAGAGCAACCAGGTGCAAGCAGTTGAACGTCATATAAAAAACAAGGCCCGCACCTATGGTGCGGGCCTTGTCAGGGCATATCGGTACAGGTGGCGGCTTATTTGCTGCCGGTGCCCGAGTTGCGGGTCGAGGAGGTCGGCTTGCGACGGGCGGTGGTGCTGCGCGCGCGCGGCTCCATGCCCTGCATATCCTTGTGGCGCTTGACGGCGCGACGGATCTGGGCGGCCTGCTTGTGGCGGGTGCTCTTGCCCTCTTGCTGCAGATCGACCTTGGACTCGGTCTCGTAGTTCATGTGAACCAGACCGCGCAGGTAGTTCACCTCCTGCAGCTTCAGCTCTTTCCAACCACCGCGGGGGATGCCGCGATCCAGGGTGACATCGCCGTAGCGGATCCGCATCAGGCGGCTCACCTGCACTTCCTGAGATTCCCACAGGCGGCGCACTTCACGGTTGCGACCCTCGGTCAGGGTGACGTTGAACCACTGGTTCAGGCCTTCACCGCCGGCCGGCTTGATCTTGTTGAACTTGGCGACGCCGTCTTCCAGCTGCACGCCCTTGCGCAGGCGCTGCAGCATGGCTTCGGTGATCTCGCCAAACACGCGCACCGCGTATTCCCGCTCCACCTGGTGGCTCGGGTGCATCAGCCGGTTGGCCAGCTCACCGTCGGTGGTGAACAGCAACAGGCCTGAGGTATTGACGTCGAGGCGGCCGACCGCGATCCAGCGCGCCCCTTCCATCTTGGGCAGACGATCAAACACGGTGGGACGACCCTCCGGATCGTGACGGGTACACATCTCCCCTTCGGGCTTGTGATACGCCAACACGCGGCAGATCTGTTCTTCGGCAGCACGGGTCTTGATCTGGTGACCGTCTACCCGGATCACGGCGTTGACTTCGACGCGATCTCCCAGTGTGGCAGCCTTGCCATCCACACTGACCCGACCTGCGGTGATCAGGGCCTCCATCTCACGACGGGAGCCGTGACCCGCGCGGGCCAACACTTTTTGCAGTTTTTCACTCATCGGGGTTACCTGATTGTTGATCGCTGCCCGCTAACATAACGGACAACGGTTATTGCCATGCCGGATCCCGTCTGGGCGATCCGCCATCGCATTGATCATTTCACCCGGTCGCACTCTTTGCCAACCTTCATTGAGAAAGTGGCAGCGCAGACTAGGCATCGCTGCCCTCACCCGGCAAACCGGGCAAGGGTTGTTGCAGCTCGGGATCCAGCTCGGGGAGCTGCTCCAGACTCTGCAGATTGAAATAGTCCAGAAAATCTCTGGTGGTGGCGAGCAGCTCGGGGCGACCCACCACCTCCTTGTGACCGACGCTGCGTACCCAGCCTCGATCCTTCAGGGTATTCACTATCTGGCTCGACACCGCCACCCCACGGATGGCTTCGATCTCGGCCCGGGTGATCGGCTGACGATAGGCGATCAGGGTCAGCGTCTCCATCACGGCGCGGGAATAGCGCGGCGCCCGCTCGCTCCACAGCCGGGAGAGCTCGTCGGCATACTCCTGGCGCGCCTGGAAGCGCCAGCCGGAGGCGACCTCCTTGAGCTCCACCCCCCGCGCGCTGTAATCCTGTTTCAGCTCGGCCAGCAACAGCTGCACATAGCGGCCGGTGACCGGGTAGTCGGCCAGCACGCTGGCCTTGAGTTCGCTCGCGGTCAACGGACGCCCGGCGACGAAGAGCGCGGCCTCGATCAGCGTCTTGAGCCGTTCAGCGGGCAGCGCCACGGGTGCCCTCCTCACTAAGAGTCGCTAACGCAATGGGCCGCTGGCGCGCCGGCGACCAGGCAGCTGACTCAATGCACATGTTCACGCTTCCCCTCCTTCTCGGCACTGGCCAGGGCGAAATGGATAGGCCCAAGGGGTTCCGCCTGCAGGATCCAGATCAGGGACTCCTTGCACAGCTCCAGCAGGGCCAGAAAGGTCACCAACACCCCCATCCGCCCCTCCTCGGCCTTGAGAACCTGCTCCAGGCGCAGGGTCTGCCCAAGGGAGAGCATGGCGAGGATCTCGGCCATCCGCACCCGGGTCGGGATCTGCTCGCGGCGGATCTGGTGATGTTCGAAATGAGTCGCGCGTTTTACCACACTTTGCATGTAAAGGGCGAGCTCAACCAGTGAAACATCGGGTGCCAGCGGCTTGAGGGCACCAAAATCCGGCGGCAGGGCGGCGGCGAGATAGATCTCCCGCTCCACCCGCGGCAGCTCGTTCACCCGCTCGGCACCGACCTTGAAACGCTCGTACTCCTGCAGCCGGCGAATGAGGGTGACGCGGGGATCTTCCCCCTCGTCCTCCTCTTCCAGCTCGGGGGCCCTGGGCAGCAGCAGGCGGGATTTTATCTCCGCCAGCCAGGCCGCCATCAGCAGGTATTCGGCCGCCAGCTCCAGGTTGAGCCCCTGCATCAGCTCCACGTACTCCATGTACTGGGCGGTGATCTGCAGGATCGGCAGGTTCAAAATGTCCAGCTGCTGGCGCCGGATGAGGTAGAGCAGCAGATCGAGCGGCCCCTCGAAGGTGTCGAGAAACACCTCCAGCGCATCGGGCGGAATAAACAAGTCCTGGGGCAGCTCATGATAGGGCTGCCCCAGGACTTTGGCGATGGGCAGGGGAAGGCTTGCCTCCCCGCTCGCACCCGGTGCCGGCGTCAGCAGCTCGGGTAAGGGCTCGGCGGTATCACTCAAACGGCGTGGGATCCCCGGCACCGCGACGGCGCAGCACAGGCTCGTCGTCGGAGAAGTCCACCACTGTGGTGGGCTGCTCGCCCAGATAGCCACCGTTGACCACCAGATCCAGCTGCTTGCCGAGCTTGTCGAAGATCTCTTCCGGGTCGAACTCGGCCATCTCTGAGCCCGGCAGGATCAGGGTGGTGGAGAGCAGCGGCTCGCCGAGCCCCTCCAGCAGGGCCAGCGCTATGTTGTTGGCCGGCACCCGGATGCCGATGGTCTTCTTCTTCTCGTTCATCAGCCGGCGCGGCACTTCCTTGGTGGCCTTGAAGATGAAGGTGTAGGCGCCGGGGGTGTTGTTCTTGACCAGCCGAAACGCCGTGTTGTCCACCTTGGCATAGGTGGAGATCTCGGAGAGATCCCGGCACACCAGGGTGAAGTCGTGGGTCGGATCGATGCGGCGGATGCGGCAGATGCGCTCCAGCGCGTCCTTGTTACCCATCTGACAACCCAGGGCGTAGCCGGAGTCGGTGGGATAGGCGATGACGCCCCCGTTTTGCAGGATCTGAACCGCTTGGCCGATGAGGCGGACCTGGGGATTATCCGGATGTACGTAAAAATGCTGACTCATAAACTGTTCTCGCGATAGCGACAGGGCAGGCCTGCCTGTAATTCCCAAACTAGAGCATGGTCACGGGCCCCTTGGCCCATGACACTACCTTAACCCCTTTGACGCAGACTCGCTCGCGCCGAAGGTCGAACCCGACGGATCCGCGCCGCCGTCAGCGGCTGGCCAGCAGGCTGGCATGCTCCTCGGTGGTGAGACCGAAATGGCCGGGATACCCCAGCCAGAGTGGCATGCCCTCTTTGGGCAGCCAGAGGTGGCGGCCCAGCTCGGTCCAGTTGGAGGGGAAATGAAAATCCGATCCCACCGAAATGTAAAGATCGTGCTCCTTGGCCCACTGGCCCAGGTTGGCCCGCTCCTGGGGACTCTGCTGGGGCAAGGAGACCTCCATGGCATCCCCCCCGGCGGCCTTGAAGGCCACCAGCAACCGCTTGATCCACTTGGCGGTGAGGCCATAACGGCTGGGGTGCGCCAGCACCGCCAGGCCGCCGGCGCCATGAATGGCCTCGATGGCAACCGCCATCTCGAGCCACTCGGCGGGCACATAGCCCTTGTTGCCCCGGCTCAGGTATTTCTTGAATACCTTCTGCATGGTGTCGGCCACCCCGCGCGCCATCAGCACCCGGGCAAAATGGGCGCGGGTCACGGCGGCGTCACCGGCCAGGGCCTTGGCCTCTTCGTAGGTGCCAGGGAGCTGGCACTTCTCCAGACGGCGCCCTATCTCCTCGGCGCGCGCCTCGCGACGGGCCAGCTGGGCAGCCAGGAAGGCCACCAGCTGCGGATTTTTTTCATCCACCCCCAGCGCCACTACATGGATCTCGTGATGCTCCCAACCGGTGGAGATCTCGACCCCGCTCACCAGCCGCAGCGGCAACTGCTCGGCTTTGATCGTTGCGCGGATCTCATCAAGCCCGGCGAGGGTATCGTGGTCAGTGACCGCTAACACCTCGACCCCTTTCTCGGCGGCGCGCCGCACCAGGTCACGGGGTGCCAGCACCCCGTCGGAGGCGGTGGTATGACAGTGAAGATCGAATCTCATCGGCTTATTTCGCTCTCATGAACAGGCCACTTTGGAAAAAAGAAGGCAAAAAAGCGACTTGACTTGGCCGCGGCTTTATCGTTTTCTGTAGACACTTCAACTGCAAACAGAACGTTACAGGATTCTATCATGCAAACGACAATCACCCTGAACCAGAACTGGTGGTGGCACATTCCCTAACATGCGGGCGTGTGGTCGTTGCTGTACCTGTAATCTGACAGCAAATTAAGAACCCAGAGAAAAAGCCCGCTGACCCCAGCGGGCTTTTTTATTATCCGGCAAATGGACATGTGATGAAACCGAGAATTCAGACCAGCACAAAGACCTGGCGATGGCGCCCCTACTGAAACCGCCTGAACCACCTTAATTTTCAAGGCATTTTTTCGAGGTATGCAACGTCATGAATATCGGTCATCACCATCTCACGCAAGGGAACGCATTATGACAGCCAGCAAGACCCGGTTATCCCTGGGCGAGTTCGATACCCTCAGGCTCAATGCCCCTTATGTCACCGATCCCCTGGCGCTCTACAGCCAGCTGTGCCAGGGCCGCCCCAACAACCTGTTGCTGGAATCGGTAGAGATCGACTCCAAGGCCGGCACCCAGAGCCTGCTGCTGGTGGACGCCTGCCTGCGCATCGAGTGCCGGGGCCGCACCGTGCAGGTGCGCGCCCTCAACGACAACGGCGCCCAGCTGCAGACCCTGCTCGGCGAACAGCTGCCGGCCCCGATCCGCCGCAGCCTGGTGAAGGGGGAGCTGCACCTCGAGTTCCCGGCCTCCGATCGGGAGCTTGACGAAGACAGCCGCCTCAAGGGTATCAGCGTGCTGGACGTGCTGCGCACCCTGCAACAACAGCTGCACTGTTCGCCCGGCAATGACGCACTCGGTAAAGAGGCGCTGTTTATGGGCGGCAGCTTCGCCTATGACCTCATCGCCTCGTTCGAGGATCTGCCAGAAGTACCGGAAGGCAGCAACGACTGCCCCGACTACTGCTTCTATGTGGCCGAGACCCTGATCACCATAGATCACATCAAACAGAGCACCCAGCTGGTGGCCTGCCTGTTTGGCGGTAACAGTGGCGACGACGAGCAGGAAGAGAGCCAGCAGGAGGCGCGCTACGCTCGCCTGCTCAGCCGGCTCGAGAGCTTCAAGCAGGCCTGTCAGCAGCCACAACCCCGGCCGCAGACGACCCAGCCGCTGACCGGCGCGCTCTGCGTCGACAAGAACGACAAGCAGTTCTGCGCCGAGGTGGAAAAGCTCAAGGGCTTCATCCGCCGGGGCGACATCTTCCAGGTGGTGCCCTCACGCAGCTTCTCCCTGCCCTGCCCCGAGCCCATCGCCGCCTACCGCCGCCTCAAGCAGACCAACCCCAGTCCCTACATGTTCTACGTGCAGGATGAGGGCTTCACCCTGTTTGGCGCCTCGCCGGAGAGCGCGGTCAAGTTTGAAGCCGCCAGCCGCCAGGTGGAGATGTACCCCATCGCCGGCACCCGCCGCCGTGGCCTCAACCCGGATGGCAGCATCAACCTGGATCTGGACGGCCGCATCGAGCTGGAGCTGCGCCAGGACGAGAAGGAGGTGGCCGAACACCTGATGCTGGTGGATCTCGGCCGCAACGACATCGCCCGCATCTCCGAGCCCGGCACCCGCTACGTGAAGGATCTGCTCAAGGTGGATCGCTACAGCCACGTGATGCACCTGGTCTCCCGGGTGGTCGGCACCCTGAGAGCCGATCTCGACGCCCTGCACGCCTATCAGGCCTGCATGAACATGGGCACCCTCACCGGCGCCCCCAAGCTGCGCGCCAGCGAGCTCATTCGCGCCGTGGAAGGTCGCAGACGGGGCAGCTACGGCGGCGCCGTCGGCTATCTCAACGGCGTAGGCGAGATGGACACCTGCATCGTGATCCGCTCCGCCTTCGTCAAGGAGGGCGTGGCCCATGTCCAGGCCGGCGCCGGCGTGGTCTATGACTCCAAGCCCCAGATGGAAGCGGACGAAACCCGTGCCAAGGCCGCCGCCGTGCTGGCCGCCATCGCCGCCAGCCATGGCACCTCCCTGCAGGCCCTCAGCCTGCAAGAACACCAGCAGTCTGAGAAAACCAAGGCGGCGCGCCATGACTAACATCTTCCTGCTCGATAACTTCGACTCCTTTACCTACAACCTGGTCGATCAGTTCCGCACCCTCGGCTACCCGGTGCGCATCTACCGCAACAGCCTGCCGGCGACCCGCATCATGCAGGAGATCGAAGCCTGTGACGGCGACGCCGTGCTGGTGCTCTCGCCGGGACCGGGCGCCCCCCACGAGGCCGGCTGCCTCATCGATCTCATTAAGCTGGCCCGCGGCCGGGTGCCGATCCTCGGCATCTGCCTCGGTCATCAGGCGCTGTGCGAAGCCTACGGCGGCACCGTCGGCGCGGCGGAGGAGATAGTCCACGGCAAGCGCTCCCTCATCGAGCACCATGGCCACGGCGCCTTCGCCGGCCTGCCGAGCCCGCTGCCGGTGGCCCGTTACCACTCCCTGGTCGCCACCTATGTGCCGGAAGAGCTGCAGGTGATCGCCCACTACCAGGGCATGCCCATGGCCATCGAGCAACGGGACGAGCGGGTGCTGGGCTTCCAGTTCCACCCGGAATCCATCATGACCAGCGAAGGGGCCCGCCTGCTCACCCAGGCGCTCGCCCATATCACCCGCCCAGAAAGCCACGTGCGGTAAGGAGACCCCATGCATCATCATCTCAACACCCTCTATCAGGGGCAGTCTCTCTCCCGCGACGAAGCCCGTGACGCCTTCGGTCAAGTGGTACGCGGCGAAGTGGATCCCATCGTGCTCGCCAGCCTGCTCACCGCCCTCAAGCTCAAGGGGGAGACCCCGGAGGAGATCGCCGGTGCCGCCGACGCCCTGCTGGCCGAGGCCCGTCCCTTCCCGCGCCCTGACTACGCCTTCTGCGACATCGTCGGCACCGGCGGTGATGGCCTCAACACCATCAACGTCTCCACCACCTCGGCGCTGGTCGCCGCCGCCTGCGGCCTGAAAGTGGCCAAGCACGGCAACCGCTCGGTCTCGAGCAAGTCGGGCTCCAGCGATCTGCTGGACAAGATGGGCATCAGGCTCGACATGAGCCCTGAGCTGGCCCGCCGCTGTCTGGACGAGCTCGGCATCTGCTTCCTGTTCGCCCCCCAGTATCACGCCGGGGTGCGCCACGCCATGCCGGTGCGTCAGGCCTTGAAAACCAGGACGCTGTTTAACGTCCTGGGGCCGCTGATCAACCCCGCCCGCCCCAGCTACCAACTGATGGGAGTCTATGCCCCCGAGCTGGTGCGCCCCATCGCCGAAACCCTGCTGGCACTGGGACTGAAAACCGGTATGGTGGTACACGGCGCCGGGCTGGACGAGGTGGCCATCCACGGCCCGACCCAGGTGGCCGAGATCCGTGACGGTGAGATCCGTGAGTACCTGCTCACCCCGGCCGACTTTGGCCTCGAGACCTACCCGGTCAGCGCCATTCAAGGGGGGGAGCCAGAGGAGAATCGCGCCATCACCGCCGCCATCCTGGCCGGCGAAGGCAGCCCGGCCCACAACGCCGCCATCGCCGCCAATGTGGCGCCACTGCTGGTGATGGCGGGCAAGGCCCCGGACTTCAAGCAGGCCGCCGCCCTGGTGCTGGCCAAGCTGGCCAGCGGCGAGACCAGCGCGCTCGCCCAGGCACTCGCCACCCTGAGCCATCAGGAGGCATGATGTCAGTCACCGCTCAGCACAGCGCCCAACAAGAGAGCCCACAAGGCTGTAGCCAGCTTCGCAAGGATAACGAGATGTCAGACCTTATTGCCCCCCATGGCTTCCTGAACATGGCCTCCATCAACCAGACCATACTCGGCAAGATAGTGGCCGCCAAACAGGCGTGGGTGGCGGCCCGCAAGCAGGCGCAGCCGCTGGAGAGCTTCCAGGCCGCGCTCACTCAAAGCGATCGGGACTTCGAGGGGCAACTTCGCGCCGGCGGCACCCGCTTCATTCTCGAATGCAAGAAGGCCTCCCCCTCCAAGGGGTTGATCCGCAATGACTTCGATCTGGAGGCCATCGCCGACGTCTATGGCCGTTACGCCACCGCCATCTCGGTGCTGACCGACGAGAAGTTCTTCCAGGGGGATTTCGCCTTCCTGCCGAGGGTGCGGGCCAGGGTCAGCCAGCCTGTGCTGTGCAAGGACTTCATGATCGACCCCTATCAGGTCTATCTGGCTCGCCACTATCAGGCGGACGCCATCCTGCTGATGCTCTCGGTGCTCACCGACGAGGGCTACCACGCCTTGTTCAAGGTTGCCAAGGAGCTCGGCCTCGGGGTGCTGACCGAGGTGAGCAACGAAGAGGAGCTGACCCGCGCCATCGCCCTGGGCGCGCCGGTGATCGGCATCAATAACAGAGACCTGCGCGATCTCAGCGTGGATCTCGCCCGCACCGGCCAGCTGGCCGCCGACATTCCCGCCGATCGCGTGGTCATCAGCGAATCCGGCATCCGGGATCGCAGCCAGGTCGCCCGCCTGCGCCAGCATGCCAAGGGCTTCCTGGTAGGCTCCTCCCTGATGGAGGAGGCCGATCTGGAGGCCGCGGTGCGCAAGCTCACCCTCGGCCAGAACAAGGTATGCGGCCTGACCCGCGCGGAAGACGCCGCCGCTGCCCATCAGGCAGGTGCGGTATTTGGTGGCCTTATCTTCGTGGCCAAGAGCCCGCGCTACGTGGACATCCCCGGCGCCCGTGCCGTGATGGCCGGCGCCCCGCTCAACTATGTGGGGGTGTTTCGCAATGCCCAGCCCCAGACCATAGCCCTGACGGTCGAGGCCCTCGGGCTCGCCGCGGTGCAGCTGCACGGGGATGAAGACGCCGCCTATATCGAGGCGCTGCGTACTCTGCTGCCCGAGGGTTGCGAGATCTGGAAGGCGGTCGGCGTCACGAGCGGCGAGCCGCTGCCCGCCCTCGACTATCCGGCAGATAGGCTGCTGCTCGATACGAAAGTCGGCAGCCAGAGCGGCGGCACAGGTCAGGCGTTCGACTGGGCCATGCTGGCAAGCCTCGATAAGTCTCGCCTGATGCTGGCCGGTGGCCTCAATCCCGACAACGCCCTGCGCGCCGCCCAGGTGGGTTGCCTTGGCCTCGATTTCAACTCCGGGGTGGAGAGCGCCCCCGGCCAGAAGGATGCACAGAAGCTTGAGGCCGCCTTCGCCGCCCTGCACAAGCTGTGACGCACCTGCCGCATTGACGGCACCGAATTTGATGCTGAATTTTTGATATTTAAGTTTTTAATGAATCTGAACAAGGAATAGATCATGACCCTGCTTAACCCGTTTTTTGGTGAATTTGGTGGCATGTATGTGCCCCAGATCCTGATCCCCGCCCTGCTCCAGCTGGAGAAGGCCTTCGTCGATGCCAAGGATGACCCGGCCTTTATCGCCGAGTTTCAGGAGCTGCTGACCGAGTACGCCGGGCGCCCGACCCCGCTCACCCTGACCCGCAACCTGACCAAGGGCACCAAGACCCGCCTCTATCTGAAGCGCGAAGACCTGCTGCACGGCGGCGCCCACAAGACCAACCAGGTGCTGGGCCAGGCCCTGCTCGCCAAACGCATGGGCAAGAAAGAGATCATCGCCGAGACCGGCGCCGGTCAGCACGGGGTCGCCACGGCCCTGGCCTGCGCCCTGCTCGGCCTCAAGTGCCGTGTCTACATGGGGGCCAAGGATTGCGAGCGGCAGAAGCCGAACGTGTTTCGCATGAAGTTGATGGGGGCCACCGTCATACCGGTGCATTCGGGCTCATCCACCCTGAAGGATGCCTGCAACGAGGCGCTGCGCGACTGGGCTGCCAACTACGACAGCGCCCACTACCTGCTCGGCACCGCCGCCGGTCCGCACCCCTTCCCCACCATAGTGCGGGAGTTCCAGAAGATGATCGGTGAGGAGGCCAAGGCCCAGTGCTTCGTAAAAGAAGAACGGCTGCCCGATGCCGTGATCGCCTGCGTCGGCGGCGGCTCCAACGCCATCGGCATCTTTGCTGATTTCATCGACGAGCCCTCGGTGCGCCTCATCGGGGTCGAGCCCGGTGGCCACGGCATCGAGAGCGGTGAGCACGGTGCGCCACTCGGTCACGGCAGCAAGGGGGTCTTCTTCGGCATGCACTCCTACCTGATGCAGGACGAGCAGGGTCAGATTCAGGAGTCCTACTCCGTCTCGGCGGGGCTGGACTTCCCCTCCGTCGGCCCGCAGCATGCCCACCTGGCCGCCATCGGCCGGGCAGACTATGTCTCCATCACCGACAAGGAGGCGCTGGACGCCTTCCAGGAGCTGGCCAAATCCGAGGGGATCATCCCGGCGCTGGAGTCCTCCCACGCCCTGGCCCATGCCCTCAAGATGGCGCGCAGCGAACCCGAGAAAGAGCAGGTGCTGATCGTCAACCTCTCCGGCCGTGGCGACAAGGACATCTTCACCGTCGCCGACATTTTTGAGAAAGAAGGAACCCTGTCATGAATCGCTACGCACAACTCTTCTCCCGGCTGGATGCAGCCAATCAGGGCGCCTTCGTGCCGTTCGTGATGCTGGGGGATCCCACCCCCGAATTGTCGCTGGCCATCATAGATGCGCTGGTCGAGGGGGGCGCCGATGCCCTCGAGCTCGGCATCCCCTTCTCCGACCCGGTGGCGGACGGCCCCACCATCCAGGGCGCGGCCCTGCGCGCCTTCGCGAGCCACACCACCCCGGATGGCTGCTTCGAACTGCTCACCAGGGTACGTGCCAAGTACCCGCAGATCCCCATCGGTCTGCTGGTCTACGCCAACCTGGTCTATGTGCGCCACATCGATGGCTTCTACGAGAAGTGCCAGCAGGCGGGCGTGGATTCGGTGCTGGTGGCAGACGTGCCGGTGCAGATGTGCGAGCCCTACAAGGCGGCGGCCGATCGCTTCGGCATCGACAGCATCTTTATCGCGCCGCCCAACGGCGACACCGAGACCCTCAAGGCCGTGGCTGAGCTCGGCAGCGGTTACACCTATCTGGTGAGCCGCGCCGGCGTGACCGGCGCCGAGACCAAGGCCGGCATGCCGGTGGATGGCCTGATCAACACCTTGCGCGAGTTCAAGGCCCCCCCCGCCCTGCTCGGCTTTGGCATCAGCGAACCGGCCCAGGTCCGTGATGCCATCAAGGCCGGTGCCGCCGGTGCCATCTCCGGCTCCGCCGTGGTGAAGATCATCGAGACCCACCACCAGAACCCGGAACATATGCTCACTCGTCTGAAAGAGTTTGTGGAAGGGATGAAGGCCGCGACCAACCGCTAAGGTCGAGTATGGGGTCGGCTGTCTGTGACCCCGATTCGCCACTCTCATATCCGTTATCAAGGGAGCCTGACCGGCTCCCTCTCTTTTTGTCGTTTGTACCCACTGACCGCTCCCGGCATGTGCCCCCTCTCCCTCCGGGAGAGGGCTGGGGTGAAGGGAATTTACGGCAGCAGATGCTGCTCACAACAGTTGCCACTGATGACTAATTTGTTGATCCAAAACAGATCCCCGCCAAAGCCCCCTTCTCAACTATCAGCATCGCCCTTAAGATAGCCAAACAACAATCCATCTCTCGGGAGAGCGACATGGAAACGATTGTTGATAGCTCGCAGGTTAAAAGCAGCGGACTGGGAGCTGTAACTCAGGGGCGGTAGCCTTGTCGGCGCTTGCTACAGCCAACCATTTAACTGTTTGGGGCGTTGTTTCCCAAATCGATGCGGTTTGAATGGAACTAACTGAGGGCGTGGCGATCTGATCATCACCATTCCCTTCAAATCTGCATCATGGGCAAGTCGCTTCACCCCATCACCAACTGGTCTCAATACAACAAGTCTCTGATCCACCGTGGCTCCCTCACCTTCTGGGTTGATGCAGATGCCATGGACAATTGGCTCCACCACGACCATCACGGGCGACGGGGACGTAGCCAGCTCTACACTGACCAGACCATCTCTACCTTCTTGATGCTCAAGGGGATTTTCAGCCTTACTTTGCGAGCAACTCAGGGGCTACTCGACTCCCTGTTCGAGTTGATGAACGTTCCGCTGTGCGCACCGGACTATAGCTGTGTCAGCAAGCGGGCCCGTACGGTGAAGGTGGCCTATCGGCAGCCATCTAAAGGGACGATTACCGACCTGGTTATCGATTCGACCGGCCTGAAGGTGCTTGGCGAAGGCGAGTGGAAGGTCCGGAAACACGGCGCCGAGAAGCGGCGAGTCTGGCGAAAGTTGCATCTGGCGGTTGATCCGGCGACCCACGATATCGTGGCGGCGGAAGTGTCGCTGGAAAACGTTCATGACGCTGAGGTAGTGCCGACTCTGCTCAATCCACTGCGACGCAAGCTGGGCGCCATTTATGCTGATGGTGCGTATGACAGCAAAGCCAGCCATCAGCTGATAGCGCGCAAAAGGGCGACAGCTTGTATCCCGCCTCGTCAGAATGCGGGGTTATGGGAAAAGGAACATCCGAGAAATGAGGCAGTACTGGTGATGCGCAAGGAAGGGTTGGCGTACTGGAAGAAGATATCAGGGTATCACCGTCGCTCGTTGGCAGAGACGGCGATGTCCCGGTTCAAACAGCTGATGGTGGGAAAAATCAGTCTGCGAAACTACAACGGCCAGGTGGGGGAAGTGATGGCGTATGTGAGTGCGATAAACAAACTGAACAGCCTTGGCCTGCCTGTCAGAAAGCCCCAAGTGTAACGGTCACTTGGGGCTGGGGAAGCTACGTTCTTAAGGCTGATTTGGGAAACAACGCCGTGCTGAACAATATCAAGCGTCTTGTGAAGAGCTGTTTCTTCGATACGAGCGCAAAGTAAAACAATTGCTCCCGAAGGCAAGAGTTGAACACATAGGCGCCTCTTCAATTCCGCTGGCAATATCTAAAGGCGATCTTGATATTTTTATCGGCGTAGAGAGTGATGAACTCGAAGCTGCCGTCCAGCTCCTGACAACATTGGGCTTTCAAGAAAAGCCGACACCTTGAGAACATCGGAATTGTGTATGTTGGAGTCAACATCGAGTGATGACGTTGCTTTTCAGCTGGTAGCCAATGGTTCTGAATTTGAATTTTTTCTGATTTTTCGTAATAAATTGCGTGCCGACCCTTCGCTGGTTCAACGATACAATGAACTCAAAATGTCATGTAAAGGCTGTTCGCAAGATGACTATCGTCGTAAAAAATCCGATTTTATAAATCTCATTTTAACTAGAGCGTAATCAGACAACAAAAAGGTGGGTGTCCCGGTGTTGCCAACAACGACTTAGCGTGAATGCGTGGAACTGCACCTCAGCTACACAAGTAAACGTTGGAAGATTTGAGAAGTTGCATGACAGAAATCAGCCGAAAAACAAAACGACTGGCCACCCTCAGCTTTTCCCTGTTTCTGATCAGACTCGGATTTCGTGCATTTGGCTATGACCTGCTTTATCACAATCCGAATGATCCCTACGGCATATCGGATTTGATTGAAGGAGTGTTAACCCTCATTTATATGGTGAGTCTGGGTCTTTGCATAGTGCATGTGTTGCGGGTATTGCTACGGCACTGGGATCAAGGTGCCTTGGGGGCCTCAGCACTGCTCGCCCTCTGCGCAGTGCAGTGGCACAGTTATGACTATCTTCATCACCTGGCCGCCAGTCTCAGCATTCACTGACGACCCCAGCCCCACACCCGCCCCCAAATCAACACCAGCATCAACATAATTCCCGGCAGCCAGACCCAGTAGAGTTTGGAGAGGATCGCCACCTCACCTCGGGCTGTAAGGTAAGCCTCGAGTTTGAAGGGGGCGACCCGGATCACCTGCCATGTGGCAAAGATACGCACCGCATGGGATGCAGCCCAGCCTTGAGCCCGCGGCGGGCATTGCCTACAATGACCCACTTTTTATCAAACTCAGGTCTATAAAATGAGCGACAACAAACCCGCACTGCCCGACCATCTGGCGGCCAACCCGCGCAGCCCGCACCATGTGGCGGAGTGCTTCGAGCACGAGATCGGCATTCGCCTCAACGGCAAGGAGCGCACCAATGTCGAGGAGTACTGCATCAGCGAAGGCTGGGTGAAGATCCCCTCCCCCAAGGCCAAGGATCGCTACGGCAACCCCATGTTGATCACCGTCAAGGGCACCGTCGAGGCGTTTTACGCCTAAGCGCATTGCCGCCGCGCCCTGACCAGGGGCTCGACTCTGTTATCCCAAGACACCGGCCTCGCGCCGGTGTCTTGTTTTGTGCGGCGCTTGCCGGCGGGCGGCGCCATGGGATCGCCAAGCCCGATCCCTCCAGCCATGAGCTGTTGGCGATAAAAAGCCCCGTCTTGCCTTGTGGCGAGACGGGGCTTGTTATTGCTGCGGCTGGCTAGCCAGATATCAAGGCATCAGCCCAGCGAGACGAAGATCCCCGCCAGGGTGGCGCTCATCAGGTTCGCCAGGGTGGCGGCCAGCACGGCCTTGAGGCCCATGCGGGCGACGTCCTGGCGGCGCTCCGGCGCCATGGTCCCGATGGAGCCGAGCTGGATGGCGATCGACCCCAGATTGGCGAAGCCGCACAGGGCGAAGGTGATGATGATCTGGCTGTGGGCGCTCAGCTCCTGCCTGATGCTGGCAAAGTCCAGATAGGCGACGAACTCGTTCATGATCACCTTCTGGCCGATGAGGGAGCCGGCCGCCATCATCTCATCGCTCGGCACCCCGATGAGCCAGGCCACGGGGGCGAACAGGTAGCCCAGCAGCAGTTGCAACGAGAGATCGGCCCAGCCGAACCAGCCCCCGACGGTGGCGAAGCCTGCGTTGATCATGGTGATGACGCTGACAAACACCAGCAGTATGGTGCCGATGGCCACCGCGATTTTCATGCCGCCCATGGCGCCGCCCGCCAGGGCGTCGATGGCGTTGCTGTAGTCGCTCTTGTCGAGGGTGATCTCGTCCTGCTCGCGCACCCGCTCCTGCTCCGGCACCAGCAGTTTGGCCATCAGCAGGCCGCCGGGCGCCGCCATGAAGGAGGCGGCGATGAGGTATTTGAGATCCACGCCGAGCCCGGCGTACCCCCCCAGCACCGAACCCGCCACCGACGCCATGCCGCAAGTCATCACCGCAAACAGCTCTGAGCGGGTCATGCCAGCCAGGAAGGGACGGATGAGCAACGGCGACTCCCCCTGAGAGAGGAAGATGTTGCCGGTGGCCACCAGGGACTCGGCGCGGCTGGTGCCGAGCAGGCGGTGAATGCCACCCCCCAGCACCCGGATCACCCACTGCATGATGCCAAAGTGATAGAGCACGGCGATGAGGGCACTGATGAAGATCACCAGCGGCAGCACCCGCACGGCGAAGATGAAGCCGTTGCTGGCCAGATCGCCAAACACGAAGCGGATGCCGCTGTCGGCGAAGCCGAGCAGGGCGGAAACGCCGTTGCTCATGGCGCCGAGCAGGAGCTGGCCCGGGGGAAAGTAGAGCACCAGGGCGGCCAGGCCGATCTGCAGCGCCAGGGCGCCCAGCACGGTGCGCCAGCGGATGGCACGGCGATTTTCACTCGCCAGCCAGGCGATAAACAGGAGGGCCAACATACCGACCAGACTCAATAACAGGGTCATCTTGCACCTATGAAGAGAGGAGATTCATACGGCAGGTCTGCAGAGGGGCATCGCGGGGCAGTCAGGCGGGAGCGTGCCGACCACGCGACACACAGACCACACACCTGCTGGTTAGTGGCGGGTCCCATCCTGGGGTCATTCACGTTCCGGGTGACGGCGAGTATCGGGTGACGCCAGCGCCGCCGCGAGGAAATTACGGCCAACTGGCAGGTCGGGCGGCGATGCTACAGTGATCACCGTCACAGAAAAAGCGGTAAAACGATTTGCATCGGCAACTTTTTGCCTGTCTGGTATAGACCCACCCGAAACGGTATCGGGATGCCCTGCTCTACGCTCTACCAGGCAGACTCTACAACGACTGCGGACATCTGCTCAGACGCATCCTCGCGGTGATGCTGATACACAAGCAATGCGGGCGACCTCCTCCTGGCCGGACAAAAAGCTGCCTGTTGGTCCTGCCGGCCCCCTGTACCTGGTGCCGGATCCAGCTGTTTTAACAGCGCTTATTTTTCACGGCGTCATGGCAAACAATGCCTTCAGACCAAAACAACACAAATAACCAGCAACCTTGCAACAAATCAGACGCAATCATGGACGACCAAGCCCATCCATAAAGAGGTATAAAAATATAATTCATTGATTTTTAATCAAGAAAGTCAGAAATCACCCTAAAAAAGAGCAATTTAAAAACGTTTTCCATTTAAATCCTTAAAAAAACTTTATTTTACGTCTGAACGATAATGCCAGTTCATATAATGAGCGCCTTTTCGTGGCATCACACTCGTAATAATAAAAATATAAAAACAGTTCAGTCTATTAGGAAAACACGTCATATGTTCAGAATCCTGCTCGATCAACCGATGGAAATTACCCATGCTCAAGGCGAGTCTTGGGTAGTGTTAAAAGATGGCTCGATAAAAACGGTACAGGTTGGAGACTTAATACCCAAAGGGGTATTGCTAGTGTCCAAGTCCGAGGTCGAACTCACCCCGCCGGCACCGGTTTCTGATGCGCCCGACAAGGCGCAAGCCGCCATCAGTTTCGACACCGAGCCACTGTCTCCAGAGGAACAGCAGGAACTTGCCGAGCTCCAGCAAGCGATTCTGGATGGCAAGGATCCTACCGAGGTCGCTCAGGCCACCGCCAGTGGCGGCGATGCATCAGGTATCGCCGCCGGCTCCGGCAATGCCGGCGCCATAGTGACCGAGCGCACCAATCAGGCGACTATTTCCAACGCCGGGTTTGACACGGCACATGACGCACCCGAATTTATTCGGTATCGGGATATATTGGGGGAGCTGACTGCCGAAGAGGCTGAACACGATCCGATCGCATTTGACCAATCACATATTATTTCGGAAGATGCCCCGGTGCTTTATGCGCAAGTACCCGCGGCACAAGATCCCGATCATGACGGTATTAATCCTCAAGGCTATTCCCTAGTGACGGATGTAGATCGGGGCCAGCTGATATTAAATGCCGACGGAAGCTATATTTATACCCCCTCTGCAGAGTTCCAATCCCTTAAAGAAGGGGAAACCCAGCAGGTTTCCTTTACCTATATTGCCACCGATCCCAATGGCAACCAGAGTGCCCCGGCGACGGTCACCATCACCATCACCGGCACCAATGACGATGCCAGCATCGGCGTCGCCACCCCGGGTGCCGACCAGGGCGCGGTGAAAGAGGACGTCACCCTCACCACCGGCGGCAAGCTGGTCGCCACCGATGTCGATCAGGGCGAGGCCCGCTTCCAGCCTCAGGACCTGGTCAAAGGCGCCCACGGCACCTTCAGCCTGGATGCCGACGGCAACTGGACCTATAACCTCGACAACAACGACCCCGCGGTGCAGGCCCTCAAGGAGGGGGAGACCCTGCCGAGCGAGCACTTCGTG
>NZ_CAWQKG010000054.1:0-212 GCF_963895295.1 Aeromonas sp. sia0103 | reverse complement strand
GGCACCAACGACGACACCAGCATCGGCGTCGCCACCCCGGGCTCCGACCAGGGCGCGGTCAAAGAGGACGTCACCCTCAGCACCAGCGGCAAGCTGGTCGCCACCGATGTCGATCAGGGTGAGGCCCGCTTCCAGCCCCAGGACCAGGTCAAAGGCGCCCACGGCACCTTCAGCCTCGATGCCGACGGCAACTGGACCTACAACCTCGACAA
>NZ_CAWQKG010000053.1:0-213 GCF_963895295.1 Aeromonas sp. sia0103 | reverse complement strand
GGGCCTCACCCTGATCGACATCGGTGGCGACCAGCTTGCCGCTGGTGCTGAGGGTGACGTCCTCTTTGACCGCGCCCTGGTCGGAGCCCGGGGTGGCGACGCCGATGCTGGCGTCGTCGTTGGTGCCGGTGATGGTGACGGTGACGCTGTGCTCGGCGGAGCCATCGGCGCTCTTGACCACGAAGTGCTCGCTCGGCAGGGTCTCACCCTCCT
>NZ_CAWQKG010000052.1:0-219 GCF_963895295.1 Aeromonas sp. sia0103 | reverse complement strand
TCACCGGCGTCAACGACGGTGCGGTGATTGTGGGTGATGGCAGCGGTGCGGTGACCGAAGACCTGAACGTGGTCAGCGGTAACCTGACCGAGACCGGCAGCCTGAGCGTGACCGACGTGGACGGGGCGGACGAGGCCGAGTTCAAACCGGGTGTGGGCGCGCCGAGTGCCAATGCCCTGGGCAGCCTGACCATCGATGCGGCTGGCAAGTGGAGCTATG
>NZ_CAWQKG010000051.1:0-234 GCF_963895295.1 Aeromonas sp. sia0103 | reverse complement strand
CAGCAGCAGGCTCAGCGCTTCGTCAAACAGTCCGTCGCTGCCATGTGCCAGCGCTTCGAATTGGGTGGTTTGCAGTTGCAGCACGCCACCGCCTACATCGACGATCTGGATGCTGAAGACAATGTTGCCATCGCCGTCCACACCGTTGAGGGTGCCGCTGCCAACGGCCACCAGGGTGATGGCTCCGCCGTCGGTGGCACTCAGATTGGTTGACAGGCCACCCAGCGGGACGCC
>NZ_CAWQKG010000050.1:0-235 GCF_963895295.1 Aeromonas sp. sia0103 | reverse complement strand
ACCCTTGATCTCGGCACCGTCATTGACGCCGGTGATGGTGATGGTCACGGTGTGGCTGGTGCCATCCAGGCTCTGTACGGTGAAGGTCTCGACCTTGGTCTCGCCTTCGCCCAGGTACTGCACCTTGCTGTTGGCGACCTCATAGCTCCACTTGCCAGCCGCATCGATGGTCAGGCTGCCCAGGGCATTGGCACTCGGCGCGCCCACACCCGGTTTGAACTCGGCCTCGTCCGCC
>NZ_CAWQKG010000049.1:0-246 GCF_963895295.1 Aeromonas sp. sia0103 | reverse complement strand
GCGGCAAGCTGGTCGCCACCGATGTCGATCAGGGTGAGGCCCACTTCCAGCCCCAGGACCAGGTCAAAGGCGCCCACGGCACCTTCAGCCTCGATGCCGACGGCAACTGGACCTACGCGCTCGACAACAACGACCCCGCGGTGCAGGCCCTCAAGGAGGGTGAGACCCTGCCGAGCGAGCACTTCGTGGTCAAGAGCGCCGATGGCTCCGCCGAGCACAGCGTCACCGTCACCATCACCGGCACCA
>NZ_CAWQKG010000048.1:0-252 GCF_963895295.1 Aeromonas sp. sia0103 | reverse complement strand
AAGTTTTTGCCTGGCGGCCATAGCGCCGTGGAACCACCTGATCCCATGCCGAACTCAGAAGTGAAACGCGGTAGCGCCGATGGTAGTGTGGCATTCGCCATGCGAGAGTAGGACACTGCCAGGCACCTAATTAGACGACATTGTGCGCAGTACGATGTTGTGCCGCGAGGCTGACACCTCGATGAAACGGCGACGATTTAGCAGAAGCTAGCCAAATTGCGGAGCGGTAGTTCAGTTGGTTAGAATACCGGC
>NZ_CAWQKG010000047.1:0-255 GCF_963895295.1 Aeromonas sp. sia0103 | reverse complement strand
GGTCGGGCCATCGTCGTCGAAGCTGAACACCGAGCGCTCGCCATCGGCCAGCACGATGCTGTCCGAGACCCTCACCGGATCGCCATCGGCGTCGGTACGGATCACCTCATACTGCAGCGCCAGGCTGTCCTGACCCAGCAGCAGGCTCAGCGCTTCGTCAAACAGTCCGTCGCTGCCATGTGCCAGCGCTTCGAATTGGGTGGTTTGCAGTTGCAGTACGCCACCGCCTACATCGACGATCCGGATGCTGAAGAC
>NZ_CAWQKG010000046.1:0-255 GCF_963895295.1 Aeromonas sp. sia0103 | reverse complement strand
CACACCATTGCCAACAGCCACAACCTGAGAGTAACCATCACCGCCAAAGGTCAGTGCAATGCCATTGATATGACTAACTCCGGCACCATCGGCACCAGGTACAAAGTCGAAGGTCCCCAGTTTGGTGGTACCTTCCGCCACGCTTTGCGCTGCCTCATCGGTAGCGCTCGGCATGTCGTCATCAAAGGTGATGGTCAGCGTACCCGTGGTGGTGCTGTTGTCCGCGTCCTTGACTGTGTAGGTCAATGCCGTCAC
>NZ_CAWQKG010000045.1:0-255 GCF_963895295.1 Aeromonas sp. sia0103 | reverse complement strand
ATGGCACCAGCCACACCGTGACCATCACCATCACCGGCGTCAACGACGGTGCGGTGATTGTGGGTGATGGCAGCGGTGCGGTGACCGAAGACCTGAACGTGGTCAGCGGTAACCTGACCGAGACCGGTAGCCTGAGCGTGACCGACGTGGACGGGGCCGACGAGGCTGAGTTCAAGCCGGGCAACGGCACCCCGAGTGCCAATGCCCTGGGTAGCCTGACCATTGCCGCGGATGGCAAGTGGAGCTATGAGGTCG